>CAVTHT010000011.1:0-250000 GCA_963734575.1 uncultured beta proteobacterium | reverse complement strand
TGGAAGGGCCATCGCTCAACGGATAAAAGGTACGCCGGGGATAACAGGCTGATACCGCCCAAGAGTTCATATCGACGGCGGTGTTTGGCACCTCGATGTCGGCTCATCACATCCTGGGGCTGTAGCCGGTCCCAAGGGTATGGCTGTTCGCCATTTAAAGTGGTACGTGAGCTGGGTTCAAAACGTCGTGAGACAGTTTGGTCCCTATCTGCCGTGGGCGCTGGAGATTTGACGGGGGCTGCTCCTAGTACGAGAGGACCGGAGTGGACGCACCGCTGGTGTACCGGTTGTGACGCCAGTCGCATTGCCGGGTAGCTATGTGCGGAAGCGATAACCGCTGAAAGCATCTAAGCGGGAAACGTGCCTGAAGATGAGATCTCCCGGGGACTAGATCCCCCTGAAGGGTCGTGGCAGACCACCACGTTGATAGGTCGGGTGTGGAAGGGCAGTAATGCCTTAAGCTAACCGATACTAATTGCCCGTGCGGCTTGACCCCATAACCCTACGCACTCGCGTAGCGTTGCGGTGTTTGCCAACACAATCAAACCCGCTTTACTTCTTCCCTCGTCGGCGCCGCTGTAAGCGCGAAACGCGCTCCAGCCGCCCCCCGACCCGATCAACGTCTGACGACCATAGCCCGCTGGCACCACCCCTTCCCATCCCGAACAGGACCGTGAAACGGCGGCGCGCCGATGATAGTGTGGATTACCCATGCGAAAGTAGGTCATCGTCAGGCACCCATAAACAAAACGCCCAACCAGCCAAGGTTGGGCGTTTTGCTTTTGTAAGCTGGCGAAGGCCCCACCCCTCGCAGGTTGGGCCTTTGCTTTGGCAACGCTCGAATGCGCGCGGCGTAGCCTTGGCGCGTAGCGGCGGCGTGCACCGAGTGTAGGCGCTCGTCGAGCGCAGGCAAACGCCCCGCCGAATTCCGTTGAGCGCTTCCGGCCTCCGATCCGAATCGGAGGGCGTGCGCGCAGGCCTTCACGACCCGCGAATCGCCAACGGCTGCAGACTCCCGTCCGCACACCGCAGTTGCAAAGTTACGGCACCGAACGCAGTATGTTCCCCCGCCTCAGAGCGGGTGTCGTCGGGGGCGACGACGGGCCAGTCAGGCCGCGCCGCATTGCTAACTCAGCTAGGGGACTGCCGTGGAATTAAAAAGAGTTTGGTGTCTGCTCGGTATTTTCGCTGTCTTGCTCGTGAGCAGTGCAAGCTGGGGGCAGACGACCGCTGGGTGGGGTACCGTTATGGTGGTGCCGGTCGTGGCCCACACCGCATCCTTCAGAACGGAGGTGTACGTTCGTAACAGTGATGCAACCGATTTGACGGTGGACGTAAAGTTCTACGAAGCCAACAACTCCCCCGTGCCCGGGCTTCGCCCGTGCAATCAGATGACGATCCCGGCGAACTCGGTTGGGCTCCTGATACTAAACACGCAGTGCACGTTGGGGGCGGGGTCGCACTTTGGCATGCTCATTCTGGAAGACGCGGCGGCCGAGAAGATACATAGCTTCGCCGTCTATTCGCGTAGCCAGACCTCGCAAGGCCGCGGTTTCAGCGTAGAGGCGATACCTGCGGGGTACTTTTCGGCGGGTAACGCGGCGTCGATGGGTTTGAAGCGGGTTGCCGGACCACCCGTTCGGTACGACACGAACTGCTTCGCCGGCGCGCTGGGGGAAGCGGTGAGCTATCGGATCACCCTGTTCGACGGGCTTACCAACGCGCAGATCGGCAATAACATAGACGGCACGCTGCAGCCTTACGAGAATATCAGGCACTTGGACGTGTTTGCCGTGGCAGCGGCCCCCGCGGGCGACTACACCAACGTTCGCGCGCGTTTTTCCAATACTGCGGCAGATGGCAGGGCGTTCGTCGGGTTCTGCACTGTAGAAGAACACGCGACGCTTGCCGCAGATTTCCGCATTGCCCGGTCCTTCGAGGCGAACGACAATGCGCAACGCCGGTCGGTCTGTTATGCCCAGAATCCATGCGGTACGGTGGATAACGGCACCAACATCACGGACGTCACCAAGAAGCAGATTCACTGGCTCATTCTGCACCAACCTGATTACGTGAAGTGTGAGTTGGTAAGCCCCAGGCTGGCGGATCTCGAGATCCAGCTTCGTGGGCCCGGCGACCCCTTCCTTGCTCCAGTTTTCGCGACAAGTCCTCCGTACAGCAGCGGAGGCAATGGAGCGACGAGCTTTTACATCTTCACGGGGCACCGAGGGCAGGTGAACGCGGGGTTTACTACGCGCTGGTACATCGACGTGTCGTTTCGGGAGGGGGGCAATACGACCGTCCCGATTCCATATGGCATCACCTGCAATTCCGGCAACGGTGTGAGTGTGCCGTGGTTCCGCGCCACCGATGTGGACAGTTTCTAGCTTGGAACCAGAGGGATCAGTGAGGTGGTTGCTCTCTCTGGCGCCGGTATTCACTTGCACATCTGCCGTCGCGGCGTAGTACCAGTGAATGCCGGGCTTTTGCATGCCTGAAATCCGTTCGATCCTTGGCGCGCGTGGGAGTATCGGGTGTGGCTAGCGGACGTGGCTGATCCAGCTGACCCCCTATTTGCGCAACATCCAGATGTATGTCGGCGCGACGCGCGCCACTACCGCCGCGATCGCCCGGGGGATCCGCAAAGGCCACCATCGCGGCCACCACTCGGGCATGAGTTCGTACCGAGCGGGATCCTGCAACATTGCGGTCGACGCGAGCCACCGTGTGCCAAAACGCGAGAACAGTCGGGGAACCTGCCATGGCATCAGGAAGCGTTCTTCGTACCGCTCGCCGCGCTTGAAGCAGCGCAAATAGCTGTCTGCCATTCTCTTGGGTAGCCACGACAGGAGGGGCAGCCGGTAGTGGGGCTCGATCAGCTGCAGTGTGTGCCCACCTGCGAAATAGCACCAGCCTCCGGGGCGGAGCACGCGCCAGATCTCGTTCATCATCGCGTAAGGGTCCCGCGCATGCTCGTACACGTGATTGCAGACTACGACGTCGAAGGCATCGTCCAAGAAGGGCAGTTGCTCACCAGCTGCCACGATGAACGCGGCCGACTCACGGTCGGGAGCGTGCGTATTTGCGTAGCGAATCGCGACGGAGTCGACATCGGTCCCAACGACGAATCGGCAATGCGCTGCTAGCGCATTTGTCATCGTCCCTGCGGAGCAGCCGACATCGAGCAGGCGAGTCCGGAATAGTTCGGCGCCGCCGAGCGAGGTCAGGGCAGTCGCAATCCTATTTGCGCGGCGAACGCGCCCTTTTGGGTCAGCGAGATTGCCATACCATTCCAGACCGCCGGCCGCGGGTCGGGGCTTGCGTACCGACCCGGCGTGGCGCCGATGATTGGAAACCACCGAGGTACCCAGCGTCACGATGATTGCTTCTCCAGCCGTCAACCACACCCGTGAAATGAGGGAGAGCATGACGGCAGTCGGCGGGGCGACTGACCCCAGCAATACCCAAGCCAGTGTGCCCTCACGTACCCCGAGCCCCGCGGGAACGAAGACCGCGGCGAGGCCGGCGACACCTCCTAGTAGCAGTCCTCCCATCAACGGTAAGGCCAGTGACCATGCGTCGAGACCAAGTGCGGCGACCGCCGCCAGGTACCCGGCGGAGAGAAGGAGATAACCGATGACCTCCCAGCCGAGCACGCTGGCCATCAAGCGGAGAGATAAGTGACGATGCCACGTCACGCCACGCCCTCTAGCGAGGACGCTGACGATCACCCTCTCGAGATACCCAGTCACAGCGACAAGCACCAGTACCACTCCCGCGACGATGATCGACGCCGGCATCCAGCGCGGTACGGGCTGCGGGGCATCGATCAGGAAAAGGCCTGCCATCGTTGACGCAACGGCCAGATGCGTAGTGGCTTCCAGCAGGTAGGCGGCTATGGCCGGCGGTGACCGGCCTTTGTCGCGGTACAGGGCGACGCGTCCCACGGCGTGCCAGATCTTTCCCGGCACGTACTTACCCAGAAGGCTGACTGACCATCGAGCAGCGTGCTCGCGCCACGTGCCGTGCAGACCAGCGCGTTCTGCGAGCCGCGCCCACGCCGTGGCGAATGCGGTGTAGCCGCCGCCGAGCAGGAGGATCGAGAGAACCGCCTTAGCGAGGCTGAAACGGCTCCAATCCACCTGCAGGCTGGATGCGTTGGCAACGACGTACCGAATCATGTAGGCGAGCAGTACACCGCCCGCCGCTATTCCCAGCCACTCGAGCGCGCGGCGCACTGTCAGCGGCGTGCAAAGTCGCCGACGTTGTTGGCGTATGCCCGGCCCACCTCGGTCCAGTTGAAGTCGGTGCGCACGCATTGCAATGCCCGTTGTCCTGCCGTCGAGAGTGCTCGACGATCCGACAGTGCGCGATCGAGGGCATCGATCCAGGCCGCGGCATCGCCCGCTGGTAGGCGCCAACCGTTTTCACCATTGCGCACCGCGTCGCGAAGTCCCTCGAGGTCGGCAGCGAACGTGAGCTTGCCGGATGCTCCAGCCTCGAGCGCGACCAAGCCGAACCCCTCGACGTCGCCGGCCACCGGGATATTGGGCATGACAACCGCATCGCACGTTGCGAGCAGCGTCTGCTTTGTCACGTGGTCAACCGCGCCACGCATCTCGACGTTCCCGTCAAGTCGATGCGACGCGATGCTCGCGCGGATGCGATCACGGTCGGGGCCTTCGCCAGCAACCACCAGACGTGCATCCGGGTGTCGGCGGAAGAGCTCCGGGGCTACATTGTCGGTGAACCATGCAACGCCCTTGCGCGGGACAAGACGACCGAGGATGAGCAGGGTTGGCCGCGCGTGGAGCCCACCGGGCGGTGAGATGCCCGGCGGGACGTCGATGCCGAGCGGGATGACACGGATGCGATCACGGGAGATGCCACGTGCGATGAGCAGATCGGCCACGAAATGACTGATGCAGATGTAGCCGTCGAGGTGGCGCCAGAAAAAGCGATTGAGATACCAGCGGTAAATGCTACCTCGGTAAGTGACGTCGAGGCCATGGACGGTTGCGATGACCGGTACGCCCCGCACGCGGGCGATCAATCCCAACGCCGCGAGTGCCGGGTCACCAAGATGCAGGAGTCCAACCTTGTTTCTGGCAACGCCCCAGACCAGTCGAGCAGCGGCGTACATAATGAATATGGGAAGGCCGGCTTGGCTGCGTCCCCACCGCACAACGACGGTATCGGTGCGTGCTTGGAGGGATCTCGCGATCTGGTGGGCGAGGCGTTGCATGCCGCCAACACTTGGCGGGTACTTGCGCGTGACATACCAGATTGCTCTCAACGCTTCGCCCACGCGACGCGTCTGGCGTGTGTCTGCATTCTCTGCAGCAGGCGACGATTGATCGAAAGAAGATCCGCGACCAGCGCGACAGCCGCCATCAATCCCCCGCCGAGAATGAGAATCGCCGCCAGGATGAGCGACTGGACGTGCCCGGCTGACGGCTCGGCCACGTATGCGTAGACAAACCGAAGGCCGAGTGCGACGCCAACGACGGTCGCCGCCAGCGCCGGAACGATGAAGAAGCGAAACGGGCGATAGATGACGAACGCGCGCACAATGGTGATCATTGCCTGCCACACGTAATGAGCCGAATTTAGCGCCAGCCGCGACGGGCGGGTCGGGGCGTTCACGCGAACGGGCACCGAGACGACCCGGAGTCCGGACTGTCCGGCCTGAATGAGCGTTTCGAGGGTGTAGGTATACCGCGAGAAAACGTCCAGGCTGAGCGCAGTGTCCCTGCTGTACGCGCGAAACCCGCTGGTGGCGTCGTCGACGCTTACACCGGAAACAGTGCGCACGACATGGGTTCCGAAGCGCTGCAACCATTTTTTGATGGCTGAAAAATGACCTATGGTATCGATCGGACGTGCGCCTACGACCAGGTCAGCATGGCCGTCCAGAACCGGGCGGACCAGCGCCTCCATATCCGCCGCTTGATATTGATTGTCGGCGTCGGTATTGACGATGACGTCTGCGCCCCGCCGCAGACTTTCCTCGAGGCCCATCAGGAATGCGTGAGCCAGGCCCCGATGCGCGGGGAGCCGGACGACATGGTCGGCACCGGCGCGAAGCGCGGCTTCGGCGGTGTCATCGTCGCTTCCGTCATCGATGACCAGCCATTCGATCGACGATACTCCGGCAAGAGCACGTGGAAGCTGCTGCAGGGTGGCAGGGGAGCTGTCCGGCTTCGTTGAAGGCGGGAATTTGGATCACCAGCTTCATGCGGTCGCGCTTCTTTCCAGCACCACGCAGTAGCGGTACCTAAAGAGAGTTCCGATTCCCGGTACTTTCGACAGCATGCGGTCGACCAGTCCGAAGAGCGGATATGTGGATGGGGAAAAGTAGCGCTGGCGGAAAATCCAAGGCAGCTTCCCAAAATGACGGTCGCATTCTTCTGCAGTACGAACCGCAATGTGCCCTGGGATCTGCTTGAGAATCCAGTTCTTGGCCTTCAGGCGTTCAACGTAGTGCGATGCGCATGGCGTATAGATGGACAAGGTGCCGCCCGGTCGCAACACGCGCCACGTCTCACGCAGCATCTTGTCAAGCGTCTCATCGGTTATGTGTTCGACGAGATCCACCGCAACCGCCTTGGTGATGGTTCCCTCGGTGATCGCCGAAAGATCGCAGACGGATGCGTGTAGGAACTCCACGTCCAGATTGAGACTGGCGGCCCGGCGTGTCGCAATCGCGATCGCAGCAGGAGAAAAGTCAACGCCTATTGTGCGCGACACGAGAGGTGCCAGACGAAATGTGTACTCACCGATCGCGCATCCGAGGTCGAGGAGGGTGTCATTCGAGTCCGGTGAAACCATGCGGAGGATCTCGTTCCAGCGGCGCTGCTGCTTCGCTGCGTTGTTGCGAAACCAGTGAAGGTGATGCAGCCCCGCGGTGTAGTAGGTCTCGTCATAAAGCCTGACCAGTGGCTCACCCACGACCTGACGCTTCTGATCTTGCTCAGGATGCACGTTCGGTAGCTTTCGGCGCAACTTCGACGTCGAGCTCGAGTGGTGTGTCACCACGCAGATAGAACCAGGCGAAGCCCTCGAGCACGGGGCTGACTAGCACGCGGTACCGTCCCGGTTCGAACGGGTGGCCATCGCTCGACTGCGGTGTCAGAGGAACATTCATCACCACGGTTTCGCCGGCCGCGACCCCGAAAGGAAAGTCGACCCGGGTCTCCGCGAGCGTTGACGTCTGGCCCGCGCGGAACCAAAGAATGCCGAGCCGCACGCGCGCGCCGGCAACTTGGTCTGTCCAAGATTTGTCAGTGGGGTTGCTGACCGCCACCGGCACCGGTTCGGTGGCACCTTGCACGATGGCCACTGGAACCTTGTCCTTCAGCCGTTCGATGCGAGAGCGCAACGCGAACGAATGGAGGCCGTCCGTCAGTGCAGCCTGCCCGGAATGAAGGAGGCGTATGCCCATCAACGCCACGCCAAGACGGCGCTTGTCATCGGACGCGCCGAGCTCGGCTGGGACGAACGAACTGCTGTCCAGCACGACACGCCACTGCCCCGCCGAATCTGCGGGAACAGGGAACGCATTGACCCAAGGGCCGGCCGGGGCGGGGCCATCGAAAAGTACTTTATCGTTCATTGCCAGGCGCATCCGGAAATCGGGCCGGTCCGGTATGAGCAAGTGAAACTCGATCGACTCGGCGGTTCTGTCTGCGGGAACCGAAAGGCGCGCGGCGCCATTGGTCCAGCGGAACGACCAACCGGGTCCTAGTTCGGTGGCGTAGAGACCTGCCTCCGCAGTCCGCCAGTCCCGTCGTGCGCCGAACGGCGGCGCTGCGGTGCCGGGCTGCAAGCCCTCGAGATCGCCAACAAACCACGTTCGTTCTTCAACCACGGTCTTTCTTGGGAGGGGATTGTATGTCCGCTCGATGAACTTTCGCCTGACCGTCATCACGCTCGTGCGGGCCATTGACAATCCCGCCATGTCTGTGAGGTCGTCGTATATGACGCGACAGGGTTGCTGCGGGTGGCACTCCTTGCGGATCACCGCGGCGTCAATGTCAGGGTCATACGCCATCGAATCCCGCAGCGGAAGAACGCGCTCGCCGGCGGCTAGCAGCGGCGCGCCGAGTGGGCTCCCGTTGCGCAGTAGGTAGAGACTCCCCGAGGACGCCCCGGTGCCCGCGCGTATCGCTTCAGTTAGGCCCCGGTTTTCGGCGACGGTAACGGTATCGCGCTGCATGAACAGCATGACTGCTGCCGCGGATCCTGCCAGCGCGCAAGCCGCACGCGGCGCCGGATGCCAGCGAAGGCGGGCGGCGGCGGCACTGATCGCGATCGCTGCGAACAAAATTACTGCCGGGATGCCGGTCGGCACGAACCGCCGAATGGCCCAGAAATGATCGGGCGCGACGCCGGGCTTGAAAAGGAACAGGACGAGTGGACCGCCCAATACGCTCGCGAGCAGCGCCGCGGAACCCGCACGCTCGCCGCGCAACGCTGAGCGGATGGTCAAGATCACTCCGGCAAGTGCAAGCACCAACGCGGGCCAGGTGACATACGCCGCGAGGTTCACAAGTGAGCTTTCACGATAATCGCGGAGGCCATCGAGCGGACTTCCCGGTCGTTGGATGAGCGCGAACGGCGTGGTGTACGGGCGCAGGAACGCAGCGTAGGCAAAGGCGGTGATCAGCACGGCCGCAAACGGGATGTTCAGAGTAGAGACGAGTGCGCGCACCTTCGCCGCATGGCGCGCGCCAATGCTGAGCAAGCCAACCCCGGTCGCAGGAATCAAGACGCTCGCCAACGCCGGAAACACGTATGCGGCATTGTCGTCGAGATATCGCGGCGACATTCGAAGATACGCTGCTACCGCGGCAGCCGCTGTGATTGCAGTTCCGATTGTGAGCACGCACCACGTCGCTCGGTGGTCAGCGTCTCGTTCCGTCGCACTGGCAGCGTGGACCAGCCATGCGAAGGAGAGCGCGGGCGCGATGACTACCAGGTCGATGCGTACGGCAACCGCCATGCCGAACAGGATGGCCGCCACTGCGGCAATGCGTGGCTGTCGCTGTTCTAGGGCGAGCAATGCTACGGCGATCCCCCCGAGCGTCAGCACTTGGGCCAGCGGCTCGCTCAGATTTATTCGTGCAATCCACACTTGTGCGGGATTGGTCGCGAATACGGCCGTGGCGACCAGCGACCACTCGAGATTGAGAACACCACGAGCAAGGCCCAAGAACACGAGCAGCCCAAAGGCGGCGATGGCTGCGTTGGCGCGATAACGCCCAAGCTCGCCGAGGGATGCCAGCGATTGAGCCATCCATAGGGACGGGATTGCGGAAAACTGGTATGTCCACACCCGCTCCCCCGCATAAATTCCAGGGAACACGTACTGCTGCCCATTGATGTATGGGCGGTGTGGGGCGGCGGTGAGTGCGTCCGCCAGCGGCGGAGCGATGTGGTCCCTGCCGGTGCGGACGAACTGCTCCGCGCGCGCCGAGTAGATGCCTTCATCGCGATTGCCGAGCGGGGTTTCGACAGGATAGAGCCCATACAAGGCGGCGGCTCCTGCGATCACGACGGCAATCAGCGCCGCGTACCACAGTTCTTGCGCTGCGCGCTCGCACGCGGCGAGCGTGTACGCAAGCCAGATAGCGGCGACCAGCCATCCGGCCGCGCCGAGCGACTTCGGCGAAAAGGCGTCGCACCAGAGCATCGCCAGCATCAGCAGAGACCAAGCCGCAAATCCGGTTGCAACGGCGACGCCGATACCGATCCCACGCGGGGCCCGGGAGGATGTGCGTTGCAGGAGGACAAGACCCGTGGGGTAGATGGCTACCCATGGGCCCAAGCTGATCAGGGAAACCACGGCCCTCGCGGATAGGCGATGCAACACGCGGTGGGCGCGCGCGATCCGAGGCGGTGCGTCACAGGCGAGAACTGCACCGGATGTGCAGTTGCACGGCTGCCGCGGATGATCATGAAGGTCTGCATCTGCAACCGAGGGCGGTGCGGTTAAGCAGGAGCGGGCGAAACGCGAAGGGGAATGTATGCTGGCATCGCTTCATTTCGACCGGTCACGTTCATCTCGGGATGGGTGGCCCCCGGTCCGCGCAACGGAACCTAGCGGATGGCTATGGTGAGTCGCCCGCACGGCTAACACGACTTGTTACTCTACACGCACCGAGCGCGGCACGCATATTGCTCTATTTCGCTCGCTATGCCCTTTGCCGGTCGCATCTGTCAAAACCCGCCTCTCCCGCCCATAAATGCCAAATCATCCTGTACTGCACCGAATTATCAACGCTGTTTGCGCCGTGACGGTGATGTTGTGCGGCATACCCGCGCTCGCCACCAGTACCGATGGATACCACAAGATCCAGATCATCCCGGTTGCGGTCAAGAGCACTGCGTTCAAGACGTCATTCTTCTTTCACAACGCCTCCGGCGCTGCGATCAACCTTGCCATTACGTTCTACAAGGGGGTCGATTATGCTGGCGGGCCCCCTGCGCAACAGGCGCCGGTCGCCTGTCCGAATCAGGTGGTCCAATCCGGCAGAGTGCTGGCCGTTCCTGATCTGCCGACCCTTTGCCCCGCGGTGCCCGCGGGCGGCGCCAGCCTCTTCGGTTGGTTATGGGTCGAGGAAATCACACCGGGCACAACCATCCCGTTCACGGCGTTCACCCGCGTCGATAACACGGCGAGGACCTCTGGCTTCGAAATTGAAGGCTATCCCGCGCACACGTTCACCGGCGCCAACGCGTACGTCACCGGCTTGCGCCGCTCGATCGGTGTAGGGGGCACACCCATCCAGACGAACTGCTTCGTTTCGGCGCTCAATGAAGCGACGACCGTAACGCTCACGCTCCTCGACGGAACGAGCGGTGCGACGCTGGGTACACCGATATCGGTTGCGCTGCCCGCAACCCAGATGGCCCGTTTTCTCGACATCTTCGGGTCGACCGCAGGAAATTATTCCAATGGCGTCGTTCGCGTCACGACGACGCCGACCGGATTCACATACCCCGGCGTGATCGCCTTCTGCACGGTTCAGAACAACACGACGACCGATGCCGACTTTCGTATCGCGAAGGCGTCGCCCGTGTTCGACAATCATGTGGCCCGGCTGGTGGTGGACGATCACGACGAAGAGAACACGCCGTTCAAGACAGGCTCCGTAAGCACGGACGACAGGAATCGACATGTCGTCTACTTCAAGCATCCCGATTACATCGAGTGTCTGCTCGGCGGGGGCAACGAGGCCAACCTGGAGATCCTGCTCGTCACGCCGGAGGGGGCGGTAGTGGCGCGTGCCGCCGGCAACGTCGGCTTTTCCGGCTACACAGGAGACAAGGGCCAGCATGGCGAGCCCGGGATCCTCATGGGAGCCAACGGGAGGTGGTCAGTTGACGTGCAGGCTCTCAACCCGAGCGGCCTCAATGCGACGTATCAGATCGGGTGTCGCGCCGGGAGCGGCCTTGGCGGCTACGAGTGGGTCGGGCGCAACCGCCCCCATACGCCATGATCTGAACTGGCGCCCCGACAGAACACCCACCTTGCGTCCCGGTGGGTGTTTTTCTGTACGCCTTTGTCCGACAAGATCAGCATCGTCGAACGATCGGCGGATCAGCCGGCAGCTGCATGCCGAGCCTTGCATCACGCGTTACGCAATGCGTGCGGGCGTGTAAGGGCAGTCGCGCGAGCGGGATAGCCGCACCAACCTGCACATTCGGACCACGTTGCACCCGCGCGCAAACGCCCACGTCGATCCGTACGCGCCACCCGGTTCACAGGGTGTCCAACTCAATTGCGGGTGCGTAGCCATGACCGCCAAAAAAGAAGCGCCCCGCAGGGCGCCTCTTCGGGACCAAATACAACTTCAGTTCTTGCGCCGGAACACCCTGGTAAGACTGAGGCCGAGGAGCGCGACGCCGATCAGGGCGAGCGACGTCGGTTCCGGGACGCTGTTGAGGCCGGCGAACGTGAAGCTGCCGTTGGCACCGGTTACACCGTTGAACGTAAAGGTGCCGGCCGTGTCGTTGAATTGCGCCGCATGAATCGTGGTAGTGCCGCGGAGATCGAGGAAAGCGTCCGTCTGCCGAATGAGCGAGACGTGGAGCAAATCGACGGAAACCAGCGGCCCCAGGCCGAGTTGCTCAAAACCGTTGATCGGCGGTGCCGGGAAGTTGGGAAGGAATCCAGCGCCGTTGAACGCGAAGTCCCGCGCGGTACCCGTGGTGCCGATGGGCAGCAGGGCAGTGAAGTCGCCTGAAGTGCCAGTCACCGTGATAACGCCATCAACTCCCGGCGTAGCGGTGGTCGGATTCAAGGGATCGGTAAAGTCGATGGCATTCGCGTTGAGGAGATCACTCAACGTGGTGCCGTCCGACATAGGCAGGAACGAGCCGGACACCGAGAAGTCACCGACCAGCGGCGCCGCCGATCCCGGGCCGGTGGAAAGGAGGGCCGATGCCGCTATCGCCGCGGCCAAGACGGATCTCCGAAGCAACCGAGTTTTCTTCATTTTGAGGCTCCTTGTAGCCAACTGCTCTGATGCTATGGAGGGAGCAACTCCTGTGCCTTGGAAAATCCGTGCCGCAAAAACAAGGACCTATAGCGTCGAATCAATTGCCGCCGCCGCGTCGTGTAAAGAAATTCGACGTTTCGCAAGTCACTGGCAGATTTGAAATTTTTTCCTACCGTTATGCCAAGTGAATTTTTTACACTGCCTTCGGCAGTCTATGCCGATGTCATTTTGGCATTTGGCTTTTGTCATAGTCCGCAAAGTTGGCGGCCACGCGATGCATCTCCGCGTCGCCCAGCGTCTCCGGCTCGCCGATCTGCAGCGCTCGCCAGTACATCTCCGCGAGCTCCTCCACGATCGCCGCCACTTCCAACGCCGCGGCGAGGTCCGCGCCGAGCGCGATGAGCCCGTGGTGCGCCAGCAGGCACGCCTTGCGACCTTCCAGCGCCTGGACGGCAGAGCCCGCCAACGCGTCGGTCCCGAACGTGGCGTACTCCGCGCAGCGAATGTCATTGCCGCCGGCGCGCGCGACCATGTAATGGAAGGCCGGGATCTCGCGCTTCAGGCACGCCAGGGTCGTCGCGAACATGGAATGGGCATGCACTACGGCGTGCGCATCGGGGCGTGCCGCATAAAGCGCCCGATGGGAGTGCCATTCCGTCGAAGGCACGCGGGCTCCGGCGTCGCGCACCGTGCCATCCGCGCGCATCGCGACGATATCCGGGGTCGTCAGAGTGTCGTAGGGAACGCCGCTCGGCGTCATCAGGAAACCGTCGAAGCCGTCATTCCGGTAGCGCGCGCTCACGTTACCCGCACGCCCACGATTGAGCCCGCTTGCGTTCATCGCCCGCGCGGTGGCGATCACTGCGTCGCGCAAGGCGGTCTCCTCGCGCGACCGAGCCTCGCTCATTGCGCGAAGCGCTCCGGGAAGGTGCGCGCGATGGCTTCCGCACTGGCGTCGATGACGCCGCGTTCGGTGACCAGGCCCGTGAGCAGGCGCGCCGGCGTCACGTCGAAGGCGAAGTTCACGGCACGCGTTCCCGCTGGCGCGATCTGCACCGACGTAAGCTGCCCGTACATGTCGCGGCCATGCACCTCGAGGACCTCGTCGGGACCGCGCGCCTCGATCGGAATCGTCTCGCCCGATGCCAGCGCGGGATCCAGCGTGGGTGACGGCATGGCGACATAGAACGGCACGCGATTGTCGGCGGCCGCGAGCGCCTTGTCGTACGTGCCGATCTTGTTGCACGTGTCACCGTTGGCGGCGACGCGGTCCGCACCGACGAGGACGACGTCCACGTCCCCGCGGCGCATCAGCAGTGCGCTGGCGCTGTCGCTGAAGAGCGTATGCGGAACGCCGCGCTGCTCGCATTCCCAGGCCGTGAGGTTCGCGCCCTGAAGTCGTGGCCGGGTCTCGCTCACCCAGAGGTGCACGGGCAGGCCCTCGGAGTGCGCCATGAACACGGCGGCGGTGGCGGTGCCCCAGCCGCAGGTCGCCAGCGCCCCCGCGTTGCAATGCGTCATCACGTTGATGGCGCCCGGCTTGCGCTCGGCCAGTCCGCGGAGCAGCGCGAGGCCATGATCGCCGATGCGCCGGTTGATGCCGATGTCCTCCGCCACGATGCGATCCGCTTCCATCCACGCACGATTGGCGCGCTCGCTCACCGGCAGTGGCAGCACGGCGTCACGCACGCGATCGAGCGCCCAGCGCAGGTTCACCGCCGTCGGACGCGTGGCATCGAGTGCCGCGTGCGCGCGCCGCAATTCGGAGTCCGTCGCTTCGCGGTCGAGGGCAAGTGCAAGGCCGTAGGCGCCGACCGCACCGATCAGCGGTGCTCCGCGCACCGCCATCCTGCGGATCGCGAGCGCGGCAGCGTCGCAGTCTGCAATCGTGATCCGCACCACGGCGTGCGGCAGCAGCCGCTGGTCGATCACTTCGATCGAGCGCGTCTCTGGCCGATGAATGATGGCTCGGTACGGTCCCGGATCGGCATCGAGACCCACCGGATATTCCGCGGCGTGATCGCTGGGCAGCACGGCGCTCATGCCCCGATTCTAACGCGCTCCGTGTGCTCTCCTCAGCGCAACACCTGCAGCAGATTGTTGAAGTCGTCGGTCCACACCCGCCAGTCGCGGCGCGGCTGGATCGGCTTGGTGGCGGCCACCAGGAGCGGCGACCCGAGCTTCGCACGGTCGGACGACAGCAGCATCCAGTCGCTCTTGCTCGAGAGCGGCTCCTCGCCGGTGTCGACCACGTGGATGACGCCGAGATCCCTCTCGTGAGCCAACGCTTCGACCACGGGCACGAGGTCGAGAAAGCGATTGGTGACATGGAACGCGATGACTCCGCCTGGCTTCATGTGCCTGAGATAGACGCCCAGCGCCTCGCGCGTGATGAGGTGCACCGGAATGGCGTCGCTCGAGAAGGCATCGACCGCCAGGATGTCGAAGCCCTGCGGGGTCTCGCGTTCGAGAGTGAGCCGCGCATCGCCCAGGGCAATCTCGATCGTCGCATCACTGTCCCCGAGAAAGCTGAAGTCGGTGCGCGCGATCCGCGGCACCTCGGGGTTGATGTCGTAGAAGCGGTACACGTCGCCCGTGCTGCCCCACGCGGCGAGCGTTCCCGTGCCGAGCCCGATCACACCGACCTTCAGTGGCTGTAGCGTGGGGTGAATCGATTCGAGCAGCCGCCCGATGCCTGACGACGCCGTGTAATACGTGCTGGGCCGGCGGCGCAGATCGGGTGCGAGGTACTGCGTGCCGTGCAGGATGGTGCCGTGCACGAGCGAGCGATGGGCGGTCGGTCCGGTCGTGCCCACCTGCAGTACCCGCAGCACGCCGTAGAAATTGCGCGATGCGTAGATGGTGTCCTCGAAGAACTGCCGGATGCTCCAGATGCTCGTGCCGAGCGTGACCAGAACCGCCGCAACCGCGAGGCCGCGAAACACCGGCGCATCGCGGCGCACTTGCAGTACCAGCAGCACGGCGCAAAGCAGCAGGCCGCCACCGAGCTCGAAGTAGGCGGGAAGGAACAGCGGCGCGAGGATGCCGACCACGATCGAGCCCACGGCGCCGCCGACGGAAACCATCAGATAGAAGCGCGTCAGGTACCTGGGTGCCGGCTTGAGGCGCGCGAGCTCGCCGTGGCAGAACATGCAGGCGAGAAACAGTCCGATGCAGAACACCGGCAACTGCAATTCGAGCACGTGCACGAGCCGCCGGTCGGCCAGCGTCCAACCCATCACGCCCAGCCCTGCGGCAACCGCGGGCAGCACCAGCGGACGGCGATACCAGCCGGTGGTGTCGAACGCGAGGATGAAGGTCAGGAGATAGATCGCCAGCGGCACGATCCACAGCAGGGGCACGGCGGCGATGTTCTGCGTGATGTGATTGGACACCGCAAGAAGCAGCACCGAGCCCGTGGCGGCGAGCGCGCACCACGTCAGCTGATCGCCGACGCTCGGGGGCGGTCCTGCGGTGGCCGATACCACCGCGTCGGGCCGTTGCCGCAGCGAGGCATCACCCGCGAGGCTGCGCCAACCGGCGAAGACGCAGACGACGACGAACGCGGCATAGGCCACCGACCACCCGATGGCCTGCTCTCGCGTGCGCGTCCATGGCTCGACCAGCATCGGATAGCAGAGCAGGCCGAGCATCGACGCGAGGTTCGACAGTGCGAACAGCCGATACGGGCTCGCGCCGGGGCGGGCTCGGGCGAACCACGCCTGCACGAGCGGGCTCGTGGTGGAAAGCAGGAAATACGGCAAACCGATCGTTGCTCCGAGCAGGCCCAGGATCAGCCAAGACGGATTTTCCGTGCCTGTTGGCTTCCAGTGCACGGCGGGGATGATCGGCAACAGGGCAAGCGACAGCACGAGCAGCGCCGAATGCAGCGTGACCTGCCTGCGCGGCGGCAGTCGGTTCACGGCGAGATCGGAATACGCATAGCCCGCGAGCAGCGCGGTCTGGAAGAACACGAGGCACGTGGTCCAGACTGCGGCCGATCCACCGAACCACGGCAGGATCTGTTTGGCGGTGATGGGCTGGAGCAGGAAGAGCAGGAACGCGCTCGCGAAGATGGTGAGGCCGTAGAGAATCATCTAGAGCGGGAAGACCCGCGCGGGCTGCGCCGGGGCGCCCGATTCTACCGGAGCGGCGACGCCGCCCGGAGGCACGGCCAGCGACGCAGACGGCGACGCCTTAGTGCGTCGCCGCGGCCTTGAAGTACTCGACCCGGTCGATGGAGCGCACGCTGACCTCGCGCACGTCCACGTCGTGCAGCACGCGCAGCGGAATCTCGGCGCCCGCTGCACCGTAGTTCCACACCTTGCCGTAGAACTCGGATTGCGTGTGCACGCCGTCGCGTCCGACACCGAGGATGATGTCGCCGGGCTCGATGCCGGCCTGCGCGGCCGGACCCTCGGGCGAAACGCGCACCACGAACAGTCGTCCCTGCACCTCGTCGGCGTTGATGCCGAGCCACGGTCGCGCGGGCCCGGCGCGATGTCCCGTTTTCACCAGATCGTCGAGCACGGGCTTCAGAAGATCGATCGGCACGAACATGTTGCCGGGCAACGTCGTCTCGCCGGTCATTGCGTCGCGTACGACCAGCGAGCCGATCCCGAGCAGCCGGCCGTCGCGCCCGACCAGCGCGGCGCCGCTCCACTTGAGCGTCGGCGGCGACGTGAAGATCGCCTGCTCGACGAGGTATTCCCAATTGCCGGTGAATTGCCGGCGCGACACGACGAAGGCGAGTGTGACGTCGTCGCGTCCCTCGTAGTTGACGATCATGACCGGATCGCGCTCCTTGAGTGCGGCCGATTCGCCGAAGCGGAGCGGCTGCGCGTCGAGCGGCAGCATCGTCTGCACGAGCCCCAGGCCCGTGGGATGGTCGTAGCCGATGACGCGCGCAGGGAATGCCCTGCCGCGGCTGTCGACGATCTTCACCTGGTCCGCCTCGACCACGAGGTAACCGGCGGTGAGGATCAGGCCGCCCTCGCCGATGACGACCCCGGTGCCTTCACGCTCGGCGCCGAGCGATGCCGCGGTTCGGGCCCCGTCGACGGCCTGCGTCTGCACCTTGACGACGGCGCGGAAGAGCCGGTCGGCCTCGCTGCGCGCCTGGGTCGCGGGCGTCTCGCGCAGATCCGCGGCGAGTGCGGATGGCGCGTCGGCGAAGGAGAGCGCATGCAGCACCAACGCGCCAACGGCGCAGCGCAGCAGCGCAACCAGCCGGACAGGAAGTGCCATGCGACCTCCCTCGTAGCGTGCAGCAGTCGGGGCCTACCCATTGCCCGACGAGTGGTTCCAGTCTAACCGCGGCACGCTGCGCTGTCGTCAGTACGGCTTGGACACGCCGCCACCGCGGCGGTTTCCGCGGGCGGGCGTGCGACTCGTGCCGCTGCGCGCTGCGTATAATCGTCGCAGATAGTCCCTCCGATCTTCGCGGTGGGCCGCTCCTGCCTGCCGCCGCCCGGATCGTCGATGAAACCACGCAAGAAACCCGAAGAGTTGCGCTCGCATCGGTGGTACGGCGCCACCGACATGCGCTCATTCGGGCATCGCTCGCGCTCGGCGCAGATGGGTTATGCCCGCGCCGATTACCTCGGCAAGCCTGTGATCGCGATCATCAACACGTGGAGCGACATCAATCCGTGCCACACCCATTTTCGTCAGCGTGCGGAAGAGGTGAAGCGTGGTGTCTGGCAGGCCGGAGGATTCCCCGTCGAGATGCCGGCGATCTCGCTTTCGGAGCCGTTCCAGAAGCCGACGACCATGCTCTATCGCAATTTGCTCGCGATGGAAACCGAGGAATTGCTGCGCTCGTATCCTGCCGACGGCTGCGTGCTGATGGGTGGCTGCGACAAGACCACCCCCGCCCTGCTGATGGGCGCGATCAGCATGAACCTGCCCGCCATTTTCATGCCCGCCGGCCCGATGCTGCGCGGCGACTGGCAGGGACAGTTCCTCGGCTCCGGCTCGGACGTGTGGAAATACTGGGCCGAAAAGCGTGCGGGCAACCTGTCGGAGACCGCATGGCAGGAGCTCGAGGAGGGCATGTCGCGTTCTGCCGGCCACTGCATGACGATGGGCACCGCGTCGACGATGACGTCCGCGGCCGAGGCGATGGGTTTCACGTTGCCGGGCGCCGCATCGATTCCCGCGCCCGACTCGCGCCACGCGCGCATGGCCACGGCAAGCGGGCGTCGCATCGTCGACATGGTGTGGGAGGACCTCAAGCCGCGCGACATCGTGTCGGAGGCGAGCATCGACAACGCGATCGTCACCGTGCTGGCGCTGGGCGGTTCGACCAACGCGATCGTGCACCTCATCGCCATCGCGCGCCGTGCAGGCATTCCGCTCACGCCGCAGCGCTTCGACGACCTTGCGCGCACGACCCCGCTGCTCGCCAACATCCGTCCGGCCGGCAAGTACCTCATGGAGGATTTCTATTACGCCGGGGGCTTGCGTGCGCTGCTGCGTACGCTGGGTGATCGCCTGCATCCCGAGACCATGACGGTGAACGGCTGCACGCTGGGGCAGAACATCGCCGATGCGGTGATCCATGCGCCCGACGTGATCCGCACACCGGAGAATGCGCTCGTCGGCCAGGACACGCTCGCCGTGCTGCGCGGCAATCTCGCGCCCGATGGGGCGGTCATCAAGCCCGCGGCGGCGGAAGCGCGCCTGCTGCGCCACACGGGACCTGCCGTCGTATTCGAGAACTTCAACGACATGGCAGCGCGCATCGACGATCCGGCACTCGACGTGACGCCCGATTCGGTGCTCGTCCTGAAGAGCGCGGGCCCGCTCGGCGCGCCCGGCATGCCGGAGTGGGGCCAGCTCCCGATCCCGAAGAAGATCCTCGAGCAGGGCATCCGCGACATGGTGCGCATTTCCGATGCGCGCATGAGCGGCACCAGCTACGGCGCCTGCGTGCTGCACGTCACACCGGAATCGCACGTGGGCGGGCCGCTCGCGCTGGTGCGCAACGGCGACAGCATCGAGCTCGACGTCCCCGCGCGCAAGCTGGAGCTCAAGGTGCCGGCAGCGGAGCTCGCGGCGCGGCGTGCGGCGTGGCAGGCGCCGCCACCGCATTTCACGCGCGGCTTCGGCGCGCTGTACCAGCAGCACATCCGGCAGGCGAACGAGGGCTGCGACTTCGATTTCCTCGAAGGCACCGCCCCGACGCCCGACCCCGAAATCCACTAGTGTGAACAGGCCCTGATCAGGATTGCGATGAAGAATCTTCCCGCGCCGAAGCTCGTCGCTTTCGTCGCCGCCATCATGCACGGCGGCGGCTGTAACAGCAGGGAGGCCGAGGTGGTCGCGCGGCGCCTCGTCGACTCCAATCTCGTGGGCCACGATTCCCACGGCGTGCTGCGCGTCGGCAAGTATCTGGAGTGGGTGCGCGAGGGCAACCTGCGGGTCAACCAGACGCCGAGCGTCGTGTTCGAGAGCGACACCATCGCGATCGTCGATGGCAACCGCGGCTTCGGCCAGGTGGTCGGCGAATTCGCGACCGACCTCGGCATCGCCAAGGCCGCGAAGTCCGGCATCGCGATGGTCGGGCTGCGCAACTGCGGACATCTCGGTCGTGTCGGCGACTGGGCCGAGATGGCGGCGCGTGCGGGACAGGTATCGCTCCACTTCCTCAACACGTCCGGGGCGCAGCGCGTGGCGCCGTTCGGAGGCACCGATCGCCGGCTCTCGACCAATCCGATCTCGATCGGCGTGCCCGTCACCGGCGCCGATCCCGTGATCCTCGACGTGACGACGTCGACCGTCGCGGAGGGCAAGCTCATGGTCGCGCTGAACAAGGGCGAGCACGTGCCCGAGGGCTGGATCATCGACAAGCATGGCCAGCCGACCACCGATCCCCAGTGATTTCTACGACGGTGGCGCGCTCCTCACCGTGGGGGCGCACAAGGGCTCGGGACTGTCGATCATCACCGACCTGCTCGCGGGCGCGATCTCGACGGGCCGAAGCTCCGACCCGGACGATCCCGTGCTGCGCAACAACATGCTCTCCATCTTCATCGCCCCGGGCGTCTACGATCCGGGTGGCAGCGTGCTGCGCGGAGGCGCGCCGCTTCATCGACTGGGTGAAGGCCTCGCCGCCGGCGGAACCCGGCACGCCGGTGCTGGCACCGGGCGACGTCGAGCGGCGCACGCGCGAGGCGCGTCTCGCCAACGGCATCCCGATCGACGACAAGACATGGTCGGATCTCATCGACGCGGCGGCATCGGTGGGCATCGACACGGCGCGCGCCGAAGCGCTCCTTGGCCGCCAGCAGTAGCGCAAGGATCGATCCCGATGAACGCCGACGCGGAGCTCTTTCCCGGATTCGCATCGCGTCGCGTCGTCACGTCGGGCGCCGAGATCGCGTGCGTCGTCGGCGGCAGCGGACCGCCTCTGCTGCTATTGCATGGCTATCCGCAGACGCATGCGATGTGGCACCGGGTGGCGGCGCGGCTCGCGGAGCGGTTCACGGTCGTGGCGAGCGATCTGCGCGGCTATGGCGATTCGTCGAAGCCCGACGGCGGACCGCGGCACGAGAACTATGCGAAGCGCGCCATGGCGGCCGACCAGGTCGAAGTCATGCGCCAGCTCGGCTTCGCGCGCTTTCGCCTTGCCGGCCATGACCGTGGCGCTCGCGTCGCGCACCGGCTGACGCTGGACCATCCGAATGCAGTCGAGCGCCTCGCGGTCCTCGACATCTCGCCCACGCGCATCATGTACGGCAGGACCGACAAGGCGTTCGCCACCGCGTACTACCACTGGTTCTTCCTGATCCAGCCATTCGACCTTCCCGAGCGGCTGATCGGTGCCGATCCGATCTACTACCTGCACAGGAAGATCGGCGGCTGGTCGCGCGGCATGAGCTATTTCGATCCGCGCGCGCTGGCCGAATACGAGCGCTGCTTCGCGCGATCCCGCCACGATTCACGCGAGCTGCGAGGACTACCGCGCGGCGGCCGGGATCGATCTGGAGCACGATGCCGCGGATGCGCACCAGCGGATCGCGTGTCCGCTGCTCGCGCTGTGGGGCGACGACGGCGTGGTCAATCGCCTCTTCAAGCCGCTGGAGGACTGGGGGAGCGTGGCCGACGACGTGCGGGGACGGCCGCTGCTGTCGGGACATTTCCTGGCGGAAGAAGCCCCCGAGGAAACGCTCGCGGAGCTGCTCGCTTTCTTCGGCTGATCGTCGCTCGATGGTGTCGCCGCCGTAGTCGCAGGCGGCCTGCCGCGGCTCCAGTGCGCCCCGTCGCCCACCAGGACGATCGTGTGCGTTCGCACGGCGCGCTTCGCGCTCCAATGAATGTCGTCGCAATCCGTCGACTCGTCGGCGCCCGCTGCATTCCGTCGCGTGGTAGGGCATCTCCGTGGTGGCCCCCCTAGAATCCGGCGTCCACCACCCCCGGAGTTCCCATGCCCTCACGTTTCGTCCCCGTGCTCTCCGCGAGCGTGCTCGCAGCCGCACTGGCCGTTCGCCTGTCCGATCGTCGATGCCCAGGCCGCGCCCGCCAGCGCCGCCGCGAAGAAGAAGATCACGCGCGCCGACGAGCTGCCGCGCCACGAGTACACGCTTTCCAGGCTCCCGAGCGAGCTCCTGGAAGGACCTGCGGCGGATCTGCTCCCGCTCGCTGATGCTCTGGAGCGCGATCTCGATGCGGACCTCGCGGCCTATGACATCGAGGACCGGCCGACCCTGAGTGCGCTCGCGTCCGTACGCGTCGCGATCGCCATGCTGCGCCAGGACTGGGCCGCCGTGCCTCGCCTCACGAGCGTCATGCGGGGCTATCAGGACAAACCAGCGGCGCGCCTTACCGCGGGCGTGCTGACGGACATCGTCGCCTCGGTGAAGTCGGCCGGCGGGGACGCGGACACGCAGCAGGCGGCGATCCGCGCGGCGGTCGCCGAGCGCTACGGCGCCATGCCGTGGGCGGAGGTGCAGGACAGCGTCAAGGGACTCAAGGCCCAGATGGAGATGGCGAACCCGGCGCTGATCGTTGGCGGGTTCCGCGCGCACATGGATGCCGCGGCGCGCAACGCCGGGATGAAGCTGGATCAGGGCATGGTCGCCGGGATCATCGCTTCGCGGGTACAGCTCGACCAAATGCTGCCGGCGCGCGCCGCCGTGGTGAGCGCGCTGGCCCCGGTGATCGAGCGCAACGTCGTGGCCGTCCGCAAGCCCGACCTCTGGTCGTCGCGCCTCGTGACGCTGCCCGAGAACGCACACGCGAAGCCGGTCGTCGTCGCCATCTGGGACGCGGGTGTCGACATGGCGCTGTTCAAGCCGGCCTCGCTGCCGGGACTGGCCTTCGACGAGGATGGGCGGCCGGTGAGCAACGTGCTGCGCGATCTCGGCGACGCGAAGGACCAGTGGCCGCAGCTGCGGCAGCTCGTGAAAGGCGCGCTGGACCTCAAGGCCGCGCTCGACACCGAGGACGCGCGGCGACTGAAGGAAAGGTGTCCACGCTCAAGCCGGAGGAGGCGGTCCCGTTCCAGGAGAGCCTCGCGCTGGCGGGCTTCTACGCGCACGGCACGCACGTCGCCGGTATCGCGGTGGCCGGCAATCCCTTCGCGCGGGTCTACCCGGTGGCGATGCACTGGAGCCACAGGGCGGTGCCCCAAACGCCGTCGGAAGCGCTGTCGCAACGCACGGCAGCCAACTATGCGACGATCGTCGACGGCTTCCGCAAGGCGGGCGTGCGCGTGGTCAACATGAGCTGGCGCTACGGTCCGGGCGGTTACGAGGAGGCACTTGCCTATCACGGCATCGGCAAGGATCCGGAATCGCGCCGGCAGCTCGCGATGAACCTCTTCAACGTCGAGCGCGATGCGCTGAAGGCGGCGATCGCGTCGGCGCCCGAGATCCTGTTCGTCGCCGGCTCGGGCAACGAGAACAACAGTGCGGACTTCAACGAATACATTCCGGCGGGTCTCGAGCTTCCCAATCTCGTCACCGCGGGCGCGGTCGACCAAGCGGGTGAGGAAACGAGCTTCTCGACCTTCGGCAAGACCGTCGTGGTCTACGCCAACGGCTTCGAGGTCGACAGCGTCGTGCCGGGAGGCGAGCATCTGAAGCTTTCGGGCACGTCGATGGCGGCGCCACAGGTGACGAATCTCGCCGCAAAGCTCTTCGCCCTCCATCCCGAGCTCACGGCGACGCAAGCGAAGGCGCTGATCCTCGATGGCGCGAATCGTCAGGGACGGGTGGCATTGCTGAACCCCAAGGCGACGCTGGACCGCATCGGCGGGTGAATCGTCGCGATGCCGTGGCGGCCTGCGGGAGTGCCCGCGGGCCACGTCATTTGCTCACGCTGACGATGGTGTCCGACGAGCGCAGGGCTGATCGACCGGCCCCGCGCTGGTCTCGTCCGGTCACGCGAAGAACGGCATTGCTTGCGTACTCTGGCCTATAGTGACGAGACGCCAGACTGGCGGCGATTGACAGGAGAGACTCATGGCCCACCAGCCCCCGAAGGAAAGCAAGAAGAAGGCGCAGCACACGGCGAAGGAAAAGAAGGCGATCAAGCAGCAGAAGAAGCACGCCGGCGACGTCGCGCCGTTCATCAAGCAGTAGACCGCCGGCACCGCCCGCGCGGTGGCGGCCGGGTCTGCCGGCACGGCTGCACGACAGCCGCCTGCAGGCCTGCGTATGCGGTCGTCGCCGCTGCGCTCGACTGCGCGCTATTCGCCGGCCTTGCCGTTGCGCGCCGCCTCCACCTTGCCGCAGGCATCCTTCCACCCCTGCTTGCACGCCCGGGCATAGAGCTCCTGCGGAGTCTTGTCGGGTGGTGGACCGGTTCCCTCCTGCAGGAGGACCGGGTAGTCCGACAAACGCGGGGGCAGCCGCTGGAAGCTTCGCGCGCCCGGCCCGGCCGCCTGCGCTCGCGTTCTCGCAGCCCGGCGCGAAGCCGACGCGGCACGCCTGCTGGAACGCCGCCTGCGCCGGTATCGCGCTCTGGGCGCGTCCCTCCGATTCCAGGATGCCGAGCTCGTTGCACGCCCAGCCGGATCCCTGGCGGCAATACTGCGTGACGATGCGCCCGAGCGTCTGGCAGCCGTTGTGCCGCCCTTCGGTGCACGCTTCCTGCCAGAAAGGTACCCAGCGGCGCGGCCGCAGCCAATACCCGGGGTCGCTCATCAGGAGGAATACCAGCGTCCACACGCCGATGTAGATGAGATGACGGCGGCGCGGGGCGAGCGTCCGGACGAACACGGTCGGATCGAGCCGGCGCAGCACCGGCGACTGCGCAGCGCGGTCGATCACCTGGATGCAAAGGTTCATCACGGGCACGGCCATCAGCTTGTCGTAGAACGTTGGCGCGCCGAGGTGCTCGAGGATGCTGAAGAGCGTCACCACGCCGAGGCCGTACATCACGCCGAAGATGATGCGGCCGAGCTCCGTGCGCGGCGACGTGGACGGATCCGTGAACAGGAGCTGCATCCCGAGGAACACGGCGGCGGGCACGTACGCGTCCACGAAGAAGTACGTGCCGAAGATCAGGAGGTACACGAGGTTGAAGACGACGACCGTGAGGACCGCCGACATCGTCATCAGCGTGACGCCGAAAAAGTACTGGCCCGGCAGGCCGATGAGGAAGATCCACAGGCGAATGTACGGCGGCCGCTCGAAGGTCGTCGCGATCTCCTGTCCCCAAGTCATCGCGGTGTTGCCCGTGAGCAGCAGGCCCAGCGAGAAGAGGCCGAGCGGGAAGGACGACGGGTTGAAGATGTGCACGCGCCGCCCGTCCTTCGTCCAGCGGATCAGCTCCTTGGCGGCGAAGCCGACGGCGATCATCACGAACTGCAGGTAGAACCAGTCCGGCTTGAACCACAGGAAGAGATTGATGCTGAAGATGACCGGGAAGGGGCTGAACCCGAGGCTGTACGTCGCCCGCCTGGACCAGGCCAGCAGGATGTCGAACGCGTAGGCGAACAGCAGCTGCGCGAGGATGAGGGCCGCCGAGTCGTAGACCTCGCGGAAATACCAGCCCCAGTACAGCAGCACGGAGCCTTGGGCGCACGCCTGCACGTAATGCTGCTTGCGCAAGACGATCTCGAGCACGAGCGTGCGCGCTGCGGCCCGCGAGCTCACGAGCAGCCATGCGTTCCAGGCGAGCAGCACGGTGGCTGCGCCCCAGAAGGACCATGCGAGCCGCGGGTTCGCACGGATGGATGGCAGCGCGCTCAGGGCGACGAGCCCGACGATGAAGAGCAGCGGGAGCGCGAGCGCTCGCGCCGGGCGAAGCTCGACCATCTTCACGGGCGGCGTCACCGATCCAGCCGCGGCAGGTGCAGTCGCAGGGCGGACCTGCGACTTGCGTTGCTTGCCTCCGGGTGTTGCCGGGATCACGTCCATGACGGCGGCCTCACGTCGGCGATACGAAACGCTGGAGCACCAGGGTCAGCCCGAACAGTCCGACCGCGAGCGCCGCGATCGCGGGCAACCCCATCGCAGCCGTCACGAGGGCGTCCCACAGACAGATACCCGCCAGCAGCCCGCCCACCGCGCGCGGCACGTCGCCCGCACGGCGCCGCCACAGGAAGCGCAGCGAGTACCCCACCCACAGCAGGAACAACAGTCCGACCGTGGCGACCATGGCGTCGTCGAGCGAAGCCTGCAGCCCCCACAGCAGTGGAATGGCCAGGAACGTCAACGGCCAGAGGTTCGCCACGCGCTGCAGGTGCTCCTGCTTCGCGATGTAGGTGAGTCCGACGAGGTAGCAGAGCAGCAGCACGCCCATGACGAACATTCGTGGTGGCGGTGCAGCGGCGACCGCATAGCCGGCGGTCACGTAAACCAGCATGCGGCACAAGCCCATCACGACAGGGCTCGCGGGATTCTGCTTGTGGTAGCGATCGTAGAAGACGATAGTGGCCGCGAGCGCGACTCCCGCCGCTGCAGGTCGCCAGCCGGTGCCGTCGGGAAAGCCGTACCCCACCCACACCAGCAGGCCGATGCCGCCTGCAAGCATCGCGAACCCGGCTCCGAAAACCGTGGTCGCGCGAACTTCGCCCGACGGGATCGGTCGCTCCGGCCGGTAGCGCGCGTCGAATTCACGGTCGAACGCATCGTTCAGGAACATCCCGGCGATATAGCAAAGCGACAGCGCGAGGAGCAGCCAGGGCACGCGAAAGTCGCCCGTGACGCCGCCTGCCAGTACGAGCCCCGCCAGGGTGTTGGTCCAGACCGTCGGCAGGTTGGAGACGCGGCCGAGCTTCAATGCCACGAGCAAGCTCACTGGAGCTCTCGTTGCACCCAGAGGAGCTCGCGCGCGATGGCCTCATCCATCGGGACGTTGCGCGCGCTCGGTGGCAGCACGGACCACGTGTAGGTCTCGAGCTCGAGATGCGATGTGCAGGCGCGCTGCCGTTGGAGGCCCAGCGTGGCGCGCACGTACGACTGCGTCGAGGCGAAGCCCTCGAGCTGCTCCATGAACACGGGCACGTGAAAGTGCACGCGCCACTCGCTGTCCCCGCGGCGCCACGTGTCGGATGCGCACGCTGCGCCGATGTCGACGTAGCGGTGCAGCGCGCCCGACGCGCGTTCGACGACCTGATGCAGGTACACCGCCTCGTCGAATGCCTGCAGCGCCGAGACCGAGTCCGCAGTCACGTGGGGAATGCGGAGCCCCGCAGTCACCTGCATCTTCGCAACGGCAATGCCGGCGCGCGCCAGGACGTCGAGGCAGTCCGCCGCGTCCTCGAATTCGACCGCCGCGTGGCACAGGTCGAGGCACACTCCGAGATGGCGGCGTAGCGCATCAGCCGCCCGATCGGCGTCGATGCCCGCGAGCGCAGCCAGCTGCGACACGGCGCGTTGCGCGTACAGATGATCGCGGAAGAACGCCACCGTCTCGTCGATCGTCTCGAGCAGGCAACAGGGCTCCGGCTCCAGCGCGAGCACGATCGTGCGCCCTGTCTCGCGCTCCAGGCTCACGAGATGCGCCACGTGCCGGACGAGCTGATCCGCGATGCGCGTCACGGCTTCGGGTGTATCGGCATTCGGCTTGAATGCTCCCGGCACCGTGCTGACGGTCCCGTACTTGTCGCTGTCGCCGGGCAACAGCGCAGCGAGCAGATCCGCGAGCAGGTTCGTGTACTCGAGGCGCGCTTCGTCGCGCCAGTCGGGCAGATAGACGCCTTCCTTGACGCGCGTCCCGTGGAAGGGTCCGTAGGGAAAGCCGTTGATCGTGAACACGTAGAGATCGTTGTCACGCAGGAAGCTCGCGAATTGCGCGAGGCTTTCGGGTGCGCGAAGCGATTGGGCCGCGATCGCGGACAGCCGAAGCCCGACGCCGAACGGCGCATCGGGGCTGACCTGCCGCTTGACCCGTGGCAGGTAGCGCTCGAGATTGCCGCGGATCTCGTCCCACGATTCGCCCGGATGAATGTTCGTGCAGTAGCCGAGATGGCTGCCGCCGATCCTCACTGCCCGGTCTCCCGGCGACGCAGCCACGACATCGCCTGGACGATCTGCGCGCGATCGAGGGTGTTGATCTCCTCGCCGCGACCGATGCCGCGCAGCATGGTGACGGTGAGCTCGCCGCCCAGGTGCTCGCGGAACTCCTCGATGCCGTCGAGGATGAGCAGGCGCCCCTGCTCGTCGCGCGCCTCCATCGCCGGGTGCCACAGATGGAACCCCAGCCGCTTGAACAGCGCATACACGCGCTCGTCGCCGCCCGCCGGCAACATGCCCGTCAGCACCGAGTAGCGCGTGTCGAGCGCCACGCCGATGGCGACGGCCTCGCCGTGACGCAACTCGTGCCCGGTGAGCGCCTCGAGCTTGTGGGCGGACCAGTGTCCGTAATCCAGCGGCCGGCCGCTGCCGCTCTCGAAAGGATCGCCGCCATGCGCGATCTGGCGCATGTGCAGCTCCGCACAGCGCCGGATCATGCGCGCCATGGCGGCAGGCACGCCTTCCTTGAGCGCGTCGGCGTTGGCCTCCAGCCATTCGAAGAAGATCGTGTCGCGGATGAGGGCGACCTTGACGGCTTCGGCAATGCCGGAGATGCGATCGCGCGGATGCAGCGTGCGCAGGAAGGACGAGATCGTTGAGAACGGCGTCGGGCGGCGCGAAGCAGCCGAGGAAGTTCTTCTTGCCGAACGCGTTGATGCCGTTCTTGACGCCGACGCCGGAATCGTTCTGCGCCAGCACGGTCGTCGGTATGCGGATGTGCCGCACGCCGCGGTGCGTCGTGGCCGCGGCAAATCCCACCATGTCGAGCAGCGCGCCGCCGCCGATCGCGACGACATACGAGTGCCGGTCGATCGCGAGCTCGCCCAGGCGCTGCTGCAGTCGCGTCACGATGCTCGCATCGTTCTTCACGTATTCGCCGGCCGGGATGACTTCCGGATGGACCACCACGTCCATCGTGTCGGCGTGGGCTTTGGCGTAGGCCGCGATCTCGTGCGGGAGCGCCGGCCAGCTCGCCGCGACGTTCGCATCGATGAATGCTGCGAAACGATGGCGCTTGCCCTTCTCGCGGCGGCACAGCGCGTGCTCGAACACCGGATTGTCGCGATCGAACACCTTCTCCGTGAAGTACACGGGATAGTCGTACCGGATCGTGAATTCCTGCTGGTACATCGTCGCCGCAGGCAGCTCCGCGACCTTCATCGACTCGATGGTGGCGCTCATGTCGATTGCTCCCTTTCGCTGCGGGTCTACTCGACGAACCTGGCTTCGGCGGGCTCCGGGATGACCGGCAGCTCGTCGACACGCGGCGCCTGGCCGCGCAGGACGGAGTTGCCCTGATAGAGCAGTCGCTCGTCGCGCGGTTGGGGCGTCGACCAGTGCTCCTCCTTCATCTGTCCGCTCTGTCCGAATGCCGCGAGTGCGTTGCCGTAGCAGATCGCTTCGACATCGGAGCGCGCGATGCCGCGCTCGAGCATGAGGCGCGCCGTCTTCGGCACCGCCAGCGGGTCCGACTTGCCCCAGTCCGCGCTCGAGTCGATGAAGATGTGCCGGGAGCCGTAGCGGCGTGCGATCTCCACCATGCGCTCGCTGCCCATCTTGGTCTCCGGGTACAGCGTGAACGCCGCCCAGAAGCCGCGATCCAGGACTTCCTGCACGGTCTCCTCGTTGTTGTGATCGATCACGACCGAGCCCGGGTCGAGCCCCATCTCGATCGCGACATCCATGCTGCGCGACGTGCCGCGCTTCTTGTCGCGGTGCGGCGTGTGGACCTGCACGAGCATGCCGAGGTCGTGCGCGAGCTGCAATTGCGCGCGGTAATACTTGTCCTCTGCGGCAGTCTGGTCGTCGTAGCCGATCTCGCCCACGGCGACCACGCCTTCCTTGCCGAGGAACAGGGGCAGGATGTCCAGCACCTGCTCCGCCAGCGCCTCGTTGTTGGCCTCCTTGCTGTTGAGGCCGATGGTGCAGTAGTGGCGAATGCCGAATTGCGACGCGCGGAAGCGCTCCCAGCCCACGAGGCTCGACAGGTAGTCGATGAACGTGCCGACGTGGGTGCGCGGCTGGCCCAGCCAGAATGCGGGCTCGATGACCGCGACGATGCCGGCGGCGGCCATGCGCTCGTAGTCGTCGGTGGTGCGGGCGCTCATGTGAATGTGGGGATCGATGAATCGCATGGCTTTCTCCGTTTCCTCGTCTCGGGTGCCCGCAGGGACGCGGGCCGCTACCAGCGCATGTTGAGATCGGTACCCGGACGCCGTGGTGGCGGGTGCATGTCGAGAAGGCGTGCGGCGGCGGGATCGGACGACTCGCGCAGTGCGAGTGCGGCCGCCTGCTGCTCCTCGGCCGTGCCGCGCTCGAAAAGCCGCTCGAAGTCGTCGAGCAGCGGGCCCGCAGCGAAGGGTCCGACGCACCGCCACAACTCGGTGCTTACCGGGCGCGATGCCGCCCATCGCTCGTGCGCGAAATCGCACAGCATGCGCGCGAGCTTCGCGTTGCGGCGCGCGTCGAGACCGACGATGGGCTCGAGCGAGCTGCCGACGAACAGTGCCTTCAGTACCATCTGGTTCCACGCGTCGTCGGTGAACTGCTCCGCGGGATAGGGATTGCGATGGGCCACCGCCTCGAACACCACGCGCATGTTCGAGCGGACACCCTCGGCGGCGCGCAGGGCGTGACGCGGAGGATCGGGATAGAGCGGCAAGCCGCGATAGAACGCGACGAGCTCGCCGACGTCGGCGGCGCTGCACAGGCGATCGAGCCGGCGGCTCATCTCCTCGCCGTTGGCGGTGCTCGCGCACAGCAGGTAGATGCGCACGGCCTGGTCGAGCGTCCAGTCGCGCGGATCCCACCCCGGCCTGCTCGCGGAGGCGTCGCGAAGCTCGGCGGCCGTGGGAGCGAGCGGCTCGCGTGCGACGTGGCGCGAGACGGCGCTCATCAGCAGGTACAGGTCGCGGTCGGCGATGCCCGCACCACAACGCTCGATGCCATGCGCGAGCCATGCCGCCGCTCCATCATGCAGCCGGGCCGTCAGCCATTGCCCCAGCACATCCACGGGTTTCATGCCGTCCTCCGCCTTGTCAGTTGCTCAGCACCGAAGACGTGCTGGAGCAGCAGTGATTTCACTTCGCCAGCTGCGACCGGCCCGTCGCTCAAGAGCTCGGGCTTCGAGGTGATGAAGAGCGGTCCGTCTTCCGCGCGGTCCGTCGGCCGGCCGTGCGAGCCGCGCACGAGCGTGGCATCGAGTGATATGACATCCATGAGGTAGCGCATGCCGAGCTTCTTCTGGGCAAGGCGCGCTGCGATGCGCAGCTTCGGCAGACGGAGCTGCGGATCGACGAAGAGCTCCACCGGATCGTAGCCGGGCTTGCGGTGGATATCGACGGTGCGCGCGTAATCCGGCGCGCGGTCGTCGTCGAGAAAGTGGTAGTAGGTGAACCAGCTGCGCGCATCCGCGATCGCGACGAGCTCACCCGAGCGAGGGTGGTCCAGTCCGAGTGCGCGCTTGCCGTCCCGGTCCAGCACCGTCTCCACACCCGGCAGCGTGCGCAGCAATTGCGCGACCTCGCCGACCAGCTCCGGCCGCGGCACGTACACGTGCGCGATCTGGTGATCGGCCACGGCGAAGGCGTCGGACGCGCCGGCATCGAGCTGTTCGCGCCCCTGCTCGTCGCGCACGCGCAGCCAGCCCGCGCGGCGCAGCGCGCGATTCACATGGATCGGGTTGGATACCTCGGTGATGCCGTATTCGGACAGCACCACGACCTCCGCGCCGACCCGATCCGCAGCGGCGATCAGCTCGCCACACACGGCATCGACGTCGGCTACGTCGCGCTGCACGCCCGGGAAGGCGGGACCGAAGCGCTGCAGGTTGTAATCGAGGTGCGGAAGATAGACGAGCGTCAGCGTCGGCTGCTGGCGCTCGAACACGCGCAACGCGCACTGGCCGATCCAGCGTGAGCACTCGATGTCGGCGGTCGGGCCCCAGAACTGGAACAACGGGAACTGCCCCAGCGCACCCTGCAGGTCATCCCGCATTTCGGCCGGGTGTGTGTAGACGTCGGGCAGCTTGCGACCGTCGGCCGTATACATCGGTCGCGGCGTGACCGAGATGTCCGCCGACGCGTACATGTTGTACCACCAGAAGAGCTTGGCGCAGGTGAACGACGGGTCGCGGCGCTTCGCCACATCCCAGACCTTCTCGCCGCCGACGAGGTGATTCGACTGGCGCCATAGCCAGATCTCGGCCAGGTCGCGGAAGTACCAGCCGTTGCCGACGATGCCGTGCTCGCGCGGCGGCGCTCCCGTGACGAACGTGGACTGGACCGTCGTCGTGACCGCGGGAGTCACCGTCGTCAGCGGGCGCATGCCGCCGCGTGCCGCCAGCGCCTTGAGATTGGGCGCGTGCGCGAGGAGCGCTGGCGTGAGCCCCACGACGTCGAGGACGATCGTGCGCTTCATGACTGCTCGCTGCCGCGCAGGCGCGCCCAGGCCGAGCGTGGAACAGCGGACGCGCGCGCCGGCACGTGAGAAGGCACGCGCGAGACTGGCTGGATGACTAGTCGGCCGGGACCGGGCCGATGCGGGAGTCAGGAGGACGGACGGGATGCGGCCAATACCGCGGTCGGGCCCATTCAGGCCGTTGGCGACGCTGGGTGTTGCACCAGCACACGTCATCCGTGGTCCCCCCATCCCAACCGCACGGCAGATTAGCCGACGGCTCTACCGCCGACAATCACCGTGGCCGGTCGTACGTAACGCCCGGCCACGGTCGTGCTGCCGCCGATCCGGCGCGGGAGGGACCGCGCGCCGTCCTGCCAGCAGCGATGATGCGGGGGGGCCGCTGGCAGGCGACATCCCCGGCGGGATGCCTCGAGGCCAAGTCAAGCAAGCTATGTACCTGACCACGCCAGCGGGTTTGGCCGTGGCGACCGTCCAGTGCGCTCAATGACTTGGCCGACAAGCTGGCCGGACAGCGGATGCGAATCGTGACCGAAATCAGCCAGGTGCTGTCCGACATCCGATCAGTTCGCGGATTCGATCAGCTTCGCCCGCAGGGTGCTTCGGCTGATGCCCAGGAGGCGCGCGGCCGCCACCTGATTACCGGCGGTGGCCGTCAGGGCGGCGCGAATCAGCGCCTGCTCCAGACGCACCATCGCGAGCTCATGCACGCCGGCGTCGGTGCCTGCCGTCTGCGCCGCCGCGACGAGGGGCGCGGCGTGGGACGCAATCGCCTCCAGCAGCGCGTCGATGTGCGAAGCGTCCTTGGCGGCAGGCGCCGCCTCGGCCTTGAAGTCGATATCGTGGACCGTCAGTACGGGCCCGCGGGCGCCCAGGACCGATCGCTTGATGACGTGCTCGAGCTCGCGCACGTTTCCGGGCCAGTCACGCGCCTTCAGCGCGTCGAGGGCCGCCTGCTCGACCGAAGCGATCGCCTTCCCGACTTCACGATTGGCTCGCTGGATGAGCACCTGGACCAGCTCCGGAATATCGTCCCGACGCTCGCGCAAGGGTGGGACCTGCAGCGTCACGATGTTGATCCGGTGGTAGAGGTCCTCGCGAAACGCGCCCGCCGCAACCGCGCCCGCCAGATCGCGGTTCGACGCGCAGACGAGACGAGCGCGGAACGGCAGCGAAGCGACCCCGCCCACCCGCTCGAAGCTGCGCTCCTGCAGCACCCGGAGGAGCTTGCTTTGCAGATGCAGCGGCAGGTCGGAGATCTCGTCCAGAAAGAGTGTGCCTTTCCCTGCCGCCTCGAACCTGCCGGCCCGAGCCGCCTTGGCATCGGTGAACGCGCCCCGTTCGTGCCCGAACAGCTCCGACTCGATGAGCTGCTCCGGAATGGCCGCGCAATTGATCGCGACGAACGGCTCGCGCGACCGTGCGCCCGAGGCGTGGATGGCCCGCGCCACGAGCTCTTTGCCGACGCCGCTCTCGCCCTGGATGAGGGCGGTCAGGTCGTTGTCGGCCAGTTTTACAACGAGCTTGAAAAGCTCCTGCATCGGCGCGCTCTGCCCCACGAGCGTAGGCCGGGTGATCGCGTCGCCGGTGGCGGGCACGCTTCGGGTCTGCGACTCCGGTGCCGGCGCATGCAACGCACGCCGCATCACCTGCCGGATCTGCGCGAGATCGAGCGGCTTCCCGAGATAGTCGAACGCCTCGTTGTGCAGCGCTTCCGCCGCTGTCTCCAGGGTGCCGAACGCGGTCATCACGACCACCGGCAGGGCGGCATTCCATCGCCGAATCTCCTTCAGCACGGCCAGCCCATCCATCCCGGGCATGCGCACGTCCACGAAGGCGAGGTCCGGCTGCGACGTGCGCACCAGGCGGAGCGCTTCCTCGCCCGTCGAGGCGATGAGCGGCGTATGTCCCTCGGCCTCGAGCAGCAGCCCGAATGCCTCGCAGATGGAGCTTTCGTCGTCGGCTACCAGAACGCGGGCCATGGTGTCAGGCGGTGATGGTGGAGGTGGATCACGCCTGCAACGGTAACGCGATGACGAAACGCGCGCCACCGAGTTCCGCGCTACGCTCGATTGCCAGCGTCCCCCCGTGCGCTTCCGCCACCTCGCGGCAGAGCGTCAGTCCGAGGCCGAGGCCGAACGGCTTGGTGCTCACGGGCGCTCCGAGGAGGCGATCGCGCAGGTCGTCGGCCACGCCCGGGCCCGAGTCATCGACATGGATGAGCGCCCGGGAAGTTGCCGTTTCGCGCTCGGCCCCGACGAGCAGTCGCCCGCCCTGCGGCATCGCGTCGGCGGCGTTCACGATGAGGTTGAGCACGGCTTGACGCAACCTTCCGCGGTCGACGTCGGCCTCCAGGCCATCGTCGCAGTGGGCCTCCGCCCGGATTCCACGGTGCGCGAGCGACGGCGCCATGAGGTCGAGCACTTCGGCAAGCATCGGTGCGAGCGGTGTGCGCGACGCATCCAGGCGCTGCGCGCCGCCCAGCATCAGCGTGGACGACACCAGGAGCTCGAGCCTCTGGACCTCGGTGAGAAGGCGTTGCACGCGGCCCGACTCTTCTGCGCCGAGCCGCTCGGCCAGCAGCTGCAGGTGGAGCTTCAGTCCAGTGAGCGGGTTGCGGATCTCGTGCGCAAGGCGCGCCGACATTTCGCCGAGAGCCGACATCCGGGTGCGGGAGGCCAGACGTGATTCGTAGCGTCCGAGGTGCGTCATCATCGTATTCAGCGATTCCGCCAGCGCGCCGATCTCGTCGGCCCGGCGCAGGTCCAGTGGTTGTTCGCGCTCGCCCGACGCGATCCGATCTGCCAGCGCCGAGAGCTGTCCGAGGGGCCGCGTGATGTTGCGCACGACGGCAAGGAGGACCGCGCCGAGCAGCGCGGTTGCGATGAGCATGGCGATGCCGAGCCACCATGCCGCCCGCCGCGCCGCCGCTGCTGCGTCCGCGAGCGGCGCGACCGCGACGAGGGCCGAATACCGCCGGTCGGGCGTTGGCTCCAACGGCTGGTAGATGGCAACACTCCGCACCGGTGCGTCGAGCCTGTGGCTGGTCGCGCCGGATCGTTGCGGACTACGCAGCTGGGCGAGGGATGACTTGACTGCGTCGCCGACGGCGGGCGAGGTCGTCACCGCGACATCGCCGGCAGGGTCGAGCAGCACGAAGTCGGATTGCTCGAGCGCCGCCAGACGCCGCAGCAGTTCCGGTGTGTAGGGCAACCCCCACGTCGACAGCACGATGGCCGCATTGCGCAACTGCCCGTCGACCCGCTCTTCCAAGGTGCGCGTCACGATGCCGACACCGATGGCCCAGGCCGCCGCCATCGCGATCAGCAGCGGTCCGAGGAGCGCGAGGATGAGGCGCGCGTAGAGGGACGGTCGAAAGGGCACGCGCGGATGCTACGGGAGCGCGGGGCTCCCGGCGAGTGGTGCGGTCGCACTCGGTACAGCTCGGCCCAAGGACGCCGCGTCTGTAAGCAAGCGTGAGGTTCGTAGGCCGGATTGCGCCGAGTCCCCGTGTCGGGAAACCTTACAGAGACTGTGCGACGGTAAGCGCTGCTTCGGGCCATATCATTGTTATCTTGGGGGTCTTGCGGCGTGGCACTGAAGTTGCACACAGCGACCGCGACCAGTCCGTCCGCTGGTTTGCTCGCGCGGACGGGAGCGGAAAGGCGCGGAGGATGTCCCTGTTCGGGCTCCGTTCGGGCCTGACAGTTCTTGAATTGATCGATGGAGTGCGATTTGGCATTTGGTTTAGCAAGTTAACCGCTCGACCGTTCTGTCGGCGTCCGGGGGGGCGCTGCACGGTTGAGCTCATCAGCCGGAGGGACACGGATATGTTCAGAGTGCCCAGCATCGTTCAGGTGGCGAGCGGACGAGTGCTCGCGTGGTTCGCAGCCCTGGTGCTGTGTCTGGCCGGCTCGGTGGCGACAGCGGAAACGCTGCTGATGCCCGACCGGGACTATCTGATGGGCACTTCGGAGGTCGTCTGGGGCATCACGACCCTTCCGAATGCCGGCAGCACGTACACCATCAACTTCGGCGACGGCAACACGAGTGCGCCGGCCGCGGTGGGCGACCGGTCCTACATCGCCGTAAACCACACGTACGCCATCAGCGGGACGCTCACCGTAACGCTGACAGTCACGAACGGCGCCACGACCGAGACCGCCACTGCGCAGGTCAGGGTCTACAACCCGGCGCTGCTCTCCGCGTTCGATCTGCGCAATCTAAACGTCAATCGAGCCATCGAGGACGGCCTCCGCTACTCGTGGACGGTCCAGTCGAACAGGACGACGTTCGACACGACGACGACCACCAACTGGGGCAATTACGTCAATGCGTACACGGCGCTCGTCGTGTTGGCGTTCGAGAATCACGGCTACCGGCTGCCGAACAGCAACGCGACGCCAACGGGCATCTACCCCAAGTACCTCGTGCGCCGTGGACTGAACTACGTCCTCACCAATCTGGCGACATTGGCCATTGGCGTGACGCCCGCCGGTAACGACCCGTGCGTCGGCGTGCCGGCGCCCACGTGTAGCGCGCTCGTCGCGCAGCAGTCGGGATACCCGGGTTATGAAAACGCGATCGTCGTCGCGACGTTCGCAGCGAGCGGTGCGCTCGCCCGCACGGTGACCGAAGTTGCGGCGGCCGCCGTGAACGGAAAGAGCTTCGGCGAAATTCTGCAGCGACTGGTCAACGCGACGACCTGGGGGCAGAACGACAGCGGCACCGGCAGGGGCGGCTGGTACTACTACTTCAACTCCACCTCGTCGGACGGTTCCACCGACGGCTGGGACATGCTCGCACTGCTGGATGCAGCCGGCGCGGGCGCGACGGTTCCCGTCTGGGTGAAGAACGAGTGGGCCGCCGCCGCGCAGGCACTGGCGAACGGCCTCAACAACGATGGCTCGTTCGACTATCAGGCGGACGCCAATCGCGCCAGCGACAACTCGGCGAACGTGGCCAAGGCCGGGGTCGGGATCCAAGGCATGTTCTATGCCGGCCGTCCGAACACCGACGCGGATTTCCTGAACGCATTGACCTATCTCGGCAACCGGTGGAACGAGCAGAACCCCGCCATTCAGCAGGGCTTTGGATGCGGCAACGGCAAGTTCAACAAGGGCTGCGCGTATGCGATGTTCAACGTGTTCAAGGGCCTCAAGCTCTACAACGTGCAGACGCTGGCCGGCGTGAACCGCGCGGCCGGACCCGGATCGATTCCGGCGGACGATTGGTACGCCGACTATGTCGATTGGTTGCTGGCGAACCAGACGAGCCCGACGAACACCACGGGCGGCTATTGGACGGCGCTGAACTGGTCCTGTTGCAACACCGACAGGTCGGGGGAATCGGCGATCGGATTGCTGATTCTCTCACCGGTCGCACTCGTGCTACCGGATCCGACGTTGTTCGCCACGGTCGGGCTGAAGCATGGCAACCCGCTCACCACGAACCCGGTGACCAATCCGGCCACTGTTCCACCCGGCACCCACACGGTAACGGCGATTGCGACCGCGGCGAATGGATCGCCCGTCGCGGGTGCTACCGTGCAGTTCCAGGTGCTCGCCGGCAGCGTGAACGCCGGTGCCAGTGGCTCGGGCACGACCGACGCGAACGGCATGACCACGTTCACCTACACGGATAACGGCGGTGCCGGGGATGACAGCATCAGAGCGTTCATTGGCCAGCTGGGATCCAACACCCTCATCAAGCATTGGGTGGTGGCGACGACCAAGTGCGATGCTGATGGTGACGGTGACGTCGATAACGCGGATCTGATCATCATTCGTAATGCCAACGGCCAGGTCGCGACGGGCGCCACGGACCCGCGTGACGGCAACAGTGACGGCAAGATCAACGTCCTGGACGTGCGGTATTGCCAACTGCGCTTGACGCCGCAATAGCGATGGGCGTGCCCCCAGTCTTCATTCGGGGGCACGCGTTAACTCATCAACGAAGCGTTGTCGTTTCTGGAGACGAAACATGACTAGTATTCTCAAGGCGGTGCGATCCCTGGTGGTTGCAGCACTGCTGGGAGCTGGCTTGGTCGGGGGGGCTCAAGGCGCGACGATCAGCATTGCTCCGGCAAGCCAGACGATCGCTCCTGGAGGCACGGCTGACATCGACATCATGGTCGCGTTAGGCTTGAACGAAGTCGTCGGCGGATTCTCGCTCCTGCTCTCGTTCGACGACACCATCCTGGGCGGTGTGTCCTACGCCAATGATCCGGACGCAAAGATGGGGCCGAATCCTAACGATCCGGTCAACGACTTCAGCTTCGGGTTCAGCGGTGGAGCGGGCTCTCCGCTCGATCTGTTGTACCTGGCTGATCTCTCGTTTCCCGACGCCGCCGCTCTAGGCGCGTCCGAAGGCGCTGGATTCCGCCTCGCCACCGTACGCTTCACCGGACTCACCGAGGGCCTGAGCGATCTGATATTGGGCGTTTCGCCCACCACCGGTCAGTTCCTGTCGGATTTCGACGGCCTCACTGCGCTTGCAACAACCGCTGTCAACGGCAGCATCTGCGTGCGCGACCCTGCGAATACCGCTGATCCTTGCGTGCGCCGCATTCCCGAGCCCGCGACACTCGCGCTCGGCTTGATCGGTGCGGGCATGGCAGCACTCGTCGGACGCCGCCGTCGCGATCGCTGGACCAACGCGTAACTCGCGATAGCGCAAAGCTCCTATCAACCCGCGGCGGCCTCGGCTCCCGCGGGTTTTTTGTGCCTAGTTCGAACGGGGCAGCGCTCGCACCAGCAGTTGAACCGGCGTTCCGGGCTGAAGGTTCAGAGCCGGATTCAGCACGCTATTGCCGTACGCGCCCGGCGACAACGCGCGCGGACTGTCGATCACAGTCGCCGGCGTATGCACGAAACCGATCAACGATCCCTGAACGTCGGCGAGGTAGGCGTTGTTCTCGGGCGAGAACACCGACCCCGTGTACACCCATGGACCCTCGGGCAACGTCGTCCTGGACTGCTTGTCGTAGATCAGCTGCTCCGCGCGAATGGTCCGATGTCCATTCGGCTCGTCCCATTCGATCCAGATCTCCACCGGATCGCCCTTCGGCGCGTTGCGGTCGAGATGCATTTTCGGACCCACGGATCGGCTCTGATCGAGCCCGATGAGGATGAGGCCGAGGTTGAAGTCGATTGCGTTGGTATCGAGCTCCAGGGCGCTCTCGTAGCCTTTGCGTCCGCCTTTCGTGACGGCCACGAATTCCAGGATGTTCGCAGTCGTTACCACGCCTTTCACGGAGATTTCCTTCTTGGCCGTGTCGATGCGCACGTTGCCCACGCGCAGGAGATCGGGGCCAAGACGCTCGACCGGGGCCGGGGCGGACGGCGGAGGCTTGTCCGGCGTCTGAGCCAGCGTCGAATGCGCGAGCAGAAGCGCGAAGCCCACGACGAGCGCGGATGCGAGGGCGTTGCGCAGGACGCGGCGCTTCGCTGCTGTAGTGCGCATCGCGATGCTCATGACGCCGTCCAGCCGGTGATCGCATTCACCGGAACGATCGCGGTCTCGGTGAAATTCTCGAACGGCGACTGGATGCGCCGCACGACCTCGATGTCCGGCGCTTCGAGCAGCGTGTAGTTGTGCGTCCGGTCAATAGCGGCCCATTCGCCGCGAATGTGCACTTCCGCGGGGATCGATGCGTAGAACCGCTTTGCAAGTGCGGCAAGCTCGCCATACTGCTCGGGACTCAAATCGGGGCGCGTGCGGTTGGTCAGCATGAACAACATCTGTCAGCCTCCTGTACAGAATTCCTTCTGCTGTGTCCGAGTGTCATGCATCGACGCGCGAAACGTATCGCGCGAATGGGTTGCGCGGCATGGACAGGACGTCTGATGCATGCGTACGATAACAGGACGGGCGCGGAAATGTCCGCGACGGCCGAAGCTGACAGGAGTGCGACATGTTCACGCTCACCGGCTCGCCAGCGCTGAAGGTGCAGGTGATGTGCGAGGGCATTCGCTATACGGAAGCTCTCGGGCGCGCGGCATTGCACTCGATGCCGAACTACTATCCGTACCGCTTCAAGCCGGGCGAGCACGATCCCACCGGCAAGGGCATCGCGAAGATCCCGTATCTCATCAACACCACCGACGGCACCGAGATCCGCATTCTCGGCAGCGGTGATTCGCCGTGGCACGTGACCGGTGACGAACAGCACGGCTATCTGCTCATGGATGATCGGAGCGGGCAAGCAGTGCCGATCGAATTCGAGCCGCTGCAGCCGTGGATGACCCAGAAGACGCAGGACGGGCTGCCATTTCCGCAGGCCGGTGTCACGACGCACGGCGACATGCTCGTGATCAACGTCGCGCCCGGCTGCGAATATTTCCTGCACAAGCAGGACGGCGTGTCGATGCGCTGCACCTTCTGCGCCTACGGCGCGCCCGACGAACGTACCGCGCACCTGGGACAGAAGCCTGGCCAGGTCGAAATTCCACCACCCACGCTCGAGCGCATGCGCGAAGCGCTGCACGCGGTGATCGGCCAGACGGAGATCCGTCACATCTATCTCGTGGGGGGATCGCTCACCGACGGCCGCAAAGAGGGCGAGCGCTTCCTGCAGCTCGCGCGCTTCGTGAAGCAGGCGAATACCCGCGGCCTGCCGGTGGCGTTGGGCTCCGGTGCGATACCCGATGACCTCATCGAGCAGTTCCATGCGGAAGGGCTCGTGCAGCACGTCTGCTTCAATCTCGAGATGTGGTCGGAGCCGCTGTTCGCGAAGGTCTGCCCGGGCAAGAATCGCTACGTCGGATATCACCGCTGGATCGAAGCGCTCGAAACCGCGGTGCGCTACTGGGGACGGGGCAACGTCTATTCGGCGATGGTCGCCGGCATCGAGCTCGAGCCCGAGCACGGCCTGGAATGGGAGCAGGCGGCGCGGACCGCGCTGCAGGGCGCGGAAGACCTTTGCAGCCGCGGCATCATCCCGATCTACTCGCTCGTGTGGCCGTCAGGCGGCCGCGACCGGCCCGACTATCACGCGCGGATTCGCAGCTACTTCGAGATGCTGAGTGCGGGCTACGAGGAGATCCGCCGCCGCCACGGCCTCACGATCTCCGAGACGTTCATGTGTCATCGCTGCGCATACATGCAGCTCGAGTGCGATCTCGACCGCGTGCGGGAGGCTGCGTGAACGGCACGCCAGCGCAAAGGCCAGCCGGAGCGGCGGCGGACCCGACGCCCATCGTGCGTCTGAGCACGGCGTACTGGGACAGCCAGACGCTGCTGACCGCCAACCGCCTCAGAGTGTTCGATGTGCTGGCCGAGGGCGCGAAGTCCCCCGACGAAGTGGCCGCCGCGCTGCACCTCGATCCGCGTGCCACCGGAATTGTTCCTGCGCGCCTGTGCCGGGCTTGGTCTGCTCGACGAGAACGCTGGCCGGTTCGGCAACGCCGCGGCGGCGGCCATGTTCCTGGTCACGCGCAGCCCGGCGTTCATGGGCAATGCCATTCGCTACAGCGATCAGCTCTACGGCACCTGGGGCAGCCTCGAGGACGCGCTGCGCTCCGGCCGGCCGGCGCTGCCGGCCGAGACCTACCTGGGCGACGATCCGGCGCGGACGCGCACCTTCGTGCAGGCCATGCACGGACGAGCTATGGGCATCGCGCGCGCTCTGGTCAGCGTCCTCGACCTCCAAGGTCGTCGCGCGATGCTCGACGTGGGCGGCGGGCCGGGCACGTATTCGGTGCTGCTGACGGAGCGCTTTCCCGGCCTTCATGCGGAAGTGCTGGAGCTGCCCGGTGTCGCCGCCGTTGCGCGCGAGCTCGTGGCCGCCGCCGGCGCGAGCGAGCGCGTCAGCGTACGCGACGGCGATTACCACGTTGCCGAGTTTGGCGACGGCAAGGACGTCGTGCTCATGTCCGGCATGTTCCACCGCGAAAGCGCCGAGGCATGTCGCGGGCTCATCGCCCGCGCGGCCGGTTGCCTCGTCAGCGGCGGGCTCCTTGTCGTGAGTGACGTATTCACCGACGAAGGCGGTACGCACCCGACGTTTGCGGCGATGTTCGGGCTCAACATGATGCTCACCGCGCCGAACGGCGGCGTACACGCGGATGCCGACGTCAAGCGCTGGATGGAGGAGGCTGGATTTGCCGATTTGCGCGTCATGCCGCTTCCACCCCCGATGCCGCATCGCGTGGTCGTCGGCGTCAAGAGATGAACGAACGCGATCGCGAGCCGATGTCCTCGTGATCGCGGCGCACGGCTTCAAGCGAAAGTAGGGATTACGGGCGACTGTTCGAACTGAACGCCCGCCGTAGTCGGTTCCGAATCCACGGATGGGGGTCGAATGACATCCCAGTTGGTCGAGCCGGTACGCGCAGCAACGCCGGTATCGAACCCCGGAGCCGCTGCTTGGCCTCGCGAACCGGCATCGTGGACACCACTCGTCACGACGCGGCTTGCATTGTTGGCCGCTGCCGTCCTCGTCACCGGCGCCGCTTTCGGGGCGCTGACGATGAGTCTCCAACCGTCGGCGCAACGCCTGGTTCTCACCGCCATCGCCGGACTCCTCGCGCCGCTCTTCTGGCCGGGTGCGGCATCGACGGTTGCGACGCACCGCGATTCGGATTGGCGTCTGGTCGGTCGCGATTGCCCTGCTGGTCCTGATCGCGCTCATCGTGTTCGGCGGTGCCCGCCAACCACTTGGCCGGGCGCTCGTGGCGTGCGTGATGCTGGTCCTCGTGCTCGTGTTGACGCACTCGCTCGCGGCCGCGATCGAGTTGCACCTGCGTAAACGGATCCGTGGCCGCAAGATGTCGCGCGCGAGCGCGCGGGCCGCACGGCGGCCATCGCGCTGGGGGTGTTCGGCGCGCTGCCGTTGTGGCTCGGACCCACTGCCGAAGTGCTCGCGCGCACTCAACCCTGGATCATCGACGCAGTCGTCGGCATGAGTCCGCTGACGCATCTGGCGATCGCGAGCGGCAACGACCTGCTGCGCAATGAATGGCTGTACGACCATTCCAACCTGTCCCGGCTCGCGGTCTCGTATCCGGGCCTTGCTTCACTGCTTGTCTCCTACGGTTCCATCTTGCTGGCGCTGGCGCTCGTCGCGCTGGTCCAGCGCAGCCCATGGCGTCGCTTCGGCGGTGCCGGCACCACGCGTACAACCATGGAGGACGTCACATCATGAAGAAGCTCGTTGTTGTGCTCCTGGCAGGCCTTGTCCTGGCAGCGCCTACCGTGCGCGCCCAGGCAGACAGGATGGATCCGGCCACCTATACCGCCGCGCGCAAGGCGATCGACATGGGACTGCATTACCTGCGCAACCAGCAGGCCTCCGACGGGTCGGTCGGCAAGCAGGTCGGCATCACCTGCCTGTCGCTGCGCGCCTTCCTGGAGAGCCCGCGCGGCTACAACGAAGGCGACGGCCCCTTCATCACGCGCCAGGTCGATTTCATTCTCGCGCACGCGAACCCCGAGGGATGGATCAGCGAGGCCCTCGGCGACACCGGCTACAAGACCGCGGTATGTCTGGGTGCGCTCGCGGCAACCAAGAACCCGAAGTACGACCCCGTGATCGCGGCCGCACGACAGTTCCTGGTCGTCCATCAATTCGACGAAACCGAAGGCTACAAGCCGGACCATCGCTACTACGGCGGATTCGGGTATGGCGGTGATCAGCGCCCGGACCTCTCGAACACCTACATCGCGCTGGAAGGCCTCAAGGCGGCGTCGCTGAATCCCAGTGACCCGGCGTGGCAGCGAGCGCTGGTGTTCGTCAGCCGCAACCAGAACCGCAGCGAGAGCAACGACCAGAAATGGGCCGGCAACGATGGTGGCTTCGTCTACCGGACGGGTACGAATCCCGATGAGTTCGAGATCGGCGCGACGGCGTCGTACGGCAGCATGACGGCCGCGGGCATGCTCGGCCTCCTTTATGCCGGCGTGGACAAGAAGGATCCTCGCGTGCAGGCGGCGTACAAGTGGATGACCGCGAATTACACGCTCGATACCAACCCGGCCACGAACAAGATGCACACGCTGTTCTACTTCTACAACGCGTTCTCGAAGGTGATGCGCGCGTACGGGGAGGACACCTTCGTCGACGCCAAGGGCCAGCGGCACAACTGGCGCAACGAGCTCGTGCAGAAGCTCGTCAGCGTGCAGGCCAAGGACGGGTCCTGGGTGAATACCGGCTCCACCGAGTGGTGGGAGGACAAGCCGCAGCTCGTCACGACGTGGAGCGTTCTGGCGCTCGAGCAGGCGATCGAGGGGATCAAGGGACCGGAGGACTGAGTACTTCGTGAGGCTGCGTTGCGTCTTCTCGGCCTGCTGGGACTCGCGCTCTGCAGCATCGCGCCGGTCCTCGCCCAACCGCGCCTCGACCTGACGGTCACGCCGGCGTGGAGCGGTTGGGCGCGTCCCGGCCGCGTGGCGGAGATCGATGTCCGCCTCACGCGGATACCGCGACGCCGGCGACGGTCGAGGCGGTCAGCGGCGGCCAGACGGTGCGCGCTCGCCTCGAGCTTGCGCCCGGTCGCACCGCACGGTTGCACTTGCCCGTGCGTGCGACGGACCGCGTGACGGTCACCGCCGCCGCACCGCACGCGGCGCCGCTGCGGCGCGAGGTAAGCATCGCGCAGTCCGAGGCGCCACTGCTCGGCGCTGCCGTCGCGACGGATGACGCCGTGCAGCTCGAAGGCTTTCACGCGGTCAAGCTGGACGCGAACGCACTGCCGCGCAACGCTGCCGCGTATGGCAGCATCGATGCGCTCATCGTCGACACGGCCACGCTCGGCGCGCTGGACGAGCGCCAACTCGGTGCGCTCGTCGCGCATGCGGCGCAATGCGGACGCGTCGTGCTGCTGAATGCGGAAGCGAGCCTGCGCCAGACGCTGGCGGGTGCCGGCGGATGCGCGAATCGCACGTTGATGCACGCAACGTCGTTACCCGAGGCGCGGCGGATGCTCGATACATCGCTGGCGTCGAGGCTCCCTGCAGGGATCGGGCTCGGGGGCGCGCGCGAGTTGGCTCGGCCCGGCGACGCCACGTGGAATCGCGTCGTTGTCATCGCGGCCGTGTACTTCACCGTTGCGGTTCTGGCGCTGCTGTTCTCCTCGTCCGCGCCCGTGTTCCTCGGGATGACGGCCTTCGCGACGGTAGCGTTGTTCGTCGTGCTGCGCACGCTCGAACCGGCACCAAGGCTGCTCGTATGGGGCGAGAGCGCGTCGGGCGAGCGTGCTGCGCAATACCAGGCGTGGCAGTGGTTTACCGGCGCGGAGCGGGGTCACATGCGGGCCGCCTTGATTCCGCAACTCGCCTCCGCGGCGCCGTGCAATGCGAATCAGGCGATGGTCATCGAGGTCGATCCCGAAGGTCGCGCGACGTTCGCCGAGTTCGATACACGCCTCTTTCGGCAGACGCCCGTCTGCTATGCCGGCAGCTTGCCGGTGACGAGAGCGATCACCATCGAGACGCGCAACGACGGGTCGATGGCAACGCGCAACGCCGGAACGGACGGCTGGCCCAGCGGATCGCTGCTGGCGGGACGGGCCGTCTACGATCTGCCGGCTCTGCAGCCGGGCCAGAGCGGGGTCGTGGTGGCGGATTCGGGCAGGCCCGTCCGCACTCCCGTGGAACGCGCCGCTGCAGCACGCGGCCCGTCGGAAACCGGCATTGCGCTGTGGCCACTCGACCTGACTTCTCTCGGCGGGCGAGCGCCGGTGGAAGCGACCGGATGGCACCGTGTTTCGATTTCCCGCCCATGAACGTTGCCTTCGATCGATTCGCGGCGGGGACCGGAATTGCGGTCGCACTCGCCGCAGCTTCGTGGTGGCTTGGCAGTGCACGGCTCGCGCTTGATAGTGGCCGTGACGCCGCGCAAGGTGCGGCCGATGCATTGCAGGCGCTCTGGTACTTGCGCGCAGCGATCGGCGCGATCGTCGCGGTCCGCGTTGGCGCGCTGGCCGACTGGCGTCATGGCACGATGGCAGCATCGAGCACGATGGCGCCCGCGTGGCCGATGGTCTTGCTTGCGTGGTCGGCGAGCGCCGTGGCGCCGATGCAACTCGTCATCGCAGAGTGCGTGCTGCTGGCTGGTGCCGCGCTGCTGGCGCTGGCGGGCTCTGCGTTGCGGCGTCTGCTGCGACGAACCGAGCTCGCCGTCCCCGCTGCAACGGGCGTAGGAGCGATGATGGCGGCGGCGGTGTGGGTCGTACGCAGCACAATGGGCATGCCGTAGCCTGCCCCATGGGTGCTGCCATGGTGCAATCCCTGCTCGATGCAGTGCGCCGCCGACTCTGGCGGGCACGGCTTGCGGAAGGCGTGCGCCGCGCAGCATGGGGCTCGGCCGCGTTGATGCTGCTTGCCGTGGCCATCCACCTCACGATCCGTCCCGTGCACTTCGAGGCACTGCTCGTGACGGGGTCGTTGCTGTGGGCGCTGCTGCTGATCTGGGCCGCGCTGCGCCGACCCGTGGATGCCGATTGCGCGCTGTGGGCGGATCGTCACCTGGGCGGCGCATCCGCGTTTTCCACCTTGCTGGAGTTGCACAGCAGGAACCACGTCGCATCCGGCGCTCAGGCGGCGCAGTGGCTGGAGCGTTGGGCGGTCGCACGGGTGCCGGAGGGCTTGCGCCTGCTTGCGCACCAGCACGCTGCCACCCGGCTGTGCCGGCCGTTGCTTTCGATGCTGGCGTGCGCCGCACTCGCCGGCTTGATCCTGACACTGTCCGACGCGCGCCTGGGCGCGAGCAAGTCGCGAGGCGTGATGCCACCCGGCGTGTCGAGCGAAGGCGCCGCGAACAACATGCAGCGTGCCGCGCCAGCCGAGGTGGTGAGCGAGATCGCGGCGGCGTTGCGATCGAAGAACGTCGAGGCCACGGCGCAACGGCGTGCTGCGGGCGGCGAGACAGCGGGCGACTCCGCCGGCGACCACGCGACAAGCGCCACCGTGACTGCAGAGCTGCGCAGTAGTGCAAGCGAAACGGGCAAGTCTGCTGCGCGCGATGCGGGCCAAGCTGTCACGGTAGGCGCCACACCCGCCGGACGGACAACCGGGACATCCGGTGGCAGTTCCGGGCGCGAGGCCGGCGAGAGTCCCGGCGATCGGGATAACGCCGCTGCTTCTCCGGTTCCCCGGAGTACGATGTCGACGCGACAACGCGACGTGAGTGCGCCGCCCCAGGCAACGGATCGACGGGCCGACATGGACGAGCTGGCGAGCTTCGACGACGAGGCGCAGCGCGAACGAGCGACGGCGCGTCCGACTCGCGCGCCGCTTGCCGCCACACCGCCACCCGCCAGCGAGACGACGCGCCTGGCACCAACACAGGCAGCCTACGTACAAGCATGGATGAAGGCCAGCGCACAGCGCCGTTGACCGCGGATTCCGCCGCAGACGGTGCATTCGCGGAAGCGCATCGCCAGCTCCAGAAGCTGCGGTCGCTGCTCGACGGCGTCATCGTCGGCCAGGACGAGCTCGTCACCGGGCTCGTCACGGCGGTCTTCGCGGGCGGCCACGTGCTCATCGAAGGCCTTCCGGGGCTCGGCAAGACCTACCTCGCGAAAGCGATCGCTGCAGCACTGGGACTGCAATGGTCGCGTGTGCAATGCACGCCCGACCTGATGCCCGCCGACGTCACCGGCGCGGAGATCTACGCGACCACGCCGACCGGCGCTGCGAAGTTCGAGTTTCGCCCGGGTCCGGTGTTCGCGCAGCTGGTGCTGGTCGACGAGATCAACCGCGCGACGCCGCGCACGCAGGCTGCCTTGCTCGAAGCGATGCAGGAGCGGCAGGTCACGCACGCGGGCACCACGCATGCGTTGCCCACGCCGTTCTGCGTGCTCGCGACGCAGAACCCGATCGAGCTCGAGGGGACGTACCCGCTGCCGGAAGCGCAGCTCGATCGCTTCATGTTCAAGCTCAAGGTTCCGTTCCCGGCACGCGCCTCGCTGCGGGCGATGCTCGACGTATCGCTGGACAGCGAGCCCGCGGACACGTTGCAGCCCATCGCGGCTCCTGCCGACGTGCTGCGGATCGGCGAGCTGTGCCGGACTGTCCTGCTGGGCGAGCGCTGCAAGGACGCGGCGGTCGGTCTCATCGTCGCAACGCAGCCGGAAACCAACGGCGCCAAGGGTGACGCTCGCCGGCACATCCGCTACGGCGCGAGCCCGCGGGCGCTGCAGGCGATGGTCCGCGCCGCTCGCGTGCGCGCGGTGATGGCCGGTCGCTCGCACGTCGACGTCGACGACCTCGAGGCCGTCGCGCTCCCGGTGTTGCGCCACCGCGTTCTCATGCGTCTCGAGAGCGAGCTCGACGGCCTCGATGTGGATAGCATGCTCGCATCGTTGATCGAGCAATGGCGACGGCAGCTCTGACCGCCGCAGCGCTGCCTGGCGAAGCAGAGCTGCAATCCTTCGCGCGGGTCGCCGCGCACCTGTTGACGGAGCGACTGCCGCACACGCTCGGTTCGCGGACCGTGCGCCGGCGCGCCGGCATCGGAATCCAGCATCTCGATCACCGCGACTACATGGTGGGAGATGAGGTGCGCCACATCGACTGGCGGCAAACGGCCCGGTATCGTCGTCCCATCCTGCGTCGCTTCGAGGCCGAGTCGGTCGTGGACTGGACCATCCTGCTCGATGTGAGCTCGTCCATGCAGGTGCACGGTGGAGGCAAGTGGCGCGCAGCCGTACGTGCGAGCGCGGCGATGAGCTACGCGCTGTTGGAACTTGGGCATCGCGTGGGCCTGCTGTGCTTTGGTACGCGCGTCGTGGCGCAGTGCCCGCGCGGACGCGGACAGCCACACTACGCCGCCATCGCGCGTCTCCTCGCGACGCTGAGACCATCGACGGCCGGCGAGCGATCCGACCTCGGCGCCTGCGCACGGCACCTTCACGGCACCGCGTCCGTCTTCGTCATCAGCGACTTCCTCACCGACGACGAGATGCGCCGCGACCTTGCTGCACTGCTCGCACGCTGCACTGCGCTGCATGCGTTGCAAGTCACGGATATCGCCGACACCCGCGTGCAGGCCGCAGGCGATTTCGACCTCGTCGATGTCGAGACCGGCGCGCGTATCCACGCACGCGCCGCCGCGGAGGCCAGCGCGGGCGCGACGCGCGAACGCGCGGCGATGACGCATCGGTTGCGTGGCTTCTGCACACGCAGGAGCATTGCGTTCACCGACTGGAACGTCGCGCAGCCGTGGCAGCAGACGCTGGTCGCGCATCTCGCGCGGGCGCGATCGATTTGCTGACCTTCGCGACCCCGGCGTGGCTGGCCGGACTCGTCCTGCTGCCGATGATCCGCTGGATTCATCGGGGCGGCGCGCACCGTCGCGCGATGCCCGTGTCGTTCCTGGCCCTGTGGCGCAGCACGGTGGCCACTCGTCCTGCGCCGGGGGAACGTCAGCCCCCCGACCCGGCATGGCGTCGTCGCGCGGTACTGGCGGCGCTGCTGTTCCTCGCCCTCGCCGGACCGCGTCTCGTCGAGGAGCGCACGGTCGTGACGCTGTGGGTCGACGACTCGCTCAGCATGCTGACGCGCGAGGAGCATGGCACGCGTCTCGCCGAAGGACTCGCTCGCGCGCGCACGCTGGGGGCGGAACTTCCGGGCGCGGAAGTCGAAGTACGCGCTCTCAGTGACCCGTGGCGGAGCCGCGGCGCGTTCACCGAGGCAACGGTGGCCGCGCTCGCCGCGCGCGCTGGACGAGCCGAGCCATCCGCGCCGCCCGCGGCTCTGCTGCGCCCCGACCGGCTGCACTGGCTCGTCACCGACGGCGCCGACGCGGTGGTGTTCGCATGGCCCGGCGACCGGCATCCGGATCGCACGATCCAGGTTGCCACTGTCACGCGCAACGTCGGGCTCGAACGGATCTCGGCGCGCCGCAGCCTCGACGACCCCGACCGCTACGACCTGATGCTGAAGGTCACCAACGGCGGTGCGGCCGTCGAGACTCGCGAGGTCGTGTTCGCAACCGAGACGGGTGAGATCGCCCGATCCGTACAGCGCCTCGAACCCGGAACCTCTGCGCTCGTCACCGCTTCGATGCATGCTGCGCCACGGTTGCGTGCATTTCTGCAGCCCGCCGATGCGCTGACCGAGGACGACGAGATCGTCCTCGACCTCGGCGTATTGCGCAGGCATCCAGTAACCGTCGATGCATCATGTCCCCGTGCCCTCCTCGGGGCGATCCGCACCCATCCTGCCCTCATCGTGCGCAACGAAGGTGCCGCCGAAGTCGCGATTGATTGTGGTGCTTCGCGCGGTGGCGGTGATGCCGGGACCCTCCACGTTCGGATGGAGCGCACGCCGGTCGCCTTGCAGGGTGTGGCGCAGTGGGACTCCTCCGTACCCGGAAGCATGCGTGTCGCGCTCGATGGCGACGTCCTGCGGACCGCCGCACGGCTCCAGGCCAGTCGCAGCGACACCGTTTTGCTCGCGATCGGCGGTGAGCCCGTCATCGTACGTCGCTCCGGCGCAGCGAACGTTGTCGAAACGTCGATCGACTTCACGAGCGCGGACTCCGCGCGTCTATGGCAGACACCCCTGCTCGTGGACTTCATGTTCCAGAATCTCCTTGGGCGGCCTTTGCTGGACGACATTGCAGGCGTCGACCGCGGCGTTCGCTCGACGGTGGTCCTGCCGATCGGGCCGGCCCGGGAGAATGGACCCGCGCGACCCATCACCTCGAGTGCGGCGAAGGATTGGACGCCGATGGTGCTTGCAGTCGCGCTGCTCGTCCTGCTGTGGGAAATCGTCTCTCTGGCGCGCCAATGGCATCGGCTGCGCGACTACGCCGGCGTGGAATCGGGATGAGGTCCGCGTGAGCGCGACATGGCATTCGGGTCGCTTCAGGACCGTGCTGGCCCTTGCGTTTCAGGTCGCCGCGGTCGTCGTGCTGTCGGCGGCGTTGCTCGGTGTTCCGTGGCTGGATGCGCGCAGCAAACCCCGCCTGCTGCTCATGATCGACCGTTCGCAAAGCATGCCGCGCGAGGCAGGCGATGCTGCGGTTGCGAACGTCGTGCGTACAGCGGAATCCGCAGGCGTGGACGTGCGGGTGCTCGAGTTCGCGGGCGGGCCCGGGGTGCTGTCGCGGCTGGGTGGGACGCCGCTCGCCGATCTGCAACCGGCGGCCACCAACATCGAGGCGGCACTCGACGTCGCCTTGGCGGCCCACGCCGAAACTGCGTTCATGAGCGCGGTTGTCATCTCCGACGGTCTGGAGAATGCGGGTGACGCGGCACGTGCCTTGCACGCGGCGCACGAGGCAAGGCTGCCGATACGGTGGATCGCCGTGGGACGTCCAGCACCGGAGACGCGCATTGCGCAGGTCATCGCGCCGGATCGTGCGTTCGCGGGTCAGCGTATGCAGCTCGGAGTGCAGCTGACGGGCCGGCTGGGCACGCCGGTACGCATCACGGCCACGGCCCGCACGGCCGGGGGCGAGGTGCAGCGGGTGCGCGGCGAACCCGACGCCACCGGACGCGTCACGATCGAGCTCGATGCCGCGCGCGACGGGGCCATGCTCATCGACGTGGCGCTCGATGATCCGTCCTCGGGGCAACTGCTCGAAGCATGGCCCGATGCCGCTGTCGTCGACGTCACGGCACGCGCGGCGATCCTCTACGCGCGCGGCTCGGACGCCGCCCTGTCGCGCAGCCTGCGTGCCGGTGGGTGGTCACTCGACCTGGTTCCAGCTGCGCGCCTCGACGGCCGCGCCGACGCGCTCGATGGCTACCAGGCTGTCGTGCTCGATGACGTGTCGGTGTCCGACGCGAGCCCGCGGTTCTGGAATGCGTTGGTCGCAGCCGTGCGCGATCGCGGCCTGGGATTGATGGTGCTCGGCGGCGAGCGCTCGTTCGTCCGTGGGGGATATCACGACTCGGTGCTCGAAAGCGTGCTGCCTGTGCTGTCGGAACCTGCGGCGCTCGATGAGCCGGTGAGCATCATGTTCGCCGTCGACAAGTCCGGCAGCATGGGCGAGGGGAGCGCCGGGGTGAACCGCTTCCAGCTCGCGCAGCGGGCCGTTCTCGAAACCGCGCGCGCTCTCACCGAGCGCGACTCGCTGGGGCTCGTCGTGTTCGACGTCGCGCCCCGCGTGCTGATTCCGCTCGGTGGTGCCGGCGCGGGTACGGCGGTGCTCGCGCGGGATTGGCCGGTAACACCCAGTGGGGGCACCAAGCTCGCGCCGGCACTCGAAGTCGCCATCGCGGAGCTCGAGCACGCAGGTGCGGCGCGAAGGATGCTCGTCATCGTGACCGACGGATTCGTGGACGATGCGCCGCTCGCCGAACTGCGTGCGCGGCTCGATCGTTCGCGCATCGAAGTCATCGCGCTTGCAGTCGGACCGGACGCCGACGTCACGGCATTGCAGAACCTCGTCGGGATGGAGCACGGCGTCGTACTTCGCGTCGGCGAGGCGGCCGAGCTGCCGGCGGTGATGCGCTCGGGCATCGAACGTCGTCGCGCCCGAGTGGAACGCGGCACCATCGAGACCGAGCAACGGCAATCATTGCCGTTTGCTCCCGGCGTCTTCGTCGACTGGCCGGCGGTGACGGCTTATGCCGTGACGCGATCGCGACCCGGCGCGACAGTTGCCGTGCAATCGCAGCGCGGCGACCCGTTGATCGCGTTTCACGATGTCGGCCAGGGACGCGTACTCGTCGTGCCGTCCGGGCTGGATGCATGGGCCGCGCCGTGGCTGCAGTGGCGCGAGTGGCCGCGACTCGCGGGAGGGCTGGCGGACTGGATCAGCGGCGTCCCGGCCGGTGGAGCGCTCGCGCTGTCGGTCGCCGATCTCCCCGACGGGTTGCAGCTGGACGCCGACTTGCACGTCGGGAGCGTCTGGGGCGACGGCCGCGGCACGTCCGTGTCGGTAGCGACGCCGAAAACCGTCAGTCAGCCGCTCGCGCTGGAGCACGTCGCTGCCGGCCGCTTGCGGGCCACGGTGCCCGATGCAGGTCCCGGTCTCTATACCTTCGTGGTGTCGAGTCCCTATGGAACGCGGCGTCTGCTGCACCTGCGCCACGCTCGCGTCGAGACCGCGACGTGGGGCACCAATCCCGCGCTCGCTGCCTGGCGGAGCAAAGGACTGATCAGCGATTGGGACGCCGCTTCGCTGTCACGGCGCAGCGAAGATGCGCGATCCGGCCATCCGCCCGATCGGTCGCTCGTTGCCCTCGCCCTGGTGCTGTTCGTCGCGGGCATCCTGGCCGATCGAGCGATGCTGCACAGGAGATTCGTGCATGTATTTCGGCGGCGTGCAGCGAGCAACCCCGGTTCTGCGATCGCCGACCTTACTTCTTGACGGTGTCCTTGAGATTGGTGACCGCCTCCTTCACATCGCCAACGGCTCTCTGCATCTTGCCCTCGGCTTGATGCTTCAGCCCCTTGGCTTCCTGCTCTTTGCTGCCCATCAGCTTGCCGGCTTCTTCCTGGATCTTGCCGCCGATGTCCTTCACTGCGCCTTTAACTTGATCCTTGTTGATGGTCATGATGACTTCCTATGATGAGTGAAACGCCACTATGCGAACCGCTGCGGTCCGCGATCTGAGCCACACAACATCTACCGTCAGCGACGAGCACCCGTCGCTGACGTTCGGCTGTGGCCCGGTTACTTGACACGCATATCGTTCTTGACAGACTTGACGCCGGCGACGCCGCGCGTAACTTCGGCCGCCTTGTTGATGTCTTCTCGCGAACTGACGAAGCCGCTGAGCTGCACCACGCCTTTGAAAGTCTCGACGTTGATCTCCGCGGATTTCAATGTCGGTTCGTTCAAGATCGCCGCCTTGACCTTCGTGGTGATGACGGTGTCGTCCAGATACTCCCCGGTCCCCTCCTGCTTGGCGGTGGATGCGCAGCCCAGGAAAGCGGCGACCAGGAGAAGCAGAAAGAGCGTCGAGAAGCGCTTGAGTTGTTGTTGCATGAGTAATCTCCATACGAATGATGATTGCCCGACGTACCCCCACGCTGACAAGTGGAGGATCTTTCGGGCGAGCTACAGTTGCGACTGCAATGCACGATGCGCGGTCCCTCCGGTCGCCAGCCAGCAGAGGAAAGAGGTCCCCTACAGCTTGCCCAAGACCAGCAGGACGACTACGACGAGCAACACGACCCCAAGTATGCCGCTGGGGCCGTAACCCCACCCCCTGCTGTGCGGCCACGTTGGAATGGCACCCAGCAGCATCAGCACAACGATGATCAGCAGAATGGTTCCTAAGCCCATTTCATATCTCCTGTTGAACGGATCCTCGTTCGGTTGCGTCGCGGCGCGCCACGCTCTCGACTATTTGCGGTCGAGCCAGGTGACGATCGCCATGCTTCCTATTGCTCAACTGGTTTACCTGATAAGTGCGCTCGATCGCAGGCCGGCAAGCAAGAGTTACAAACGCGCATGGTCTGTCGAACATTCACCCCTGCCTGTCATCCATGGTGGACTTGGTCGGCAGAGGGGACTTGACCGAAGTCATCGATGTTCGGTAACGCACATTGCTGCATTGCTCATTCACTGCGGCGAGCTGTCGCGCAGCGTCATGGTGGGCTGGCAGCCCCCGTTCTTGATCGAAGGGGGCCGAAGTTGTTACTCGCGGGTACACCATGCGCTGCCCGGCAGCGTCGGTCCTACGCACGTCGCGTTGATCGGGCGCGCGTTGTGTGCGGTGCCGGTGCGGGAAGCGTGATGAGCAATGGTGCAGGGATCGCGGCGCCATGCGGTCAGAGCACTGCGATTTCTGCTGACAGGCATCTTCGCGTTGTGAATAATTGCAGATGTCCAGTGCGATGCCTCCACTGGCGTCCCCAATCAATCGACTATGAGGAACCATGGCCACGCGTCGTACCACCATGAGAAGCGCAACAGGCACCAAGCTCTACGCGGTGCGTGACGAGAGCGGCAAGTTCAAGGACATCCAAACCTACAAGCGCGCGCACGCCGCCGACCTGCGCCACAAGTCCAAAGCGGAGAAGGAGGCGGGACAGGGCCCGATTGAGAAGGGGGTCAGGAAGGCGGCGAACGATGCCGTCAAGTCCGTGAAGAAATCGGTGAGCAGTGCCGTCGCTGCCGTGGAGAGGGTGGCGAAGCGAGCTGTGAAGCAGGTCTCGGGCTCGCCTGCAGGACGGAAGACGACCATGAAGCCGATCGCCAAGAAGGCCACCCGTAAGCCGCAATCGAAGACCAGGGTGAAGAAGGCGGCCGGGAAGTCCACCGCGAAACCGCGGACAAAGCGCACCTGACGATCTCGGCGATCCTGTCGCCTGCGACGAGCCGCGAAGAAAGACCGTCACGCGGCTCTCCCCGCAGAGATCATCGAGTCGGTTCAGCCCCCGCCCGCCGCAGCGGCGCGGTCTGGAGCGGAGTGCGCCCTACGTTCAGCCAGTCAGGAGCCCCGCCTGGCGGGCGCTCTTATTCAGTCGTCTTGGCCGGCGAAGTGTTCGGTGTCGGCCTGACCACGGGTTTGGTGGACGACGTCGTCCCGAGGACTGGGCGGCAAATAGAGTGGAGAGGGAAGCGCGGTTGCACGAACGCTCGACCGATCCGGCGTCGTCTCCGGCGTCAGCGACGTTTCGCCGTCTTTGGAGGAACGGGTGGTACGTAGTCGCCGATGATGCCCTTCACCGGGCAAGGGCGAAACACCGGGCACTTCTTGCATCCGACGGCGATCGCAATGGGACAAAGCGTCATGGGAACCTCCGGAGTTATGGCGCGCTCACGGCCTGTGTTGCGCGCCGGCGTCTTGCCAGGCACACGACCGGTGGGCAATCCTCGAGGGAGTGAAGCGGGTGCGATCAGGCACCCGCCGTTGCCTGCGGCGTCATAACGAGCGTCGGCCGTTGATGAGATTCACCAGTACCATGACGACGGCCACTACCAAGAGAACATGGATGAAGCCACCCATGGTGTATGACGTGACGAGCCCGAGGGCCCACAAGACCAGCAATACGATCGCAAGCGTATAGAGCATCACATTCTCCCCACATTGTTCAAGGCCTTTTGTTGGCGATGTAGTGTCCGCCGGCTGAACCGGGTTTCGCTTATCCGACACTCCAACAGTTCATTCCGCTTGATCGCCAGCAGCGTCGGCATCGCATCCCGACTCTTGACTCAATTTGAAGACTACCTTGAGTGCGCTGCCGCACATTGCGTTTAGTCATTGGCCCGGCGCCGCGCGGTAGTACGGTGATCACTCAGGTGAGTCGCGATGGGGCGGGCCTGTCGCATCGAACTGGACGGAGGAACAGTGAACCCAATTCTCAAGACGATCATCGGCATTGGCGGGATCGTGCTCGCGTCGAACGCGGCCGGACAGCTGACTTTCTATGAACACGACGGTTTCCAGGGCCGCAACTTCAGCACGAACCGCCAGGTGACGGATTTCCAGCGGTCAGGATTCAACGATGAGGCGTCGTCAGTCATCGTCGACCGGGGTCGCTGGGAGGTGTGCGAGGACGCGCAGTTCAGCGGCCGCTGCTTCGTCCTGCAGCCGGGCCAATACCCTTCGCTGGGCTCGATCGGCCTGAACGACAGGATCTCGTCGGTGCGGCCGGCAGGCCCAAGAGCCCGGCCCGAGCAGATCGCGCAGCCGCCGGCTCTCGACCAACGTTACGAGTACTACCCACGCTATGGCGAGAAGCTCTATACGGCCAACGTTACGGCCGTGCGCGCCGTGGTGAGTCAGCCGCAGCAACGTTGCTGGGTCGATCGCGAGCAGGTCGGGGGCGACACCAGCGCCAACATTCCCGGTGCGATCGTCGGTGGCATTCTCGGTGGCATTCTCGGTCACCAGCTGGGCGGCGGACATGGCCAGGACGTCGCGACTGCGCTAGGCGCGGTCGGCGGCGCCGCCGTAGGCGCGAATGTGGGACGCGGCGTGGGTGACAGTCAAGGCGTGCAGCGATGCACCTCCGTCAGCGGTCCGGTACGGCCGGACTACTGGGATGTGACGTACGCTTTTCGTGGGCGCGAGCATCGCGTGCAGATGAGCTCGCGACCCGGTGCGACGATTACGGTGAATCAAGCCGGCGAGCCGCGGATGTGATCGACCATTCCAGGCCGATCTGATCTCACGTCGCATTCCCGCCTCAGCGCCTTGCGTGGTGGGTGAAACGCTGATCCAAGGAGCAGCCCGCTCCGCGACGGGCTTGGGCGCGGGAGCAGCCTACCGCGCACTGCCGCTGGCCGTCACGCCAGCGCATGTCGTGGCAAGTCGATGGTGAACACGCACCCCGAGCCTGGGCGGTCGCGAACGCTAAGTATTCCATCGTTTGCCTCGACGCTGCGTCGGCAGATCGACAGACCGAGCCCGACACCCGATGTATCGGCGCTGCGTTGGGTGAATGGGAGAAACAGGTGCTCAGTGTTTCCGGCGGGAAGGCCGCCGCAGTGATCCTCGACGTCGATCCGGACACGATCAGCGGCGGCGTACGCAGTCAATCGCACGTCGGTACCATGCCGCGTGAACTTGAAGGCGTTCTGTAACAGATTGCCCACCGCCGACAACAGGATGTCCGGGTCGGCATCAACGGCGAGTTGCGGGTCGACGACGGCGACGGTGAGAACGCTATCTCGAGCTTTCGCCTCGAGCCCGACCGAGAGCTTCACCTCAGCAATCAAGTCGGCAACTGAAATCCGCTGCTGTCTCGCCGGCATTCCGGCGCTGACCCGTACGTCGGCAAGCGACCGGTCGATGAGATTACGCATCCCGATCAGACTGCGGTCCAGGACAGCGCCCGTTGACCCGGCGATCCCCACATGTCCGGACTTGATGGCAGCGACGACGAGAGTGGCCGTGTGAATATGATTGCGAAGCTCGTGCGCCAGAACGCCCAGCTGCTCGTTGCACGTCTGACGCTGCCTGTCCGCAACGGAAAGGTTGCGCTGACGAGCGAATTCCGTCACGGCATCGGCGATTGCGTTGTCGAGGCAGCGATTGAGTGTCTGGAATTCCTCCACCTCGATTGTCACGTCCCGCTCGGACGCGAGTTCCGTTATTGCCTGGCAGAGGTCGCCGTAGTCGTGCACCACTTGATCGACGGTGAACCCGTGCCGCGATAGTTCCCGTCCGTGTTGGGCGGCAGTGATTCCGATATCGGACGTCGCGGGCGCGGCGCCGCCTGACGACCCCGAGACCGTGCGGCTGCGCATCGGGTCGGAAGTCTGCTCGATGCGGAGCGTCTCGACGAGCTGCTCGAGGAACAGCGGTATTCCATGTTCGAGCTCGCCGTCGCCCGAGGTTGGCGCGAGCCGCAGCCCGACCTTGGATTTGCATCGATCTATAAGCGTTGCCCGTTCGATTGCCAGGAATTCATGCAGCATCTCGCTCTCTCCCGAGTTAGTTCTTGTCTGCCCGGCAAGAGAGGGACAAGGCTCCTGCCGGGCTGGGCGGACCCGATGGAGAGCGTACTGCGCCCTGATCGGCCCGTCTGGGCGGTACCGCACATACGGACGGGTGTCAATCAGACCACCACTTCAAACACCCGCGCACGAATTGGGTCCTGACGTAGGTCATCAGGTGAAAGGGCGTCATCCTGATCACGCGCACCCAGCGCCGTAGGACCAAGCACGTTCGAACTCCACACATGCGGCACTACGGTCCCAACCACGGGCCGCTCGATCGAGAAGCTCAACCGGCGTCATCGACGCGCCACGACTCGATGACCTGATCGAGACCCTTGCGATAGTCCGGGAACCTCGGCCGCCATCCCGGCACGTGAGTTTCCGGCATGCCAGGCGGCATGGGCAAAGCGGTCTGCTGCATGTGCTCCTCGCGAATGATCGCGCGGGCGAGGATCTTCGAGAGCAACGGGAGATGCAACGGGTTCGCGCGACCTACCCGATGGGCGAACTCGTCCATGAACTGCATGAACGGAATCGCTCGGTCATCCGTCGCGTAATGAACCTTTCCCGCGTTGCGTGGCTTCGCGGCGGCGAGCAGTGCCGAAGCTGCATCGAATTGATGGAGATGATACTGCCGCGCTCTGGCCGGTCCGCACCAGTAGGGTCGGCCCAGGCGAAATGCCTTCCGGTAGGCGCGCAGGTCTGCGCTCTCCGGGCCATACAGGTAGCCGAGCCGCACGACACACGCGGGTATCGGTCCCGACAGCACCAGCGCTTCGCATTCGAAGATCGAGTCGACGCATGAGCGCAGGGGTCCATCCAGCGGAGCACCCTGTTCGACCGCGGTCACGAACGCGAAGCTCGCGTGTACCAGCAGCGTTGCGTCGCTCGAACGAGCGGTTCGCATCGCGCGCCGGGTTTCGTCCATTGCGGTGCGCTGGAAATCTTTCCAGGCGTGGCCATCGTGGAGGAGCGTGTTCGCCGGCTGACCGGCAAGGTTGACGTGGATGGAGTCATCGCCGCCCTCGCGTAGATGACGCGCGAGCACGCGGCCCAGTTCCGTCCGCGCGCCGGTAATCGACACGTTCATCCCGACTCTCCTATCGTCCTTCACCGCGCGCTCACCCTGCATTGCTCTGTCCGGCGCGCGGTCTCGGTGCTCGGGACCGGAACGCCGGCGAGACACGCGACATCCAATGGGTGATCTCTGGTCATGAGCACTGCAATTCGCGGTGTCGCGCGAGCACATCACGTCCGCGCGTTCCATTCCCGGACGTCAAGCACATGCACCGGGTGTGCGCGACCGAACCGACGGGTTGGGCGCGACGCACGAAGGCGATTGTGCGCTCTCCTGTCTGTTCACGGTCCATACGATTGGGATGATTTCCATGGCACGCAAAGCAAGGTTTCCGTTATCGGCATCCGCTTCGATCGGGTTTGCTCTTCTCATCGCGACGGGTGCAATCCTGGCGAGAGACGTGGATTCCCGGACGCAAGAATTGCACAGGGTGTCTTCCGGTAACGATCGCGACGTGCGGGCGCACGCGCAGTCCAAAGTCGAGGAAGGCAGGCAAATCTTCCGGTACGACACCTTCGGCGACGAGCAACTGTGGACCAGCGTATTGCGGATGCACGAAGTGATTGCAACGCTCCCTCCGGCAACGGCGCTGGCGGCGGGACTCAAGGTTGACGTGGACGCCTTGCCGGAACCCATCCTCGCCGCGCTTCGTGCGGGTCAGATTGACCTGACCAATCCCGCGGTGACGGTCGAGTTGCTGCGGCTGAACGCGGTGGTTGGGGTTCGCGGCACCGTCGATGATACGGGGCGCCTTACCAGCGTCGGCGTGACCTGCGCTCTTTGTCATTCTTCGGTCGATGATTCCTTCGCCATGGGCATCGGTCGACGACTGGATGGGTGGGCGAATACCACCCTGAATGTCGGTGCGGTCGTCGCCCTGTCGCCTGCGCTCGATGCGGCCACACGAGCAGAGTTCAATGCCTGGGGCCCGGGGAAATACGACCCTCGCCACCACGCCTTCGACGGCACGAACCTGATTGCGCTCAACAGTCCCTCGCTGCCGATCGTCATCCCGCCGATCTATGGATTGAAGGGCGTGGGCTTCGAGACGTTCAGCGCTGACGGACCGATCTCGTATTGGAACAGCTACGTCGGAGTGGGACAGATGGGCGGGCACGGCAGCTTCAGCGATGCGCGCCTGGGCCTCTTCATCACGCAGACGCCGGATCTCGTCACTCCCAAGCTGCCGGCGTTGCTGGCCTATCAACTGAGTTTGCGGATTCCGGAACCTCCGGCAGGCAGTCTCGACAGAAAGGCCGTCGAACGTGGCAAGCGCTTGTTCCGCGGTGACGCCGGATGCGCGACGTGCCATCGGGGGCCGCAACTTCACGGACGTGCTGAGCGGAACCTCGCCGGAGGTGCCGCTGCTGCATGACCCGGCCGAAGTCGGCATGGATCCCGATTACGCCGACAGGACGGCCACAGGACAATACCGCACGACGCCGTTACGAGGCCTATGGCAGCATCCGCCGTACTTTCATGACGGAAGTGCGCCCGACCTTCTCGCGGTGGTCGTGCACTACGATCAGCTGTTCGGGCTCGGACTCTCCGCCGCACAGAAAGCCGATCTGGTCGAATTCCTGAAGTCGTTGTAAGGATCGTTACCCGGCCGCTGAAGTGCTCTGATCGGCAGATCCGTAAGAGCGCGGGAACAGGACGCGGAGGGTCGTGCCTTCACCGGGGGTGGACTCCATTTCCACGGTGGCATCCAGCAACTCGCAGAGGCGCTTGACGATCGACAATCCGATACCTTCGCCGCGCTCCTGATGCACTGGACTGTCGCGCGCATCGGCGGACGACGGTAGCGGGCGTTCGGCTACGCCCTCGGGCCTGTCGCCGTTGCGCGCAGTCTCTTCGACGTGACGCGCTTCCTCGGTAGCTTCCTCAAGTGCACCTGCCATGGGAGCGCCGGGGCCGGCATGAAAGCCTGGCCCGGTGTCCTGCACGCAGAGCATCCAGCGGTTTGTGTCGTTCGTCCTGCTGTCGCCCCAGCTGACCGTCACACCGCCGCGGGACGTGTACTTGAGAGCATTGAGCAACAGGTTCTGGGCGATACGCGTCACTTTGATGGCATCGCCCTCTACCGCCAAATTGGCGGGACCCTCGGCGTTCAAGTACAGGTCGCGTTCCGCTGCCAGCGGCTGCATCCGCTCACATAATTCCTCCAGCATCACCGTCGCATCGAACGGCTTCACCTGGCGCTGCTCATGGCCGGCTTGCAGCCGCGCAAGGCTGGTTACATCTTCGAGCAGCGAATGCAACGATGAAACGTTCTTGTTGAGCGTCCGAATGAAGATGTCGCGCAACGGCGCGGAGACCCCCTGCAGGCTGAGTCCTGCGCTGGCATTGACGACTACCCCCAGGTTCCCGCGCAGGTCATGTGCGGCTTCGCGCCACAGCTCGGAACGTTGACGCTCGAGGTCGCGCAGTTGCTGCAGCGCCTGTTCCAGGTCGTGGACGTGTCCCCTGGCCTCGATCTGTTGCAGGTGGAAGTATTGCGCCGTGCTCTCTGTGACGCCATCGGCGCATATCTCGGCCCACGCGCGCCGGGCGGTGGACATGACCGTGGGCTCGACGTCCGAGCGGCTGGAGGCGTAATTTTCCAGCTCGTCCGCCACGCAAGACTGCAGTCGGCCCCATTCGCGGGTCACCTCGCGCAAGTCGTAGCCCTGCTGCCAACGTTGCAGACCGTGTGCTGCAGCGTCGTCCTTGTGCTCTTTGCGGGACCCAGGGCTTCTCCCCGCGACGACGAGCAACTTCTCGCCGAACCTCTCCAGCAATTCAGGGATGTGATCGTTCAGTTGCGTTCGTGGAAGCGAGGCGCCAGTCGTCATCTCCGGATCGCGATCGATCGCCTTGCGCCACGTCCGCATGATGGCGTCGCGCCGCTCTGCCAAGTGCGAGGCCAGTGCCGCCAATTGGTCGTCGACCTTCTGCGCGCGATCCATCGTTACGCCTCAAGGAGAATGGCCCCGGTTGCTGTTCGATGCGTCATGGGGAAGGCAATGGTACCGCCGCTGCCCCTGTCGGCGAACGAAGGTGCGGAAATTGACGCGGACGGGTCGGAAGACAACAGCAGCCGACGCCATGTAAAAGGAGCCGGACAAAGCCGGCTCCTTGCGCAATCGACGATTTGCCGAAGGGCTTACTTCGTCGTCCCGGAATAGGTTGACCAAGCAGCGTTGAACTCGGCTTGATCGAGCTTTCCGTCGTTGTTCTTGTCCGCACTCTGGAAATTGAATCCCTGGAGTTTCGACACGTCGTCACTCGTGACGTAGCCCTGATGCTTCATGCTCAGCTTGCCGAACGCAGCGGTCGCGCTGTCCGTCTTGCTCGGTACTGCTCCCTGGCTGGCCGGAGACTTGGCGGCGTCTGAAGCGGGGGCCATCGTGGACGGTGTAGCAGTGGGCGTACCCACCGACGAGCCGCTGGGCGGAGCCATCGGCGGGGTTGCGGACGGCGCCGTGGACTGCGCAACGGCTGCTCCTGTTGTGAGGAATGCGGCGACTGCAACGGCGAGCGCGGGGTGAACAAAGTTTCGGTTCATGACTGTTCCTTTGAACGATTGGCGTGACACTCGACGGATGCGTCGAGCGGCAATGGCGCACGGATGGCGTGCACCGTTGAACATATCGGAACCTGGAGATCCGGACCATCGGACACCGAGAGGCAAGCGTAGGACGCGAAGCCGACAATGCCGACGTGAGGCCTCTATCACGCATCAGCCATGACTGCGACACCCAGCGAATCAGCGACTTGGGGCCCTAGCGCCCATTCCCCCTCTAGCACGCGTGGCTTATTGCTGCTTCTTCGCCAAGACCGATCGGATCACCGGGGCAAATGGTCCTTGGTCTCAACGGGGATCGGGCGGGAGCAGGCATCCCTCGCTTCCCGCAGCATCTCGCCCTGTTCCGTCTGCATCTGATCGGCCTACGCACAATAGAAGCGCCTGCAAACCGACGGTGAATAGAAGAGAAGCGAGCATCGCCCAACAGCGAGCACTCCATCACTTCTTCCATGGGAAGATCGGACCGGAGTGCGTCAGGCCGCACCCCAGCAACTTTGCGAGCTCGTCAGCAACCATGGGCCGACTGAAATAGTGGCCTTGCCCTTCAGGACAGCGCTGCTCCTGAAGGAATGCGAGCTGTGCCGGTGCCTCCACGCCTTCCGCCACAACCTGCATATGCAGCCTCTTCCCCATGCCGATCACGGCGCTGACGATACTGGCGTCGTCAGCATCCGTAATGAGGTCGCGCACGAAGGACCGATCTATCTTCACGGTGTCGATCGGAAAGCGCTTCAGATAGCTCAGGCTCGAGTAACCGGTACCGAAGTCGTCGAGCGCTATGTGCACGCCAATTTCCTTGAGGGCCAGAAGCACTACCGAGGTGGCCGTCGAATCGTGCATCAGGACGGTCTCGGTGAGTTCGACTTCAAGATAACGCGGCTCCAGACCCGTCTCGGTCAGGATGGCAAGCACTCCGGAAACGAAGTTCTGGGTGCGCAATTCCACCGCGGACACGTTGATCGCGATGCGTGCCAGCGGCAGACCGGCGTTCTGCCACGCTCGGCCCTGGCGGCAGCCTTCGCGCAGAACCCACCGGCCGATCGGTACGATCAGACCGCACTCTTCCGCGATCGGGATGAATTGCTCGGGAGGCATGAGACCGTGCTGCGGATGATTCCAGCGAACGAGTGCCTCGACGCCAGTGATGACGCCCGTCTCCAAATTCACTTTGGGCTGGTAATGCAGCACAAGTTCTTCACGCTCGATAGCGTGGCGCAGGTCATTTTCCAGCGACTGGCGGAGGGCGGCGCGCACGTTCATGTCCGGCTTGAAGAACTGGTAGTTGTTTCGTCCACTGTCCTTGGCGTGGTACATCGCAAAGTCTGCATTTTTCATCAACGTCCCCGCATCCGTCCCGTCGTCGGGGTAGGTGACGATACCGATGCTCACCGTGAGGTGCAGTTCGTGCCGGTCGACCTCGTAAGGGGTGCTCAGCGCCAGGAGAATCTTGTCCGCGCTGACCGCGGCGTCCTGTGCATGCGTCACTTCCGACAGAAGTATTACGAATTCATCGCCTCCCTGCCGGCTTACCGTGTCGGTGCTGCGCACGCAGGCAAGCAGTCGCTGGGCAACGGTTTGCAGCAGGCGGTCGCCGACATCGTGACCCAGCGAGTCGTTGATGTTCTTGAAGCGGTCCACGTCGAGAAACAGCAACGCCAACTGTTTTCGGTTACGCCGCGCTTGTGCCACCGCCTGGGTGAGTCGGTCGTGCAACAGTACTCTGTTGGACAGATCGGTAAGGCTGTCGTGCTGAGCCAGATACGACATCTTGAGGGACATTGCCCGCGCCATGCTTACGTCACGAAACACCATGACGGCGCCGGTGACCTGCCCGCGTCGGTCGTGGATGGGTGCGGCGGAATCCTCGATGGCGATTTCACCGCCCCCGCGGCCGATCAAGACGCAGTTCGCGGTGAGGCCCACGGTCTTGTTTTCCCGAATCGCCAACGCCATGGGGTTCTGGGTGGCTTCGCGAGTGGTGGCGTCGATGATTCGGAACACTTCCTCGATAGAGTGCCCTGCGGCCTCCTCCCGTGACCAGCCTGTCATGCTTTCACCGACGGCGTTGAGATAGGTCACGTAGCCAAGGACGTCGGTGCTCATGACTGCGTCGCCGATGGAGTCGAGGGTGACCCGTGCGCGCTCCTGTTCTTCGTACAGTACGTCCGCGATCGCTGCGCGCTCGATCATGCTCCTCAAGGCCTTCGGCAACAGGTAGGCGTCCAGCCGGGTCTTCAGGAGATAATCCTGCGCGCCACGCTGCACCGCCAACCTGGCGACATCCTCGTCTTGCGATGCGGTGAGCACCAGGATCGGAATCTGGGGCGCTGCGCGAAAGAGGCGATCGAACGTGTCGATGCCTTGGGAGTCAGGCAGAACGAGGTCGACCAATACGGCCGCTATGGCATCCGCTATTGGCGGATCCCGCTTTACCTTGCCGAGCAGTCGTTCCACACCCTCGGAGCAGCTTCTAACCCATTCGACTCGGAAGGCTCCATCGGTCGAGTCGATCAGCGCCTCCTGAACGACCTTGGCATCCGAGGGTTGTTCTTGGATCAGGAGTATCGTTCGCGGCATAAGACCTTCCCTGCGGATCAGGGCTTCAATCGATTCATTGAAGCTGGTTTGGAGGGAAGTAGTCAGTACGGTAGCGAACATACTGCACGAGCGTTGCACGATGGCGCTACGCGCAGACGGGGTCATCCAATGATGTGTGATGAGCGTCCGACCCGAGCGTCAGGCGAACTCACGGACCGCACGATGCTGTGTGACATTCATCGTTCAACGTCTGCTTTCCGGCACTGCGAATGCCTCGAGTGGTCGCAAACCAGTCGATTGCGAGCTGCCTGCAAACGGTCACGCGCCGACTGGTGTTCGCCTACTCAGTTCGCTTCGAGGCATTTCAGTGAGTGTCGCGCGGGCGCTCGATGGCACTGATCCACCTGTGGGTGTGTCTCATTAAACGGCCAGGCGCAGCGTGGGCAGGTGATGCGATCGCGCCGCAGGAGGACGGTTGACCGGCAGCCGACCGACCGTCAATATTCGTGCAGATTGAAGTACCGATTGGCGGGACGCCATCAAGTTGAAGCGTCCTGCAAGGAGGTCGCTTTCATGGGTCGCAACATTGGCGTCATCGGCCTCGGCGCGATGGGTCTCGGTATGGCTGCATCGCTGCGCCGCGCCGGCTACAACGTGCACGCAAGCGATGTGCGTACAGGTGTTGCACAGTCCTTCGCGGCCGAGGGCGGCGTGGCCTGCACCGATCCCGCCGCGGTCGCCGCCCAGTGCGAGGTGGTGGTCAGCGTGGTCGTCAATGCCGCGCAGACCGAGGCCGTGTTGTTCGGTGAGCACGGCGCCGCCAGCGCGATGAAACGCGGCAGCTTGTTCGTCATGTGTTCCACCGTGGATCCCAATTGGTCGATGGCGCTGGAAAAGCGCCTGGCCGCACAGGACCTGCTGTACCTCGACGCTCCGATCTCCGGCGGAGCGGCCAAGGCCGCGTCGGGCCAGATCACGATGATGACCGCCGGCTGCGACGAGGCCTACGCGAAGGCCGGCAACGCGCTCGATGCAATGGCCGCCAAGGTTTATCGACTGGGCGATCGCGCCGGCAACGGCAGCAAGGTGAAGATCATCAATCAGCTGCTCGCAGGCGTGCACATCGCGGCTGCTGCCGAGGCGATGGCGCTCGGCCTGCGGGAAGGCGTCGACGCGTCTGCGTTGTACGAGGTCATCACCAACAGCGCGGGCAACAGTTGGATGTTCGAGAACCGCATGGCTCATGTGCTCGCGGGCGACTACACGCCGCTTTCGGCCGTGGACATCTTCGTCAAGGACCTGGGCCTGGTACTCGACACTGCGCGCGCCACCAAATTCCCGCTGCCGCTGGCGGCTACCGCGCATCAGATGTTCATGCAGGCGTCCACGGCCGGCTTTGGCCTCGAGGACGACGCGGCGGTGATCAAGATCTTTCCGGGGCATCACGCTACCGGCCAAGAGGTGATCGTCTCGGCGGCTGCCGACTGCGTCTATCGCGGGCTGCTCATACGCCGCAGATCAACCTGCATTGCGTCGAAGACCGCCTAACGCGTGCCCGGCTGATCGTTGACCACGGCGGCGCGCGGGGACATCGTGCGCGCCGTGCCCGAGGTGACCAGGCGCGGCTTGCCGTCGCTGCCAGTGCTGAATTGCCTGACCCACGCGGTCAGCTCCGCCGGGGGCAAAGGCCTCGAAAAGACGTACCCCTGCGCGTCGTCGCAGCCGAGCCGGGCGAGCGCCTCGGCTTGCGCCGCGGTTTCGACCCCTTCAGCGATCACCCGCAAGCCCAAGGCGTGACCCAGGGAGATGATGGCCTGGACGATGCTTTGGGCGGCCGGGTCGGTCAGCATCTGGCTGACGAAGCTGCGGTCGATCTTGATGTTGTCGACGCCCAGCGCATGGAGGTAGGTCAGGCTGGAGTAGCCGATGCCAAAGTCGTCCAGCGACACGCCGATGCCGTGAGCCTGCAATTGCTTGAACTGGCCGAGCACGAGTTGCTTGTCCTCGAGCAGACCGCTCTCGGTGACTTCCAGCTCCAGCAAAGTAGGCGCCACGCCTGCTTGCCGCACGACGCGCAGGCACTCATCGGCAAAGGTTGCGTCGCGCAACTGGACTGCCGACACGTTGACGGCCATGCGCACGTGCGGCAGCCCCAGCGCCGGCAGTTCCTTGAGCTGCGCACAGGCCTGCTCCAGCACCCATCGGCCCAGGATCGGCATGAAACCGTTGTCTTCGGCGACCTTGATGAACTTGTCCGGGCCGACGATTCCCAGCTCCGGATGCTGCCAGCGGAGCAGCGCCTCGAAACCCACCACTTGCCCGGTGCCGAGGTTGAGCTGCGGCTGATAGTGGACGACCATCTCGTCATTGGCGAGAGCCTGGCGAATGGTGCTGGCGAGCGTCATGCGCTCGCAGGCTTCCTGGTTGAGCTCGCGCCGGAAGAACTGGAACGAGCTGCGGCCCAGCTCCTTGGCCCGGTGCATGGCGGTACCGGCCGCCTGCAACAACTCCGCGAAGTCCACGCCATCGCGTGGATAGAGCGCGACCCCCGCGCTGGCGCCCGAGGTCATGAGCCGTCCGTGCACGCGCACTGGTTTCTCGACGGCCCGCAGGATGCGCTGCACGGTATCGGTCGCAAGCTCCGGCGTGACTTCGTTGACCAGCACGACGAACTCGTCCCCGCCCCAGCGCGCCGTGGTATCCGTCGCACGCACCTCGCCCTGGATGCGTTGGGCCAGCGTTCGCAACAGGCTGTCACCGGCGAGATGGCCCAGGGAATCGTTGATGGTCTTGAAATGATCGATGTCGAGGAAGAGCAGCGCAAACTGCTCTCCACTCTCTTGATGCCGGCCGATGACGGCCCGCGCCTGCGCCTCCAGGTGATTGCGATTCGGCAGCCCGGTGAGACTGTCGAAGTAGGCGAGATGCTCGATGCGCGCTTCGGCAGCCCGTTCTGCCGAAATGTCGCGGCCAACGGCCACGAAATGGGTGAGCTGCCCATCCTCGCCGTGCGCCGGATGTACCGACACGCTGACGAGACTGCGCTCGCCGTCCTTGCGTCGGGTGAAGACCTCACCGTCCCACTGGCTGCCCGTCGTCAGAGCCTGTTGGAGCCCGCTGAAGGTTGCATCGTTGCGATCGATCAGCAACGGCAAAGGTATCTTGCCTTCCATCTCATCAGCGGTGTAGCCGGTCAGCTGGGTGAAGGCTGGGTTGCTGGTCAGGATATTGCCGGCGGCGTCGGTGATGGCAATGGCTTCGTGCGTGCGGGCGAAGGCCAGGGCCGTCAGGCGCATGTATTGCTCGTCGCGCACCCTGCGGGAGATATCGTGAGCGAACACCAGTCGGGCCGGGCGGCCGGCGAAGCGTAGCGGGGTGCTGCTGACCTCCACCGTCAGTCGCCGGCCGTCCTTGGTGCGATGGTGCAGGCGCTGCAGCTTCAGAGGGTCCGCACGCAGCGCCGGCTCCAGTTCCGGCAACTCCTCGGGCCCCCGAATGCCCTTGATGGTCATGGCCAGGAATTCCTCCCGGCTATAGCCATAACGCTCGATGGCAACACGGTTGACTGCCAGGAAACGCAAGGTTTCCCAGTCGAACATCCAGAGCGGTTCAGGGCTGCTGTCGAACAGCGTCCGGTACTTCTGCTCGCTCTCGGCAAGCTCACCCACCGCGCGCCCGAATCGGGCTTGCCATCGTCGCAGCACCCAGTACAGGAGCGCCGCGGTGACGACAACGAATGCCCAGCCCTTGTACTGACTTGCGGCGAGCCATTGCTGTGGCGGCAGGGCGAGCGTCGCGAGCACACGGTCGGAGAACAGGATCCACACGCAGGCGATGACGGCATAGGCAATGCTGACATTGCGCGGCGTCGTCGCGCCAAGGCGCGACGGCTCTGCCACCGCGGGAGTTGCAGCTGAGGGATCCTGCAATGCGGGAACGGCGGACATGGCTTCTCCGGCAGCCGAAGGGTGGCGCGGGTGTCATTTAAGCATCTCGCACTGCCACCCGGTGGGACAGGCCGGGCCACCCGACCCGCGGTCGAAACTCCAGGGTGCCATCTGGCGACCGTCGAAGGCCACTGACGCGATCGTGCCCGTGCCTGGACAAGCTCGCCGGTGCGGGTCTACATACGCGAAAGGCATGGCGAGCTTCGACCGGTGTGCCCAGCGGAGCCGCTGGCCGCGCGGATGCAAGCCTTCCTTAAGAAAGGTCTGCCAGCATCACGATCTCCGGAGCAAGCCTAGAGGGGAGGAGTCATGCCAGACATCGAACGCGACCTGCACGACGAGCCCCAACGTTCGCATGCATCCGCGGCGGAGCCAGCCGCCTCCCCTGCCGACGTGATCGTCCGTGCTTTCGTGGCGGCCAATGGCAGCCTGCGCGCCAGAATACTGAACCGGCTGCTCGGATCGGTAGGCGTGCTGGCCTGCGCAGTGCTCGGCGGCGGCATCTTCATGCGCCTTGCGGGACACCTGCGTGCGATCTCGGCGGATGACGCCTTACGCATCTCGGCGCCTCAGTTTCTCGACCTTGCGGGTTATGTCGAGCAAAGCAACCCCGGCGTTTTCGAGCAGGCGGTGCAAGTGCTCTTGCAGGATCCGTCCGTACTCGCTGCCATCGGTGTGTCCGTAGCAGCGGCTGCGATGCATGTTCTCGCGCGGTCGGAGAGTCGCCGCGGGTGACCGTGGGCATGCACGCGCCCTGGAAAATCCCTCTCTACCGCCATCGTCAAGGCGAAAGTGCGCGTGCGGTGCGAATCGCAGAAGCCCTCTCGATTTGGTAGAATCGACGACTTCCGACTGCACGGAAGACTCACATGTGCAGCGGGGACGTGCACATCAGCCACCGCAAGTGGCTGATTTCACGACGGCCAAGTAGCTCAGTTGGTAGAGCAGAGGACTGAAAATCCTTGTGTCGGTGGTTCAATTCCGCCCTTGGCCACCAGATTTCATGCGATTGCATCCAGCGCCCTGAGAGCCGCGGTGCGATTCGCGCCTCGCTATCCGCGTCGCGCGCTGGACCGTGACGCACCAGCCTGACACCGCGCAGGACGCGCGCAGCGCTCAAGCCACCCGGTACGGCTCCAGCTGCACCGACTCCGCTTCGGCGCCGAGCATCACCACGCAACCGCTGCGCCGGTTGAGTCCGTCCTCCGAGAACTCGAACACGAATGCACGGCGGAAGAACGCGCGGCGCAGCGGATCGCGCGCGAGGCGCGTCCGGGTATTGCGCACCGTGTCGTCGAGGAACAGCAGGTGCTGCCGGTGACACGCGTCCTTCGCGACGCGGATAGCCGCTTCGCGCGCGCGCAATCCATCGAACACGAGCGCTCCACCGAGCGCGATCACCGCGAGGAAAGTGATCTCCAACATGGGACGAAGATCTTACCTGACGGTCCACCGCGGCTGACGGGTATCCTGTGACCTCGTGCGGTCGCAGCGTCGCGAATCCGGCGTGCGTGTTTCGACTGCCGAGCGCCACGATGGAGGAACCATGATCAGGCACCACATCACGCCGCGCGTTTCGGACCTGGGCGACGGCTTCACCGTGCGCCGCGCGCTGCCTTGCCCGGAGGCGCGCAGCGTCGGGCCATTCGTGTTCTTCGATCACATGGGTCCGGTCGTGTTGAGCGGCGGCCGCGCGCTCGACGTGCGTCCGCATCCGCACATCGGCCTTGCCACCGTGACGTATCTTTTCAGCGGTGAGATCCTGCATCGCGACAGCCTCGGCACGGTGCAGTCGATCCGCCCCGGAGAAGTGAACTGGATGACCGCGGGACGCGGCATCGTGCACTCGGAACGCACGCCAGCGGCGTTGCGCACGGGCTCGCATCCGTTGCAGGGCATCCAGATCTGGGTCGCGCTGCCGCGCGCGCACGAGGAAGATGCGCCGTCGTTCGCGCACTACGCCGGTGTGCCGCTCGAGCGTACCGAGGGCGCGGAGGTGCGCGTCATCGTCGGCCGATTCGGCGCTACGGTGTCGCCGGTTGCGACGCTCTCGCCGATGTTCTATCACGACGTTGCGTTGCAGCCCGCGGCGACGCACACGATCGCGGCGGAGCACGAAGAGCGCGCGCTGTACGTCACCGAAGGTGCCGTGGAGCTGGCGGGAACGATCGTCCGCGCGGGAGAGCTCGCGGTCCTCGAACCCGGCATGCCCGCACCGGTGCGCGCGTCGAACGCCGCGCGCCTCCTTGCCTTCGGCGGCCCGCCGCTCGACGCTCCGCGTTACCTTTGGTGGAACCTGGTGTCGAGCCGTCGCGAGCGCATCGCCGAGGCCGCGGAGCAGTGGCAACGCGGCGCGTTTCCGCCGGTGCCGGAGGAGCACGAGTTCATTCCGCTGCCCGCGGGCGGCCCGGCCGGGGTCAAGTACCCGTAGAACCGGCGCCTCGCCATCACTGCACGGGCGCGCTGACGCGCCGCAGCGGCGGCCGCGTGCCGAGCTGGACGTCGAGGTGTCCGCGGCGGCCGTTGCGAAGCACTTCGACCCCGACCTTGGCCCCCGGGTCCATGTCCATCGTGGCACCCGATAGATCCTCCGGCTGCTGGATTGGGTGATCGCCGAGCTGGACGATGACGTCGCCCGGCTGCAGGCCCGCGCGATCGGCTGGTCCGCCAGGCTGCACCGCCATGACCGCTGCCCCGGGCTCTCCGCGCGGCACCGGTGCGGTCGAGACGCCGAGCCATCCGCGTGCGACGCGTCCCTGCTTCTGCAGGCTGGCGACCACCTTCTGCGCAAGATCGATCGGGATCGCGAAGCCGATGCCTTCGGAACCTCCGCCGCGCGAAAGGATGGCCGAGTTGATGCCGACGAGCCGCCCCGCGGTATCGATGAGCGCGCCTCCGGAGTTGCCCGGATTGATGGCGGCGTCGGTCTGGATGAAGTTCTCGATCGGATTGATGCCGATACCTTTGCGTCCGAGTGCGCTGATGATCCCCTGGGTGACGGTCTGCCCAACGCCGAGCGGATTGCCCACCGCGAGCACGATGTCGCCGACGGCAAGGCCCTTGATGTCGCCCATCTCGATCGGCTGCAGACCCGGGGCATCGATCTTCAGCAGCGCGAGATCGGTGTCGGGGTCCACCCCGACGAGCTTCGTGGGCCGCAGCGTGCCGTCGGGCAGCGCCACCGCAAGCTCGTTGGCGTCGGCGACGACGTGATTGTTGGTGACCACGTAACCGTTGGCGTCGATCAGCACGCCAGAGCCGAGACCCTCGCTCAGCACCTTGCGTCCCCCGAGCCCGAGGGGGCCGCGGGCGACCGTGCGCGCCGAGTGCACCGTGAGCACCGCCGGGGCTGCCTTCTCGACCGCGCTTCTATAGCCGACGCTCAGCGCGTTGGCGGTCGCGGTGGGTGCTCCATTGGTCGACGCCGCAGGGCGTGGCGCCGGTGGCGGTCCCGCCGGGGTCGTCGGCGCGGTGGCCTGCGGCGGCGGAGCGTCGGGTGCGGTGAGCACCTGGCCGGAGTGGGTCAAGGCCCAATGCGCTCCCGCATATCCCGCAAGCGCGGCGACGAAAAGTTGCAGCAGCACGGCCAATAATTTGTTCACGATGGCTGGAGTGGAGGCGGGTGGGAAAGCGAGGTTGGCAACCGGGCGCCGTACGGCTGGAGTGCGAACCGGCGACGCGCGCCCCGTTCGACACGCGGTGGCGGAGCACGTTCGCCCGCTCGCCTCCTATCGGCAGAGACGCCCGGCGGCCGAGGTCGATATGGCGACACGGCAACGTGCATGGTGGCATCGACCGCGATCATCGTCCATTCGCGAACGACTCTCCACCCGGTTGCTTAAGAGGCAGTCACGAACCTCATGCATGCGATGCGACAATCGCCGGCGATCACCTTCCACTCCGCTCCCGCATGAGACTCGCAACCTTCACCACAAACCATCGGCCAGGTCACGCGCGACTCGGCGTTGCGCTCGACGGTGCCATGCTCGACATCGTCGAGGCGCTGCAGGTCGCGCCTCAACCGGCGCTGGCCGGGGTGCGGACGATGCGACAGCTGCTCGCCGCCGGGACGCCAGCCATGGAAGCGGTGCGCACCTTGCATGCCGCCGCCAGTGCCGATTCGAAGCGGTTCGCTTCTGCATCTTCCGCGCTCCCTGAAGTGCGCTGGCTGCCTCCCGTACCGGACGCCGACAAGTTCCTGTGCGTGGGCAAGAACTATCGGTCGCACCTCGAAGAGCTGAAGCGCACCGACCTCATCCGTGAAATGCCGGGCGAGCCGACCGCATTCGTGAAGCTCAATTCCTGTCTTGCCGGACACGACACCGACGTCGTGCGCCCGCCGACGGTGACCCACCTGGATTACGAACCCGAGCTGGTGTTCGTCATGGGACGCGAAGCCTTCGAAGCGAAGGGCGATCACGCGTTCGATTACGTGGCAGGAATCACGATCCTGAACGATCTCACCTGCCGCGACACGCAGAAGCGCGAAGTCGCGTCCGGGTCTCGATTCTGGACAGCGAAGAATGCCCCTGGCTTCGGACCTCTGGGGCCGTGCATCATCACGATGGACGAAGTCGGCGACCCGTACGACATCTGGGTGACCTGCAGCGTGAACGGCGAGCAGCGGATGCGCGTCAACACGTCCGAGCAGATCTGGAAGCTGCCGCGCATCATCGAGCACTTCTCTCGCCTGGTGCCTGTTGCAGCCCGGGGACATGTTCTCGACGGGCGCCCCTGGCGGCGTGGCCGTGGGCAAGCCCGATGCCGAGGCGCTGTTCCTGAAGCCGGGCGACGTCGTGGAGTGCGCCTTCGAGAAGCCGGCGATGGTGCTGCGCAATCGCATCGTCGGCCCGCGCACAGGCGGCGCGATGACGGAGATCACGCGCGGCGACCCGCCGAACCTGCGCAACGTGCGGCGCAGCGTCTATCACCATTTCATCCGCGTCGACAATCCGGGCTCGCTGATCTTTCTTTCCGGACAGCTCGCGCGCGACGCGGACGGCAACCTCGTCGGCGCCGGCGACATGGCGGAACAGACGCGCCAGTGCATCCGCAACATGCGCACGGTGCTCGAGGCGGCGGGCGGGACGCTCGACGACATCGTGTCCGTCGTCGTGTACACGACCGACATCCGCCAGTTCAAGGAGATCGTCGCCGCGCGCACCGAGTTCTTCGTGGCGAACCTGCCGACGAGCACGATCGTGGAAGTGAATCATCTGGCCGATCCCGGGCTGCTCATCGAATTCCAGGCGATCGCCGCGCTCTGATCGCCTTTCCTGTCACCGAAAGGGATTTCTCATGAAGCGATGGATTCGCGCGTTGCTCGCGCTTGCGTGCTGCATGGCCGTTACCGGGGCGCTCGCGCAGGCGCAGAGCTATCCCGACCGTCCGATCCACATCATCGTGCCGTACCCGCCGGGCGGCGGCACCGACACCCTCGCGCGCCTCGTCGGCAAGTACATGGGCGACGCCTTCAAGCAGCCCGTCGTCGTGGAGAACCGGCCGGGTGGCAACGCGCAGATCGGCATGGATGTCGTCATGAAGGCGCCGCCGGACGGCTATACGCTGATGGCCATCGCCGCCGGTCCGCTCAACGAGGACAACATGAAGTCCTTCGAGCCGATCGCCCTCTTCGCGGCGCCGGCGTACCTGCTCGTGGTGAATCCGCAGGTGAAGGCGAACAACGTGCGCGAGCTCGTCGCGCTCGCGAAGGCGCAGCCTGGCAAGCTCGCGTACGGCTCGACGGGCGGCGGTGCAGCGTCGCACCTGTCGAGCGAGCTCTTCAAGGCGATGTCGGGAACGGACATGCTGCACGTGCCGTACAAGGGCGTGGGCAATGCCGTGACGGACTTGCTGGGCGGACACGTGCAGCTCATGATCGCGCCCCCGCAGGCGGTGATGCCGCAGGTCAAGGCCGGCAGCCTGCGCGCTCTCGCGGTGACGAGCCCCAGCGGATGCCATTCGCGCCGGACATGCCCACGATCGCCGAGTCGGGCGTGCCGGGTTACGAATCGGTCGGCTGGTTCGGTCTCGTTGCGCCGGCGGGCGTGCCGCGCGACATCATCACGCGGCTCAACGCGGAGGTCGTGCGCATCCTGCAGCTGCCCGACGTGCGCGAGCGTCTGCTGGAGCTCGGCGCGGAGCCCGCGAAGACGACGCCCGAGCAGTTCACCGAGTTCATCCGCAACGACAACGCGAAGTGGGCGAAGCTCATCAAGGAGAAGGGCATCGTCATCGAAGGCGCCAAGTAGCGCTGCCGCGCGACGGCGTCGGTGCGCCGCGGCTTAGCGCGATCGCGCAAGCGCCCGGAACGACGCGAGGCACGTGACGCCGAGCGCGATGCCGAACCAGAACGTCACCGCGCGCGTGCCGACCGCAGCGGCAGTCGCGTCCGGCGCCGGCATGCCGGCGTGCGTGAGCAGTGCGATCATCGTGAGCTCGCTCGCGCCGAGGCCGCCCGGCAGCATCGATGCGACGCCCGCCATGGTCGATACGCAGAAGATGTTGATGGCAGTGGCGACGGTGACTCCCGGCCACAGCTGCTGCACGAAGGAGGCGAACACCAGCGCCTGCATGCCGTACGCGGCGGCCGCGATCGCCACGTAGGCAAGCACCGCTCCGCCACGCCACGTGGCGACGTAGGCCTGCGCCGCCGGAGCGGAGCAGCTCGCGCAGCCACGACCACCGCGGGTACCGCTCCAACCGTGTCGACAGCCGCTGAGCGATGCCGCGTTCGAACAGCACGCGCAATACGAAGCCCATGGCCAGGGCCGTGGCGGGAAGCCACCACCACTGCGCGGCCTCCGCCGTCGCCGCGGCGAGGAACAGCACGGCGATGAGATCCGTGAATCGCTCGACCACGAACAGCACCAGACTGGCTCCGACGGGGACGCCCCACGGCAGGAGCAGCACGCTGCGGATATTCTCGCCGGCCTTGGCGGGGGTTGCAGTGAGCGCAAAGCCCGCGAGGTAGATGCGCAGCCCGCTGCGCCACGGCACGCGACCACCTGCGCGCCGGAGGAGATGCCGCCAACGCACATAGCGGATGACGTAGGCGGCGGTTGCGACGGGAATGCCGATCGCGAGCCACCCGCCGAGCCGGGCGAAAGCGTGGCGGAGCTCGTCCCAGCCAACCCACAGCGCAAGAGCGAGATAGAGCACGCCCGCGCAAAGGGTGGTCGCGACGATCGCGGCCAGGGCGCGCCTGCCGGCGCCGCTGGAGTCGGCGGGTGGTCCCGGTCGTGCGGCGAGAGGCGAGGTGGAGGGCGCGCGCTGCATGGCCGTGCATCATGACCGATGCCGCAGCGGCGTGCGAGCGGACCGTCCATTGCTGCGGCGCGATCTCCTTTACCATTGCCGGGCGCGGCGAGCGCGGCACGGACTTTTCAACGCAGAAGAGGGACGGGATGCGAGGCTACGATCGAATGCGCGTGCTCGTGACGGGTGGCGCGGGGTTTCTGGGCTCGCATCTCTGCAGCCGGCTGTTGAAGGAGGGCTGCCAGGTGATCTGCGTGGACAACTTCTTCACCGGCTCGCGCGGCAACGTCATCCAGCTGCTCGGCGATCCGTACTTCGAGCTGCTGCGTCACGACGTGACGTTTCCGCTCTACGTCGAGGTCGATCGCATCTACAACCTGGCGTGTCCGGCATCGCCCGTGCATTACCAGTTCGACCCGGTCCAGACGACCAAGACGTCGGTGCATGGCGCAATCAACATGCTCGGACTGGCGAAGCGCGTGCACGCGCGCATCCTGCAGGCGTCGACGAGCGAGGTGTACGGCGACCCGGAGGTGCATCCGCAGACCGAGGATTACTGGGGTCGCGTGAACCCGATCGGCCGGCGCTCCTGCTACGACGAGGGCAAGCGGTGCGCCGAGACGCTGTTCTTCGACTACTACCGGCAGCACAAGCTCGAGATCAAGGTGGCGCGCATCTTCAACACGTATGGCCCGAACATGCATCCGGCCGACGGGCGCGTGATCTCGAACTTCATCATGCAGGCACTGCGCGGCGAGCCCATCACGATCTACGGCGACGGAGCGCAGACGCGGTCGCTCTGCTACGTCGACGACCTGATCGACGGCCTCGTCCGGCTCATGGAAAGTCCCGCCGAAGTCACGGGACCGATCAACCTGGGCAATCCGCACGAGATCAGCATCGCCGACATCGCGCGCACGATCGTCAAGCTGACGGAGTCGAAGTCCGCTCTCGTGTTCGAGCCGTTGCCGGAAGACGATCCGCGGCAGCGCCAACCCGACATCGGGCAGGCGAAGCGGGTGCTCGGCTGGGAAGCCACCACCGCACTCGAAGACGGCCTATCCAGGACGATCGATTACTTTCGCGGCATCGCCGGCGCGAACCACCGGCACACGCCGGCGCCGCGGCCTGCCTGACCAGTGCGCAGGGCGCCGGTCAGCGATGGGATGCGGCCATGCCGCGCATGCGCTGTGCGAGCGCCGACAGTGTGCCGCTCGCCATCGTCAGCGCGCTGTGCACACGGGCCGAGATCGCGAAGACGAGGTCGAGAAAGGCCTCCACCTGTTCCACGCGTGCCCTGGCGCGGGCCCGCTCGCCCGGGCTCATCTGCACGCGGTCGAGGAGGTGAAGGGTGTCGCTTGCATGGTGCGAAGTCGTATTCATGACGTGTTCTCTGCTGAAGTGGGATTTCTTGGATGCGTCATCGGTGCGCACGCGGCGTGCTGCCGCGAGCGGCGGGTCGCGGACTGGCGGTGCGGCTCGAGCGCGCCACGGCGCCACGGCCATGGACGAGCTTGTGGAACCTGCGGCAGTCCGCGTTGCAGCAGGCCGTGACGACCATGCGGTCGCGGTCGCGGCCCGCGAAGGGCATCGGCAGACCGCATTCGGCGCACGTCGGGGTCGGATGATTCGGGTTCATGGTGCCTTCGTGCTCTTGCGGGCTGCTTCGTCGCCCGGCTTCATGAGGAAAAAAAGAGCGCAGGTGGTTGCCTGCGCTCCGAAGATTCCACCCTAGGAGGAGGAAGGGAGGAATGCGATCGGTTGCGGCGATCCGCGCTTGGCCGCGCCTGAACGGCTCACCAGGTGCCGCGCACGGCCTGGCGCTCGAGGACGCGGATACGCTGCTCGAGGTCGCACACGTCGGTGGCCTTGGCGAGCCACGCATCGCGGCGCGCGCGCTCAGCGTTTTCGAGCGCGTTCCAGAGACCATCCGCAAGCCGCGCCAGGGCGGGCGCGTGCAGGGCGGCGCGTACGGTGGCAAACCACCGGGGCAGGGCCTCCTGCAGATAGGCGCGACGGGCGTCCTTGGCCAGACGCTCGAGCGCGAAATGGTCGATTGCGACCGGCCACTCGGGCAGGGCCGAAGCGGGAATGGTGCGACGCACCACGTCGGCTTGTTCGGAAGGCTCGCGGGGGGCCATAATGGCCCCTGCCGTGGGCAGGAAAGTGCGCGTCAACAGGTTGAGATGGGCGCGGTAAAACGGGTTGCAGGGCATTGTGAGCTCCTCGCCACGTATATGAGCCAACAGGTTTTTTCTGGCTTCGAGAACAGAATATAAGGCCGGTGCGGCCCCGGCATTTCCAATCGCATTTTTGGATGCGCGGCATAGCCCCCACGGATGACCTGCAGAGGAACTATTGCAGTGCAGCAAAGTCGATCAATGGGGAAAGCATCTGACCCGCAGTCAGGTCAAACGGGCTCCCCTGCCACGCTGATAAAATCGCGGTGCGGCCTTGCTGCCGCCGCGCCACCAATGGACCTGAACCAGCTTCGCTCCTTCATCGCCGTAGCCAAGCACGGGCACCTGACCCGGGCTTCCGAGAGCCTGCATCTCAGCCAGCCTGCCCTCTCCGCCCAGATCAAGGCGCTGGAGGAAAGCCTCGGGGTTACGCTCTTTCGCCGCACGCCCTCCGGCATGGCCCTCACGCCCTCCGGCCGGGTCCTGCTCGAGCAGGCGGAGCATGCGATGGGCGCGGTTGCACAGTTGCAACAGACGGCGCAGGCATTGCGCGGGGTCGTAACGGGCAAGCTGACCCTCGGCACGGTGCTCGACCCGGGCACCTTGCGGGTCGGCGAGCTTCTCGCGCTCGCCATGGAGCGGCATCCGCAGATCGAGCTGGAACTCCATCAGGTGGTGTCGCACGAGGCGTTGGCTGGGGTGCGCAGCGGCGCGCTCGATGCGAGCTTCTTCTTCGGGCCAAAACCCGAGGACCTCGAAGCCGTGCAGCTGCGCGAGATCACGTATGTTCTGGCCATGCCGGTCGCGTGGCGCGCCGAACTCCCGGATCTATCCTGGGCGGCCCTCGCGGAACGGCCCTGGGTCGCCGCACCCTCGACCAGTTCCCATCGCCACGTCGTGCTCGAGGCGTTCCGCGGCCACGCGACGATGCCCGAGCGCCTGATCGAAGCCGACAGCGAGTCGGTAATTCTCAATCTGGTCGAGGCGGGGGTCGGTGCGAGCCTCGTCCGCGAGGAGCTCGCGCTGCATTCGGCGGCAGAAGGCCGCATCGCCATCTGGCCGGGGGCGGAAGTGGTCACTCACCTCTGGCTTGCGTACGACCCCGCGCGGAAGGGCGATCCACTGCTCGAGGCTGTGCTCGACACGCTCCACGAGGTCTGGACGGCACCGCCGGAGAGCACGCCGATGCTCGCCGAGGCCAAGGCTGCCTGACTGCGTCGTCGCGCCGTCCCACCGCTGCAGCGATGCCTGAAACCCAGCCCGGCGTTCTCCCCGACGACCTCGGTGCGCAGGTGATCGCCAACGCCGCGGACGCCATCGTGTTTGCCGACCGCACCGGCGTCATCCGAATCTGGAATCATGCCGCGGAGACCGTGTTCGGGTTCGACGCGGCCGAGGCGATTGGCCAGAGCCTCGATCTCATCATCCCCGAGCGTCTGCGCGAGGCGCACTGGGTCGGCTTCCACCGCGCGATCGAGGGTGGAGCGACGCGCCTCGGCGGGCAGGCGACGGTCACGCGTGGGCTGCACAAGAGCGGTCGCAGGCTTTACGTCGAAATGAGCTTCGCCCTCGTGCGTGATGCGTCCGGTGTGATCGCGGGATCGGTTGCGATCGCGCGCGACGTCACGGCGCGACAGGAGCGCGAGCGTGCGCAACGCCCGCCGGCTTCCTGATCCAAGGCCCATGCCGCCCATGACGCGCGCATGGGCCAGCATCGTCGGCGGCGCTCTCCATTTGCACGCGCCAGCGGTTCGGTGACAATCCGCTCCAGGCACTCACGCCGCGGAGCAAGCATGCCGATGTCCACGAAGGTCGGGATCGTAGGCGCCGGTCCAGCCGGTCTCCTCCTGTCGCACCTGCTGCATCTGCGCGGCATCGAGTCGGTCGTGCTGGAGAATCGCAGCCGCGAAGCGATCGAAGGCACCATCCGCGCAGGCGTCCTCGAGCAGGGCACGGTCGATACCCTCGTCGAGGCGGGCGTGGGCGACCGCATGCGGCGCCAGGGTTTCGTTCATCATGGCATCGAGCTTCGCTTCGGTGGACGCGGTCATCGCATCGACATGCATGAGCTCACCGGCGGCCGCGCGATCACGGTGTATGCCCAGCACGAAGTGATCAAGGATCTCGTCGCGGCGCGACTCGCTGCCGGGGGGCAGGTGCTGTTCGACGTCGAGGGCGTCAGCGTGCGCGACTTCGACACCGAACGGCCGTCGATCCGGTTCCGGCAGGGTGGAGAGGTGCGCAACCTCACCTGCGATTTCATCGCCGGGTGCGATGGCTTCCACGGCGTGTGCCGGCCAGCCATTCCCGCCAAGCAGCGCCGGGAATTCACGCGCGTCTATCCCTATGGATGGCTCGGCATCCTTGCCGAGGCGCCGCCGTCGGCGAAGGAGCTCATCTACGCTTATCACGATCGCGGCTTCGCGCTCGTGTCGATGCGCTCCCCGGAAATACAGCGGCTCTACATCCAGTGCAATCCCAACGACGACATCGCCAACTGGCCGGACGAGCGCATCTGGGGCGAGCTGCACGCGCGGCTCGCGACCGACGATGGCTGGCAGCTCGCCGAAGGTTCCGTGCTGCAGAAGGGCATCATCTCGATGCGCAGCTTCGTCGTCGAGCCGATGCAGTGCGGCCGGCTCTTCCTGGCGGGGGACGCCGCCCACATCGTGCCCCCGACCGGCGCGAAGGGCCTCAACCTCGCCGTTGCCGACGTGCGCGTGCTCGTGCAGGCGCTGGAGCGGTACTACGCGACGCGCAGCACGGAGCTTCTCGACGGCTACTCCGAGCGCTGCCTGCGCCGCGTGTGGCGGGCCGAGCATTTCTCCTGGTTCATGACGTCGATGCTGCATCACGCGTCCGGGGAGGACGCCTTCCAGCAGCGCCTGCAGCGCGCACAGCTCGACTACGTGGTCAGCTCGCGCGCGGCCGCCGCGAGTCTCGCCGAGAACTACGTGGGCCTGCCGTTCGAGAGTTGAGCGGGTGGTCGGATCGCGTCGTCGCAGCGGCGCCGCCGCGAAAGGGCTTGGTGCGGCAAGCGGAATCTTGCGATCATCACGCTTCCGAGTCTTCACGAGCACAGGAGAAGGACATGTCCAAGGGTCAGGGTGGCACCTTCCGCGGCCACAATGCCAAAACCGGTCCGTCCCAGCAGATCCCGGGGGAGAAGCGCAAGCCCGCAGCGCCGCCCGCGCCGCGCATGGGACCGCGGCCGAAGGCGAGCGCCAAGGGCCGCTGAGGAGGACAGCGCAAAGAAAAAGGGCCGGCGATTGCCGGCCCTGCCTTTTTGCCGTGACGATGCTTACTGTCTGGGCTTGTACGGCCCGAGCTCCTTCAACGCGGCATTCACGAACGAGGTGTCCATCACCTGCTCGATCGTGACATTGCCTTCGATCAGCCCGCGGTCCCGGAAGAACTGCAGGTCATGCCGCAGGCTGGTCTCGCCGAGCTTGCCATCCGGATTGACGCCGTTCGGCGTGATCGCGGCGTACACCTTCGGGTCCTTGATGTTCGTGGCCTTGGTCAGGATGTCGATGATCTCCGCGGCGTTCTGGCCGGCGAGCTTCCCGCCTTTCAATGCATCGTTGTAGTCGCGCACGCCGCGAATGTAGGCCTTCATGAACTTGCGACCGATCTCGGGTTGCTCCTTGATGAACTTGCCGCCGTAGAGGATCACCGCCACCTGCTGGTTGGGATAGATCACGTCGCCGGGGCCGTAGCGCACCGCGACGCCGAGCTGCTCGGAGCGCGTCGCTGACGGTTCAGTGGTGACGCTCGCATCGATGGCCTTGTTCTGGAACGCGATCACATGCTGCGGGAAGCCCATGTACACGACGTCGACGTCCGTCCACTTGAGCCCGCCCTTCTTCAACGCCTCGTTGAGCGTGGCGTCGGTGGTGGTGCCCTGTGCAGGCAGCGCGACCTTGAGGCCTTTCAGGTCGGCGAAGCTCTTCACCTTGCCGCTGTCGATGAGATCCTTGCGCACCAGGAGCGGCAGGTAGCCGTAGCCGGGCGGCATCGAGCCCTTGTCGGCGACCATGCGCACGTCGAGGCCGCGCGCCACCGCGTTGAAGAACCCCGCGGCCGGCGAGCCCGCTCCCACCTCCAGCTGGCCGGTGCCGAGCGGCGCGATCATCTTCGCCGCGGAGTCGAACGACGTGAACTCGACCTCGAGGCCTTCCGCCTTGAAATAGCCCTTCGCGTCCGCGATGAACAATGGCGCGTCGCTGCTGCTGTTGGTGGTGCCGACGCGTACCGGCGCGGCCTGCGCGAGCCCCGCCATGGCAGCGACCGAGAGCACCGCGAGCACCGCGCGCAGGATTGCAGTTGCCTTCATTGAATCATTCCTCCTCGATGAGACACAGGTCTGTGCCGGTTGAGTGATGCTCGTTGTTGATGTGGCCATTCGCGCGACACGCTCGCGCTGTGCTTGCTGCAGCGCCAGGATTGGCATGACAACGCCCGGCCGCTGTGCCCGGTTCAGATGCTCACCGGATTCGTATCGGGATGCGCGATCAGCGCTTCGCGCGCGCCTTCCTTGAACGCGACACCGTGCGGCAGCAACAGCGATGCGGAGCGAACGCGCTGCGCCTGCGGATCGGCCCCTGGCGGGAGCGGCTGCTTTTCCAGGTTGCGCGCGGCTTTCATGAGGCGATGCCGCGCCATGATGATCCCGTTGTCGGTCGAAACGAGATTCTCCTTGGTGCGGTCCTGGATGGGTCCCATGCTTTCCTGCACCGACGCATCCTGCATGCTGATGCCCTTCACGCCGCTGAAGCTGCGGCGTGCCTTCTGCGCGGTGCGATCGATCTCGTAATCGTTGTCCCTGTTCGCCCGCGAGCGGTAGGTGCCCGGGATCATCTCGCAATGGATGCCCTTGCCTTCCCGCATGGGCCCGAGCTCGGCCTCCGACAGCGGCCGCGCGGGATGCCAGTTCATGCTGAACGCCCAGCAGTTCTCGTCGTCGATCGGCACCCACGCGTGCCCGCCCAGGCTGGCCGTTCCGAAGGGCGGGATGATCGTGTACCACGGCATGATCCACTGCGTGATGCGCCAGTAGTAGTTGTCCGCGTCGCCGGCGCGACGGGCGCCGATCAGGAGCCCGCCCGCTGATTCCACGACCTCGAACTTCGGACTCTTGTCCGCCAGATAGCGCGCGCTGCGCTCGTTGCCGAGCCAGCTGTCGTGATGCAGGTCGTACTGGTGGAGGAACGACACGTGGCTGGAGTCGATCCCGCCCTCCATCGCCTGGAGATAGTTGCACTCCTGCAGGCGCTTGGAGATGAAGCGCCGGTCCGGCGGAACGGTCGCCCACTCGAGCTCGGGCAGCGGCGGCTTGAACTCGGGCGGGCCCATGTACGTCCAGATGATGCCGCCCCGTTCAACGCACGGATACGACGTGAGCCTGATCTTCGCGCAGAAGCCGCTTTCGACCGGCTCCGACGGAACGTCCACGCACTGCCCGTTCACGTCGTACTTCCATCCGTGATACGGACAGCGGATGCCGTCCTCCTCGTTGCGACCGAACCACAGCGACACGCCACGATGCGCGCAGAACTCGTCGACGAGGCCCAGCCGGTCGTGCGAGTCACGGAAGGCGATGAGCCGCTCCGACAGCAGCTTGACGCGCACGGGCGGACAGTCGCGTTCCGGGAGCTCCTCCGCGAGCAACGCGGGGATCCAGTAGCGACGCAGAAGGTTGCCCATGGGCGTGCCCGGGCCGGTTTGCGTCAGGAGGTCGTTCTGTTCTCGGGTGAGCATGTCGACGGACCACGTGATGAGCCCGACATGATAGTGGCCGCACCACCGGCCGCCAAGGACCGGCATCGCGCGCGGGCTCCGAACGCGCGAGCAGCCTGCCTGTCATTCGACTCGCCGGCCTGCATGGTGTTGCACCGGTCATCGATGGAACGTGCGTTGCTACGGGATAGAGGAGCGTGGCGGACGTCGCTCGACGCCAGAGGCCGCCACCATCCAACCACCAGCAAAGGAGCGCGCATGAATCCGGTACGAATTGCACGTCTGACGGTGCTCGCCACCGCAATCGCGACGGGTGGTCTGGCCATCGCCCAGACTTCCGATCTGCAGCCGCGCACGCAGAACGACATCACCTATGTGACGGCTGGCGTGGGCACGGAGCAGCAGGCGACGTTGAAGGACCTCGAACAGCAGGGTTTCACGCTGAAGCTCGTATTCGCGGAGCGCGGTACCGGTGCATACCTCGCCAACGTGCACGTGATGGTCGCCGACGCGAGCGGCAGGACGGTGCTCGACGCGATGGCCGATGGTCCCGCGTTCTACGCCAAGCTGCCGGCGGGGCAGTACCGCGTCACGGCGGAGCACGCGGGCGTGCGTCAGACCCACGCCGTAACGGCCGGTCGCGGCGGTCTCGTCACCATGACGTGGCCGGCGGAAGGGGGCAGCGCGCCGGAGCCCGCTGCCACGCGTGTTCCGCATGGCGATGCACCGCCGCTCGCGCCGTCGCACGCCGGCCAGCCGGGCGGGCCCGGCCGTTGATGCAGGCAATGCGCAGCGTCAGGCTGCCGCCGCTGCGGGCGGAGGCTCCGGGAGCATGAGCGCCGGTGGGGCCTCGTCGTTGGGTGCACGCTTCACGAACCGCGTCAGGAACGTGCGCGTCTGGCCGTCGGGAAAGACGACGTCCACGTGCGCTGCGGTGCGCGCGACGACCTGGCCGACGCCATACCGCGGCACGCGCACGGCATCGCCGATGTCCGCCGCCCGGCGCCGCAACGGCCGGACCTTCCGCAGTCGAGGGCCGCTGCTCCGCCTCGGCGACGGCGGCGAGCCGGCGCTCGGGTGGATCGATGCAGTTGTCGCACGTTCCGCATCGCGCCTCCTCGAGCTCTTCGCTGAAGTACTCGAGCAGCACGCGCCAGCGGCAGAAGCCCGTCTGCGCGTAGAAGATCATGCGCTCGAGCATCTCCCGATCGTTGTCGCTCTTGGCCGAGTAGTCCTGCGCGAGGCTGAGCAGGCGGCGTTCGTCGATGTCGCGTTCCAGGAGTTCGTAGCGCATGTTGCCCCGCTGCCCGACGATGCGCGCGTCCTTGAGCAGCTTGAGGGCGACGCGCGCCTTGTTCTGCGGCACGCCGTCGACGACGGCGCGCAGCTGGGCCACGCGGAACGGGATGGGCATCCGCGCGCAACTTCACGAGCGCCTCGTGCACCACGCCGATCTCGTCGGCGGACGGATAACGGCCGGCGAGGAAGAACTGCTGCACGCGCTTGTCCTTGACGTCGTACAGCAGCGTGCATTGCGCCGCGCCGCCGTCGCGCCCCGCGCGCCCGGACTCCTGGTAATACGCCTCGAGGCTTGCCGGCAGGTGGTAGTGCACCACGAACCGGATGTCGGGCTTGTCGATGCCGAGGCCGAACGCGTTGGTGGCGACCATGACGCGCACGGCATCCTCCATGAACGCGTCCTGGTGCTCCTTGCGCTCGCGGGCGTTCAGCCGGCCGTGGTAGATCGATACGCTCTCGCCGGCGTCGCGCAACCATTCATGCGCGGCCTCCGCCTCGCGAATCGTCGCGCAGTAGACGATGCCTGCGCCGGCGATTCGCGCACAAGACCCAGCAGGCGCGCCTTCTTCTCGGCGTCGCTCGTCACGTGCACGCACGCGGTAGTGCAGGTTGGGCCGATGCATGCCCGTGTTGACCACCTGCATGCGCGGACGGCCGAGCTGCTTCACGATGTCGGTGACAACGGCCGGCGTCGCCGTGGCGGTCAGCGCGAGCACCGGTGGATTGCCGAGGGCGCGGATCGCACCGGCGAGCTCCAGGAATGCCGGCCGGAAGTCGTGGCCCCATTGGGAGATGCAGTGCGCCTCGTCGACGACGAACAGCGCAGGGGGATGGGCGCGGAGCGCGGCCACGAAGCGTTCGTCGGTCGAGTCGTTCCGGGGTGGTGAAGATGATCTGCAGGTCGCCGGCCTCGATGGCGTCGAGCGCCTGCTGCTCCTCGCGTGCGGTGAGGCGTGCTGTTGAGCTGCGCGCGTCGGCACTTCGGCCTCGACCAGCTTGTCCACCTGGTCCTTCATCAGTGCGATGAGCGGCGATACCACGACCGTCGTGCCGGGCAGGTGCAGCGCCGGGAGCTGGTAGCAGAGCGACTTCCCGGCCCCGGTCGGCATGATGGCGAGGGTGTCCTGGCGCGCGAGCACGCGTGCGATCACCTCGTGCTGGCCCTCGCGCAGATGTGCGATGCCAAAGGTTTCGCGCAGGGTCTTGCGGATCGCCCGCGGCGGAATGGATGTCATGGGCGGGCTCGTCGGAGGCAGGGGCGCGCCAGGCGAGGCGGGCGGCGAGGCAGTCGTAACCGCGCCAGCGGGCAAAAAGGCCCGGGCGCGCTGTAAATTTTTCGGTTCGGACCCGGGCTCGGCACCGCGTCGCACGCGCGACCGGACGCTGTGGCGCGGCGCGCGGAGCGATGCCGTGGCAAACGCTAGCGACGGCCCGGATTGCGGCCGCTGCCCGGCCCCGGCTGGCCGCCGTTGTTGCCAGTCCCGCTGGGTCCGCCGATGCCGCCCGAGATCAGCCCGGGCTGCTCGCCGCCGCCGGGGGCTTCCTGCTCTTCTTCGAGGGCCTCGAGATTCTCCTCGCGCGGCCCGATGTCCTCGTCGACGGCTTCGTCCATCGCCTCGATCGTCTGCCGGCCGCGGTTCGTCCGCCGCGAGAAGTCGTGCGGGTTCTGATCGTCCGGCAGGCTTTCGATGCTGTCCTCGCGCAGGACTTCGTCGTTGGGCACCGTCGAGTCGCGACCCGCTGCGCCGCGCTCGCCGGTGCCGTAACGGTCGCTGTCGCTGTCGAGATTGGCATCGCCGATGTCGGCGCCGGCATCCGCGCCGGGGCCGTCGAGGTCCGCATCCGAGGTGGTGCCGCGATCGAGTCCCAGCTGGTCCTCGGCATTGAGGCCGGGACCGCCGGCGATGTCACTCCCGGAATCGGTGGAATCGCTGGGCCCGAGGGCGGCGGTGCCATGTCCGCGATTGACGACGGGGTCCTCTTCGCCGGTCTGGAAAAGTGTGCTGTTGGCCATGTGCATCTCCTGTACGAGCACGAAATGCAGCAAGCCATGTGCCATGGACAGCGGCCTTCGCGGCGCGCAGGGAGGTGCACAAAAGCAAGAAGCCGGGCATCGCCCGGCTTCTTGCTGGAACAGATTCGCGGTTACGCGCTCTGGATGTTGCTCGCCTGCTTGCCCTTCGGACCGGTCGTCACTTCGAACTGCACCTTCTGACCTTCCTTCAGGGTCTTGAATCCCGGCATGTTGATCGCCGAGAAATGAGCGAACAGATCTTCGCCGCCGCCGTCAGGAGTGATGAAGCCGAAACCCTTGGCGTCGTTGAACCACTTCACAGTACCAGTTGCCATTGCTAGTTATCCTCAAGAAAAAATAAATCGGGCGAAATGCCCGGCCGATGTTTCGATCTCAAGGAAAGAACGGCGTACGGTGCCTGTGGAGCAGTCGTACAAGGCCTAATTGCTGCCTTGGGACAAAACACGTGCCGCGGAGGATACACATAAATCGGGCCGTGTGCCAGAAATTTTTACACGCTGTCAAGGGGGCGCGCCGGCCTTTAAAAATCAATGTGTTGGCACAGGCATGCTGCCATGCGGAACGGCACGCCGGGATCAGTCCGGGCCCAGTTCGCGCCGGACGACGCCCGCGCCGGCGGCCAGGGCCTCCAGCTTGCGGCGTGCCACATCGCGCGACAGTGGCACCATGCCGCAGTTCGTGCAGGGATAGAGGCGCTCCGCGGGTACGTGCTTCAGCGCGCGACGTATGGTGGCCGCGACGTCTTCCGGCGCTTCGATCCGGTTGCTGGCGACGTCGATGCAACCGACGAGGACATCCTTGCCCTCGAGCAATCCGATGAGCTCGATCGGCACGTGCGAATTCGCGCACTCGAGCGAAACCTGATCGATCGCGGAGCGCGCGAGCAGCGGAAACGTCTGCTCGTATTGCCGCCACTCCGCGCCAAGCGTTTCCTTCCAGTCGTTGTTCGCCTTGATGCCATAGCCGTAGCAGATGTGCACCGCGGTCGCGCAACGCAGCCCGCGCGCGGCACGCTCGAGCGTCGCAATGCCCCAGTCGCGCACTTCGTCGAAGTACACGTTGAACGCCGGCTCGTCGAACTGCACGACGTCCACGCCCGTCGCCTCGATCGCGAGCGCTTCCTCGTTCAGGATTTCCGCGAACGCCCATGCGAGCTTCTCGCGACTGCGGTAATGCGCGTCGTAGAGCGTGTCCACCATCGTCATCGGACCGGGCAGCGTGTATTTCACGCGCCGCTGCGTGGTGCTGCGCAGGAACCTCGCGTCGTCCACGAATACCGGTCGCGTGCGCGCGACCGCGCCGACGACCACGGGCACGTCGGCGTCGTAGCGATTGCGGATGCGCACCGTCTTGCGATGCTGGAAGTCGACCCCGTCGAGGTGCTCGAGGAACGTCGTGACGAAGTGCCGGCGCGTCTGCTCGCCATCGGACAGGATGTCGATGCCCGCACGCTCCTGGTCAAGGACGACGAGGCGCACAGCGTCCCGCTTGCCCTCGGCAAGAGCGTCACCCTCGAGCAGCCACGGAGCCCACAACGTGTTTGGCTGCGCGAGCCAGCTGGGCTTCGGCAGGCTTCCGGCGATCGTCGTTTGCAGAAGGAAGGACATGCATGCTCCCGTTCGCCGTGGGTCCGGCGTCGCGTATTGTAGGCGTGGCAGCGGCAGGATTGAACGGCGCGCGGGGTCGTGCAGCACGTTGCCTCTTGACCCGATCCCCGCGCCCACGTAACTTGGCGCGTCGCAAGCGCGCGCCCTCATGGTCAAGGTTCTCTTCTCCGACTACGATTACCCCGACATCGACATCGAGCGCAGCGTCTTCGCCGCTGCCGGAGTGGATGTCCTTACTGCTCAGTGCCGCACCGAGGCCGAGGTGATCGCAGCCGCGCGCGACTGTCGGGCAATCCTGCTCCAGTACGCCCCGATCACCGCACGTGTCGTCGAAGCGCTCCCGCACCTCGGCATCGTCAGCCGCATTGGCGCGGGCTTCGACACGGTCGATACGGCGGCCTGCGCGCGCCAGGGCGTGTGGGTGGCGAACTCGCCTGACTACGGCATCGGCGAGGTGGCAACACACGCCCTCGCCCTGGCGCTGGCGTCGATGCGCCATGTGGTGGCCTATGACCGTGACATACATGGCGGCCGCTGGCACTACCTCTCGGCGGGACCGATCCGTCGCGCGACCGAATCGACCCTGGGCATCGTAGGCCTGGGACGCATCGGCAAGCGCATGGCGCACGTGAGTCGCAACGTGTTCCGGCGGGTGCTCGCTTGTGATCCCTACATCATCGACGGCGATTTCCCGGCCTACGTGGAGCGCCGTTCGCTGCGCGACCTCTTTGCCGGGAGCGACGTGGTGTCGCTGCACGTGCCGCTCAACGACGAGACCCGCGGCATGATCGATGCGCCGCTGCTCGCTGCGATGCGCCCCGGCAGCCATCTCGTCAACACTGCGCGCGGCGCCGTGGTGGATGTCGATGCGGCGGTCGCGGCCGTCGGCAACGGAACGCTGGCCGGCCTTGCGCTCGACGTGCTGCCGGAAGAACCCGTGCCGGCGGACTCGCCATTGCTCGCCGACCCGCGCATCATCCTCACTCCGCACGCCGCGTTCTTCTCGCTCCAGTCCGAGCGGGAGTTGCGCGAGAAGGCGGCGCGGAATATCGTCACCTGGCTCAGGACGGGCCGGCCCGATTACGTCGTGAGCACGGGTACGCGCACGCCGTAGCACGTTGCAGTACAACCTGCCGAGCCGCACGCGAGATGCCGGCCGGAGCGCAGTCGAGGAGGAGCATGGCAGCAGTCGACATCAAGGCGGTACGCAAGCGCTTCGGCACCACGGAAGTGATCCGCGGCGTGGACGTCGCCATCGCGGAAGGCGAGTTCTGCGTTCTCGTCGGGCCTTCCGGATGCGGAAAGTCGACGCTGCTCCGGATGATCGCCGGCCTGGAGGAGATCACCGACGGCGAGATCGCCATCGGCGGCCGCGTCGTGAATCGTGTGCCGCCCAAAGAGCGCGACATCGCGATGGTGTTCCAGAACTACGCGCTCTATCCGCACATGACGGTGCGCGACAACATGGCGTTCGCGCTGACGCTCGCGAAGCTGCCGAAGCAGGACATCGAGCAGCGGCTGACGCGCGCCGCGGAGATTCTCGGTCTCGTGCCCTACCTCGACCGCTATCCGCGCCAGCTTTCCGGCGGGCAGCGCCAGCGCGTGGCGATGGGGCGCGCAATCGTGCGCGATCCGCAGGTGTTCCTGTTCGACGAGCCGCTGTCGAACCTCGATGCGAAGCTGCGCGTGCAGATGCGCACCGACATCAAGGAACTGCATCAGCGCCTCAAGACGACGTCGATCTACGTCACCCACGACCAGATCGAGGCGATGACGATGGCCGACAAGATCGTCGTCATGCGCGACGGCATCGTCGAGCAGACCGGCGATCCCCTGACGCTCTACGATCGTCCCGTGAACACCTTCGTGGCCGGATTCATCGGCTCGCCCGCCATGAACATGATCCCCGGGACCGCCCACGTCCGCGACGGCGCGCGCCACATCGCTTTCGCGGAAGGGGTCACGCTCGCGCTGCCGACCACCGCGCGTGCCATCGACGGACAGGCCGTGCTCTACGGCATGCGTCCGGAGCATTGCAGCCTCAGCAGCGCGCAAGGACTGCCGGCCGAAGTAGTCGTGGTCGAGCCGACCGGCGCCGACACGCAGCTCTACTGTCGCGTCAACGGCCGGGAAGTGACGGCCACCATCCGTGATCGCACGTCGTGCCGTGCCGGCGACCGCGTGGTGCTCGCCCCGGACCTGGGGCGGGCGCATCTTTTCGACGCCGCGAGCGGAGTGCGCCTCGTCGCGTAGATCACTGCCGTACCCGCAGCACAAGAAATCCACCAACCAAGGAGGACTGCATGAGCAACAGCAAGCGTCGTGACTTTCTGAAAACCACGGCGGGTGTGGCCGCCGGTGCTGCGCTCGGGCCGATGATCTGGTCCAAGGATGCAAGCGCACAGCAGTGGAACAACACGCCGGAGAAAGGCGCGAAGCTGCGGGTGCTGCGCTGGAGTCAGTTCGTGCAGGGCGACTGGGACACCTACCTCGCCAATGCGAAGAAGTTCCAGGAGAAGTACGGCATCGAGGTGCGCGTCGACAAGGAAGGGTGGGAAGACGTACGGCCGAAAGCGGCCGTCGCCGCGAACACCGGCGCAGGCCCCGACATCATCCTGTCGACGAACGACGACGCGAATCTCTATCCGGACAAGCTCGTCGACGTGACCGACGTGTGCAATTACCTCGGCTCCAAGTATGGCGGCTGGTATCCGGTGTGCGAGCAATACCTCAAGCCCGATGGCAGGCGCTGGATCGGGGTGCCGCTCGGCTGCGCCGGCAATGCGATCGTGTATCGCGCCAGCATGGTCAAGGCCGCGGGTTTCGACAGCGTGCCCAAGGACACCGACGGCTTCCTGAAGCTGATGAAGGCGCTGCACGCCAAGGGCACGCCGGGGGGCTTCGCGCTCGGCAATGCCACCGGTGACGGCAACACGTGGTGCCACTGGCTGGTCTGGGCGTTCGGCGGCAAGATGGTCGATCAGAACAACAAGGTGGTCATCGACAGCCCCGAGACGATTCGCGCGCTGGAGTACGCGAAGGAACTCTATGCGACGTTCATTCCGGGCACGTTGTCGTGGCTCGACCCGAACAACAACAAGGCCTTCCTGGATGGACAGCTCGCACTGACGGCCAACGGGATCTCCGTCTGGTACGCCACCAAGAACGCGACGGATCCGAAGGTGAAGGACCTGGAGCCCGACGTCTTCCACGCCAACTTCCCGGTGGGTCCGGCGGGACGTCCGACGGAGTTCAACCTGTTCTTCAACCAGATGATCTTCAAGTACACCAAGTACCCGAAGGCCGCCAAGGAATTCCTGCGCTTCATGATGGAGCAGGAGCAGGTGAACCCGTGGGTCTCGGCGTCGATCGGCTACGTCACGCCCGCCCTCAAGGTGTACGAGGGTCACCAGGTGTGGAAGGATCCGAAGGCCACCCCGTACCGCGATGCCATGAAGATCATGTTGCCGTCCGGGTACGCCGGCAAGCTGGGTTACGCCTCGGCAGGCACGCTGGCCGACTTCATCATGGTGAACATGGTCGCCGAAGCCGCGTCCGGATCGAAGACGCCCAAGGAAGCTGCCGAGCGGGCGCAGAAGCGGGCGGAGCGCTATTACAAGGTGTAATGCTGCGTCTTCGTGCCGGCTGCGCGCGACGAGCTCGCGTGCGGCCGGCGGCACCGGCCAGTCGAAGGGATCCTGATGGCTAGCACCGCCCCCGCGGTGGTTCGCACGGCGCGCCCGCAATCCTCGGCGCTGTCGCGCGCGCTCGACAACCGCAACCTGCTCGGCATCCTGTTCATGGTGCCCGCGGGCACGCTGCTGGTCCTGTTTCTCACGTATCCGCTCGCGCTCGGCACCTATCTCGGCTTCACCGACACCAAGATCGGACGCGGCGGCGAGTGGATCGGGCTCGAGAATTTCATCTTCCTCTGGGGCGACGAGGTCACCCGGCTCGCGCTTTTCAACACGCTCTTCTACACAACCATCGCGAGCATCATCAAGTTCGCGCTGGGGCTCTGGCTTGCCTTGCTGCTGAACAAGCACCTGCCGTTCAAGTCCTTCTTCCGCGCGATCGTGCTGCTGCCCTTCATCGTGCCGACCGCGCTGTCGGCGATTGCCTTCTGGTGGATCTACGACGCGCAGTTCTCGATCATCAGCTGGGCCCTGCAACGGATGGGGCTCATCCAGGGCTACATCGATTTTCTGGGCGACCCGTGGAATGCGCGGTTGTCCACGATCGCCGCCAACATCTGGCGCGGCGTGCCGTTCGTGGCGATCTGCCTCCTGGCCGGGCTGCAGACGATCTCTCCCTCGTACTACGAGGCAGCGAGTCTCGATGGCGCCACGCCGTGGCAGCAGTTCCGGTTCGTGACCCTGCCGCTGCTGACGCCGATCATCGCGGTCGTCATGACGTTCTCGGTGCTGTTCACCTTCACGGACTTCCAGCTCATCTACGTGCTGACGCGCGGCGGGCCGCTCAACGCGACGCACCTCATGGCCACGCTCTCGTTCCAGCGGGCGATTCCCGGCGGTTCGCTCGGTGAAGGCGCTGCGATCGCGACGGCGATGGTGCCGTTCCTGCTGGCAGCCATTCTCGTGTCTTATTACGGGCTGCAGCGGCGGGCGTGGCAGCAGGGAGGGGCAGACACGTGAGCACCGCCAACGCGGTCCCGGAAACCGTCGACTCCCAGGGAATGGGCTACCTCGTTTCGTTGCCGAGACGGGTGGTCACGATATATCTGCCGCTCACGGTGTTCCTGATCGTGCTGCTCTTTCCGTTCTACTGGATGGTCATCACGACCCTGAAGCCCGACAACGAGCTGCTGTCGCGCGAGGGCAATCCGTTCTGGGTCGTGCATCCCACGCTCGCCCACATCAAGAAGCTCCTGTTCGACACGTCCTACCCCGAATGGCTGTGGAACACCCTGCTCATCTCCGTGGTGGCAACGGTGCTCTCGCTGTTCTGCAGCGTGCTCGCGGCATATGCGATCGAGCGGCTGCGTTTTCGCGGAGCGCGCTACGTGGGCATGGCGATCTTTCTCGCCTATCTCGTCCCGCCGTCGGTGCTGTTCATTCCGCTCGCGACGATGGTCTATCAGTTGCACCTCTTCGACACGCGCCTCGCGCTGATCCTCACGTATCCCACGTTCCTGATCCCTTTCTGCACCTGGCTCCTCATGGGCTATTTCAAGTCCATTCCCTTCGAGCTCGAGGAGTGCGCCCTGATCGACGGGGCGAGCCGGCTGCAGATACTGGTGAAGATCATCCTGCCGCTGGCAGTCCCCGGCCTCATCTCGGCCGGCATCTTCGCGTTCACGCTGTCGTGGAACGAGTTCATCTATGCGCTCACGTTCATCTCGTCCTCCGAAGTGAAGACGGTACCGGTGGCCGTGGTGACCGAGCTGGTGGAGGGCGATGTGTACCACTGGGGCTCGCTCATGGCCGGCGCGCTCTTCGGTTCGCTCCCCGTCGCGCTCCTGTATTCGTTCTTCGTCGAGTACTACGTCTCCGGTCTCACCGGCGCGGTGAAGGAGTAGCCCTGTGCGCGGAGGGGTTGGCACTCCGCGCGGAACCTCCTTGAGTTCCCGACGGTCCGCGCCCAATTGGGTACAATCGAGCGCATTCAGGAGGGAGTCGAGATGAGCATCCAGGACGTCATTCGCGAGCAGGTCACCGGGAACCGTGTGGTTCTCTACATGAAGGGCACGCCGCAGTTTCCGCAGTGCGGCTTCTCGAGTGCCGCGGTGCAGATGCTCAAGGCGTGCGGACTCGGCGAGTTCGCGACCGTCAACGTGCTTGCCGATCCCGAGATCCGACAGGGGATCAAGGAATACGCGAACTGGCCCACCATCCCCCAGCTGTATGTCAACGGGGAGTTCATCGGCGGCTCGGACATCATGCGGGAGATGTACGAGTCCGGTGAGCTGCAGCAGCTGCTGAACCAGCAAACCGCCTGAACTTCGCCCCGCACTCGACATGACAAGGGCCGCGCTGCGGCCCTTTCCTTTTGGGGCGACACGATTCTCCCTGCATGCACCAAATAGGCGCTCGGCGTCCCTTCGTGGTGCACGCTATCCATTGCCCGCGGTGTGGTCGCGGTGTAACTCACTGAATTACATGGTCACGGCTGCATGGCATGGCAGCTGCTCCCAAGCGGTGCGGGGCCGCGGGAGCGTGGCCCAAAACAGAGCAGCGCGGTCTGCCGCTGCCATCAGCCACCACAAAGGGGATCCATGGACGCAATGAAGGCGGGCAGCGACACGCTGTTCCTGTTGCTGGGCGCGGTGATGGTGCTCGCGATGCACGGGGGCTTCGCGTTCCTCGAGCTCGGCACGGTGCGCAAGAAGAACCAGGTGAATGCCCTGGTCAAGATCCTCGTGGATTTCAGCGTTTCCACGGTGGCGTACTTCTTCATCGGTTACGCCGTCGCATACGGCACAACATTCTTCAGCGGAGCCGAATCTCTCGGCGCCAGGAATGGCTACGAGCTCGTGCGCTTCTTCTTCCTGCTGACATTCGCCGCCGCGGTCCCGGCCATCGTCTCCGGAGGTATTGCCGAGCGCGCGAGATTCAACCCGCAGCTGGCCGCGACGTTCCTGCTCGTCGGCTTCGTGTACCCGTTCTTCGAGGGCATCGCATGGAACCAGCATTTCGGGATCCAGGCGTGGCTGAAGACGGCGTTCGGGGCAGAGTTCCACGACTTTGCGGGAAGCGTGGTCGTGCATGCGGTCGGCGGGTGGATCGGGCTCATCGCCGTGCTCCTGCTCGGCGCGCGGCGCGGGCGGTATTCACGCGACGGGGGTATCTCGGCGCATCCGCCATCGTCGATTCCGTTCCTTGCCCTCGGCGCTTGGGTCCTGTCCGTCGGCTGGTTCGGATTCAACGTGATGTCCGCGCAGTCGCTCGACAAGATCTCCGGTCTCGTGGCGGTCAACTCGCTGATGGCCATGTCCGGCGGAACGATCGGCGCGTTCATCGCAGGCCGCAACGACCCCGGCTTCGTGCACAACGGTCCGCTGGCCGGTCTGGTGGCGGTGTGTGCAGGCTCGGACGTGATGCATCCGGTCGGTGCACTGGTGACCGGTCTCGTTGCCGGTGCGCTGTTCGTTTATCTCTTCACCCAGACGCAGAATCGCATGCGCATCGACGACGTCCTCGGCGTATGGCCGCTGCACGGCATGTGCGGCGCATGGGGCGGCATCGCGGCCGGAATTTTCGGGTCGCCCGCTCTCGGTGGCATGGGGGGCGTGGCCATCGGCTCGCAACTCGTGGGCACGCTGGGCGGCATCCTCGTCGCTGTGGTCGGAGGCGGCATCGTCTATGGGCTGTTGAAGCGGCTCGTCGGGTTGCGCCTCGATCCGGAGCAGGAATTCAACGGCGCCGATCTGACCATTCACAACATCACCGCCACACCCGAGCGGGAGGTGAGTTGGTGACGTCGCGAGCCGAGGAGCAGGGGCCCCGCCGCTGCGGCGGCGGGGATGCGACTGGGGCGAGTCGACGTTCGAGGCCGACACCACTCGCCATCATGAAGCACAGGCGTGCGGAGGCCGAGGGGAGCAGCCGAGGAGCAGGGGCCCCGCCGCTGCGGCGGCGGGGATGCGACTGGGGCGAGTCGACGTTCGAGGCCGCCACCACTCGCCATCATGAAGCACAGGCGTGCGGAGGCCGAGGGGAGCAGCCGAGACGAGGCCCCCGCCGAGTAGGCGGGGATGCGCTTGGGTCGCGTCGATGTCGAGGCCGGTTTGACGAGCACGGGCTCCGCGTTCAGGAAGCGGCGCCTTAGCGGGCGAGCTGCGCTGCACACGAGGTAGTCAGGCTGAAGCCTGACCTACAGAGGTCCGGGGATGCGACTGGGGCGAGTCGACGTTCGAGGCCGCCACCACTCGCCATCATGAAGCACAGGCGTGCGGAGGCCGAGGGGAGCAGCCTAGGCGAGGCCCCCGCCGAGTAGGCGGGGATGCGCTTGGGCCGCGTCGACGTTCGACGCCCGTTTGACGGGCACGGGCTCCGCGTTCAGGAAGCGGCGCCTTAGCGGGCGAGCTGCGCGGCACACAAGGCAGTCAGGCTGAAGCCTGACCTACAGAGGCCCGCGGATGCGACTCGGGCGGTCAGGGGGTCGGCGTTCGAGGCCGACGCCGCGTCGATCACGTGCGTGCGCGATGCACGCGGCGCACGTCCGGAATGCGTTTCAACGCCCGGATGACGTGCGCGAGGTGGCGCCGGTCCCGCACCTGCACGCTGAAGAACATTGCGAGAACGTCGCCACCATCGGGACGTTCCATCGAGACGTTGTCGATGTTGGCCTGCGCATCCGCGATGGCGGTCGCGAGCTCAGCGAGCAGGCCGCGCCGGTCGTTCACGAGAAGGCGGACGCCGGCATCGAAAACGCCTTCGATATCGCTGGACCACTCGACGTCGATGAGCTGGTCCGAATCGGCGCGGTGCTTCTTCAGGGTGGCGCAGTCGCGGTTGTGCACGAGCAGTCCCTGGCCCTTGCGGAATTGCCCGACGACCTTGTCGCCCGGGATGGGGCGGCAGCATTTCGCATACTGGATCGCGACGCCTTCCACCCCGCGCAGCGTCAGCGATCCCGGCTTGCCGCCGCCATGCGATCCCGCGGCGCCTCCCGCAGCATCGTCGGCCGCGCTGCCGCTGCGCGTGAGCGCCTGGGCGACGACGAATGACAGCCGCTTGCCCAGTCCGATGTCGGCGAGGATCTCCAGATGGCTCTTCGCGCCGTACTCGCGCGCGATGGCTTCCCAGCGATCCCACGTCACGGCTTCGGGCGACACCTTGAGGGTCGCCAGCGCCTGGTTGAGCAGACGCTCGCCCAGCGCGGCGGATTCCTTCTGCTGCAATCCCTTGAGGAAATGGCGGATGCGCGAGCGCGCCTTCCCCGTCGCCACGAACGACAGCCACGACGGATTGGGTCGTGCGGTGGGTGACGTGATGATCTCCACCTGGTCGCCGTTCTTGAGCTCGGTGCGCAGCGGCATCTGCTCGTAGTTGATCCGCGCCGCCACGCAGTGATGACCGATGTCCGTGTGCACGCCGTAGGCGAAATCGACCGCGGTCGCGCCGCGCGGCAGGGCCATGATCTTGCCCTTGGGCGTGAACACGTAGATCTCGTCCGGGAACAGGTCGCCCTTGATGTGCTCGAGAAATTCCTTCGAGTCGCGCGACTCGGACTGGATTTCGAGCAGGCTCTGCAGCCAGCGGTGCGTCTCGCGCTGCGCCTCGGCGATGTCGAGCTCGCCGCCGGACTTGTAGAGCCAGTGCGCAGCGACGCCGGCTTCCGCGATGCGGTGCATGTCGTGCGTGCGGATCTGCGCTTCCAGGGGCGTGCCGTACGGGACCGAACAGCGTCGTGTGCAGCGACTGGTAGCCGTTCGCCTTGGGGATGGCGATGTAGTCCTTGAACTTGCCCGGGATCGGCTTGTAGAGCGCATGCAGGACGCCGAGCGCCGCGTAGCAGGCGTTCGCATCGTGCACGAGCACGCGCACGCCGTAGATGTCGAACACCTGCGAGAACGTGTAGCGCTTCTCGCGCATCTTCTTGTAGGCGGAGTAGATCGTCTTCTCGCGCCCGGACACGTTGGCGGCGATGCCCGCGCGCTCGAGGCCGTCGCGGATGACGTCGAGCAGCCGGTTCATCACCTCGCGGCGGTTTCCCCGCGCCGCCTTGATGGCGCTCGCGAGGATGCGGAAGCGCAGCGGGTGCAGATGCTTGAAGGCGAGGTCCTGCAGCTCGAGATACAGGGCGTTGAGCCCCAGCCGGTTGGCGATGGGAGCGTAGATGTCGAGCGTCTCGCGCGCGATGCGCTTGCGATGCGGCGGCGCCATGGCATCGAGCGTGCGCATGTTGTGCAGCCGGTCCGCGAGCTTGATCAGGATGACGCGCACGTCCTGCGCCATCGCGAGCAGCATCTTGCGGAAGTTCTCCGCCTGCGCTTCCTCGCGCGACGTGAACTCGATCTGGTCCAGCTTCGACAACCCGTCGACCATGTCGGCCACGGGCTTCCCGAACGAATGCTCGATCTCGTTCTTCGAGACCTTGGTGTCCTCCATCACGTCGTGGAGGAGCGCGGCGGCAAGCCCCTGCGCATCGAGCCGCCACTGCGACAGGATGCTGGCTACCGCGAGGGGATGCGTGATGTAGGGCTCGCCCGACTTGCGGAACTGGCCCCGGTGGGCGGATTCAGAGAATTCGAACGCGCGCTCGACGAGCGCGACGTCGGGCGCCGCGAGGTAATGGCCGAGATGCCGCGTGAACTCCGCTATTTCCGCCATACCCCATTGCCGAGAGCGTTGCGCGTCAGCTCTGCCCCTTGAGCAGGAGCTCGATCCCGACCTTGCCGGCGGCGATCTCGCGCAACGCGATGACCGTGGGCTTGTCGCGGTCCGAATCGAGCAGCGGGGTCGAGCCCGCCGACAGCTGGCGTGCGCGGTTGGTGGCAGCGAGCGTCAGCTCGAAGCGGTTGGGAATCTTGTCGAGACAATCGTCGATCGTGATGCGGGCCATGGGTTCCTACCGTAGGTTCAGGATTCGAGCAGGGAGCGAAGCAGGTCGCGGTGCCGCGCGCGTTGCTGCGCGCCGCGCAGGCGGGTTGCGCGTACCACGGCGGCGAGATCGTCGACCGCCGCAGCAAAGTCCTGATTAATAATAACATAGTCGAACTCGCCGCAGTGCCGCATTTCTTCCCTCGCCGCTTCGAGGCGGCGCGCGATCACCGCGGCGGCATCCTGGCCGCGCTTCTCGAGCCGTTCCTTCAACAGCACGAGCGACGGCGGCAGGATGAACACGTGCACGGCCGAAGGTATGAGCCGGCGCACCTGGGCGGCGCCTTGCCAGTCGATCTCGAGCAGCACGTCGTGCCCCGCATCCACCTGCGCCTTGAGCCACGTGGCCGACGTTGCGTACCAGTTGCCGTGGACCCGCGCGTGCTCGAGGAACTCTCCCGCCGCATTCAACGCCTCGAAGCGCGTCTCGTCGATGAAGTGATAGTGCACGCCGTCGACCTCGCCCGGACGCGGCGCCCGCGTGGTGTACGACACCGAGAGGCGGATCTGACGCTCGCGCTCGAGCAGGGCATTGACGAGCGTGGTCTTGCCGCCGCCGGAAGGGGCGGCGATGACGAAAAGGTTTCCTGTGGGAACGCTCATTGCGGCACCGCGTGCGCCGGCGGCGCCGGGCTCATTCAAGATTCTGGACCTGCTCGCGCATCTGCTCGATGAGCACCTTGAGTTCGAGCGACGCCTGCGACAGCTCGGCGTCCACGGACTTCGACCCCAGGGTATTCGCCTCGCGATGGAGCTCCTGCATGAGGAAGTCGAGGCGCTTGCCGGCGGTGCCGCCTGCCGACAGTACCCGCCGGACTTCGGCCACGTGAGTCGTGAGCCGCGAAAGCTCCTCCGCGACGTCGACCTTGGTCGCGAATACGGCGAGTTCCTGCTTCAGGCGGTCCTGGTCCGGATCGAGGCCTGCCTCGCGCAACCGGGCGCCGAGCTTCTCGACGAAAGCGGCGTGCACGGCCGGAATGCGCGGCGCGACGCGGGCCACCTGCACCTCGATCGCGCTGCAGCGCTCCTCGAGCATCGCCACGAGCTTGGCACCTTCGCGCGCCCGCGATGCAGCAAGCTCGCGCAGGGCCGCGCCGACGAGCGCATGTGCCTGTGCGGCCAGCGCTTCGGGCGCGACGCCCGGTTCGGTCAGCACACCCGGCCAGCGCAGGATCTCGGCCACCGACAACGGCGTCGATCCCGGCGCTACCCGGATCACGTCACCGGCGGCGCGGGCGAGCTGTTGCACCCGTCCGGTGTCGATCGCGAGCTCCGCTGCGCCCGGCGCGCTGCGGTTGAGCGCGACCCGGCATTCGACCTTCCCGCGCCGCAGTTCGGCACTGATGCGTTCGCGCAGCGCGGATTCGAGCGCTCGCAGCTCGTCCGGCAGGCGGATCGAGAGATCGAGGTATCGGTGGTTGACGGAGCGCAGCTCGACCGAGAGCGCGACGCCCGGCAAATCCGCGGCCACGGCCGCGAAGCCGGTCATGCTGAGGATCATCGGGGGTTTGCGCGAGGTTTATGCACGTTTTCCGGCTTTACTTTGCCTGCTTCGTTGCCGAGAATGTATGCGCTATCCCTTTGCCGCGCAACTCGCGGCAAGGTCCTTGGCACGCGAATTGCGGGCCGTCCCGGGTTCCGTTCGCCCGCTCGCGTCACAACAACATTGCATGGCCGCCACCAACCAGGCCCTTTCCGCAGGGTATCAGCTGCTGAACTACCGGATCGACCGGCAGATCAGCCGCGGCGGCTTCTCCATCGTCTACCGCGCGTTCGACGAGACCGGCGCGCCGGTAGCGATCAAGGAATACCTGCCGGCGTCCCTCGTGCTGCGCACGGAGGGCGACATCGTGCGCGCCAGCTCGGTCGAGAACCTCACCTCGTTCCGGTACGGCATGAAGTGCTTCTTCGAGGAGGGCCGCGCGCTCGCGAAGATCAATCACCCGAACGTGGTGCGCGTGCTGAACTTCTTCCGCGCCAACGAGACGGTGTACATGGTGATGCGCTACGAGCGCGGGCGCACGCTGCAGCAGCAGATCCAGATGCGCCAGGACCAGATGTCCGAGCGCCTCGTCCGGCACGTCTTCATGCATCTCATGAACGGCCTGCGCGAAGTGCACACGCACAAGCTGCTGCACCTCGACATCAAGCCGGCGAACATCTACCTGCGCACCGACGGCTCGCCGGTGCTCCTCGATTTCGGCGCAGCACGCCAGACGCTCACCACCAATCGCCCCAAGCTCGCGCCGATGTACACGCCGGGCTTTGCCGCGCCCGAGCAATATCGCGAGCCCGATCGCCTCGGGCCGTGGACGGACGTGTATGGCGTGGGGGCCTCGATGTTCGCGTGCCTCGCGGCGTTCGCGCCCCAGGCCGCGGATGCGCGGCTGCAGGAGGACCACCTCGTTCCCGCGAAGAAGATCTGGTCGGGCCAGTATTCCGACAATCTGCTGGAGGTGATCGACTGGTGCCTGCGTCTCGACCCGCTCGAGCGCCCGCAGAGCATCTTCGCGCTGCAGAAAGCCATCCGCGACATCCCGCCGCGCAAGCGGAAGCTCACCTTCTTCGGCGCCCTCAAGCGGCGTCTTTTCAGCGAGATCGGCGCCTGAGGCGCGGGACCGACGACGCACGCTCCGATCATGCGCTTCACCATCTTCCAGGAGAGCCGCAAGGGCTCGCGCAAGATCAACCAGGACCGGGTCGCGTACACGTTCAGTCGCGACACGCTGCTGCTGGTGGTCGCCGATGGGATGGGCGGTCATGCGGGCGGCGAGATCGCCGCGCAGATCTGCACTCGCCTCTACATCGAGCGCTTCCAGCAGGAGGCGAAGCCGGTGTTGCGCAATCCACTCAAGTTCCTGCAGGACACCATGATGCGCGCGCACGCGGCGCTCGGGTCCTATGCCAACCAGTTCTCCATGCTCGAGACGCCGCGCACGACGTGCGTCGCGTGCATCGTGCAGGCCGGGAACGCCTACTGGGCGCATGCCGGCGACTCACGCCTCTACCTCTATCGCCAGGGCGCGCTGATCGGCCAGACCAAGGATCACAGCAAGGTGCAGTACCTCGTCGACCAGGGCATCATCGATCCCCGCGAGGCAGGCACCCATCCCGATCGCAACAAGGTGTTCAGCTGCCTCGGCGGCATGGTCGATCCCGTGATCGACCTGTCGCGGCGCACGCCGCTGCGCAACGGCGACATCCTGGTGCTGTGCACGGACGGTCTGTGGAGCGTGCTCGGCAAGGAGGAGATCGCGACGTGGCTCACGTCCACGCCGATCCTCAAGAGCTCGCCCCTCATGCTGCGCGAGGCGGAGAAGCGCGGCGGCCCCGACGGGGACAATCTGTCGGCGATCGTCGTGCGGTGGGGCCCCGAGACGCTCACCGACGAGCCGTCGACCATCACCGAGACGCATGGCCCTCGGCGAGTTCGAGACGCAGCTCGATCGCACGCTGACCCTTGCCGGACGCAAGGGCGCGCAGCGCGACCTCTCCGACGACGAGATCGAGCGCGCGATCGAGGAGATACAGTCCACGATCCAGCGCTATCGCAAGTAGCGGCACGTCGCCGGCATTTCCGCAGCGGTGCGGTGGATGGGATGTGCACGGCATGTGCACAACCTGTGGAAAGCGTAGTGCATGACCCGCCGGCGGCCGCAAAACGCAACACGCCGCGGGCGGATTCGCAGCCTGCGACGCGTGGGCATGCATGTCATCGGCGCGCGCCGCGGGTAGAATGCTCCCGACGCCGTTGTCGTGAGCCTGCATGCGCCAGATCATCCTCGACACCGAGACCACGGGCCTCTATCCGGAGCAGGGCCACCGAGTCATCGAGATCGCCGCGGTCGAAGTCGTGAACCGCCGCGCCACGGGCCGCACGCTGCACTTCTACCTCGATCCCGAGCGCGACATCGACGCCGGTGCGACCGAGGTGCACGGCATGACGTGGGACGACGCTCAAGGGCAAGCCCAGTTCCGCGACGTCGTCCCGAGTTCCTGGACTTCGCGCGCGGCGCCGAGTGGGTGATCCACAACGCGCCCGTTCGACCTCGCGTTCCTCGATGCCGAGCTGCGCCTCGCCGGGCTGCCGTGCTGCGCGAACACGTACGGGCGGGTCGTCGATACCCTCGCTCTCGCCCGCGACTCGTTCCCCGGCAAGCGCAACAACCTGAACGCGCTGTGCGAGCGCTTCAGCGTCGACAATGCCCACCGCACGCTCCACGGAGCGTTGCTCGACGCGCAGCTGCTGGCCGAGGTATACCTCGCGATGACGCGTGGGCAGGAGTCGCTCACCATCGACATCGCCGCGGCGTCGCCCCTCGCGGTGCTCGCCGGCGCAGCGCCGCGTCTCCGTTGCGACTCGCCTTGCACATCCTCGCTCCGACGGAGGAAGAGCTTGCGGCCCACCGCGCCTATCTCGCGGCGCTCGACAAGGATTCCAAAGGCAGATGCGTCTGGCTCGCGCTCGACGCCGAACCCGCACCCCGGCCTGCGCAGGAGAACGCGCACTCATCCCCGGTCTCGGAGGCGGTCGCAGCATAGCCGTGCCCAAGGACCGTCACGGTCCGGTCATGCGCGTCTGCCGGCATGCCGGTTCGCACCGATGAATGCCCGTCCGCCCACCTCCGATGCCGCGGCCACTGCGTTGCCGTCGGCCGCTCTGCGACCGCGCGACGTTGCACCCATCAATCGCGAGCTGTCGCTGCTCGCGTTCCATCGACGCGTCCTGGCGCTTGCCGCAGACCCGGCAACGCCGATCCTCGAGCGATTGCGCTTCCTGTGCATCGTCGGCAGCAACCTCGACGAATTCTTCGAGATCCGCGTCGCCGGGCTGAAGCACCGGTTGTCCCCGGACGGGCCGTCCGCGCGACGGCCGAGCCGTGACGAGCTGCGGCGCCTCCTGGTCGGCATCGCCCGCGAGACACGCGCGCTCGTCGCGGATCAGTACCGGTTGCTGAACGAGGCCGTGCTCCCGGCGCTCGCGGCGGCGGGAGTGCGCCTCGCCCGTTACGCCGACTGCACGCCCGCGCAGCAGGCGTGGATCGCGCGTTATTTCCGCGAATCCGTGCGCCCATTGCTGACGCCCATCGCGCTCGATCCGGCGCATGCGTTTCCGCAGGTCGTCAACAAGGCGCTCAACTTCATCGTCGAGCTTTCCGGTCGCGACGCGTTCGGGCGGCCATCGTGCATCGCCATCGTCCGCGCGCCGCGCTTGCTGCCGCGCGTGATCAAGCTCGCGCCGGAGGTCGCGCCGGCAAACACCTTCCTGCTGCTGTCGTCGATCATCCAGGCGTTTCTGCGCGAGCTCTTTCCCGGCCACGACGTGCTGTCCTACGCGCAGTTCCGGGTGACGCGGGACGCCGACCTGTGGCTCGACGAGGAGGAGGTCAAGAATCTGCGCAAGGCTCTGCAGGGCGAATTGCCGCAGCGCGAGTTCGGCTCCGCGGTGCGCCTCGAAGTGGCCGCCTCGTGTCCGGATCATCTCGTCCAGCTGCTGCTCGCGGAGTTCGCGCTCGGCGCCGATGACTTCTACCGTTGCGACGGGCCCGTGAACGTGGTGCGCCTCGAGACGCTGATCGAGCAGGTGAGCGGCGCCGCACTGCGCTATCCCGACTTCACGCCGGGCCTGCCGGATCGCCTGCTGGGGGAAAGCGACATCCTCGCCGCGATGCGACAGCACGACATCCTGCTACATCACCCTTATCAGTCATTCGAGCCGGTCGTGAGCCTGATACGGCGCGCGGCGGAGGATCCCGACGTGGTCGCGGTCAAGCAGACCGTGTATCGCACCGGAGTCAACTCCGTCCTCATGGAGGCCCTGATGGAGGCCTCGCGGCGGGGCAAGGAGGTCACGGTGGTGATCGAGCTCCGCGCGCGCTTCGACGAGGAGGCCAACATCAACTGGGCCGAGCAGCTCGAGCGCGCCGGTGCCCAGGTGGTGCACGGCGTGTTCGGTCTCAAGACGCACGCCAAGCTTGCCCTGCTGGTGCGGCGCGAAGCCGATCCCGCCGGAGGCACGCGCCTCGCGTCGTACGCGCATCTCGGCACGGGCAACTATCACCCCCGGACGACACGGCTCTACTCGGACTTCGGTCTTCTCACCGCCGACCCCGAGATCTGCGCCGACGTCAACGAAGTGTTCCTCCACATCACGAGCCTCGCCCGCGCGAGCCGCCTGCAACGGCTCCTGCTCGCCCCATTCACGATGCACAGGCGCGTGCTGCAGATGATCCGCAACGAGACGCGTGCGGCGCGTGCCGGGCGACCCGCCCGGATCGTCGCCAAGATGAACGGTCTGGTGGAAGAGCGGGTCATACGGGCGCTGTACGCCGCATCTCGCGCCGGCGTTCGCGTCGACCTGGTCGTGCGCGGTGCCTGCGCGCTGCGTCCGGGCGTGCCGGGCGTGTCGGAGAACATCCGCGTGCGCTCGCTTCTCGGCCGCTTTCTCGAGCACCACCGCGTGTGGCACTTTGCGAATGCGCCCGAGGAGCAGCAGGTATGGCTGTCGTCGGCCGACTGGATGGGACGCAATCTTTTCGGCCGCATCGAGGTCGCATTTCCGATTCGTGACGCAACGCTGCGCGAGCGCGTGCTGCGGGAGGGCCTGGAGAGTTGTTTCGAGGACACTGCCGGCAGCTGGGAACTGCAGGCGAGCGGCGAATGGGTGCGCTGCCGGTCCGACGCTGGTGGCGCGCCGCGGAGCGCGCAATCGATGCTGCTCGCGCGCCTCGCCGCGCACTGAGCCGCGTGGCTGTTTCAGGATGACTGCATGGATCTGATCCTCTGGCGTCATGCCGACGCCGAAGACGGGGCGCCCGATCTCGCGCGCCCGCTCACCGCCAAGGGCCGTCGTCAGGCCGAAGAGATCGCCGCATGGCTCGACGCGCGCCTGCCGCGGCATGCCCGCATCCTCGTGTCTCCCGCGCTGCGGGCGCAGGAGACGGCGCGTGCGCTCAACCGTACGTTCGAGATCGCGGAGGCTCTGGCGCCCGGGTCGACGGTCGCGGCGGTATTGGGAGCCGCCAAATGGCCCAATGCGCGCGATGCCGTCGTCGTGGTCGGGCACCAGCCCACGCTTGGCGGGCTGGTGTCCTTCCTGATCGCCGGACGGGAGGACTACTGGACGGTGAAGAAGTCCGCGCTGTGGTGGCTCAGCAACCGCGATCGCGGGGGCCACACCGCCGTCGCGATCCGCGCCGTCATGGATCCGGACTTTCTCTAGTCAGCTCCGGCGCGCGCGACGCATGCCGATCGCAGCCGCAGCGGCGAGCGCCAGCAGTGCAAGCGAGCCAGGCTCGGGCAACTGGCGACCGGTAGGACGCAGCCCGGTGATCTGATCCTGGCGATCGACGTTCTCGAGCTTGACCACGTACTGCGCGCCGAGGTTGGGACTGCTCGCCATGGCGTTCTGGAACAGCGTGAGCGCCGTCTGCGTCGGTGCGTCGATGCCCGTCGCCGAGAAGTGGCCGTTCAGGAGGTTCCAGGTCGTGTCGTAGCGCGTTTCCCAGATGCCGATCTGGATCGCGGCCGCGATGTTCACCGCGGGGATCGCCGGGTTGACGCCGCCGTAGGCATTGATCGGGTCGAGCCAGCCGAATGGCGTGGCACTGCCCAGCACGAAATTGACGGCACCGAGGAAATCGAGCGTCTCGGCCGTGACGCCCGCAGCATTGAGCGTGTAGTGGACCGTGCTTCCGCCGGTGAACGTCTGCGTGAGCTCGTAGCAGTACGTGTAGATGCTGCCGTTGATGCCGTCGATCAGATCGGACGTGCTGATGCCCACGAGGTTCGTTGCGGTGCCGTGATAACGGTCGGGCATCACGGAGCCGTTGGTGCCGTTGATGGTGTAGTTGATCGAGTCCGTGGGCCCCGACGGGTTGAAGGGATTCGCGTCCCAGTGCAGATCGATGGTCGCGGCGGATGCCGTGCCGCAACCGAGCGCAGCGGCGAGACACAGCATGGGAACGGTATTCTTCAAATTCTTCTCCGGATGGACGGGTAGTGGGCCACCCCTCTGAGCAACCGCCATGCCGGGTACGCAACTCGCTGATGCGAAATGATATTTGCGATGCAGCCGATGATTCGTGGCGCGCGATGTAATGCGCCGCGACATTGAACGCTTTGTGCAAGACAGCGTGCGCCGAACACGCCTGTGCCGTTCGCGGCCTTGCCTCAGCGCGGCACGATGCGCAGCGGCAAGTCCACGCCCGACCATTCGCGCTGCTCCCGCTCGAGCAGATGCGTCGTCAGCGGATTCGCGAGCAGCCAGCTCGCCGGCACGATGACGCGAACACCGTCGCGCCCTCGCACCTCGATCGGCGGGAGCGTGAGCGGCCGCCGCGCGTGATGCAGCAGCACCGCGAGCCGCAGCGCCAGCAGCTGGCTGCGAAAGAGGGCGTCATCCAGTGCGGGCAGCATCTTGCGCAATCCGCCACGGCAACCCAGCACGAGGTACGAGAGCTGTCGCTGCTCGCGTGCCGAGAATCCTGGCATGTCGGCGTTCTGCAGGATGTACGCACCGTGCTTGTGGAAGCCGGTATGGGAGATCGACGCGCCGCACTCGTGCAGCGACGCGGCCCAGCGCAATTCCTGCGTCCGCGCGGTGTCCGCGTGACCGGCGAGCTGAGCGAACAATCGCGCGGCCACGTTTGCCACACGCTGCGCCTGCGCCGCGTCGATGCGGTAGCGCTGCGTGAACTGCGCGATCGTGGCCTCGCGCGCATCGTGATGCACCGTGCGGCCCAGAAGATCGTAGAGCACGCCGAGCCGCAATGCGCCGCCGACGGGCTCGATTTGGGCGACCTGCAGTTCGTGCATCGCCGCTTCCATGACTGCCAGTCCGCCGGCGAGCACCGGCGCGCGCTCGGGCTTGAGGGCCGCAAGCGCGAGGCGGTCGACGTGTCCCGTGCGCACCATGCGCTTGCGCAGCCGCGCGAGACCCTCGGGCGTGATCCCGCCCGTCGCGAGGCCGTTCTGCAGCAGGATGTCGGCGAGCGCGAGCGCGGTGCCCGACGAGGCATACGCCGCCTGCCAGTGCGCGCTGCCGAACATTGCCGCGATCGTCTCGACCTCGCGCCGCGCAGCCTCTGCCGCAGCGGCGAAGCGCGCTGCGCTCAGCGTGCCGTCGGCGAAGAAGCGCTGGGTCACGCCAACGCATCCCATGGGCAGCGATTCGAGGCGCTCGGCGACGAGACCGCGACCGACGATGAACTCGGTCGACCCGCCGCCGATGTCGATGACGAGGCGCGGCGAGTCCGACGCCGGCAGCACGTGGGCGACGCCGACGTAGATGAGCCGCGCTTCCTCGTGCCCGGTGATGACGTCGATGCCGAAACCGAGCGCGCGTTCCGCGTCGGTCAGGAACGGTCCGGCATTGCGTGCCACGCGAAACGTGTTCGTCGCGACCGCGCGCACCGCGGACGGATGGAACCCGCGCAGCCGCTCCGCGAAGCGCGCGAGGCACGCGATGGCTGCCTCCTGCGCATCGCGCTTCAGGCGACCGCGCGCGTCGATGGCCGCACCCATGCGCAGCGTTTCGCGCCAGGTGTCGAGGCGGTAGATCTGGGTGCCTTCGACGCGCCCGAGCTCGAGCCGGAAGCTATTCGAGCCCATGTCGACGACGGCAAGGATAGCCGGGCTGGGCGCGCTCATCGCGAAGTGGACCGGAACGACACTGCACGAGCGTAGCAGAACCCCGCCGAGGTCCGCCGTCGTGGCCGCGCGCGCCACTCGCGGTGCCCGTACAATGCGCATTGCTCCCGACGCGCCGGCGCCCGGCGACGCCGCCACCCGCACGCCAGTGTCGACGGACCTGGTGGTGCCCATTGCAGACATGCCGATCGACTATCTCCAGAAGATCCTCACCGCGAAGGTCTACGACGTCGCGATGGAATCCGCGCTCGACCGGCGCGCCGATCCTGTCGCGACGGCTCGGCAACGCGTGCTGCTGAAGCGCGAGGACCAGCAGCCGGTGTTCTCGTTCAAGCTCCGCGGCGCGTACAACAAGATGGCGCGCCTCGACGCCGACGAACGCGCGCGCGGCGTCATCTGCGCGTCGGCGGGCAATCACGCGCAGGGCGTGGCACTGGCCGCGATGAAGCTTGGCTGCAAGGCGACCGTCGTGATGCCGGTGACGACGCCGCACATCAAGATCGCCGCGGTGGAGGCGCGCGGCGCGATGGTGGTGCTGCACGGCGATTCGTACAGCGATGCGTATGGCCATGCGCTCGACCTCCAGCGCGGGACGGGTGCCACGTTCGTCCATCCCTACGACGACCCCGACGTCATCGCCGGGCAGGGCACCGTCGGCATGGAGATCCTGCGCCAGTGCCAGGGCCGCCTCGACGCGATCTTCGTCCCCGTCGGGGGCGGCGGCCTCATCAGCGGCGTCGCGGCATTCGTCAAGCGGGTGCGTCCGGAGATCAGGATCGTCGGGGTGCAGCCCGAGGATTCCGACGCCATGACGCGCTCCTTCGCGCAAGGCGAGCGCGTGCAGCTCCCGCACGTCGGCCTCTTCGCCGACGGCGTGGCGGTGAAGCAGGTCGGCGAGGAGACCTTCCGGCTGGTGCGCCAGTACGTGGACGAGATGATCACCGTCGACACCGACGCCACGTGCGCTGCGCTCAAGGACGTGTTCGAGGACACGCGTTCGGTGCTCGAGCCCGCCGGCGCGCTTTCCATCGCCGGCCTCAAGGCCTGGTGCGGGCGCGAGCGCATGAAGGACGGCACGCTCGTCGCCATCGCGAGCGGTGCCAACATGAACTTCGACCGGCTGCGCTTCGTGGCCGAGCGGGCGGAGGTCGGCGAGCAGCGCGAGTCGATCCTCGCCGTGACGATCCCGGAGCGCCCGGGCAGCTTCCGTGAGTTCTGCTCGCTGCTCGGCAAGCGCGCCGTCACCGAGTTCAACTACCGCTACGCCGATCCCGCGACGGCGCACATCTTCGTGGGCATCGAGGTGACCGACCGGCACGAGACCGAGCGTCTGCTCGCGGAGCTCGCGCGCCGCCGCATCGAGGCCTACGACCTCACCGATGACGAGATGGCGAAGCTGCACGTGCGCCACCTCGTCGGCGGCCATGCGCCGAGCGCCGAGAACGAGATCGTCTACCGCTTCGAGTTTCCCGAGCGTCCCGGCGCCCTCATGGGATTCCTCGAGGCCATGAGCGCCGGCTGGAACATCACGCTCTTCCACTACCGCAACCACGGCGCCGATTACGGGCGCGTGCTGGTCGGCATGCAGGTCCCGCCCGCGGATAAGGCCGAATTTCAGGCCTTCCTCGACCGATTGGGCTACGACTGCGTCGACGAAACTGGGAACCCTGCCTACCGCATGTTCCTCGGCCGCTGAAAGGCTGCTGCGGGACGCGGGACGGCAGGGTGTCGCCGCTGCGCGGCAGGACCGGCCCATTGTCGGCAGCATAAAACTTGGTGGTTGTTGCGTGAATCGCTCAACGCACCACCAAAGCTTGATTCCGGCAAGCTTTATGCTCTAGGCAGAGCCCCTTGGGCCATGTCAGACTGGTCCGAGGGTCGCGGCGCTTCGGTGCCGCGTCCAGGCAAGGACGAGGAGAGGAAACGTGGGTGACAACAATCCCCTGTCGGGCGTCAAGGTGATGGTGATCGACGATTCGAACACCATCCGCCGCAGCGCGGAGATCTTCCTGCTGCAGGCGGGATGCACCGTGATCCTCGCCGAAGACGGCTTCGACGCACTCGCGAAGATCGCCGACCACCATCCGGATCGTCGTGTTCGTCGACATCATGATGCCGCGCCTCGACGGGTACCAGACCTGCGCGCTCATCAAGAAGAACGCACGCTTCCACGACACGCCCGGTGATCATGCTGTCGTCCAAGGATGGTCTCTTCGATCGCGCCCGCGGTCGCATGGTCGGGTCGGACCAGTACCTCACGAAGCCGTTCACGCAAGGAAAGCCTGCTCAAGACCGTCGCCGCCGCACGTGAAGGCGCTGCCGCGTAGCGCGCGCCGCAGGCCGATCCGACCCTCCAACAGCGCCATGGCCATCAAGACCATCCTCATCGTCGACGACTCCCCGACCGAGCGGCACGTCCTCAACGACCTTCTCAGCAAGGCCGGCTTCGAGGTGCTCGCCAGCGACAACGGCGAGGATGCGATCTCGCAAGGCCAAGGCCGAACTGCCCGACCTCATCCTGATGGACGTGGTGATGCCGGGCCTGAACGGATTCCAGGCGACCCGCGCCATCAGCCGCGATCCCGACACCCGCAAATCCCCATCATCATGTGCACGTCGAAGAGCCAGGAGACGCGACAAGATCTGGGGCATGCGCCAGGGCGCACGCGATTACGTCGTGAAGCCCGTGAATCGCGACGAGCTCCTGACCAAGATCGCGGCACTCGCCTGACCCGGGAGCATCGCCGCCATGCGCCCGCGCCGCCAAGCTCGACCTTCGCGCCTTCCAGCAGGAGCTCGCCGATTCGGCTCGCCGAGCAAGACGGCAGCGCAGGTCGAATCGTCGCGCCTCGGGCTCGCGTGCGCGCGGCGAGAACTGGCTGATCCGTCTCGCCGATGCCGCCGAAGTGATCACGGTGCCGCCGGTGGCGAGCGTGCCGCTGACCAAGCCGTGGTTCAGCGGCGTCGCCAACATCCGCGGCAATCTCTATACGGTGGTCGATTTCGCACGCTTCATCGGCCGCGAGACGGTGCCCATCGCGACGCGCCGCGGCGCAGAACCGCCTCGTCGTGTTCGGGCCGCGCGCCGGCGACCTTGCGCGCCGGCATCGTCGTGCAGCGCGTGCTCGGGCTGCGCAACGTCACGGAACTCGCGCCGGCCTCGCCGCGCCGGATGCGCCGACGTGGTACGGGCAGCGCTGGATCGATGCAGGCGGCGTTGCCTGGCAGGAGATCGATCTCGCGCGTCTTGCGCAGGATCCGTCGTTCCTGCAGGCAGGCCTGGAGCAGTAGCTGCAGCGGGCCGCAAGGCGCGCGCTTTGGAGGAAACAATGGCGTCAACGTTGAAGCTGCCCGAGGTCGTTCGGCGGCGGCAAGGCCGCGGTGGCGCTGGCCGCGGCGGCCCGAGACCGACCTCGACACCCCGACGACCCAGGTGAAGATGTCGCATGGCGGCACGATCCGATGTCGCAGGTCTCGATGATGGATCAGGTGCGCGCGGCGACGTCGCACGCCGAGCGCGCCGGTCGCGCTGCCCGTCATCGGCCACTGCCGATGGCGAAGCAGCTGCAGATTCTGCTCGCGCTCATGTTCGCGTTCTTCGCGCTCGCCGGCCTGATGCTCTGGCTCGACGCGCGCACCGCGGCGCAGCACGGCGCGGCCTCCGCGACGGCGACCGAGATGCAGATGCTGTCGCAGCGCCTCGCGCGCGGCACCGCGCTCGCATCGCAAGGGCAGGCCGGTGCCTTTGCCGGCCGTGAAGGACAGTCGCGATCGGTTCCGCGCCGACCTCGACGCGCTCACCAACGGTGGACCGAGCAAGGGCGTCGACCTCGACGCGGCGCACGACGAGGCCGTGCTGCAAGCTGCTGCAGGACATCAAGACGCGCTGGGATCGCGTCGATGCCAATGCCGGACGCGTGCTCGACAACCAGCAAGCGCTGCCGCGCTCTGGCCACGGGCCTCACGAGCATCAATCAGGGCAACAACGCGCTGCTCGAGCTTGCCCAACAGGTGGCGCAGCAGGTCGCGCAGGGCGGCGGCACCCTGCGTGAAGTCGACTACGCGAATCAGCTGTCGGTGCTCTCGCAGCGCATCGCGAAGAACGCCAACGCGCTGGCCTCGTCCGACGAGGTCGACGCGGACGTCGCGTTCCTGCTCGGCAAGGACACGAACAGCTTCCGCGACATCAACGACGCCTTGCTCAAGGGCAGCGATGCGCAGCGCATCGGCGCGGTCCGCAGCGAGGACGCCCGCACCGGGTTGCTCGACCTGCAGAAGCGCTTCGCCACCTACGAAACCGGTGTGACCGCGATCCTGCAGAACATGAACCGGCTGCTGACGGCGAAGCAGGCTGCCCGCGCCGTCAACGACGATTCGGAAGCGATGCTGGCGGATACGACCAAGCTCGCCGACCAGTTCGAGGGCACGAGCCGGCTCGGCGCATGGGCCGCGCTGCTGTTCGGTCTCGTCGGCCTGGGTTTCCTGGGGCTCCTCGGCAAGGTGTCGCGCGACGATGCGCGCGCCCGGGCGTTCGACAGCGACCAGGAGAACAAGCGCAACCAGGAAGCCATTCTGCGGCTCCTGAACGAGATGGGAAACCTCGCCGACGGCGACCTCACGGTGCAGGCGTCGGTGACGGAGGACGTCACGGGCGCCATCGCGGACTCCATCAACTTCACGATCGAAGAGCTGCGCACCCTGGTACGCGGCATCAACTCGGCGACCGACGAGGTGACGCGCGCCACGCAGGAAGCGCAGGCGATCTCGACGCGCCTCTACGAAGCCTCGCAGCGCCAGAACCGCCAGATCCAGCAGGCGTCCGCGTCGGTGCTGCAGATGGCGCAGTCGATCAACGAAGTCTCGCAGTCGGCGGCGCAGTCGGCCCGCGTGGCCCAGCAATCGCTCGCCGCCGCGGAAATGGGCGCGCAGTCGGTGCAGAACCAGATCTCCGGCATGAACGAGATCCGCACCCAGATCCAGGACACGTCGAAGCGGATCAAGCGCCTCGGCGAGAGCTCCCTCGAGATCGGCGAGATCGTGGAGCTGATCTCCGACATCACGGAGCAGACCAACGTGCTCGCGCTCAACGCTGCCATCCAGGCCGCTTCGGCCGGTGAGGCGGGGCGCGGCTTCACGGTCGTGGCCGAAGAAGTGCAGCGCCTCGCGGAACGCTCCGCCGAAGCGACGAAGCAGATCGACGCGATCGTGAAGACCATTCAGGCCGACACGCAGGATGCGGTCGCCGCCATGGAGAAGAGCACGGTCGGCGTGGTCGAGGGCACGAAGCTGTCCGACGCCGCGGGCCAGGCGCTCGAGGAGATCCGCAAGGTGTCGCGCGAGCTCGCGAGCCTCATCGGTGGCATCTCGGAGCAGACGCAGAAGCAGTCGGTGTCCGTCAGCGACGTCACGCACGGCATGCAGGGCATCCTGCGCATCTCCGAGGAAACGACCGAGGGCACGAAGCAGACGAACGTGTCCATCGGCCAGCTCACGAAGCTCGCGGCCGAGCTGCGCAGCTCCGTCGCCGGCTTCAAGGTCTAGCGCGATTCGCACCGCGCGAGCGGGTGCGCCGGAGCTCATGTGGCCGTCGACCTCATGCCGCGGCGTGAGCGCTGTGGGCGCGCCCGACATATGTTGGCGGCAGCGCCAGTGCATCGGTGCAGCGCGCGACCGCGTCTTCGGTCCGGGCCTGCTTTTTGCTGGATGAAGCGGGATAGGACTTCGGCGAGAGCATTCATGGCAGGAGCGACCCTCGTGGCGGAAAGCGCCGACAGCACCGTGCAGTACGATTCGGGACCGCTGTCCTGGGTGCAATCCGAGATCGACCAGGCGCTCGCCCGGGGCGTGGAAGCGCTCGAGCGCTTCGCCGGCGCGCCGGACGATGCCACCACGCTCAAGCATGCCCGCACGCACGTGCACCAGGCGGCGGGAGCGATCCAGATGGTCGGCCTGGACGCGGTCGTCGCGTACACCGACGAGATCGAGCGCCAGCTCGCACGCCTCGACGAGCTGCCGCTGCGCGACGCGCCGCAGGCATGCGCGCCGATCGTGCGCGCCTGCGCGAAGCTGCGGATCTTCCTCGACGAAGTGGTGAACGGCGCCGCACCGGTGCCGCTCAAGCTCTTTCCCGAATACGAGGCGATGCAGCGCGCGCGCGGCGTGCGCGCCGCCGCACCGACCGACCTCTTCTACCCCGATCTCTCGGCGCACGCCCCGAAGAGCCGCACCCCTGCGCTCGCGCCCGCCGCGATGCAGTCGTTCCTCGTGAAGCAGCGGCGGCAGTTCCAGCGCGGCCTCCTTGCCTGGCTGCGCGGCAACGAGGACGGGGCCCGCCAGATGCGCGATGCGATCGGCGGCATCGAGGAGGGCACGGGCCAGGCGAACCTGCGCGCCTTCTGGTGGAGTGTCGGCGCACTGTTCGACGCGGTGGTCGAGCGTGGGCTCGACGCGAGCTTCGGCGTGAAGCAGCTGACCGCGCGCGTCGACCTCCAGATCCGGCGCCTGGCCGAAGGCTCCTCCAAGGTGGCCGACCGGTTGCGGCGGGAAGTGCTCTATTACGTCGCCATCAGTGCGCCGGTGGCGCCGTCGGTGCAGGCAGTGCAGCGCAGCTTCGCGCTCGGCGGACTCATTCCCTCCGCCGAGGTGCTGAACGCCGATCTCGTGCGCATCCAGCCGCACCTGCGCGAAGCGCGTGAGCTTCTTGGCGGCGCCAAGGACACCTGGCTCAAGTTCACGTCGGGCAGGGCGGAGAACCTGCCGAAGCTGAAGCAGACCCTGGCGGCCGTGCACAAGCATGCGGCGGAGGTCGGCAACGGCGCGTTGCTGAAGCTCACCTCGGCGCTGGTCGGCCGGCTGGACAAGATGCCTTCGGGCAACGTGGCCGAGCCGGTCGCCATGGAATACGCGACCGCGCTGCTGCTAGCCGAGAACGTCTTCCGCAACTACGCCAAGCTCTCACCCGATTTCCCGCAGCAGGTCGACGTCATGCTCGCGCGGCTCGACGCCGCGCAGGCATCCCGGCCCTTCGAGTCGGGCGACGCCGCACCGATCCTGGAGGAAATGTCGAAGCGCGCGCAGGATCGCCTGCTCCTCGCGCAGGTGGGCCGCGAAATCCAGGCCAACCTGAGGCACATGGAGCAGGTGCTCGACGGCTTCTTCCGCGATCACGGCAAGCGCGCCGAGCTCGCGACCCTGGCGAAGGACAGCAGCCAGATCCGCGGCGCGCTGCGGATGCTCGAGCTCGACACCGCCGCCGCCCTGCTGGCCTCGTGCGAGGAGCAGATCGCATCCTATGCCGACCCCGAGGCGGTGATCGCGGACGAGGACCTCGAGCTCCTCGCCGAATCACTGTCGGGCCTTGGCTTCTACATCGAGGCCGTCGAGCAGCAGCGCGCCGACCAGGAACGCCTCATCGCGCCGCTTCTCGCCAAGCGGCGCGGCGAGACTACCGAAGCGCCCGAAGCACGCACCGACACCGTGGAAGCGGCGGTCGAGGAGCTGCGCAATGCACTGCCGGAGCTGGTGGCCGAAGTGCATCGCGTGCCCGCCGACGTCGAGGCCCGCGATGCGCTGCGCGCCAAGCTCGCGGTGCTGCGCGACGACGCCGAGCTGATCGGCGACGCCGAGCTTGCGGCGCAGGCCCAGGCGGCGTTGCGCGAGCTCGACGACGGCGGCAACGCCGCGGCCGCACTATCGGCGATCACCGAGGCTGCAGCGCCCCTGCCCACACCCGAGGTTTCACACGAGACGCAGCGGCTGCTCGCGTCGGAGGATCACGCACTCGACGCCGAGCTTCTCGACATCTTCCTCGACGAGGCGGCCGACGTGCTCGGCACCATCGCCGAGCAGCATCGCATCCTCGAGCCACAATCCCGGCGATCGCGAAGCCCTGCGCACCGTGCGCCGCCAGTTCCATACGCTGAAGGGCAGCGGCCGCATGGTCGGCCTGATCGAGCTCGGCGAGATCGCCTACGACGTCGAGAAGATGCACAACCGGCTGCTCGAGGAGGAGCGCCCGGTGACCCCGGCCGTGCTCGCGCTCATCGCTGCCGGGGAGCATGCCTTCCGCGGCTGGGTGGACGAGCTGCGGGCGCAGGGCCACGTCCGCCCGGATCCGCATGCCCTGCACGCGGCGATTCTCGCGATCGAGGTGGAGCTGCCGCGCGGTAGCGAGTCCGTGCTGGCCTCGCGCGCCAAGGCGCCGGCGCCGCCGGCAGAGGCGACTACGCCAGCGCCCGCGGTCGTCGACGTGGCGCGCGCCGCGCTACCCGAACAGGTCGCCGCCGTCGGGAAGCACGAGGATGCGATCGAGGTGCATGCACCCGCCGAGGCGCACGAGCTTAGCGCCGATGCAGCGCTGGCTTCGGTCCTCGCGAGCTACCGCGTGAGCCCGATCGACGTGCCGCAGGACGCGCTCGACGCCCTCGCCGCAGCCGAGCTCCCGGATGAATCGCCCGGTACGCGCACTGCAGCGGAGCACGAGGCCGAACCGGGCAGTCCTGCAGCGGAGGACGAGGAGTTCGATCTGCTGGACCTCGCCGAGGTCGGCAGCGGCAGCGGCAGCACGGGTCCGGCGCTCGTTCTCGACTTCGACATGGACGATGCGCCGCGCGATCCGCACCATGCGCGCAGCGCCGGCCTGATCGACGTGCCCGTCGATGGCCTCGACGCCATCGCCACCGAAGCCTCTGCCGCAATGCACGGCCACGACGCCGCGCTGGAACCCCCGGAGCTCACGCTGGATCTCCTGCCGGGCCGGACCCCGGCCGATGCGTCTCCGGAGGTGCCACCGGTGCAGTCCGGATCGCGCCATTTCGCCGGCGACGGCGATCGGATCGATCTCGGACGCGAGGACGCAGTGTCCCTGGACGGCGAGGGAACGCATGCGGTTCCATCGCACGAGAACGACGACGCGACTGCGCATCCCCTCGAGGAAATCGTGGCTGCGGCGCCCCCGGCCGAGCCGCCCCACCTATCGCCGCCCCGTCTGTCGCTGGTGCCGCCGCTGCCGGAGGCCGTCGAGTCACTGGACGAGGCCATCGAACGCGCGCTCGCCGAGCACATCGTGCCGCCGGGGTCGATCGACATCGTTGCCGGAACGCACGCCGAGCTCGCCGTCGAACTCGACGTCCTGCAAGGCGAGAGCTTGCCGGCAGTGGAAGAGCTCGCGGCGGATCCCGCATACGCGTCTTCCGGGGCTGAGGCTGCTTTCGGCGCGCCGGAGGAGATCCGCATCGGCGACGTGACGCTCTCACGGTCGCTCTACGAAATCCTGATCGCCGAAGCCGACGAGCATCTCGCCACGCTGGCGCACGAGCTCGCGCTGCTGCAATTCGATCCAGCATACGGTGTCTCGGCGTCGATGGTGCGGGCGAGCCACACCCTCTGCGGCATTCATCGCGCCGGCGGGTTCGCGCTCGTTCCGGCCACGGCGAAGGCCCTCGAGCAGTGCCTCCTCGTCCTGCAGATGCGCGACGGGCCGCTGCCCGAGGGTGCGCAGCCGATCGTTGCTGCGGCGGTGCACCTGCTCGCCGCCCTGGTCGGAAAAGTGCGCGATCACGGCGCATTCGACGCGGATGATGCACGCGCGGCGCAGGAAGTGCAGGAAAGTCTCGACGCGCTGCGGCAAGGCAGCGAGCCGCAGGCCTATGCAAGCGCACCGGTGGCGGACACGGCATTCGCCGCGGCCGGCGAGCAGGATCTTGCGCCGTGCGATGACGTTGCACCGGTGTCGGAAGGATTACCCGACGAGAGTCCGCTGGAGCCCGTGCTCGAGGTCGACGAGATCGCGGCCGCGCATGCAGCGAATGCAAACATGCTTGCAACCCGGGAAACACCGCTGTCGGCGGCGGACGCCTCACCGGTCGACACGGTCGCCACCGAGGCGCCTATTGCCGCTTCGAGCGAAGGCCCGGGCGCGTCCACGACCCAGACGGTGCTCGATCACGACGTCGCGCAGGCGCTGCAGGCGGTGCCCGCCATCACCGAGACGCCGCTGGAACAGATCTCGGACGAAGTCGACGAACAGCTGCTGCCGATCTTCCTCGAGGAAGCGGAGGAGCTTTTCCCGCAGGCCGGCGAGCAGCTGCGCGGCTGGCGACGCAATCCCGCCGACACCAATCATCCGAGCGCGTTGCGACGCACGCTCCATACCTTCAAGGGCAGCGCGCGCATGGCCGGGGCGATGCGCCTCGGCGAGCTCGCGCATCGCATGGAGTCGCGGCTGCTGCGCGGCGAGGACCTCGCTGCCGGCACGCCGGAGCTGTTCGAGGCGCTCGATGCGGACCTCGACCGCGTGGCGTTCGTGCTCGATGCCCTGCGCGAGGGCCGGACCAACGTCACGATGCCCTGGCTGGAGGGTAGCGCGCCCGCGGCGGCAACCCCGGCGACGCGCGAGCCGCCGCCGACGGCCGGCGCGGCGCACGATCCGGCGCACCGCGGCGTGGTCGTGCCCCTGCCGGGGATCACTGCAGCGCAGTTCGCGGCCGCCGACGCGGCGGCTGCGCCGGCGCCCGCCGCGGTGCAGGCCGCCGCCGAGCATGACGCCGGGCAGCGCGCGATGCTCCGCGTGCGCGCGGACATCATCGACCGCCTGGTGAACGAAGCGGGCGAGGTCGCCATCGCGCGTGCCCGCGTCGAAGGCGAGCTGCGGTCGCTCAAGGCCAACCTGCTCGAGCTCACCAACAGCGTGATCCGTATGCGTGCGCAGGTGCGCGAGATCGAGATCCAGGGCGAGTCGCAGATCCAGTCGCGGCTGTCGTTGCGGCATGAGGCGAATCCCGACTTCGATCCGCTGGAGTTCGATCGCTACACCCGCTTCCAGGAGCTCACGCGCTCGCTGGCGGAAGGCATCAACGACGTCTCCACCGTGCAGCAGTCGCTGCTGCGCAACGTCGACGACGCCGACGCGGCGCTCGTCGCGCAGTCACGCCTCTCCCGCGACCTGCAGCAGCAGCTGTTCTCCATCCGCACCGTGCCGTTCGGCAGCGTCGCCGAGCGTCTGTATCGCATCCTCCGCCAGGTGGCGAAGGAGCTCGACAAGCGCGTGAACCTCGACATCCGCGGCACGCAGGTCGAGCTCGATCGCTCGGTGCTCGAAAAGCTCGTCGGGCCGCTCGAGCACCTGCTGCGCAACGCGCTCGACCACGGCATCGAGCCGCGCGACGTGCGCGCTGCCGCGGGTAAGGCACCCACGGGCGAGATCGTCGTCACCGTGCGGCAGGTGGGCAATGAAATCGGGATCGAGCTCGTCGACGACGGCGCCGGCCTCGACCTCGAGCGCATCCGTGCACGCGCGGTGGCGCAGGGGCGCATGGCTGCCGACGCGCGACCGACGGAAGCGCAGCTCACGGAGCTCATCTTCCAGCCGGGCTTTTCGACGGCATCGAAAGTCACGCACGTGTCCGGCCGCGGCATCGGCATGGACGTCGTGCGTTCCGACATCACCGCGCTCGGCGGCCGCGTCGAGGTGTCCTCGCGGGCTGGCCAGGGAACGACCTTCCAGCTCTACCTCCCGCTCACGCTGGCGGTCGCGCAGGCCGTGCTCGTGCGCGCCGGTGGCCGGCTGTGGGCGCTGCCCGCGCCGATGGTCGAGCAGGTGCAGCAGGTCAAGGCGGAAGCGCTCGCCGGCCTGTACGCCGCGCAGAAGGTCGAATGGCAGGGACGCAGCTATCCCATCCACTACCTGCCGCGGCTGCTGGGAGACACCCAGCACAGCCCGGTGACCGCGCGCTTCAACCCGGTGCTGCTGCTGCGCACCGGGCAGGGCGCCGCGGCGGTGCACGTCGACGAGATGGTCGGCAACCAGGAAGTCGTGGTGAAGAACATCGGGCCGCAGCTCGCGCGCGTCTCGGGCATCGCCGGGGCGACGGTGCTCGGCACCGGCGAGATCGTGCTGATCATCAACCCGGTGCAGCTTGCACAGCGGGCGGGTGTTCCCGACTACGATCCGCTGGCCGAGGAGACCGTTCGATCGTCGCGCGCCGTGCAGCAGCCGAGCGCGCGTGCGCCGGTCGCGATGGTCGTCGACGATTCCCTGACGGTGCGCAAGATCACCAGCCGGTTGCTGACCCGCGAAGGCTTCGAGGTGACGACCGCGAAGGACGGCATGGATGCGCTCGAGCGGCTCGAGGAGCGCATACCCGACGTCATCCTCCTCGACATCGAGATGCCGCGCATGGATGGCTTCGAGTTCACCCGGACGATCAAGGCCGACGAGCGCTTCGCGCATGTGCCGATCGTGATGATCACGTCGCGCACGGCGGAGAAGCATCGCAGCCACGCGCGCGAGCTCGGCGTGGATCTGTACCTGGGCAAGCCGTTCCAGGAGGACGAGCTGCTGCAGCACCTGCGCGACATGCTTTCCGTGACCGCGTAGGCGAACGCAACGCCCGGCGTCCGCGGACGCCGGCGCACCACGACTCGCGCCGGTAGCGCTATCCGGCGCGCAGCGAGAATCCCCCGGCTAGCTGCCGAGGGTCATCTGGTCGGTGACCGAGCGCACGTGCGCGACCGAGGCCGCGATGGCCTTGGCCTTGTTGCGCAGCGCGATCGACTCGACGCGGCCGGACAGCGTGACGGCACTCCGGCGCGTGCGCACCTTGATGCCCGTCGCGCCATTCCCGGCACGCGCCTGCAATGCCGCCTTGACGCGCGTCGTGACGGTCGCGTCATCCGCAGGCGCACTGGTGCGCGCAGCCGCGCGTCCTTTCTCCGTCGATGCGGAGGTGGCCTTTGGCGACACGCTGCGGTAAGTGCTCGGCGCGTGATCGCAGGCGGTGAGGAGGGCAGCCGCGGCAAGGGGTAATACGATCTTGCGCGGCACCGAGGTGCGCGTGGTTTTTTTCATGGCAGGTGACGCCTCGTGGACGTCAGCAGAGCTGTGCGCCGTGTTCCCAGTAGGGCCGTGTCCCGAAATACGAGTGGGCGAACACTGCGACGTCGCCGTCGAGCCCCTTGGTCGCGAGCTCGGACAGGCAGCAAGGGTGCGTCCTCGATGCGGTCGCGTGGCGCGTTGATGGAAAAGCGGTCCGCGTCTCCGTCCTGGAAGAGCGCATTCCATGGAATCGCGACCAGCCGCTCGCCGTCGCGACGGGCGCGGCGGAGCTCGATCACGCCATAACCGATGCGGTTGCGGCGCAGATCGAGGAGAATGTCGTGCAGCTGGCCAACGACGTTGCCGTCCCGGTCCACCACTTCGGTGCCCAGCAGGTCGTCCGCACCGATGATGCCCAGGATCGCGTTGCGCGATCTTTGTCCTACACTACCCAAGCCCGGCTCGCGCATATCGCCTCCCTGCGGGTCTATCCCCCGGCCGCCATCATGCGTGCCGCATCAGGCGGAAGCCATCGGGCATGACTGACGGTGGCGTAGGACGATGCGAAACGGCGATGTAGGATTTGCCTTACAGCCAGGAATCGCCTCTTGCCGTACGGTTTGCTTGCCGATGTGCTGGTGGTGCTCCATGTCGCATTCATCGTTTTTGCCTTGCTGGGCGCACTGCTCGTGGCGCGCTGGCCGCGCGTTGCGTGGCTTCACCTGCCCGCCATGGCCTGGGCGGTGCTGGTCGAGATCAATTCGTGGGTGTGCCCGCTCACGCCGTGGGAGCAGGCGTTGCGCGCCGCCGCGGGGCAGGGCGGCTACCGCGGTGGCTTCGTGGAGCATTACGTTTTGCCGGTGCTCTATCCGGCGGTACTCACCGCGCACATCCAGTGGGTGCTTGCGCTCGTCGTGGTCGTGGTGAACGCCGTGCTCTACTCCCGGGTCCTGCGCCGGGCGTGGCGTAGCAACGGGTCGTCGCCGTAAGCGCTCGGCGTGCTGCGCGACCAAGAGGAACGAAGAACGCGAAGGAGTGAATGATGGAACGTCGCCATTTCCTGCATCGACTCGCTGCGGCCGGTGCCGCATGGCTGGGCGCGCGCCACGCCGCTCGCGGCCCCCGCCGCCGAGCTCACGCCCGCTGCCATCGAGGACATGCGCCGCAACTGGCAGGCCCTGCTGCGCAAGGACATCGAGGCGCCGAGCCCGACCCTGGTCGTCACGCGCACCCGTGACGAATGGAGGAAGGCGCTCACGCCGGCGCAGTTCAACGTCCTGCGCGAGGAAGGCACCGAGCGACCCTTCTCGAGCCCGCTCAACGACGAGAAGCGGCCAGGCATCTTCGCCTGCGCCGGCTGCGGGCTGCCGCTTTTCACCTCGCGCATGAAGTTCGACAGCGGCACCGGATGGCCGAGTTTCGTGACGAGCATTCCCGGCCATCTCGCCAGCAAGCAGGATTTCAAGCTCATCATGCCGCGCACCGAGTACCACTGTGTTCGCTGTGGCGGTCATCACGGGCACGTCTTCGACGACGGGCCCGCGCCGACGCACGAGCGCTGGTGCAACAACGGGGTCGCGCTCAAGTTCCTCCCTGCCGCGATGGCCTGACCCGTCGGCCGCGGCCCGGCTGCGCTCCTCCCCGGGCGACACGGTGTCGCGTGCGCGCATCTCCCACGTTGGCAGGGGTGCGGGTGGCAAGGTACATTGATGCCTCGCTTTCCGGCAGGAGCAAGGCATGGCGCAATACGCCACCGAGAACATCCGTACGGTCGCACTCGTAGGTCACGGCGCTTCCGGCAAGACCACGCTGGCCGAGGCGCTGCTGCAGAAATCCGGCGCGATCACCAGTGCCGGCAGCGTGGAGCGCGGGACGACGGTCAGCGATTTCGACCCGCTCGAGAAGTCGTTCCAGCATTCGCTGCGCGCGTCCGTGCTGCATCTCGACACCGACGGCACGCGCGTGCACATCGTGGACACGCCCGGCTTCCCGGATTTCATCGGCCAGGCGATCGGCGCGCTCGATGCCGTCGAGACCGCCGCCGTCGTGATCAATGCCCAGGCCGGCATCGAGATGATCACGTCGCGCATGATGGAATGGGCCGGGCAGCGGCGGCTGTGCCGGCTCGTCGTCGTCAACAGGATCGACGCCGAGAACGTCGACCTGCCCGGGCTGCTCTCGGCCATCCAGACCACGTTCGGGCGGGAATGCCTGCCGATCAATCTGCCGGCGGATGGCGGCAAGCGGGTCGTCGACTGCTTCTTCAATCCGGCGGGCGAGTCGGATTTTTCATCCGTCGACGCGGCGCACCGGGCGCTCGTCGACCAGGTGGTCGAGGTCGACGAGGACCTGATGGCGCTGTATCTCGAGCAGGGCGAGATCGAGCCGCAGCAGCTGCACGCTCCGTTCGAGAAGGCGCTGCGCGACGGGCACCTCGTGCCCGGTCTGCTTCGTCAGCGCGCGCAATGGCGCGGGCGTCGCCGAGCTCCTCGACATCATGGTCAAGCTCCTCCCCAACCCGGCCGAGGGCAATCCGCCCCTTTTCTACAAGGGTGAAGGCGACAGCGCGCAGGAGTTCCGCTCCGAGCCGGATCCGAAGAAGCACGTGCTCGCGCACGTGTTCAAGGTCGTGATGGACCCGTTCGTGGGAAAGCTCGGCGTGTTTCGCGTGCATCAGGGCACGGTCACGCGCGACACGCAGCTCTTCGTCGGCGACGGGCGCAAGCCGTTCAAGGTCGGGCATCTCTTCATGCTGCAGGGCGGCAAGAACGTGGAGATCGACACCGCGGTCCCCGGGGACATCGCCGCGGTGGCCAAGGTGGAGGAGGTGTCGTTCGATTGCGTGCTGCACGATTCGCACGACGAGGACCACATCCACATGCGCCCGCTCGAGTTTCCCACCCCGATGCAGGGCGTGGCGCTCACGCCGAAGAAGCGCGGCGACGAGCAGCGCATCTCCGAGGTGCTGCACCGGATGATGGCGGAAGATCCGACGCTGTCGCTGGAGCACGATTCGACGTCGAACGAGACGGTCCTGCGCGCGCTCGGCGATCTCCATCTTCGTTCCGTGCTCGAGCGCATGGCGAGCCAGTTCAAGGTCGAGGTGGACACGCGGCCGCCGCGCATTCCCTATCGCGAGACGATCACCGCGACGGCCGAAGGCTTCCACCGGCACAAGAAGCAAACGGGCGGCGCGGGCCAGTTCGGCGAGGTCTCGCTGCGCGTCGAGCCGTTGCCGCGTGGAACCGGCTTCGAGTTCGTCGACGCGACGAAGGGCGGCGTCATCCCGCACCAGTTCATGCCCGCGGTGCAGAAGGGCGTCGAGCAGGTGCTGGTCACCGGCGCCATCGCCGGGTTTCCGCTGCAGGACGTGCGCGTCGTCGTGTACGACGGCAAGCACCACCCCGTCGACTCGAAGGAGGTGGCATTCGTGTCCGCCGGGCGCAAGGCATTTCTCGATGCCATCGAGAAGGCGCGTCCGATCGTGCTCGAGCCGATCGTCAGCCTGGAGGTGACATGCCCCGAGGCGAACACGGGCGACATCGCCGGCGACCTGTCGTCGCGGCGCGGTCAGGTGACGGGCACGCGCGGCACGCAGCCCGGCACGCTGGCCGTGAACGGCATCGCGCCATTGGCGGAGCTCGATGGCTATTCCGCGCGCCTCAAGTCCGTCACCGGCGGACACGGATCGTGGTCCATGGCCCTGTCGCACTACGAGCCGGCACCGCCACCGTTGCAGCAGCGCCTGTGCTCGGAATACCAGAAACACCGCAAGCACGAGGAGGAGTGACCAGTTCCCGGGGTCGGGCTGAAGCCTCGAGCGGTGCTCCGCGTTTGTAGGTCAGGCTTCAGCCTCATGCGGTGCTGCGTAGTTGTAGGTCAGGCTTCAGCCTGACGCTTCGCCGCGCCAAACACTGCGAGTGCGCGCTGGCGCGCGCCGCGATGATCGACGATCGGCGCGGGGTAATCCCGGCCAAGCACGACGCCGCAGCGCTCGAGTTCGGGAGCATCGGCCTGCCATGGCGCGTGGATCGCCGGCGCAGGCAGGCGCGCGAGCTCCGGCACGAAGCGCCGGATGTATTCGCCGGCGGCGTCGAAACGCTCCGACTGGGTCACCGGATTGAAGATCCGGAACCAGGGTTGCGCATCGCAGCCGGTGGACGCAGCCCACTGCCAGCCGCCATTGTTCGATGCGAGGTCGTAGTCGATCAGCTGCCGCGCGAAATAACGCTCGCCCCGGCGCCAGTCGACGAGCAGGTCCTTGACGAGGAAGCTGGCCGTGACCATGCGCAGGCGGTTGTGCATCCAGCCCGTCGTGTTGAGCTCGCGCATACCGGCGTCGATGAACGGATAGCCGGTGCGCCCCTCGCACCACGCCGCGAAGTCCTGCGGATCGTCGCGAAACTGCAACGCTGCGTATGCGGGCTTGAACGGCGCACCGACCACGTGCGGGAAATGAAACAGCAGCTGGGCATAGAAATCGCGCCACGCGAGCTCGTCCAGCCACTTGCTGGCGCCGCCACCTGAGCGCGCCGCCGCGCGTGCCTGCGCTTCCGCCGCAAGCACGCGCACGGACGTCGTGCCGAACCGCAGATGCACCGACAGGCGCGACGTTCCCGGCACCGCCGGCCGGTCGCGGTCCTCGTCGTAGCGTTCGACGTGCGCAAGGAACGCCTGCAGCGCATCGGTCGCGCCGCGCATCCCGGCACGCACGCTGATGGAATGGAGGTCGACAGGATCGAAACCGAGCTCCGCCAGGGCCGGTATCGTGCCCGGAGCAGGCGGTCGCGCGAGCGCGCCGGATGAGTCGTCGCAGCGGTGCGCGACCGGCGGGTCGCCGGCGAGGCGCTTTCGCCATGCGTTGCGATACGGTGTGAAGACGGTGTGCGGGCGTCCCGACTGCGTAAGGATCTCGTCCTCGTCGAACAGGACCTGATCTTTCATCGCATGCCATGCGATCCCGTCACGATCGAGCGTACGCGCCACGTCGCTGTCACGGTCGCGCGTCGTCGGCTCGTAGTCGCGGTTGGCGAACACCGCTTCGACGTGCAGTTCGCGCGCGAGTCGCGGAATCTCTTCGCGTGCGCGACCGTGCAGAACGACGAGACCTCCGCCGCGCGCGCGCAGCGCAGCGTCGAGCTCATGCACGGAGGCGTGGATGAACGCGACGCGCCGGTCGCTGCGATCCGGCAGGGCGTCGAGGATCTCGCGGTCGAACACGAACGCGCAATGCACCTCGCGCGCCGTGCGCAGCGCCGCGGCAAGCGCGGCGTGATCGAAATCGCGCAGGTCGCGGCGAAACCAGACGAGGGCGCGTTCGATCGACACCGTCGTTGTCGCCGGCGGCGCTCAGCCGACCGCGCGGGGCGTCGCCACGCCTACTGCTGCGGCGCCGCCGGCGCAGGACGCGGCGTGCGCAGATCCGCGGCGGCGATCTCGTGGCGCCACAGCAGCGCGCCATTGCTGTCGTAGGACTCGAACGCGATGCGCCGTCGATTGCCGGGACCGCTCACGCGCAGCATGCCGAACTGCCGTCGCGTCTGCAGCGTTCCGGGAACGACGTCGGGATTCTCACGCTCGGCAGCGTCCGGATTCTGCACCGCGCGATACGTCAGCGGCGAGGACGTGGCCTCGTACAGCGGATACGTGCCGGGCCGTTCGATCCGCAGCAGCTCGCCGAAGTGCCGGTCGCCGGAGAGGAAGAGCACGCCATCGATCCTGCGCTCCACGAGCCACTGCGCGAGGCGCTTCTGCTCGTCGGGGTACTGGTGCAACCCTTCGAAGCGGCTCGCACGGTCCCAGAACTGGCTCCCATTGGCGACGATCTTGATGCGGGCACGCGACGACAGCAGTGCTTCCTTCAGCCATTGGAACTGCGCGCTGCCGAACATCGATTTCTCCGGCACGTTCGGGTAGTGGTCCGGATAACGGTGATAGCGGTCGTCGAGGAGGAAGAGATCGACGTCGCCGAGGTGCACCCAGCCGAACACGCCCGGCACGTCGGGCAGTCCGAACGAGGGATTCGGCCAGTAGCGCTTGAAGAGTCTGAGCGTGGCGTCCTTGAACGGATACGACCGGTCGCCGTCGTTCGGCCCGTAGTCGTGATCGTCCCAGATCGCCACGTTCGCCGTGCTCGTCAGCAGGCGCTGCAGCGGCTCGAACGCGCGTGCCTCGCGGTAATGCGTCGCCATCGAGGTGGGATCGGTGAAGTCGGGCGTCTGCAGGTACAGGTTGTCCCCGAGCCACAGCATCATGTCGGGGGCCTTCGCCGCGATGGCGTCGAAGATCTGGTAATCGCCGCCGTTGGAAGCCGGGAATGCCGGATTCGGATACGGCACGAAGTGACACGATCCGAACGCGATCGCAAGATCGGGCGCGGCATCGGAGTGCACCACCTTCTGCGTGTGCAGCATGCCCTCGCGGGTCTCGCCCTGCACGGTGATCCGGTAGCGATAATCCATGCCCGGAGAGAGGCCGGGGATGCGCACGGCGCCACTGCGATCGCTCGCGCCGGGAAGATCGATGGTGACGTGCTGCGCATCACCGCCGTTCGCGGGCGTCACGTCGACCTCGGCCGTGCCCGGCCGGTCGGCCTGCACCCAGAGCGTGGCGCTCGTGTAATCGGCATAGCCATGCATGACGACCACGCGCGCGAGACCTGCGGTTGGCACGGCGCAGCACCATGCAGCGCAGAACGCCAGCACGGCCGGCGCAATTCTCGATGAGGGAAGCATGCGCGAAATGAGGTGATGGAGGGCGCGCCGGCGCAGTCAAGGCGCGGCGCGCCTGAATTGTGCCGGGGGTGGGTGGCGTTTACAATTGGACGCATGCCCACGGCCGGCTCGAATTTCACCAATCATTTCCTGATCGCAATGCCGGGAATGACGGATCCGCATTTCGCGCACGCGCTGACGTACGTCTGCGAGCACAACGAAGGTGGAGCGCTCGGCATCGTGGTGAACAAGCCGACGGACATGACGCTCGGCGCACTGTTCGAGCAGCTCGAAGTTCCTCTCAACGACGCCGACCTTGCCGAGGCTCCCGTGCATTTCGGCGGCCCCGTCCAGGTCGACCGCGGCTTCGTGCTGCACCGCCCGCTCGGCAACTGGCAGTCGACGCTCGCCGTGAACGACGACCTCGGCCTCACCACGTCCAAGGATGTGCTGGAGGCCGTGGCTCGCGGCGAAGGACCGCGCGAAGTGTTCGTGTCGCTCGGCTACGCCGGCTGGGCGGCCGGGCAGCTCGAGCAGGAGATCGCGCAGAATGCGTGGCTGACCGTCGAGGCGGATGCGGACCTCGTGTTCGGCATGCCTCCCGACCAGCGTCTGCCTGCGGCCATGCAGCTCCTCGGAATCGATTTCTCGCGTCTGTCCGACAATGTCGGGCACGCATGACCAGGCCGACGGACGACGTTCTCCTGCGCCCGCGGGCACCGTGCTGGCATTCGATTTCGGCACACGCAAGATCGGCGTCGCGATCGGCAATACCCTCACCGGTTCCGCACGGCCGCTCGTCACGCTCCGCGCGGAGTCGAATGCGGGACGCCATGCCGCCATCGCCGCGCTCGTCGATGAATGGCAGCCTGCACTGCTGGTCGTCGGACGGCCGCTCCACGCCGATGGCACGGCGCACGACACCACTGCGCTCGCCGACAAGTTCGCGCGCGATCTCGCGCGCCGTTTCCGTCTCCCGGTGGAGCACGTCGATGAGCGCTACACTACGCAGGTTGCAGGGTTCGAGCTCTCCGGAGCCGCTCGCGGGCGCGGTCCGGCCGCCGACCGCGACGCCGTTGCCGCGCAGATCATCCTGCAGGCCTGGCTCGACACCCGCCCTTCATCGCCACAGCCGTAGCTGAGACGTGTCGCTCCCCGACGCCGAAGCCCTCCTCGAAACCCTCGCCGCGAGCATGCGCGGCGCCGTGGCGCACGATGCATGCTTCGTGGGTATCTACTCCGGCGGTGCGTGGCTCGCGGAGCGCCTGGCCACGATGATTCCCGGCGACCATCCCGTCGGCTATATCGACGTGTCGTTCTACCGCGACGATTTCGCACGCAAGGGACTGAAGCCCGAAGTGAAGCGCACCGACCTGCCCTTCGAGATCGAGGGCGCGACGGTCGTGCTGGTCGACGACGTGCTCTACACCGGCCGCAGCGTGCGCGCCGCCATCAACGAGCTGTTCGATTTCGGGCGTCCGGCACGGGTCGAGCTCGCGGTCCTCGTGGATCGTGGTGGCCGCGAGCTGCCGATCGAGGCCACCTATACCGGCGTGCGTCTCGCCGTGGCGCAGGAGCTGTCGATCGTGCTGTCGCAGGCGCCCGGCGGGAAGCTGTCGCTCGCGGCCGAGCCCGCCGCCGGGAATGCGCAGCATGCGTAACCCGCAGCTCGACGCCGACGGGGCGCTCATCCACCTGCTCACGCTGGAGGGCCTGCCTGCCGACGTCATCCGGCACATCCTGGATACCGCGGTTCCGTTCGCGTCGATTGCCGAGCGCGACGTGAAGAAGGTGCCCCTGCTGCGCGGCAAGGCGGTCTTCAACCTGTTCTTCGAGAACTCGACGCGCACGCGCACGACGTTCGAGATCGCCGCGAAGCGCCTGTCGGCCGACGTCATCAACCTCAACATCGGCGCGTCGTCCACCACCAAGGGCGAGACGCTGCTCGACACGGTCGACAACCTCGTGGCGATGAACGCGGACATGTTCGTCGTGCGGCACTCGCAGTCCGGCGCGCCGCACCTCATCGCCGAGCACCTCAACCGCATCAAGCGCAGCTACGTGCACGTCGTGAATGCAGGCGACGGTCGGCACGCGCATCCCACCCAGGGACTGCTCGATCTCTTCACGATTCGCCACTACAAGCGCGATTTCACCAACCTGACGGTGGCGATCGTGGGCGACGTGCTGCACTCGCGGGTCGCGCGCTCGCTCATCCATGGGCTCACCACGCTCGGCACGCCCGAGGTCCGCGTCATCGGGCCGCAGACGCTGCTGCCGACCGCGGTCGAGTCGCTCGGCGTGCGCGTCTTCCACGACATGCGCGCCGGCCTCGAGGGCTGCGACGTCGTGGTCATGCTGCGACTGCAGAACGAGCGCATGCGCGGCGCGCTGCTGCCGTCTGCGGGCGAGTATTTCAAGCACTATGGCCTGACGGACGACAAGCTCGCGCTCGCCAAGCCCGATGCCATCGTGATGCACCCGGGCCCGATGAATCGCGGCGTGGAGATCGACTCCGCGGTCGCGGATGGCGGTCATGCCGTCATCCTGTCGCAGGTCACGTTCGGCATCGCCGTGCGCATGGCGGTCATGAGCATCCTCGCGGGGAACTCATGAAGATCGAGATCCGCGGCGGACGCGTGGTCGATCCAGCGCAGGGCATCGACCGGGAGGCGACGCTGTTCGTCGCCGATGGCGTGGTGGCGGGTATCGATGGCCGCCCCGGCGGGTGGAGCGCCGATCGCACGCTCGACGTGCGCGGCATGATCGTCGCGCCGGGGCTGATCGATCTCGCCGTGCGTCTGCGCGAGCCCGGGCTCGAGTACAAGGCTACGCTCGAAACGGAGATGGCCGCCGCAGTGGCGGGGGGCGTGACGAGCCTCGCGTGTCCGCCGGACACCGATCCGCCGCTCGACGAGCCCGGACTGGTCGAGATGCTCAAGCACCGTGCGCGCTCGCTCAACCAGGCACGCGTCTATCCCGTCGGTGCACTGACCGTCGGACTCGCGGGCGAGACCATCACGGAGATGGGCGAGCTCGCCGAATCCGGATGCGTGGCGTTCTCGCACGCGGAGCGGCCCATCATCGACACGCAGGTCCTGCAGCGGGCGCTGCAGTACGCCGCGACCTTCGGCCATCGCGTCTGGCTGCGGCCGGAGGATCCGCACCTCGCACGTCTCGGCGTGGCGCACGACGGCGAGGTGGCCACGCGTCTGGGGCTGCCCGGCATTCCGGCGTCCGCGGAAACGATCGCGCTGGCGACGATCTTCCAGCTGGTGCGCGAAACGGGTGCGCGCGTGCACGTGTGCCGGCTCTCCAGCGCCCTCGCCGTGGACATGATGCGCGCGGCCAAGCGCGATGGATTGCCCATCACCTGCGACGTCGCCGTGCATCACCTGCATCTGTGCGACGTCGACATCGGCTGGTTCGATGCGCGCTGCCGCCTGGTGCCGCCGTTGCGCAGCACACGCGATCGTGCCGCGCTGCGCGCCGGGGTGAAGGATGGAACGCATCGATCTCGTCTGCTCGGATCACACGCCGGTCGACGACGACGGCAAGCAGCTGCCGTTCGGGGAAGCCGAACCGGGCGCTACGGCACTCGAGCTCCTGCTCCCGCTGCTCCTGTCATGGGCCGACCGCGATGGCGTGCCGATGGCGGAAGCCCTGCAGCGCGTCACCGTCGCACCGGCGCGCGTGCTCGGCGTCGATGCCGGGCATCTCCGGCAGGGGCAACCGGCAGACGTGTGCATCTTCGCGCCGACGGAGCATTGGGTGGTCGAGCCGCGGGCGTTGCGCAGCCAGAGCAAGAACACGCCCTTCCTCGGGCACGAGATGCTCGGCAGGGTTCGCTACACGCTGGTTGCGGGCGAGGTCGTGTACGAGGCGACGGTGAGTTGACCGCCATCGCGTCGTGGTGCGGCATCAGCCTCGCGGCGCGGCCCTGTCAGGCTGAAGCCTGACCTACGCAAGCCTGTCAAGCTCAAGCCTGACCTACAAGCTCGAGCCTGACCTACAAGCTCGAGCCTGACCGACAAGCTCGAGCCTGACCGACAAGCTCAAGCCGGCTTCGGCGCCTTGGGCATTCGCCCGAGCAGGAAGAACTCGTCGTTCGGCCGCATGCTGATCATGTTGGCCATGCGGTTCGACAGCGCGAAGAACGCGGCGATCGCGCCGACGTCCCAGATGTCCTCGTCCGAGAAACCGTGCGCGCGCAGGGCAGCGAAATCGTCGTCCGCGATCTCGGCGCTTTTCAGCGCCACCTTGAGCGCGAAATCGAGCATGGCGCGCTGGCGCGGCGTGATGTCGGCCTTGCGGTGATTGGTCGCCACCTGGTCGGCGAGCAGCGGGTTCTTCGCATACACCCGCAGGATCGCGCCGTGCGCAACGACGCAATACACGCACTCATTGGCGCCGGACGTCGCCACCACGATCATTTCGCGCTCGGCCTTGGTGAGTCCGCCTTCCTTCAGCATCAGCGCGTCGTGATACGCGAAGAACGCGCGGAACTCGTCGGGGCGATGGGCGAGCGTGAGAAACACGTTCGGCACGAACCCGGCCTTCTCCTGCACCTCGACGATGCGGGCGCGGATGTCCTCGGGCAGGCTTTCGATCGCCGGCACCGGGTAACGGGAGATCGCGGGTGCGCTCATGACATCTCCTTGTCGATCCGACCTCGAGCCGTCGGCGCGACGATGCCGCCGCCGAGGCGGCCGCATCGTCACTCGTTCGCCGGCGGGACGTATCCGGACGGCATCTCGGCGCCGCCGCCGAAGAAATGCTGCTCCATCTGCTCCGCGAGCCACTTGCGCGCGCGGGCGTCGGCGAGCGACAGGCGATTCTCGTTCACGAGCATGGTCTGGTGGCGCAGCCACTGCTGCCACGCCTCCTTCGAGACATTCTCGTAGAGCCGCTTGCCGAGCTCGCCGGGATACGGGGGGAAATCGAGACCTTCGGCCTCGCGGCCGAGCTTCACGCAATGCACCATGCGCGCCATGGCAACTCCTTCGGACTGGTAATGGATGGCGCCGCGCAGGGCCGGACGTCAGAGCGTCTTCCGGTAGACCTGCGACTTGCGCTGGTAATTGTAAAGAGCCTGCTTCTGCTTGGGCAGGTCGGCAATCGTTGCGTTCCGGTAGCCGCGCTCGAGGAACCACTGCGACGTGCGCGTGGTGAGCACGAAGAGCTGGGTGAGCTTCAGCTTGCGGGCGCGCGCCTCGATCTCCTGCATGAGCGCTTCGCCGTAGCCCTCGCGGCGAAAGTCCGGATGCACCGCGAGCGCGGCGAGCTCGCCGACCTTCTCCTCCGGAAACGCGTAGAGGGCCGCGCAGCCGATGATGGCGCCGTCGTGCTCGGCGACCACGAAGCGCTCGATCTCCATCTCGAGGCGCTCGCGCGAGCGGCGCACCAGCACGCCTTCCTCCTCGAGCGGCCCGATGATCGCAAGGATGCCGCCGACGTCGTCGATCGTCGCGTTGCGCAGGTGGGCGAGCGGCGCGGCGGCGACCATCGTGCCCACGCCGTCACGGGTGAACATCTCGAGCAGCAGCGCGCCATCGAGATGGCGGCTGATGAGATGCGCGCGCTTGACGCCGTTGTCGCACGCGCGCACGGCGCAGGGCAGGTAGTGCTGCACGTCCGGCGGCAGCTTGGCCCGCGTGGAGAGGATCGTCTCGGCATCCTTGGTGGAGAGCTCGGTGAGGAGCTGGCGGCGGCCGTTGCGCACGCCCTCGGTCTCCATGAGGAATACCAGCTTGTGCGCGTTGAGCCGCACCGCCACCTGCGTTGCGACCTCCTCCAGCGACAGGTTGAAGATCTCGCCGGTGGGCGAATAGCCGAGCGGCGAGATCAGCACGATGTCGCCGTCGTCGAGGCGCTGGTGGATCGCATCGACGTCCACGCGCCGCACCTCGCCCGTCAGCAGCATGTCCGTGCCTTCGCGCACGCCGAGCGGCTTGGCGGTGATGAAATTACCGCTGGACACGCGGATGCGTGCGCCCGCCATAGGCGAGTTCGCGATGCCCAGCGACAGCATCGCCTCGATGCGGCTGCGCACCTGGCCAGAAGCCTCGAGCACGCAGTCCATCGTCTCCGCATCGGTGATGCGCAGGCCGAAGGCATAGCGGTTCTCGATGTTCTGCTGCGCGAGAATCGCCTCGATCTGCGGGCGGGAGCCGTGCACCACGACGATCCGCACGCCGAGGCTGTGCAGGAGGTTGAGATCGTGCACGATGCCGAGGAACGTGTCGTCGGCGACCACCTCGCCGCCGAACGCAATGACGAACGTGCGGCCGCGAAACGCATGGATGTAGGGTGCCGCGAGCCGGATCCATTGCACGAAGGCGCGCGTCGTCGCCGAGTGTGCGGGCGGCGTGGCGGTCGGGTCGGGTGGCATCGTGGGCGGAAGGCCCGCAAGGACGCCTGGCGCGCTCGCGGGTCGGCGGATTATACCGCCGCGTCCGCTGGAGCCCGGATCGCCGGCATGCGCGCCGTATAATCACAGGTTGCCGCCGTGTCCTTCGCCGGCCCGCGTCACCGGGTTGCGCGCCGCGTCACCCGCACTTCGCGCTGAGCCCGCCTCGGTCCCTCCGTTTTCCGTCGAACGATCGCCACGCCTCCTCATCGATGTCGCTGCTCGCCAATCTCAATCCCGAGCAACTCGCCGCCGTCACGCTGCCCCATGAATCCGCGCTGATCCTGGCGGGCGCCGGCAGCGGCAAGACGCGGGTGCTGACCACCCGCATCGCGTGGCTGCTCGCGACGGGCCAGGCGTCGCCGCTGTCGATCCTCGCCGTGACGTTCACCAACAAGGCGGCGAAGGAGATGCTGACGCGGCTTTCGGCCATGACGCCGATGCACACGCGCGGCATGTGGATCGGCACCTTCCATGGTCTCTGCAACCGCATGCTGCGCATGCATTACCGCGAGGCGCGGCTGCCGCAGCTGTTCCAGATCCTCGACACGCAGGACCAGCTCGGCCTCATCAAGCGCATGTACAAGGCGCACAACATCGACGACGAGCGCTTTCCGGCACGCCAGCTGCAGTACTTCATCGCCGACAGCAAGGAAGCCGGCCTGCGGCCGAACGCCGTCGAGGCGGGCGACCCGTTCACGCGCCGGCAGGTCGAGCACTATGCCCTCTACGAGGAAACGTGCCAGCGCGAGGGCGCCGTCGACTTCGCCGAGCTGCTGCTGCGGAGCTACGAGATGCTGCTGCAGCACGACGGCCTGCGCGAGCATTATCAGCGGCGCTTCTCGCACATCCTGGTGGACGAGTTCCAGGACACCAACATCCTGCAGTACAAGTGGCTGAAGCTCCTCACCGGCGCGCACACGGCGGTGTTCGCCGTCGGCGACGACGACCAGTCCATCTACGCATTCCGCGGAGCCAATGCCGCGAACATGCAGCATTTCGACCGCGACTTCGCCCGGCCCGACATGCCGGTGCGCCTCGTCAAGCTGGAGCAGAACTACCGCTCGCACGGCCACATCCTCGATGCGGCCAATGCGCTCATCAAGCACAACCAGACCCGCCTCGGGAAGAACCTGTGGACCTCGGAAGGCAAGGGCGAGCCGGTGCGCGCATTCGCGGCCCCCTCCGACCTCGACGAGTCCTCGTTCATCGTCGACGTGGTCAAGGGGCTCGTGGACGATGGCGTCACGCTGTCGGAGGTGGCGGTGCTCTATCGCTCGAACGCGCAATCGCGCGTGCTCGAGCATGCGCTCTTCAACGCCGCCGTGCCGTACCGGGTCTACGGCGGCATGCGCTTTTTCGAGCGTGCGGAGATCAAGCACGCGCTCGCGTACCTGCGCCTGCTCGCCGCGCCGGACGACGACGGCGCGTTCCTGCGCGTGGTCAATTTCCCGCCGCGCGGCATCGGAGCGCGCACGCTGGAGACCTTGCAGGACAGCGCGCGCACGCAGGGCACGTCGCTCTGGCAGGCAGCTTGCTCGGGCGCGGTCGGGGGCAAATCGGGCAACGCGCTGGCCGCGTTCGCGAAGCTCATCGACGCCATGCGCGGCGCGACGTCGGGACTTCCGCTGCCGGAAGTCGTCGAGCACGTGACGCATGCCTCCGGACTGCTCGCGCACTATCGCGCGGAGAAGGATGGACAGGATCGCGTCGACAACCTGGAGGAGCTCGTCAGCGCCGCCGACAGCTTCCTGCGCGAGGCCGATCTCACGCCCGAGGCACCGGCCCAGGAGGCGGTAGCGGCCGCAGCAGCCGTGCAGGAGGGCGCGACGCCTGCGGCGGTGCACGACGAGTCCGTGCTTGCTGCGTTCCTGTCGCACGCGGCGCTCGAAGCCGGCGAGACGCAGGCCGCGGAAGGTCGCGCGGCACTGCAGCTCATGACGGTGCACTCGGCCAAGGGCCTCGAGTTCCACACGGTGTTCGTCACGGGTCTCGAGGAGGGCCTCTTCCCGCACGAGAACAGCCTGCTCGGAAGCCGACGGCGTGGAAGAGGAGCGACGGCTCATGTACGTGGCCATCACGCGGGCGCGGCGCCGGTTGTATCTCACGAATGCGCAAAGCCGCATGCTGCACGGCCAGATCCGCTACAACGTGCCGTCGCGCTTCATTGGCGAGCTGCCCGCGGATCTCGTGCAGTGGCTCTCGCCGCCGCGGCCGCGCTTCGCCGCGGCGATTGACGTGGACACGTCCGAATGGGGCGCACGCATACCGATGAATCCGCGTGCCGGACAGGCCGCACCGGCAGCGCACGATGCGAACGGCTGGCGCATCGGCCAGAACGTGCGGCACGCCAAGTTCGGCCTCGGGGTGATCATCGATGCGGAAGGGCGTGGCGCGGATGCGCGCGTGCAGGTCAACTTCCGCGACGCCGGCGTGAAATGGCTGGCGCTGGAGTACGCGAAGCTCGAAGCCGCCTAGGCTTCCCTGGAACCGGCCGCGGAGCGATTCACGGTGTGGAAACCGCCGCTGCGCTCGCGCCCTTCTCCTCGGCGTGGAAGATGTCGCGATAGCTCACGTAGTCGGAGACGTGCAGCGTGGCGACGAAGAAGAGCAGGTACGGCATCATCACCACCACGGCGACGGGAAGTGCTGCATCGCCCGGCACGAGGGTGGCGATGAGCGCCATCGCCAGGCCCGGCAGCACGACGCCGTAGAACGCCACCATCAGGCCGTAGATCGCGAGCGGCCGCCAGTTGGCGAGCGAGGCGCGAAGGCTCAGCGACAGGGCCTGGGTCGCGGTGCAGCCGTGGAACACGACCAGCGCGGGCGCATACCACAGCGCGAGCAGCACCGGCAGCGCGCAGGCCGCACCGAAGAGCATCGCGCGCTGCATGCTGCCCGCCGCGATGGCGTCCTCGTCCAGCCGAGTCTTGCCGGACAGCACGTCGAGCAACGCGCCGCCGTCGACCAGCGCGGTGGCAAGGATCGACAGCGTGATGCCGACCAGCAGCAGCACGCCGAGCGGCAGCAACGCGGAAAGATTGGCGCGAAAGCCCTGGAAGAGCTGTCGCAGCTCCGGCCGTTGCCCGCGTTCCTGGCCCCATGCGGCCGCGAGGAAACCGACCGCGAACACCGGCTTCAGGATCGGCACGGCGAGCTGCCCCACGAGCGGCACGGCGTCGACCACCGCCATGATGAGGTAGTAGAGCAGCAACAGCATGATCCACTGCACGCGCGCCTGCGCGAACATGGCGTAGGCTTCGCGCAGCCATGCCACGCCGCGCGCTGCGGGATAGCGCGTGATCGTGATTTCCGCCGCGCTCATCGCGCCGGCACTCCTGCACGCTCCTCGAGGTCGAGCTGGTGCGGTTCGGTGGTGCGGTGCCTCAGGATGCGCTCGAACTGCATCGGATCGTGCGCGTGCGTGAGCTCGCCGCTGCGCGGCAGGAACAGATCGTAGAGGCGGGAGAGCCAGAAGCGCAGCGCCGCCGCTCGCGTCAGCGTCGGCCATTGCGCGCGTTCCTCCGTCGTGAGCGGCCGGCGTGCGTGATAGGCCTCGACCAGCGCCTGGACGCGCTGCGGGACGAGCGCGCCCTGCGCCGGGCCCTCGCGCACGACGCACCAGTCGTTCACGGCGATCGCGAGGTCGTACGCGAAGAAATCGGTGGCGGCGAACCCGAAATCGATCATGGCCGATACGCGGCCGTCGACGAACAGCACGTTGTCGCAGAAGAGATCGCCGTGGATTGCACCGCGCGGCAGGTCGACCCGCGTGTAGCCGGTGAGGAACTTGAGCTCGTTCGCGAGCAGATCGTTCTGGTTCGGATCGAGGAACGGCCGCACGGCGCGCGCCGCCTGCCGCCACCACGTGGGACCGCGCCGGTTGCCGAGACGCGCGCGGTAGCCGCGCGAAGCAAGGTGGAGCCGCGCGAGCGAATCGCCGACGGCGGCGCAGTGCGCGTCATCGGGATCGTCCATCGGCGTGCCGTCCACGCGCGTCACGAGCCCCGCCGGCTTGCCGTTGAGCACGCTGAACAGCGCACCGGTGCGATCGGGTGCCGGTGCAGGAACCTCCACCCCGGCACGCGCCAGATGCGCCATGAAATTGAGATAGAACGGCAGCTCCTCGATCGGCAGGCGCTCGTAGAGCGTCAGCACCCACCGCCCCCGCGCCGTGGTGAGGAAGTAATTGGTGTTCTCGATGCCGGCGGCGATCGGCTCGAATTCGAGCACGTCGCCGAGGGCGTAGCGGGTGAGCCAGGCTTCGAGCTCGGAGGGGGTGACGGTGGTGTAGACGGACATGACAGGGCGCGGCGACGAGGCGCCGCGGCGTCGAGCGGACGGGCCGCTCTCTTATCTCAGAACGTGAACAGGACCCACAACGGCACCTTCAGCGCAGTGTCGTTGCTGTCGCGTCGGATGAACTCGTTACCGCCGTGATCGGGGATGAGGTAATACGCCTTGCCGTGGCGCGGTGTCACGCGCACCCACATCAAACGGCCGTTCACGCGTGCCTCCTCGACGGTCTCGCCCTGGCGCTGGCGGATCGTGACCTGCGGCGCGAGATCCTCGTCGGCGGCCACACCCGGCGGTGGGGCAATCTCCGGCAGGGGCTCGAGCGGCGGCGGCGGAGGCGCCGGCTGCGCGAGCGCGAATCCGGCGGCGAGCATGAACGGCAGGAGTGAAACTGGAACGCCGGGAAAGAGGCGACGCGGGTTCATGCCGGATCCTCGAAGAGTGATGCCATCTTACCAGCACCGACCCGGCACCGCCTTGCGAAAAGGCAGGATTTGGGAACTGTCCAGCATGGGCGTTGCGCGCCGCGCAGCAGCTGCGCCGCTGCAGGCCGCGCATCCCCGGAGCTTGTGTCCTGTGCCGTAAGTTCCGAAGACAAAGAAGTGGCCGCGACCGGCCGCCAGGCAAGGCGCGAGGACGAGTCAGTACCTCGCGGTACGGCGAGTTCGAGCAACGCGGCATGGCGGCTGATCGCGTCGCGAACTATCGAGCGAATTTGCGGGACGGGATACTAGAGATTGAGCATCTTCTCGCGGTCGGCGCGCGATGGCTCGAAGCCGCGGTTCTCGTAGAACGTGAAGATCGCTTCGACGATGGCCTCCGGCTCCTCGATCACCTGCATCAGTTCCATGTCCTGCGGGCCGATCATCCCTTCCGTCACCAGCGTGCCCTGCAGCCAGTCGAGCAGGCCCGTCCAGAATTCCCCGCCGACGAGGATGATGGGAATGCGCCGGCTCTTGCCTGTCTGCACGAGCGTTAGGCATTCCGAAAGCTCGTCGAGCGTGCCGAAGCCGCCCGGCATCACCACGTACGCGGAGGCGAAGCGCACGAACATCATCTTGCGCGCGAAGAAGTAGCGGAAGTCGAAGCTCACGTCCTGGAATGCATTGCCGCCCTGCTCGTGCGGCAGCAGGATGTTGAGACCGACGGCCGGCGAACGTCCCGCGTACGCGCCACGGTTGGCGGCTTCCATGAGCCCCGGACCACCGCCGGAGATCACGCCGAAGCCGGCATCGGAGAGCAGGCGCGCGATGCGTTCGGCCTTCTCGAAATAGGGATGTCCGGGCTTGATGCGCGCGCTGCCGAACATCGACACGGCCGGACGAATGCCGCGCAGGCGTTCGGTCGCTGCAGCGAACTCTGCCATAATCCCCAGCACACGCCAGGCTTCCTGCCCGTTCGTCGTGTACATCGCCTGCGGATCGATCAGCTCAGGGATCTTGGTGTTCTGAAACATGCCTACGCTCGTCTTGGTGGATGGGTCGTCGTACCTCTACCGCGCCTTTCATGCACTGCCCGATCTGCGTACGTCACAGGGCGAGCCCACCGGGGCGCTGCGCGGCGTGCTCGCGATGCTGCGGCGTATGGTACAGGACGAGAAGCCCGACTATTTCGCCGTCGTCTTCGACGCGCCGGGCAAGACTTTCCGCGACGCGTGGTATCCGCAATACAAGGCGAACCGCGCCGCCATGCCGGACGATCTTTCCGCGCAGATCGGGCCGCTGCATCGCTGCATCCGCGCGGAGGGCTGGCCGCTGCTGATGGTCGAGGGCGTCGAGGCGGACGACGTCATCGGCACGCTCACGTGCGTTGCGCGCGAGCGCGGCATCGACGTGACCGTTTCGACCTCGGACAAGGACCTCGCCCAGCTCGTGCGCCCCGGCGTGAAGCTCGTCAACACGATGAGCAACGAGACGCTCGACGAAGCGGGCGTGGTGGCGAAGTTCGGCGTGCGCGCCGACCAGGTGCTCGACCTCCTCACGCTCACGGGCGACGCGATCGACAACGTCCCCGGCGTCGCGAAGGTGGGGCCGAAAACGGCTGCGAAGTGGCTGCAACAGTACGGCTCGCTCGATGAAGTGATCGCGCACGCCGGCGAAATCACGGGTGTGGTTGGCGAGAACCTGCGCCAGGCGCTGGAATGGCTGCCGCAGGGCAAGCGGCTCCTGACGGTCAAGACCGATTGCGCGATGCCCGTGGTGGAACTCGATGCGCTGAAGCTCGGCGCACCCGACGGCGCGACGCTGCGCGAGCTCTACGGACGCTACGAATTCAAGACCTGGCTGCGCGACCTGCAATCGGTCGCGCAGGGTCTCGATCCCGACGCGGCCACGCTCGACCGCGCCGCCGATGCGCAACGTGCCGCTGCAGGCTCGCCGCACGCCGACGCCGCACCGACGGTGGCGCGCGAGTACGAGACGATCCTCGACGATGCCGCGTTCGAGCGCTGGATGCACGAGATCGCGCGGAGCGATCTCGTGGCGGTGGAGATCGCCACCACGACCACGGAGCCGCTGGATGCGAAAATCGTGGGCTTCGCGTTCGCCATCGCACCGGGCCGCGCCTGCTACATCCCGCTGGAGCACCGCTATGCCGGTGCGCCGCAGCAGCTTTCGCTCGACCGCGTGCTGGCGCGGTTGGGCGGGTGGTTCGCGGATGCGGCAAGGCTCAAGGCGGGACACAACCTCAAGCAGGCGGAGCACGTGCTCGCCAATCATGGCCTCGAGCTCGCGGGCGTCGCACACGACACGCTGCTCGAATCGTACGTGCTCGAATCGCACAAGCCGCACGATCTCGACAACCTCGCGTTCCGCCATCTCGACGTCAAGACGACCGCGTACGCCGACGTGGCCGGCAAGGGCGCGGGCCAGATCGCCTTCGACCAGGTCGGCATCGAGCCGGCCGCGGCGTACGTCGCGCAGAACACCGACATCGAGCTCCAGCTGCATGCGCGACTGCATCCGGCGATCGCGGCGGACGACAAGCTGTCGCGCGTGTACGGCGCGATCGAGATGCCCGTGCGCGGGATCCTCTATCGCATGGAACGCCATGGCGTCCTGATCGACAGTGCGCTGCTAGCCGCGCAGAGCCGCGAGCTCGGGGATCGCATCCTGGAGCTCGAGCAGCAGTCGTTCGCCGCCGCCGGACAGCCGTTCAACCTCGGCTCGCCCAAGCAGCTGTGCGCGGTGCTGTTCGAGAGGATGGGCCTTCCGGTGCGCAAGAAGACCGCGACGGGACAGCCGTCGACCGACGAAGACGTGCTGCAGGAGCTCGCGGCCGACTATCCGCTGCCGAAACTGATTCTCGAGCACCGCGCGCTGTGCAAGCTCAAGTCGACCTACACCGACAAGCTGCCGCAGCGGGTGAATCCGCGCACGGGCCGCGTGCACACCACGTTCAGCCAGGCAACGGCGGTGACCGGACGGCTCGCCTCGTCGGAGCCCAACCTGCAGAACATCCCCGTGCGCACGGCCGAGGGCCGTCGCATCCGCGAGGCGTTCATCGCACCGCCGGGTCATACGATCGTCTCCGCGGACTATTCCCAGATCGAGCTGCGCATCATGGCGCACCTGTCGGAGGATCCGGCGCTGCTGAAGGCGTTTCGCGAGGGCGCCGACATCCATCGTGCGACTGCCGCCGACATCTTCGGCGTGACTCCGGAGGCGGTGACCGCGGAGCAGCGCCGGTACATCAAGGCGGTGAACTTCGGGTTGATCTACGGGATGAGCGGCTTCGGTCTCGCCGCGCAACTCGGCATCGAGCGCGCCGCGGCCCAGCAGTACATCGACAAGTACTTCGCGCGCTATCCGGGCGTTGCCGATTACATGCGGCGCACGCGCGAGCTCGCCCGCGCGCAGGGCTATGTCGAGACCGTGTTCGGACGACGCCTGTGGCTGCCGGACATCAAGGCCGCGAGCGGTCCGCGCCGCGCTGGCGCCGAGCGCGCGGCGATCAATGCGCCGATGCAGGGCACCGCCGCCGACCTCGTGAAGCTGGCGATGATCGCAGTGGACGGCTGGATCGCGGCGCAGGGCCTCGCCACGCGCCTCGTGCTGCAGGTGCACGACGAGCTCGTCTTCGAAGTGCCCGATGCGGAGCTCGATCGTGTGCGCGCGGAGCTGCCGCCGCAGATGGAGCGCGTCGCGCAACTCTCCGTGCCGCTGGTGGCGGACATCGGCTCCGGTCCCAACTGGGAACGGGCGCACTGAACGGGGGTCGGTTCAGCCGACCTGCGCCGCTCTGATGCGCGTCAAGGAGCAGCCGGCGGTCCCCTGACTTCCGGAGTTCTCGAAGATGTCGCGATAGCTCGCGTAGACGGAACCCGCGAACACCGGTGCGAGCACGATCCAGCCGAGCCCGAACGGAATGCTCGCGCCGATCGCGAACACGATGCCGAGCAGACTGTAGACGAAGAGCGGCGGGACGTTGCGCAGGCTCGCCGAGAAGCTCGACTTCAGCGCCTGCACGGGTGCGTCGCCGCGCAGCGCGATGAGCGCCGGCGCGAACCAGTACGCCATCACCAATGGCGTACCCAGCACCAGGACGATCAGCAACGCGAGCAGGGCGGCCATGCCGAAGGTCATGATCGTATCGAGCGTCGACAGGCTCGGTTCGGTGGACATGAGCGCGGACAGCGTGCCGAAGCCGAAGATCGCGACGCAGATGCCGAACGCAACCAGCCAGACGACGAACCATCCGGCCACGTAGAGCAGCGTCGCGATGACCAGCGGTCCGACGCGTCGATCGAAGCAGGCGCCGAGATGGCCGAAGCGCAAGGGTGCGCCGTGATCGAGGTCCCGCGCGCCGACCAGAACGCCCGCCCCGAGGATGGGGTAAAGCAGCGTCGAGGCGAGATGGCCCAGCACGGGAATCGCCGCGAGGACGAAAAGCAGCGCGACGAGCACGACCGTGATGCCGATCCACACCCATGGGCCAGCGGTGAAGAGCCGCCAGCCATCGCTCCACCACGACGCGCCATGGCCGGCGCCGACGGCCCAGCCTCCGGCAGGAGCGCCCGGCGGGATCGGCGCCGTCATCGCGGGTGGGGCGGGCGGAGGCGTGGTGGGTGGCAGATCGGGGGGCATGAAGCAGCGGCAGGCGTGATGGCTTGCCTGCCATTCTCGCTCATACGGGCACGTCGTGCGGGTCGATCACCCTGCGCCGCGCGTGCAACGGAGCGCGCCGGCCGGCGATGTGCGCCGAGATGAGGTCGTCGACGCGCGCCGCGATGTGCTGCTTCGACTCGCAGATGAGGGCGAGCCGGAAGAGACCCATGAGAAAGGCACCGCTCTCGATCGCCGCCAGATCGGGAGCGAGACCCGGCCTGAGGATGCCCGCCCGCGCTGCATCCTCGTAGCACGTCGTGAGCGTCGCGAGCAGCTCGCTGCAGCGCTTGCCCTGGCTGCGCAGCTCGTGGCGCAGCTCGTCAACGTACTCGCACTTGAGGTTCAGGATTTCGAACGTCGCGCGACATTCGCGGTCTTTCAGGATGCCGTCCGCCAGTCCGCGCATGAAGATCTCGATGCTTTCGAGGGGGTCGGTGTGGTGTCCTCCGAGGAGCGCGAAATCGGTGCGATCGATCAGGGGGAGGGTGACCTGGTCGCGCATCGCGCGGAAGAGTTCCGCCTTGTTGGCGAAGTGCCAGTAGATGGCGCCGCGCGTCACGCCCGCAGATCGGGCGATCTGCTCCAGCGAGGTGCGTGTCACCCCGCGGTGGGCGAATTCAACCTTTGCCGCCGCGAGGATTTGCTGCCGGGTCTGCTCTGAATCGTCCTTGGTTCTGCGCACTTGTCGGCTCGGGTTCCGAGGTCCGGCGAATCTCCCCCGGTCGGGAGCGTCCAGGCCGGACTTCGTTTACATACATCCTTGACTGTATATAATAGCGCACCAGCCGTCCTCGCGGGCGAGTTCCCGCCCCGCAGTCCTTCCGTCCTCCACCGAGTCGCGATCCATGCCGATGTCTCCGCTTGTCCCCAGTCGTGAATTGCCGCGCGCGCCCCGGTCGTGGGCCGCGGTCGCGCTCGTGGTCGCCGTCGCGCTCGCGGGGTGCGGCAAGGGCAATCCGGAACCGAAGGCCGGCGGTGCGGCAGCGCAGCCCGCCCCCGGCGGCGCGCCTCCCGCCACCGCGGTGCACGTGGTGCAGGTGTCGCCGCAGTCGTTGCCGATCGCGTTCGAAGCCGTGGGCCAGACGGAGGGCTCGAAGCAGGTCGAGGTGCGCGCGCGCGTCGCCGGCATCCTGCAGCAACGGCTGTACACGGAAGGGACGTCCGTGCGCGCCGGTGCGCCTCTGTTCCAGATCGATCGCGCGCCGTTCGAGCTCGCACTCGCCCAGGCCAAGGCCGCGCTCGCGCAGGAGCAGGCGCGCTCGGCGCAGGCCCGGCGCGAGGCGGACCGGCTGAAGCCGCTTGCCGAGGAGCGCGCCATCAGCCGCAAGGATTACGACGACGCCGCATCGGCGCTGCAGCTCGCCCAGGCGTCGATGCAGCAGGCCGCGGCCAAGGTGCAGGAGGCGGAGCTCAACCTTTCTTATACCCGCGTGGTGGCGCCGGTGAGCGGCATCACGGGACGCGCCGAGCGCTCGGAAGGCAGCCTCATCACCACGGATGCGAACGGCAGCCTGCTCACGACGCTCAACCAGGTGAACCCGATCTGGGTGCGGTTCAGTCTTTCGGAGTCGGACCTCGCGAAACTGCCGGCCGGGCGGCTCGGGCGCGCGGCGACCTCCGACGTGCAGCTGATCCTCGGTGACGGCACGCGTTATCCCGCGAAGGGCCGCCTCAACTTCACCGCGACGCAGATCGATCCGAAGCTCGGCACGCAGCAGTTGCGCGCCGAATTCGAGAACGCGGGCGAGCGGCTCCTGCCCGGGCAGTTCGTGCGCGTGCGGCTCGTGGGCGGGCAGCACGAGAACGTCTACACCGTGCCGCAGACGGCGGTGATGCAGACCGAGAAGGGCCATTTCGTCTTCGTCGACGACAACGGCAAGGCTGCCATCCGGCCCGTCACCACCGGGGAGTGGTCGGGGAGCAACTGGGTCATCCTGTCGGGCCTCAACTCGGGCGACCGGGTGATCGTCGACAACCTGCTGAAGCTTCGGCCCGGCAGTCCGGTGACCATCGCGCCTCCAGCGGGCAACGGGCCCGGTGGCGCCGCCGCCGCGGCGGCCCCGGGCGCGCCGGCGCCCCACCGGCGGCCGCTCCGCCGGGCGGCAAGGACGCCGGCACTGCGGCACCCGCACCGGCGGCCGCGCCGGCCAACAAGGCACAAGGCTCCTGATGTCCCGCTTCTTCATCGCGCGGCCGATCTTCGCGGCCGTCATCGCCATCATCATCACTCTCGCGGGCCTGATCGCCTCGCGCGTGCTGCCGATCTCGCAATATCCGGAGATCTCGCCGCCGACCGTCACGATCACCGCGACCTATCCCGGCGCGAGTGCCGAGACCCTCGCGCGCACGGTCGCCGGCCCGATCGAGGAGCAGCTTTCCGGCGTCGAGAACCTGGTCTACTTCAGCTCGACGGCAGCGTCCAACGGACAGCTCACGATCACGGCGACGTTCGAGGTCGGCTCCGACGTGAACCGTGCCGTCATCGACGTCAACAACCGGGTGCAGGTCGCCCTGCCGCGGCTGCCCGACGAGGTGCGCCGCAACGGCGTGATCGCGCAGAAGCGCTCCGCGGACATCCTGCTCGTTGCCGCGCTCAATTCCACCGACCCGCGCTACGACACGCTCTTCCTCAGCAACTACGCGACGGTCAACATCCTCGACGAGCTGAAGCGCGTGCCCGGGGTCGCCGACGCGTTCATCTTCGGCGCGCGCGATTACTCGATGCGCATCTGGCTGCGCCCGGACAGGATGGCGCAGCTCGGCGTCACGCCCAGCGACATCGCGGCCGCGATCCGTACCCAGAACGCGCAGTACGCCGCGGGCAAGATCGGCCAGGATCCGGCGCCCAACGGCCAGTCGCTCGTGTACACCGTGACGGCCCGGGGCCGCCTGCTCGAGCCCGAGGAGTTCGGCGACATCGTGATCCGTGCGAGCGGACCGAACGGCGTGCTGCGCGTGCGCGACGTCGCGCGCGTCGAGCTCGGCGCGCAGAGCTACGAGGCGGTCACGACCGTCGATGGCCGGCCCACCATCGGCATGGCCGTCTTCCTGCAGTCGGGGGCGAACGCGCTCGACGTCGCCAATGGCGTCCGCGGCCGCCTGCAGGAGCTCAAGGCCGGCTTCCCCGAAGGCGTCGAATACATCATCCCGTTCGACACCACGCGCTTCGTCGATGCTTCCATCAAGGAGGTGATCACCACGCTCGTCGAGGCGGCCATCCTCGTGCTGATCGTGGTGTTCCTGTTCCTGCAGAGCTGGCGCGCGACGCTGATCCCGTTCATCGCGGTCCCGATCTCCCTGGTCGGCGCCTTCGCGGGCCTGTACCTGTTCGGGTTCTCCATCAATACCCTCACGCTGTTCGCGATCGTGCTCGCGACCGGCATCGTGGTGGACGACGCCATCGTCGTGCTGGAGAACGTGGAGCGGCTGATGGCGGAGCGCAAGCTTTCGCCGCGCGAAGCTGCGATCGAATCGATGCGCGAGGTCACCGGCGCGATCATCGCCATCGAGCTCGTGCTCGCGGCCGTGTTCATCCCGGTCGCGTTCCTGGGCGGCCTCGCCGGCAAGCTGTACCAGCAGTTCGCGGTGACGGTGGTGACGGCGGTCACGATCTCGGGTGTCATCGCCCTGACGCTCACACCCGCGCTCTGCGCGATCGCTGCTCAAGCCGCAACACGAGGAGTCGCGCCTCTTCCGGCCGTTCAACCGCGGCTTCGCCTGGATCACGGCGCGCTATGTCGGCGGCGTGCGCCACGTCCTCGCGCATACGGTCTTCGGCCTGCTCGGGTTCGCGCTGATCATCGCCGCGGCCCTGTGGCTGCTGCGCCTCGTGCCGACGAGCTTCGTTCCGCCGGAGGACCAGGGTTACATCATCGGCGCCGTGATCCTGCCCGACGGCGCGACGCTGTCGCGCACCGGGGAGGTTGGCTCGCAGGTGCAGCAGGCCCTCAATCGAGCATCCCGCAGTGGAGCACGTCTTCCTCGTCACCGGGTTCGACCTCATCGGCGGCGGCAACAAGACGAACGCGGGTACGCTCTTCGTGCTGCTGAAGCCCTGGGAGCAGCGCACGATCAGCGCGGAAGACCTGACCAAATTCGTGTTCGCGAAGGCCGCCGGCCTGACGGGCGGCATCGCCCTGGCATTCAATCCGCCGCCCATCCGCGGCCTCGGCAGCGCGGGCGGCTTCGAGCTCTACGTGCAGGACCGCACCGGCGGCGATCCGCAGAAGCTCAACGCGGTGCTGCAGCAGTTCCTCGGCGAGTTGCGCAAGCAGCAGGACCTCACCGGCATCAATTCCTTCTTCCGCCCGACGGTGCCGCAACTGCAGGTCGAGGTCGATCGCGAGAAGGCGCTGGCGAGCGGCGTGCCGCTGTCCGACGTGTTCGACGCGCTCTCCAGCACCATGGGCTCGCTGTACGTGAACGACTTCAACAAGTTCGGCCGCACGTATCGCGTGCTGATGCAGGCCGAGGCGGCGTTCCGCGCGAAGCCCGAGGACATCGGCAACGTGTACGTGCGCTCGCAGACGACGAGCGAGATGATTCCGCTGAAGAGCCTCCTCAGGGTGCAGCAGGTCGTGGGCGCCGAGCAGCTCGATCGCTACAACGGCTTCCTGTCCGCGAAGGTGCTGGGCAGCGGCGCGCCAGGCGTGAGCTCGGGTCAGGCCATCGCGACCGTCGAGCAGGTCGCTGCGGCAACGCTCCCGGCCGGGTACTCGATCGCGTGGACGGGACAGGCGTTCCAGGAGAAGAAGATCGGCGCCGCGTCGACGATCGCGTTCACGTTCGCGGTGATCATGGTGTTCCTGATCCTCGCCGCCAATTACGAGCGCTGGTCGCTGCCGATCGCGGTGCTGCTCGCGGTGCCGTTCGGCATCTTCGGCGCGGTGTTCGCGGTGCTGGTGCGCGGCATGAGCAACGACATCTACTTCCAGATCGGACTCGTGGTGCTGATCGGCCTTGCCGCGAAGAACGCGATTCTGATCGTCGAGTTCGCGGCGCAGAAGCAGGCGCAGGGCATGTCGCCATGGGATGCCGCGGTGGAGGCGGCACGCCTGCGCTTCCGGCCGATCATCATGACCTCGCTCGCATTCGTGCTCGGCGTCACGCCGCTCGCCATTGCAACCGGCGCCGGCGCGGCTGCGCGACGGTCGATGGGCACGGGCGTGTTCGGCGGCATGCTCGCGGCCACGTTCATCGCCACGCTGTTCATTCCGCTCTTCTACGTGCTGATGACGCGGCGCCAGTGGCGCAAGGGTACGGCCGGTGCGGCTGCGTCACCCCCACCGGCACCGCAACCGGTCACGGAGGCGCCATGAGATTGCGTCTGATCGCAGCGGCTAGCGCCCTTGCGCTGGCGGGCTGCATGGTCGGCCCGGATTACCGCCAGCCGGATGTCACGCTGCCGACTGCATATCCCGAAACCCTGCCGGCGGAAACCACTTCGGCGTCGCCCGAAGGCGTTCCCGTCGACTGGTGGACGCTCTTCGGCGATCCGGTGCTGAACGACCTCGTCCAGAGCGCATTGGCGGGCAACCAGGATATCCGGCGCGCCGTGGCGCGCATCGAGGAAACGAATGCGACGGTACGCGCGGCGAACGCGGCATTCCTCCCGGAAGTGGACGTGACGGGCGGGGCCGCACGCAGCGCGATCCCGCGCGGGCAGGCGATCTCCGGACAAGCCGTCAGCAACGCGTGGCGGCTCGGCCTGACGTCGTCGTTCGAGCTCGACTTCTGGGGCCGGCTGCGGCGCGGCCTCGAATCGGCGCGCGCTACGGCCGTGGCTTCGCGGTATGGCGCCGACGTCGTGCGCCTCACCACGGCCGGCATCACCGCGCAGACCTACTTCGTGGTCCGGTCGCTCGACGCGCAGATCGCCACCACGCGGGCGACGCTCGAGTCGCGCACGCGAAGCGCTTCGCCTCGTGCGCCGGCGCGGCGAAGCAGGCGTCGCGTCCGACCTCGAGATCAACCAGCAGGAAGGCCTGCGCGCCGATTCGGCCGCGCAGCTCAAGGAGCTCGAGCGGCAGCGGGCGATCGCCCAGCACGCGCTCGGCGTGCTGACCGGCCGTCTCGACCTCGCATTGCCGGCGGCGGACCTCATGCAGCTGCCGCAACCCGCCCTGCCGCCCGCGGGCCTGCCTTCGGCGCTGCTGGGCCGGCGGCCGGACATCCGGCAGGCGGAGCAGGAGCTGATCGCCGCGAACGCGCTCATCGGCGTTGCGCGCGCCGAGATGTTCCCGACGATCTCGCTGACCGCCGGTGTCGGCACGCTCAGCACCGCGCTCACCGGCTTCCTCGATTCCGGCAGTCGGACGTGGTCGATCGGCGGGAGCCTGCTGGGTCCCATCTTCGACGCGGGCAAGCGGCGCGCCCTGACCGAAGCCGAGGAGGCGCGCACGCGCCAGGTGCTGGCCAATTACCAGCAGGTGATCGAGCGCTCGTTCCGCGAGGTGGCCGACGCGCTGGTCACGGTGCGTCAGGCGAGCGCTGCCGAGGCCGACCAGGAGGTGCGGGTGCGGTCGGCCAACAATGCGCTGCGGCTCGCCAACCTGCGCTACGACGCGGGCTACTCGGCCTTCCTCGAGGTGCTCGACGCCCAGCGCACGGCCAACGACGCCCAGCTCGCGCTCATCCGCAATCGCCAGATCCTTCTCGCCGCGGACGTCGACCTGATGCGCGCCCTCGGCGGCGGCTGGACGCCGGACACCGGCCTCGCGGCAGCCTCCCGCTAAGTCTAGGCGGGGCATTCCGGAGGGCCGGCGCCCGCCTCGGCGGCGGCGCTCGGTCGGACGGCTTTTTCGGTTATCCACACCCTCGTCAGTCTTGATTTGCGGGCCTTGCGTCCGTATTATTAGCACTCACCTAAGGAGAGTGCTAGCACCCCGCGGATTCACCCTCAGGGGAGTCTCGCTAGCCTCGGTGATAAACCCCCACAGCAGGAGTGAGCACTAACATGAATATTCGCCCGTTGCACGACCGAGTCATCGTCAAGCGCGTGGAAGAGGAGAAGAAGTCGGCCGGCGGGATCGTCATCCCGGATACGGCGGCGGAGAAGCCGTCGCAGGGAGAGGTCGTCGCGGTCGGACCCGGCAAGACGGACGACAACGGCAAGACCGTTGCCATGGGTGTCCGCGTCGGTGATCGCGTGCTCTTCGGCAAGTACTCGGGCCAGGAATTCAAGCTCGAGGGGAACGATTACCTGCACATGCGCGAAGACGACATCATCGGCATCGTCGGCTGATCGCCCCCATTACCCGAATTCGAATCAGGAGAAGCAACCATGGCAAGTAAAGACGTCCGCTTCGGCGAAGGCGTGCGCAACAAGATGATGGTCGGCGTGAACGTTCTCGCCAACGCGGTCAAGGCAACGCTCGGTCCCAAGGGCCGCAACGTCGTGCTGGAGCGCAGCTTCGGCGCCCCGACCGTGACGAAGGATGGCGTATCGGTCGCCAAGGAAATCGAGCTCAAGGACAGGTTCGAGAACATGGGCGCGCAGATGGTCAAGGAAGTCGCTTCCAAGACCTCCGACGTCGCCGGCGACGGCACGACGACCGCCACGGTCCTCGCGCAATCGATCTGCAACGAAGGCTTCAAGTACGTCGCCGCGGGCATGAACCCGATGGACCTCAAGCGCGGCATCGACAAGGCGGTGATCGCCATCGTCGAGGAGCTGAAGAAGATCAGCAAGCCGTGCAGCACCAGCAAGGAGATCGCCCAGGTCGGCGCCATCTCGGCCAACGCCGACGAGGCCATCGGCAAGACGATCTCCGAAGCGATGGAGAAGGTCGGCAAGGAAGGCGTCATCACGGTCGAGGACGGCAAGGGCCTCGAGAACGAGCTCGACCTCGTCGAAGGCATGCAGTTCGACCGCGGCTACATCTCTCCGTACTTCATCAACAATCCCGACAAGCAGGTTGCACTGCTCGAGGACCCGTACATCCTCCTGCACGACAAGAAGGTCAGCAACATCCGTGATCTCCTGCCGCTGCTCGAGCAGGTCGCCAAGGCCGGCAAGCCGCTGTTGATCATCGCCGAGGACGTCGACGGCGAAGCCCTCGCGACGCTGGTCGTCAACAACATCCGCGGCATCCTGAAGACCACCGCCGTCAAGGCTCCGGGCTTTGGTGATCGTCGCAAGGCGATGCTGGAAGACATCGCGATCCTGACCGGCGGCACCGTGATCGCCGAAGAGCTCGGTCTCAAGCTCGAGAACGCGACGCTCAAGGATCTCGGGCGTGCCAAGAAGATCGAAGTCGGCAAGGAAGACACCACGATCATCGACGGCGCCGGCGAGAAGGGCTCTATCGAAGCGCGCGTGAAGAACATTCGCCGCCAAGTCGAGGAAGCCACCTCCGACTACGACAAGGAAAAGCTGCAGGAACGCGTGGCCAAGCTCGCCGGCGGCGTTGCGGTGATCAAGGTCGGCGCCGCGACGGAAGTCGAGATGAAGGAAAAGAAGGCGCGCGTCGAGGACGCCCTGCATGCAACCCGTGCAGCCGTGGAAGAAGGCATCGTCCCCGGTGGCGGTGTCGCCTACCTGCGCGCCCGCGCCAACCTGAAGGACCTGAAGGGCAGCAACGCCGATCAGGACGCCGGCATCAAGATCGTGCTCCGCGCGGTCGAGGAGCCGCTGCGCCAGATCGTGGCCAATGCCGGTGACGAGCCGTCCGTGGTCGTCAACAAGGTCGTCGACGGCAAGGGCAACTTCGGCTTCAACGCCGCCACGGGTCAGTACGGCGACATGGTCGAGATGGGCGTGCTGGACCCCACCAAGGTCACCCGGTTCGCGCTGCAGAACGCGGCCTCCGTGGCCGGCCTGATGCTCACGACCGAAGCCATGGTTGCCGAGTCGCCGAAGGACGAGAAGGGCGGCATGGGCGGCGGCATGGGTGGTGGCATGGGTGGCATGGGCGGCATGGGCGACATGGACATGTAAAGCGGCAGCGCCTGAGGCGTTCCGGCGCTGTGGGTCAGGCTTCAGCCTGATACGCGTCCAACAAGACCCCGCTTCGGCGGGGTTTTGTTTTGTGCGAGGCTGGTCCGACTGCCGTCGGCTGGTCAGCCGCCCAGATGACGGCTGCATTACAACGGTAGCGTGCTTGATGCCCCTCAAACGCATCGGCGTACGAGTACCTACACTGAGTCACCCGCGCCCCGCCCATGACCCTTCGCCGACATCGCAAAGCGCTCGCCGCCCTCACCTTGGGTGCGTGGCTCTTTGCGCTGTTCATGGGCATCGCCAATGCGTGCGCCACGGCTGGCGCACAGACCGCCACCGCGCAAGGGATGGCGATGTCCGGTGATGCGAGCCACGATGAGCGGCCGTCGGCGAACTGCCTCCAGTTCTGCGCCGACGACACTCCGGTCTCCGCGAAGCTGCAGCTCGCGCCCGACCAGCCGACCGGTCAGCCGCTTCTCGTTGCAGCGGCCTCGTTGTCGCACGCACCGTCGGCCGTTCCTGCGGCTGCGGTCGTGCATCTTGCACATCCGCCCTCGGGTGTGCCTGTCCTGCTCCGCTCTCTGCGCGTCGCGCGATAAGCCGCGGCGCACGGGCTCATGCCCGTAGCACACGCGCGCATCTCGCTGCACCCGTTACTGCACTACCTGGACTGCGCGCACGCATCGCGGACGCGTCCACAACTCACCCAGGAGTTCAACCATGAAACGCATCATCCCCACCATCATGGCCGCCTCGCCGTCACCGGACTCGCCACGTCCGCCGGTGCACAAACCCGTCATGACGAGCGTTCGCACGGCCACAACGGCAAAGTCTCTGCCGAGCAACAGGCGAACACGACAAAAGTGAACACGTTTGCCACGGGTCCGCGGCCGCACGATGCCGTTCGCCGGGTCGCCAAGGCGACGCCGGCGGCCGAGCCTGCCCCGATGGCCAAGACGCAGGAGAAGTGATCGTGGCTGCCCTCACCGAGTCGCAGCCACGCGCATGAAATTCATCCACACGACCATGGCCACCGCGCAAGCTGGCGTTCGTCGGATCCGCTGCACCTGCGGCTACATGGCGGCCATAACGCGCTCCAATCGCTGCCGTACTTCGCTCGCCAATTCCGCGATGCCTGGCTTGTCGACGAGCTGCAGCACGGCGTCGGTATTCATGAATTCGACATGGACGCGGCCGATGTCGTCCTGACGCACGACCACGTTGCACGGAAGGAGCAGCCCGATGGAGGGCTCCATGGCAATGGCGCGGTCCGCCAACGGCGGATTGCACGCACCAAGAATGCGGTACGGAGGGATATCTTTGCTCAGTTTCTTCTTCAGCGCTCCGGCAACGTCGATGTCACTCAAGATGCCAAAGCCTTCCTGCTGCAGAGCCTGCGTGACGCGATCGATTGCATCAGCGAAGGAAACATCAACGGTCTTGCCGAACCCATATCTCGTGGCCATGACTAGAGTCCCAGAGTGAGCGATTGAAGGGGAATGGCGAGGAAGCGCAATGCCCCGCGTGAGTAGATTGCGGCAGCCGACAGCGTCAGCCTGTGACGTAAGTCACAATCCTGCGGGTTGCCTTGGCTTAGCCTGCAAGTTGCACCGGCATACCTGGCCGGGGGCATGGCTCCGTGGGCGCCCCATCAGACCGGAGAAACAGATGCAACGGGCATTCATAGTGGCGGTCCTGTCAAGCCTTTCGATGACTGCAACCGCAACGCCGATGACGACGGCCAACTACTTCCCGCTCGTCGACGGAGCTCGCTACGATTATGTGTTCATCAACGGTGCGCACACGACCGCGACTGCGGTCATGCATACCGGCCAGAGCTGGGCTGGCATCGGCGGGCTCACCAGCATGCATATGACCCTGGTGTGTCAACAGGGTGTGTCCTGCAATCAGGACAGCGTCGACTTCTATCGCATGGACCTCGACGGGATGCACTACTTTGGCGGCAACGCCGCGACGCCGGACAACACCACCCATTACATGATGCGCTTGACGAGCCCGGAATGGCTGCTCAAGAACCCCGTGAGCCCGGGCATGAGGATGGCCCCCGGGATGGGCTACCAGAACACCGACATGTGGCAAGCCAGCGTTGCCGGGATGAACAGCATGATGGGCGCACAGGGATACATGAGCTCGTACCAGGCGCTCGCGCTCGAAACGGTCGTGACCCCTGCCGGTACGTTCACGAACGCGTTACACGTGCACGAGCAGCGCGGCTCCGGCTATCAGCGCGACGTCTGGTACGCCCCGGGTATCGGAATGGTGCGCTGGATGGACGGACAGGAAGAAGCGGTGCTCGCCCGGATGACCGTTCCCGCGGGCCCGGTGCCGAAGGTCGCGATGGCGATCGAGTATTACCACGCTGGCCTGGACCACTATTTCGTGACCGCGGACCCGGACGAAATCAGTGCGCTCGATGGCGGGCGAATGACCGGCTGGCAACGCACTGGCATGGGCTTCAACGTGGTTGCTGCCGACGACGCGACTGCCGCAGCAGCGACGCCCGTGTGTCGCTACTACGGCCTTCCGGGCGTGGGCCTCGATACCCACTTCTATTCGGCCTCGCCGGACGAGTGCGCTGCAGTGGCACAAAACTGGCCGATGCAGTGGGTGTTGGAGTCTTCCAACGTGTTTCGCGTCTACATGCCGGACCCGGCAGCGGGCGCCTGCCCGCCGGGAACCCAGCCGGTCTATCGCACCTGGAACACGCGCATGGACAGCAACCACCGGTACACGATGGATGGCATGGTGCAGAACTCGATGATGAATCGCGGCAACATCCCGGAGGGCTATGGCAACCCGGCGGTCGCCATGTGCTCGCCGCAATGACGCGACGCCTTGAACGCTCCGCGTTTCCTGTCTCACTCGCGCCGACGCGCCGGGCGCGTTCTTCAACAGTCTAGTGGTCGTGCCGATGGTGCACGTCGGGGTAGTGCTCATGAGCATGCGCTACTCGTTCGTGGGTATGCGCGTGCACGTGTGGCTCACTGCCATCCCAACCATCCTCATGTGGATGTTGATGATGCTCATCATGGCTGTGGTCGTGTGAATGCGTCTGCCGGACATGGACGTGGCGATGCTCGTGATGCTCGGACACATGCAGCCAGACCCCTGAGGCCATGAGCAGCGTGGCAACCACGAACTGCCAGGTCACTGGGTCGCCGTACATGAGCAGCGCCACGGACGCGCCGAAGAACGGAGCGACCGAGAAATAGGCACCCGCCCGGGCGGTTCCGAGGTGGCGCAGAGCCAGGACGAAAAGCGTGAGGCTCACGCCGTAGCCGACGAAGCCCAGCACCGCAGCCGCGCTGATGACCGGGAATGCGGGCCACGCGTAGCCCATCGCGGTCGCGAGCCCGAGATTGACCGCCCCCGCGACGACTCCCTTCAGGCACGCCAGGAGTGTTGCATCCGCATGCGACACTCGCCGGGTCAGGTTGTTATCGAGCGCCCAGCACGCGCATGCGGCCGCGACGAGCAGCGTTCCCCCCGATACGCCGCCCGTCGCATCAGGCTGCCACGAGAGCACTACGCCGCCGGCGACGATCGCCAGCATCCCGAGCGCGATGCGGCGATCGAAGTTCTCGCGGAAGAGGAACCATGCGAGCAGCGCCGTGAAGACGGCCTCGAGGTTGAGGAGCAGGGATGCGGTCGACGCGGAGGTGACAGCGAGACCGCGCATGAGGAGCACGGGCCCGACCACCCCACCGAAGAAGATCGCCCCACCGAGCCACAGCCGGTCGCGTCCGCCTGGCAATGACAGCGAACGCTCCGCGCCCGCGCCGACCTGGCGAATCAGCATCACGAGCGCCAGTCCCACACCCGAGCCTGCATAGAGCAGTCCGGCGAGTTGCAGCGGCGGCACGGCGCCGACCAGCACCTTCGCCAGCGGCGTGCTGATGCCGAACAGCACCGCCGACAGCAGGGCGTAAGCCACGCCTTTCTTCAACCGAACCCTCCACATTCAGGGGCATTTGCGGGGTCTGTACTGCCCCCGCGGCACGTCATACTTTCCCACATCGGGGACCGTCGGCAGACTCAGCGCCCCCGCGAGCTCTGTTCATTGGCGTGTGCCAAAAGAAGGGTGCGACATGACCGCTTGGACCGCCACGAACTGCAAAGCTCACACCGCTGCTCGGCGCCAGCTCCATGTTGTCGCCACCCACCAGCATATGACCGGTGAGCAGCCGCGAACCATGCTCCTGCACTACTGGGGACACGGACCCGCCACTGACTTGGCGCGTTGCGTGAAGGCCGCGCTGGGGGACACCAGCACGGGAGCGGAGCAAGGCAAGTGAGCGTTGCAACCGACGCGGCACCGGCGCTCCGTGACGCCAGCGCGCCCCCATGCGCTCCGACCTTTCGCGAGGCACTCGCGTTCTGGCTGAAGCTCGGCTTCATCAGCTTCGGCGGGCCCGCCGGGCAGATTGCGGTCATGCACCAGGAACTCGTGGAGCGACGGCGCTGGATATCGGAGCGCCGTTTTCTGCATGCGCTCAACTACTGCATGTTGTTGCCCGGTCCCGAAGCCCAGCAGCTCGCGACCTACATCGGTTGGCTGTTGCACCGAACGTGGGGCGGCGTGGTAGCGGGCGGCCTGTTCGTGCTGCCGTCGCTGTTCATCCTGATCGCCGTGTCATGGATTTACGTCGTGTACGGAGCCGTACCGGCTGTTGCCGGCGTGCTGTATGGCATCAAGCCGGCGGTGACTGCCATTGTCGTGTTCGCCGCTTACCGCATCGGCTCACGCGCACTGCGAAAGAACCCGGTGCTGTGGAGCATTGCGGGGGCGGCGTTGGTGGCCGTTTTCGCGTTCCACGTGCCGTTCCCGTACATCGTGCTCGCGGCCGGCGTCATCGGTCATGTCGGCGGTCGCGTCGCGCCACAGCGCTTCCAGATGGGTGGTCACGGCAGTACCGCGAAGGACTACGGACCGGCAGTCATCGATGACGATACGCCGCCACCTGCGCATGCCCGCTTCGTCCGACGCCATACGATCGTGGTCGCCGTCGTCGGTGTGCTGTTCGCTCTCGCGCCGCTCGCGCTGTTGGCTCTTCTGTTCGGCTGCGACCGGCACGCTCACGCAAATGGGGTGGTTCTTCACCAAGGCCGCCTTGCTCACCTTCGGCGGCGCGTATGCGGTGCTGCCCTACGTCTACCAAGGTGCCGTGGAAACGCACGGTTGGCTCGCGCCAACCCAGATGATCGACGGCCTGGCGCTCGGGAAACCACGCCCGGGCCGCGCTCCGGTGGTCGCCTTCGCGCGTTCGTCGGCGAGTGGGCGCACGCAGCGCTCGGTCAATCCGCGCTGTTCCTGAGCGGTGCGGCCGGCGCAACGGTAGCGACGTTCTTCACGTTCCTGCCATCGTTCTTGTTCATCCTGGTCGGCGGGCCACTCGTGGAGGCCACGCACGGCGACCTCAAGTTCACTGCGCCGCTCACCGGCATTACCGCCGCCGTTGTTGGCGTGATTCTCAATCTGGCCGTCTTCTTTGGTTACCACGTCCTCTGGCCGGGAGGCATCGGCGACCACTTCGAATGGCCGTCGCTCGTCATCGGGGTCGCCGCAGCGGTTGCATTGTTCCGGTTCAAGGTCGGCGTCATCCCCGTCATCGGCGCCTGCGGTTTTGCAGGGCTCGCCTGGACATTGCTGCGCGCTGCAATCGGAGGCACTTAGATGGAGAGCGCCACGCGGAGCCTGCCGTTCGACCACTACGCCGGTGCGGTGAAGCGCCTCAACGCCATCCGGGCCGAACTGCGGCAGCTCGACGTCGGCACCGCGCGAGACTTCCACGTGAATGGACTCCAGCGCGCGGAGCTCATAGCGACCCACTCGAAGATTCAGTCCGTCTGGAGCTACGAAGATGAACCGACGACGTCTCGTGATCCGAACGCTGGTTTCCCTCGCGACGTGGTGGAGCGTATTGGCCATGGCAGAGACCGTTGAGTTCGACGCCGTCGCACCGGGTGGGTTGCCGCCCGGCTGGGTTGCTGGCGTGACTGGCAAGGGAACTCCGAAGTGGACCGTCGAGGCCGACCCGAGCGCACCGAGCGGGTCCAAGGTGCTCAAGCAGTCCGGCTCCGGCACGTTTCCGTGGTGTGTGAAAAAGGACGTGTCGATGGCCGACGGCATCGTCGAAGTGAAGTTCAAGGCGATTGCCGGCAAGGAGGACGCTGCCGGCGGTCTCGTGTGGCGCTGGAAGGATGGCGACAACTACTACGTCGCGCGTGCGAACGCGCTCGAGAACAACGTATCGCTTTATTACACGGCCGATGGTCGGCGCAACACCATCAAATACGCGGATGCGCCAGTCGCCAGGAACCAGTGGCATACGTTGCGCGTGCAATTCAGCGGCAAGCACATCATCGTCACGCTCGACGGCGAGCAGTACATCGAATTCGATGACAGCCACATTTCCGGGCCTGGCGCAGTGGGCGTGTGGACCAAGGCGGACAGCGTCACAGCCTTCGACGACTTCAGCTTCCAACCGGCAAAGTGAAGCAGGGCCCCACACGCGGCGGGGCCCATGTCATTCCTGCGCCGACCTTACTGCTTGTTTGCCGAGCCGTCGCTCATGCTGCCGGTGACGTCCTCGATGTTGCCGATGCTGCCGTTTGGCCGAGCGTTGCGCGGCAACACGGGTGGCAAGCTCTGCGCTCCTGGCGGCGCTTCATTGCTGGTCTGGGCCGGCGCGCCGTCGGACATGCTGCCCGGGACGTCGCTGATGTTGCCGATTCCCGACTGCTGTGAGCTTGCCGGCGGCGACACAGGAGGCAGCGTCGTGGTACCTGCGGGCCGCCCTTGAGCGTCCTGGTCGTGTGAATCGGCTGCCTGCGATCCCCCGCCCGCCACCGCGAGGGGCGTGCAACCTAGAAGAGCTGCGAGAACAAAGCTTCGTACGTGGCTACCGTCCATGAATGCCCCCATCGGAATGCTGCGAATAGCCAGGGTACGGCGTTGGGCCGACCGCGCGGAGCGGGGACAGCCCCGAAGCTCCATCGGAGAGCGCTTGGTGCTGCCGTAGGACGGCGCTGACGCGCCCCCTGATAAGCGTGCAAATTCAAACGCAAGCTCGGGGTGAAATGCCCGGTACGTGAAGCTCGGTCCGCGTCTCGGTAGTCGATGCCGACAGCGGTTTACGCGTCGGCCGCCGGCAGTGCCGCGCCCGGGTTCTGGCCCGGCTCCCGGTCCTTACAGACTTCTGTGGTCGACCGCGTCGTAAGCCGTCATCGGACCGGCTTCGCGGGCAATCGCGCAACACGACGCGCGGAGCCAAGGGCCGGCGCCGCGGCGCCACTGGCGCGCTTCTTGATTGTTTGCATTAGACTAGTGGCGTACACGGCAGAACTGCGACACCACCCACGCCAGCGCACCCAGGCCGCCAACGGGACCCACCATCACCTCGAGCGCCATGACCTCCGGAGTCCTTTTCGTCATCGCCATGATGGCTCTGGCGACGGCGGTTGTGATCGGGCTCATCCGGCGCAACCGGGAGGCCGTGGGCGGCATGCGCGGCCTCGGTGACGGCGATCTCCCCGCGCAATGGACCGAGGGCGAGACCACGCGCCTGCTGTCCTCGGCCGAGCTTCCCGGGCTCTACCTGCTGCGCCCGCGCTTCCTCACCAAGTCCGAGAGCGTCGTGTTCCTGCTCCTCAAGGCGGCGTTTCCGCGCCACGACATCTTCGCGCGCGTACGCCTCGCCGACGTGCTGCAGGTGAAGATCGGGCCGCAGGGGATGGAACGCCTGCGCGCGTTTCGCAAGATCGCCGACCAGCGCGTCGGGTTCGTCATCTGCGATCGCGACTCGACGATCCTCGCGATCATCGACTCGCGGGAACCGGACCAGGTGACCAATCCGCGCGACCAGAAGCTCGAGATCATCAAGCAGCGGTGCCTGCAGGCCGCGCAGGTAAAATACATCTGCGTGTACCCGCCCCAGTTGCCTCGCTACCGTGATCTGCGCACGCAGATCCTCGGTCCCGCCGCCGATCTCCTGTAGTCCCGCGCCAGCACGAGACGGACGTGCCGCGCTGCGGTGCCTGGCGCACGCGTGCGCCGGCACCGAGGGCTGCGTTCCGCGACTTCCCGCCACCTGCGTATCGAGCTGCCATGAACGACTCACCGTCCACCTTCAAGCTCACCTACTCCACGATGTTCGAGCCGCCGGAGGCGCTGCACACGTCGTTCGACGACGCGGTCGCGCGCGTCCGCGCGCACCTCGGCGCCGAGCACGCGATGCTGATCGACGGCCGCGGCGAGCGCGCGACGCAGCGCTTCGAGGTGCGCAGCCCGATCGATCATCGCGTGGTCCTCGGCCGCTTCCAGGCCGGCGATGCCGGGCACGCCAATGCCGCCGTGGCGGCCGCGCAGCGTGCGTTTCCCGCGTGGTCGCGCACGCCGTGGACCGAGCGCGTCGCCGTCCTGCGCCGCGCCGCTGCGCTGATCGAGGAGCGCGTCTTCTTCCTCGGGGCGGCACTCGCGCTCGAGGTCGGCAAGAACCGCATGGAGGCGCTCGGCGAGGTGCAGGAGACGGCCGACCTCATCGCCTACTACTGCGATCGCATGGAGGACAACGACGGTTACGTGCGCCCGATGGCACAGGACCCGCTCGCGGGCTTCGTGAGCGAGAACACGAGCGTGCTCAAGCCCCATGGCGTGTGGGCCGTCATCGCACCGTTCAATTTTCCCTTCGCGCTCGCCGGCGGGCCTGCAGGCGCGGCGCTCGTCGCGGGCAACACGGTGGTATTCAAGGCGGCGTCGGCGACGCCCTGGAGCGGTCGGCTGCTCGCGGATGCCCTGCGCGACGCCGGCGTGCCGCCTGGCGTCTTCAACTACATCACGGGCCCGGGCGGCTCGATCGGCGAGGCGCTGATCGGCAACCCGCAGGTCGCGGGACTCACGTTCACGGGCAGCTACCAGGTCGGCATGCACCTCTACCGCAGCTTCGCGGCGGGGACGTGGCCGCGCCCCTGCATCGCGGAAATGGGCGGCAAGAACGCCGCCATCGTCAGCCGCCGTGCCCGCGTCGCCGACGCCGCGCTTGGCGTGATGCGCTCGGCGTTCGGGCTCTCGGGGCAGAAGTGCTCCGCGTGCTCGCGCGTGTTCGTCGAGCAGAGCGTCTTCAACGATTTCATCTCGGACCTGCATCAGTGGACGCAGGCCATCAGGATCGGCGATCCGATCGCGCGCGAGCACTGGATGGGTCCGGTGATCGATGCCTCCGCGGTCGCGCGCTACGAGGACGCGGCATCGCAGATTCGCGCGCTCGGCGAAGCCGGCGCCATCGTGCACGGCGGCGAGCGCCTCGATCATGGCGATCTCGCGCACGGGTTCTTCTGCGCACCGACGATCGCGCGGGCGCCGCTCGACCATCCGCTGTGGGAGCGCGAGCTGTTCGCGCCGTTCGTTCTGGTCGCACCGATCGACAGCGTGGAGCAAGGCATCGCGCTCGCCAATGCGAGCGACTACGGCCTGACGGCCGGCTTCTACGGCAGCGACGACGAATGCGAGCGCTTCTTCGGCGACATCGAGGCCGGCGTTTGCTACGCCAACCGGCCGCAAGGTGCCACCACGGGCGCATGGCCGGGCTATCAGCCGTTCGGCGGCTGGAAAGGCTCGGGCTCGACCGGCCGCGCCGCCGGTTCGCTCTACTACCTGCCCCAGTACCTGCGCGAGCAGTCGCAGACGCGCGTGCGCCGGCTCTGAGCCGCGCGGCGGGCTACGCGGCGCCGATCACGCTCGCGTAGACGTCGCGATCGACGTTGCCGCCGGAGAGGATCACCGCACAGCGTCGTACCGGCGCGCGAACCTTCCTTCAGTGCGGCCGCGAGCGGCGCTGCACCGGCGCCCTCGGCCACCTGGTGCGTGTCCTCGAAGTAGATGCGCATGGCGCTGCGCACTTCGTCGTCGGTCACCTCGACCACCCGCGCAGCGCCGCGCAAGGATGATGTCGAGCGCGCGCGGCACGGGCACCCGGACGGCCATGCCATCGGCAATGGTGGTGGCGGTCGCGGTCTCGATGACGCGCCGCGCCGCGAACGACTGCGCATAGGCGTTGCGCCGACGCCGACACCACGCCGACGATCTGCGTCGCGAGGCCCAGGGCATCGCGCGCGGCGATGAGCCCGCAGATGCCCGAGCCGCAGCCGATCGGCACGTACACGGTGTCCTGCTCCGGCGCGTGGCGGAAGAGCTCCAGCGCGTAGGTGCCGACGCCCGCGACGAGCTCGGGCATGAATGGCCCGACGAAATGGAGCTGCTGCGCTTCCGCGAGGCGCGCTGCGTGCTCGCGGGCTTCGTCGAAGTCGCGGCCGTGCTCGATCAGCTCGGCGCCGAACGCACGCATCGATGCGTTCTTGCCGGCCGAGTTGCCGCGCGGCACGACGATCACGCAGCGCATGCCATGGCGTCGCGCGGCGAAGGCGAGGCTCTGGCCGTGATTGCCGCGCGTCGCGCTGATGATCCCGGCGGGCGGCGCCGGCTCCGGCCGCGAGGCGCGCCAGCAGATGCAGGCCGCCGCGCACCTTGAACGCGCCGATCGGCGTGTGGTTCTCGTGCTTGACCCAGATCTCGCGGCCCGCGCGCTGCGGCGAGGAGCGGCCACGCGTATTGCGGCGTCGGCGGCATCGCCGCGTAGACGTCGCGTGCGGCCGCCTCGAGATCGGCGAGATCGGTCATCGCGCGCCGGACGAAGTGCAGCGCCGGCGGTCGACCGCTCACGGCATCATGTAGTGGCGATAGAGCCACAGGAGACAGGATCGCGCCGAGCACCGACAGCACGAAGCCGGCCGGGCGGAAGCCGCCGCCGGGTGAACGGAAAAGAAGGCTGCCGACGATGCCGCCGACGAGCGAGCCGCCGATCCCCAGCAGCGCCGTGAGCCAGAAACCCAGCGCGTCCACGCCGGGCATCAGCGCACGCGCAACGATGCCCACGATGAAACCGACGATGATGGTCCAGATGATGCCCATGAGGCCCATGGCCGTTCTCCCACGCGTTGGTCCAATGCGTTGCCCGCATGGCAACGCCGCGCGATCCTAGCACGAGGTCGGCGCCCTCCGGTGTCACAACGGTGTAAGCAGGAGGTCGTCACGGCGACTGAGCATGCATGACGCGATCCATCTACTGCGCGATTCTTCTGGCGAGCCTCGCGGTGCCCGCACCCGCCGCGGCAGCGCCGACGAGCTGTTCGGCTGCGAGTACCTCCCGCACGGTGCCGCTCGTGGAGCTCTACACGTCGGAAGGCTGCGACAGCTGTCCGCCCGCGGAGCGCTGGCTGCGCGCGACGTTTCCAGCCCCCGCCGCGGCGAGCGAGCGCACTGCGGTGCTCGCATTCCACGTCGACTACTGGAACCAGCTCGGCTGGACCGATCGCTTCGCCCAGCACGAGTTCACCGCTGCGCCAGCAGGAACGCGTGCATGCCGCGGGCGGGCGGACGGTGTACACGCCGCAGCTCCTGCTGCAGGGCCGCGACGTCGGCCTGTGGCGCAGTGCCGATGTCGCAGGTGTCCTGCGCCGCATTGCGGCCGAGCCCGCGCGCGCGGCCATCGAGCTCGCGGTCCGCACCACGTCGTCGGCGGTGCTCGTCGACGTGAAGGCCGCGGTGGAAAGAGGGCAGGACGCAGGCGGTCGCCTACGTGGCGCTCACCGAGAGCGACCTCACCTCGAACGTCACGTCGGGGGAAAATTCCGGCGCGCGGCTCGTGCACACGCACGTGGTGCGCGCGCTCTCCGGTCCCGTGCGCTTCGATGCCGGCGGGCACGCAGCGGCGTCGATCAGCCTGCCCTTGCCGCGCGAACGCGGGCGGCAATCCACCGTCATCGGTTTCGTGGAGGAGGGCACGGGTGGTGTGCTGCAGTCGGTCGTGCTGCCGCTCTGCGAAGGATCCTGATCGACGGCGCTTGAGCGCGCCGCACGTCGAGGCTAGCATGGCGCGGCCCACCGGGAGCGCGCATGCCTGCAGTCCGTAAAGTCCCACCTCGCAAGAACGCGCGTGCCGCACGCGGCAGCCGCGCGGCTGCCGCCAGCGGCGCGTCCGGAAAAGAGACGGAGAAGAACAAGCAGCCCCAGGGCTGGGTCGACCAGCTCGGCCCCGGACTCATCACCGGGGCCGCGGACGACGACCCGAGCGGCATCGCGACGTATTCGCAGGCGGGCGCGCAATTCGGCTACCAGCTGGGCTGGACCCTGGTGCTGACGTACCCGTTGATGGTCGGCATCCAGATGGTCAGCGCGCGCATGGGCCGGGTCACGGGACGTGGCCTCGCGGCGAACATTCGCGCGCGGTTTCCCGTGATCGTGCTCTATCCGATCGTGCTGATGCTCGTCGTCGCCAACACGATCAACATCGCGGCCGACATCGCGGCGATGGGCGACGCGCTCAATCTTCTCGTCGGCGGGGATTCGCGTGCCCCGATCGTGATCGTGGGCCTCACCTGCCTGCTGCTGCAGATCTACATGCCATACCAGAGATACGTGCGCTACCTCAAGTGGCTCACGCTCGCCCTGCTCGCGTACGTCGCGGTGATGTTCACGGTGGCGGTGCCATGGCGCGAGGCGTTGGTGGCGATCGTCTGGCCGCGCGCGTCGCTCACCACCGAGACGCTGACGGTGATCGTCGCCATCTTCGGGACCACGATCAGCCCGTATCTCTTCTTCTGGCAGGCGGCGCAGGAGGTCGAGGACCTGAAGGCCGACCCCGAGGCGGAGCCGCTCAAGCGCTCGCCGGAGGGCGCCCGCCGGCACCTGCGGCGGATCAAGATCGACACCTACCTCGGGATGGCCTTCTCCAACCTGATCGCGCTCTTCATCGTGCTCTCGGCCGCCGCGACGCTGCATGCGGCGGGCGTGCGCGAGATCACGTCATCGGCGCAAGCCGCAGAGGCGCTGAAGCCGCTTGCCGGCAACTTCGCGTTCCTGCTGTTCGCCCTCGGCATCGTGGGAACCGGCATGCTCGCGGTTCCCGTGCTCGCGGGCTCCGCGGCGTTCGCGATGGCCGAAACGTTCAAGTGGCGCGCAGGCCTCGATCTCAAGCTCCTGCAGGCGCGCGAGTTCTACGCCATCATCACCTTCGCGACACTGGGCGGCGTCGCGATCGACTTCCTGCCGATCAAGCCCATCCAGGCGCTCTTCTGGGCCGCAGTCATCAACGGCGTCATCGCGGTGCCGATCATGGTCGTGACGATGCTCCTCGCCGACGATCCGAAGGTGATGGGCGACTTCACCATCACGCGGCGGCTGAAGCTCCTCGGCTGGCTCGCCACCTGGACGATGGGCGCCGCGGTGTTCGCGATGTTCGCGACGCGCTGAGCGCAGTCGGCATCTCCCCGCGCAGCGTCGCCGCGCGCACGGCTGCGTGCGCGCACGTCGGCGCGCACCGTCGTTGATGCACGTCAACGTATCACCGCGCACCACCGCTCCATTTGACCTGCATCAGGCACCTCGCCCGGGCGAGGGCTAGCCTGTCTCCGATCGGCGTCGCGTTCGGATGCATCGCACCGGGCGATGAGGCCGGCGAGCGACCCCGAGGTCCCGACGCCGCCAGCACGACGGCGTCACCATGAAGGAGAACCCAGTGTTCCGAGCAAGCAGATTGGCATTACCGATCGCGTTGGGTGCGTTGTTCGCGCTGAGCGCCCCCGCCGTCGCGCAGAACACCTTGACGGCCGTGAAGGCAGCCCAGGCGCCGAGCCTCGCCGCCCTCGGCACCGATCCGACGTGGGCCAAGACGCCCGAGATGAAGTTCAAGATCAGCGGCGGCCAGAACTTCAACGGCGGTAGCAGCAACGTCGCCATGAAAGCTGCCTACACCGCCGACACCCTGTACATCCTGCTGCAGTACGAAGATCCGACGCAATCCGTGCGGCGCAGCCCGTTCGTGAAGCAGGCCGACGGCTCGTGGAAGAAGCTGTCGGACCCGGATGACAAGGGCGGCGACAACAACAAGTACTACGAGGACAAGTTCGCGTTCATCTGGACGATCGGCAACTCGATCAAGAATTTCGACAAGATCGGCTGCTTCGCGACGTGCCACGCCGGTGAGCCGGGCAAGCCCTACGGCAACAAGTACACGGCCAGCGAGGGCGAGCTCGGCGACATCTGGCACATGAAGTCGGTTCGTGGCGGATACATCGGCCAGGTCGACAACCAGTACGTCGATCACACCCGCTTCGACAAGGACAAGTCCCCGGAGGCCGGCCGCAAGAGCGATCCCAAGACCGGTGGCGGCTACGACGACGTCAAGCTCGTGAACGGCAAGCCGGAGTTCATGAGCAAGGATGGCAAGGCCGCGAACAAGGGTGGGCTGTATTACCTCAAGGCCGAGGACAAGGTGCCGTTCGATGACGCCAGGTTCGTCGCCGGCGACGAAGTCGCTTCGATCCTCGTCTCGAAGTTCACCGGCGAGCGTGGAGCCATCGACACCGTGCTCGACTACAAGGACGGCAGGTACACGTTCGTGATCGCGCGCAAGCTCGTGACGGATGGCAGGTTCGACGTCCAGTTCAAGGATCTCGACGCAGAGTACCCATTTGGCTTCGCGGCGTTCGACAACGCGCAGGTGCGGCACGCATTCAACTCGGGCGTGCTCAAGCTCAAGTTCGCGAAGTAAGGCGGGCGGCATCGGAAACGCGAGGGGGCTGCATGCGCAGCCCCTTCTTCTTGCGCACTGACCATGCCCACGGTCCTATGGCGCGACACGAGCGCGCCGACGATTGCCCGGCACGAAGCGCGCACGCGCACCGCGCTCAGCAACCCGCGCCATCCCACGCCGGCTGCACCTCGCACCACGCGTAGAGCGCCTCGTACATGACGAGGCCGTGACTCAGCAACTCGTGGTCGTCGGCAAAGGTTCGCGCGAGCCCCACGGAGGTGGCATAGAGCCCCGCTGATTCCGGCGTCAGGTCGAGCCGCGACGTATCGGCGCCGCGCACGATCATCGCCAGCCGCGCGAGCGCGGGTTTGGCGAGCGCGTACTTCTTCAGGAAGGCATCGAAGCTGCAGAGCTCGCCGACATGGCCGAGCTCGGCACCGGCCACGTCGTACGGGATGGCTCCGGTTGCGTCGGCGACCTCGCGCACCCGCCTGGCGGGGACGTACAGAAACTCGGGCTCGTCGTCGATGAAACGCGCGATGAGCCACGGGCAGGCGATCCGGTCAACCTTCGGTCGTTCGCGTGTTACCCATTTCATCTCCGTTCTCCTTCGGCAAAACTCCGGTGCACGGAGGATTTCGGCGAACCCGATGAGCTGTGCGGCATCGATGACCGCGGCGACCCGACGAGAACGACAGCGTCCGCCATGCGATCGAACGTGCGAGAACGTGGCGCCGGCACCGAATGCCGGAAAGGAACGCTGCCGTCCATGCCGTCATGCCAAACCCTTCTTCGGGCAATGTGCCCGGGAGGAAGGGCAGAGCTTGGACGCGGAGCGTCTGGGGAAGCGGGGAGTCTGCCTACATCCCCGCCCATCCAGTATAGGCGCGGGGCCGTGGCACTTCAAGGCGAGGAGAAAGCGAGAAGCACCGCGGTGCGCAGCGGATCGGACGCTTTCTGCGCCGCGTCGTCAGCGCCGCCGTTGCGCTTCCGCGGGAACGACCGAAAGCTCGTGACGCACGGTGCCGCGAAGCACCGACAACCGGCATGGCCGGCCGATGCGCTCGGCCGTGAGGAGGCGGTGGAGATCGTCGATCCCCGCCACCGGCGTGCCTTCGAACGCCACGATGACGTCGCCGGTTGCGACTCCACCCTGCGCGGCCGGGCCATCGCGATCGGCGGACTCGACGCGCAGTGCGCGCGACTGCTCGAGCGCGAAGTGCCGCGCGATGCGCCGCGGCAAGGGCACGTTCGCGCCCGCGATGCCGAGGTAACCACGCCGCACCTTGCCGTCGCGCAGGAGCTGCAGCACGACCCACTTCACGGTGTCGATCGCCGTCGCGAAGCAGATGCCCTGCGCCATGGGAATGATCGCGGTGTTGACGCCGATGACGCGCCCCGACGAATCGACCAGGGGTCCACCCGAGTTGCCGGGGTTGAGGGAGGCGTCGGTCTGCAGGACGTCGTCGATCAGCCGGCCGCTCTGCGTGCGCAGGCTGCGGCCCAGTGCACTGATCACGCCGGCCGTGACGGTGTGCTGGAAGCCGAACGGATTGCCGATGGCGATCGCGAGCTGGCCGACGCGCACGTCGCGCGACGAGCCCAGCGTCACCGCATTGAGGCCGCTCGCGCCGATGCGGATCACGGCGATGTCGCTATCCGGATCCTCGCCGATGAGATCGGCATCGCGCGAGAGGCCGTCGGCGAACGTCGCGCGGATGCGGCGCGCCTGATGCACCACGTGACTGTTGGTGAGCAGCAGGCCATCCGGCGTGAACGCGAAGCCGGAACCGGTGCCATGCCGTGCGTTGCCGCTGCTCTCGATCTCGAGATGCACTACCGCCGGTGCGACGCGCTCGGTGGCGGCGACGACGGCTGCGGAGTAGGCGTCGAGCAGCGGGCCGTCGTCCGGCCCCGGTGCAGCGGGTTGTGGCGCTGCGCTCTCGCCGAGCACGAAGCGGAGTTGCGCGTCGAAGGCTCCCATGGCGCGCAAATGGGGGCGCGCCGGCGTCCGCGCAACCCCTCCGGCGTCAGGTCACTTCGGCGTGGCGGAACTGGCAGGTGAGGAGCACCTCGTCGGGATCGCGCTTCCACCAGTTGCTGGCGGAGAAGATCTCGACCTCGTGCGCGCCGCGGTAGCCCGCTTCCTCCATCCAGGAACGGATGAGCGGAAGGTCGATCACGCCGTCGCCCATCATGCCGCGGTCGAGCAGCAGATCGGTCGTCGGCACCAGCCAGTCGCAGATGTGATACGCGAGGAGGCGCGACGGCGTGGCGGCGCCCGCGCGCTCGATCTCGCGCCTCAACTGCGGATCCCACCAGACGTGATAGACGTCCACGGCGATGCCGAGGCCCGCACCGAGCTCGTCGCAGAGATCGTTGGCGTGCGCCATCGTGTTCACGCAGGCACGATCGGCCGCGTACATCGGGTGCAAAGGCTCGATCGCGAGCGGCAGGCCGGACGAGCGCGCGTAGTCGAGGAGGTCGCCGATGCCGTCGCGCACCATCTCGCGCGCGCCGGCGAGGTCCTTCGATGCGATGCGTCCGTCGCCATCCTTCGGCAGGCCGCCGACGACGAGCACGAGGCATGGTGCCCCGAGCGTGAGCGCCTCGTCCACGGCACGGCGGTTGTCGTCGAGCGCGGCCTTGCGTCCGGCGCGATCGATCGCGGGAAACATGCCTCCGCGACAGTAGCCCGACAGACGCGAGGCCCTGGTCGCGGATGCGTTGCGCGGCCGCCTTGAGCCCCACGGCGGCGACCTGGTCGCGCCACGGCGAGATCATGCGGATGCCGTGGCGCGCACAGCCGTCGATGATCTCGCAGCAGGTTCCACTGCGCACGCACCGTGGCGGTGTTGATGGACAGGAGCTCGGAACGCGGAGAGGACATGGGGAACCTGGGTAATGGATCAGCGCACGTCGACGCCGTGCAGCGCGAGGAGCGTGCGCATGCGCCCCACGGCGAGCGCGGGATCGAGCAGCAGGCCCGCTGCATCGGCGAGCTCGAACAGCTCGACGAAGTGCAGCAGGCTGCGCGCGCTCTGCTGTCCTCCCACCATGACGAAGTGGCGCTGGTGGCCATTGAGCCAGGCGAGGAACACGACGCCCGTCTTGTAGAAGCGCGTCGGCGCCTTGAACACGTGGCGTGACAGCGGCACCGTCGGTCCGAGGATCGCGTGGAACCCGGCCGCATCGCCGCGCGCCAGGGCATCGAGCGCTGCCGCCGCGGCCGGCGCGATCGGATCGAAGATGCCGAGCAGCGCATCGGAATGCCCTTGCGTATCGCCCGCGATGAGATCCGCGAAATGGAAGTCGTCGCCGGTGTACATGCGCACGCCCGCGGGGAGGCGGCGGCGCATGGCGATTTCCTTGTGCTGGTCGAGGAGCGAGATCTTGATGCCGTCGACCTTCTTCGCGTGCTCGCGCAGGATCGCGAGACAGACGTCCATGGCGCGCTCGACGTCGGCGTGCCCCCAGTAGCCGCTGAGCGCCGGGTCGAACATGTCGCCCAGCCAGTGCAGGATCACGGGCTCGCGCACCTCGGAGAGGATCGTGCCGTACACGTGCGCGTAATCGTCCGGGGACCTTGCGCACGCTGCGAGAGCGCGACTCGCCATCAGGATGATGCGGCCGCCGCGGCTTTCGATCGCCTCGCATTGCAGGCGATACGCGGCGATCACGTCGTCCAGCGTGAGGGTCGCTCGCGGCTCGACGTGGTCGGTGCCGGCACCGCACGCGATCACGGCGCCAGGCCGCGAGTGCGCGAGCTTCAGCGACCGGTCGATGAGCTCGAGCGACGTCGGCCAGTCGAGGCCCATGCCCCGCTGCGCGGTGTCCATCGCCTCGGCGACGCCGAAGCCGAGCGACCACAGGTGCTCGCGGAAGGCGAGGGTCGCATCCCAGTCCACGGGCGACGCCACCCATGGATCGCGCGCGGCAAGCGGATCCGCGACCACGTGCGCGGCCGCATAGGCGACCCGGTTGCGGGTCGCCGCGGGTGCGGGCGTGGGCCACGTGCGCCGCTCGCGCAGCGTGTAGCGGTGCACGGTTCCATCCGCGCGCGGGAGATCGATCGTCGGCATCACGTCATGCTCCTCAGCGTGCAAGCGGCGGCACGTCGATCCAGCGGCGCTCGCGCCAGCTTTCGAGGCCCAGCTCGGCGAGCTGCACACCTTTCGCGCCTTCCAGGAGATCCCAGCGAAACGGCGTGTCGTCGAAAAGGTGCCGGATGAAGAGCTCCCACTCGACCTTGAACGCGTTCTCGTACACGCGATTGGCGGGCATCTTCTGCCAGGTGTCGAAGAAGTCGATCGTCTGCGGCACGTCGGGGTTCCATACCGGCTTCGGCGTGTTGGCGCGCGCCTGCGTCCAGCAGTCGGTGAGCCCGGCGACCGCCGACCCCAGCGTGCCGTCGACGTGGAACGTCACGAGGTCGTCGCGGCGCACGCGCGTGGTCCAGGAGCTGTTGATCTGGGCGACGATCGGCCGGGCGCGGTCCTCGCCGAGCTCGAACGTGGCGTACGCCGCGTCGTCCGCGGTGGCGGCGTACTCGCGACCGTTCTCGTCCCAGCGCTGCGGGATGTGCGTGGCGCCGAGGCACGACACGCTCTTCACTTCGCCGAACAGGTTGTCGAGCACGTAGCGCCAGTGGCACAGCATGTCGATGATGATGCCGCCATCGTCCTCCTTGCGGTAGTTCCACGACGGCCGCTGCGCCTCCTGCCAGTCGCCTTCGAACACCCAGTAGCCGAACTCGCCGCGCACCGAGAGGATGCGGCCGAAGAAGCCGGAATCGACGAGGAGCTTGAGCTTGAGAAGGCCCGGCAGCCACAGCTTGTCCTGCACCACGCCGTGCTTTACGCCAGCCGCCTTGGCGGCACGATAGATGTCGAGCGCCTGCTCGAGCGTGGGGGCGACGGGCTTTTCGGTGTAGACGTGCTTGCCGGCCGCAATGGCCTGCTTGATGAGCTGCGGCCGCAATCCGGTCGACGCCGAGTCGAAGTAGAGGATGTCGTCGCGATTGGCGAGCGCGCCGGCGAGATCGGTGGTCCAGCGCTCCACGCCATGCGCGCGGGCGAGCGCTTCCAGCTTCGCGCCGTTGCGTCCGACGAGGATCGGGTCGGGCAGCACGCGCCGGCCATCGGCGAGACGCACGCCGCCCTGCGCCCGGATCGCGCAGATGGAGCGGACGAGATGCTGGTTGGTGCCCATGCGACCGGTGACGCCGTTCATGATGATGCCGAGGCGTAGGGTTTCCACTCAGGACTCCTGGTTCGGGGCCGCCGGCGTGACCGGCCAGCGACGGATCGTTTCGATGATGGCGGCGTTGTCGAGATCGCCGTCACCTGTTTCGATCGCGGCGTCGAGCAGCGCCGCGTGCGTACGGGTGAGCGGGAGCGCGCAATGCGCGGCGGTGGCAGCCTCGAGCATCAGCGCGAGGTCCTTGCGATGCTGGCGGATGCGCGACTGTGGCGAGTAATCGCTGGCAAGCATCTTGGCGCCTTTCGCGTCCACCGCCCGCGAGTACGCGGGACTCGCGCGCACCACGTCGAGGAACCGCGCCGGATCGAGGCCGAGCGCCTGCGCGAACACGAGCGATTCCGCGAGTGCCGCGCGATTGAGGCCGAGCAGCAGGTTCGTTGCGAGCTTGGCGCGGCTGCCGCTGCCGGAGGGCCCGAGATGGAACGCCTGCGGTGCGATCGCGGCCACGATGCGCGCGGCCGCGTCCCACGCCGTCTTGTCGCCGCCGACCACGGCCACGGCGGCACCGGCGCGGATCTGCTCGCTCGAGCCGGAGAGCGGCGCATCGACGAGCGCGATGCCGCGCCTGGCCAGCATGGCGGCGTGGTCGCTGACGACGGCGGGGTCATCGGTGCCGAGATCGATCACGACCACGCCGCGCTTCAACGCGGGCAGGATCTCGTGCAGCACCGCATCGAGCGCCGGCGTGTCCGGCAGCGCGAGCAGCACGAACGGCGCGCTGCGCACGGCCGCCGCAGCCGATGCAGCCACGGCGATGCCGCGCGCGCCCATCAACCTCCGGCGATCCTCCGCGCGGTCCCAGCCTGCTACGGCGTAGCCGGCGGCGACGAGCCGCACGGCGACGGATTCGCCGACGAGTCCGAGGCCGATCAGCGCGAGTTGTGGCGAGGTGCGCGTCATTCGGCCTTGATGCCCAGCGCCGTGCGCCGCCGATGCGGAGAAGGCCTCGCATGGCTTCAGGTCCTTTGCAGTTCGGAAGTTGGCGTGGCGAGCGGCGCGAGCGATGACCAGTCCGGCTGCGCGCCGGAGGCGAATCCCGGGCCGCGCAGCGACGCGAGATGCACGGTGCCGTCGCGGATGCGCACGCGGACGCTGCCGTGCGAGCGCTCGTAGAGATCCGGGTGCGCGGCGAGGAATGCATCCTGCTCCAGTTCCGGTGCATGCTGCCCGGCGAATCCGTTCACGTAGTGATGGCCGTTGCGCTCCACGTGCGCGATACCGAGGATCGCCGCGAGCGCGAGGTCCTGCTGCACGCCGAGTCCCGCCTGGGTGGTGAGGTCCTCGCCGGACATGAACCACCGCTCGCGTCCCGCATCCGCATTCCAGCGCGTGCAGCGCGCCCGGTTGACGAGGGACTTGTACAGCCCCTTGCATGCCTTGCTGGACACGCCGGCATAGCCGCGCGTGCGCGCCGCGGGAAAGGCGTCGAGGTTCGCATCGGACTCGTCGATGATCACCGGCACGCTCGTGCCGAGCGGACCGAGATCGCGTTGCAGCGCAACGCCGCGATGCACCGGTTGCTCGATGAACAGGATTCGAGCGCACAGATCGGCAAGGCCGGGCCCGGCGCGCACCTCCTCCCAGAGTGCGCCGAGGCGATCGAGGTCGTCGTATTGCTCGTTGCCGTCGAGCGTCACCCGGTAATCGCCGGCATGGGCATCGAGCACCGCGGCGATCGCGTGGAGTCGCTGCACATCCTGCGCGACGTCGCCCGCGAGCTTGATCTTGAAGAAGCGCAGGCCGCAGGTGGTGATTGCCTCGGCCAGGGATTCCGGCAGCCCGTCGTCCGCCACACGCGGGGCGCCATCGATCGCATCCAGCATGCCGACCGTGTGCCGCACCGCCACCGACTCCCGCGGCTGCAGCGTGCGCAGGAAGGCATCGAAGTCGAAGCCGCCGAACTCGGCCAGCAACGCAGCCGGAGCGATGCCGGCGGCATTGGTGCGGATCAGGTCCGCGAAGCCCAGGCCGAGCGCACGCCCGAGGGCGTCGAGCAGCGCCTTGTCGATCTCCGCCGGACCGAAGCCCGCGGCGAGTGCCGGCATGCCGTGAGTCGCGGCATGGTCGAGCAGCGTGCGATGGTGCGCGGCGAAATGACCGAACGCGGTACGCGCCGTCGTGTCGGATGCATAGGCGCTCGCCGCAGCGGCGAGCGACGTGCGCAGCTGGTCGAAGCTCGCCGCTTCCGTGAGCGAGGCTGTCTTGTCGAACCACTTCGGGACCATCAGCTCCGCACTGATGCCCCACGCCTCGCGGCCGTCGGCGAGGCGGATGCGCGCCCGCACGAACGCCTGCGGTGCGTGCGTGACGGTCACCGCGCCGAAGCGGAACGGCAGGCGCAGCGTCACGGGCCGCTCGTGGCAGCGGATCTCCGCAATGGAAAAGGTCGGTGCGGCGGTCATGGCTGCGCGCCGCTCAGGCGTCGAGCGTGCCCTGCGAGTAGAAGTGGGCGCGGATCGTCTGCGCGAGCGCCGTGAATTCGGGCGTTCCCATCATGCCGAGGGTACGCGGCCGCGGCAGCTTCACGTCGTAGATCGCGGCGATGGAGCCGGGACGCTCCGTCATCACCAGCACGCGATCCGACAGGAACACGGACTCGGGAATGCTGTGGGTGATGAACAGCACCGTCTTGCGGGTCTCCGACCAGATGCGCTGCAGCTCGAGGTTCATCTTCTCGCGCGTCATGGCGTCGAGCGCGCCGAAAGGCTCGTCCATGAGCAGCACCGCGGGGTCGTGCACGAGCGCACGGCAGATGGACGCGCGCTGCTGCATGCCGCCCGAGAGCTGCCAGGGAAACTTCTTCTCGAACCCGGCGAGCCCGACCATGTCGATCAGCGCGCGTGCCTTCGGCAGGTATTCGCTCGCGCGGCAGCCGGCGCATCTCGACCTGCAGCATGATGTTGTCGAGCACGCTGCGCCATGGCAGCAGGACGGAGCTCTGGAACACGATGCCGACGTTGTCGGGCGGTCCGTTCACCGCCTTGCCATCGACGGCGATCGTTCCCGCCGTCGTCGACAGCAGGCCGGCGACCATCTTCAGCAGGGTCGACTTCCCGCACCCCGACGGCCCGACGATGCTCATGAACTCGCCTTCGCCGATCGCGAAGTCGAGCGGCTTCAGCGACTCGACGGGTCCGTCGGCCGTGCGGTACGTCTTCGCGACGTGATCGACGCGGATGAGCGGGCGGCCTGCCCGCCCCGGCACGGGATTCATGAGCAGCGGCAAACGCGACGGATGCGCCGGCGGCGCACCCGTCGCCGGTGCTACGGCAGGTACGCGTTGGTGTAGTAGTCCTCGGCCTTGCCGGCAGAAGCCTTGTCGAGACCGCCGTACTCGACCAGCAGCGCGAGCGTCTCCGTCATGTTCTTCGCGCCGACGCGGAAGGGCCGGTCGTTCGGATTGTCCGGGCCCTTGTAGAGCGCGGCGGTGTTCTTCATTCCGATCACCGCGGTGTCCTTCACCCCCGATTTCGGATTCGCCTTCAGCATCGCATCCACGGCGGCGTCCGGATTCTTCGCCGCTTCCTCGAGCGAGCGCGTCGCCGCACGCATGAAGCGCTTCACGACGTCCGGCTTGTTCTTCAGGAAGTCCTTCTGCACGATGATGCCCGAGCTCACCATGTTCACGCCGTAGTCGGCGAAGCGGATCGGGTACACGGGCTTGTGCGCCCGCGTCCTGCAGCTTGATGGCCTGGTCCATGACGTAACCGAGCAGCAGATCCGCCTGGTTGTTCATCACGGCATTGAGCTTGGTCTGCGCGTCGCCCGCGACCGTCTTGAAGTCCGTTTCCTTGAGGCCGGTCTTCTTGAGGAACAGCGGCCAGATCTGCGACATCGAATCGCCGGGCGTGACCGCGACCGTCTTGCCCTTGATGTCCTCCGGCTTGCGGATGTTCTTGTCGGCGAAGCCCATCACCGACATCGCCGAGGTCTGCAGCGCGACGCCGACCGCCGTGACCGGCGCGCCCTTCGACGCCGCCTTGATCATCGTCGGCACGTCGGCATAGCCGAACGTCGCCGTTCCCGCTGCCACGGCCTGCACCGTGACGCCCGAGCCGCGTCCTTCCTGGATGTCGAGGTCGAGGCCTTCCTGGTCGAAGTAGCCACGCTCCTTGCCGAGGAAGAACGGCGCGTGCTCGCTGTACACGTACCAGTTGAGCAGCAGGGTGACCTTTTCCTTGGCCTGTCCGAAAGCCGGCGCGGCGACGAGGGCGAGCGCCGCGGCCGCGATCGCGGCGATGCGTTTTGCGTACATGATGGTGTTGCCTCCTCCGGTTGACCCGCCACCGTCATGCGGTGGCGGTGAAATCGTTGCGGTGCGACGCGTGCCACGGGATCATCAGCCGCTCCACGACATCGATCGCGACGAACAGCAGGACGCCGATGGCCGACAGCACGGTCAGCGCGGCGAACATGAGCGGCAGGTCGAAGTTGCCGTTCGCGATCTGCAGCAGGTATCCGATGCCGGAGTTCGAGCCGACGAACTCGCCGACGACGGCGCCGACAACGGCGAGGGTGATCGACACCTTGAGCCCAGCGAAGATCGACGGCAGCGCATGCGGCAGGCTGATGCGCAGGAACGTCTGCAGGCGCGTGGCCTTCATGGAGCGCGCGAGGTCGATCATGTCGGCGTCGACCGACTTGAAGCCGGCCACCGTCGACACGACCACCGGGAAGAAGCCGAGCATGAAGGCGGCGATCACCTTGGGGATCATGCCGAAGCCGAACCAGACGACGAAGAGCGGGGCGATGGCGATCTTGGGCACGCTCTGCGAGAACACCAGCAGCGGGTAGACGAAGCTCTCGACGGTGCGCGAGTACGCGATCACCAACGCCATGGGGATGCCGAATGCGATCGACAGCGCGAAACCGCCCAGCGTGGCGTAGGTCGTCGGCACGCTTTCGCGCCAAAGCCGCGGCCATTCCGCGTAGAGCTGCCCCACGACCGCCTCGGGTGCGGGAATGAGATAGGGCGGGATGCGGAAGATGCGGATCGCGAGGTCCCACAGCACGAGGATCAGCAGGATCAGCAGCACCGGGCGCGACCACGGCGAGAGCAGGACCCGGCGCCACACCGGCTGGGGGGAACGTTCCATGGAGGCCTCGAGGCGTCGCGCGGCTGGTCAATTAACCAGTTGGTTATCAGCCTAGCCGCGCGCCTTGCCGCTGTCAATTACGGCCGCGGGCACGGCGAGGTATCCCAGCACCATCTGCGTCATGTGCTCCAACCGCTCGGCGCGCGCGGCCGCCGTGAAGAGGCTGCGCCCGAAGACCGCGGACAGCGTAGGGCTGTTGGACAGGAAGAAGTAGCCGAGCGCCGCGATCGATATGTAGAGCTGCAACGGATCGACCTTGCGCCGGAACACGCGTTCCCGCGCCCCGCGGTCGAGCACCTTGCGCAGGGTTTCGATGAGTGGCGAGTTCATGGTGCGGATGTTCGCGGAACTCTTGAGGTGCCTCGCGCCGTGCAGGTTCTCGGTGTTGAGCAGGGTCAGGAACTCGGGATGATCGAGGTAATACTTCCACGTGAACTCGACCAGCCGGCGCACGCCCTCGCGCGGCGGCACGTCGAGCAGCGAGAGGCGAAGCTCGGCCTCGCGGATGTGCGCATAGGCCGCTTCGAGCACGGCAAGGAACAGCGCCTCCTTGTTGCCGAAGTAGTAGTACAGCATGCGCTTGTTGGTCCGCGCCTGCGCGGCGATGCGATCCACCCGCGCGCCGCCGAGCCCGTGCTGCGCGAATTCGCGCGTGGCGGCGGCGAGGATGCGCGCGCGGTTCGCCTCGGGGTCGCGCGGCGCGGCGCTGCGCGGGACGGCCGTGCGGGACGATGCGCGTGGCATGGCCCGATGTTAACCAGCCGGTTAATGCCGCGCAAGCGGCGCCGGCGGGGGCGAAATCAGTGCCGGCTTTCGCCCACGCGCACGATCTTCAGCGTGTTGGTGCCGCCGGACTTGCCCATGGGCTCGCCGATGGTGAGCACGATGAGGTCGCCCGGCCGCACCTGGCCGCTCGCGACCAGGCGCTCCTCGGCCTCGAGCAGCACGGCGTCGCGGTCCTTGCTCTGCTCGAAGAAGAGCGGGCGCACGTTGCGGTAGAGCGACATCTTGCGCTGGCTGGCGACTTCCGGCGTCAGCGCGTAGATCGGGCAGCCGGAGTTGTGGCGCGACATCCAGAGCGCCGTCGATCCCGACTGCGTCAGGGATGCGATGGCCGCGGCCTTGAGGTGATAGGCCGTGAACAGCGCGCCCATCGCGATCGACTGGTCGATGCGCGTGAACGTGCGGTTGAGGAAGTCGCGGTCGAGCTCCACGACGTACGACTTCTCGGCCTCGACGCAGATCTGCGCCATCGTCTCGACCGTCTGCACCGGGTAGCGTCCGGTGGCGGTTTCCGCCGACAGCATCACGGCATCGGTGCCGTCGAGCACCGCGTTGGCGACGTCCGACACCTCCGCGCGCGTCGGGATCGGATTGCTGATCATCGACTCCATCATCTGCGTCGCGGTGATGGTGAGCTTGTTGCGCTCGCGCGCCGCCATGATCATGCGCTTCTGCAGGCCCGGCACGCTGGCGGTGCCGACCTCGACCGCGAGATCGCCGCGCGCGACCATGATGCCGTCGGACGCATCGATGATCTCGTCCAGCGGCGGTGATCGCCTCCGCGCGCTCGATCTTGGCGATCAGCAGGGCGCGGCTGCCGGCGGCGCGCAGGAGCTGGCGCGCCATGTACATGTCTTCCTTGTTCTTCGGGAACGACACCGCCAGGAAGTCGGCCTGCATCTGCGCGGCGATCTTGATGTCGTCCATGTCCTTGGACGCGAGCGCCGGGGCGGTCAGCCCGCCGCCGAGGCGATTGATGCCCTTGTTGTTGGACAGCACGCCGCCGAGGTCCACGCGCGTGACGATCTCGGTGCCCCGCACCGCCTGCACGGTGAGCCGGATGAGGCCGTCGTTGAGCAGCAGCACGGAGCCCGGGACGACGTCGTGCACGAGCTCCTTGTAGTCGAGGCCGACGCGATCCGCATCACCCAGCTCGCACGCCGCATCGAGGATGAACGCCTTGCCCGGCTCGAGCTCGACGCGCCCGTCCGCGAACTTGCCGATGCGGATCTTCGGTCCCTGCAGATCGGCCATGACGCCGACCTCGCGCCCGAGCTTCTGCGAGCACGCGCGCACCTGCTCCACCACGCCGGCGTGGTCCGTGGACTTGCCGTGCGAGAAGTTGAGGCGCACGACATCGACACCTGCCTCCAGAAGAGGCAGCAGCGTCTCCGGCGAATTCGAGGCGGGGCCGAGAGTGGCGACGATCTTGGTGTTTCGTTGCACGGGAAATTCCAGAGGTCAGGACACGCGGGAATGGTACGGCATTCGGTCGCACCGGACGGTCGCACCGCGCCCGGGCGTGCGGCCGGCCGCACGGCGCGGCCTGGCGTTACGCCGGGGCGAGCCCCGATGCGCGTTGCTCGAGGATCTCCACCGCCGGCAGCGTCTTGCCTTCGAGGAACTCGAGGAACGCGCCGCCGCCGGTGGAGATGTAGCTGACGTCGTCGGCGATGCCGAACTTGGTGATGGCGGCGACGCGTATCGCCACCGCCGGCGATCGAGAACGCGGGCGACGCGGCGATCGCCTCGGCCAGCGCCTTCGTGCCTCCGGCGAAGGCATCGAACTCGAACACGCCCACCGGCCCGTTCCACACGATCGTGCCGGCACGCGCGAGCAGCGGCCGCAGCAATGCCGCCGACTGCGGACCGATGTCGAGGATCATGTCGTCGGGCTCGAGGTCCTCGATGGTCTTCACCGTCGGCGTGGCCGTCGCGGAAAACTCCTTCGCGCACACGGCATCGATCGGGATGGGCACCTTGCCGGGGAACGCCTGCATGATGGCCTGCGCCTCGCCCACGAGGTCGCGCTTCGGCAAGCGACTTCCCGACGTGCCCGTGCGCCGCGAGGATGAACGTGTTGGCGATGCCGCCGCCGACGATCAGCACGTCGACGTGCTCCGCGAGCGCCTTGAGGATCGTGAGCTTGGTGGACACCTTCGCGCCCGCAACGATCGCGATCAGCGGGCGCGCAGGGTGCGCGAGCGCCTTGCCCAGCGCGTCGAGCTCCGCCGACAGCAGCGGCCCGGCGCAGGCGACGGGCGCGTACTTCGCGATGCCATGCGTCGTCGCCTCGGCGCGGTGCGCCGTGCCGAACGCGTCGTTGCAGTAGACGTCGCACAGCTTCGCCATCCTCCGCGCGAGCCCGTCGTCGTCCTTCTTCTCGCCCTTGTTGAAGCGGCAGTTCTCGAGCAGCACGACGTCGCCGAATCCGAGCTTCACCTGCCACACGCCACCGTCCACCCAGTCGCGCACGAGCGGCACCGGCCGCCCGAGGAGCTCGGACAGTCGCTGCGCGACCGGCGCGAGCGAATCGGCCTCGCTCCACTGGCCTTCGGTCGGCCGGCCGAGATGCGAGGTCACCATCACCGCGGCGCCGCGCTCGAGGGCATCGCGGATGCCCGGCACCGACGCGCGGATGCGCGTGTCGTCGGTGATCCTGCGCGCGTCGTCCTGCGGCACGTTGAGGTCCGCGCGGATGAACACGCGCTGGTTGCGCACGTCGATGTCGCTGCAGGCGGAGGACGCTCATGGCGCGGCTCGCGCTCACTTCGCCTTCACCAGTGCGACCGTCGTGTCGAGCATGCGGTTGCTGAAGCCCCATTCGTTGTCGTACCACGCCGAGACCTTCACCAGCCGGCCGGAAACCTTCGTGAGCGTCGCGTCGAACGTCGACGACGCCGGATCGTGATTGAAGTCGACCGACACCAGCGGCGCCTTGTTGTACTGCAGGATGCCCGCGAGCGGTCCCGATTCCGACGCCGCTTTCATGATGGAGTTCACTTCGTCGACCGTCGTGTCGCGCGCCGCGATGAACGACAGGTCGACGATCGACACGTTGATCGTCGGCACGCGGATCGCGTAGCCGTCGAGCTTGCCGTTGAGCTCGGGCAGCACCAGGCCCACCGCGGCGGCGGCGCCGGTCTTGGTCGGGATCATGCTCATCGTCGCCGAGCGCGCGCGGCGCAGGTCCTCGTGATAGACGTCGGTGAGCACCTGGTCGTTGGTGTAGGCGTGGATGGTCGTCATCAGGCCGTTCACGAGGCCGATCTTGTCGTGCAGCGGCTTCACCAGCGGCGCGAGGCAGTTGGTCGTGCACGACGCATTCGAGATCACCGTGTGCGCGGCCTTGAGCGTGCCGTGGTTGACGCCGTAGACGATCGTCGCGTCGACGTCCTTGCCGCCGGGCGCCGAGATGATCACCTTCTTCGCGCCGCCCTTGAGGTGCGCGCCGGCCTTCTCCTTGGTCGTGAAGAGGCCCGTGCACTCGTGCACCACGTCCACGCCGAGCTCGCCCCACGGCAGCTGCGCCGGATCACGCTGCGCCAGCACGCGGATGCGATCGCCGTTGACGATCATGGCGTCGCCCTCGACCTCCACCTTGCCGGGAAACTTGCCGTGCGCGGTGTCGTAGCGCGTGAGGTGCGCGTTCGTCTCGGCATTGCCGAGATCGTTGATGGCGACGATCTGGATGTCGTGCTTCTTGCCGCCTTCGTAGTGGGCGCGAAGGATGTTGCGGCCGATGCGGCCGTAGCCGTTGATGGCGACTTTGATAGTCATTGCGTCTCCCGTCGGTGCGTGGCGTGATGGTTCAGTGCTGGGCGGTGGCGAGCGGACCGCAGGCGGCCACCAGCGCGTCGAGGTCGCGCCAGCCATAACCGGCCTCGACGAGGTCCATGCCGTCCCATTGGAAAGGCTGCTCGATCAGGAGCTCGGCGCCGAGCTCCTCGTAGAAGGCGCGCGCGGCGCGATTCGCCGCGATGACCCAGACGACGAGGCCGGTCGCTCCGAGCGCCTGCTGTGCCGCCGCCACCGCGCCGACGAGCTGCCGGCCGATGCCCGAGCGCTGCCGCTGGGGCGTCACGTAGACCGCGCTGAGCTCCGCGTCGAGGTCGTGCCTGGGCTCCTTCAGCATGAGGCCCGAGGAGAAGCCCGCGATGGCGCCGTCGGCTTCCGCGACGAACGTGTTGGTGTCATTGGGCGCGGCAGTGAGTACGCGGTGCCAGAGCGCGGTGCTGTCGTCGACGGTCATGCCGTCGAGGTACGCGTCGGGAATCATGCCGCGGTACGTCGTGCGCCACGCGTCCACACGGACGCGCGCGATGGCGGCTGCGTCGTCGGGCAGGGCAGGGCGGATGGTCGCGGCAGGCTTCAAGGGTTGGACCCCCGGACGCCCGCACGGCGTCCGGCAGCGGAAAGCGACAGAGCGAACCCCGATTTTACCGCGCCGGCCCCACGGGCCCGGCGCGGCGCTATTCAGCGGGGGTGCCGGTGACGACGGCGCGCGCCGCGCGCGCCACGTGCTCCGCCGTGAAACCGAAATGCTTGAACAGCACGCCGGCCGGCGCGGACTCGCCGAACGTGTCGATGCCGATCACGGCAGCGCGCGGATCGTCCGCCGCACCGACGTACTTGCGCCAGCCGTCGGTGGAGCCTGCTTCCACGGCGACGCGCGGCACGCCGGGCGGCAGCACGCTCGCGCGCCACGCGCGGTCCTGCCGGTCGAACAGGCTGGTCGACGGCATCGACACGACGCGCGCGGCGATGCCCTCGGTGGCGAGCTGGTCGCGCGCGGCCATGGCCAGCGCCACTTCGGAGCCGGTGGCGATGATCGCCACGCGCCGCGAGCTTTCTGCCGGCCAGTCGGCAAGCACGTAGCCGCCGCGTGCGATGTCGCCGGCGGTGCGCGCGTCGCGCGGCTGGAACGGCACGTTCTGGCGCGTCAGCAGCAGGCAGGTCGGCCCGTGCCGGCGCTCCAGCGCGGCGGCCCAGGCGACGGCGGTTTCCACCGTGTCGCACGGCCGCCACACGTCCATGCCCGGAATGAGGCGAAGGCTCGCGCCGTGCTCGATCGACTGGTGCGTGGGCCCGTCCTCGCCGAGACCGATCGAATCGTGCGTGAACACGAAGATCGCGCGGAGCTTCATGAGCGCCGCCATGCGCAGCGCGTTGCGCGCGTAGTCGGAGAACGTGAGGAAGGTGCCGACGTACGGGATGAAGCCGCCATGCAGCGCGAGGCCGTTGGCGATCGCGCACATGGCGAACTCGCGCACGCCGTAGTTGACGTAGTTCCCGCCGTCGTTCGCAGTCACCGGCTTGCTGCCGGACCAGTTGGTGAACACCGATCCCGTGAGGTCCGCGGAGCCGCCGATCATCTCGGGCAGCTTCGCGGCGAAAGCCTCGATGGCCTGCTGCGAGGCCTTGCGGGTGGCAATGCCGTCCGCCTTCTCCGCCTGCTTGCGCACGAAACCGTCGCGGCTTGCGGGCCAGTCGCCCGGCAGGTCGCCGCGTGTGCGCCGCTCGAACTCGCCGGCGAGGTCCGGGTGCGCCGCGCGGTAGGACGCGAAGCGCGCGTTCCAGTCGCTCTCGAGCAGCGCGCCGCATTCGCGCGCGTCCCAGGCGCGGTAGATCTCGTCCGGGATCTCGAAGGGCACGTGCGACCACTCGAGCGCCACGCGCGTCGCGGCGATCTCCTTCTCCCCCAGCGCCGAGCCGTGACAGTCCGCCGTGCCCGCCTTCGACACGGCGCCCTTGCCGATCACCGTCTTGCAGCAGATGAGCGTCGGCCGGTCGGACGCGTGGGCGGCGCGGATCGCAGCATCGACCGCCTCGACGTCGTGGCCGTCCACGCTGCGCACGACGTTCCAGCCGTACGCCTCGAAGCGCGCCGGCGTGTCGTCGGTGAACCAGCCCTTCACCTCGCCGTCGATCGAGATTCCGTTGTCGTCGTAGAGCGCGACGAGCTTCGCGAGCCGCAGCGTCCCGGCGAGCGAGCACGCCTCGTGCGAGATGCCTTCCATGAGACAACCGTCGCCGAGGAACACATACGTGCGATGGTCGACGATGGCGTGTCCCGGACGGTTGAATTCCTGCGCCAGGAGCCGCTCGGCGAGCGCCATGCCGACGGCGTTCGCGAGCCCCTGGCCGAGCGGACCGGTGGTCGTCTCGACGCCGGGTGTGACGCCCACCTCCGGATGGCCGGGCGTCTTCGAGTGCAGCTGCCGGAACTGCTTCAGCTCCTCGATCGGCAGCGTCGTAGCCGGTGAGATGCAGCAACGCATACAGCAGCATCGAGCCGTGGCCGTTCGAGACGACGAAGCGGTCGCGATTCGGCCAATGCGGATGCGCGGGATTGTGGCGCAGATGGCGGCTCCAGAGCGCCACCGCGATGTCGGCCATGCCCATCGGCATGCCGGGATGTCCGCTCTTCGCGGCCTCGACCGCATCCATCGCGAGCGCGCGAATGGCATTGGCGCGCAGCACGTCCATCGACGCGCCCGAGCGCGTGGAAAGGTCATCGATCTGGTTCATGGGCAGTGGAAGCGATTCGGCCAGGACGCGGGATGCGCCGTGTGCCGGGAAGGGACGGTAGCGGGAGCAGACGGTAGCGAGGCGTACGGTGGCGTGTGGCAGCTGCGGCGCACGCGCGTCCGCAACCGAAAATTATCGCGTGGACGGGCGCTTTGTGCAATAATCGCGCGTTTTGGTCGTCGGCCGTGCCGTGACCCCGGCGCCCTTCTGCCCGTGCAAGCGGGGGTGGGGCTTTTTCATTTGACTCATCCCGAATACGGGGGGCGACTAATGGACGGAATCCATCTGTTAGGCGAATGGTATGGCTGCCCTGGCGGAGACGCCGGAATTCACGCGCGCAGAGGCGCTGCGCGACATCTGTGTGAAGGCGGTCGAGGAGGCCGGTCTCACCATCGTCGGCGAGCGTTTCCATCAGTTCGAGCCGCAGGGCGTCACCGGCACGGTGCTGCTCGCCGAGTCGCACCTCGCGATCCACACCTGGCCCGAGCACGGCTTCGTGACGGTCGACGTCTACGTCTGCAACTACCACGTCGGACAACACCGCCAAGGCCGAAGTGCTGTTCAACGCGATCGAGGCCGCGCTCAAGCCGGAGCGCACGAAGTTCCACGCCATCCATCGCGGCGGCAAGGATGCCTGAGCAGGAGCGGCGCCGGAAGCTCGGCGCCCCGCGATCTCGCGCCGGACCTGATGACCGAGTACCTCACGGACGAGTGGGGCTTCTTCATTCGTTCGCGCGGGCGTCTCGAGCGCTTCCGCTCGCAGTTCCAGGAGGTCGAGGTGCACGAGAGCGCCGCGTTCGGGCGGCTGTTCCGGCTCGACGGCCACTTCATGACCTCGGAGCGCGACGAGTTCTTCTATCACGAGAACCTCGTGCACATGGCTGCGCTCGCGCACCCGGCGCCGGAGCGCGCACTGATCGTCGGCGGCGGCGACGGCGGCTCGGCGGAGGAGCTCCTCAAGCATCCGTCGATCCGCAGCGTCACGCTGTGCGAGATCGACGGCAGCGTGGTCGACATCTCGCGACGCTACCTGCAGCGCGGTGCACCACGGCGCGCTCGACGATCCGCGGGTGGACGTGCGCATCGGCGACGGCCTCGCGTTCGTGCGCGACAGCGAGCGACACGTACGACCTCATCGTGCTCGACCTCACCGATCCCGGCGGTCCGTCGACGCCGCTCTACACGGCCGATTTCTACCGCGCGTGCGCGCGCCGGCTCGCTGCCGGGCGGCGCGATGACGCTGCACATCGCGAGTCCCGTGGCGCATCCCGAGCGCATCCGCGAGGACCTCGCGAACCTGCGCGCCGCCTTCGCGCGTCGTGACGCCCTATCTCACGTCCATCCCGCTCTACGGCGGCATGTGGATGATGGCCTGCGCGTCGCAGACGCTCGATCCTGCAACGCTTGCCGCCGCCGAGGTCGATCGCCGCATCGCCGAGCGCGGGCTGACGACGGCTGCAGTACTACAACGGTGCGATGCACCGCGCGGCACTGGCCCTGCCGCAGTTCGTGCGCGACCTCGTCGCCTGATCCGCGTTTTCCGGAATTGCGCACCCGGGCGTGAGCGCGGGGCACCTGCGCGCTGTAGGTCGGCTCCTCTTTTTGCTGTCAGGCCTCGACCGCGCGACCGAAACAATCCCTGTCTCTTCAGTCTACTTGGAGCCGAAACATCGGTGCCGGCGTCCCTCGTTCGCGCACGAACCTTCCCTGTAAGCTGCCCGTCAGATGGTCAGCAGCACAGGGAGCAGTAAAGGGGAGTGGTCGCCGCATCGAGCCTTGAAGCGTCGTACGGCGGCCGCATGTTCAGGGAGCGCCGGTGCATTCGATGCCGGCGGGACCGAGAGGTCATCCGGCTGGAGGTGACGAAGTGTTCAAGGCTGCGCAAGCGATGCACGACGCGGATTTCGTGCTGGTGAACGGAGTGGTCTTCGTCACCGAGTACCTTCGTGTGCCCGACGACGATACGGTCGCGGACGACGTGATCCTCGAGGCCAAGCGGGGCGAGGACGAGATCGCCCTCACGCGTGACGACATGGACAACGCGGAATTCCTGGGCGACGGCGTCTATCGCCTGAAGTCCGGCGCCATGCTGCGCTTCCTCACGAGCGCGACGATCCACTGACGGACGTCGGCTGCATCGCCGGGGCCTGCGGATGACCGCAGCCCGGGCCACGCCCCCAAGGCGTGCTGCACACCCTCGGCCGATCCCGGCCGGCATAGTCGTTCACCCTTTCGAGCGTACTCGAGGCGCCGCGCACGCAACGCGCGCCGCCGGTCGCTGCTCGTTTGCGTGCATTCAAATATGCGTATATGCTCATACGCATGAAACGCAGCCCCGTCCCGGCCACAGCTCGCCGCTCCACTGCCGCAAGCCGAAGCGCGCAAGCCGCCGCGCGCACGCGCCCCGCGCCTGCCACCACCACGCCGGCGCATCCCGCAGACAACGGCGCGGACGAGCTCGACACCGTGTTCGCGTCGGTCGCGCGGTACTTCTCGCTGCTTGCGGACGCGACGCGACTCAAGATCCTGCACACCATCTGCCAGAGCGAGCAGTCCGTGTCGGCCATCGTGCAGGCCACCGGAGCGTCGCAGACCAACGTATCGCGGCATCTCGCGCTGCTGCACCAGGCCGCGGTGGTCGGCCGGCGCAAGGAGGGCAACGCGGTGTATTACCAGGTCGCCGACCCGAGCTCATCAGCATCTGCCGCACGGTGTGCGTGCAGATCGCGGGGCGCATCGATGCCGGGCAGCCCCTGCGCGAGGAGCTGCTCGAGTTCGCGGGGCGTTCGCGATGAGCCGATGCGCGAGCCTCCCGCAGGCGCCGGAATCGGCAGCCGCGCGACGCGCAACCGCGCAGCGCCGGGCCGCATCCTGCCGGCGCCCGCGGCGCAGACGGCGCCGCGGCGCGAGTTCCTGCGCCGCGTTGCGGCACTCTCCACCGGCGCGGTCGCCGTGGGTTCCGGGCGCGTGCTGGCGCAGGACACGGACGCCGCGCTGCCGCCCAACGTTGCCGCCGTGGAGCAAGACGCTCGGCGCGCCGATCCTCGCGCATCCCTACGGCGTTCCGTCGCGGTTCGAGGCGAACGTCCACCGCCGCGAGAGTCCCGGGCTCACCCGCACCGCGCATTCGTCGGTCGCGTTCACGCCGCTGCAGAACCTCTTCGGCGATCATCACGCCTTCCGGCCTGCACTTCGAGCGCCACCACGCCGGCGTGCCGGAAGATCGATCCGCACCAGCACCGGCTCATGGTGCACGGCATGGTGCGCGAGCCGCGCGTGTTCACGATGGACGACGTGATGCGCTTCCCCTCGGTGTCGCGCGTCCATTTCATCGAATGCGGCGCGAACACGCGGCATGGAGTGGAGCAACGTCGCGGTGCCCGACCGTGCAGTACACGCCACGGCATGCTGGGCTGCAGCGAATGGACGGGCGTGCTGCTCTCGACGATGCTCGACGAGCTCGGCGTCGACCGCAAGGCCGCGTACGTGCTCGCCGAAGGCGCCGACGGCGCGTCGCTCACGCGCACGATTCCCATCGCACATGGCGCTGGACGACGTGCATGCTCGCGTACGGCCAGAACGGCGAGATGCTCCGTCCCGAGCAGGGCTACCCGCTGCGGCTCCTCGTGCCGGGGGTGCAGGGCGTGTCCAGCGTGAAGTGGCTGCGCCGCATCGAGGTCGGCGACCAGCCGTGGAACACGCGCGAGGAATCGCTGCATTACGTCGACCTGATGCCCGACGGCAAGCACCGCCAGTACACGTGGATCCAGGAAGCGAAGAGCGTCATCACGTCGCCTTCCGGCGGACAGGTGATCCTCGACCGCGGCTATCACGAGATCCAGGGCCTCGCCTGGTCGGGACGCGGGCGCGTCAAGCGCGTGGACGTCTCGACCGACGGCGGGCGCAACTGGCGCACCGCGCGCCTGCAGGAGCCGGTGCTGAGCAAGGCGCTCACCCGCTTTCGCCTCGACTGGCAGTGGGACGGCGGACCGCGCACTGCTGCAGTCGCGCGTCATCGACGAGACCGGCTACGTGCAGCCGATGCTGCGCCAGTTGCGCGAGGTCCGCGGCACGCGCTCGATCTATCACAACAACGCGATCCAGACGTGGCGCGTGGAACCCTCGGGCGAGGTCAGCAATGTTCAGGTGCTCTGACCTCGCGCCGTTCGCGCTCGGCCGCCGTGCTCGCAGCTTCGGTTGCCGGTGCCGCGCCGGCTGCGCCGCGAACCGGCGGACCGGACGCTCGGCCTTCGGCTTCGGCAAGCCCGCCACGCCCGCCGAGATCGCCGGCTGGGACATCGACGTGCGGCCCGACGGCACAGGGCTGCCGCCCGGGCGCGGCAGCGTCGCGCAGGGCCAGCAGATCTACGACGCGAAGTGCGCGAGCTGCCACGGCACGTTCGGCGAGAGCACGGACTACCTCGCGCTCGCGGGCGGCGTCGGCTCGCTCGGCACCAGCCAGCCGGTGCGCACCACCGGCAGCAAGCTCAACTACGCGACCACGCTGTTCGACTACATTCGCCGTGCGATGCCGTTCCCGAATCCGAAGACCCTCACCGACCACGAGGTCTACGCGCTCACGGCGTACGTGCTGAACCTGAACGACATCCTGCCTGCCGATGCGGTGCTCGACCGCGAATCGCTGCCGAAGGTGAAGATGCCCAACCGCGACGGCTTCACGACCGACGCACGGCTTCATGCGCCGCGACGGCAAACCCGACACGCACAACGTGGCGTGCATGCGCAACTGCGTCGCGACCGTGCGACTGTCCTCCGAGATGCCCGACTACGCGCGCGACTCGCACGGCAACCTCGCCGAGCAGACGCGCGATCTCGGCCCGGTCGAGGGGGCGCGCACGGCAGCGCCGGCCGCGGTCGGCGCAGACGGCGCGGTGCCGAGCTCGCGCGCAAGGCAGGATGCATGGCGTGTCATGCGGTGACGACGAAGGTGGTCGGACCCGCGTTCCGCGATGTCGCCGCCCGCTACAGCGGCGACGCCGGCGCGCAGGCGCGCCTGCTGCAGAAGATCCGCACCGGCGGCAGCGGCGCGTGGGGTGACATGCCGATGCCGCCGCAAACAGTCCCGGAGCCGGAGGCGAAGGCCGTGCTCACGTGGGTCCTGTCCGGCGCGCCGTGAGGCATAGCCATAGAATGGCGCGGTATTAGACCGGCGTCGGCATCGTACTAGAATGCAAGACTTTTTTCGGAGGGGCCCGTGGATACGAAGCGCAGGGATTTGCTCAAGACGGGCGGCGGGCTCTCGCTGCTCGCACTGGTGGCCGCGGCGGGCTGGCTCAAGCCCGGGGAAGCGCTGGCGGCGGACTGGAACAAGGCGGCGTTCGACACCAAGTCCGTCGACGACACGGTGAAGGCGCTCGGCGGCAGCGCGCCCGCGCAGAGCAAGGACATCACCTTCGTGTCGACGCCCGACATCGCCGAGAACGGCGCGGTCGTGCCGATCGGCATCACCAGCGCGATCCCGAAGACCGAGTCGATCGCGATCCTGATCGAGAAGAACCCGAACACGCTCGCCGCGGTGTTCGATCTTCCGCCGGGCACCGAGCCGTCGATCACGACGCGCGTCAAGATGGGCCAGACGCTCGAACGTCTATGCGCTCGTCAAGGCCGACGGCAAGTACTACGTCGCATCCAAGGAGATCAAGGTCACGCTCGGCGGCTGCGGCGGCTGAGCGGGACACGAGGAGAGATCATGGCAGATCCGATGAAAATCCGGGCGAACGTCGTCGGCGATTCGACCGAGGTGAAGGTGCTGATGAGCCACGAGATGGAGACGGGCCAGCGCAAGGACGCCCAGGGCAAGACCATTCCCGCATGGTACATCCAGACGGTCACGGCGACGCACAACGGCAAGCCGGTGCTGAATGCGCAGTGGGGCCCCGCGGTCTCGAAGAACCCGTTCCTGTCGTTCAAGTTCAAGGGCGGCGCGAAGGGCGACAAGGTGCAGATCACGTGGGTCGACAACCGCGGCGACAAGCGGACGGACGAGGCGACGATCGCCTGACGCAGGCAGCGCAGGCGCCCGCGCAGTGCGGCGCCGGTCGCTTCCGCAGGCGTGCATGAACGAGCCGTCCGGCAAGCCGCCGGCGGAGCACGCCCGAACTCACGAGACCGGGTGCACCCGGCACAACGCAGGTGTACGCGCCGCCGTGGCGCATCTTGGAGGAGACGCAATGCAGTCCACACATCGCAGGGCGGCGCTCGTCGCAGCCCTCGCCGCCACGCTCGCCGCGCCGCTCGCGACGGGACAGGGCAGCACCGAGGAAGGAATCGCCAAGTACCGCGAGGCGCTGCAGGGCGGCAATCCCGCCGAGCTGTGGGAAGCGCGCGGCGAGGATCTCTGGAAGCAGCCGCGCGGCCCGAAGAAGGTCTCGCTCGAGAAGTGCGACCTCGGCCTCGGGCCGGGCGTCGTGAAGGGCGCCTACGCGCATCTGCCGCGGTACTTCGCCGACGCCGACCGCGTCATGGACCTCGAGTCGCGCCTCGTCTGCGTGCATGGTCAACCTGCAGGGCTACGTCCGCAGGCCGACGCCACGAAGAATCCGTTCGGCGCCGGCAACGACAAGAAGTCCGACATCGAGGCCTCGTCGCCTACGTCACGTCGGAGTCGCGCGGCATGAAGATGAACGTCGCCGCTGACGCATCCCGAAGGAGCGGGAGACGTACGAGCTCGGCGAGCAGATGTTCTATCTACCGCGGCGGCACGCACGATTTCGCGTGCGCGACCTGCCACGGCGACGACGGCAAGCGCATCCGCCTGCAGGACCTGCCCAACCTCACGACGCCGCAGGGCGCGCAGAAGGCCTACACGACGTGGCCCGCCTACCGCGTGTCGCAGGGCGAGGTGCGCACGTTCCAGTGGCGCCTGAACGACTGCTTCCGCCAGCAGCGCTTCCCCGAGCTCGGGCTACGCGTCGGACGCGTCGATCGCGCTGACGATGTTCCTGGCCAACAACGCCAACGGCGCGCGTGTTCGACGCCCCGGCCATCAAGCGCTGACGGAGAGCCGCATGATGCAGCGCAACTACATTTGTCGCGACCCTCGCGGCGCCACGTCGGCGCCTCGCGCGCCGGTTGCCGGCCGCGATGGCGCCGCACGCGACGAGCACGACGACGGCGGCCACGGCGGCTGCGATGCTCAAGGCCTCCTTCCACGACCGCGGACAGGCGAAGCTCGACCGCCTCGACCAGGACGAGACGCAGGCGGCCTGCAGCGCGCTACCGGCGCCGAAGGCGCCGCCCAAGGACGTCGCCGCGCAAGATCGAGGAGGCGAATCTCGCAGACCGTCAAGTGGCCCGCCGACGGCAAGCTCCTCGGGCGACTGGAAGAACGGCGAGAAGATCGCGCAGGAAGGCCGCGGCAGCAGTACTGCGACGATCCCAAGGGGCCCGTCGGCGGCAACTGCTACGCCTGCCACCAGCTCACGAAGGAGGAGATCTCGTACGGCACGATCGGGCCGAGCCTGTACCAGTTCGGCAAGATGCGCGGCTACGGACCGCGGACATGCAGAAGTACGCCTACGGCAAGATCTACAACGCGGAGGCCTACGCGGCGTGCTCCAACATGCCGCGCTTCGGCCACAACGGCATCCTGACCGAGGCGCAGATCAAGGACGTGATCGCGCTCGCTGATGGACCCGCAACTCGCCGGTCAACAAGTAACGGCCGCGCCCGGCCGCGCGCGAGGGGCGCATCGCGCTCCGCACGTCGTGCGACCCGCGCCGTGCGGGTGCGATCGCCCGCGCCTCGAGCACCTCCAGGGACCGCGCACATGAACCGCCGCGAATTCCTCCAGCTGATCGCTGCCGCCGCGGCGGCCGGCCTGCCGGTCGGCGGCGCTGGCCGCGCTCGAGCGACCGCCGGCGCCAGCGTTCTACGACGCGTCGCGCCGTTCGGCAACGTCAGCCTGCTGCACTTCACCGACTGCCACGCGCAGCTCCTGCCGGTCTACTTCCGCGAGCCGAACGTCAACCTCGGCGTCGGCGAAGCCGCCGGCACGGCCGCCGCACCTCGTGGGCGAGGCGCTGCTGAAGCACTTCGGCATCCGGCCGGGAACGCCGGAAGCGCACGCCTTCACCTACCTCGACTTCGAGCGCGCGGCGCGCGCCTACGGCAAGGTGGGCGGGTTCGCGCACCTCGCCACGCTCGTGCGCAAGATCCGGGCGTCGCGGCCCGGCGCGCTGCTGCTCGACGGCGGCGACACGTGGCAGGGCTCCGCCACCGCGCTGTGGACGAAGGGGCAGGACATGGTCGACGCGCAGAAGCTGCTCGGCGTCGACGTCATGACGGGCCACTGGGAATTCACGCTCGGCGCCGATCGCGTGAAGCAGATCGTCGACAACGACTTCAAGGGCAAGATCGACTTCGTCGCGCAGAACGTGCGCACGGCCGACTTCGGCGACCCGGTCTTCGCGCCCTACGTGATCCGGCCGATCAACGGCGTTCCGGTCGCGATCGTCGGCCAGGCGTTTCCGTACACCCCGATCGCCAACCCGCGCTACTTCGTGCCGGACTGGACCTTCGGCATCCAGGACGAGGAGCTGCAGAAGGTGGTCGACGAGGCGCGCGGCAAGGGCGCGCAGGTGGTCGTGCTGCTCTCGCACAACGGCATGGACGTCGACCTCAAGCTCGCCGGCGCGCGTGCGCGGCATCGACGCGATCCTGGGCGGCCACACGCACGACGGCGTGCCGCAGCCCGTGGCAGTGCGCAACGCCGGAGGGCACGACGCTCGTCACCAACGCCGGCAGCAACGGCAAGTTCCTCGGCGTGCTCGACTTCGACGTGAAGGACGGGCGCGTCGCGGACTGGCGCTACCGGCTGCTGCCGGTGTTCTCGAACCTGCTGCCCGCCGGACCCGGCGATGGCCGCGCTCATCGACAAGGTGCGCGCGCCGTATCGCGGCGAAGCTCGCCGAGAAGCTCGCGGTCACCGAGGGCCTCCTCTATCGGCGCGGCAACTTCAACGGCACCGTCGACCAGCTGATCCTCGACGCGCTCATGCAGGTGAAGGACGCCGAGATCGCCTTCTCGCCCGGCTTCCGCTGGGGCACGAGCACTCCTGCCCGGGCGAGGCGATCACCCTCGAGCACGTGATGGACTAGACCGCGATCACCTATCCGTACGTCACGCTGAACGACCTCACCGGCGAGATGATCAAGACGATCCTCGAGGACGTCTGCGACAACCTCTTCAATCCCGACCCGTACTACCAGCAGGGCGGCGACATGGTGCGCGTGGGCGGCCTCACCTACACCATCGATCCCGGGCGCGCATGGGCAAGCGCATCCGCGACATGCGCCTCGCGGGCAAGCCGATCGAGCGCCGGCGAAGACCTACAAGGTGGCCGGCTGGGCGCCGGTGGCCGAGGAAGCCAGGCCGCCGGCGGCGAGCCGGTCTGGGACGTGGTCGCGCGCTACCTGCGCGCGCAGAAGACGGTCCGCCCGCGAAGCTCAACCTGCCGACGCTCGTCGGCGTCGAGGGCAACCCGGGTATCGCCTGAATTACTGTGCGGCGCGTCGTCCGACGCGCCGCATCAGCGCACAGCGACGTCAGAACGTCGTGGCGGCGTCCTGGTTGCTATACGGCGGAACCTGAGCCGAAGCCACCTTGGATTGCGCCGAGAGCAACAGGGCGACCGCGGGTGCCGCTACGGCCACGCCCGCCGACTTTTTCAGGAAGCGTCGGCGCGCGCCCGCCCCGGTCGATTGCTCGCCGGTCGTGGCTCTGAGTTGTTCTTTCATCTCTCCCCCTCGATGGAGCCGGAATTGGCTGCCAGACTGCCTAAGCAGGAAGGGTGCCGAGACAGGCGGAGTGGCAGGAAAGTCTTTGGCTACAACGAGTTGAGCCCACTGTGCGCCCTGCCGCCCCGCGCCGTGTAAAGGCTGCCGACGCCGTCGGCTGAAGTGGCTGGCTGTGGCCGGGTGGCCGCGGTTGCGCTAACCCCGCGGCCTACCGGGAGAGGCGCGGCCACCGAGGCGGGTCAGCGCGGGATCGGATTGGCTACGTCCGTCGCCGCGTAGGGGTCCTGTCCGACGGCTCCGTCCGTCGCCGCTGCATCCGCCGAGGCGGTGCGGGAAAGGAGGAGCAACACCGCCGGCGCCGCTGCGACCACGCCAGCCGAGCGCTTCAGGAAGCGCCGCCGCGGCTCGGTGCCGCTCGCAGTACCTTGGAGTTCTTCATTCATTGCCGATCCCCTGTTACGGAAGCCAAGAGGGCTACCGCGAGGCACTCAAGCATGAAGGGTGCCGCAGGTGCAGAACCTTGAATCCACATTGCTTTCTCCGGCTCGGCGACGGGCGTCCCCGGCGGCTGTAAACACGATCGACGCTAGCGACCCTCGTCGGGTTTCGCGTCGCGCCTCGATCAGGCTCGAGCCTGACCCACCAGCGGTGCACGCGGCGCGCCGGTGGACGCCCGGGCGAACACGGTATCGACGGCAGCAAGGGCGTCCTCGGTGGACGGGTAGACGAGGTGGTAGCAGGGCAGGCGGCTGATCCACTCGACCAGGGCTTCGACCCGTGCGGCGTCCAATCCTTCGGACACGGCGAGGCATTCGCCCATCAGCCGCTGCAACGCCTCCGCCTTGGGCAACTCGACCAGCGCGGCCACGCTGCCCGGCGTGTAGCGCGGAAATACCAGCGCGCACACGGATCGCGGCGCGTCGGTGCGCGGCATCCGGTCCGGCGGCGGAGCCATGTACGTCACGCGCTTGCCGTCGCCACGCCGGTGTTGCGGCAAGGTCCGCAACGCAGGGAACCGGTCCGCGAGTGCCTCGATGCCGGTGTCCTTCACGCACATGGCCAGTGGCACGGGGAACACATCGAAGGTGCGGTCGTCGAGCAGCGCGACCTCGTCGGAGAAGAACTCGTAGCCGGCGTGGACCAGCGCGGCGGTCAGCGTGGACTTGCCGCTCCCCGCGGCGGCGGGCAGCAGCACGCAGCGCACGCCGTCGCTCACCACGCCGGCGTGAATATCGAGGAAATACCGATGATCGCGAACGACCGACATCCATACCGCCGATTTCACGAGTGGCGCAACTCCGTCGATGGCAGGGCATATCCCGTAGCAGCGGCGTCCGTGATGCACGAGCATGCGGCCAGGCTCTTCGATCACGTCGATCTCGGTCGCGCCGGCCATGGCGCCGGATTCGAGGTGCGCGAGCACGGGGTGCACGAGCGCCTCCTGTGCACGCGACGAGAAGCGCACGCGGAAGTTGCAGCTCAGCAGCCGGTAATGGCGCTCCGCCGCAACATCGAATGCGCGCCACGGCGCGTCGAGTCGTGGCGGCGTCGCAGCCCGTGCATTGGCGAGCGTTTCGCTGCCGTCGTTCAGGAAGCCCTTGTGCGTCCATTCGGCGAAGGCGGCATCCACGAACGCACGGCTGCTCGCCGCGTCGGCGCCGTAATCGGCGTGCAGCGCGGCCGCGATCGCCGCGGCGTCGAGACCTTCCTCCAGCAGGCTCCAGATCACCGCCGCGGTCCGGTTGAGCAGGTGCAGCTCCTGCGTGTGCTCGCAGAACAACACGGCGGCGTCGTCGAGATAGTAGAGATGCATCCCGGCCGCGGGCACTGGATCGCTCACGGCACGAGCTCCGGCGTGTCACGGACTGCAGGCTCGCGCCGCGGCCACTTGCCCAGCCGCCACAACGGCAGGACAAAGTAATCGTGCACGAGCTTCAGTGGCACGTAGCCGAAAAAGAGCGGCGCGGGAAGACGAACCATGCGGTAGTGCGGGAACTGCGGCGTCGTGATCGTGCGCCACACATAGCGCGCGCGATGCCGGAGGTGCTCGCGTGCCTGCACGTGATAGCGCGATACGCGCAGCAGCGACCCGACGGAGGCGCCGCGGTCGAAGAGGTATCGCTCGCTCGTCCGTACGAGACTGGCGCACGCGCGGTCCGCCTCGATCGCGCGTAAGACCTGGTCGGGCAAGGATGTCGCAAAGACATCGCGTGCGAGCGCGAGGCCCAGGAGAACCATGCGCAGGATCCCGGCGTCGGCGGCGCGCCGGAGGATCGCATCCCAGTCGAGGGCGTGGTGTCGCTGGATGAAGGCGGCGACGTCCGCGAGCCATAGCAGGCGCCACCATTTCTCCTTCGTGCCATGGAGGCACGCGACCAGCAGCGTGTCCTCGGCCGACAGCGACCGCACGCGCTGGCCCTCGATGTCGAGCGGCATGCTGCGCCTCCAGAAGCCGCGCATGTCGAGGTCTGCCGCGAGCGTGCGCGGCCCGAACGCCCAGTGCGGCTCGACGGGCACGCGTCCCTTCGCGAAAAGGATGTCCTGGCCGTAGCTTTCGTAGCAGGCGGCCATGGCGCGCGCGCCGATGTTCTCGTCGGTGGCATACCCGAGGACCGCCAGCGCCGCGACGCCGCGCACCATGTCTGCCCTCGGAATCAGCACGTCGATGTCGCGACTCGGCCGTATGGTGGGGCTGCCATGCGCGAGCAAGCCGAGCACCGGACCCTTGAACGGGATGGCCGGGATGCCGGCGCTTGATAGCGCGTCGAGAACCTCGTGCATCTGACCGAGCAGCGAGGCACCCTGTGCGTGCGCGCGGTCGAGGAACGTGGCCGCGGCGGCGCGCATGTCGTCGGGGATCGCGCCAGGCGGGGCGGCATGCAGCGTGCGGCAAAGGAGTCCGGCGACGCCGTGATGGAGCGCCGCCTCGACGACGGGTGTCCAGTCCACGCCGGTGCAATCCGGGAACGCCAAGTGCGCGTCCCAGTCGCGACGGATCAGTGTCACCAGCAGCTCTTCGGCCGCCGTTGCGCTGCGCTCGATGACTTCTCTCCCCGGGCGCTTGCCCGCGGCGTGCAGCGTACGGTTGCGGCGGGCGCGCATCAAGCCCGGCCGGCGGACGCGGTCAGGCGATCGTCACCCGCGCGAACTTGCGCTTGCCGGCCTGGACCACGACCGTCGTGCCGGCGGAGAGGATGCGGGCGCGATCCGTCACGACGTCGCCGTCCACCTTGAGGCCCCGCTGCGCGATGAGCCGCAGCGCCTCCGAGGTGGATTCGACGACGCCGGCCTGCTTGGCGACCTGCGCGATGGGCATGCCGGCGCCCGCCGTATCGAGCGTGACTTCGGGCATATCCTCGGGCAATGCACCCTGACGGAAGCGTGCCTCGAACTCGGCGAGCGCGTGCTCGGCCGCGGCGCGCGAGTGGAACCGCGTCACGATCTCCTGGCCCAGCATGACCTTGGCGTCGCGCGGGTTCATGCCCGACGCGCAGGCGGCCCGCAGCTTCACGATCTCGTCCAGCGGCCGGAACGAAAGGAGCTCGAAGTAGCGCCACATCAGATCGTCGGAGATCGACATGAGCTTGCCGAACATCTCGTTCGCCGGCTCGGTGATGCCGATGTAGTTGTCGAGCGACTTCGACATCTTGTTGACGCCGTCCGTGCCTTCGAGGAGCGGCAGCGTCAGGATGCATTGTGGCTCCTGACCGTAATGGCGCTGCAGCTCGCGCCCGACGAGCAGATTGAACTTCTGGTCCGTGCCGCCGAGCTCGACGTCGGCCTTGAGGGCGACCGAGTCGTACCCCTGGGCGAGGGGATAGAGGAATTCGTGGATCGCGATCGGCTGGCCGTTCGCGTAGCGCTTCGCGAAGTCGTCGCGCTCCAGCATGCGGGCGACGGTGTACCTCGCCGCGAGGCGGATCATTCCGTCGGCGCCGAGCGCGGAGAGCCACGTCGAATTGAACGCGACTTCCGTCCGCTCGCGGTCGAGGATCAGGAATACCTGGTCGGTGTAGGTCTTCGCATTCGCGGCGATTTCCTCCGGCGAGAGCGGCGGGCGCGTGACGTTGCGCCCGGTCGGGTCGCCGATGAGCCCCGTGAAGTCGCCGATGAGGAAGATGATGCGATGCCCGAGGTCCTGCAGCTGCCGGAGCTTGTTGAACTGGACCGTGTGGCCGAGGTGCAGGTCCGGGCGGGTGGGATCGAAGCCTTCCTTGATCCGCAGGGGTACGCCACGGGCGAGCTTGGCGGCGAGCTCGGACTCCACGAGGAGCTCATCCGCCCCTCGCTTGAATACCGCCAGGTGGTGGTCGACGTCGAAGGCCATGAGGGACGGGCTGGAGGGGGAAAGACGGCCGGCTATCGGACAGGCGCCCGCCCGTTTGTAGGACAGCCGCCCGGGCCGACGGGCGTTTGTTAGAATTCGGGCCTTGTCGTTTGCTACAAAACAATGGCTGCGCAGACCTTTCCCATTCTAGCTCATCGTCTGCGCGCGACCCTGCGTCGCGCCCGTACGTTCCTTTCGCGCGGCCAGTGGCTCGCCGTGGCGGTGCTTGCCGGCTCAGGCATCACCGCGTTCGGCATTGCGCCCGATTCGGGGCTCGACACGCCGCCACCCGAGTCCCTCGTATCGCGGGTCCTGCCCCCGCCGTCGGTGCTGTCGCTCGACGCCAGGGATCCCGTCGGCTTCTGGCGCGAGGAGCGGGTGCAGCGCGGCGACACCATCGGCCGTCTCCTCTCCCGGCTGGGCCTCGAGGATCCGGAGGCCGTCGAGTTCATGCGCACCAACGCCGTGGCGCGAACGCTGTATCAGCTGCGGCCGGGCAAGCCGCTGCGCCTCGAGACCGACAGCGACGGGCACCTTCTGTCCTTGCGGTTCGTCGCGAACAGCGGCGAGTTGCTTTCGATCGCGCGCGGCGTGAACGGGCTGACCGCCAGCCTGGGACCGGCGCCCACCGAGGTCCAGTGGAAGATGGCCACGGGCGAGATCCGCTCATCGCTGTTCGCAGCCGCCGACGCCGCCGACCTGCCGGATCCGGTGACCCGCGCGCTGGCGGACGTGTTCGCGGCCGACATCGACTTTCATCATGACCTGCGTCGCGGCGACCGTTTCTCGGTCGTGTACGAGATGCGCTACGTGGACGGCGAGCCCGTCGGCGCCGGCAGCATCGTCGCGGCGGAGTTCGTCAACGATGGCGTCGTGCATCGCGCGTTCCTCTGGCGCGGCGCCGACGGCCACGAAAGCTACTACGCCGAGGACGGCTCCGCACTGCGCAAGGCGTTCCTGCGCTCGCCGATGGAGTTCTCGCGCGTCACGTCCGGCTTCACGCAGGCGCGCTTCCATCCGATCCTCCAGGAATGGCGCGCGCACAAGGGCGTGGACTATGCGGCGCCGCTCGGCACGCCGGTGCATGCGACCGCCGATGGCAAGGCCGTATTCGTCGGGATCCAGAATGGGTACGGCAACGTCATCCAGATCCAGCACGACGGCAACTACAGCACGGTCTACGCGCACCTCTCCCAGTTCGCGGGCGGACTGCATGCCGGGAGCCACATCGCGCAAGGAGACGTGATTGGATTCGTCGGCCAGACCGGCTGGGCGACGGGGCCGCACCTCCATTACGAGTTCCGCGTCGACAACGAGCAGCGCGATCCCGAAACCCTTGCGCTGCCGCACGGCCAGGCGCTGACGCCGGCCCAGACCCCGGTGTTCATGGCCCGCATCGCTCCCGCCGTTGCGCAGCTGGCGATCGCCCAAGCGCTGCCGGGCGCGCTGGTTGCCGCCGGCGACTGACGCAGCGCCCTCGACCCGCGATTCTCCCGTGCGCCGCGAACTCTACGTCGGCGTCATGTCCGGCACGAGCCTCGACGGCATCGATGCAGTGCTGGTGGATTTCGCGCCCACGGTGGCCGGCCGGCCATGCCGCGTGATGGCGACCTCTGCCGCGCCGCTCGCCCCCGCCCTGCGCTCGGAACTCATGGCGCTCCAGCAGCCCGCGGACGACGAGCTGGCCCGCGCCGCCCGTGCAGCGAACGCCCTCGCCGACGCCTACGCGGATGCCATCCGCAACGTGCTCCGCCGCGCGGGTGTGAGTCCCGACGACGTCGACGCCGCCGGCGTGCACGGCCAGACCGTGCGCCATCGGCCCGAGGAAAGCTGGACGCTCCAGCTCAACAACGCTGCCCGGATCGCGGAGGGTTGCGGCGTGACGATCGTGGCGGACTTCCGCAGCCGTGACGTCGCTGCCGGCGGGCAGGGGGCGCCGCTGCGTACCGGCCTTCCATGCCGCGCTCTTCGGCGGGACCGCGCACCGCGTCGTGGCGAACATCGGCGGCATCGCGAACGTCACCGACCTGCCCGTCGAAGGGCCGGTGCGCGGATTCGATACCGGCCCCGGCAACGTGCTCCTCGATCTCTGGCACGGCCGGCACCGCCCCGGCGCCTATGACCGCGATGGCGCATGGGCGCGCAGCGGTCGCGTGGACCTGCGTCTGCTGCGCGTGCTGCGCGCGGACCCGTACTTCGCGCGCACGCCCCCCAAGAGCACCGGGCGCGACCTCTTCAATGCGAGCTGGCTCGATGCACGCCTGGCCGAAGCCTCCGCCGACGGCATGGCCCGCGCGCCGGCGGACGTTCAGGCCACGCTGGTCGGGCTGACCGCGGGAACGCTCGCCGACGCCGTGCGGCAGCACTGCGCGGGCGCAACCGAAGTCCTCGTCTGCGGCGGCGGCGCGTACAACGGCGCCCTGATGGACGCGCTCAGCGCGGAGCTCGCGCCGCGGCACGTCGCGACCACGACCTCGCGCGGTGTGGCCGCCGAGCACGTCGAAGCCATGGCCTTCGCCTGGCTCGCGCGGGAATCGCTGGCCGGCCGCGAAAGCAGCCTGCCCGAGGTCACCGGCGCACGCGCGCCGCGTGTGCTCGGCGCGGTGTACCACCGCTGAAGCGCGCTGCGTCCGCAGAACACGGCGAACACCGTGAGGAATCCGTGAGCAACGGCAGAACGGCGCTCGTCACCGGCGCGACCAGCGGCATCGGGCTCGGCATCGCCACGGCACTCGCCCGCCAGGGCTTCGACCTGGTCATCAACGGCTTCGGCGACGGCGGCCGAGATCGAGCGCATCCGTACCGACCTCGCCGGGCACGGCGTACGCGTGCGCTACGACCCGGCCGACATGGCGAAGCCGGCGGCGATCGAGCAGATGATGGCCGGCGCGCTCGGCGAATTCGGGGCGGTGGATGTCGTCGTGAACAATGCGGGCATCCAGCACGTCGCAGCGGTCGACGAGTTTCCTCCCGAGCGCTGGGACGCGATCATCGCGATCAATCTCTCGGCGGCATTCCACACGACGCGCCTTGCCCTGCCGGCGATGAAGCATCGCGGGTGGGGCCGCATCGTGAACATCGCGTCCGCGCACGCGCTCATCGCGTCGCCGTTCAAGTCGGCCTACGTCGCGGCCAAGCACGGCCTCGCCGGGTTCACCAAGTCGGTCGCGCTCGAGGTGGCGCGAGCAGGGCATCACGGTGAACGCGATCTGCCCCGGCTACGTGCTCACGCCATTGGTCGAGCGCCAGATCCCGGACCAGGCGCGCACCCACGGCGTGAGCGAGGAGGACGTGGTGCAGAACATCATGCTCGCCTCGCAGCCGACGAAGCGCTTCATCGCGATCGACGAGGTCGCCGCTCTGGCGTCGCTATCTCGTCTCCGATGCGGCGAAATCGATCACGGGTGCCATGCTCAGCATCGACGGCGGCTGGACCGCGCACTGATCCGCAACGCCAAAATGCAAACGGCGCCCGCAGGCGCCGTTCTCTCGTGCAGTCGGAACGATCAGGCGGAGAACGACGACCCGCAACCGCACGTGGTCTGCGCGTTCGGGTTCTTGATCACGAACTGCGCGCCCTCGAGGCCTTCCTGGTAGTCGATCTCGGCGCCGACGAGGTACTGGTAGCTCATCGGGTCGATCAGCAACGTCACGCCGTTCTTCTCCATGGCGGTGTCGTCGTCGTTGCGGACCTCGTCGAACGTGAAGCCGTACTGGAAGCCCGAGCAGCCGCCGCCCGTGACGAAGACCCGCAGCTTGAGCTCGGGATTGCCTTCCTCGTCGATCAGCGTGCGCACCTTCTCCGCGGCACTGTCGGTGAAGACCAGCGGTGCGGGCATGTCGGTCATTGCGTTCATTGGCACTCCTTGTGCGTTCCAGTACGGATTATCGGATGTCCCGGGGGCCGGGGCAACCCTGCCAGATCAAGAGTTGTTGGCAGCCGTCCTTACCGAACCATCGAATTGGACCACCGCCACCGGTACGGGTTCGGCGCGGGGCACGCCGCCTCGGCCCGGCTACCAGCCCAATATGGGTGCAAGAAGCTGCCACTGCAAGGTCCGCGCCGGTGCCGGTCAGGGCAGCACGGGCAAGGCCGTGAGACCCGTGGTTTCGGGCAGCCCGAACATCAGGTTCATGTTCTGGATCGCCTGGCCCGCCGCCCCCTTGACGAGGTTGTCCTCGACCGCGAGCACCACGGCCATGTCGCCGCCCTGCGGCCGGTGCACGGCGATGCGGCACATGTTCCCGGCGCGCACCGACCGCGTGTCCGGCATGCTGCCGGGCGGCATCACGTCCACGAAGGGCTCGCCGGCATAGCGCTTCTCGTACAGCGCCTGGAGGTCCACGCCGGGCTGCGTCATGCGCGCGTACAGCGTCGCGTAGATCCCGCGGATCATCGGCGTCAGGTGCGGCGTGAACACCAGCCGCACGGAGGTCGTGCACGCGTCCGTGAGCCCCTGCACGATCTCCGGCAGGTGGCGATGTCCCTTCATGCTGTAGGCCTTGAAGTTGTCCGAGGCTTCCGGGAACAGGAGTCCGATCTCCGCCTTGCGGCCCGCGCCGGAGACGCCGGACTTGCAGTCGGCGATGAGATGCTCGGCATCGACCACGCCGGCCTCGAGCAGCGGGATGAAGCCGAGCTGCACGGCGGTCGGATAGCAGCCGGGATTGCCGACGATGCGCGCCGTGCGGATCGCCTCGCGGTTCATTTCGGGCAGGCCGTACACCGCTTCGGCGAGGAGGTCGGGGCAGCTGTGCGGCATGCCGTACCACTGCTCGAACACCGCGGGGTCCTTGAGGCGGAAATCGGCCGCGAGATCGATGACGCGCACGCCCGCATCGACGAGCTCGCGCGCCTGCGCCATCGCCACGCCATGGGGCGTCGCGAAGAACACGACATTGCAGGCCTTGAGGTTCGCCTCGTCCGGACCCACGAACGACAGGTCGTAGCGCCGGCGCAGGCTCGGGAACATCTCGTCGACGCGTGTGCCTGCATCCTTGCGCGACGTGATCGCGCGCACGTCCGCCTCGGGATGCTGCGCGAGCAGGCGCAGGAGCTCCACGCCCGTGTAGCCCGTGCCGCCGACGATGCCTATGGTGATCATGGATCCCTCGCTTGCTGAACCGTCGATTCTAGCCGTTCCTGTCCGGTGCCGATGGCGCACGCCCGGCGGTATGCCGGCAACAAAAAGGCCGCCTCGCGGGCGGCCCTTCGTTGCGCACGCGGCGCTCAGCGCTTCGAGAACTGCTTGCGACGACGCGCCTTGTGCAGGCCGACCTTCTTCCGCTCGACCTCGCGCGCATCGCGCGTGACGAGCCCGGCCTTCGACAGCGTGGGCTTCAGCGCGGCGTCGTAGTCGATGAGCGCGCGGGTGATGCCGTGGCGCACCGCGCCCGCCTGACCCGATTCGCCGCCGCCGGCGACGTTCACCATGATGTCGAACGTGGTGTCGTGGTTCGTCAGCTTGAGTGGCTGGCGTACGACCATGCGGCCTGTTTCGCGGGCGAAGAATTCGTCGACCGGCTTGTCGTTGACGATGAAGTTGCCGTTGCCGCGCTTGAGGAAGACGCGGGCCACGGCGCTCTTGCGCCGGCCGGTGCCGTAGTAGTAGTTGCCGATCATGGCGTCAGATATCCAGGGTCTTGGGTTGCTGTGCCGAATGCGGATGCTCCCCGCCTGCGTAGCACTTGAGCTTCTTGATCATCTTGTAGCCGAGCGGGCCCTTCGGAAGCATGCCCTTGACCGCCTTCTCCAGCGCGCGGCCGGGAAAGCGCTGCTGCATCTTGGAGAACGTGGTGGTGGTGATGCCGCCCGGATAGCCGCTGTGGCGGTGATAGAGCTTGTCGTCACCCTTGTTGCCGGTGACGCGGATCTTCTCCACGTTGGTCACGACGATGAAGTCGCCGGTGTCCATGTGCGGGGTATAGATCGCCTTGTGCTTGCCGCGCAGGCGCAGTGCGATCTGGCTCGCCAGCCGGCCGAGCACCTTGTCCGTGGCGTCGACCACGAACCAGTCGTGCTTGATGTCCTCGGGTTTGGCGGAAAACGTCTTCATGGGACTTCCTGTAGTTCGGCCACCGGCGCTGTGTTCCGGCACCGGCCGCGCGGGTTCGATGCCGGCTGCGACGCGGTGCTGCCCGGCGTCAGCAAAGTCTTGCATAATAGTACGTTACACGCGGCGCTGTCAACGGCGGCCGGACGTGGATCGCAGGACGCGCGGGGTGCCGGGGCGACGCCGATGCCGGCAAATGAGGAGCGCGGCCCGGTGAGGGCCGCGCTCCAGGACCCGTCCCAGGAGGAGTGGGGCGGGCAAGCCGCGAGAGGAGCAGGGGGATACTCGCCCACGCGGATTTCATGATGTTGTCATGGCCCGCGCCGCGGCACAAGGGGCGGGACGGCCGTTCGCGGTGCGCACCCTGCCGCCGGGCGGTTACCGCGCGGACAGGACTGACAGGACGAAGGACGGACGATGAAAGCCAGGATCAGGTGGCTCGAGGGCGTGAGCTTCGTGGCCGAGACGGGGAGTGGGCACGCGATCGTCGTGGATGGCGCTCCCGAGCAGGGCGGGCGCAACGTCGGCATCCGGCCGATGGAGCTCGTGCTGGCCGGCGCGGCGGCGTGCACCGCATTCGACGTGGTGCTGATCCTGCGGCGGGCAAGGCAGCCCATCGCGGACTGCGTGGTCGAGGCCGACGCCGAACGCGCGCCCGTCGAGCCGAAGGTGTTCACGCGCATTCACCTGCGTTACGTGATCGCCGGCCGCGGCCTCGATCCGCACCAGGTCGAACGCGCCGTGAAGCTCTCCAAGGAGAAGTACTGTTCGGCGACGCTCATGCTCGCGAAGAGCGCCGAGATCACCTACGAGGTCGAGATCGTCGACGCCGACGCCCTGCCTGCGCCGGCGGCCGGCGCAGGCTAGCAGGAGCCGCTTTTGATACGGCGGCGCAGTGCTGGCCGGCGGTGCATCAGGGCCTCTGAACGTGGCCCTAGGCCTTGCGCGTCAGCAGCCGGATCAGGCTCGAGGTGTCCCAGCGTCCGCCGCCCGCCTGCTGGATGCGGGCGTAGAACTGGTCCACGAGCGCGGTCACCGGCAGTGTCGAGCCGTTCGCGCGCGCTTCGGTGAGGCAGATCTCCAGGTCCTTGCGCATCCAGTCCACGGCGAAGCCGAAGTCGAACTTGTCGGCGAGCATCGTCTTGCCGCGGTTCTCCATCTGCCACGATTGCGCGGCGCCCTTGCTGATGACGTCGAGCACGCGCTCCACGTCGAGCCCGGCGCGCGCGGCGAAGCTGATGCCCTCGGACAGCGCCTGCACGAGTCCGGCGATGCAGATCTGGTTGACCATCTTGGTGAGCTGCCCGCTGCCGCACGGACCCATGAGCGTGACAGCGCGCCCGTAATGCGCGAGGACCGGCTCGGCGCGGGCGAACGGCTCCGCGCGGCCACCGACCATGATCGTGAGCTTGCCGTTCTCCGCGCCCGCCTGGCCGCCCGATACCGGTGCATCCAGGAACTCGACCGAGCGCGCCTGCGCCGCGGCGTCGACCTCGCGCGCGACGATGGCCGATGCCGTGGTGTGATCGACCAGCACGGTGCCGGGCGCCATGCCGGACAGCGCACCCTGCGCGCCGGACGCGACCTCGCGCACGTCGTGATCGTTGCCCACGCACATCATCACGAGCTCCGCGCCGCGCGCCGCTTCGGCGGGCGTGGGCGCGCTCCTGCCGCCGTGCTGCGACACCCACTGCTGCGCCTTCGCCTGAGAGCGGTTGTACACGGTGACGTCGTGGCCCGCGCGGGCGAGGTGGCCGGCCATCGGATAGCCCATGACGCCGAGGCCGAGGAATGCAACGCGTTTCTTATCCATGTGGATTTCCGTGAGGGTGTTCGCGCGTCACCCGGGGGCGTGGTGCGTGCGGTCGCGCGTCGGGCGCAGTGTCGTAGCGCCACTTGAGCACGAGGATGGCGATCGCCAGTGCGAGCGTGACCACATTGGCGACGACGAGCGGCAGCGCGCCGAGCCGGATGCCGTAGCAGAGCCAGAGCGCCACGCCTGCGGTGAACGTGATGAACATCAGCCACGAGATGTCGCGCGCCGAGCGCGTGCGCAGGATGTGCAGCAGCTGCGGCACGAAAGCGAGCGTCGTCAGCGCGCCCGCGACGAGTCCCAGCGCGTCATCCGCCCACGCGGCCTGCACGCTCACTCGCGTCCCAGCGCGTCGCGCGCCACGCGAATGGCCGCCTCGACGCGGGCGGGTGCGGTGCCGCCTGCAACATCGCGGCTCGCGACCGACCCTTCGAGCGTGAGCACCTCGAACACGTCGTCGTCCACCGGCGCGAAGCCGCGCAGCTCGGCGAGCGGCAGCGCCGCGAGATCCACGCCGCGCGCTTCCGCGGCCCGGACCGCGCGCGCGACCGCTTCGTGCGCGTCACGGAACGGCATGCCGCGCTTGACGAGATAGTCCGCGAGATCGGTCGCGGTGGCGAAGCCTTCTTCCGCTGCGGCACGCATGCGGGCGGCATCGACGCGAATGCCCGTGCGCACGAGATCGACCATGATCGCCAGGGTGTCGTCGAGCGTGTCGACGATGTCGAACAGCGGCTCCTTGTCCTCCTGGTTGTCCTTGTTGTACGCGAGGGGCTGCGCCTTCATGAGCATGAGCAGCCCCACGAGGCCGCCCACCACGCGGCCGGTCTTGCCGCGCACGAGCTCGGGCACGTCGGGATTCTTCTTCTGCGGCATGATGGACGAGCCGGTGCAGAAGCGATCGGCGAGCTGGATGAAGCCCCAGCGGGGGCTCATCCACAGCACGAGCTCCTCGGCCATGCGCGAGAGATGCACCATGGCGAGTGACGCAGCCGCCGAGAATTCGATCGCGAAGTCGCGATCGGAAACTGCGTCGAGCGAATTGGTGCAGATCGCCTCGAAGCCGAGCTCGCGCGCGACGCGCTCGCGATCGATCGGATAGCTCGTTCCGGCGAGGGCCGCGGCGCCGAGCGGCAGGCGATTGACGCGGCGCCGGCAGTCGCGCAGGCGCTCGCTGTCGCGGCTGAACATGGCCTCGTACGCAAGCAGGTGATGCCCGAAGGTGACGGGCTGCGCGACCTGCAGGTGGGTGAAGCCCGGCATGATGGTTGCCGTGTGGCCGGCGGCGAGATCGAGCAGTGCGACGCGCAAATCCTGCAGGTGTGCGAGCAGACCATCGATGGATTGGCGCAGCCACAGCCGCAGGTCCGTCGCGACCTGGTCGTTGCGCGAGCGCGCGGTGTGCAGGCGCTTGCCGGCATCGCCGACGAGCGCCGTCAGACGCTTCTCGATGTTGAGATGCACGTCCTCGAGCGCGACGCTCCACGCGAACGTACCTTGCGCGATCTCGTCGCGGATCGTCGCCATGCCCTGCTCGATCGCGGCCAGGTCCGCCGCGGTGATGACGCCGGCGCCCGCCAGCATGCGCGCGTGGGCGAGCGAAGCCTCGATGTCGACCCCGGCAAGGCGACGATCGAATCCGACCGAGGCGGTGTAGCGCTGAACGCGCTCGGCGACGGGTTCGCTGAACCGGCCGGACCAGCCGCCTGGTTGCTGCGCGTCGGAAGGCGCGTCCGGTGCCGCCATGAAAGCCCAGTGGTCGAAAAACGTACGAAAGCGACGCAGATGAGACATTGCGGTCGCCGTTGAGATGAGGCTCTCGGGTCGCGGCTTGCCTCGCGCGTGCAGGCTTGCCGACAATACCTCGTTGACCTGCCCCCCGTTTCGCGCGATCTGCCGCGGAACCGGCACGAAGCTTGCGTTGAGCCGTCCTGATGCGACCGATTATAAGCCAAAAGCCTTCCACGCCCGAGCCGGTGCTGCCCGATTTCCGCAATCTGGGCACGGTGTTGCGCGTGCTCGTCGCGGTCAACGCCATGGCCGCGATCGCCGCGCTCGTGGTCGAGCCGCGCTGGGCGCTCTGGTCGGCCGCGTGGCTCGACATCCTCGTGTACGTCGAGCCATGCCTCATGACCGAGCTGCTGCTGCTCTATGCCCTGCAGCCGGTGCTCGAGCGCTTCCGGTATGTCACCGGCGTCGCGATCGTCGTCGCGGTCACCGCGATCGTGGTGGTCGCCGTCGAGACGGTGCTGCCGCGCACCGTGCCGTTGCCGGCGGGCACGATCGTCCGCCATCTCGTCCTCGCCCTGCTGCTCGCCTGGCTGCTGATCGGCTATTTCCAGCTGCGCGCGAAGGCGTTGTCGCCCGCGTTCACCGAGGCGCGACTCCAGGCGCTGCAGGCGCGTATCCGGCCCCACTTCCTGTTCAACAGCATCAACGCCGTCCTGTCGCTCGTGCGCAGCGAGCCGCGTCGCGCCGAGGAGGCGCTGGAGGACATGGCGGACCTCTTTCGCGTGCTGATGCGCGACAACCGCGAGCTCGCCCCGCTATCGGACGAGGTCGAGCTGTGCCGCCAGTACCTCGACCTCGAAAAGCTGCGCCTCGGCGACCGGCTGCACGTGGAATGGCATCTCAACAGCATGCCGGGCGACGCCCTGGTGCCGCCGCTCGTGCTGCAGCCGATCCTGGAGAACGCCGTCTATCACGGGATCGAGCCCTCGAGCACGCCCGGCGTGGTGTCGATCAACATCTTCTACAAGGGCGGCGATGTGCATGCCATCGTGCGCAATCCGTATCGCGTGAATGGCGGCCGCCATCACGGGGGCAACAAGATGGCGCTCGGCAACGTGCGCGAGCGCCTGTCGCTGCACTTCGACGCCGAGGCAAGCCTCACCTCCCGGGTGAAGGCCGACGCCTACGAAGTGCACATCCGCATGCCGTATCGGTCGTCCGCCAGCCGCATGCGCGCCGTCGCCGGCGCGCCCGACAGCGCGGAGGGTCGTCATCACGGCTCGCCCGCGGGTCCAACGCAGCGATCGCGTCATCGCGCCGCTCCACTCACTTCGCCGGCGGAGGCTTCCCGTGGCTGACCATCCCTTGCGCATCCTGATCGTCGACGACGAGACGCCGGCGCGACGGCGCCTGCGCGAGCTCCTCGACGACTGCGCCGCAGCGCTGCCCCTCGTGGTGGTGGGCGAAGCCGCCAACGGCCGCGAGGCGATGAGCCTGCTGCATACCGTCACCGCAGACCTCGTGCTGTCCGACATCCGCATGCCGGACATGGATGGTCTCGAGCTCGCGCGGCACCTGCTGAAGCTTTCGCAGCCGCCCGTCCTGATGTTCACGACCGCGTATCACGAGCACGCGCTGCAGGCGTTCGAGGTGAACGCGATCGACTATCTCGTGAAGCCGGTGCGGATGCAGCGGCTGCTCGCCGCGCTGCAGAAGGTGCCGCGCCTGAAGCCGATCACGGCGGCCAAGCTCGAGCAGCTCCCCGCATCCGCGCGTCGCTTCCTGTCCGTCACGGAGCGCTCGCGGGTGGTGCTCGTGCCGGTCGAGGACATCGTGTACCTCAAGGCCGAGCTCAAGTACATCACCATCCGCACCACGCAGCGCGAGCACCTGCTGGAGGAATCGCTCACCCGGCTCGAGGACGAGTTCGGGCCGCGCTTCGTGCGGGTGCACCGCAACTGCCTCGTCGCGCGCGAGTACATCCGCGGCTTCGAGCGGCGCGCCACCGACGACGGCGACGCGCATTGGGAGGTCCTTCTCAAGGACGTTCCCGAGACGCTGCCCGTCTCCAGGCGCCAGCAATCGGTGGTGCGCGAGATCGGCCGCGAAACCGCGCTGTAGCGCCGCACTTGCGCAAGCTGGTGCGCAGCGCGCGGCGGCTGCGGTAAGCTTGCGCGCCTCTTCTGCCCGGATCCCCGCATGGAACCCAAACGCATCCTCGTATGCGGCTCGCTCGCGTACGACACCATCATGGTGTTTCCCGACCGCTTCGCGCGTCACATCCTTCCCGACCAGCTGCGCGTGCTGTCCGTCTCGTTCCAGATCGGCGAGATGCGCCGTGAGTTCGGAGGCTGTGCCGGCAACATCGCCTACAACCTGCAGGGCATCGGCGGCACCCCGGTGGTGATGGCGACGATCGGCGACGACGGCGGGCCCTATCAGGAGCGCCTCGCGCAACTCGGCATCTGCCGTGACGGTCTGCGCACCGTCGCCGGCACGTACACCGCGCAGGCTTTCATCATCACCGATCACGACGACAACCAGATCACCGCGTTCCATCCCGGAGCGATGAATCATTCGCATGCGAACGCCGTCGCCGACGTGCCCGACGTCGCGCTCGGCATCGTGGCACCCGACGGGCGCGACGGAATGTGGGCGCACGTCGAGCAGTTCGCCAACGCCGACATCCCTTTCATCTTCGATCCCGGCCAGGGCATGCCGCTTTTCAGCGGTGACGAGCTGATGGAGATGGTGGAGGCCGCCACCTACGTCGCGGTGAACGACTACGAGGCGCGCCTCCTCGCCGAGCGCACGGGTTTCGCGCTCGCCGACATCGCCCGGCGCGTGGACGCGCTGGTGGTGACCCGCGGTGCCGAAGGCTCGGAGATCCACGTGGACGGCGCGCGCATCGACATCCCGAATGCTGCGCCGGCCGCGCTGCTCGACCCGACCGGTTGTGGCGACGCCTATCGCGCGGGACTTCTGTACGGCATCGCGAGCGGCTGGGACTGGGAGCGCACCGGACGCCTCGCGGCGACCCTCGGCGCACTCAAGATCTCGGCGCGCGGCGGACAGAACCACGCGGTCACGACACAGTCGGTCGCGGACCTGTACGCGCGAAGCTTCGGCGCGGACCTGTGGTAATGCGTACGCACTGACGACGGCGGCAGATCCGCGTGGCCACCCGCGCAGGCACGCCGGCGCTGCTGCGCACGTATCGCATCGCGCGCGCCGCGCTGCACCTCTTCGAAGGACTCGCGACCCTCGCGTTCGCGTTCCCCTGGCTGCCGCGACCGCGGCGGCAGAGGCTGATCCGCGCGTGGTCCGGGCGCCTGCTGCGCATCTTCGCGGTGCGCATCGCCGTCAGGGGCGAGCTGCACGACCACCGCGAGCGAGGTCTCGTGCTGGTCGCCAATCACGTCTCCTGGCTCGACATCTTCGTGCTGCTCGCGATCCAGCCGGCGCGGTTCGTCGCCAAGGCCGAGCTGCGACGCTGGCCGCTGATCGGATGGCTGATCGCGGGCGTGGGCACGCTGTTCATCGACCGCGGATCGCGGCGCCAGATCCACCAGGTCAACGAGACCGTGCGCGCGGCGCTCGCTCGCGGCGACGTGGTGGCATTGTTTCCCGAAGGCGGCATCGGCAACGGCCTCGAGATGCAGCCTTTCCATGGCTCGCTGCTGCAGCCGGTGATCGAGCATGGCGGGCACGTGCAGCCAGTGGCGATCCGCTACTGCGACGCGGCCGGTGAACCGACGATCGTGGCCGCCTACCTCGACGAGCTCTCGTTCCTCGCGTCCGTGTGGCGCGTCGCGGGAGCGCGCTCGCTGCGCGTCGAGCTCACCCTTGCACCGGCCCTGGCCGGGAACAATCGCCACCGCCGCGACCTGGCGCGCGCGGCGGAGCACGTCATTCGCGCGGCGCTGGCGACACCGGGTGGCGACTCGGCACCTGATACACGCGCCGATCGTCGAGCCGGAGCGCAGTGAGCGCGCCGCCCCAGAGACAGCCCGAATCCAGCATCGACACTTCCGAGGCGAGCATCAGACCGAGCGTCGACCAGTGGCCGCACACGACGTGCGTTCCTGCCGACGCGCGATGCGGATGCGCGTACCAGGGGCGCATCCCCGGCGGGGCATGGCCGGCGCCGCGCTTCTCGCGCAGGTCCATCGTGCCGTCCGCGGCGCAGAAGCGCAGGCGCGTACAGGCATTCACGATCACACGCAGGCGGTCGAAGCCCTCCAGGTCGTCGCGCCAGTTGCGCGGCTCGTCGCCGTAGAGGTGCTCGAGAAATGCGCCCGCCTGCGGACCGGCGAGCATCGCCTCGACTTCGCGCGATAGCGCCAGCGCCGTTGCGGGCGTCCATTGCGGCAGCAGCCCGGCGTGCACGAGCAGGCGCTCGTCCTCGAGAACGACCAGCGGCCGGTGCTGCAGCCAAGCCACGACCTCGTCGCGATCCGGCGCCTCGAGGATTGGCGCCAGCGTGTCGTCGCGATGCAGCCGGCGGTGCCCGTGCGCGACGGTGAGGAGGTGCAGGTCGTGGTTACCCAGCACCGTCACCGCGGCGTCACCGAGGGCCATGACCTCGTGCAGCACCGCGAGCGACTCGGGCCCGCGGTTGACGAGATCGCCGACGAGCCACACCCGATCGCGTGCCGGCGTGAAGCCGATCAGCGCGAGCAGCTCGCACAGCTCGGCGTGGCAACCCTGGATGTCGCCGATTGCGTACAGGCTCATGGAAAAAACCGGATCGTTGCGCGCGAACGTGCGCAGCGGAGCGGGGGCGATGTTAGACTCGATTTCGATTCTAGCACTCGCATTTTCCCGCCTCTCTCCCCAGTGTTCCCCCTGAATCCCGCGCAGCGCGAGGCGGTGCGCTACGTCGATGGTCCGCTGCTCGTCCTCGCCGGCGCCGGCAGCGGCAAGACGCGCGTCATCACGGCGAAGATCGGCCACCTGCTCGAGCAGGGCCTGGCGCCCGACACGATCACGGCCATCACGTTCACCAACAAGGCGGCGCGCGAGATGCGCGACCGCGTGCAGGCGCTACTGGCGGGCCGCGGCGAACGGCAGATCGCGGGCAAGCTTTCCATCTCGACGTTCCATGCGTTGGGTCTCTCCATCGTGCGCGCGCACGCGGCCGATGTCGGCCTCAAGCGCGGCTTCTCGATCCTGGATCCCGACGACATCGAGCCCATCGTCGCGGAGCTCATCCAGACCACCGATCGCGCGCGGGCCCGCGCCGCGCAATGGAAGATCAGCCAGTGGAAGAATGCGCTCGTGGCGCCGGCTGCGGCGCTCGCGACCGCGCAGAACGACGACGAAGTTTCGGCGGCGCGCGCGTACCAGCGCTACGACGACACGCTGCGCGCCTACCAGGCCGTCGATTTCGACGATCTCATCGCGCTGCCCGTCGCGCTGCTCACGGGCAGTGGCGAGACGGCTGCAGCGTGGCAGAAGCGCTGCGCGCATCTGCTCGTCGACGAATACCAGGATACGAATCCCGCGCAGTACCGCCTGCTCAAGCTCCTGGTGGCGGATCACCCGTTCACCGCGGTCGGCGACGACGACCAGGCCATCTATGGCTGGCGCGGTGCGTCGCTCGAGAATCTCGCACAGCTGCCGGCGGAATATCCGCATCTCAAGGTGATCAAGCTCGAGCAGAACTATCGCTCGACGGTGCGGATCCTGCGCTCTGCGAACGCGCTCATCGCCAACAACCCGAAGCTCTTCGAGAAGCGGCTGTGGAGCGAGCTCGGGCATGGGGACGCCATCCGCGTCACGCCGGCGCCCGACGAGGAAGCCGAGGCCGAGAGCGTCGTGCGCCGGCTGTCCGGACACCGGTTCGAGCACCGCGCCCGCTATGCCGATTACGCGATCCTCTATCGCGGCAACCATCAGGCGCGCGTGCTCGAGCAGCACCTGCGCGCGCAGAACGTCCCGTACGTGATCTCCGGCGGACAGTCCTACTTCGACCGGGCGGAGATCAAGGACCTCGTCGCCTACCTGCGCCTCATCGCCAACGATGACGACGATCCTGCCTTCATTCGCGCGATCACCACGCCCAAGCGCGGCGTGGGCGGCACGACGCTCGAAAAGCTCGGCGCGATCGCGGGGGCGCGCCACGAGAGCCTCTTCGCGGCGGTGTTCGCGCCGGAAGCGGGTGGCTCCCTGCCATCGCGGCAGCGCGACATCCTCGACGCCTTCTGCACCATGATCAACGGGCTGCGCTATCGCGCCGAGCGCGAGCCTGCAGGGCGCCTTCTCGACGAGCTGGTCGCCGCCATCGGCTACGACGATTACCTCGTCGCGTCCTGCGACAAGAAGCAGGCGGAGACGCGGTCGAAGAGCGTGCGCGACTTCATCGCGTGGCTGGCGAAGAAGGGCGAGGAGGACAACAAGAATCTCCTCGAGCTCACGCAGACCATCGCGCTCATCACGATGCTCGAGGGGCAGGAAGGTGCGGAGCCCGACGCCGTGCGACTGTCCACGCTGCACGCGGCCAAGGGCCTGGAGTTTCCCCACGTGTTCCTGGTCGGCCTGGAGGAGGGCATCCTGCCGCACCGCGAGTCCGTGGCGCTCGGCAACGTGGAGGAAGAGCGGCGGCTCATGTACGTCGGCATCACGCGTGCGCAACGCAGCCTGCACCTCTCGTATGCGCGCAAGCGCAAGCGTGCCGGCGAATGGAGCGATTGCCAGCCGTCGCGTTTTCTCGGCGAGCTGGCGCAGGAGGACCTGCGCTGGTCCGGGGCGCCACTGCCCGCCGACGAGGCGGCGAGGGAAAAGGAGTCCGGCAGCGAACGCCTGCAGAAGCTCAAGGCGATGCTCGCGCGATGAGCGATGCATACGCATGCATGCGTTGAAGTGCCCGCCCGAAGACGGCGACCCGATGAGGCAGGTAGAAACCCGCGCGATTTGACACGCCACTTCTGCCCACGTAGGCTTGGAACTGCGCCGATTTGAGCTTCAGCTTGCGGGCGCATGACAAATGCCGCTAAAGCGAGGTTGGGCCTTCCACGCGAAGGTCGCGCAACCCGTTCGGCGGAAGCTGAACGGGTTTTTTGCTTCTGGAGCGCCGCATGAGTACCCCATCGAGCACCGAGCCGCCGCGCGGCTTCACCACCGCCATCCTGCACTCCGATCGCGCCGCGACGATCGAGCACGGCGCGCTGCACAAGCCGCTGCACGTCTCCGTGGCCTACGGCTATCGCGACGCGCGCGATCTTGCCGCGGTGTTCCAGGGCCGCATGCAGGGCTACGCGTACGGCCGCCAGGGCAACCCGACGAGTGCGGCGCTCGAAGCGAAGGTGACGCAGATGGAAGGCGGCGTGGCATCCATCTGCTTCGCCACCGGGATGGCGGCGATCGGCGCGATCGCGCTCGCGCTGCTGCGCGGCGACGACCATGTCGTTGCGAGCCGCTTCCTGTTCGGCAACACCGTCAGCCTGTTCAACACGCTGGCGAGTCAGGGACCGCGCGTCACCTACGTCGACGCGACCGACGTGGCCGATGTCGAGGCGGCGCTCACGCCCGCCACGCGCATCGTGTTCGTGGAGACGATCGCCAATCCGCGCGTGCAGGTGGCAGATCTCGTCCGCATCGGCGAGCTCTGCCGCGCGCGCGGCATCCTCTACGTCGTCGACAACACCATGACCTCGCCGTGGCTCTTCCGGCCGCGCGAAGCGCACGCCGGCCTCGTGGTCAACGCGCTGACGAAGTACATCGGCGGCCATGGCAATGCGCTCGCGGGCAGCGTGACCGACACGGGCCTCTTCGACTGGTCGACGTATCCGAACATCGCCGACAACTACAAGTCCGCCCGCCAGGAGATGTGGGGCATCACCCAGCTGCGCAAGAAGGGCCTGCGCGACTGGGGCGCGAGCCTCGCGCCGGAGCAGGCGCACCACATCGCGGTCGGCGCCGAAACCCTTGCCCTGCGCATGGAGCGCACGTGTGCCAACGCGCTCGCGCTGGCGCAGTTCCTCGAGGCGCAGCCGCAGGTGCGCGCCGTGTATTACCCGGGCCTGCCCAGCCATCCGCAGCACGCGCTGGCAGCGTCGCTGTTCCGTGGATTCGGCGGGCTGCTGTCGTTCGAGCTGCAGGACGGCATCGATCTCTTCGACTTCATGAACCGCCTGCAGATCGTGATCTCGTCGTCGAACCTCGGTGACAACCGTACACTCGCGATTCCGGTCGCGCACACGATCTTTTGGGAAATGGGCGCGGAGCGGCGTACGGCCATGGGCATCGCCGACTCGCTCATCCGCGTGTCGGTGGGCATCGAGGACACCGCGGATCTGATCGCGGATTTCCGCCAGGCGCTCGCGGCGTCCTGAGCGAACGCAGAGGCTCTCTAGCTCACGGTGCGCGCGGTAACTGCGGTAGCCGTGCACTCGAGGTAGGAGCCGCGCTCGTACCAGTCGGCGAGCACCAGGCGCTCGCACGCGCGGCCATCGACCGTCAGCACGTGACGCGCGGGCCGGTGCGTATGCCCATGCACCATGCGCGTGACGCCGTGCGCGCGAAACGCCGCGACGACGGCATCCTCGGTCACGTCCATGATCGCCTCGGGCTTCATGGCCGATGCGCGCCGGCTCTGGCCGCGCAGGCCGCGGGCGATCGCGCGCCGCGCCAGGTACGGCAGTGCCAGCATCCGGCGTTGCACGCGTGCACTGCGCGTCCACGCGCGGTACTTCTGGTAGGACGCGTCCGCGGTGCAGAGAAGATCGCCGTGCAGCAGCAGCGTGCGCGTGCCCTGTACGTCGACCACGATCTCGTCGGGCAGCAACGTGGCGCCGGCCGCCCGCGCGAACCGCTCGCCGAGGAGGAAATCGCGGTTGCCCTGCATGACCGCAACGTGGACGGCGGCGTCGGCGACTCCACGCAGCTCCCGCGCCACCTGCGATGCTGCGGGCTCGCGCAGCTGGTCGTCGCCGAGCCAGGCGTCGAACAGGTCACCGAGGATGTACACGGCCGCTGCGGCGCGCGCGGGACCCTGGCAGAAGTTGGCGAATGCGGCCAGAAGACCCGGCCGCTCCGCGGACAGATGCAGGTCCGAGAGGAAGAGCGCCGGTCCCGCCATGACCGCGCGGCGCGTGGCCTACGCCGCGCGTTCCTCGGCGCGGGTGATCACCACGTCGTCCTGCGGCACGTCCTGGTGGAAGCCGCTGCTTCCGGTCTTCACCTTGGCGATCTTGTCCACCACGTCCTGGCCGCCTGTGACCTTGCCGAACACGCAGTAGCCCCAGCCCTGCGGCGAGGGCGCCTTGTGGTCGAGGAAGTCGTTGTCGCTCACGTTGATGAAGAACTGCGACGACGCCGAATGGGGTTCGGCGGTGCGCGCCATCGCGACGGTGTACTTGCGGTTCTTGAGGCCATTGGTGGCTTCGTTGGCGATCGGCGCGCGCGTCTTCTTCTGGCTCATGCCGGACTCCATGCCGCCGCCCTGGATCATGAAGCCGGGGATGACGCGGTGGAAGATCGTGTTGTCGTAGTGTCCGTCGCGCACGTACTGCAGGAAATTCTCGACGGTGGCCGGCGCGTTCTCGGCGTCGAGCTCGATCGTGATGTCGCCGTGGTTGGTGTGCAGGATGACCATGGATTGTCCTTACTTGGCGCCGTCGAGAACGACGGCCTTGTTGATGAGCACCTGCTCGCGCGGCACGTCGGTGGGGAACGGGCCGCCGCGGCCGGTCGGGATCTTCGCGATCTTCTCGACGACGTCCATGCCCGACACCACCTTGCCGAACACCGTGTAACCGTAGCCAGCCGGATCGGGGGAGCGGAAATCGAGGCGCTTGTTGTCCGCGACGTTGATGAAGAACTGCGCGGTCGCGGAATGCGGATCGCCGGTGCGCGCCATGGCGATGGTGCCGGGTGCGTTCGAAAGGCCCGCCTTGTGCGACTGCTCGCCTTCGTTCTGGATGGGCGCGCGCGTCGGCTTCTGCCGGAAGTCACCCGTGAAGCCGCCGGCCTGGATCATGAAGCCGGGGATCACCCGATGGAATTGCGTGCCGTCGTATTGTCCGGCTTTCACATAGGTGAGGAAGTTCTCGACGGTCTTCGGCGCGGCCTCCGGATTGAGCTCCACCACGATCTTGCCTGCGGTGGTGTCGAGCTCCACCTGCGGATTGGCAGCGGCGGCAGGCAGCGCGACCAGCGCGAGCGCCGCGGCGCCGGCGATCAGGCTGCCCACGAACAGGGAACGGAATCGATGCAGCATCGGAAACTCCTGCAAAAGAGGACTCGAGGAATCCGACGCGTCAGGGGCGCGTCGATGAAGCGAGGAGGTCGCGCGCAAGCTTGAGCTTGGTGGCGGCCGTGCGGTTCGCGCGATCGAGGGTCGCCGCGCGATCGTAGTGCTCGGCGGCCATGCGCGCGTACACGTCGCCGAGGTTCTCGTGCGCCACCGCCCAGTCGGGCGCCGTCCTGACCGCCGTTTCGAGCGCATCGCGTGCGGCATCCACCTCGCCGCGCTGCGCGAAGATCACCGCGAGGTTGTTGTAGGGCTCCGGTATTTCGGGATAGTCGTCGATGAGCGCGCGGAACGTGGCGATCGCCGCATCGGTGCTGCCGCGCTCCGTCTGGACGACACCCTGCAGGAAGCGGCCCTGCGCCTCGCGCGGACGTTCCTTCACCAGCGCATCGAGCCGCTCCGCGGCCTTCACCAGTTGTCCTTCGGCGATCATCTTCCGCGCCTCGGCGAGCCCCTGGTTGTAGGCGCGGCGCTGCTCGGCGGTGAGATCGGTGCCGGGCGGGCCGGACGCCGGCTGCGCATGCGACACGGATGCCGCAAGCTGCAACAGCAGCGCGAGAACGAGCGCGCGCAGGATTCGATCATAGGCCATGGGACGGTGTTCGACGTTGGCCGGCGCCCTTCGGCGCAACCGGTGTGGGAGGCGGAATTCTAGCAGGGGGTGCGCCGCGGCTCGCGGCACCACAGCCGATCAGCACGACGCGTCGCGCAGGTGCCGCGCCGTGGCATCGATCAGCCTGCGCGCGATCGACAGCGATGGCGGCATCGCGGGCAGCGCGTCCGGCGCGAACCAGCGCGCTTCGGCGATCTCGGTCTCGTCGGGACGCAGCGTGCCGCCGGCGTATTCCGCCGTGAACGCGATCATCAGCGAGTGCGGGAACGACCACGACTGGCTGCCGAAGTACACGGGATCCCGTACCTCGATGCCCACTTCCTCGCGCACTTCCCGGTGGATGCAGTCCTCGATCGTCTCGCCGGGCTCGACGAAGCCCGCGAGTGCACTGAACATGCCGGGCGGAAAGCGGTTGGCGCGCGCGAGGAGCATGTCGTGTCCGCGCGTCACGAGCACCATCATCGCCGGCGACACGCGCGGATACGCGGTATGGCCGCACGCCGGGCATTCGCGCGCCCGCTCGCCCGCCTTGTCGTGCATGGGCGTGCCGCACTGGCCGCAGTAGCGGTGCGTGCGGTCCCATTCGACGATCTGGAATGCCCGCCCCGCGAGCGCGAGCAGCGGGTCAGGAATCGCGAAAAAAAGCGCACGCAGGCCGCTGAAGCGCCATGCGTCGCGGGCGGCGTCGACACCTGCGGCCTCGAGGTTGATCGCGACGCACGCAAGACCTTCGAGCTCGCCGAGGTAGTGCGGCCGCCCGCCGAGGCCGATCGTGCGCAGGTCGCCATACGTCGGAAGGCGTGGCGGGGCGCCTTCCTCAATGCGGCTCACGAGGAGCTTGCCCTCGTGAAACGCGAACGCCAGCGCGTCGTCGGCGAGGGTCGCCGGCAACAGGTGCGCGGGCGCGAAACCGGCCGGCGTGTACACGCGCTGCCGTCAGGCGAGCTTCAGCGGCAGGTTGCGCAGGCGCGTGCCCGTTGCGGCCGCGATGGCATTCGCCACCGCAGGCGCGATCACGGGCGTCGCGGGCTCGCCCACGCCGGTGGGCTTCTCGCTCGATGGCACGATGTGCACCTCCACCCGCGGCATCTCGTTGATGCGCAGCACCGGGTAGTCGTGGAAGTTCGATTGCTCGACCGCACCGTCCTTGAGCGTGATCGCGCCATGCAGCGCGGCCGCAAGGCCATAGCCGATGCCGCCTTCCATCTGCGCACGCACGATGTCCGGGTTCACCGCGATGCCGCAATCCACCGCGCACACCACGCGGTCCACCGTGAACGAGTTGTCCTTGCGGACGGTGACTTCCGCGACCTGCGCCACGAAGCTGTTGAACGATTCGTGCACGGCGATCCCGCGCCCGCGACGCTCGCCATCCTTGCCCGCGGACAGTGTCGTGCCCCAGCCGGCCTCCTTCGCCGCGAGGTCCAGCACGCCGAGATGGCGCGGATTCTGCGCGAGGAGCGTGCGCCGGAACGCGACCGGATCCTTGCCGGCGGCCTGGGCGAGCTCGTCGATGAACGTCTCGGTCGAGTAGGCCGTGTGCGTGGAGCCCACCGAGCGCCACCATTGCACCGGTACGCCGACCTTCGGCGTGTGCAGGTCGACGGTCATGTTGGCGACCGCGTACGGCAGGTTCGACGCGCCCTCGACCGACGTCGCATCGACGCCGTCCTTGACCATCCCCTGCTCCATGACCGTGCCCTGCATGATCGACTGGCCGACGATGCGGTGCTGCCACGCCACCACGTTGCCGGAGGCGTCGAGGCCGGCCTTCAGCGTGTGGTAATACGCGGGGCGATAGTAGCCGCCGCGCATGTCGTCCTCGCGCGTCCACACGAGCTTCACCGGGATGTCGTACTTGCCCGCGCCCGCCAGCCCCTTCGCGATCGACGCGGCCTCGAGCACGTAGTCGGAATGCGGGGTTGGCCCGCCGGCCGAAGCTGCCGCCCGCGTAGAGCATGTGGATCGTGACCTGCTCCGGCTTGAGCCCGAGGAGCTGGCCGACCGCCATCTGGTCGCCAGTGTGGAACTGCTCGCCGTTCCAGATCTCGCACGCGTCCTTGCCGAGCTTCACCACGCAGTTGAGCGGCTCCATCGCGGCGTGCGCGAGGTAGGGAAACTCGAACGCGGCGTCCAGCGTCTTCGCCGCGCCGCTCATCGCGGTGGTGACGTCACCGCGCGTCGTGGCAACACTGCCGGGTGTGGCCGCGAGCTTCTTGTACTCCGCGAGGATGTCTGCCGACGAGAACTTGATCGCGCGCGACTCGTCCCATTCCACCTTCAGGGCGTCGCGCGCCTTCTTCGCCGCCCAGAAGTTGGTGGCGACGATCGCGACGCCATTGGGCACCTGGATCACGTAGCGCACCCCCGGCAGCCCCGAAACGCTCTGCGCATCGAACGACTTGACCCGCGCGTCGAAGCGCGGCGGATGCGCCACCACGGCCGTCAGCATGTTGGGCAGGTTCACGTCCTGCGTGAACATCGCCGTGCCGTTGGACTTCGCGCGCGAATCCTTGCGCGGTGCGCGCTGGCCGATCAGCGTGAAGTTCTTCGGGTCCTTGAGCTTGACGTCGGTCGGCACCGGCATCGCCGCGGCGGCGCTCGCCAGCTCGCCGAAGCTCGCCTTCTTGCCCGAGGCATGCGTCAGGACGCCGGCCTTGACCGTGATGCTTTCCGGCGGCACGTTCCAGCGCTTGGCCGCGGCGGCGACCAGCATCGCCCGCGCGGCGGCACCGGCCTGGCGCAGCTGGTCCCACGAATTGGCGATCGCGGTCGAGCCGCCCGTGCCCTGCATCGGACCCCACAGCAGGTTGTTGTAGCGCGACGCATCGGCCGGGGCACCTTCGACCTTCACCTTGTCCCACGGCGCGTCGAGCTCCTCGGCGACGATGGTGGCAAGACCGGTGTAAGTGCCCTGGCCCATCTCGAGATGCTTGGCGATGACGGTGACGGTGCCATCGGGCGCGACGCGCACGAACGCGTTGGGCGCGAAGCCCGCCGCTGCGGGTGTCGCGGCGGTGGGCCGGCCCGGCCCCGCCATCTGCGCAAGGGCGCCCGACACGTGCACGCCGAGGGTGAGACCTGCGCCGGCTGCGGCGGAAGCCTTGAGGAAGCCGCGACGGCTCGCATTGACGATCCGGATGTCGCTCATGGTGTGCTCCTTCAGGCGAGCGTCTTCGACGCGTCCTTGATGGCGGTGCGGATGCGCTGGTACGTCGCGCACCGGCAGAGGTTGCCCTGCATCGCGGCATCGATGTCGGCGTCGGTGGGGCGCTTGTTCTTCGCGAGCAGCGCGGCCGCGGACATGATCTGTCCCGACTGGCAATACCCGCATTGCGGCACGTCGTTCTTCTCCCACGCGGCCTGCAGGGCCTTGCCTTCGCGCGTGGCGAGGCCCTCGATGGTGGTGATCTCGACGCCGGGTTTCAGAGCCGACAGGGGTGTCTGGCACGAGCGCACCGGCTGGCCGTCGATGTGCACGGTGCACGCGCCGCAGAGCGCCAGGCCGCACCCGTACTTGGTGCCGGTGAGCTTGAGGTTGTCGCGCAGGATCCACAGGAGCGGCGTGTCGCCCGGGGCGCTCGCGCTCACGTCCACGCGCTGGTTGTTGACGAAGATGGTAGGCATGGGGGACTCCGAGAGGGCGGCGGCCGCGCAGCCGCCGGGAACCGAACATCATACCGGCCGCGCGCACGACGGTGATAGTCGCCTGTTGCGACGCCTCGCCGGCCCGGAGAGCAGTGGCCGCTGCGCTATAATTCTCGTTTGCCCTCTGCCCGCCATGGAAGCCGAACAACTCAATCTGTTGCAGAACACCCTGGCCGACCTGCGCGAGCGCGCTGCAGGTCTGCGGAGGTATCTTTGACTTCGAGTCGAAGGCGATACGCCTGACCGAAGTCGAGCGCCAGCTCGAAGATCCGAAGATCTGGGACGACCAGGAACGCGCCCAGGCGCTCGGCAAGGAAAAGAAGGCGCTCGAATCCGTCGTCGTCGCGCTGCGCGATCTCGACCAGGGCCTCTCCGACAGCGCCGAGCTGTTCGAGCTCGCGCGTACCGACAACGACGACGCCACGCTGCAATCCGTCGCTGACGACGTCGCCGCGCTGCGCAAGATCGTCGAGGACATGGAGTTCCGCCGGATGTTCAATCATCCGATGGATCCACAGCCCTGCTTCATCGACATCCAGGCCGGGTCCGGCGGCACCGAAGCGCAGGACTGGGCAGCGATGCTCGAGCGTATGTACCTCCGCTATTGCGAGCGTCGCGGCTGGCAGACCGAGGTGCTCGAGGAATCGGCGGGCGAAGTTGCCGGCATCAAGAGCGCTTCGATCAAAGTCACTGGCGATTACGCCTACGGTTATCTGCGCACGGAGACCGGCGTGCATCGCCTGGTGCGCAAGAGTCCCTTCGATTCGAACGCGCGCCGGCACACATCGTTCGCGAGCGTTTTCATCTATCCGGAAGTCGACGACTCCATCGAGGTCGACATCAACCCGGCGGACCTGCGCATCGACACGTTCCGCGCCTCCGGCGCCGGCGGCCAGCACATCAACAAGACCGACTCCGCGGTGCGCATCACGCACCTGCCGACGAACATCGTGGTGCAGTGCCAGACCGATCGCTCCCAGCATCGCAACCGCGCCGAGGCCATGGCGATGCTGAAGTCACGGCTCTACGAGCTCGAGCTGCGCAAGCGCCAGGAAGCGCAGCAGAAGCTCGAGGATTCCAAGACCGACATCGGCTGGGGTCACCAGATTCGCTCGTACGTGCTCGACCAGTCGCGCATCAAGGACCTGCGGACCAACGTCGAGATCGGCAACACGCAGTCCGTGCTCGACGGCAACCTCGACGAGCTGATCGCTGCCAGCCTCAAGCAGGGCGTATAGGCGCACCCGGGCGCTTCGCCCTCACGCATCAAGGATGACGATGGCAGAGAACAACGCGCTTCCCGTCGACGAGAACCAGGTCATGGCGGAGCGGCGTGCCAAGCTGCGCGCGCTGCGCGAGCGCGGCCAGGCCTTCCCGAACGATTTCCGGCGCGACGCCCTCGCGGCGGACCTGCACGCGACCTACGGCACCGAGGACAACGTGACCCTCGAGCCGAAGCACATCGAGGTCACCGTGGCCGGCCGCATGATGCTGAAGCGCATCATGGGCAAGGCGAGCTTCGCGACGCTGCAGGACATGAGCGGACGCATCCAGCTCTACGTGACCAACGATGCCGCCGGCGCCGACGCGCACGAGGCGTTCAAGCATTGGGACCTCGGCGACCTCGTCGGCGCGACGGGCACGGTCTTCCGGACGCGCACGGGCGAGCTCTCGATCAAGGTCACGAAGCTCCGGCTGCTCGCCAAGGCGCTGCGCCCGCTGCCGGAGAAGTTCCACGGTCTCGCGGACCAGGAGCAGCGCTATCGCCAGCGCTACGTCGATCTCATCACCAATCCGGAATCGCGCCGCGTGTTCATCGCGCGCTCGCGCATCGTGCAGGCAATCCGCGAGTTCTTCGTCGCACGCGGCTACCTCGAGGTCGAGACGCCGATGATGCATCCGATCCCGGGCGGGGCTGCCGCGCGGCCGTTCGTGACGCACCACAACGCGCTCGACATGGAGCTCTTCCTGCGCATCGCCCCCGAGCTCTATCTCAAGAAGCTCGTGGTGGGCGGCCTCGAGAAGGTGTTCGAGATCAACCGCAACTTCCGCAACGAGGGCATGTCGACCCGGCACAATCCGGAGTTCACGATGCTCGAGTTCTACGAGGCCTATCAGGATTACCGGTACCTGATGGACCTCACGGAAGCGCTGTTCCGCGAGGTGGCGCAGCAGGTGCTGGGCACGACCACCGTGCAGTACCAGGGCACGACCATCGATCTCGGCGCGCGGTTCGACCGGCTCACCATGGCCGAGGCGATCAGCAAGTACCACCCGCAGTACCCGCTGGCGGAGCTGGGCAAGCCCGAGTACTTGCGGGTCGCCCTCGCGCCGTTCGACGTCGAGGTCTTCCCTACCGATGGCCTTGGGCTGCTGCAGCTCAAGCTCTTCGAGGCGACGACCGAGGACAAGCTGGTGCAGCCCACGTTCATCGTCGCGCATCCGACCGACGTGTCGCCGCTCGCGCGCGCGAACGATGCCAACCCGAACGTCACGGACCGCTTCGAGCTCTTCATCACCGGACGCGAGCTCGCCAACGGCTTCTCGGAGCTCAACGACCCGGAAGACCAGGCGGCGCGGTTTCGCGCACAGGTCGACGCGCGCGAAGCTGGTGACGAGGAGGCGATGTACTACGACGCGGATTACATTCGCGCCATGGAATACGGTCTGCCGCCGACAGCCGGCGAAGGTATCGGGATCGACCGCCTGGTGATGCTGCTCACGGACAGCCCATCGATTCGTGACGTGATCCTGTTCCCGCAGCTGAAGCCCGAGGGTTGATGCGGTCGTGTCAGGCTGCAGCCTGACCGACACGGCGGCGGCTCGTTCGCTGTAGGTCAGGCTTCAGCCTGACGACATCGAGCATGGCGGTCTGCAGCATCGCTGTAGGTCAGGCTTCAGCCTGACGACATCGAGCATCGCAGCATCGCCGTGGGTCAGGCTTCAGCCTGACTTCGCGCCACTCAAGGAAAGCCATGGCCACCGACTTCCGTTCCGACACCATCACCCGTCCCACGCCCGCGATGCGCGCCGCCATGGCCGCCGCCGAGGTCGGCGACGACGTCTTCGGCGACGATCCCACGGTGAACGCGCTGCAGGAGGAAATGGCGGCGCTGCTCGGCTTCGAGGCTGGTCTCTTCGTTTCGTCCGGCACGCAGGGCAATCTCGTCGCGGTCATGACCCATTGCGCACGCGGCGACGAAGTCATCGTCGGCCAGGAAGCGCACACCTATCGCTACGAGGCCGGCGGCGGCGCGGTGCTCGGTAGCGTGCAGCCGCAGGCGATCGTGAACCAGCCCGACGGCACCCTCGCGCTGAACGACATCGAAGCGGCGATCAAGCCCGACGACGTGCACTTCGCGCATACGCGCCTCATCGCGCTCGAGAACACCATCGGCGGCCGCGTGCTGCCGGAAGGCTACGTCGATGCGGTGCGCGAGATCGCACAAGCACACGGCCTGTCGATGCATCTCGACGGTGCGCGGTTGTGGAACGCCGCCGTCAAGCGTCGCGTCGCACCGCGTGCAATGGCGAAGGGATTCGACTCGGTATCCGTGTGCCTGTCGAAAGGCCTCGGCGCACCCGCAGGCTCGGTGCTGTGCGGCTCGCGCGACTTCATCCGTGCCGCGCATCGCTGGCGCAAGATGCTCGGTGGTGGCATGCGCCAGGCCGGCATTCTCGCGGCCGCCGGCCGCTACGCCCTCGCGCACCACGTCGAGCGTCTCGCGGAAGATCACGCCAACGCAGCCCGCCTCGCTGCGCGGCTTGCGGTACACCCGCAGCTCAAGGTGCAATCGCCGCAAACGAACATGGTGTTCGTCGATGTCGCCGCGTCGATTGCCGAACCCTTCGCTGCGCATCTCCGGGAAGCGGGTGTCGTGATCACCGGCACCGCACGGCAGCGCTGGGTGACGCATCTCGACGTCTCCCAGGCGGACGTCGACGCTGCTGCTGCCACCGTCGATCGCTTCTTCGCGCGCTGAAGCAGCCGGGGTCTCTGTCGGGGCTTGACAATACCCATGGGGGGTATATATTGTTCCCATGGAACAGGCGCTCGATTCGACCATTGCCACTTCGAAGGGGCCGGCCCCTGCTGGTTCACGCGTCGAGCTCGGCCTCGAGGGGATGACGTGCGCCGCGTGCGCAACGCGGATCGAGAAGGTGCTGAACCGCGTTCCCGGCACGCACGCCGCGGTGAACTTCGCGACCGAGACGGCCATGGCGGAGTTCGATCCGGCGAAGACCGATGCCGCCGCGCTGATCGCCGCCGTCGAACGGGCCGGTTATCACGCGCACGTCCGCCTGGATGCCGCAAAGGCGCGCGCCGAGGACGAGGCGCGCAAGGCTGCGGCGTACGCGGCGCTCAAGCGCGAGTTCATCGTGTCCGCGCTCCTCACGGTGCCGCTCCTCGCGCAAATGCTGCCGATGCTCACGGGCGCCGCGCACGAGGAGGTCGTGCCGCGCTGGCTGCAGCTTCTGCTCGCCACCCCCGTCCAGTTCTATATCGGCCGGCGCTTCTATGTCGGCGCGTGGCACGCGCTGCGCGGCGGCGGCGCGAACATGGACGTGCTGATCGTGCTCGGCACGACGATGGCCTGGGCATTCAGCGCGGTCGTGACCGCGCTCGCGCTGCACGAGCACGTCTACTTCGAGGCCAGCGCCGCCGTGATCACGCTGGTGCTGCTCGGCAAGCTGCTGGAAGCGCGCGCCAAGGCAGGCACGTCGGCGGCGCTCGAAGGCCTGCTGCGCCTGCAACCGAAGAATGCGCACGTGCGTCGCGATGGCGTCGTTGTCGACGTTGCGCTCGACCAGGTCGTGGCCGGCGACCGCTTCGTCGTCCGTTCCGGCGAGAACGTCCCCGTGGACGGGATCGTCCGCGACGGCCGCTCCAGCATCGACGAGGCCACGCTGACGGGTGAGAGCGTACCGGTGGCGAAATCGCCCGGCGCCAAGGTCTTCGCGGGTACGACCAACCAGGATGGCCTGCTCGAGTGCGAGGCCACGGGGGTCGGCAGCGCCACGCTGCTCGCGGGCATCGTGCGCCTCGTCGCGCAGGCGCAGGGCTCGAAGGCGCCGATCCAGCGTCTCGCCGACCGTGTCTCGGGCGTCTTCGTCCCGGCCGTCGTGGCCATCGCGGTCGTGACGTTCTTCGCGGTGTGGTGGCTCGCCGACGATGCGACGCGCGCGCTCGTGAACGCCGTGGCGGTGCTCGTGATCGCCTGTCCATGCGCGCTGGGACTCGCCACGCCGACGGCGATCATGGTGGGCACGGGACGCGGCGCGCAGATGGGTGTCGTCATCCGCAACGCCGCAGCGCTGGAGCAGGCGGGCCGCCTGACGCGCCTCATCGTCGACAAGACCGGCACGCTCACCGAAGGCCGGCCGGTGGTCACCGACGTCTTGCCGAGCGCAGGACACGACGAAGCCCGACGTGCTGGCTGTCGCCGCCGCGCTGGAGCAGGGCTCCACCCATCCTCTCGCGGCCGCCGTCGTCGAAGCGGCCCGTGGACGTGGCATGGCCATCGCCGGCATTCGCGATTTCGTGAACGTGCCCGGCCGCGGCGTGAGTGCGCGCATCCCGGATGGAGAGAGCGCACCCGATGCCGTGCTGGGATCGCTCGACTTCCTGCGCGAACGCGGCGTGAAGCTCGACGCGGGCGTGGTCGATGCGGTGCTCGCCTCGGGCAAGACGGTGCTCGGCGTGGCGCGGGACGGCGCGCTGCTGGGTTTCATCGCCCTCGCCGACCGCGTGCGGCCGACCTCGGCCCATGCCGTGCAAAGACTGCGCGACGCCGGCATTCGCGTGGTCATGCTCACGGGCGACAGCGAGGTCACCGCGCGCGCGGTGGCCGCGCAGGCCGGCATCGACGAGTATCAGGCGCAGGTCATGCCCGAATACAAGGCGCAGGCGGTGCTTCGCTACAAGGCGGCGGGCGAGGTGACCGGCATGGCCGGCGACGGCGTCAACGACGCACCCGCGCTCGCCGCGGCCGACGTCAGCTTCGCCATGGGTGCGGGCTCGGATATCGCGATCGAGTCGGCCGACATCACCCTGATCCGCAACGACCTCGAGGCCGTCGTCGACGCGATCCTGCTCTCGCGCGCGACCCTGTCGAAGATCCGGCAGAACCTGTTCTTTGCGTTCGCCTACAACGTGCTCGGCATCCCGCTCGCTGCGGCCGGGCTCCTGAATCCGGTGATTGCCGGGGCTGCGATGGCGGCGAGCTCCGTCTCGGTCGTCACCAATGCGCTGCTGCTGCGGCGCTGGCGACCCGCAGCGTGAAACGAAAGGAGTGATGCAATGGAAACCGTATCGATGAAAGTGCAAGGCATGACGTGCAACGGGTGCGTCGGCAGCGTGACGCGCGTGCTGAAGGCCGTGCCCGGGCGTGGCCAATGCGGAGGTGACGCTGAACCCGGGCGCGGCGACGGTCACGTACGACCCGGCGAAGACCGACGTCGCGCACCTGCGCGGCGCCATCGAGGACGCGGGCTATGACGTTGCCGGCTGAGACGCAGGAGCAGCATCGTCACGTCCATCGGCCGGACAAGGACGCGCTCTCGAAGCGCCTGAATCGCATCGAGGGACAGGTGCGCGGGATCGCGCGCATGGTCGAGGAGGATCGCTATTGCATCGACGTGCTGACCCAGATCAGCGCCGTGCAGGCGGCGCTCGATGCCCTCGGCCTGCAGATGCTCGAGGCCCATCTCAAGGGCTGCGTCCAGTCCGCGGTTCGTTCCGGCGACGGCGACGAGGCGATCGGCGAAGCGATGGCGGTGATCCGCAAGTTCGCCCGTTAGGCGCCGGCTGCCAAGCGGTCCCGGCAGACGTTCCGGCCCGTTTTCGGGCATAATTCCACCCCTCGGGGTGTAGCGCAGTCCGGTAGCGCGCTTGCTTTGGGAGCAAGATGTCGGGAGTTCAAATCTCTCCACCCCGACCACCCAACGCGGTGCCGCCCGCAGCTTGTTCGCGCGGCAGTTGCCGACGCGCGTCCCGGTCCGACAGGGCGCCCGTAGCTCATCTGGATAGAGCACCGGCCTTCTAAGCCGGCGGTAACAGGTTCGAGTCCTGTCGGGCGCGCCAATATTGCGGCGTTCCGCGTTGTGCATCGGTGGATCGATGCGCACGGCGGCGACGCAACCTCAGTGGTGGCTGTAGCTCAGTTGGTAGAGTCCCGGATTGTGATTCCGGTTGTCGTGGGTTCGAGTCCCATCAGCCACCCCATTCTTCCTGTCTCTAGGCGTCAGTAGCGCTCGCCCGCGCTCGTCGCGGGTCACTGGTGTTGCACTCCCGCAGACGCTGCCACATCTGCTTGGTTTTCGCCTGCCTGGCTGCGAATGCCCGCGCTCCTTCCTCAGCGTTCCTGAATCGAACGCTGTCGACCGACGGTTGATGTCCAGATGCGCGAGGCGCACGAGTGCCGCACTAGGGAATCGCAGAAGTCGGTCCGTGGCGCGTGTATTTCAGTTGCGTCAGGTCGAATCCCTGGCGCGCGGCGACCTCCAAAGCTTCGTCCAATTGGTCGCGAGGTAGCTGTGGGGAGCGGGAGAGGATCCACAGATACCTTCGGTTGGGATTCCCGACGACCGCCCATCGATACGCGTCATCGAGACCGACGATCCAATAGTCGGAACGGAACGGCCAGAAGAAAGATACGTTGAGCTGCCCATTGCCTGCGCCTGCGACTGCCCAGGCCTTTCCAATGGCCTCGTCGAATCCCGTTTCAGTCCGGCAACGGTTGACGACGGCGACATCGCCATCCGGCCGTACTCGGTACTCCGCCGTCGTATCGCCGACGCATTGGCGTTGAAAGAACATCGGAAAGGCGGCGATCTCGTACCACTTGCCGGCGTAGCGTTCGAGATCGACGTGCGGCACGCTCTGAACCGGCAACGGGTCGGCCGAGGCAACGGCACCACCGACTGCGACGACGCAAAGGAGCCATCGCAATCGGTGGGCCATCGTTTCATTCATGGGGGACCTCTGCGGCACGTGTCGCGTTTACCCATGGTACGTCAGGAAGTCTTCGTATCCCGGGCTTCCATCTCTCGACGCGGTGGTGACGGCATTTCCGCGGCGATGCTCAGCGCCGCGGATCGATGGATGTGTCGAGATTTGCAAAGATCGCCGCACGCAGATGCACGAAGATGCTCCACGCGGGCGCCCGCCGACCAGGGCGTCGCCTGACCGCACCTGAGCGTCGCGATTTCGTTGCGCTCGAGCAACCGCCAAGTTAGCCAACGCCTTTACCCGGGACGAGCCATGAAAAGAAGAATGTCTTACGAGCTGGTGGGCTCGGCGCTCGGGATGGCATGCGCCGCCACCGCAGGTGCACAGACGGCCGCCGACCGAACCTCGCTGCCGATCCGCGAGCCGGACGTGCCGCGCAGCGCGATCGTCGATGTGCGTGACGCCAAGGCGCCAACGCGCTTCCAGGTCAAGGCTCCGGAAGGCGCGCCCAACGTGCTGATCGTCCTGATCGACGACATGGGCTTCGGCCAATCGGGCGCGTTCGGCGGGCCCATCAACATGCCCACGGTGGAGCGCCTGGCGACCAACGGTCTGCGCTACAACCAGTTCCACACCACGGCGTTGAGCTCGCCCACGCGGGCCGCGTTGCTGACGGGCCGCAATCACCATACCAACAACACCGGCTCGATCATGGAGACGGCGACCGCGTTTCCGGGCAACACCGGGCAGCGACCCGACAGCGTCGCCCCGCTGGCGAAGATGCTCCGTTACAACGGGTACTCGACGGCGCAGTTCGGCAAGAATCACGAGACCGCAGCGTGGGAAGTCAGCCCGTCCGGACCCACGGACCGCTGGCCGACGCGCAACGGCTTCGACAAGTTCTACGGTTTCATGGGCGGCGAGACCAATCAGTGGGCGCCCCTGATCTACGATGGGATGGTCAAGGTCGAGGTGCCGAAGGATCCCAGGTACCACTTCATGACCGACATGACGAACCAGGCGATCAACTGGATGCGCTCGGTCAAGTCACTCACGCCCGACAGGCCGTTCTTCATCTACTTCGCCCCGGGTGCAACGCACGCGCCGCACCAGGTGCCGAAGGAGTGGATCGCCAAGTACAAGGGCAGGTTCGACCAGGGATGGGACAAGTTGCGCGAGGAAACGCTCGCGCGCCAGATCAAGCTCGGCGTCGTGCCGTCGGGGACGAAGCTCGCGCCCAAGCCGGATGCGATCAAGGACTGGGACAAGCTCACGGCCGACGAGAAGAAGCTCTTTACTCGCCAGATGGAGGTGTTCGCGGGCTTCGCCGAGTACACCGACACCGAGATCGGCCGGCTCGTCAACGCGATCGGCGACATGGGCCAGCTCGACAACACGCTGATCCTCTACGTCGTCGGCGACAACGGTGCCAGCGCCGAGGGCGGCATGAGCGGCATGTTCAACGAGATGACCTATTTCAATGGCGTCGTCGAGACCGTGCCGGACGTGCTGAAGCATTACGACCAGCTCGGCGGACCGAACACCTATGGTCACTATGCCGCCGGCTGGGCAGTCGCCGGCGACACCCCGTTCACGTGGACCAAGCAGGTCGCTTCGAGCTACGGCGGCACCCGCAACGGCATGGTGGTGTACTGGCCCAACGCTGTGAAAAGCAAGGGCCAGGTCCGCTCGCAGTGGCACCACGTCATCGACATCGCCCCGACGATCCTAGAGGCTGCGGGCCTGCCCGAGCCGAAGGTCGTGGACGGCGTGCCGCAGACGCCGATCGAAGGCGTGAGCATGGTGTACAGCTTCAACGACGCCGGGGCAAAGGACACGCACCTGACGCAGTACTTCGAGATGTTCGGCAATCGCGCCATCTACCACGATGGCTGGCTCGCCGGCACCGTGCATCGCGCGCCGTGGGAGACGAAGCCGCGTGCGGACCTCAACGAGGACACCTGGGAGCTGTACGAGACGACGAAGGACTTCAGCCTCGCGAACGACCTCGCGAAGCAGAACCCGGCGAAGCTCAAGGAGATGCAGGCGCTGTTCCTGACGGAGGCGGAGAAGTATCGCGTGCTGCCGATCGACGACCGCAGCGTCGAGCGCGTCAACCCCGCTCTGGCAGGACGTCCGGACCTGATGGCCGGCCGCACATCGCTCACGGTGTACGAGGGCATGGCCGGCATGTCCGAGAACGTGTTCATCAACACGAAGAACCGCTCGCACACGATCACCGCCGACGTCGTGATCCCGAAGGGCGGTGCGAAGGGCGTGATCCTCGCTCAGGCGGGACGGTTCGGCGGGTGGAGCCTGTACCTGAAGGATGGCAAGCCCGACGTACACCTACAACTTCCTCGGCCTGCAGCGCTTCACCGTTGCGGCAACGCAACCGGTCGCACCCGGCAAGGCCACCATCCGCTACGAATTCGCCTACGACGGCAGCGGGCTGGGCAAGGGCGGCGTGGGTCGCATCTTCGTCAACGACAAGAAGGTGGCCGAAGGCCGCATCGAACGCACGCAGCCGGGCCTCTTCTCGGCCGACGAGGGCGCCGACGTCGGTGAGGACGGCGAAACGCCGGTCGTCGAGACGTATGGCCTGGCGTCGCCGTACCGCTTCACGGGCAGCATCCAGCACGTGAAGATCGATCTCGCACCGATGCCAGCGGCGAGGGCGAACGAAGAGCGGAAGGCACTCGCGGCGACGGCTCGACAGAAGGCGCTCGTGGATTGAAGCCTCGTCTTGGGGTGACACTCTGCTGACGCCCGTCGGAAGGACATGATGACTGCGGATGACCAGCCCGGTGCAGGTGCTGCCGCGGTGAGCGAACCGGGCATCCACGTCCTTGCGAAGCCCATCGGGCCGGTGTGCGACATCAAGTGCGAGTACTGCTTCTATCTCGAGAAGCGCGCGTTGTTCGATCGAGACGAGCGGTACCGCATGCCCGACGATGTCCTCGCCGCGTACATCGCGAGCTACGTCGAGTCGCAGCCGACACCCGTCGCGGAGTTCGTGTGGCACGGCGGTGAGCCCACGCTGCTCGGCGTGGACTTCTTCCGGCGCGTGGTGGAGCTGCAGCGGCCCTATCGCGACCGCAAGGAAATCCGCAACAGCCTGCAGACCAACGGAATGCGGCTCGACGACGAGTGGTGCCGGTTCTTCAAGGAGAACGCCTTCCTCGTCGGCGTCAGTCTCGACGGGCCGCAGGAGATCCACGACCGCTACCGCAAGGACCTCCACGGTGCGGGCACGTTCGAGCGGGTCATGAAGGGCGTGCGCCTGCTGCAGCAGCACGGCGTCGAGTTCAACGTGCTCGCATGCGTCGGTCGCGAGACGGCGCACCATCCGCTGGAGGTCTACCGCTTCTTCCGCGAGGCGGGCATCAGGTACATCCAGTTCACGCCGATCGTCGAGCGCGAGCCCGATGACGCGACGCGAGCGATTGGCTTCTGGCTCGCGAAGCCGGCGTCGCTGCGAGCGCCCGAGCCGAACAGGCGCGTGACGCCGTGGACGGTCGAGCCGGAGGCGTATGGCGACTTCCTCATCGCGATCATGGATGAATGGGTGCGCAAGGACGTGGGCACCGTCTTCGTGATGAACTTCGAGTGGGCGCTGAACGCGTGGATCGGCAATGGTTCGCCGGTCTGCATCTTCTCGCGGCAGTGCGGGCGTGCGATCGCAATCGAGCACAACGGCGACGTCTTCGCGTGCGATCACTACGTCTACCCCGAATACCGTCTCGGCAACGTGCGCGAGGCGAGCATCGGCAACATGGTGAAGCATTCCGTCGCGTCCGGCTTCGGTCCGCACAAGGAGCATTCGCTTCCGCGTTGCTGTCGCGAGTGCGACGTGCTGGAAGCGTGCTGGGGCGGGTGTCCCAAGCATCGCTTCACGACGTCGCCAGAGGGCGAGCCGGGGTTGCACTACCTCTGCGCCGGGTACAAGAAGTTCTTCCGACACTCCCGCAAATACCTGCGCGCGATGGCGACGCTTCTCGAGAACGAGCTGCCGGTGTCGTACGTCATGCAGGCAGTAGACCGCCCCCTGATCATCGCCGGGAAACACCAAGCGACACCTTCCTAGCCGGCACTACTCGGCCCGCGGAGAGTCCGTGTTCCGCCGAGGCGACGATGGATTGACGCAGTCTCTTCCACTGGTATACTGCCCGGACCAGTAGGCCAGCCATGTCCAGCCACCTCCAGCTCATCGAACGCATTCCGGGCGACCGCGGCCCGATCAGCAAGCGCACGGTGAAGGATCAGATCAGCGACAAGCTCGCCTACATGATCCACTCGGGCCTGTTGCTGCCGGGCGACGAGTTGCCGTCCGAGCGCGAGCTGGCCGCGACGCTCGAAGTATCGCGGGAGACCGTACGCGCGGCGATCGGCGTGCTGCAGGCCCGCAAGATGATCGAGGTGAGCCAGGGTGCAAGAACGAAGGTTCTCGGGCGCGGCTCGATGCCTCTGCACGAATCGGTAGGCATCCTGGGCGGGCTGAAGCATCGGTCACTGGACGAGGTGGCCGAGGCCCGCGCCGCGGTGGAGGTCCAGGTGATCTGGCTCGCCGCGCAACGCATCACGCCGACCCAGCTGGCGCGGCTGCAGGCGTTGATCGACGCGCAACGCTCGATGGTGAACGACCCCGTCCGATTCCAGATCTCCGACCAGGAGTTCCACCACGCGCTGTACCGGGCGTGCGGCAACGGTCTGCTCGCTGACGTGGTGTTCGACTTCTACGGGTATGCGCTCGAGTACCGTCGCCTGGCGCTGGTGCGCAAGAACGCAATCGCGCAGAGCGTCGCCCAACATCAGGAGATCGTCGAAGCGCTGCGCACGGGCGTACCCGAATCCGCAGTGGCGGCCATGCGCCACCACCTCGAACAGGTGCACCGCACGACGAAGGCGGTGATGAAGCCGGTACCGCTGGCGCCGCCACATCCGCCCGCGCGTCGCTCGAGGGCATCGTGAACTACGAACTCCTCTTCAAGGAACTGCGCGACCGCCGGATCCGTGTCGCGCTGACGGGCGCCAACGGCGGCTTCGGCCGCACCTTCATTGCGCAGTGTCGGGCCGCGCCGCACGTCGAGCTCGCCATGCTCTGCGACCGTGACGTCGAACGCCTGCACGCGACGCTGCTGCAGATGGGATTTGCGCCGGAGACATTGCGGATTTGCGCCAACGAAGCCGAGGTGCGCGCCGCCGCCGGCTGCATCGCGCTCGTTGCCGATGCCTGCTGGCTGCCGCACGCGCCGCACGACATCGTGATCGAGGCCACCGGCGCGCCCGAGGCCAGCGTCGCGATCGCGGAAGTGGCGCTGCGCCGTCGCGTGCACGTTGGCATGGTCACGAAGGAGACCGATTCGGTCGTCGGGCCCTGGCTGAATCACCTCGCGCTCGAGGAGGGCGTGGTCTACACCACGGTCGATGGCGACCAGCCGGCCGGACTGATCGGCTTGGTCACGTGGGCGCGAGTGCTCGGATTCGAGGTGGTCTGCGCGGGCAAGGCGAGCGAGCACGACTTTGTCCACGATCCCCGACGCGGCGTGGTCACGCACGCCGGGGTGCCGCGCGCCGTTGCGGGACTGGAGAACCTGTGGACGCTCGGGACCGACGTGGCCGCGACGCTCCAAGACCGGCGCCGTGCGCTGACCGAGTTCCCGCTGAGCGCCACGCCCGATTACTGCGAGATGAATGTCGTGGCCAATTCGACGGGGTTGCAACCCGCGTGCGATGCCTTGAACTACCCGCTTTGCCGCGCCTCCGAGCTTGCCGATGTCTTCGTCCCGGTGGAGGACGGCGGCATCCTGACGGCAACCGGCGTGGTGGACGTATTCAATCCGCTGCGGCGCAGCGACGAGGCGAGCTTCGGCGGCGGTGTGTTCGTGATCGTGCGCTGCACCGACCATGAGGTGTGGCAGCTGCTGCGGGAAAAGGGACATGTGGTGGGGCGCAGCGGCCGGTATGCGTGCATCTACCAGCCGTTCCACCTGATGGGGCTCGAGAGCCTCACCTCCGTCTATTCCGCCGTGCTGCATGGCCGCGCGACGGGCAGTACCTCCCAGCAGCCGCACGCGGTGATGGTCGCGCGTGCGACGCGTGACCTGCGAGCCGGCGAAACGCTCGTCATGGGCGGCCACATGCACGAGATGCAGGGCGTGTCCGCACGGCTCGTGCCCGGCGCACGGGCGCAGGGTGCGGCGCCGTACTACCTCGCAGCGAACAAGCGACTGTTGCATGACGTGGCCCGCGGCAGCGACGTTCCGGCCACCGCATTGGCGCTTGACGGCTCGGCACTCGCACGGGCCTGGGTGCAGATGGGATCCCTCGGGACCCGCTGACCCCATCACTTTCCGGCTTCGGCCGTTTCGACCACCACCGTTCCACAGAAGGAGGAGATGTGAATATGCTCAACAAGCGCTGGGTTCAAGGATTCGCAGGCGCCGTCGCGGCGGCGCTGCTGTTGCCGCCGGCCGCATTGGCGGCGGACTGGAAGCCCACGAAGCCGGTCGAATTCGTCGTGCCGTCGGGTGCTGGCGGCGGCACCGACCAGTTCGCGCGACTGGTGCAGTCGATCATCGTCAAGCACAAGCTGATGGACCAGTCGATCATCGTCACGAACAAGTCCGGCGGCGCGGGCGCCGAGGGCTTTCTCGACGTCGCGGCCGCGAAGGGCGATCCGCACAAGGTGGTGTTCGGCACGAACAACGCGTACCTGCTGCCGCTGGTGCTGAAGGTCCCGTACCAGTTCGCGCAGCTCAAGCCGGTGGCGATGATGGCGCTCGACGAGTTCGTCCTGTGGGTGCCGGCCGATTCGCAGTTCGACGGCCCGACGGCCTACCTCGATGCGGTCAAGGCCGATCCCAGCAAGTACATCATGGGCGGCTCGCAGTCGAAAGACACCGACCAGACGCTCAACGAGCTGATCAACAAGAGCTACGGCACGAAGCTCGCGTACATCCCGTTCAAGAGTGGTGGGGAGGCGGCCACGCAGCTGGCAGGCAAGCACATCAGCTCCAATGTGAACAACCCGAACGAAAACATCTCGCAGTGGCGCGCCGGCCAGATCAAGCCGCTGTGTGTGTTCGCGAAGGAGCGGATGAAGTACAGCGAGAAGGTCACCACGACGATGTCGTGGGGCGACATCCCGACGTGCAAGGAAAAGGGATTGCCCGTCGAGCAGTACCAGATGCCGCGCGTGATTTACGTGTCGTCGGCCGTCAAGCCCGAGCAGATGGCGTACTACACCGACCTGTTCAGGAAGGTATCGCAGACGCCCGAATGGCAGGAATTCCTGACCAGGAACGCGCTCAACGGTACGTTCGGCACCGACGACGCCGTGGCGAAGTACATCGCCGAGGACACCGAGCGGCAGAAGGCGGTCTTTTCCTACGCCGGGTGGCTGCTGAAGTAATGGTCGAGCCGTCCACGCCGCAGCTCGCGTCGCATCGTCCGCAGGGCTTTGCCCGGTGGACGGCCGAGCTCGGCGTGGCGCTGATGTTCATCATCGTCGGCGCGCTGATCATCAACGGCAGCCTGGAGCAGGGGGTCGGGTGGACGCCGACCGGCCCCGAGTCGGGTTATTTCCCGCTGCGCATCGGCTGGCTGCTCGTCGCCGTCGGCGTCATCCAGATGGGACTCGCCATCGCGACGGCCTATCGCGCGCGCCGGCATCCGCCGACACGCGAGATATACCTCAAGCGCGATCGCATCAAGCCGCTGCTGCAGGTCTTCCTGCCGATGGTGGCATACATCGTCGCGGTACCGTGGCTCGGCCTGTACATCGCCTCGGCGCTGTTCATCGCCGGCTTCATGTGGGGGCATGGCAACTATCGCTGGCGTGCGCTGCCGACGGGAATCGCGGTCTGCGCGGTGTTCTACGTGCTGCTCGAGGTGTGGTTCCAGGTGGACCTGTACAAGGGACCGGTCATCGAGTGGCTGGTCGAAATGCACCGGGGCTGAGGGCAGGCGATGGAATCGTTTCAAGCGCTCCTGCACGGCTTCTCCGTGGCGATGACGCCGTACCACCTGCTGCTGATGGTGGTGGGCGTTCTGCTTGGCATTCTGGTCGGCGTGCTGCCGGGGCTGGGCGCGCCGAACGGCGTGACACTGCTGCTGCCGCTCACGTTCACGATGCCGCCGGTCTCCGCGATCATCCTGCTGTCGTGCATGTACTGGGGCGCGCTGTTCGGCGGTTCCACGACCTCGATCCTGTTCAACATTCCCGGCGAGCCTTCATCGGTTGCGACCACGTTCGATGGTTACCCGATGGCGCACCAGGGACGCGCCGGCGAGGCGCTGACGGCTGCGTTCACGTCCGCCTTCTTCGGTGCATTGTCGGGCGTTCTGGTGATCACCTTCCTGTCCGGTTGGGTCGCCGACTTCGCGATGCGGTTCTCGCCGCCGGAGTTCTTCGGCGTCTTCCTCCTGACCTTCTGCAGCTTCATCGGCATGGGACGCCAGTCGCCGATCAAGTCGCTCGGCTCGCTGCTGCTCGGGCTCGGCTGCGCCGCGGTCGGCATGGACACGGTGTCGGGCAACCTGCGACTGACCTACGACCTGCCGGAATTCCTGCGCGGCATCAGCTTCCTGGTGGCGGTCATCGGGCTGTTCGGCATCGGCGAGATCCTTGCGACGATGGAGGAAGACCTGGCGTTCAAAGGCGTGGCATCCCGGCTGAACCTGAAGGTCGTATTCCAGACCTGGAGGAAGCTGCCGCGCTATTGGGCGACGCTGCTCCGCAGCATGGCGATCGGCTGGTGGATGGGCGTGACGCCCGGCGGGCCCACCGCGGCATCGTTCATGAGCTACGGCATCGCCAAGAGGATGTCCCGCAACGGCGACAAGTTCGGCAGTGGAGAGATGGAAGGCGTGATCGCGCCCGAGACCGCCGACCACGCCGCCGGGACGAGCGCGCTGTTGCCGATGCTCGCGCTCGGCATCCCCGGCTCGGCGACCGCCGCCGTGATGCTCGGCGGATTGATGATCTGGGGCTTGCGGCCCGGGCCGATGCTGTTCATCGAGCAGAAGGATTTCGTCTGGGGGCTGATCGCCAGCATGTACCTGGGCAACGTCGTCAGCCTGGTTGTCGTGCTCGCCACCGTGCCGCTGTTCGCCGCGATCCTGCGCATCCCGTTCTCGATCATCGCGCCGGTGATCGTCGTGGTGTGCGTGATCGGCGCGTACACCGTGAACAACGCCGTCTCCGACGTCGGATTGATGATGGTATTCGGCGTGCTCGGGTATTTCTTCAAGAAGCTCGACTACCCGATCGCGCCGATGGTGCTGGCCATGGTGCTTGGTGATCGCGCAGAGGAGGCATTCCGCCAATCGCTGCTGCTGTCGCGCGGCGACCTGTCGATCTTCTGGGCCTCGCCGATCTCGGCGACGCTGGTCGTGCTGTCGGCGCTGCTCATCGTCATGCCGCTGCTCGCGCGGCTGCGCAGTTATCTTCGCGGTACGGCCGCACTGAGGTCCACATGAAAGAATCGAACGAGAAGCCGGTCATCGCGTTGACCCTTGGCGACCCGGCCGGCATCGGTCCCGAACTGATCGCGCGGCTCCTGATGCGGCCCGAGACGCTGGCGCAGGCCAACGTCGTGCTCGTCGGCGATCCATGGCTGTGGGAAGACGGGCAGCGCATCGCGGGCGCGCGAATCGGCTGCGAACAAGTGACGGACTTCGACGCAGTGCGCAGCCGCGGCGACACCACGCGTCCCGCGTTCCTGACCGTCGACACCGTGCAGCCCGCACAGGTGCACCGAGCGCAGGCGGAGGCCGCGGGCGGCGCGTCGGTCCTGACCGTCCTGAATCGCTGCCTCGATGCCGCCCGCGCGGGGCAGATCGACGCGATCTGCTTCGCGCCGTTGAACAAGTACGCGATGAAACTCGGCGGCCTGCAGCACGAGGACGAGCTGCACCACTTTGCCTCTGCGCTCGGGGTGACCGGCTACTTCTGCGAGTTCAACACGCTCGGCTCGCTGTGGACCGCGCGCGTGTCGTCGCATGTCCCGCTGAAGGACGCCGCCTCCTATCTCACGCGCGATCGGATCGTCGCCGCCGGCCGCTTGATCCACGCGTCGCTGCGCGCCAACGGCGTCGCGGCGCCCCGGGTGGCCGTCGCGGCGTTCAATCCGCACGGCGGCGAGGGCGGCACCTGCGGACGCGAGGAGATCGACGTCATCGCACCGGCCGTGCGCGACCTGAACGAGACCGGCGTAGCCGCGCTGGGTCCTTTCCCAGCCGACACGCTGTTCATCAAGGCGCGCGACGGCGAGTTCGACGCGGTCGTGACCATGTACCACGACCAGGGGCAGATCGCGATCAAGCTCATGGGATTCTCCCGGGGCGTGACGGTGCAGGGCGGCCTCCCGGTCCCGATCACGACCCCCGCTCACGGCACCGCCTATGACATCGCCGGCCAGGGCAAGGCCGACGTCACGGCGACGGCCAACGCATTCGCGATCGCCGCCCGCATGGGTCGCGCGAATCGTGCTTCCCGCACCGCCGAAAACCAGAAAGCCACCGCATGAAGATCAAGTCCGTCCGCGCCCGCGTCTTCGAATGGAAGGGGCCGACCGTCCCGCCGCAGGGCAACTTCTGCTCCAACGCCATGGACATGGTGTACGAGAACCCGGCCAGCCAGCACGCCGCCGGCAAGGACACCATGAACACCTTCCGCTTCCACGGCTGGACGGTCGTGGAAGTCGAGACCGACGACGGCATCGTCGGCCTCGGCAACGTGGCGCTCGCGCCCCGCATCGCCAAGGCGATCATCGACGAATACCTCGCGCCACTGGTGATCGGCCAGGACCCGTGGGACTACGAGTACCTGAACCAGCGCATGTACCGCGCCACCCACGCGTGGGGCCGCAAGGGCGTCGGCATGGCGGCGATCTCCGCAGTCGACATCGCGATCTGGGACATCCTGGGCAAGTCGGTGAACAAGCCGGTGTTCAAGCTGCTGGGCGGGCGCACCAAGGAGAAGATCCCCTGCTACTACAGCAAGCTGTATCGCACCGACCTGAAGGCGATGCAGAAGGAGGCCGAGACCTATCTGAAGCAGGGCTTCCGCGCCTTCAAGATGCGCTTCGGCTACGGCCCGCAGCACGGCCAGCAGGGCGTGGTGGAGAACCTGAAGTCCGTCGAGGCCGTGCGCGAGGTGATCGGCTACGACAACGACCTCATGCTCGAGTGCTACATGGGCTGGAACGTGGAGTACGCCAAGCGGATCCTGCCGAAGCTCGAGAAGTTCCAGCCCCGCTGGCTGGAGGAGCCGGTGATCGCCGACGACATCGACGGCTACGCGGAGCTCAACCGGTTCACCAGCATTCCGATCTCCGGCGGTGAGCACGAGTTCTCGCTTTACGGTTTCAAGCAGCTGCTGGACCGCAAGGCGGTCTCGGTGGTGCAGTACGACACCAACCGGGTGGGCGGCATCACGATGGCGCACAAGATCAACGCCCTGTGCGAATCCTTCTCGGTGCCGGTGATCCCGCATGCCGGGCAGATGCACAATTACCATCTCACGATGAGCAGCCTCAACTGCCCCATGAGCGAATACTTCCCCATGTTCGACGTGGAAGTGGGCAACGAGCTCTTCTACTACATCTTCGAGGGCGAGCCGGTCGCCGAGAACGGCTTCCTGCAGCTCGACGACAACGCGCCGGGGCTGGGGCTGAAGCTGCGCTCCGAGTACCTGCGCGACTTCAACATCATCGAGTAACGGATAAGGCCGAGGTCGTGAGCAACCATTCCCCTGCACGTTACCGGGGCCTGTTCCCGGTGGTCCCCACACCCTTCACCGAGTCCGGCGAGCTCGACCTCGCAAGCCAGAAGCGATGCGTCGACTTCATGATCGACGCCGGTTCGGAAGGTCTCGCGATCCTCGCGAACTTCTCCGAGCAGTTCCTGCTATCGGATGACGAACGCGAGGTGCTCACGCGCGCCGTGCTCGAACACGTGAACGGCCGCGTGCCGGTGATCGTCACGACCACGCACTTCAGCACCAGGGTCTGCGCCGAGCGATCGAGACGCGCGCAGCAGATGGGCGCTGCGATGGTGATGGTGATGCCGCCCTACCACGGCGCAACCTTCCGCGTGCCCGAGCGGCAGATTTTCGAGTTCTACCGGGGCGTGTCCGACGCGGTGGACATCCCGATCATGGTGCAGGATGCGCCGGCAGCCGGCACGCCCTTGTCCGCGGAGTTCCTGGCGCGCATGGCGCGCGAAATCGAGCACGTCGCCTACTTCAAGATCGAGACCGCGGGCGCGGCCGCCAAGCTGCGCGAGCTGCTTCGGCTCGGCGGCGACGCGATCGAAGGCCCGTGGGACGGCGAAGAGGCGATCACGCTGCTGCCGGACCTCGAAGCCGGCGCCACGGGAGCGATGACCGGCGGTGGGTATCCGGACGGCATCCGGCCCATCCTCGACGCGTACCGGGCCGGCCGCCGCGACGAGGCGATCGCGGCCTACGAGCGCTGGCTGCCGCTGATCAACATCGAGAACCGCCAGTGCGGCTTCCTTGCGGCCAAGGCGCTGATGAAGGAAGGTGGCGTCATCGCCTGCGATGCGCCGCGCCATCCGTGGCCACCGCTGCATCCGGCGAGCCGCGCGCTGTTGATCGAGACGGCCCGCAGGCTGGACGCACGGGTCCTGCGCTGGGCGCGCTGAGGGCGCACACCGGACGCCTATCGGACAGGCTTGCCGAGCCCGCGGGTCACTGGCCGCCAGATGGCCGATCCCCTCCGCGGCACCGCTTCGTTCCTTTCCACTACGACGTGTTGCGCGGTCTTCGCGAGCGCCCGCCTTGTTCGTCGCTCCGATCGCGAGCCGCCTGCACGGCCTCGCTTCCAGCCTCGGCGATCATCCACGACACGAACGCAGCCGCTTCGGGTCGGTCGCGCGCGTGCGCCGCTGGAATCACGAAGTAGGCATGCGGCACGTCGTAGCGTTTCGCAAACGGCATGACGAGCGTGCGGCGTGCGAGGAAGTCGTCGATCAACGGACGGCGGCCGAGCGCGATGCCCTGACCGGCGATGGCCGCCTGCAGAAGCTGGTCGTACTGGCTGAACCGCAGGCTGCCCGACGGCACCAAGTCGGGCACGCCCGCGGCACCGAGCCAGATCGACCAGTCCACCCATGGCGCGCGTGCCAACGGATCCTCGAGATGCAGCAGGACATGCTGCGCGAGATCCTGCGGTCGCCGCAACGCGGGCTTCCCGCGCGCCAGTAGCTTCGGGCTCGCCACGGGAATGATGTGCTCGCCGAACAGCCGCACGGCGCCGTCGGCCGCGCGGGCTTCCTGTGTGAACCGCACGACGACGTCCACTTCGCCCCGCTCGAGATCGATCATCCGGTTGTCCGCGGAGACGAACACCTCGATTTGCGGATGACCGCTGCGAAAGTGCTGCAGGCGGGGCACGAGCCACAACGAGGCAAACGACACCGTGGTCGACACCGTGAGCCGATGGGTGTCGCCCCTTGCACGAATCATCGCCACCGTCTGCGCGACGTCGCGCAGCACACCCTGCACTGCACGGTGCAGCGTCGCACCCGCTGCCGTCAGCGCGAGCCCGCGGCGACCGCGCTCGAACAGCTGCGAGCCGACCTCCTCCTCGAGCGTCTTGACCTGACGCGATAGCGCGGATTGCGTGAGGTGCAGCTCTTCCGCGGCGCGCGTGAAGCTGCGATGGCGGGCGGCTGCATCGAAGCCGCGGAAGAAATCCAGGGTCGGCAGGGCGGGCAGTTTAGGCATGCATAAAAATCATGGCTGGCCTGCAAATATGTCGCTTGGATCGCGCGGGTGATCACTGCAGAATCGATCGTAGCAGGCCAATCATCGCAATAAGTCATCTCGGATAGGCCATGCATTCTACGCATAGTGGAGGCGCCATGAACATCGTCATGAACGGACCCGCTCTGGTCCTCGACCAGTGGCAGCGGCTTGCCCTGACCGACGCGGCCGGCGCAGTCGCGGAAGTGAAATCGGGAAGCCTCTGGATCACGATGGAACACGACACCCGCGACATTTTTCTGCGGCCGGGCGATGCCTGGAGAATTGATCGCGATGGGCTCACCCTCGTGGAAGCCGAAGAGCGCTCGACCATCGTCCTGACGGAGGCGATTCCGGCACGCCGCGCCTTGGCCGAGTGGATGCGTGCGGCGGCCGGAGCCGTCGGGCGCTGGCTTGGCGCCTATGCGGGCAAGCGGGTTCCCTACTATTGATCCACGAACGCTGCGCGCCGTGCCAGTTGGCGCGGCGAATGCGCGTCGAGTCAGCACGCCATGCCGGCGACCGCCGGATGCGCTGCGTGCGCAACCGTCACACCGCCTGGAAAGACGGCGAGTTCGGACGGCACGCGAGCGATGATGACAGACAGCTCGTACCGCGGCGCGAGGCCGCGGTACGGAGACAACCTAGTTGCCCGTTGCGCCCTTGACCGACTCCGCTCCCTGCTTCTGCTTCTCGGAGGCCGCGGCCTTCTTCTGTTCCGGCGTCATCGTTGCCGACGTCTGTTTCTTCGCGGTCTTTTCGGCCTTGAGCTTCGCACGCTCTTCCGCCGACACCGTGGTGGTGTTCCCTTCCATGGGGATGGGCTGAGTCGCCTTCGCAGACTTCTTGGCTTCCGCGCGCTTCTCCGCGCTGGTCATCTTCTTCGATCCAGCCGACTTCGCTGCCGCGTCTTTCTTGGCGGCTTTTTCGGCCTGGAGCTTCGCCCGCTCTTCAGGCGTTACCGTGGTGGTATTCCCCTCGGTAACCATCGTCTGGGGGCCCTTGGGGACTGCCGGTTGCTGCGCAGCTGCGAAACTGACGGCCGCAGCGAACAACAGCGTGCCGGCGCTTATGGCAAGCATCGTTTTCATGATCTCTCCCGAATTGAACTTGAGCGCGAGGCGCGCTGCACTACGCTACGCATGGAACCCGTGGCGCGTCTTGATCTTGATCACCCCGCGGCGAAGCGTCAACTGGTGACGCGTGAGTCGGGAAGTGCATGCGACATTTCGCCGCAGCAGTGGCCCGCAGGAGCTGGTGTCGCGGAGGGCGGTCGCCAGTCTGCGTGCCGGCCGGACTCCGTGCTAGGGAATCGTCACCCCGAACGTGAGCAGCACACCGGCGTTGCCAAAGATCACGAGTTCGGAACAGTAGCGGTGGAAGCAATAGCCCACCGAGGGCACGATCACGGGCGCGATTCCCGCATCGTTCATGGGAATCTTGTGCTGGTACTGGCCCTTGTAGCCGTGCACGAGCCCGGCCGAAATCTTGATGTAGAGCGGTTGCAGCTGCTCGAACGGGCGAAACCTGTAACCGCCGTAGACGTACTGCGAGCGCTGTCCGAAAGAATTGTCGAAAAGCGCAGCACCGAGCAGCCACCGTTCGGTGACGTTCCATTCACCGAGCAAAAGATCCTGGTGATTGTCGTGCGCAGGGTCGTAATCGAAGTGACGCGTGTACAGGCTCGTTTCCAGGAAGAAGCGATCCGTCCGCCAGGGCTCGGGCGCATCCCACCTGGAGAGTGCGGCGACGGGCGGCGTCTCCATCGCGGATTCTGCAGGGATGACCGCAGCCTGGGCGAAGGCGAAGGCGGGTAGTGCAGCCAAGGTGGACAGCGCGAGCGAAGCGGCGCCGGGACACCGTTGACGGGCAACGGTCGACAGCCAGGACAACACAGCGCGCAACCCGGAGGTGCCGCGGATGGTGAGACGCATGGCACCTCGGAAACATCGAGAAAATCGATCGTCATTTTAGCATAGGTGTCGCGCGTCAATTTGGCGCCGGGTAAGCAGCGAACGGCCGCAACGGCACCACGCGCTGCGCGACGAGCCAACGCACGCGGACGTCGCGAATGCGCGTCCTCGAGCGACCACGTCGTGCAGTTGCTTTGTATCAAGACATGGATGCCCCGTTCCGGCAAGATCGAGCCATTGCCTCTCCGGAACTGCCGTCATGCGTTTCTTCCTGATCCTTGTTGCACTGTTGATTGCCGCACCCGCTCTCGCCGGTCCGACGGATCCTTCGACGTTCGACGGCACCCGGTACAAGGCACAGCGCGCCTTGTACGACTTCAATTTTGCGAAACCTACGGACGCGCACAACGCGTTCGCGTACGTGAAGAATCACCTGAAGGCCATTGCGGAATACGGTAATGCCAGCCAGTCACACATCGTCGTCGTGGCGCACGGCAACGAGCTGCACGCGTTCGCGCGCCGCAACCGCGCTGCGTTCCCGGACGTGTACGAGGAGCTGAAGGCGCTTCGCGACGCCGGCGTAACCATCCATGTGTGCAGCAATGCCGCACGGTCCCGTGGCTACAAGCCGGAGGACTTCTACGACGTCATCACGGTCGTGCCGGCCGCCGTCATCGACATCGCCAAGTGGCAAGGCGAAGGCTATAGCTACATGTACGCGGAATGGTTCCCGCGCCTGACGCGTGAAGACGTGGTGCGTCAGTACCCGGAGCTGCAGGACTAGACGAGTCGATGAATCTCGCGCGGCTCCGCACGATGCAGCATCGCTCCTGCAGGCGCCGGGAATGGATGATCTGCGTCGCTCGCGTTCGCCCGGTCGCGGCAGACGAGTACGCACCGTCTCCCGACGGCACGGCGGACACCGCGGCGTGGTTGCGCGATTCGCGTGCGCGCTACTTGAACGACACGGTGACCGACGGATTGCCCGGCAGGCCCTGGTAGATCACTTCCACCGCGAGGCCCGGTTTGGGCGGCAGCAGGCGGGAGAAGGATCCGAGACTGATCAGGTCCCCCTTCTTCATCGCCTTCCCGCTCCTCGCCATGTCCTTGGCGAGCCACACCACGGCGTTGAGCGGATTCCCGAGCACATCGCTGCCCTTGCCCCGGTCGAGCTCCGCACCGTCGGCCTTGACGATCGTCACCATGTCCCGCAACGCGTTCGAGAGTTCGCTCTGGTCCTGCGCCACCGGGATCGGCGTACCGACGACGCCCAGCCGTGCGCCGACGTTGATGGCGGTGATGCCCGCACCATTGAGCCTGGGCGGAGCAGGCGTCTGCACCATGAGGTCGGGCAGCTCGATGAAGGGGATCACCTGATCGATTGCGCGCAGCACCTCCTCGGGCGTCGTTGCACGGTTGATCGCCTCATCGCTCACGCGCACGAGAAGGT
>CAVTHT010000010.1:0-39877 GCA_963734575.1 uncultured beta proteobacterium | reverse complement strand
TTCAGCGGCACGGCCGGACAGCAGGTCACCGTCACGATGACCTCGTCGTCGATGGATTCGTACCTGATGCTGCACAACGTCAACGATGATTCGGCGACGCCGCTCGCCTACGACGACGATGGCGGCGGCAATCTCAATGCACGCATCCCGACGGGATCGGGTTTTTTCACGCTGCCGACCACCGGCACCTATTACATCCGCGCGGAATCCGCCTATGCCAACGCCGCCGGCACGGGTCCGTACACGCTGACCGTCCATGCGAACACCCCGGCCCCGCCGAGCGGGACGGTGACGGTCACGGAGTTCTATCACCCGGGCTTCAACCACTACTTCATCACCGCGTATCCGGAGGAGGCGGCGTCGCTGACCGCCGGAAACCTGCCGCCGTGGACGCCGACCGGACAGACCTTCAAGGTGTGGTCGGGACCCGGCGCTGGCATCACCAGCGTCTGCCGCTTCTTCAGTGCCACGTTTGCGCCGCGCAGCTCGCACTTCTACAGCGGCAACGCGGTCGAGTGCCCTGGCCTGCAGGCCGGCGGCGTATGGACGCTGGAATCCGCCAACGCGTTCTACATGATGCCGACCGCGAGCGGCGTGTGCCCGTCCAACACCATTCCGCTGTACCGCCTCTTCAACAACGGCATGTCCGGTGCGCCGAACCATCGGTACACGATCAGCCAGCAGGTCCGCTCGACGATGGTCGCGGCCGGCTGGGTGCCCGAAGGCAACGGGCCCGACGGCGTGTTCGCGTGCGTGCCGCCCGGCGGCACGAGCCCCGGATCCGCGTTCCAGCAGGAAGTGACCGGGTACGCCGACATGCTGCTCGGTCTCGTCAACGGCGAGGTCGTCAACACCGACCAGCTCTCGCTCATCCTGTCGTCGGCGCTGAACGCGCTGACAACCCCCGGCAGCACCTGCCCCGTCGCGACGAGCACGCCGCCGCTCGCCAACCTCACCGCGATTCCGCCGAGCCTCACCATCAACATCAGCTACGGCAACGGTTGCAGCGTGCCCGGTGGCGGCGGCACGCTCGCCGGGAGCGCGGTCCTCAGCCTCAACAACCTGGTGGTCACCGACAACTCGCTGTCGGGCAGCCTCTCCGCCACCTTCAACGACGTCAGGGTGAATGGCAGCCCGGTGGCGAACGGCACGATCCAGGCGACGGCCAACCTGCTGATCAACTCCGCAACGGAGGCGATCACCGGCACGGTGACGATCAACTTCAACGCCTTCCAGTTGCCCGCGTTCGGGCTCACGGGGAGCATCGGCATCAACCTCAACACCACCGGCACCACCACGGTGACGACCAACCTCACGACCAGTCCGCACAACATCGTGATCAAGGTCAACCTGGCGATCGTCGACCAGGCGACTGGTGGCGTGCTCGTGAACAGCACCGGCGCAGGCACGATCGGCGCGTACTCGGTGCAGGTCAGCAACATCCGGATCGACGCGGACGCCTGCACGAGTGGGGCGATCGGAGGAACGATCAGCTTCACCAAGGGTGGGCAGACGGGCACGCTGACCTTCAACAGCAGCTGCCAGTACACCTACAGCGGCCCATGACGCGCATCGAGGCCTGAGTCTGCAACCGGCTGCGGCCCGGCGCTCGCCAGGGTGCCGGGCCGCGGCATTTCCGGAGTCCGGCCGATCGCGCGGCCGGGACCGCGTCGCGCCGGCGGACGGGCGCATGCGAGCATCGTCGTCCGGCTGTCGGGGCAGCGCGGCATAATCCGTTCTTTTCGCTCCGGAGACACGGTATGAAGAGGCGTGCACTGCTCCTGCTCCTCGCGCTCTCACGCTCGTCGTGCTGCCCGCCCGCGCGGAATGGCCCGATCGCCCGATCAAGTTCATCGTGCCGTTCGCCGCAGGTGGCGCGAACGACCTGATGGCGCGCGCCGCGGCCGAGGACGACTCGAGGCGGCTGAACCACCCCGTCATCATCGAGAACAAGCCGGGGGCCGGCGCGATCGTCGGGACGCAATTCGTGGCCAAGGCGGCGCCGGACGGCTACACGTTCCTGATCGGCGCGGCAGGCGTGGTCACGAACAGCTTCCTCCACAAGCAGCTGCCGTATGCGGACAGCGAGCTCGTGCCGGTCGGCATGATCGCGTCGCGCCCTCGGTGATCGTGGTCAATCCCGGCGTCCCCGCGAACAATCTCAAGGAGTTCATCGCGTGGGCGCAGGCGCAGGGCAGCAAGGGCGTGAACTGGTCGACGGCCGGCAGCGGCAGCACACCTCATTTCGTGGCCGAGATGCTCAAGGAGGCCGGCGTCACCAACCTCACCATCGTTCCGTACAAGAGCGGGAGCGAGGGCGTGATGGCCGTGCTCGCGAATAACGTGCCGGCGACCTCGGAAGCCAGCATCGTCGTCCTCCCGCAAATCAAGGCCGGCAAGCTCAAGGCGATCGCGACCACGTACATCAAGCGCATCACCGCCTACCCTTCGATCTCGACGGCGACCGAGCAAGGCTATCCGATGGTCAACATCGGCCACTGGGCGGGCCTGTTCGCGCCGGCCGGAACGCCGCCCGCGATCATCGAGCGCATGAACGCCGAGCTCCTCGCCGTGGTGAAGAGCAAGGAATTCGCCGACAAGATGGTGCCGAGCGGCATCGAGCCGGCGCCCTTCACGATGCCGGAGTTCGTCGCCTTCCTGAAGGCGGAGCGCGAGCGTCTCGCGCAGATCGCGAAGAAGGCCAACATGCAACCCGAGTAGGTTGCCGTACGCGACGGGAGAGGCCCATGGGCAATGGGAGTCGACGCATACAGCGGATGCGCCGCTTCGCCGTCGCGGCGACGGCAGGGTGGGTCGCGTCGAGCGGTCCGGCGAGCCAGGCGGACGAGGGCCTCTGGAGCTTCCACGAGCCGCCGGTGCAGGCGCTGCGCACGAAGTACGGGTTCGACGCGAACGACGGCTGGCTCGATACGCTGCGCATGGCGGCATTGCAGGTGAGCGGGGCCTCGGGGTCGTTCGTCTCGCCGCGCGGCCTGGTGCTGACCAACCATCACGTCGCGCTCTCCTGCCTGCAGAAGCTCTCCACCGCCGGACGCGACCTCGTGCGCGACGGGTTCATGGCGGGCAGTGCGGCGGAGGAGTTGCGCTGTCCCGGCTTCGAGGTGAAGCGCCACGAGTCGTCGGAGGACGTCACGGCCGCCGTGCAGGCCGCCGTCAAATCGCGCGACTCCGCGACGGCGAACAGCGAGCGCAACGCGGCGATCACCGGCATGGAGCAGGCGTGCGCGACCGCGACACGGCTGCGCTGCGAGATGGAGACGCTCTTCCATGGCGCCGCGTATCGGCTCCATCGCTATCGACGTGTGGAAGGACGTGCGCCTCGTGTTCGCGCCCGAGGCGAGCGTCGGTTTCTTCGGCGGCGACACGGACAACTTCGTGTATCCGCGCTTCGATCTCGACGTCGCATTCCTGCGCGTGTACGACGACGGCGCGCCCGTGGCACCCGCACGGTTCCTCCGGTGGGCGAAAAGCGGCGTGCGCGAGGGCGATCTCGTCCTCGCCGCAGGCCATCCGTACGAGACCGATCGCCTCGCGACGCTCACGCAGCTCGAGCTCGAGCGCGACGTGCGCTATCCGCTGATGATCGCCAGCGCTGTGCGCCAGCACCGCAACCTCCTCGGCTACAGCGCCGCGCTCCGCGGAAGCGAAGCGTCGCGCCGCCGACAACGTCTTCGGCACCGAGAACTGGCTGAAGGCGATGCGCGGCGAATACCGTGCGCTGAAGGACGCGGCATTGTTCACGAAGAAGCAGGCCGACGAAGCGCGATTGCGCCCCGTGTCCGCCGGCGGCGACACCGACCCCTGGTCGCGCATCGCGACAGCGGCGCGAAAGGGGGCGGCCAGCTTCAAGGAGCAGTGGGCCGTCGGCTACGGGTACCACACGCTGTTCGAGATGGCCGGTCGGATCGTGGAGCTTGCCTACGAGCGCCGTCTGCCGGACAGCGAGCGCCTCGCCGAGTACCGGGCCGCCGCGATCGAGCACATGGTCGATCGCGTGACCGCCGATGCGCCGGTCTACAAGGACCTCGAGGTGGCGCGCCTCGCGGGCTACTGGGGGGAGGCCGCGGACCTGCTCGGCCCGTCGCATCCCTTCGTGCGCAAGGTGCTCGATGGCCGCACGGCCGACGCAAGCGCTGCGCGCATCATCGCGGCGACACGACTCGACGAGCTGCAGGAACGCCGCCGGCTCCTCGACGGTGGCGTGCCGGCCGTCGAAGCTTCGACCGATCCGCTGATCGTGCTGGCGCGCGAGGTCTATCCGTTGCGCCGCGCGCTGGCGCGTGCCACGGAAGTCGAAGTCGACGAGCCGATCCGTCAGGCCTCGGACGAAATCGCGCACATCCGCTTGCGCGTGCTCGGCGGCGACGCCTATCCCGACGCGACGGGCTTCACGCGCCTGAGCTACGGCGTGGTCAAGGGCTACGATGCCGACGGCGTGCTCGTGCCGTGGAGCACGAACTTCTGGGGCCTCTTCGCCCGCCATGCGGCGTTCGACGGCAAGCCGCCCTTCGAGCTGCCGCCGCGCTGGCTCGGGGCGCAGCGTGACGTGGCGCTCGGCACCCCGCTCGACTTCGTTTCGACCCTCGACATCATCGGCGGGAACTCCGGATCGCCGGTCGTCAATCGCGACATGGAGGTCGTCGGGCTCGTCTTCGACGGCAATCTCGAAAGCCTCGGCGCGCGCTTCGCGTACACCGACGAGAAGGCACGCGCGCTGGCCGTGGACGCACGCGCGATCGCCGAGGCGCTCGACAAGGTTTACCGCGCGAACGCGCTGCTGCAGGAGCTCGGGGTCCGCTGAGCTACATCTGCCGGAAGCGGTGGACGAAGGCGCGGCTCACCGGCAGCGCGATCTGCGGTGCGCGCAGGTTGACCTTCACGCGGCCGGCGATGTCCCGGCTCGTGCTCGTGACGTGCGCGAGGTTCACGATCGTGCCGCGGTGGATCTGCCAGAACCGGTCCGGATCGAGCTGTGCGAGGAGCTCCTTCAACGGCGTGCGGATGAGCGCCTCGCCCTGCGCCGTGAAGACGCTGGTGTATTTGTCGTTGGCTTCGAAATAGGCGACCTCTTCCACGGGGATGAGGCGCACCTGCTGCCCGACGGCGGCGCGGATCCAGGCGAGTCGATCGGCCGCGCGCGCCGCAGTGCCGAGCTGGGGCAGGTGATCGCGCAGCAGGGCCAATGCCTGCAGCACTTCCGGTGCCGGTTCCGGCCGTTCGGCGCGCTGGCGCTCCGCGAGACGCGCGCTCAGCCGCTGCACGGTGGCGGACAGGCGCTCGTCGGATACGGGTTTCAGCAGGTAATCCACGGCGGCACGCTCGAACGCGCTCACGGCGTATTGATCGAAGGCCGTGACGAATACGATGTCGACGCCGGCGAGGTCCTGGGCCACTTCGAGTCCCGTCATGCCCGGCATGCGGATGTCGAGGAAGGCCACGTCGGGCTGGTGCGCCCGCACGAGATCGACCGGCCTCGACACCGTTGCTCGCCACCCCACGACGTCGAGCTCCGGCCAGTGCACGGCGAGGCGTCCCACCAGGAACTGCGCGAGGTGCGGCTCGTCCTCGGCGACGACTGCCGTGGGGCGGCGATCCACGTTCATGTCAGGCTTCCACGCGCAGCGGCATGTCGATCACGGCGCGCGTGCCTCGGCCGTGCGCGGGCTCTTCCAGAGTGAGGCTCGCCGCATCGCCGTACAGTGCTTCGAGGCGAGCGCGCACGTTGGGCAATCCCAGGCCCGTCGCCCCCGTCGTTCGCCGGCACGCTCTCGCGAATGCCGATGCCGGTGTCCTCCACCGTGATCCGCAGACGATCCCCGGCCGGTCTCGCCGTGACCACGACTTCGCCGCCTTGCACGGCCGGTTCGAGGCCATGCCGTATGGCGTTCTCGACCAGCGGCTGCAACAGCAGCGGCGGCAGGCGAGCGGCGTCGAGTCCGGGCGCGACGTCGATGCGATACCGCAGGCGCGGACCCATGCGCAGCGTCATCAGCTCGAGATAGGCGCGCAGGTGCTCGACCTGCTCGCGCAGCGTCGCATCGGTGGCGGTGGCGGCGGCGGCGGAGCTGCGCAGCATCGCGATCAGCTGCTCCAGCATGCGCTTCGCGGTCTGCGGCTCGCCGTCGACCACGCTCACCACGTTCGCGAGGCTGTTGTAGAGGAAATGCGGCTCGACCTGCGCCTGGAGCAACTTGCAGGCGCGCGAGCATCGCCTCGCGCTCCGCGGCGGCGACCCGCGCCCGCTCGCGCTCGAAATCCGCCTGGGCTTGGGCGGCGCGCTCGCGCGGAATGAAGACCGCGAGCAGCATGCCGGAGAGGAGGATGGACAGGACGACGACCGACATCGCGCCGCCCGCGGAGAACACCCAGCGCTGCGCGTCCGCCATGTGCAGGAGGCGGAAGCCGAGCCAGTAGCCGCCGAACACGCCGAAGACGGGGAGGATCGTGTAGTACGCGGTGCGCAGTGGCAGCCGCGCACTGTGGACGCGATAGCCGGTGATCCAGTCGCCCACCATGAATTCGAAGTGGATCAGGTAGCCGATGCACTGCGCGAGCACGAAGCTCGTGCGCAACGGCCGCCACGGTGCCGTCTCCGGCGTGGTGACGTAGAACACCGCCGTGAGGATGAGCGCGATCAGGGTATTCCAGATGAAGGTGTAGACGAGGTCGCGCACCAGTCCGCGCGGCCAGCGGCGGAACAGCCGGAAGATTTCGAGGGGATGGCCGCCGCCCGGGGCGCAGGGCGATGGGGTGGACAACGGGGCGGTGAGCGTGGCGTCGGGGGGCACCGCGGCATTCTGCGTCAGCGGCAGCCGAACGCAAGGGTGGGGACGACGAGCTGCCGGCAGGGTGGGGCGAATGGCACGCAGGCGGCGTGAATGGCGGGCCGGCGACCCGTGCGCGTGCGCCGGGCGAGGATGGCTTTCAGCCGGGGACGCAGAGCGCGACGGCAGCGTCGCCGTAGCCTTCGGCGATCCAGCCTTGCGCGACCATCGCATCGCGCAGGGCCCGCGACGTGCTGAACCGGTGGTTCACGTCGGCGCGGCCGTTGTACACGCGGTAGAGCGGGACGGTGGCGATGGGGCAGGCACCGTTCCCGGGATGCGGCAGCTGCGCCTTGAACACGTTGCTGCTTTCGAGGACCCACGCCGTCGCGAAACGCGCGGCGACGCTCGCGCATTCCGCGGGCGATCCGCTGTAGAAATGGCTGTCGAGTCCCGCCTCCGGTCGGCCGTAGAAACGGCACACCGGCGTGCCACCGCCCGTGCCCGAAGGAAACACGTTCCATCGCTGGCCGGTGCGTGCCCAGCCCTCGAACGCGCCTGCGTCGAGCAGGTTCGCCTCGTCGGCATTCGCCGTCACGAAGAAGTGATCGCGTGCGGCGTTGTAGAACTCCACCGCCTGGGTGGTTGCCGGCCTGCGCGAGCTGACCTCCGGATGCTGCAGGTCGACGTCCGCGCCGATGCTGCGGTAGGCCCCGCGCAGGGTCGGGGATGCTGCGCACGCCCTGCGTGCCATCCGGCTGGTCGAACCATGTGAAAGGCAGCAGCAGCGCGACGTCCGGATCGGCACGGGCCCGCGCGTAGAACTCGACCGGATCGTCGTACGCGTCGGCGAAGAGCGTTCCGCCGAGCGACGCCTTGGGCACGAGGATGACCTGCTGGCGCGTGAGGTCCAGCTGCGATTTGAAATTGTCGTACAGGGTGGGGCCGGGGATCGTCACGAAGCCGGGCTTGGAAGCGTCGAAGCGCACGGTGTCCCACGCGGTCTCGGAGAAGATCGTGCTGCAGCCGTAGCAGTCGAAGCCCACCCAGTCGAAGGCGCGCAGGCTTCCGCTGTAGGCGTGCTCGTCATGCGTGAGGCGGTAGTGGCCACCCCACTTCTTGGCGACGTCGACGGTGAAGAGTCCCGCCACCTTCTTGTCGCGGGTGAGCGGCTCGGCGTGAACGATGGCGATGACGTCCTGCATCTGCCCGTCGCCGACGCCGCACAGGTCCGGCTCGTCGAGCGGATAGACCGCGACGACGGTGTCGAGCAGCCCCTCGGCCGCGAGCTCCGCGGCAAACGCATGCCAGCGTGTCGCGGCGTCGGTCCGGGTCGCATAAGGGCAGCTCCCCTCGAAGAAGATGAACTCGGCATGCAGCATCGCGCGCACGCCGAGCCGCGTGGCCTCGCGCAGCTGCGCCTTGAGGTCGTTGCGGTCACCCGTCCAGCTGATCGCCCAGTACAGGTTGACGTGGTCCTGCGCTTCGCCGAAGGCACTGCCGAGTGCGTAGTACGTGAAGAACTGCGGCGTTGGCGCGGCACACGCAATCAGGCCGAACGACGCGACGAGGATGGACGACGCCAGGCGAAGGGGCGCCCGGAGGAGGCGGAGGAGCGACATCGGTCGACGGGACGTGGGTTGCGCTGGGTTCGGCGTCGGCCGAACGTGTGGTGTCGTGGGTTCGGCTTCAGCCGAACATGTGGTGCCGTACGTTGGCTTCAGCCGAATAGGAGTCAGGCTGAAGCCTGACCTACAAGAACACGCGAACATGGTTCCGACAGGATTATGTAGGTTCGGCTTCAGCCGAACATGTGGTGTCGTACGTTGGCTTCAGCCGAATAGGAGTCAGGCTGAAGCCCGACCTACAAGAACACGCGGACATGGTTCCGGCAGGATTATGTAGGTTCGGCTTCAGCCGAACATGTGGTGCTGTAGGTTCGGCTTCAGCCGAACATGAGTCAGGCTTAACCCCGACCTACAAGAACACACGACATGGTTCCCGGGAGCATCATCGCGATGGCGCCGGGCCTCACGCGGCGGCGAGTTCGACCAGCGCTGCACGATCCACGATCGTCACTCGTTCCCGGCCGAGCTTCACCCATTGCCGGTCCTCGAAGTTGCTGAGGAGCCGCGACACCATCTCGCGCACGCTGCCGAGTCCGTCGGCCAGCGCCTGGTGCGTCACCTTCACGACGCCGTGCGCGTCGGCGCGCTCCAGCAGCAGCTTCGCCAGTCGCTGATCGAGACGCTGGTAGGCCACCGCCTCGACCATCTGCATCACGTCGGCGAGCCGCGTGCCGAAGCTCGTGAACACGTGGCGGCGGAAAGCATCTTCTTCCGCGAGCAGGCGGTGGAACACGGCGGGCGGCAGCACGACGAGCTCCACCGCAGTCTCGGCGATGCCCGTCGCATCGTAATGGGCGTCGGACAGGAGGCAGCTTCCCGAAAGCAGGCACGACTCTCCCGGGCGGACGCGGTAGAGCTGCAGCTCGCGGCCGTTCGGATAGCGCTGCAGCACCTTCACAGATCCGGAGAGGATCAGCGGAAAGCCACCGCAGGGCGTGTGCTGGCTGAACATGACCGTCCCCGCGGGAACCCGCCGATGCTGACCGAGGGTGGCGATGCGTTGCGCCAGTTGGGTTCCCCCGGCGCGAAAAAGGGGAAACAGCCGCGCGATGCGCTCCGGCAGCGCGGTGTCGTCGAGGGTGCTGGTCGCCATGGGGCTCACACACGGCATTGTAGCGGAGCGGGCGCGCGCTTTCGCCACGGGCGCCTGCGACTGCGCGCCCCGTGTGCGTGACCAATGTCACAGATGTCGGCGCAGCGCGACAGTACATTGGTTGCGTGAACAGCCGACGACAACCTTCGCAGCGATGGCGAATGCGCATCGCCCCGGGCCCCCCGTGCGCGCCGATGCATGGTGCGCCACGCCTGGCGCACTGGCGCGCCGTCGCACTCGTTGCACTGCTCGTCGGCGGCATCGCGCATGCGGACCTCGGACCGGTGGCCGAGGTCGTCGAGCGGGAATGGGCGCAGTCGTACGCGGCGGAAGGCGTGGTCGAAGCCGTGCGCCAGTCGGCGATCGCATCGCAGGTGTCCGGCGTGATCGTTTCGCTGCCCGTCAAGGCCGGTGACCGCGTGCGTGCAGGCCAGACGCTGGCGACGATCGATGCGCGCAGCGCAGAGCAGGCCGTCGCCGCAAGTGCGAGCCAGGTGGTGGAGGCCGAGGCCAATCTCGCCAACGCGCGCCGCCGGCATGAGCGCAATCGTGACCTCGTTGCCAAGGGCTTCGTGAGCCAGGCCGCGCTCGACCAGTCCGAAGCGGAGTTCAAGAGCGCGCAGGCGCAGCTCGATACTGCCCGTGCGAACGCCGGGCAGGCGCGAACGACGCGCTCGTACACCGTGCTCACCGCGCCGTACGCCGGCATCGTGGGTGCAACCGACGCGCAGGCAGGCGACATGGCGACTCCGGGCAAGCAGCTCATGACGGTGTTCGATCCCGCTGAGCTGCGCGTGACGGCGACGCTGCCGCAGGCGATGCTGCCGAAGATACGGCTGCAGCAGGCGGTTCCCGTCGAGTTCCCCGCCCTCGAGCAGGAGGTGCTCGCCAGACGTGCGGTCGTCGTGCCGCTCGCCGACACCCGCACGCATACGGCACAGGTGCGTCTCGACCTGCCGCCGGTCGAAGGCCTGCTGCCGGGCCACTATGCGCGGGCGCGGTTCGCCACCGGCTCCGTGCACGCCATCGCGGTGCCTGCCAAGGCCGTCGTGCGGCGCGGGGAGGTCACGGCGGTGTACGTCGTCGATGCGCAGCAGCGGCCGGTGCTGCGGCAGGTGCGCCTCGGCGAATCGTTTGCCGGTGCACCGGGCAGCGCCATGGTGCAGGTGCTCGCGGGCCTCAAGACCGGCGAGCGCGTGGCGCTCGAGCCGCTGCGCGCGGGTGCCGCTCCGGCGGCGCAGCGATGACGGCTCCACTCGGGGTCTCGGGCCGGATCGCGGCGGCCTTCGTCGCGTCGCGTCTCACGCCGCTGCTCGCGCTCGTGCTGCTCCTGGCGGGACTCTTCGCCATCGTGGTCACGCCACGCGAGGAGGAGCCGCAGATCGACGTCACGATGGCGAGCGTGATGGTGCCGTTTCCCGGGGCCTCCGTCGCGGACGTCGAGGCGCTGGTGGCGATCCCGGCCGAGCAGGTGCTGGCGCAGATGCACGGCCTCGAGCACGTGTGGTCGGTGTCGCGGCCCGGCCAGGCGCTGATCAACGTCCAGTTCAAGGTCGGGGTGAAGCGCACGGAAGCCGTGGTGCGCCTGCACGACACGATCCTGTCGCATCGCGACTGGCTGCCGGTCGAGCTCGGCGTCGGCGAGCCGCTGGTAAAACCGCAGGGCATCGACGATGTCCCGATCCTGGCGGTGACGTTGTGGTCGCGCGATCCGTCCCGCACGGCCGCCGACCTCGCCCGGGTCGCACATGCGGTGGAGGTGGAGCTCAAGCGCGTGCCCGGCACGCGCGAGGTGGCGACGATCGGCGGGCCGGGCCGCGTCGTGCAGGTGCTGCTCGATGTGGACAAGCTCGGCGGCTACGGGATCGCCATCGCCGACCTCCGCGCTGCGCTGCAGGCGGCGAATGCTGCCGCGCCGGCGGGCGAGCTCGTGCGCGACAACGCGACGGTGCTGGTGGAGACGGGCGCGTTCCTCCAGGATGCGCAGGACGTGCGCAACCTGGTGGTCGGAACCCAGCGCGGGCTGCCGGTCTACCTGTCCGACGTCGCGACCGTGATCGACGGCCCCCCGCCGCCGGAGCGCTATGTCTGGACCGGCGAGGGCGCTGCGACGAAGCACGACGGCGCGGCGGTGCAGAACGCGCCCGCGGTGACTTTGCAGGTCACCAAGAAGCCCGGCGAAAACGCAGTGCACGTCGCCCGCGACCTGCGCACGCGCCTCGACGAGCTGCGCAACGTCGTCATTCCCGCGGACATCGAGACGAGCGTCACGCGGGACTACGGCCAGACCGCGGACGACAAGGCAAGGCTGCTTATCACCAAGCTGCTGTTTGCGACGGCATCGGTCGTCGCGCTCGTGTTCGTCACGCTCGGTCGCCGCGAAGCGGTGGTGGTCGGGGCAGCGGTGCTGCTGACCCTCGCCGCGACGCTGTTCGCCTCGTGGGCGTGGGGATTCACGCTCAACCGCGTGAGCCTGTTCGCGCTGATCTTCTCCATCGGCATCCTCGTCGACGACGCGATCGTCGTGGCGGAGAACATTCATCGTCATCGCGAGCTCGAGCCCGATGCGCCGCTGGTCGCACTGATCCCGCGCGCGGTGGACGAGGTCGGCGGCCCGACCATCCTCGCCACGTTCACCGTGATCGCCGCGCTGCTGCCGATGGCGTTCGTGTCGGGACTGATGGGCCCGTACATGAGCCCGATACCGATCAATGCCAGCATGGGCATGCTCATCTCGCTCGCCGTTGCGTTCATCGTGACGCCGTGGCTCGCATTGAAGCTCGCGCCCAGGCAACACGCGCACGCGGCCACCTCACGACTGGATCGCCTGCTGCCGCGCATCTTTCGCACGCTGCTCGAGCCGTTCGTGGACGAGCGCCGTGGCGCCAGGCGACGGCGCCTGCTCGGACTCGGCGTTGCGGTGGCGATCCTCGCGTCGGTGAGCCTCGCGGCCTTCCAGCTCGTGGTGCTCAAGATGCTGCCGTTCGACAACAAGAGCGAGTTCCAGGTCATCGTCGACCTGCCCAACGGCGCTCCGCTGGAAAGCACCGCGGCCGCACTTTCCGACCTCGGTGCGTACCTGGCCACCGTTCCGGAGGTCGTGAACTACCAGGCGTACGCCGGATCGGCCTCGCCGATCAACTTCAACGGCCTCGTGCGGCAGTACGCGCTGCGTCAGCGCCCGGAGCAGGGCGACCTGCAGGTGAATCTGGTCGATCGCCGCCACCGTTCACGCAGCAGCCATCAGATCGCACTCGCCGTGCGGGCGGGCCTCGAGGACATCGGGCAGCGGCATGGCGCCAAGGTCAAGGTGGTGGAGGTGCCGCCCGGTCCGCCGGTGCTTTCACCCCTCGTGGCGGAGGTGTACGGACCCGACGAGCCGGGCCGGCATGCTGTCGCGAAAAGCATTCGCCGCATCCTCGGCGATACCCCGCACGTCGTCGGGCTCGACGACTCGATCGAGGACAGCGCCGGGCGCCTCCTCGTGCACGTGGATCAGCAGAAGGCCGCCGGCGCAGGGGTACCCGTGGCCGATGTGGTTGCCGCCGTGCGCACGGCACTCGCCGGCGACGACGTGACGATGATCCACGACGGGCAATCGAAATATGCCGTGCCGGTGCGCCTCGCCATTCCACCCGAGCAGCACGGGCGGTTGGAAGCCGTGCTCGCGATGACGGTGCGCAACGCCGCGGGGCAGAGCATTCCGGTGTCGGAGCTCGTGACGGCGCAGCCGCTGACGCGCGAGCTGACGCGCTATCACAAGGATCTCCTGCCCGTGACCTACGTCATCGGCGACGTCGCCGGCGGCTCCGACAGTCCCCTCTACGGCATGTTCCAGGCGCGCGGCAGGATCCTCGACGCGGCGACGCCGCATGGCCTGGAGCTGCGCGAGCATTTCATCGGCGCGCCGTCGGATCCGTATCGTTCCTATGCGTTGAAGTGGGACGGCGAGTGGCAGGTCACCTACGAGACGTTCCGCGACATGGGCATCGCGTACGCGGTCGGCCTCGTGCTGATCTACGTGCTCGTCGTGGCGCAGTTCGGCTCGTACGTCACGCCCCTAGTAATCATGGCGCCGATCCCGCTGACCATCATCGGCGTCATGCCGGGGCACGCCCTCCTCGGGCAGCCATTCACCGCGACATCGATGATCGGCATGATCGCGCTGGCCGGGATCATCGTGCGCAACTCGATCCTGCTGGTGGACTTCGCGCAGCTCCAGATCGCGCGCGGCGTGCCGTTCGCGCAGGCGATCATCGATGCGGCCGCGGCACGCGCGAAACCCATTGCGCTCACCGGCCTCGCCGCCATGCTCGGCGCGCTCTTCATCCTCGACGATCCGATCTTCAACGGCCTCGCGATCTCGCTCGTCTTCGGCATCCTCGTGTCCACGCTGCTCACGCTCGTGGTCATCCCGGTGCTCTATTTCGCCGTCAACCGGCGGCGCTTCGCCTGAAAGGAACGACGTGAACACCAACCGCATGGTCCGCATCTTCGCCGGGGCGTTCGTCCTGCTCTCGCTTGCGCTCGGCGCGGAGGCAAGTCCGTTCTTCGTGAACGCCAACTGGCTGTGGTTCACCACGTTCGTGGGCGCGAACCTCTTCCAGAGCGGCTTCACCGGGTTCTGTCCGCTGGAGATGATCCTGCGCCGCCTGGGCGTCGCCGCGGCGTAGCGAATGGTGTTGTAGGTCAGGCTTCAGCCTGACGCACTTTTCGGCGAAGCGTTCGGCTGAAGCCGAACCTACAAGAAGCGAGCCGCACGATGCGCTGTAGGTCAGGCTTCAGCCTAACCTACTTAGCAAAAGCGTTCGGCTGAAGCCGAACCCACAACACCTCAATGCAACCGGTACGCCGCGTGGCACGCCACGCACTGTTGCATGACGGTGCTCAACGCCGCGAGCGCGGGCCGCACGTCGTTGCTCACGCTCGCGTTCTGCGCCTCGACGGCGAACCGGCTTGCCGCCTGGTGCAACGCGGTCCCGATCTTCTGCATACCGGCCGGCATGTGCGGCGCCACGTCGGCTGCGCCGTGCACGGGCAGCGAGCTCATGCCGAGGCGCTGCTCGGCGATCGTGCCCGCCTTGTCGAATGCGTTGCGCGACAGCGCGTCGTTGATCTCCTGCAGGCGCGAGCAGGTGATCGCGCATGCTCGCGATGGTATGCAGCCGCAGCGGCTCGGGAAATTTCACCAGCTGCCGCGTGTCCGCGGGTGCGGTCGCAGCGTGGCCGCCGTGATCGTGCTGCTGCGCGCCTGCGGAACTCATCCATGCGCCGGCAGCGACCAGCGCGACGAGCGCACTTCGTACCGGCAGCGCACGACGAGTCCGGCTCATGGCTTGCGCGCCACGAGGTCCACCAGCGCGGACATGCCATCGTGGCCCGGTCCCTCGTGCATCGCGTCGTCGTGCGCGTGCAGGTGCAGGATCTCGAGCCCGGCGAAGCTCTGGCGCAGCAGGTCTTCGGTGTAGAGATTGGCGAGGATCTTCGGTCCACCGGTGCCGTAATCCAGCTGCTTCGGCCCGTAACCCTGCAGGATCAGGAGCCCGCCGGAGCGGAGCGTGCGCACCATGCCGGCGAACATCTTCTCGCGCAGGCGCGGCCCGGCGAACTGCACGAAGATCGCGACGACCACGTCGTAGGCAGCCGGCTCCCACGTTCCATTCGGTGGCGTTCGCCTGCCGGTAGTCGACGGTGACGCCGGCCTGCTCGGCCAGTGCACGTGCCTTCTCGATCCCGACCGGCGAGAAGTCGAACGCGGTGACGCGCAGTCCCTGCCGCGCGAGCCACACGCTGTTGCGACCCTGCCCGTCGGCCACGCACAACGCCGACATGCGCGGGACGCAGGAGCGGCTTCTGCCGGGCGAGGAACGCGTTGGGCTCCGTGCCGAACACATACTCGCTCGCCGCGAAGCGCGTGTTCCAGCGCTCGAGCTCGGGGTCGGGGGTCGAATCGCTGCGATCGTCGCTGATCATCGCTGTCGTGAAAGCATGCGGTCGCAACGGGCTGCGCTGCCTTGCGTGCTCGCTCAGCGCGTGTACGTGACCGTGAGGTCGCCGATGCCATCGATGTGCCCTTCGAGCTTGTCCCCCGGCTGCACCGGCCCGACACCCGCCGGCGTACCGGTGAAGATGAGATCGCCGGGCTGCAGCGTCACGAGATTGGACAGGTAGGCGATCTGTTCCTGCACGCTCCAGATCTGCTGCGCGAGGTCGCCCTGCTGGCGCGTCTCGCCGTTGACCTTGAGCCAGATCGCGCCCTTGACGGGATGACCGATGCTCGACGCAGGCTTGAGCGCGGTGCAGGGTGCCGACTCGTCGAAGCTCTTGCCCATTTCCCAGGGCCGGCCCGCCTTCTTCGCCTGGCCCTGCAGATCGCGGCGGGTCATGTCGAGCCCCACGCCGTAGCCCCACACCAGATCGTGCGCGTTCTCGACCGCGACGCCCTTGCCGGCCTTGCCGATCGCCACCACGAGCTCGATCTCGTGGTGCAGGTCCTTGGTGCCGACCGGGTAGGACAGTGCAGCGCCGTTCTGCACGATCGAATTGGGCGCCTTCATGAAGAAGAACGGCGGCTCGCGGTCCGGATCGTGCCCCATCTCCCGCGCGTGCTCGGCGTAGTTGCGACCGACGCAGTAGATGCGGCCGACCGGGAAGCGCATGTCGCTGCCGGCGACCGGAAGCGAAGGCCGCGGGCCGATGTCGATGACGTGGCGGGCGTTGCGAGGATCGTCTTGCATGGGGCTCTCTGCGACAGTAGGGTGAGCGGCGATTATAGCGGGCGGCGCGCCGCGGTCCGAAGCGTCGGGAGCGGTTCGGCGCGGGAAGCGCGTCGCACACGAATGGACATTGCACAGTCCGAGGTCCTGAACAAGAACGGAGGATGCAATTGAAAGCAGTCGTTGCAGCGATGGTCGCCGTCGCGGCGCTCGCCTCAACGGGCGGCATGGCGCACGAGGAACATCACCATCCAGCCGGGCACGGCAATGCGCCCGCAGCGATGAAGCAGCAACCGTTCGGCGAGCCGGGCGATGCGCAGCGCGTCACGCGAACGGTCGCCGTCTCCATGGACGACACCATGCGCTTCGTGCCGGACCGCGTGCGCGTGAAGCGTGGCGAAACCATTCGCTTCAAGGTCACCAACCACGGCAAGCTCGTGCACGAGATGGTGCTCGGCACGCCGGCGTCGTTGCAGGAGCATGCTGCCGCGATGTGCAACCACGCGGACATGCACCACGAGTCCGCCAACATGGCGCACGTGGCCCCGGGCGCGACGGAAGACATCGTCTGGAAGTTGAGCCGCGGGGGCGAGTTCGGCTTCGGCTGTCTCGTGCCGGGTCACCTCGAGGCCGGCATGGTGGGCAAGGTGTCCGTGGTGCCATGACCCTTCCGCCGGCGTAGCCGCCGGCAACGCGCCACCCCCCTTGCTGCCGCATCGGCGCCGACCTCGATTCCCGTGGTCACGAATCTTGCGCGGCATTTGACATCCGTCACGAGCCGGGATGCCGCACGCTCTAGAGTGGGGCTGTTCGCGCCATCCATCGCTCCCGGTGCCAAGCGCAACCGCCGGGAGCTCCCGGAAGGAAGGAACGGCCATGCTGATTCGAGACGTCTGCACGCGCGATGTCGTATGCGCCGCGCGCGATGCCACCGTGCGTACCGCGGCAAACCTGATGCGACAGCATCATGTCGGTGACGTGATCGTCGTCGATCGCGCCGATCGCGACCGCATGCCGATGGGCATCCTGACGGACCGCGACATTGCCGTCGAGGTGGTCGCACGAGGCATGAATCCGGAGGTCGTGACGCTGGGCGACATCGTCCCGTGGGGCGCGCTCGCCTGCGTGCAGGAAACGGCCACCGACACCGAGACGCTCGCCCTCATGCACGAGAAACGCATCCGTCGCGTGCCGGTGATCAATGCGGCCGGCGTGCTGGTGGGAGTCGTCAGCATCGACGACATCCTCCCCCGCCTCTCGCGCGAACTGCACGAGGTTGCGGATCTCGTCGAGCGGGGCGCGCAACGCCCGATCGACACGCGGATGTAGTCATGGCGGGCCTGCAATGCTCCCCGGACGAGGTCGTCCGGACGCGGTTCATCTACACGTTTGGCGAGGGCGACGCCGCACGACAAGATGAACCTGGGCGGCAAAGGGGCGAACCTTTGCGCGATGACGCAGATGGGGCTCGACGTACCGCCGGGCTTCGTCATCAGCGCCGCCGCGTGCCTCGCCTACCTGGCCGGCAACGGCCTGCCCGACGGCCTGATGGCGGACGTCCGGGCGCAGATCGAAGAACTCGAGCGCGCGACCGGAAAGCGCTTCGGTGACGCGAGCAACCCGCTGCTCGTCTCCGTGCGATCGGGGTCGGCGATGTCGATGCCCGGGATGATGGACACCATCCTCAACCTCGGGCTCAACCGCGCGACGCTGCAGGGCCTGATCGGTGCGACGCGCAACCCGCGCTTCGCCTACGACGCATGGCGGCGCTTCGTCCAGCTGTTCGGCAAGATCGCCCTGGGCTTGCCCGACGAGGCGTTCGACGCAGCCATGACGGCGGTGAAGCGCAAGCACGGCGCGCGACACGACGTCGACCTTTCCGCCGAAGCGCTGCGCGAGCTTGCCGACGCCTTCCTCGCGATCTGCCAGGAGCGCACCGGTCGGCCATTCCCCGAAGATCCGCATGCCCAGCTGGAGCTTGCGATCGAGGCGGTGTTCCGCTCCTGGAACGGCAAGCGCGCGGTGGACTATCGGCGGCAGTTCCGGATCACCAAGGCCATGGCGAACGGCACGGCCGTGAACGTGATGGCGATGGTCTTCGGGAACATGGGCGACGATTCCGCCACGGGCGTCGGCTTCACGCGCAATCCCGGCAACGGCGAGAACGCGATCTATGGCGAATACCTGACCAACGCCCAGGGCGAGGACGTCGTCGCCGGCATTCGCACGCCGAAGCCGATTGCACAGATGGCGCAGGAGATGCCGGAGATGTACCGCCAGCTCGAGGCGCTGCGCAGTGCGCTGGAGACGCATTACAGGGAGGTGCAGGACTTCGAGTTCACGATCGAGCGGGGACGGCTGTATTGCCTGCAGACGCGCAACGGCAAGATGAATGCCCGCGCCATGGTGGTCACGTCCGTGCAGATGTGCAACGAGGGCCTGCTCGACCGGTCGCGCGCGCTCAATCGCATCGCGCCCGCGTTGCTCGAGCAGCTGCTGGTGCCGACGCTCGACCCCGCACACCGTGTCGAGCCGCTGGCGCAGGGACTCGCCGCGTCGCCCGGGGCCGCCGCAGGTCGCGTCGTGTTCGATGCCGATACGGCGGAGCAGAGGGGCCGCGAGGGCGAGAACGTCCTGCTGCTGCGGGAGGAGACCAAGCCGGAGGACATCCACGGCTTTTTCGCGGCGAAGGGGATCCTGACCGCGCGCGGTGGCAAGACTTCGCATGCCGCGGTGGTGGCGCGCGGCATGGGCAAGCCCTGCGTGTCCGGATGCGAGGCGATCCACATCGACGTGCACGCGCGCTCCGCGCAGATCGGCGCGGCGACCGTTCACGAAGGCGATTTCCTGACCATCGACGGCACGACGGGCTACGTCTACCCGGGTCCGATTCCGACCGTCGAAGCCGAGCTGTTCGACGAGCTCACCACGCTCCTGTCGTGGGCCGACGAGGTCGCGCGGCTGCGCGTGCTCGCCAATGCCGATACGCCGCGCGACGCCGAGCGTGCGCGGCAGTACGGCGCCGTGGGGATCGGACTCTGCCGCACCGAGCGCATGTTCAACGATCCGCAGCGATTGCCGATCGTGCAGGAGATGATCCTGGCCGACACGGTCGATGCGCGTCGCGCGGCACTGGACAAGCTCCTGCCCATCCAGCGTGCCGACTTCAAGGCGCTGTTCACCGTCATGGCGGGATTGCCGGTGACGATCCGCCTGCTCGATCCGCCGATGCACGAGTTCCTGCCGACGGCGTCGCAGCTCGAGTTCGAGATCGCCCACCTGCGTCACCTGCAACGCATGACCCGGTCGATCACCGAGCTTCCCGACACGCTGCGCCTGCTCGATCCCGAATTGCCGCGCGATTACGTCGACAGCCTGGCCAAGCTGCAGGCGAGCCTCGACGAATACCATGCGAGCCATCGCGACGACGCGCTGCTCGCCCGGCGCGAGGCCATGCTGAAGAAGGTGCATGTTCTCACCGAGGTCAACCCGATGCTCGGTCACCGTGGCGTGCGGTTGGGCATGACCTATCCGGAGATCTACGAGATGCAGATCCGGGCGGTGCTCGAGGCCGCCGCGGAATGCATCAAGGAAGGCGTGGCGGTGCGACCCGAGATCATGGTCCCGCAGGTAGCCACCGCGGAGGAGATCAAGCGGGTCAAGGTACTGTTCGAGGCGATCCGCGCCGAGACCCAGGCCCGCTACGGGATCACGCTCCATGTGCAACTCGGCACCATGATGGAAGTGGTGCGCGCGTGTCTGCGGGCGTCGGCGCTCGCCGAGGTGGCGGACTTCTTTTCGTTCGGGACCAACGACCTCACGCAGGCCACGTTCTCGTTCTCGCGCGAGGACGCCGAGAACAAGTTCCTGCCGCATTACGTGACGAGTGGTTTGCTGCGCGACAACCCGTTCGAGGTGCTCGACACCGTCGGCATGGGCCGCCTGATCAGGCTCGCGGTCGAGGAAGGACGCGCTGCACGACCGGACCTCGTGGTCGGCATTTGCGGCGAGCACGGGGGCCATCCCGAGTCGATCCGCTTCTGTCACGACGTCGGGCTGGATTACGTATCGTGCTCCGCGCCGCGGGTGCCGATCGCGCGGCTTGCTGCGGCCCAGGCGAAATTGCGCGCGCAGGAGGACGCTGCCACGCTTGCCGCGTAGGGACGTGATGCGGCGTGGCCCCGGCTCGCGTCGGGGCCACGGCAGGGGTCATTTCACGCAGACGTTGTCGCTCCCCGTGATCGGAAGGCCGTTGTGAAGCTTGCCCGCCAGGGTCACGCTGGTCTGCCCGGGCTGCCAGCTCACGGCCGAGTTCTCGAAATTGCAAAGAAGGTCGGGGTAGGCGTCGCCATTGACTTGCGTGATAGAGCACTTCGGCTTGCCGGCGCGTACGCGCACACCCGACGCTCCGAGCGTCAAGGTCTCGTCGAGACGCACGTCGCTGACCTTGAACGTGGACGATCCGAGAATGGCAACCGGGATCACGCCATTGCTTTTGGCATTGATGCAGCTGGTGGAGTCCGGCTTGACGTCCACGGCGACGTGCAGCGTCTCGGGAACGAAATCGCAGTCCGTGCATGCAGGCGCGATGCTGTCCGCGAGCTTCTCGACCAGCGCCGCCGGCGCGTTGGGGTCGAACGTCACCCGCAGCGTGTTCGCCGCGTCGACGTAGCCGCTGCCCGTCGGTACCTTGGTGGATGCGGTCCATTGTCCCCGGGCGGGCGTCTGCATCGACGTGGCGACGATGAAGCTCTGGCCTGGCGTCAGCTGCACTGCCTGGCCCGGCTGGGTGCAACTCGTCACGGTCAGTTGCGTGGCGGCCGAAGCGTTGCGCTGCCCGTCGGGACTGGCGAACGCTGCGGTGCCGAGAATCGAGCCCGCGGGCCAGGGCGTCCCGTCCGGTTGCACGAGACCGGGCTCCGCGCCGCATTCCAGGCTGCCGAAGTTGCTTGCGGCGACCGCCGGCAACGAGACGCGATCGCCATCGACGATGGCGAGCACCGCAGAAATGGTGGCGCCGCCCGGCCGCAACCCGGTCTCGCTGCCTGCCGTGGCATCCGTCGGGTCGGAGTAGTCCGCGATGCCATAGGTGAGATCGACCACGAGCGGCAGTTGCGTGGACGTCGTGCCGTTGTAGCGGTACTGCTGGTACGCCTGCGCGTTGCCATTGGCGCGCGAGATCGCGGAGGGCAGCGACCGCGCCTTGACGACGGGCAAGGAAGCGGGCCCACCGAACGTCACCGCACCAAACACGCTGCCGAGGGATTGACCATAGCTCGCGACGGCGGCGTCGAAGTCGCTCGTTGGCGTGAACGTCCGCGCGAACTCGCCGTGGCCTGCACCACCGCCGTTGTCCGCGGCGCGTCCGCGTCCCAGCCGGGCCTGACCGAACGCGTTCACGAAGATGCAGTCGTTGGGCGCCGCATCCGCTGCTGTCGTCGTCGTGTCGATGTAATAGCAGTCCCGTGCCGAGAGGAACCAGTTCGTTCCATACGTGGGGAGGCTTACGGACTCGATCGCTCCATCGAGAAAGCCCTGTGCGCAGGCATCCCCGGCCGCATTGCACACCTGCAGCTTGAGAACGGTGCGCGGGTCCGACCTGTCCAGCGTCACGACGCGGGCGTCGGGCGTCGCGGGAATCACCGCGCCGTCGATCATGTCGCTCAACCCGCCACGCAGGAGCAAGTTCATCGTGACGCCGCCGGGCGTGAGCAGCGCGAACGTGATGCCGTCCACCGGGCCCGCGCCGGTGTCGTACCCGTCGCGAAGGATGATGCGGCTTCCGTCCGGATCGAAGGCCGGATCGTTGGCCGGCTCGCACGGGGCGCATGTCGTGCCGATGAAGATGGCGTAGGTCAGCGACGGGGCCCGGTATCTGTACAGGCTTCCGGCGATCGTCCCTGGCTCGGTGGCGAGCAGCGTGTTGTCGACGATCGGGTCGTACGTCACCACGATCCTGAATGGCGTGCCAACTGCGAAGTCAGGAGGCCAGTTGCCGGTGGCCTCGGTCAGGTGGCCCTGGATTTCCCAAGCGGTTGCGACCGCGTTGGCCACCATCGGTGCGAAAAGCAGGCACACGGCGACCCCAAACGAGCATAGCTTCCGGTTCAAGTCGATCCCCTTTGTCGAAAGAAAGAAAACCAGCGAGAGGCTGGGCGCGATGCGTGCGCATGCCTCTTTGTCGTCGTCCCTGGTACTGCGGATGCTGCTGTTCTTCGAGCGAGCGATCGTCAAGCGTGATCGCTGTATTTCAGTCCTTCGAGGGGGTGCGAAACAATGCGTCAAGCGGACGCGGAATACAAGGGGTCCGCGAGGCGATCGATGTACTGCACAGTGACTGCATAATGAGACTAGAGTAGAAGGATCTCCAATCGCAGGTGGAGGCGGCGCATGGAATCCAAAGCGCACTGGGACAAGGTCTATAGCACCCGGCGGCCGGAAGAAGTCAGCTGGTACCGGCCGCATCTGGAGACATCGCTCGGGCTCATCACCCAGGCGGCGCCCGACCATGGCGCTGCGATCATCGATGTCGGCGGTGGCGAAGCGACGCTGGTCGATGACCTCCTTGCGTGCGGCTACCGCAACCTGTACGTGCTCGACATCTCGGCCACGGCACTCGCTGTCGCGCAGGCACGCCTGGGAAGCGCGTCGAGCCAAGGTGCATTGGCTATGCGGCGACATCACGACGTACCCGTTCGCAGCAGCGCAGTTCGATGTCTGGCACGACCGCGCCGTGTTTCACTTCCTCACCGACAAGCGCGCGCGGGCGGCTTACGTCCGGCAGGTAGCGACGGCGCTCAAGCCCGGTGGCCACGCCATCGTTGCGACCTTCGGGCCCGAGGGTCCGACGCAATGCAGCGGGCTGGAAGTGGCGCGTTACGACCCCGGTCAGCTCCACGACGAATTCGGTGGACCGTTTCGCCTGGTCGAGCATCGGACCGAGCTGCACCAGACGCCGGCGGGCGCCGTGCAGCAATTCGTCTATTGCTGGTGCCGCTACGGCGGTTAATGCGCCGTTGCGCGCCGAAGGCAACCGACGTGGTGTATGAATCGACCATCACGTGTCCGGTATGCGGCCACCGGAAGACCGAGACCATGCCGACGGACGCGTGCCAATGGTTCTACGATTGCGACAATTGCCGGACCCTGCTCAAGCCCAAGCCCGGTGACTGCTGCGTCTTCTGTTCCTTCGGCACGGTCGCATGCCCGCCCAGGCAACAGGGCTGCTGCGCATGACGGTGACGCCGGCCATTTCCACGACCTCTGGCGAGACGCGGGATGCCTGATGTGTCGAGGGCGTTCGTCGAGAGTGTCGTTATTCTGCAACTGGCCAGTTGCCGCCGATCCCGTCCCCGTATCTGGAACCCCTGCTTTCGCACGCGGGGGGTACTCTTGATGCTCTCGTGACCGATTGGCGAACGATGCGGTCAATATTCCTGTTCGGAAGTGGCGCAAGCTTTCGGCGTTGCATGGCCTGCGCTGCTCTGGTCATGCTCGCCACGGCGGCGAGTCCGGGTGTCGTCGCGGCGCCGCCGCCGCCATCCAACTGCACGCTGACGTCGTCGCCCCCCGAGGTGACGTCTCCCGGAGGCGTGGTGACGCTGACCGTTATTTGTCAGACGGGCGTGCCGACGGATTTCGCCTGGTCCGGGCCCGGCGTCGCGCCGTTCACGACGGCAAGTGTGCTGGTCCTGGTCAACGAGATGAGTACGTTCTCGGTGGTCGCCAGCAATTCGGGCGGGGCAGCGCCACCGGCGTCGGTTTCGGTCGACGTGGTGTCCGAGCCGCAGCCCCCGCTGGGATCACTCGTACGTGCGATCGAGTACTACCACGCCGGATTCGGCCATTACTCCATGACCGCAGATCCCTTCGAAATCGAGGTTCTCGACTCCGGAGCGCTGGCTGGCTGGGTGCGCACCGGCGAAGGGTTCGACGTCTACGCCCCGGCGCCGGCGGGCGTGGCCTCCGTGTGCCGCTTCTTCAGCACGGCCTTCGCTCCCAAGAGCTCGCACTTCTTTACCGCCTCCGCTACGGAGTGCGATCTGGTGAAGGGAAGCCCCGACTGGTACTTCGAAGGCGTCGTCTTTGGCGTCCCCGTTCCGACCGTTGCCGGAGACTGTCCGGCAGATACCACTCCCGTGTTCCGGCTCTACAACAACGGAATGGGCGGAGCCCCCGACCACCGATACACCACGAGCCGGATCATCAGGGACGAGATGATCGGCCAAGGGTGGATACCGGAGGGTTACGGCCCGCTGGCCGTCGTCTTCTGCTCGCCGACGCCGTGAGCGCACTGAACGGCTGAGCGATGCGGCCCTGCGGCGAACCTTGCTGAGTGAGCACAGAACGCGGGCCAGTAGAAACGCCTGATCAGCCGGAGCGGGGCATCGCTTCGAGTGCAGAGCGTCAGTAAATCCTGGTGGAGACGAGGAGGATCGAACTCCCGACCTTCGCATTGCGAACGCGACGCTCTCCCAGCTGAGCTACGTCCCCAGAGGGCGCGAATTATACCGTGGGGCAGCGACACCGGTAAACCGCGCCTCGCGCCTCCTCCTTGAAAGCGGCGGCGTCCAGCCGCATCTTTGCAGTCCGAGTCTCGCAGGTCCCCCGAAATGCCCGATCTCATCGAACTCCTCCGCGAATTCGGCCTCGGGTTCGTGTTCGTCAACGTACTGCTGGAGCAGGGCGGTCTGCCCATTCCTGCCGTGCCGACGATGATGATTGCCGGCGCCATCACGGCGGCGGCACAGCAAAGCCTTGCCACGCTCGTGATCGTGGCGGTGCTCGCCGCGGTCATCGCCGACACGTTCTGGTATGTCACCGGCCGACGCGTCGGCATGCGTGTGCTGCGCCTGCTGTGCCGCATCTCCCTGTCTCCCGACTCCTGCGTGCGCCAGACCGAGAGCGTCTTCGCGCGCTGGGGCGCCGCTTCCATGCTGGTCGCGAAGTTCGTGCCGGGCTTCGCGTCCGTGTCTACCGCGATGGCGGGCGCGGTACGCATGCCTTACTGGAAGTTCGTCGTGTTCGATGCCCTTGGCGCGACGCTTTGGGTGGGCGCGGCGGTGGGCCTCGGTTATCTCTTCCGGGAAGCGCTGCACGACATGCTCGCGACGCTGGAAGCGCTCGGCCGCTGGGGCGTGGTGCTGCTCCTCGGGCTGCTCGCGGCGTATGTCGCGTCCAAATGGTGGCAGCGCTTCCTGTTCCGGCGGCAGCTGCGCATGGACCGGATTTCCGTGGATGAGCTGCGGCAGATGATCGACGAGGAGCGGGTGGGCGCCATCCTCGACGTGCGCTCACCGATGACGCAGGAGGCGACCGGACGGATTCCAGGTGCGCGTGCAGTCAACATCGATTCGCTCGACGGACTCGGCGAGCTGGTCGACGAAGGCGAGATCGTCGTGTACTGCGCGTGCCCGAACGAAGAGAGTGCGGTCAAGGTGGCCAAGCGCCTTCGCCAATTGGGGTTCAAGCGCGTGCGTCCGTTGCATGGCGGCATCGATGCATGGATCACGGCGGGGCTCGACGTGGCGCGATAGGCCATGCGGTTGTCAGGCTGAAGCCTGACCCACAACGCACTAGGCAATGGGGTGTCAGGCTGAAGCCTGACCTACAACCCCCAGGTCCGGCTGAAGCCTGACCTACAACCCCATCGACAGGTCCGGCTGAACCCTGGCCCACAACGACGCGGCGGCATTGTGCCTGCATGCTAAAGTTGAAAGTCACCGCGGAGGCATGATGGGCAAGGAAGCGATCACATCCAAGCACGCACCCGCCGCACTCGGCCCGTATTCGCAGGCGGTGCGCGCCGGCGACACGGTTTATCTTTCGGGCCAGCTCGGCCTCGACCCCGAGAGCGGCGCGCTGGTCGAGGGCGTCGAAGCGCAGACGCACCAGATCTTCAAGAACCTGCGCGCGGTCGCGCAGGCCGCCGGCGGCGAGCTCGACGACATCGTGAAGCTCACCATCCTGCTCGCGGACCTGTCCGACTTCACGAAGGTGAACGAGATCATGGCGAGCTATTTCCAGCCGCCCTATCCCGCCCGCGCGACGTACCAGGTGGCGGCCATTCCCCGTGGCGGCCGTATCGAGATCGAGGGGATCATGGAGCTGACGCCGCTGTCGAAGGCGATCGGTTTCAGGGTCCGCTGACGGCCAACGATTGCGGGTGAGCGCACGCGTGGCATCCACCGCGCGCGCTGCCGCGCCGGCCGCGACACCGAAGCGCCCGGCCGCGAAGGAAGCGGCGCGCGGCCGCGGCCTCGCCGACCAGCTCGTCAAGCTGGGCATCGCGCGCGAGCAGGATCTCGTGCTGCACCTGCCGCTGCGTTATGAAGACCACACGCGCTCGGTGCCGCTGGCCGCGCTGCAATCGGGCGTGACGGCGCAAACCGAAGGCGTGGTGGTCCACACCGACGTGCAGTTCCGGCCGCGCCGCCAGCTCGTGTCGCTGATCCAGGATGGCGATGCGCAGCTCGTGCTGCGCTTCTTCCATTTCTATCCCAGTCACCAGAAGACGCTCGCCGCGGGGCGGCGCGTGCGCGTCTTCGGCGAGGTGCGCGACGGCCACTTCGGGCGCGAGATCGTGCACCCGCAATTCAAGGCGATCGACGAGGGTGCGCCGCTCCCCGATCGCCTGACGCCGGTCTATCCCACCACCGCGGGCCTGTCGCAGGAAGCGCTGCGCAAGGTCGTTGCCCGCACGATCGCGGCTGCGCCATCGCTGCTTGCCGAAACGCTGCCGCAATGGCTGATCGACCGGCGGCGCATGTGGAAATTCGGCGATGCCATCTCGTTCCTGCACGCGCCTCCGCCGCGGCTCTCGCCGCTCACGCAGCGCGCGCTCGACGAGCGCACGCATCCCGCGTGGACCCGGCTCAAGTTCGACGAGCTCGTCGCGCAGCAGCTTTCCCTCAAGGCGCATCGCAAGGCACGTGCCGCGCGGCGCGCGCCGGTGCTCACCGGCAACGGCAAGCTCACGGGTGAGCTGCTCGCGCGCGTGCCGTTCAAGCTGACCCGCGCACAGGAACGCGTCTGGCGCGAGATCAAGCACGACCTCGCGCGCGCGACCCCGATGCAGCGTCTGCTGCAGGGCGACGTCGGCAGCGGCAAGACCATCGTCGCCGCGCTGGCCGCGCTGCAGGCGATCGAAAGCGGCAAGCAGGTCGCCTTCATGGCGCCGACGGAAATCCTCGCCGAGCAGCATTACCGCAAGCTCCTGCAATGGCTCGAGGGCTTGCCCGTGAAGATCGCATGGCTCTCGGGCGGCCTGCCGGCGAAGCAGCGTCGTGCTGCGCTCGAGGCGATTGGTTCCGGCGAAGCGATGTTCGCCATCGGCACGCATGCGCTGTTCGAGGACGCCGCGGAAATGCCGCGCCTCGGCCTCGCGATCGTCGACGAGCAGCATCGCTTCGGCGTCGCGCAGCGCCTGCGGCTGCGCGGCAAGGCGGCCGGCGAAGCGCATCAGCTCATGATGAGCGCGACACCGATCCCGCGCACCCTCGCCATGACGTTCTACGCCGACCTCGACGTCTCCGTGCTCGACGAGCTGCCGCCGGGACGCACGCCCGTGGCGACGCGACTCGTCAACAACAAGCGCCGGCCCGAAGTCATCGAGCGCGTGCGCAAGGCGGTGCAGGAAGGACGGCAGGCGTACTGGGTCTGTCCGCTGATCGAGGAATCGGAGAAGCTCGAGCTGCAGACGGCGGTCGCGCTGCACGCCGAGCTCACCGCTGCGCTGACGGATAATGGCGGCGGCATCGTCGTCGGTCTCCTGCACGGCCGCATGAAGCCGGACGAGAAGGCGGGCGTGATGGCCGAATTCGTCGCCGGTCGGGTGCACGTGCTCGTCGCGACGACGGTGATCGAGGTGGGCGTGGATGTGCCGAACGCAACGCTGATGGCGATCGAGCATGCGGAGCGCTTCGGCCTCGCGCAGCTGCACCAGCTGCGCGGGCGCGTCGGACGCGGTGCGGGCGAGAGCACGTGCTTCCTGCTGTTCGAGGAGCCGCTGACGGACACCGCGAAAGCGCGCCTCAAGGTCATCTACGAGAACACCGACGGCTTCGAGATCGCGCGCCAGGATCTCCTGATCCGCGGGCCGGGGGAGTTCCTGGGCGCGCGGCAATCGGGCGTGCCGCTCCTGCGCTTCGCCGATCTCGAGCGCGACGCGGAGCTGATCGAGGTCGCGCGCGACGCGGCGGACGAGCTCCTCGCGCGCGAGCCCGACGCCGCCGCCGCGCATCTCGAGCGGTGGCTCGGCGGGCGGCAGGAATTCATCAAGGCATGACGGCGAACACGGTCGCGGAAGCGGTGGCGCGGGCGCGCGATCTTCTCGCGAGCCGGCAACCGGAGCGTGCCGATGCGCTGCTCGTCGCCGCCCTCCAGGACGCGCCGCGCGCACCCCGAGCTCCTGTATCTGCGCGGGGTCGCCGCGAGCCGTCGCGGCGCGCACGAGGAAGCCATCGGGCATCTGCAGGCAAGCACTTGCGGGCGCGCCGTCGCACACCATGGCGTTGCTGGCGCTGGGTCACGCCTCGGCGCGGCTCGGCAAGTGGCAGGAAGCGGTCACCGCCTACGAAGCGGCCACACGGCAGCAACCCGATTGGCCCGACGCCTTCTTCAATCTCGGGCTCGCCCGACGCAAGCTCGACGATCCACGCGGCGCGTGCGCGGCGTTCCTGCGCGCCTGGCGACTGGCCCCGGAGTTCACGGAGGCGGCGGCCGGGTGCGTGGCGACGCTCGCTGCCTGGGTCCGCAGCGGCGTGCCGTTGCCCGCACCGGAGCGTTGCCGGATGGACGCGTCGCCCACATCAGCGTGGTGGTCTGCTCGATCGACGACGGCAAGGCCGAGCGCATCACGGAGCTGTACCACCGGCTGCTCGCGGACCTGCGACACGACGTGCTGGTGCTGCGCGACGCGCGGTCGCTGGCCGAGGCGTACAACCGGGGCGTGGCCGCCACCCGGGGCAACATCGTGATCCTGTCGCACGACGACATCGATATCGCCGCGAATGATTTTGCGACCCGACTGGTGGCGCATCTTCGCGCATACGATGCCCTGGGCCCCATCGGCGCGACGCGCATGACCGGCCCGGTTCCCATCTGGGCAGGTCATCCCCATCTTCGCGGATGGATCACCCACCACCCGCCCGGATCGGCGGCATGGCAGGTGGACCTGCTGCACCCGCTGCCACTGGCCGGCGGGGTGGTGATCCTGGACGGCGTGCTGCTGGCCGGCCGGCGGGATGTCTTCGCCAGGGTGCCGTTCGATGCCGAGACTTTCGACGGGTTCCACGGCTACGACGTCGACTGGAGCTATCGCGCGGCGCAGGCTGGCTTTCGCATGGCCGCGGCAGGCGACCTGCGGGTGATCCATGCGTCCGGCGGGCGCTACGACGCGACCTGGGAGCGTTATGCGCAGCGGTTCTGCGCCAAGCACGCTGTCGGAATCACGCCCGCGGCGGCGCCCCCGTTCCGGACGGTGACGCTCAATTCCGCGCAGGAAATCGCCGCGTTCTACGACGGCCTTGCCAGCATCGCGGAGGCCGATCTCGCGCACCATCCCGAGGTGGCCGGCGGCGTCGCATTGCCCGGGGGCCGTTCATGATCGAAATCAATGTCTTGGTTCGATGCTGCGAGGTCCGTGGGCTAAAATGCCGCGTATCCGACTGAGTCAGCCATGCCCCTCTATACCCTCGGCCTGAACCACCAGACGGCGCCGCTCCAGGTGCGCGAGCGGATCGCCTTCGCACCGGACGGCATCGGCCATGCGCTGCGCGACCTCCTTGCACGGCCGAAGGTCAAGGAAGCCGCCATCCTGTCGACGTGCAATCGCACGGAGGTGTATTTCCACGGCGCGGCGCCGGAGCCGGTCGTGAGCTGGCTCGAGGAATTCCATCGCGTCCCGAAGGATTCGCTCTCGCCGTACGTGTATGCGTTGCCGCGCGAGCAGGCGATCACCCATGCGTTCCGCGTGGCGAGCGGCCTCGATTCGATGGTGCTCGGCGAGCCGCAGATCCTCGGCCAGATGAAGCAGGCCGTGCGTCATGCAGAGGCCGCAGGATCGCTCGGGCTCGTGCTCAATCGCCTGTTCCAGCGCACGTTCGCGGTGGCCAAGGACGTGCGCACGCGCACCGACATCGGCACCGCCTCGATCTCGATGGCGGCCGCCGCCGTCAAGCTCGCGGAGCGCATCTTCCCGTCGATCTCCGAGCAGCGCCTGCTGATGATCGGCGCCGGCGAGATGATCGACCTCACCGCCACGCACTTCGCTGCGCGCAAGCCGAAGACGATCACCATCGCCAACCGCACGATGGAGCGCGGCAAGCAGCTCGCCGAGCGCTACGGCGCCGAGGCCATCACCCTGACGGAGATGCCCGAGCGGCTGCACGAGTTCGACATCATCGTGACCTGCACCGCGAGCACGCTGCCGATCCTCGGCAAGGGCCTGCTCGAGCGCGTCGTGAAGGCGCGCCGCCATCGGCCCGTGTTCATCGTCGACCTCGCCGTGCCGCGCGACGTCGAGCCCGAGGCGAGCCAGCTCGACGACGTGTTCCTGTACAGCGTCGACGACCTCTCCAACATCGTGAAGGACAACCTGCAGATCCGGCGCGAGTCGGTGGCGCAGGCCGAGGAGATGATCGCCGCGCAGACGGAAAGCTTCCTGCGCTGGCTCGAAGGCCGCGCGGTCGTGCCCACCATCACTGCGCTGCACGGCCATCACGAGCAGCTGCGCCAGGCGGAGCTGGAGCGCGCCCGCAAGCTCCTCACTGCGGGCACGCCACCCGAGCAGGTGCTCGACGCACTGGCGCGCGGTCTCACCAACAAGTTCCTGCACGCGCCGACCCAGGCGCTCAACCAGGCGGGCGATGCCGAGCGCGCCGAGCTCGTGGCGCTCTTCCAGCGCATCTACCAGATTCCCGACGGGCAATAGCCCGCCGCGGTCAGGCTTCCGCCTGACATCGCGCGTGGCTAGCCGCCCTCGTAGGTCAGGCTTCAGCCTGACATCGCGCGTGTAAGTCGGCATCCTGTAGGTCAGGCTGCACCTACATCGCGCCGTGGCTGTTCTTGTAGGTCAGGCTTCAGCCTGACATCGCGCCCACCACGATCGGCGCGATAATCGCCCCTCCATGAAAGCCTCCCTCAACACCAAGCTCGAGCAGCTCACGGCACGGCTCGCCGAGATCGACGCCACGCTGCAGGCGGAGGACGCCACGCGCGACATGGATCGCTACCGCATGCTCAATCGCGAGCGTGCGGAGATCGAGCCCGTCGTCACGCGCTATCGCGACTACGTCGGCGGCGGCGGCCGACCTCGCGGCTGCCGCGGACCTCGCCCGCGATCCCGAGATGCGCACCTTCGCCGAGGAGGAACGCCGGAGCGCCGACGAGCGCATGGCGACGCTCGCCACCGAGCTCGAACGCATGCTGCTGCCGCACGATCCCAACGACGAGCGCAACGTGTTCCTCGAGATCCGCGCGGGCACGGGCGGGGACGAATCGGCACTGTTCGCCGGAACGCTGTTCCGGATGTACACGCGCTTCGCCGAGCGCAATCGCTGGAACGTCGAGATCGTGAGCGAGTCGCCGAGCGATCTCGGCGGGTACCGCGAGATCATCGCGCGCATCGTCGGCCAGGGCGCGTACTCGAAGCTCAAGTTCGAATCCGGTGCGCATCGCGTGCAGCGTGTACCCGAAACGGAGGCCCAGGGGCGCATCCACACGTCCGCGGCCACGGTGGCGGTGATCCCCGAGGCGGATCCGATCGCCGACATCACCATCAATCCGACCGACATCCGCATCGATACGTTTCGCGCTTCCGGCGCCGGCGGCCAGCACGTCAACAAGACCGACTCCGCGGTGCGCATCACGCATCTGCCGTCAGGCATCGTCGTGGAGTGCCAGGACGACCGCTCGCAGCATCGCAACCGTGCGCAGGCGATGTCGGTGCTCGCCTCGCGCCTGCTCGACAAGGAGCGCCGGGAGCGCCAGCAGAAGGAGGCATCGATGCGCAAGAGCCTCGTCGGCAGCGGCGATCGCAGCGAGCGCATCCGCACGTACAACTTCCCGCAGGGCCGCGTCACCGACCATCGCATCAATCTCACGCTGTACAAGATCGACGCGATCGTCGACGGCGATCTCATCGAGCTGACGGACGCCCTCGCGCGCGAGCACCAGGCCGAGCTCCTCGCGTCGATGGCGGACGAGGAGCGTGCGGCGTGAGCGCGACCCGCGGACGCGCCGCGAGCGTGTCGCACGCGGCGTTCGCAGCACACGATGTAGCGCACACGCCGGCTGCAACGCATCCGTCCGTCGCTGCCGCGGGCGAGCGCGCGCGATTTGTCGTATCGTTCCCGCTCCGCGCCCGGCCACTCAGACCGACGACCATGATCCCGACACCCTGGCTCCAGACGCAGCGCATCGCACTGCGCGAGTTCGTGCCCGCGGACTTCGACGACCTGTACCGGCTCGACAGCGATCCCCAGGTGATGCGCTACCTCAACAAGGGCGAGCCGCTCACGCACCAGGAAGTGCGCGACGCCATGGTCCGGGTGCTCCGCTACTACCCGCATTACCACGGCCTCGGCGTCTGGCGTGCATCCCTGCGCGACTCCGGCGAATTCATCGGCTGGTTCTGCCTCAAGTACTGCCCGCCGACGTGCGATGTCGAGGTGGGCTATCGTCTGCTGCCGCGCGTGTGGGGCAAGGGACTCGCGACGGAAGGAGCGCGCGCGCTCGTGCAGTACGCGTTCTCGACGCTCGGCCTCTTTCGCGTCATCGGCATCACGCATCCGGACAATCGCGCCTCGCAGCGCGTGCTGCTGAAGGCCGGTCTGGAGGACCAGGGCTGGGGCCACTACTACGACCGGCGCGTGCGCCTGTTCGCCGCCGACCGTCCGGGCGCCGTGGACGAGCGTCGCAGCGCGGTCCCGCGACCCTTTGCAGCAGGTCGGCAGGTTCCCGCAATTCATGCGCGGTCGCGGCCCGGCGGCGGGGACGCGCCGCCGCTATTGAGCGGTCGCCTGGCGGCACGCGCGGCGCGCAACCTGGTACGCACGTGACGGAACCGGTGTCGGTGCGTCGTGCGCTCGGGCAGTCGGGGCTCGTTCCGGTCGACGCGAGCGTGCTGCTCGCCCATGTCCTGCAGCAATCGCGCGCGTGGCTGATCGCGCACGGCGACGACGCGCTGTCGCCCGTCCACGCTCATGCCTTCTTCGCCCTCGCCAAGCGGCGTCGCGCGGGCGAGCCGATCGCCTATCTCACGGGTACGCGGGAGTTCTGGGGCATGGCGTTGCTCGTGTCACCCGCGGTGCTCATCCCGCGCCCGGAGACCGAGACGCTGGTCGAAGTCGCGCTCGCACACCTGCCGCCCGAGCAACCCGCGCGCGTGCTTGACCTTGGGACGGGCTCCGGTGCGGTGGCCCTGGCCATCGCGAAGGAGCGTCCGGCCGCGCAGGTCGTCGCGATCGACGTCGCCGCCCCGGCGGTGGCGCTCGCACGGGAAAATGCCGCCCGCCTCGGGATTGCCAACGTCACGTGGCTCCAGTCCGACTGGTACGCCGGCCTGGAGCAGGGCACCGCACCGTTCGACGCGATCGTCGGCAACCCGCCGTATGTCGATGAAGGCGACCGGCATCTTGCGGAAGGCGACCTGCGCTTCGAGCCGGTGCAGGCACTCACTCCCGGGGCGGATGGCCTGCTGGCGATCCGTCGCATCGTCACCGGCGCAGCCGAGTGGCTGCGCGACGGCGGCCTCCTGGCGCTGGAGCACGGCTTCGACCAGGGCGACCTCGTCCAGAAGCTCTTCGGCGCCGCCGGGTTCGTGGCGGTCTTCACGGCGCGCGACCTCGCCGGCATTCCGCGGGTCACTTACGGCACGCGTCCGGCGCGCTGAGGTCGGGCGCCGCTGCTGCGGATCCGTGAGTCATCCGTCAGTGATGCGCAGGCATGATGCTTCCAAGGCCGAGGCACGGCCCGAAAAAGGAACAGACATGCCGAGGATCGACACTCCGTATTGCAGCCGGCTGCGCGCCGATGGCGGGCGCGCCCCCGCAGACTTTCCGCTGTGGCCATGGATTGCCATCGCGGCGCTCGCCGGCGCCACGCTGGTCACCGAGGTGCTCGCCGACGGTCGCGACGCCGTGCGCGTGAGCCTGCCTGCCACGCCCTGTCCCGGCGCGGGCGCCCACGTCGTCTAGGAGCTCGCCTTGAAGAACTTCACCTATCGTGGCTTCGAGATCGCCATCGACCTGCAGCCGCGCGGCCGCGGGCACTGCCTGGTGGCGATCGACATCCGCCGCGGCGCCGCGGCATGGGCGCGCTACCGCGACGTCCCCGCGTTGCGTGGCGTGCCGCTGGAATCGGTTGCGCTCTCCGAAGCGCACGCCGTGGTCGACGATATCGTCACCGCGGAGGCGGCGCCATACGAAACAGCGCGAGGTGCCGTGCGCCTCGTCCGCGGGACGACGCTCGCCGCCTGACGCCTCGAACCGTCAGCGGGCGTCGTTCGCGGTCGCGAGGCTCGTCGCGCCGGACTTTCCCTTGCGTTTCGACAGGTGCGGCGCAGCGCGCCGTCCCGCGAGCACGTGGTTGATCGCGAGCAGGGGATGCCGCCACATCATGCGCGGACCGGCATAGCGCATGATGTCCTTGATGCGTACGCGCATCGTTTCGGTGTAGCAGTGCACGGTGCAGTTCGCGCACGTGGGCTTGCTCGCACCGAACACGCAGCGCACCAGACGCCGGGTCGCATAGTCGAGCAGCGGCGCACATTCATCGCACGTGAAGCCGTCGCTCGCGTGGTGGTCGCGGCAGTAGATGCGAAACATCGCCTCGATGGTCTCAAGCTCGAGGCCGCGGTGGCGATCGAGCACTTCGGGCTTCGCCGCCCGGATCGGAATGGTTACGGAAGCGTTCGTCTTCATGTCCCCGACGATGGGGCCGCCTGCCTGCCCGGGACATGATTTGGGTCAATCGCCCGCGCCGCCCCGGGCGGTCGTCCGGGGCGCCATGACTTTCGTCAAACCTGTGTCTGTCGCGCGGCGGGCACGGCGACGCGGAGCTTCGCAGCCCATGGCGCGAGGGCCGGCATGACGCTCGCCCGCAGCCGCACACCATCCCTGCTCTGCTCGCGCAGGAGCGCCAGCCCGCGCTCGCCCGGGAGACGCACGCGCTCGACGCCGGGGCGCGGTCGCGACGCGTGGCTCACCTCCACCATGTGATCCATCTGGCGGCGAAATGCGTCGATGCCAGCGAATGCCGCGGGGTCGATGACCTGCAGGAACACGGTGCCGCCCCAGCCTTCCTTGGGATCGGCGCGACCGAACCCGGACAGGCCCGCGGTCAGCGCCTCGACCAGGAGGCCCAGGCCGAACCCCTTGTGACCCGCGTCGAGTCCGCCGAGGGGCAGGAGCGCACCCTTGGGCTCCCCAAGCGCTGCGTTGGGATCGTCGGTGGCGTTGCCGGTCGCGTCGATCAGCCACGGTCCGGGCATGCGCTCGCCGGCATCGCGCCGCTGCATCGTGTAGCCCATGCTGGTGATCGACGTTGACACATCGACGAGGATCGGATCGCCGGAAGTCGGAATGCCTGCCGCGATGGGGTTTGGGGTCATCACCGGTGTGATGCCGCCGTGGGGTACCACTGCGGCGAGCAGGGGATCGGAGCTCTGGATCAGCGCCACCACGCCTTGCGCCGTCGCGCGCAGGAGGTAGGCGGCGAGGCAGGCGATGTGATGCGAGCGCCGGATGACGATCGTGCCCGTGCCGTGTATGCGCGCCATGGCCATCGCAAGATCGAGCGCCTGCAGCGTGAGCCACGGTCCAGGCAGTCGCCTGCCGTCCCACAGTTGCGACGCGTCGCGGGATTCGACGACCAGCGGATCGCCGGTCTTCGTCATGCCGCCCTTCTCGAGTTCGCCGAGGTACGGCGCAAGCAGGGCGAGACCGTGCGTGGTGTGGCCAAGCAGGTCGCCGGTGACGAGCACGTCGGCGACCGCGGCGGATTTCGCAGCGTCGAGACCGCTCGCGGTCAGGAGCTCGGCGGCAAAGGTTCGGAGCGCATCGGACGCGTAGCGCGCATCGGTCATGGCGGAAGGAGAGAAATGACGGAGAGTGGCGCGGCGCAAGCCAAGCAGGCCTTGCGTGCGACGCAGTCGATTCTACCCGTGCCGCGGCGCAGCACCCCTGCGTGCACATGGCATCATCGAGACCGGCGCGCCTGCGACATGCCAGCGCCGCGACCCCATGCTGCCCTCATCGCTCACCGTCAGTGTCGTGACGTACCGCCCGGACCAGGCCTTGCTGGCGCGCTGCCTCGACACGCTCGCGCGCGCCATCGCCACCGCGCGGGAGCAGGGGGTCGTGAAGAGCGTGGCCGTCGCGCTGATCGACAACAGCGAGGACCCCGCGATTGCTGCGGCAGTGACCGAGCTCGCGCATGCGCGCTTCGATCCGGCCGGGGTGCAGACGACGTGCAAGCATGGCCATGCCAACGTCGGCTACGGCGTCGCGCACAACCTCATGCTGCACGGCACGGGCGCGGACTACCAGCTCGTGCTCAATCCCGACGTGGAGCTCGCGCCGGATGCGCTGACGAACGCCATCCGCTGGCTCGACCTGCACCCCGAGGTGGGCATCGTCGCGCCGGCGATCACCGGGTCCGATGGCCGCCCGGAATATCTGTGCAAGCGCTATCCCGCGGTGGCGGACCTGCTGCTGCGCGGCTTCATGCCGGCGCGCGTGCAGCGCCTCTTCGCGCGGCGTCTCGCGCGCTACGAGATGCGCGACCGAATCGATCCCGCGCGCGACGAGCCGGTGCTCGGCATTCCCGTGATGTCCGGCTGCTGCATGCTCGTGCGCCGGAAGGCGATCGATGCGACCGGTGGCTTCGACCCGCGCTTCTTCCTCTACTTCGAGGACTTCGACTGGAGCGTGCGGCTGAACCGGATCACGACCTCGGCCTACCTCCCCGCGATGCGCGCGGTGCATCATGGCGGCCATGCGGCGCGCAAGGGCTGGCGGCACGTCCTGATGTTCGCGCGGAGTGGCATGCGCTTCTACAACAAGCACGGCTGGCGATGGCTCTGACCGGAAGCGACGAACGGCGAGGTTCGGCGACGACACCGGCAGACGTCGTGGCCGTCACCGGCGCCGATGGATTCATCGGACGCGCGTTGTGCCGTTATCTCGCCGAAGCCGGACGCGCGGTGCGCGGCATCGTCCGCACCGCGCCTGCGCATCCGGTACGCGGCGTGGACTACGTCGTGCTCGGTGAGCTCGAGGACGCGAGTGAAGAACGCGTGTCCGTAGCGCTCGCGGGCGCACGGGCGCTCGTGCATCTCGCGGGACGGGCCCATGTGCTGCGCGAACGCGCCCGCGATCCCGCGGCCGCGTACCGTTCCGCCAACGTGACCGCGACGGCGCATGTCGCGGCGGCGGCCGTACGCGGCCGGATTGCGCGTTTCGTCTTCGCGAGCACGGTCAAGGTGAACGGGGAAGCGACTGTGCGCGAACATCCGTTTCGCCCGGGCGATGCGCCGGCGCCGCGTGACGCCTACGCGCGCAGCAAGGTCGAGGCCGAGCGTGTGCTCCTGGGCGCGTGCGAGGGAGCATCGACGGCACCGGTGATCCTGCGCCTGCCGCTCACCTACGGTCCCGGCGTGAAGGGCAACTTCGCAGCATTGCTCGATGCCGTTGCCGCGGAGCGAACGCTGCCGTTCGGCGCGATCGACAATCGCCGCAGCCTGCTCTACGTCGGTAATCTGGTCGAGGCGATCGCGTCCGCGCTCGATGCCCCGAACGCCGTGTCGGGCACGCATTTCGTCGCCGACGCGGAGAGCGTATCCACGCCACAGCTCGTACGCGCGATCGCCGATGCGCTCGAGGAGCCGGTGCATCTCGTGCACGCGCCGGTATGGCTGCTGCGCATCGGCGGCGCATTGACGGGGCGCGCCGCCACCATCGAGCGTCTTGCGGGTTCGCTCGAGGTCGATACGTCCTCGTTCCGCGATGCAACGGGATGGACGCCGCGACACAGCCTGGGCGATGGTTTGCGGGCCACGGCGATGTGGTGGCGCACGCGACATTCGATCTGATTGGCGTCAGGCTGAAGCCCGACCTACAGCAAGAACATGGGTTGCTTTCAGGCCGAAGCGCAGGGGTTGTAGGTCGGGCTTCAGCCTGACGTCCTTGCGTGCCGCGCTCTCCTCACCGAACCCCCAAAAACCCGGCGGATATAATCTCCTTTTGAGGTTTTCCACGATGAATTCGCGCGCTTCGGGCAGGCGGTCGGACGAGCTCCGGCCGCTACGGATCACCCGTCACTACACCAGGCACGCGGAAGGATCGGTGCTGATCGCTGCCGGCGACACGCTGGTCCTGTGCACGGCAAGCGTGGAGGAGGGCGTTCCACCCTTCCTCAAAGGCCGCGGCACCGGCTGGCTCACCGCCGAGTATGGGATGCTGCCGCGCGCGACCAATACCCGCTCGCGTCGCGAAGCTGCCGAAGGCAAGCAATCGGGGCGCACGCTGGAGATCCAGCGCCTCGTCGGACGCAGCCTGCGCGCGGTCACCGATCTCGCGGCGCTCGGGGAACGGACGCTTCGCATCGACTGCGACGTGCTGCAGGCCGACGGCGGCACCCGGTGCGCATCGATCACGGGAGCCTGCGTCGCGGTGGCCGATGCGTTCGCGTGGTGCCGTGCGCAGGGAATGATCGCAACCCATCCCCTGCGCGACATGGTTGCCGCGGTTTCCGTAGGGATCGTCGATGGCACGCCGCTGCTCGACCTCGACTACGCCGAAGATTCCGGCTGCGACACGGACATGAACGTCGTCATGACGGGCGGCGGAGGCTTCGTCGAGCTGCAGGGCACGGCCGAGGGCGCGCCGTTCAGTCGCGCGGAAGTCGATGCGCTGCTCGCGCTCGCAACGCGCGGCATCGCCGATCTCTTCACCGCGCAGCGTGGCGCCCTCGCCGAGTAGGCCAGCCGCGCCACATCTGCTCACATGATCACGCGTCTCGTGCTCGCTTCCAACAACGAAGGCAAGCTGCGTGAATTCCGCCGCCTGCTCGCGCCACGCGGTTTCGACGTCGTGGCGCAGGCGGAGCTCGGCATCGCCGACGCCGAGGAGCCGCATTTCACCTTCGTCGAGAATGCGCTCGCCAAGGCGCGGCACGCCAGCGCGCATTCCGGCTTGCCCGCGCTCGCCGATGATTCGGGCATCTGCGTCGCGGCGCTCGCCGGTGCGCCCGGTGTGCACAGCGCGCGCTACGCCGGCGACCCGCGGTCCGACGCGCGCAACAACGAGAAGCTGGCGGCGGCATTGGCAGGCATCGGCGACCGGCGGGCGCACTACGCCTGCGTGCTCGTGCTCACGCGCCACGCCGGCGATCCGGAGCCGATCATCGCCGAGGGCCGCTGGCACGGCACGTTCATCGACACGCCGCGCGGCAGCGGCGGCTTCGGCTACGACCCGTACTTTCTCGACGCCAGCGGCCTCACCGCCGCGGAGCTGCCGCTCGATCGCAAGAACGAGGTCTCGCATCGCGGCAAGGCCATTCGCGCGCTGCTGTCGCGCCTGGACGAAGAGCAGGCCGGAACGGTCAGCGCGCGAGCAGGCGCGTGAGCGCGAATACCGGAGCGCGCAGGGCGAA
>CAVTHT010000009.1:0-228495 GCA_963734575.1 uncultured beta proteobacterium | reverse complement strand
GGTAGTCCAATGAGCGAGCAATCCGTCGCCTTCACGCGCGGCCCGCGCTTCACGGCGCTGCCGCCGCTCGCGCTCTACGTGCACATACCGTGGTGCCTGCGCAAGTGCCCGTATTGCGACTTCAATTCGCACGAGGCGCGTGGCGGTGCGTCAGCCATTCCCGAAGCGGCGTACGTCGACGCGTTGCTCCTCGATCTCGAGTTCGCGCTCCCTTCGATCTGGGGCCGCCATGTCGGCACGGTGTTCATCGGCGGCGGCACGCCGAGCCTGTTCTCGGCTGCGGCGATCGATCGGCTGCTCGCTGGCGTGCGCGCGCGCGTGCCGCTGTCGCCGGATGCGGAGATCACGCTCGAGGCCAATCCGGGAACGTTCGAGCGGGACCGGTTCGCCGACTACCGCGCCGCCGGCGTGAACCGGTTGTCGCTCGGCGTGCAGAGCTTCGACGAGCGTCATCTCGAAGCGCTCGGCCGCGTGCACGATGCACGGGAGGCGCGCGTCGCCGCGGACGCCGCGATGGCGCTCTTTCCCGAGGTCAATCTCGACCTCATGTACGCGCTCCCCGGGCAGACCGTGGCGCAGGCGCGCGACGATGCGCGTGCGGCCGTCGGCTTCGGCACGCCGCATCTTTCGTTCTACCACCTCACCATCGAGCCCAATACGCTGTTCCACCGGCATCCGCCTGCGGTGCCGGACGACGATGCTGCGGTCGAGATCGAGGACGCCGTGCTCGACGTGCTGACCGAGGCCGGCTACGTCAATTACGAGACGTCCGCGCATGCGCGGCCCGGCCACGCGTGCCGTCACAACCTCAACTACTGGCAGTTCGGCGATTACCTCGGCATCGGTGCCGGCGCGCACTCCAAGATTTCGTTTCCCGACCGCGTGGTGCGCCAGGTGCGCTGGAAGCAGCCGCAGCAATACCTCGACCAGATGACGCGGCGGGAGCCGCTCCAGGACGAGACCCCGGTGACGCGCGACGCGATCGGCTTCGAGTTCATGCTGAATGCCTTGCGCCTGACGGCGGGGGTGCCGACGACGCTGTTCGCCGAGCGAACCGGCTATCCGCTGACGCTCGTGCAGCGTGAGCTCAACGATGCCGTCGGGCGCGGCTTGCTCGAATCCGATCCGACGCGCATTGCCCCCACGGCGCTCGGCCGGCGCTTCCTCAACGATCTGCAGGCGATCTTCCTGCGCGACGAACCGGCACCCGCGGCGCGCGCACAGCCGATTCCCATTACCATGCCCCTCCGGGAGATGCCATGACGGACGCGCTGTACACGATGTCGCTGACGACCGCCACCAAGGAGCTCGCGATCGGGGCGCTCACTGCACGCGCCCTCGCGGAGGCGCAGCTCGCGCGCATCGCGGCGACCGACGCGACCATCGAGGCGTGGGCGCATCTCGATCCCGCCTACGTGCGCCGCATGGCGGACCGCTGCGATGCCGCGCGCGACGGCGCGCCGCTGCGCGGCATCGGCATCGGCGTGAAGGACATCATCGCTACCGCCGACCTGCCCACCGAAATGGGCTCCCCGATCCATGCGGGGCATCGCCCGGCCGAGAACGCGGAATGCATCAAGCGGCTGCTTGCAGCGGGTGGCTATGTGTTCGGCAAGACGGTCACCACGGCGTTCGCATTCCTCGACCCCGGCAAGACCCGCAATCCGTGGAATCCGGCGCATACCCCCGGCGGCTCTTCTTCCGGCTCGGCCGCTGCCGTGGCGGCGGGACAGATCGTCGGTGCGCTCGGCACCCAGACCAACGGTTCGGTGATCCGCCCGGCGTCCTATTGTGGCGTCGTCGGATTCAAGCCGACGAAGGACGCCATTCCGTTCACCGGGGTGCATCTCTTCAGCGAGACGCTGGACCAGATCGGGATGTTCACGCGCAGCGTTGCGGACGCAGCGCGACTCGGCAGCGCGCTCACGGACCGCGCGTTCGTGTCGCCGTCGGTGGCGGCGCTGCCGGCGCCGCCCCGCCTCGCCTATCTCGGCGACTATCCCTGGACGCAGATGGATTGCGATGCCGACGATACGCTCGAGGCCGCGGCGACGCGCCTGCGCCAGTTCGGCGCAACGGTGGTCGGCGTCGAGTTCCCCAGCGCCTGGCGCGAAGCCAATCGCGTGCACCGGACCATCATGTTCTATGAGGCCGCGCAGAACATGGGCGCATTGCAGGAGCGCGAGCGTGCGCGGCTCACGCCGGAGCTCAACGCCGCGCTCGACGAAGGCCGCAAGATCGGCAAGGCCCACTACGAGCACGCGCTGGCCGAGCGCACGCGGGCGATCGCCGAGTTCACCGATTGGCTCGATGACTATGACGCGGTGCTTTCTCCCTCGGCGCCCGGCCCGGCACCCGTGGGCCTCGCGTCCACCGGGGACCCGTCGTGCTGCACGATGTGGTCGCTCACCGGGTTCCCGGCCCTCAACCTGCCGGTCGGAGTGACTGCCGAAGGCTTGCCGATCGGCATGCAGATCGCGTGTCCTGCGGGCGCGGACGATCGCCTGCTTACGGTCGCGGCATGGTGCGAATCCAAGCTTCCCTTCCGCGGCCTGGCGTGACCGTCAGCCGGCCGTGGTGTTCGTGCGTTGTCCGCCGATGACCGGGTTCGGATTCATGTCGCGAACGGCATGACCCTTTCGCGTCGCGATCTCGAGCAGGGCCGCATGCGCGAGATCTACGTCGAGGCAGTCGCCGATCGTGCGCTCACCGACGAGCAGCTGTCGGCCTCGTTGTCCGCCACGCTCGCGAAGAAGCCGAAGGGGGCCGGCTGGTGGGTGTTCGCGTATGGATCGCTGCTCTGGAATCCGGTGTTTCCGGTGAGCGAGATGCGTCCGGCGACGGTGCGCGGACTGCATCGCCGCTTCTGCCTGTGGTCGCTCGCGTCGCGTGGCACGCCGAATGCACCGGGGCTCGTGCTCGGGCTCGATCGCGGTGGCGTGTGCCGCGGCGTGGCACTGCGGCTCCCGGCGCCGCTCGCGCTGGACGAGCTCCACCTCCTTTGGCGGCGCGAGATGGTGGTGGGGTCGTACAACCCGAGATGGATCGATGTCACGGACGCGGACGGCAAGCGCTTCGCGGCGCTGACGTTCGTGGTCAATCGGCAGCACCCGCAGTACGCGGGCAAGCTTTCGATCGACCAGGAGGTGGACGTGCTGTCCACTGCGTGCGGCGCATTCGGATCCTCCGGGGATTATCTCGAACGCACGCGCGTGGCGCTGATTGCGCACGGCATCGATGATCCGTACCTGGACGGGCTCGCGGTGCGGATCGGGCAGCGCTGCGGCACGCCGCCGACGGTGTCGCTGACGGGGCCGCCGGACATCTAGGGTAGCTCCGAGCCGAGGTGCCGCCGCATGGCTCCCGGCGACTTTGTAGGTTCGGCTTCAGCCGAGCGCCTTCGCACCTGGAACATGGCTGCCGGCAACTTTGTAGGTTCGGCTTCAGCCGAACACCTTCGCACCTAGATCGCCACGTGACGCCCGCCGTCGACGTGGATCGTCTCGCCGGTGCAGTACCCCGCATCCATCATCAGGAACTGCACGGCGCGTGCGATATCGTCCGGCGCACCCTCGCGCCGCAGCGGTGTGTGGGAAATGATCCGCTGGCGCGAGATGTCGTCGAACGATTCGTCGTCGGGCCACAGGATCGGCCCGGGAGCGACCGCATTGACCCGCACTTCCGGTGCGAGCTCGCGGGCGAGGGAGCGGGTGAGGCCGATCACGCCCGCCTTGGCGACCGAATACACGACGTAGTTCTTGAGCGGGCGCTCGGCGTGGATGTCGGTGATGTTGACGATCGCGCCGTGCGTCTGCCGCAGGAATGGCGCCGCGGCCTGTGACAGGAAGAGCGGTGCCTTGAGGTTGGTGCCGATGAGGTCGTCCCAATCGCCGGCCTCGATGTCGCCGACGGGCGTCTGGAAGAACGACGACGCGTTGTTGATGAGCCCATCGAGCTGTCCGAACGTCTGCACGGTTTGCTCGACGATGGACGGGAGCTTGGCAAGATCGAGCAGGTCCGCCTGGATGAGCGCGACCGAATCCGCGCGCGCATGGTTGAGCTCCGACTGCAGGAGGCGCGCCTCGCCCGCCGACGCGCGATAATGCAGCATGACGGTAGCTCCCGCCGCATGCAGTCGCCGGCAGATGGCGGCGCCGACCCGCTTCGCCCCGCCGGTGACCAGCACGACTTTGCCCTGCAAGCACACCTCCGCGATTGGCGTCGAGTCGGGCCAATCTAGCACATCGACCGTGCGCTCGCACGGTGCGCGAGGGGTCTCGGCGTGATGCCTGAGCTGCCTCCTCCGGATGCCGCAGCGCGCGCCCATTGCGAGCGCGTGGTAGCCGCTGTCCACGCGGAGATCGCGGCCGCGGGTGGATGGATTCCCTTTGCGCGCTACATGGAGCTCGCGCTGTACGCTCCCGGGCTTGGCTACTACGCCGCGGGCGCCGTCAAGCTCGGTCCGCAAGGCGATTTCACCACCGCGCCCGAGATGACGCCGCTCTTCGGTGCGGCACTCGCGAAGCAGGTGAGCGCGATCCTCGCCGTCACGTCCGCGCGCGAAGTCGTCGAACTCGGCGCGGGCAGCGGGCAGCTGGCCGCGAGCCTGCTCGGTGCACTCGCCGCGAGGGATGACCTGCCGGCGCGTTACGTCATCCTCGAGCCCAGTCCGGAATTGCGCGAGCGCCAGCGCGCAACGCTGACGGCCACCGTGCCGCAACAGCTCGCACGCATCGAGTGGGTGCGCGACGTGCCGCCGGCGATCGATGGCGCCGTGATCGCCAACGAAGTGCTGGACGCGGTACCCGCGCATCTCGTGCGCCATGACGCCGGGACGTGGTTCGAGCGCGGCGTGGGCATCCGCGGAGCCGTCACGCCGCCGCACTACGGCCTGGACTGCGAAGACCGCGCCGCGCCGTCGTGGCTGCAATCGATCGCGGCAGCGCGTTTCCCGGACGTCGAACCTTACGTGAGCGAGGTCAATCCGGCGGCCGAGGCGCTGGTGACACACGTCGCCCGCCGGTTGCGCGGCGGCGCCGCGCTGTTCATCGACTACGGCTTCCCCGCGCGCGAGTACTACCACCCGCAGCGCGCGAGCGGCACGCTGATGTGCCATTACCGGCACCGCGCGCACGCCGACCCGTTCTTCTACCCGGGGTTGTGCGACATCACGACCCACGTGGACTTCACCGCGATGGCACGCGCCGGTACGCGCGCGGGCCTCAATCTCGCGGGCTTCTGCGCGCAGGCGCCATTCCTGCTCGGTTGTGGCATCCTCGACGCGCTTGCGCAGGCCGGCCCGCCGGAATCGATCGCGTACATGAAGGCCGCGGGGCCGGTGCAGCAGCTTGTCTCCCCGGCGGAGATGGGCGAGCTCTTCAAGGTGCTGGCCCTTGCCGCGTCGCCGGACGCGGAGTGGCCTGGCTTTGCTCTCGCGGGTCATCGGCATCGTCTGTAACGTGCAGAACGAGGTGAGGATGGAAACACCGATCGCCTTCAACAGCCTGGTGCTCGGTGGGCTCGTTGCCCGGCATGCGCGCTACCGGCCGCATCGCACGGCGGTCATCGTGCCCGGCCGTTCGGCGAACGACCGCGAGGTGCGCCTGACGTGGCGGGAGTTCGACGCCTATGTGAACCGTCTCGCCAACGTGTTCGCGAGCCTTGGTGCCCGCCGCGGCGACCGCGTGGCCACGATGCTGCCGAACTCGCTGGAGCTGCTGGCCACCTACTGGGCCTGCGCCAAGGCGGGCACGGTGGTCGTTCCGCTCTCGACGCTGCTCACCGCGCCCGGCCTGCAGTCGCTCCTCGCCGATGCGCGGCCGCGGGTCGTGCTGGCGTCGAGCGATTACCTGGCCATCCTGCAGGAAGTCCGGCCGGCGCTGGAGCGCGGGCGCGCGGATGCGCCGGAGTGGGTGCTCGTCGATGCCGCCGCCGACGACGAGGCTCGCGACTACGCGGCATTCAGCACGCTCATGGCGGACGCGAGCGATGCGCCGCCCGCGGTGCGTGTGGAGGGCGGCGACCTGCTGACGCTGATGTACACATCGGGCACCACGGGTCTCCCCAAGGGCATCCAGCACACCCATTTCATTCGTGCGATGTATGCGACGACGATGGCGAACAGCTGGCGCATGGCTCCGGAGTCGGTCGTTCTGCATTCCGGCGCGCTCGTGTTCAACGGCGCGATGACCACGATGTTTCCGGCGTTCATGTGCGGCGCGACCTATGTCGTGCACCGCCAGTTCGACGCGGAGGCTTTCATTACCACGGTCGAGCGCGAGCGCGTCACGCACACGATGCTCGTGCCGTCGCAGATCATCGCGATCCTGAATGCCGCGGGCTTCGATCCGTCGCGCCTGACTTCGCTCGAGATGATCCTGTCGCTCGGCGCCCCGCTGCACAAGGAGCACAAGGACCGGCTGAATCGGCTGCTGCCGCGCCGCTTCTACGAGCTGTACGGCCTCACGGAGGGCTTCATCACGGTGCTGGACCGCGACGATGCGGAACGCAAGGCCGGCAGCGTGGGCGTGCCGCCGCCGTTCTACGAGCTGCGCATCGTGGGTGACGACGGCAAGGAGCGGCCCGCAGGCGAGATCGGCGAGATCACGGGCCGCGGTCCCATCACGATGCCCGGCTACTACCATCGCGCCGAGCAGACGGCCGATGCGTTGCGCGACGGCTGGTTGCATACCGGGGACGTCGGTTACGTGGACGACGACGGCTACCTCTACCTCGTCGATCGCATGAAGGACATGATCGATTCGGGTGGCGTGAAGGTCTATCCCAAGGACATCGAGGAAATCGCGGCGCGCCACCCGGCGGTGCGCGAGGTCGCCGTGTTCGGCATCCCGCACGACAAGTGGGGCGAGACGCCGGTGGCCGCGGTCGTGCTGCGCGAGCACGGGACGGTGGACGGCGAGGCGCTCAAGGCGTGGATCAACGAGCGCGTCGCGGCGCGCTACCAGCGCGTCGACCGCGTCGTGGTGATGGAGGATTTTCCGCGCAACGCGGCGGGGAAGACCCTCAAGCGCGAGATGCGCGCGCCGTTCTGGGCGGGACGCGAGCACAAGATCTGACGCGCGGCCGTTCTGCACCGGCAGCGCATCCGTTGCCTTGTAGGTCAGGCTTCAGCCTGACGATGCCGCGCGAGCCCGACGTGCGCGAATTGCATGTAAATCAGGCTTCAGCCTGACGCATCTCGCGCGAGGCTGAAGCCTCGCCTACAGAGCCCGGAGGGGATGCTTACCGTTGCGGCGCTTGCCCTTGTCGGCTTCCTCCGGCGGCCGGATGGTGCGGAATGTCCACAGCAGCATGAGATCGTAGGCGATCTTCAGCGCGCCGGCCACGAACAGCGGCCACGCGAAACTCGAGATGCCGAGCCAGTATCCCGCCAGGGCCGGGCTCGCCGTCGCGGCGAGGCTGCGCGGCACCGAGGTCACGCTGGCCGCAGCGGGGCGCTCCGCGGGATCGACGATGGCCATCACGTAGGACGTCCGGGTCGGCACGTCCATCTGCGACAGCGCGCTGCGGGCGATGAGCAGCGCGATCACCCAGCGCAGGTCGGACAGGAATGGAATGACCAGCAGGAAGATGCTGGATGGGAGATGGGTGAACACCATCGTGTTCAGGAGCCCGATGCGGTCGGCGAGCCGCGCCGCCACGAGATAGGACAGCGCCGAAAAGACGCCTGTCCAGAAGAACAGCACCGCCGCGCTCGCGGGGGGCAGCTCGAAGGCCCGGAAGAGCCACAGCGCGAGCAGCGACTGCACGAGAAAGCCGCCGGCGAAGGCGTCGACGCTGAACAGCGCAGCGAGGCCGAGCACGCGGCGGCGCGATCGCGTGAGCGGCGCCGAGGGCTTGCGTGCGCTGCCGACAGTCTCGCGCGGCAGGTCGCGGTACACGAGGCTGCACGCGATGCCGAGCAGCGCGTAAAAGCCGAACATCCATTGCATCCCGGTGCGCGACGAGGTGATCGACCACTGCGCGAGTGCATCCGGAACGCCCGCGAGTAGCGCGCCGACCGCACCGGACAATGCACCGACGAGGCTGTACCTTGCGAAGGTGGCCGTGCGCCTCCGGTCATCGACCAGGGTACCGAGCGTCGCCTGTTCGAGCGGCATGAAGATGCTCACGTCGCCGCTCGACGGATTGAGCGTGCCCACGACGGCGACTGCGAGCAGCGGCCAGAACTGCGTGAGGCCGCCGAATGCAAGTCCGGTGGCGGCCATCGCGAAGGCAGCGCAAATGAGGAGCGTGCGCGAGCGAAAGCGATAGGCATGCAGGCCGATGAGCAGCGTGAGCAGCCCGGAGCCGAGGAGGGTCGCGGTCGCGATCACCCCGACCTCGAATGGCGCGAAACCGAGCGCCGTGAGGTGCAGCGGTAGCACGATGCTGATGCAGCCATCGCCGAGCGCGCGCAGGCCGCGGGCGATCAGCAGGCGGCGCACCTGCGGGGCGCTGTCGTGCGGATGGGAGGCGGCGGCGGGAATGTCCATGGGCTCTCCTGCTGCGGCGGCGTGCGCCGCGGCGGAGCAGAGCTTGGACGCGTCACGCGCCTGTCGAGCGGGGAGTCTGCCGAAAGTCCCCGGGCAGCTACACGTGCGATCCTAGTCCCATCGAGTGCGTCCCTCAACGGCACCCTCGCGCGCGCCCTACCGATGCATCGATCAGTTGAAGAACGGGTCGAATCGCAGGACAAGCCCCCTGATGTAGATGTGCTGCTCGGTGACCGAGTAATCGTAGAGGATCTGCCCCCACTCCGTGAGCCGGACGCTCGAAGCCCCATAGGGCAACGACCCAAGGAGATATCCGGGGGTGCCTTGTGGATCGTTCAGGAGTCGTGCGAGGTCGCGCGCGAATTCGGTTGCGAATCTTCCGTTCACCCCGCCCGTTCCGAGTGCCTCGTCCAAGGCGACCAGCTGACCCTGGAGCCCCGGCGCGAGCTCCACGGACATGCCGTGCGCGACTCCCTCCTCGGCACTCAACGTCGAGATGAGCTCCGAGAGCTCGGGACCGTATTCCTCGGTAGCGATCACGGCGGGTGGTGTCACGACGGCACCCACCTGTGCGGCCGTTGTCACGGCACTCGTGGTCGTAACGGTCGCGCCGGTCGTCGGGACGGTTGCGCCGACCACCCCCGTAGCGCCGCTCGCGGTCCCGACGCCGCCTAGTACCCACGCGCCGCCGGCAATGAGCGTGCCGCCGACGAGCGCACCGATCCCGGCGCCGCGAAAGTTGCTCGCTGCGACATCCAGGTCCGCATTCACGAAGTCGATCAGGCTGTCTCGCTCTGGCGACGAGATGGAGTCGATGTTGTCCAACAGCGTGCGCCACGCCACGCCGGTCTTGGCGAGCGTGTCCCAGTTCAGGTGGGGCGCGTAGCCCAAGAACAGTTCCGCCTCCTGGCGAAGCGCCTTGCCCCCCTCGGTCTGCGGCCCCGCGGACACCGCGGGCGCTACCGGAGCGCTTCTGCCGTAGTCGAAGAACACGGAGCCGAACGCAGCCAGTGACGGTCCGGCCGGCGGCACGATCGGCGTCCACGCCCGGCATCCCTCGCCGAGGCAATCTAGTCCGGCGGGGTCCGCCGCATTCAGGGGGTCGTTCTCTCCGAACGCGTACGGATTCGCCGAGCCCCTCAAGGTAATGTGCGGGTCGCGGCTCGAAAAGCGTCCCAGCATTGGGTCGTAGAGACGGGGCCCGAGTTGGGTGACGCCGAGCGCCAGCGTGTCGCCACCGTTCCACTGCTCGCTCGTGTAATTCGCATTGCCGGGCTGCGCTCCGGTCGACCGCGCCTCGCCATAGGGCTCGTAATCGACGCTCTGCACGAACGTGCCGTCGTAGTCGACGAAAACGCGGTTGCCGCGCAGCTCCCCGAAGCTGAAGATCCAGCCGCCGTCGGCGCCCGGTCGCGACGCGACGATGCCTCCCGGGCCTAGGATGCGCCTGACGATCTGCGTGGACGTCGCGTTGCCTGACACGACGTCGCGTCGTTCGATCAGGTCGCCGAAATGACGATCGTGACGTCGATTTGCGCTCGACGCGCTTTGCATGTCGAGCCGCTCCAGGCGTCCGAACGCGTCGTACGCGAGTTGCGCCGTGACGTCGCCTTCCGTGAGCGTGCGCAGGCCGCCGAAGGCGAAATACCCGAGATCGCGCGATCCGGCGCGCGTGGGCGCATGGGTCATGGAACCGGTCGCGTCGTAGGACACGTTGCACGCCGAGCCCGTCAGGGCGTCGCCGTACTCCACGCGGCAGATGCGATCGCGGTCATCGGTGCGGTAACTCAGCGTCGTGCTCTTGCCATCCAAGCCGTCGTGCAGCCGGGTGATGTTGCCCAGGGCGTCGTAGTCGAACTGCCAGGACGTTGGCGTCGACCCCTGGCCCTGGACCGCGGCCAGGCGCCCGAGCGCGTCGTACTGAGCGAATTTCGGCGACCCGGCGATGCCATCGGTGTACTCCAGGCGGGCCGACTCGCGACCGCTCGCGTCGAAGGTGGCGAAGCGCGTGCGCCGCGAGCCGAAAGGCGAGCGGACCTCGACTTCCCGGACGAGCTGCCTGCCCGCCTCGGCGTAGTCGGCCGCGAGCACGCTCTGCTGCCCGTACAGCGCTTTGCGCACATGTCCAAGCGGGTCGAGGTCTTGTGCGGCATAGAGGGTCTGCGCACCCGCCGGGTCTGCCGCGGCGATGTTGCGCAAGCGGCCCGCAGTGTCGTACTCGTACTTGACGACCTCCTCCGCGTAGTTGCCATCGGGCAGCCTGAATCGGAGCGTGGCCATCGGCCCGACGAGGTGATACCCGAATGTGTTGACGTACGCGCTCCCATCCGCGTCGCGGAACACCTCGGCATCGACGTGTCCTACGGCGTCGTAGCTCAGGTCCACTCGTCCGTTGGGTGATCCGGCCTGCGCCAGTCGACCGAGCACGAAGGTCGCCGCGCCATAGGGAGAGAGATCGGCGGGCAGGTCGTAGGAATACCATCGCACGGTTGCAGGATCGACGTTGCCGTCGTCGCGCTCATCTGCGCCGACCAGCCGGCCCAGCGCATCGAAGCGGCTGGCGATGCGCCGCTCCGTCGTGCCTTCGGTCCAATAGACGCCGGTAATCTCGCCCCAGTTGCTGTACTCGAAATTCCGCGGCGCGGCTTCTGGCTCGGTGAGCTGCAGCGTTTGCCCGAGCGAATCGAGCCGGCGCGACCATTGCACCGGGTCCGCAGGCGTGGCCGGCGTCAGGAAGCGCGTGACCGACGTGAGGCGCCCCAGCGGATCCCGGGCGAACGATGCGTATTCGAGGACCGCCGCCCCCTTGGAGGTCGAGCGCGACAGCGTGCGGCCGATGGCGCTCGCCGTTACATGGCGCACCACGCCCTCCTGCGCGGAATTGGGCTGCAGCGAGGAGGCGTCGCGCCGCTCGGACAGCATGGCATGGTCGACGAACCGCGTGTCGAAGCACTGCGGATAGCGTTCGTTCGGCACGTCCGTCACCTGGGTGAACGCCTGCGGACCCGAGCCGTGGATGACGCAATCTGGCTCGCCCGTATTCTTGTAGTAGTACGTGGTGCCGTAGGGGCTCGCGGGCGCGCTCTTCGCATGCGGCTCGGCAATGAACGCCACGCGGCCCGCCGCGTCGTACGCGTGCGCGCCGACGACGAGCGTTTCGTTGCCGTAGTCGGGCCCGAGCGCGACCTCGACGCGCAGCATCCGTCCCAGCTCGTCGAGGTACGTCGTCGCGCTGCGGCCCTCGGCGCCCGCGAGTGCTGCCGCGGGCACGGGATCCATGTAGCGCGTCAACGTCGTGCGGCGGCCTTGTGGGTCCACTCCATCGTCCCCGTCATAGCGCGCGGTCGCGACCACGCCGGAAGTTCCATCCGGCAGAGCTAGCCACGAGCGCACGCGACGGCCGAAGCCGTCGAAGTCGGCGCCCCGCCGCACCTGTCGAGGATCGACAACACCCAGGACAGCCAGGCTCACCGGATCGACGTCCAGGGTGACGCTCATCGCCGGAATGCCCGTGGCGTCGATGCTCGTGCGGAGCGGCAGGACGCCGAATGCGTCGTACTCGAACCCGACAGTGCGCGTGGCGCCATCCCGCTCGGTGCGCAGGCTCGCCAGATTTCCCGTGGCGTCGAAGACCGCATCGAACACGCGCACCGATCCGATCAGTGCGCCGGTGCTCGTCTCACGGCGGTCCACCGTGTGCGCGGTCACGTGTCCCGCCGAAACGGCTCCGTAGGGCAGCTGGTCGTATTCGAACGACTCGCTCGCATACGCATTGCGTTTTTCGCAGTCGATGACCTCTCGGGCGGCCACCGCTGTCAGCACGCGCGGGAATATCGTCGCGGGCGAAGCGAAGGTCGTGACGATGCAATAGTCGTCGTCGCTGCGGAACAGGTCGTTGTCGTAGCGGGCCGTCGTGATCCGTCCGAAGTCGTCCACCGCGAGGGCCTGCGTGCGGGTCTGCACGTTGTTCGACGAGGGCGGCGGCGAGCCGCCGTACCACGATTGGGTCGACGTGCCGAAGACGAAGCCGCGCGCGCGGCAGACGTCGAGGCTGCCGGCGCCCGCGTTGGCTAGTGACGTTTGGAAGTCGAGCGGGTCGACCATCTCGATGCAGTTGCGCAGCCCATCCGCGGCATCGGGAGGCGATTCGAAGAGCCTCGCGTCCCACTCGACATGCGTGCCGCCGATCACCCGTGTGTCGCTCGCGTCGACGCCGAGCAGCGCCCAAGGATCCAGCGTGCTGCTGCCGCGCAGCCTGAGGAGATCGCGCACGTGTCCCGTGCGCGCCGTGCGCAGCCAGCGATCGTGCTGCCCAAGTCCGGGCTGAAACGACGTCAGCGGCCAGCGATCCGTGACGGTCGCAGCGCCGATTAGCGTCCGGTCGGTGGCGCCGTCGGCCAACCGCGGCGCTGGCGCCAGGCGCAGTTCGATGGACCTACGGTACCCGGGGAAGGCGAACCGATCCTGCACCGAGTCGTACACGAGCTCGGCGTTGCCGTAAGCGTAGCGAGTGCCGGCGATCGTCCCGCCAAGGTTGAACGTGCCTGCCGTGTTCACCGCGCTTACGACCATTTCGGGAAAGGGCACCGGGTTGTCGGTAAATGTCTTTGCCGACACGTAGGCGATGTGCGTTACCCCGCCGTAGCCGTTGTCTATCCGGGTCAACCGCCCCGCTTCAGGCGCGCCCGCTCCCGCGCCCGTGGTCAGTTGCGCGACGCGCCAGGTGTTGCCGTCCCTCGAGACGACTTCGGGCCGCCCGTCGCCGTCGATATCGAACAACCCGTCATTGGTGATCGATGCGCGGCCGTCGCAAAGCTCCGTCTCCTTCGAGAAGTGGAAGTCGGCGCCGCTGACGACGATATCGACGTCGTGGAGGAAGGCGGCCCCCGTGCCGATCCAGGCGCGGTGATCGGCGGCCAGGTCGACGTAATCCGGAATGCCATCGCCGGTGAGGTCGCGCAATCCCTGGATCTGCTCGGCCGTCGCTTCCGTCGCGCTGCCCGGTTCGCACGCCGCCGCGTGCGTGCTTCTCTGGGTTGCAAGCGGGCCGGGAAGCGTCAGGTAGACGCTGGAAAATGTTGCACCCGTGCCGGCGAAAAGCCCAAGAAATGCGCTCCTGCCCACCACTCGGTCGACGACACCATCGCCGTTGACATCGACCAGGCCGGCGACCTGGCTTTGCAGGCTGTCGTCGGGGCAGGCCGTCTCATTGTTCGATTCCATGTGACTACAGGCCCACTGCTCCACGCCTTCCTCCGCACCGGCTGCGGCCAGGTCGAACGATTGCGCGAACGGATCGTCGTCGGTGTAGAAGCGCACACCGAGCACATTGAACATTGCCCGGATGGAATTACGCCTGCCTGTCCCGGGATCGCGCTGCAACGGCGCGAACGGCACCAGGGTCTTCTGCCCGACAGCGCCTGAGCACACATCGTTGTCATGCGCGGAGGTGGGACACGCGGGTCGCGCATGCAGCTGATATGTCACCGGTGTCGAATTGAAGGCGATATCGGGATAGCCGTCGCCGTTGATATCCTTGAATTCCCACTCGATGAACGTTCGCTCGTTTCCGCGCTCCACGCTGCTTCCGTCCAGACCTCCGTCGACGCCTTGGCACCGGTGGTTGGCAAATCCCTCGCTGTACCAGTGCCAATCACCGTTCGACCACTCCCAGCACTCCCAGACCCTGAGGTTGCTGCCCGTCGCCTTCTTGGCGAGTGGCACGTGATCGTTGGGGACGATGTGACCGAAGCCTTTCAGCGTCGCTCGCAGCGCAGTGACTGAATACGATCGGCGTTGCCAATTGACCGTTCCTTGAGGTCCGGGCGTGTTGAGATAGACGACCCAGCGATCGTCCTGCTCGGAAGCATCGACGATGTCGACGCGGCCGTCGCCATTCACGTCGATCGCCTGCCGCCAGACATATTCGACGTTGCTCTTGGCAGGCAGGTAGTGGAAGCGCGGCTGCGTGCTGGTGTGCTTCGCCAACGGACCGTCGGAAAGCGTCGCGTCGGAGAGCTGCATGACTACCGGACTGGCGCCGATCGTGGAGGCGCCACCGGCCGCGGGTTGGTTCGAATCCCACCCACAGCTTGTCGTTCTTCTGGAACACGAAGTCGGGTCGGGCGTCGCCGTTGACATCGATGAGGCTCTGCCACATCGCGTAGGCTTGGCCTGTCGCCGGTACGTTGATTGACGTGTCGTACAGCGTACTGGCCATTTCGTCATGCGTCGCGTCGGGCGGCAGCGCGATCGTCGACGTCACCTCATAGTGCAGCGCGCCGCTCTCCGTCGTAGTTCCGTAGTCGTATGTCGCGACCGGAAGCGACACCGATTCCTCCGCGGTGCCCTGACGGCCGAACACGCGCACGGCTCGGAGCCGCGGCAGACCCGTGTCGGGATCGGCCCCCTCGCCCGGATACGTGAGCCGATAGCCGCGCAGTCGTTCGAGCGGGCTCGCGCACGTCCCGCGGGCGCTCACGTCGACGCGCGTCAGCAGGTTGCGGCGCACGAGGATCTTGTCACCGAGGATGGACAGCGCCAGCGGCTGGGGCGATCCGAATCCGTATACGAGAGCGACCTCGTTCTTCCAGCAGTCGACCGTCGAAGGATGACGGTTGTATCGAAGGCGCGTCAGCGAGACCTCGACGCCCTGCCCGGCGTCGAGATTCTCGGCCAGCGTGTGGTAAGTGAGCTCGATCTCGACGCCGCCACCGACGCTGATCGAGCGCAGCAGCCACAAGCCGGTGGCGCCGAGCGCCGCCGGACGCGCGAAGGTGTAAACACGCCCGGTGCCATCGTCGGCCTCCCAGGTGTCGCCCATCTGCCGAACGGTCAACGCGAGCGTGCCCGAGTGCGCGCGCCACGGGCCCCCGCTGCCCTCCTGCTGCAGCTCGACCGTCTGCCCAAGGAGCGACAGATACGTGCGTGCCCGCGGTACCGGAAGCATCCCCGGCGCGGACAGCGGGCGCCTGTGTGCGAAAGTGCGAACGCTTTGCACGTAGGACAGCGGGATGTCCCAGCCCAGCCCCGCGGCCCCCACCCCATGCGCGCCGTAGGCGATCTGCAGTGGAAGCTCCAGCCCGGCGCGTGCCGCCGGGAGGGCGAGGGGAACGGCAGTGGCGAAGGCGCCGGTCGCGTTGAGCGCGCCGCCGGTGAACCCGGTGTCGAATGCACGACCGGCATAGTGGGCACCGGTCGGTGCGAGCTGGCCGAAGGCGGGCGCCGCGACGGCCGCGAACAACGCGACGAGAATCCGGAGAGGAGCCATGCAAAGCCCCCTACGCCGAGCGGCACGCTCGAGAATGCCCTGGCGCCGCGCCAGGATGTTGACGGGCGCGCGTGCGCACAGTGTGCTCGGCTGCGGGCGCGCCTGCAAGGCGAGCGAAGCAGTCTGGCGGCTTCGGTCTCTGCCGCGGTGGTGCGTCAGTCTCCCACCTGTTCATGTGCGCAGCCTGTGCACCGCCAAACCGCGCCGGTCTGAGACGCTTGGTGATGCCGGTTCAATCGCGGCCGCGCGCGGCGAGTAGCATCGGCGTCGAGATAAGATCTTCAATCGCTCGAAGAACCTATCGCACCGACGGAGCGCAATGAAGCCGGACAGAATGAACGACTTGTCACCCCGCTTATGCGTCGCGCCCATGATGGATGGTAAGGATTTATGAGGATCCAGTCCTTGCAATGCGTGGTGTGCAGAGCGTGAGCACGAAAGGGGCTTCACCGTACTCCGCTCAAGTCGTGCAACGTGGTTGGCGATCAGAGCTTGCGAAGGTAAGCAAGTAGCGCCGGAACCTCGGCGTCGGTAAACGGACGATCGATGACCGGGGGAGTAACGCCCGGCTGCGTGGTGAGGAGGGGCGCGGCCGGGTTCTGGACCTGTACGCGTTTGAAGAACTGCTTGTAGTGCTCGAGCATCTCTTCGAGCGTCGCCGCGGTGTTGTTGTGAAAGTACGGCGCGGTTCGAGCGATTCCGCGCAGGTTCGGAATGTCGAAATGCTGGATGTCTCCGGGGCCACCAGCGACCGGGTAGCCGGTGAGGAGCAGACGCCCCGGATCCGATGTCGTGATTCGGGTGACGCAGGCGGGCTGGGGAGGGGCGCCGCCGCAAGGGGTGCCACTCGGCGGAACGCCGCCGTTCGTGATCTCGTAGGTGCGCACGTTCTCCATCTGGCTCGGGCTGCATGCCGCGAACACGAAGCGCGGCGGATCGACCGTGTCGACCGGACGCGGACACGTGGTGGCGATGTCGTGGTACCGGACGATTGCGGTCGGCGTACCCTGCGTGCCCTGCAGGATCGGTGTGCTGCCGCTCGGATGTCCGCCCAGGTTGCCGTGGCACTGCCCGCAGGCGCGGTTGAAGACGGACTTGCCCGCCGTTTCGAGGGCGTCCAGCACAGGATCAGGATCGGGCAGCGGGGTCGTGCCCGCGGCCATGGCGTCGGAGAGGAGCTTGACACGCGCCGAGGAGAACTGTGTCTGCTGGAAGGCTGCCAGGTCGTCCAGGAAGTTCGCCGGCGGGTCGACCGTGACCCCAGCATGATTGCGCAGCGCGGCGAGAGCCTGGTTCTGCAGCGTGTCGATGCGCGCGTCGAGTTGGTAGCCGCCGCGCGAGTTCGGGCTGCGCGCGTAGACCGGATCGACACCGTCGGGACCCGTGATATTGACGTCGAAGATCGAGGGGACGGCGCGCCAGACGTCGGCGACGGTCTCGCTGGTCGGGCGGGCCGATGCCGGGCAGGGCACTGCTGCGCCGCAGTCGAGGAGCTTGACGTTCGTGGGCAGCGGGATGGTGACGCGAATGAGGCCGTTCTGCGTCAGGTTGGTAAAGTCGCGTGCGGCCGCGCCGTTGACGCGAAAATCGTCGGCGTCGATCGCGCGAAACAGCGGGTCGTCGACACCCGTCGTGCTCATCGTCACAAATCGCGCCTGCGCGGCCGCCGGGGTCAGCTGGAAGTTCTCGGTATCCACATGGCAGTCGGAACACGCCCGGCCATTGCCACCCAGGCCTGCGAGGGTGCGGTCGTGGAAGTTGGCCTTGCCCCGACAGACGGCGGTGTCGACTGGCGGGGCCGGTGCCGTGGTGCAGCCGTCGGCGTCCAGGAGGGGAGGGCTCGTACTGTCGTGTTGGCCCCCGCCACATGCGCAGAGTGTGATGCTGGCGAACAATACCAGTGCCGCAGTTGACAGGCTCTTGCGATGGTTCGCCTTCATGTCGCTCTCCAGGACCCGGCCTGACATCGTCTAGAATGGGTAGGTTGTCTCTGGAAGTCATTCGCCGCTTCTGAAGGATCTCTGAATTAGTCTGAAATGCTGCTATGTCGCCATCACCACGATATGCCTTCGGTGATTTCGTGTTGGAGCGGTCGCAGCAGCGGGTACGCCGTCGCGACGGTACCCTGCTGAACCTTACGCCTCGGCTGTACAGCACGTTGCTGCTGTTCGTCGAAAACGCTGGCGCGTTGCTCGACAAGGATTTCCTGATGCTGGCGCTCTGGCCAGGTCTGGTGGTCGAGGAAAACAGTCTGAGCCAGGTCATTTCCGGCTTACGACGGGCACTCGGCGACGATTCCCACGACAGCCGCTACATCCAGACCGTGCCACGCCGCGGCTTCAGGTTCATCGCCGCGGTGACGGAGTTGCCGCATCAGGCAGCCAGCGAGCACGGGCCAATCGCCGCGAGTGGATCCGTGTGGCAAGCCGAGGCGCGTCCAATGCCCGCGTCGGAACTGCTTGCCGAACCTGCAATCGTGTCGCACATACACGGCGAGGGTCCGAGAGTGTCGGGGCGGCGGCGTTTGCTGCGCGTGGCACTTGCGGGTGGGGTTGCCGCGGGACTGGGAAGCGTGGCGTGGTGGGCATTGCGTCAAGCGTCGAATGCTGGCGCCGCAGCGCAACCGTCGACCCTGGCCGTCTTGCCGTTCAAGCCGCTGGTATCCGACGCGCGCGACGAACTGCTGGAAGTGGGCATGGCTGATAGCCTGATCGCGCGCCTGTCCACTGTGCCCGGGCTGGTCGTGCGTTCAATTGGGTCGGTGCGTCGCTATGCGGGTGCCGACCAGGACCCGCTGCGCGCCGCACGTAACCTGGACGTCGCCTGGATCGTCGATGGTTCGCTGCAGCGCCGTGGCGAGCAGTTGCACGTTACCGCGCGATTGCTCCGCGTCGCCGACGGCGGCGCCGTCTGGAGTGGCAGCTTCGACGAGAAATTCACTGGCGTTTTCGAAGTGCAGGACATGATCTCCGAGCGCGTGGCGCGGGTACTCGCGCCGAGCCTGGAAGTCGTCGCCGGTGCGCGGCCGCCGCTGACCGGACTCGGCGGCACACACAATACCGACGCATACCAACTCTATTTGGCGGCGGCTCGACACGCCCAGGACATGCGCGCCGACGGACTGCGCAAGAGCGTCGAGCTGTACAGACAGGCGTTGGAAATAGACCCCGGTTATGCCCTTGCTTGGGTGGGACTCGCTGAAACCTATCGGCGCGCCTTGTTCGGCGCCGACGCCGAGCCCGCAGAAGTGTTCAAGCCGGCCAACGTCGCCGTGCAGCGCGCTCTGGCCGCCGTCCCGAACCTGGCCGAAGCCATTGCCGAACAGGCGTTCAGGCTCTATTGGTTCGACTTCGATTGGCCGGGCGCCGAACGCGAGTTTCGAAGAGCGCTGGCAATCAATTCGAACGTGCCCATGGCGCACTTCGGTCTCGCCAGTCTGTTGTTGAATCAGGGCCGGCTCGACGAAGGCTTTGGACAGATGCGCACGGCCCGTGAACTCGATCCGCTGTCACCCGTGCTCAACACGCTCGAGGCAGCTTACTTGCTTGAGGCGGGCCGTGGCGACGAGGCCCGTACAAGGCTGAAGCGCGCTCTGGATATCGCCCCCAATTTCTGGCTCGCCCATTGCACACGGGGCCTTCTTCACTTTGCCGATCACCAGCCTGACGACGCCATTGCCGACATGCGGCGTGCCGTCGTATTGGCGGATGGCAATTCGCGACCCAGCGCCTTGCTGGCTATTTCACTTGCAGGCCTTGGCCAAATCGAGGAGGCCCGCGAGATCTTGAAGCGGTTGCTCACCCGTGAGAAGACTCACTATGTGCCCCCTTCCTCGCTGGCGGCCGTGTACGTCGCATTGGGGGAGGTCGGGCCTGCGCTCGACGCACTGGATCGGGCATACCTGACCCGCGATACGCGGCTGACTTTTTTGAAGGACGACCCGCGCCTGGCCGGTTTGCGCGAAGAGCCGCGCTTTGTCGCGCTGATGCACACGCTGAAGCTCGACCGTTTTGGCCCGGGCCTGGCGCCGCTCTAACGCACTCGCGCCAGCGGATGAAAATGTTGTCACACCGCTTGTGCGTGGCCCCCATGATGGACTGGACGGATCGCCATTGCCGGTATTTTCTGCGGCTCATCACGCGGCACGCGCGGCTGTACACGGAGATGGTGACCACCGGCCCGCTGCTGCACGGCAATGCGCACACCGTCGCGCACCATCTCGATTTCGATCCGGCCGAGCACCCCGTGGCACTGCAGCTGGGTGGCAGCGACCCCGTGGCGCTCGCCCATGCGGCGCGTCTGGGTGCGCAGTGGGGCTACGACGAGATCAACCTCAACGTGGGCTGCCCGTCGGAACGCGTGCAGACCGGCAGCTTCGGTGCGTGTCTCATGGCCGAGCCGGAGCTCGTGGCATCGTGCGTGCGCGCGATGCGCGATGCCGTGCCGCTGCCGGTGACGGTCAAGCATCGCATCGGGCTCGATGCCAACGAGGATTATGGATTCGTTCGCGACTTCGTCGGCGTCGTGAGCGAGGCGGGCTGCGACGTGTTCATCGTGCACGCGCGTAACGCGGTGCTGAAGGGGCTTTCACCCAAGGAGAATCGCGAGGTGCCGCCGCTGCGCTACGAGGTGGTGCACCGGCTCAGGCGCGAGTTTCCCGGGCTCGCGTTCGTGCTGAACGGCGGTCTCGTGGCGTGGGAGTGGATCGAGCGCGAGTTGACGAGCGTCGACGGCGTGATGCTCGGCCGCGTCGCCTATCACGATCCATACCTCCTCGCCGCGGCCGATTGGCTCGTGTATGGCGATGCCGCGCCGGCGCGCTCGAGGGCGCAGGTCGTGCGGGCGCTGATTCCATACGCCGAGGCGGAGCTCGCGCGTGGCACGCCGCTGCGAGCGATCACGCGCCACGTGCTGGGGCTGTATCACGGGCGCTCGGGCGGGCGGCGCTTCCGGCAGATCCTCTCGGATGCGGCGCGCCTGCGTGACGCGGGCGCTGCGATATTCGAGGAGGCGCTCGCGGCCGTCGAGCCGGTCGCGGCGTGATGCGATGAAAGTGTCAGGCTGACGCCTGACCTACAACGATCCGTAGGTCAGCCTTCAGCCTGACATCGCGGGTCATCCCTGCGCCTGCGCCATGTCCTCGCGATGGGCGCGCACGATCGCATCGAAATCGGCATCGGCGCGCATGCCGAGCGCAATGCCCCGCCGCGCGTCGAACGCCGCCGGCCACGTCGACACGATGCGATCGATCACCGGGTCGTAGGCCCACTGCACGCGGTTCGCGACCTCGTCCCCGGCGACGCGCCGCAATGCGTCCACCATCTGCGCGATCGAGACGCTGATTCCCGGCACGTTGACCGAGCGGGAGAACTGAAAGCGGTCGGCGGCGACCTCGTGACCCGCCAGGAGGTTGTCGACGACGGCGCGCGGCGACTGCACCCACATGCGCGTCTCGGGCCGCACCGGGCATGGCGCCTCGACGCCGGCGAGCGGCTCACGGATGATGCCGCTCGCGAACGACGATGCGGCCTTGTTCGGCTTGCCGGGACGCACGGTGATCGTCGGCAGCCGCAGCGACCGGCCATCGATGAAACCCTTGCGTGTCATGTCGTACACCAGCAGCTCGCCCATCGCCTTCTGCGTGCCGTACGACGATTGCGGCATGAGCGGTGCGTCGTCGGGCACGGGATCGGGCAGCGCGCCGCCGAACACGGCGAGCGAGCTCGTGAACACAAACTTCGGCGGGGCCTTGCACGCGCGGCAGCGTTCCAGCAACGCGCGTGTCGCATCGAGATTGACGTGCATGCCGACGTCGAACTCCGCCTCCGCCTGTCCGCTCACGACGGCAGCGAGGTGGAACACGCTGTCGGTGTCGGGCGTGATGGCGCGCGCCACGACTGCGGCATCCGCGAGGTCGCCGGTCACGCTGGTGACGCGTGGGTCGCCGCCCGGCGAGGGACTTGCGACGTCCACCAGCACCAGCTCGCGGACGGCGCGGCGCTCTCCGCGCGCATCCGTCAGTTGCCCGCGCTCTAGTATGGCGCGGGCGAGGCGACTGCCCAGAAAGCCGGCGCCACCGGTGATCACGACACGCATGGAGATTCCTGTTCGTTGATGACGTGCCGTCATGATAGTCCGCGCGTGATGCGCGCGTCTGCGACGGCTGCAACTGACCGCGACGGGGTGCCGCTCGACAACGAAAGCGCGATCCGGCGGTCAGGCCCTGGCCGATGCCTTGAGACGCGTGGTTGCGGCGTTGATGGCGTCTTCGAGATAGGCGCCGTAGAAGTCCGGCGTGGTGAGCCCGACCAGCGGCTTGCCGAGCGCCGTGCCATTGCTGTCGACGAGATAGATCGTGGGCGTGAGCTCGATCCGGTGCCGCTGCGCGAACGCCCGGTGGTTCGTGGTTGCACCGGCGAAATCGATCAGCGGCCTCGGGTCGTCGATCTCGACCTGGCGATACACCGCGCGGGCCCCCCATTCCTCGCCGCGCGCCATCGGCACCAGGAACTCGCGCAGCGCGCGTTCGCAATACGGGCAGTCCCAGCGGTCGAAGAAGAGCAGCACCGGCACGCCCTGCTGCACGCTCAGCACGCCGTCGGCGCGAAGATCCTGCGCGACGGGAAGGTTGATCGCATGGCCCTTCGTTGCGGCGTCCGCGCCGCTCGCGCGCAGCACGGGACCTGCTGCGACGCATGCTAGAATCGCCTGCAATATCCGGCGCCGTCGCAATCCAGCTGCGACGTCGCGACGCCCTGCGTTCGTCATCCCGCCACCACGCCTTCCCGTCCGCCTGTCATGGCCACCGTGTCCCCGCGCCGCCTCGTCATCGCGACGCGAGAATCCGCTCTCGCGATGTGGCAGGCCAAGCACATCCGGGCGCGGCTCCTGCAATTGTATCCCTCGTGCGAGGTCGAGCTGCTCGGCCTCACCACCCAGGGCGACCGCGTGCTCGACCAGGCGCTGGCGGACATCGGTGGCAAGGGTCTCTTCATCAAGGAGCTCGAGGTCGCGATGGCAGAAGGCCGCGCCGACCTTGCCGTGCATTCGCTGAAGGACGTGCCGATGGAGATGCCCGACGGGTTCACGCTCGCCGCCATCACCGAGCGCGAGGATGCCCGCGATGCGCTGGTCTCCAACCATTACGTGGACATCGCCGCCCTGCCGGGCGGCGCCCGCATCGGCACGTCGAGCCTGCGCCGCGAGGCGCAGCTGCGCGAGCGCGATCCGCTGCTCAAGATCGAGCCGCTGCGCGGCAACGTCAACACGCGCCTGCGCAAGCTCGACGAAGGCCACTTCGATGCGATCGTGCTCGCGGCCGCGGGCCTGAAGCGCCTCGGCTTCGAATCGCGCATCGCTTACACCCTCGATCCCGAGGAAAGCCTGCCGGCCGTGGGGCAGGGCGCACTGGCGCTGGAATGCCGGGCCGACCGCCAGGACGTGATCGATGCGCTCGCCCCGCTCGTGCATCGGCCGACCGTGCTGGCGACCACCGCCGAGCGCGCGTTCTCGCGCGCGTTGTCCGGCAATTGCCACACCCCTCTTGCGGCCCATGCCTTGGAGCGCCTGGGCGAGCTGTTCCTGCGCGGATTTCTCGCGAGCCGCGACGGCAGCGAGATTCTGCGCGGCTCCGTCTCCGCCGTGGTGACCACCGCGCAGGACGCCGATGCGCTCGGACACGGGCTCGCGCAGGACTTCATCGCGCGCGACGCGCGCCGCCTGCTCGCATAACGCGCGTGCGCACGCTCACCGGCGTGTGATGGCCTCGACCGCGCACCCGGGTTCGCTGCCGCTGCGCGGAGCGGGCGTGCTGATCACGCGCCCGGCACGACAGGCCGGCGGATTCGCCGCCAAGGTCGCGGCGATCGGCGGCGCGCCGATCGTGTTTCCCGCCATCGTGATCCTGCCCCCCGCCGACGAGGCCGCGCTGCAGCGTGCCCACGCGTCGCTCGCCACGTACGACTATGCCGTTTTCGTCTCCGCCAATGCCGCGGAGTACGGCGTGCCCGATCCGCGCGCGTGGCCACCGCGCCTCGCGGCATTCGCACCAGGGCAAGGCACTGCGGAGACGCTCCATGCGCTCGGCCTGCACGACGTGCGCACGCCGCAGGAACGCCAGGACAGCGCCGGGCTGCTCGCATTGCCGGAGTTCACGGACCCGGCGGGCAAGCGCGTGCTGATCTTCCGCGGCGACGGCGGCCGCGAGGAGCTAGCCGACACGCTGCGCCAGCGCGGCGCGCACGTCGATTACGTCGCGTGCTATCGGCGCGCGAGGCCGGATCCCTCGGCGCGTGGTCTCGACGACGCGTTCGCGGAGGGCCGCATCGCCGCGGTGACCATCACCTCGAGCGAAGGCCTGGACAATCTGTTCGAAGTGGCGAGCGCGGCATCGCGCGAGCGCTGGCGAGCCCTGCCCACGTTCGTGCCGCACGAGCGCATCGCCGCGCGTGCAGGCGAGCTCGGCCTCAGGAGCGTGCTCACCGGCCCCGGCGATGCCGGGCTGCTGGCCGGATTGCTAGAATGGTTTTCCACTCGTCCCGCCTGATCGGAAGCCCGATGCCTGTCGACATCATCGTCACCGCCCCCCTGCCCGATTTCCTGTACGGCCCGCTGCGCGCCGACTACCGCTGCCACGACTACGTGCAGGCGCAGGACAAACCCGCGTTCCTGCGCGAGGCCGGGGGCATCGTGCGCGGGCTCGTGCAGGGTGGCGGCACGATCACGCCGACGACGCTGCTCGACGCGCTGCCGGCGCTCGAGATCATCTCCGTGTTCGGCGTGGGCTACGACGGCGTGCCGGTGGAGTATTGCCGCAAGCGTGGCATCAAGGTGACGAACACGCCGGACGTGCTCACCGACGATGTCGCCGACGTGGCCGTCGCGCTCATCCTGATGACCGGCCGCGGTTTCGTGCGCCTGAACCGTTTCGTGCATGCGGGCGAGTGGCTGAAGCGCGGGCCCGAGCTGACGACGAAGCTTGGCGGAAAGACCGTCGGCATCCTGGGGCTCGGGCGCATCGGCAAGGCGATCGCCGAGCGCGTGCGGGCGATGGGCATGCACGTCGCGTACACGGGACGCAAGGCGCAGGACGTGCCGTATCGCTTCATCCCGGACATCCGTGAGCTCGCAGCAGCGTCGGATTTCTTCGTCGTGGCCTGTCCTGGCGGTCCCGCGACGCGCAACCTGGTCGACGCGAGCGTGCTTGCCGCGCTCGGCAGCAAAGGGACGATCGTCAACATCGCGCGTGGATCCATCATCGACGAGCCGGCGCTCGTGCAGGCATTGCAGCAGGGCACGATCAGGGCCGCGGGCCTCGACGTTTTCGCCGACGAGCCGAGGATTCCCGCACCGCTTCTCTCGATGGAGAACGTCGTCCTCCTGCCGCACGTCGGCAGCGCCACGCATGAGACGCGCAAGGCGATGGGCGATCTCTGCAAGGCGAATCTCGACGCGTGGTTCGCGGGCAAGCCCCTGCCCACGCTCATCCCGGAGCTCGGGTGAACGCGCATGCGTTGCGCGCTCCCGCGCGCGTAGTTTGTTTGTAGGTCAGGCTTCAGCCTGACGCATGAGCATGCGAGGCTGAAGCCTCGCCTACAGGGGGCAGCAGCGCATGCGAGGCTGAAGTCTCGCCTACAGGGGGCAGCAGCGCATGCGAGGCTGAAGCCTCGCCTACAGGGGGCAGCAGCACACGCGAGGCTGAAGCCTCGCCTACAGGCTGTCTATCGTGCAGCCCGCTGCGCGCAAGATTTCGCCGCTGCCGTGTAAATACGGCTAGTCGCGCACCGCGCGCCAGGCGGCTTGCGAGCGGCGCGGTGCGCCCTCGAAATCGCCGCGCATGGCCTTCAGCGCATAGCGCTCGCGCTCGATCTCCTGGCGCGTGCGCACGCCGAGCCGCCGGAAGAGCGGCACCGGCGGGGACCATCCTTGCATCGCATGCAGTGCGAGGAACGAGAACACCACGCCGGGCAGCGCGAGCCAGCGCCGGCTGTGCGTGATGCCGAGCGCGAGTCCCGCGAGTCCCAGTGCGGCGGCGTTGAGCTCCAGCATCCGCTCGATGTCCCACTCGCGGTCGAGCTTGCGCAGGTGACGCCGGATGTCGGGTGTCTCGTGCGCCGCGTGGCGGCGCAGCCGCTTCAGCGTCTCGCGGTCGACGCGGTCATTGACGGCGGGGGAGGAGCGTGCGCGAACGTGATCGGATTCAGCCATGGCTCAATGATACCTGTCACGCGTGGGGGCCTGCGAAGCAACGTTCGCACCACCGCGCGGTCATCAGTCGTCCGGCGCGAGCGGCGCGGGTGTCGGCTTCGGCGACCAGAGCACCGCGACCATGGCCGCCGACACGAGGGCCAGCGCGGCCCATTCGCCGGCACCCGGACGTTCGCCCAGCAGCACCATCCCCGAGAACACGCCCACGATCGGCACCGGCAGCGACGCCATCGACGAGATCGCAACCGGCAGCGTGCGCGCGAGGGTGAACCACGCCCAGTGCGCGAGCGTGCCGGCCAGGAAGATGTTGTATGCGATCGCGAACCACGCGCTGGCCGACAGCGATGACGGCGCCGGCCACGGGGCGAAGAAGGGCGCCGCGACGAAGAGCGGCAGCCAGCCGAGCAGCATCATCCAGCCCGACAGCGCGTTCTGCGGCAGCGGCAACTTCCATTTGCGCAGCAGCACAGTGCCGAACGCCCACGCCACGGCTGCGGCGATGATGAGCACCGCCGCGGTCGGCGTGCGCTGCAGGTGGCGCGCGTCCTCGCCGAGCAGCAAGGCCATGCCGATCATGCCGAGCACGAGGCCGACGATGCGGCGCTTCGACAGCGGCTCGTGCAAGAGGAACAGCGAGAAGAGCACCGTCCACACCGGCATCGTGTACGCGAGGATGGCACTGCGCCCCGCCGGCAATTGCTGCACGCCGAAGAGGATGAGCCCGTTCCAGCCCGCGATGTTGAAGATCGCGAGCATCACCAGCTTGCCCCACAGCGCACGCGGGACACGGATGGAATCGCCGGAGAGGCGCGCGACGGCGAGCATGCCGAGCGCCGCAAACACGAGGGTGAAGGCGCGGAAGGTCAGCGGCGCGATCTCGCTCACGCCCATCTTGAGCACGGGCCAGTTGCAGCCCCACACCAGAGTCAGCACGAGCACGGGAATCAGCGCGGCCGCCGTGATGCCCGTGGCGCCGGGATGGGTCTTTGCAGTCATTCGGATTTGCCGCGCGGCTCGCGCGGACAGCTAACGTGTCAGGTCAGGGAAGCTCGCCATGAAGGCCCTGGTGCAGGGCGCGCGCCTGGGTCACCCACGCGTCGCGCCGGATGCGCCCCGGAAATTCGGTCAGGCGGGCGTCGATGTCGTCGATGTCGCGCTCGCTCCAGCGGGCGATCTGCCGATACGTGGTGATGCCGAGTTGATGCAGCATTCGTTCCAGCACGGGTCCGATGCCCACGATGAGCTTGAGATCGTCGGGCGTGCCCGGCCCGCCCAGGAGCGGCGGCGGCGCGTTGTTCTCGATGTCGATCACCAGTTGCCGGAACCGCGCCTTCTCGGCGTGTGCCGTGGCGAGCGCGCCGAAGAGCTGCCAACGTTCCTCCGCGAGCTCCTGCAGATGGCCAACGCGGGCGCTCGCAGCACGAGCATCGCTGCGCAGCCGCGCCGCCTCGCCTTCGTAGCTGCGCACGATCCGCGCGAGCTCACCGGCGAGCGGATTCGCAACGGGCGCCTCCGCGAGCAGGGACGAAGACACGGCGGATGCAGCAAGCGGCACGGGCGAGACGGAAGGTGACGGCGGCGCTTCGCCGGCGACGATGTCGCTGCCGACCGGGACGCGTCTGCCCCATGCGTAACCCAGCGCAACTCCCAGGGCACCGGCAAGAATGGCGAGCGCGATCAGCATGGGGTCATCCGAAGCGGGACTCGCGGCGAACGGCCGACGCGGCGCGTGAATTGTAGTCGAGTCGTCCGGTGGGCGGGCCGAATGCCCGGGGGCCGGAGGGGGCGCCTGCTAAAATGAGGGCTCCCCGCTTCCTTGCCCATGTCCGACCCCACTTCTCCCGACCACGGCCGGTCGGCTGCGCCGGAAGCCCGCCCCGGCGACGAACCCGCGTTCGGCGCGACGTCACGCCCCAATCGGAATTCACCGCCCATGGCCGCATCGCGGCCCGTGTCGCGCGGGCTGCTTGCCGCGACGCTGCTCCTGGCCGCGATCATCGCCGGCGCCGTGTGGCTCGACAGCCGACGCACGGAGCAGCAGCTTCGCGCCGACATCGCGCATCGCCTCGATCAGCTCGACGCCGCCACGCAGGGGGTCGGCAAGACGCAGGGCCAGCTCGCCTCGGACCTGCGCGACGCGCAGGCAAAGATCACGCTGCTCGAGGCGCGCCTTGCGGAATCGCAGGAGCAGCAGGCCGCGCTCGAGGCCCTGTATCGCGACCTCGCCCCGTCGCGCGACGAGATTGCGTTGACGGAGATCGAGCAGGTCCTGCTGGTGGCGAGCCAGCAACTGCAGCTCGCCGGCAACGTGCCCTCGGCGCTCGCAGCGTTGCAGCTCGCCGACGCCAAGCTGCAACGGCTCGACCGGCCGCAATTCCTGCCGCTGCGCCGCGCCGTCGCACGCGACATCGACCGGCTGAAGGCCGTGCCGTTCGTCGACATCAGCGGGCTGAGTCTCAAGCTCGACCAGCTGCTCGCCAGTGTCGAAACCCTGCCGCTCGCGATGGACGAGCGCCTGCCCGTGCCGGCGCCCGAGGCTAACGGCGCGCCGCCGGAGACTTCGCCGTGGCGGCGCCTCGTGCGCGACATCTGGACGGACATCCGGCAGCTCATCCGCATCGAGGTCGCTGATCGTGCTGCGGCGCCGCTCGTGCCGCCGCCGCAGCAGTACTTCCTGCGCGAGAACCTGAAGCTTCGCCTCTTGAGCGCGCGCATCGCGCTGCTCAATCGCGACGACGCGACGTTCAAGGCCGACGTCGCCGCCGCCGACCAGTGGCTGCGCCAGTACTTCGACACGCGCTCCCGGCCGGTGCAGTCGGTGCAGGCAACGCTGAAGCAGCTCGCGGCGACGGCGATGGCCGCGGAAGTACCCGACCTTGCGCGCACGCTCGATGCCGCCCGCGTGCTGCGCCTCGCGGCCGACCGCGCGCCGAACCGTGCACCCGGCACGGAACGCGCGCGCTGACCGCACGCTCCCGTGCGCGCCCTCTTCTGGTTCCTGTTGCTCGCGGCCGCGGCCGTCGGCATTGCGCTCGCGCTGCGGCTGACGAACGGCTACGCGCTGTTCGTGGCGCCACCGTACCGCGTCGAGCTCTCGCTCAATCTGCTGCTGCTGCTGGTGTTGCTGGGGTTCTTCGGACTCTATGCCGGCATTCGCCTCGTGCGGCGCGCCGTAGCGCTGCCCGGCGACGTGCGCGCGCTGCGCCGCCGGCAACAGCTCGACCGCGTGCGCGCACGGCAGGATGCCGCGGTCGTCGCGCTCTTGGAAGGACGCTACGGTCGCGCCCGACGGCTCGCCGAGGAAGCGCTCGCCATTCCGCAATCGTCGGGCATCGCTGCGCTGGTCGCGGCCCGCGGAGCGATCGAGACGCGCGATTTCGCGGCCGCGCAGGCGCTCCTAGCGCGCGCCGATGCGCAGGTGCAGAGCCTTGCCGTGCCGCGCCTGATGCTGCAGGCCGAGATGCGCCTCGAAGCGGGGCAGCCGACGGAGGCACTCGCGATCCTGCATGCGCTGCGCAAGGAAGCAGGCCTCCATACCGCGGCCTTGCGGCTGGAGCTCAAGGCATTGCAGGCGGCCGGTCGCTACGCGGAAATGCCGGCGCTGGTGGACCAGCTCGTGAAGCGCAAGGTCTACACCGCCGCCGAAGGCGACATCGTGCGAGCCACTGCGCATGCGGCCGAGCTCGACGCGCGACGTGGCGACGCGGCGGCACTGCGCACCTACTGGAGCCGGCTGCCCGAAGCGGATCAGCGGCTGCCGCGGGTCGCGCGTGCTGCAGCCGCGAGCTTCGTCGCGCTCGGACAGGATCGCGAGGCCGCGGACATTCTCGCCCGCTCTCTCGAGCGCACGTGGACGCCCGAGCTGGTCGTTGCCTTCGCCGAGTGCCGCCCGGCGGACTCGACGCGGCAGCTCGAGGTTGCGGAGGGCTGGCTCACCGAGCACAACCAGGATCCGAAGCTGCTGTTCGCGCTCGGCGTGCTGTGCCAGCGCCAGCAGCTGTGGGGCAAGGCACAGACGTATCTCGAGGCCAGCCTGGCACTCGACAACGCGTACGCGACGCACGTCGCGCTCGGCGAGCTCCTGGTCCGGCTCGGGCGCACGGCGGAAGCCAACGCCCATCTCGCCGCGGCCCTCAATCTCGCGTTGGTCGAGTTGCGGGTGGAGCGTCGCGCCGTCGAGCGGGCCGGCACGCAGGCGTAACCTGATTTCACGGCGGGGACGACGCGATCGACTGTGACGACACGGCCGGCGTGATCCGGCGCGATGGGGGGAAGCGATGAACACGATGTTCCGTGCAGCACTCCTCGGGCTTTGCATGTCGTCGCTCGCGCAGGCAGCCGACGTATCACCGAGCTACATCTCCATCTGGCGGCCGGTCGAGCCCGGCATCGCGATCACCTTCGGCACCGACGTCATGCGCATCGGCGGCTCGACCGAGCCGCTGCGCGATTTCACCGTGGCCGCGCAGCTTGCCGCGCGCAACGGACCGGGCGTGCATCAATGGGCGTTCGGTGCGGCGACCGAGGCGTGGGCGATGCAGGGCTCGCGCTCGGTGCTGGTGGGGCTCGAGTCGGCGGTCATCAATCTGGAGCCGACCAACCACTACCCGAAAGTCGCCAACAATGCCGTCATGAAGAACCGCGCCGACAACGATCCGGACCCCGGCTCGCCAATGAACAGCAACAGCATCGCGTACTTCGTTTCGGCGCAGCCGGGCACGGGTTTCGAGCGCGGACTGGTGTTCGATCGGGACGCGCTGCTGGCACCCGGTGCGCGCCCGGCGGCGATCGACCTGTCGGACATACCGGACGACCGGATCGCAGATGTAGATCTCATCCGCATCCGCAAGGACGTGACGTTGCGTTACGACCCCGTGACGCGCCAGCTCGTGCTGCACGTCGAGCCGCCGAAGTGAACGATGGGATGGTTTTGTAGGTCAGGCTTCAGCCTGACTCGGCGCGCATGTGAAGTCAGGCTGAAGCCTGACCTACAGGCCTTGGTCTATGCGCCATACGACTTGGCGCGCATGTGAAGTCAGGCTGAAGCCCGACCTCCAGCCTCGGTCTCGGCGCCGTACGTGAAGCTGTCGGCATGAAACTCGTCGACCGGCAATCCGCGCTCCCTGAACGTCGTACGCGCGGCCTCGATCATTCCCGGCGCTCCGCACGCGTACACCTGGTATCCCGATAGATCGCTGAAATCGTCGAGCACCGCCTGATGCACGAGGCCGGTTCGGCCAGGCCACGCATCATCCGCTGCAGGATCCGACAACACCGGAATGAAAGTGAAGTTCGGGTGATCGCGCTGCCACTCGCCGGGCACGTGCGGCATGTAGAGATCGCGCTTGGCGCGCGTGCCCCAGTACAGCACCATCTCCCGCGAGTGATGGTGATGCAGCGCATGCTCGATGATCGCCTTGATCGGCGCGAATCCCGTGCCGCCGGCGACGAAGATGATGGGCTTGTCGGATTCCTCGCGGAGATAGAACGCGCCGAGCGGGCCCTCGAAGCGCAGGATCTCGCGGCCCTTGAACTGGGTGAACAGCTGGTCCGTGAACGCGCCGCCGGGGACGTGGCGGATGTGCAGCTCCAGCAGCGCGTCGTCGTGCGGCGGGGTTGCCAGCGAGAAGCTGCGCCGGCGCCCGTCCTTGAGCAGGAAGTCGATGTACTGGCCGGCGAGGAACTGCAGCCGCTCGTTGGCGGGAAGCTTGAGCTTCACGATCGCGACGTCCGGCGCCGGCTTGTTGATCGACTCGACGCGACACGGCATGCGCTTGATCTCGATGTCGCCGACGCGCCGGACTTCCTTGACCTCGATGACGACGTCCGTCAACGGTCGCGCGCAGCAGAAGAGCGCGAGACCGCGGCGCTTCTCGTCGTCGGTGAGGGTCGACGCCTGATGCTCGCCGTAATCGACGTCGCCCGCGAGTATGAGCCCCTTGCACGTGCCGCACGCGCCGTTGCGGCACCCGTACGGCAGCATGAGATCCGCCCCCATGGCTGCCTGCAGGATGGTCGTGTCCTCCTCGCAGGCGAACGAGTGGTCACTGGGCTTTATGGTAATCTGGTGCGGCATACGGAAACGGCATCGATCGAAGAAGCCGCGCGTTCGCGCGGTGGTGGATGCGCCAGCTGGCGCGGTGCCTCGAGCGCGGGCGGGACGACGGTGATCCGGGTACTGCTGATCGGTTGCGGAGATGTCGCCTTGCGCACCGCCGACATTCTGCGGCACAGGGTCAGGCTCTATGGTCTCACGCGGCGGCCCGAGGAAGTTGCGCGGCTGCGCGCCCACGGCATCGTTCCGGTGCTCGGCGACCTCGATCACCTTGCAACGCTGCGGCGCCTGCGTGCCGCGCCGTTCGCGGTGCTGCACTTCGCGCCGCCACCGAGCGAAGGCCGCGATGATCCGCGCACCCGCCGTCTCGTCGCCGCCCTCACGCGGGCGCGCAGCATACCACAGCGTTTCGTGTACATCTCGACCTCCGGAGTCTATGGCGATTGCGCGGGAGCGCGCATCGACGAGCGCCGTCCGCGCCGCGCGCAGACGCCCCGCGCGCATCGCCGCGTCGCGGCGGAAGACCTGCTCCGCGCGTGGTCCGCGCGCCGCGGCGTCAGGCTCGCCATCCTGCGTGCGCCGGGCATCTACACCGCGACGCGGCTGCCGCTGGAGCGCATCCGGCAGGGCACTCCGGTGCTTGCCGCCGGCGATGACGTGTTCACCAACCACATCCACGCCGACGATCTCGCGCGCGCCACCGTTGCGGCGCTTTTCCGCGGGCTGCCGAACCGTGCCTACAACGTCACCGACGACGCCGAGCTCAAGATGGGCGGCTGGTTCGATGCCGTCGCCGATGCCTTCCATCTGCCGCGGCCGCCGCGCGTGTCGTGGGACGAGGCCGAGCACCGCATCGCGCCGATGCTGCTGTCGTTCATGAGCGAATCGCGGCGCCTTTCCAATGCGCGCATGAAGCGGGAGCTGCGCCTCACGCTGCGCTATCCGACGCCGGAGCGGCTGCTCCAGGAAATCGCGCCGCGCGATCTCAAAAAGCAGCTGGCGCTCCCGCTATGAGCGGCGATATGCCGGGACCGCGGCCGGCCGCCGGCCTGCACGACGTCGATCACGCGCCGCTCCTGACGCGCATCGGGCGCCGGCTCGATCTCTACGAGCGCCTCGTCCGGCTCGACAAGCCGATCGGCACGCTGCTGCTGCTCTGGCCGACGCTGGCCGCGCTGTGGATCGCCGCCGCGGGCCGGCCGACCCTCGTGCAGCTCATCGTGTTCACGATGGGCACGCTGCTCATGCGTTCCGCGGGCTGTGCCGTGAACGACTGGGCCGACCGGCATTTCGATCCGCACGTGAAGCGCACGGCCGAGCGGCCGCTCGCGACCGGCGCGATCGCGCCTTGGGAAGCACTGCTGGTCGCCGCGGTGCTGGCGTTCCTCGCGTTCCTCCTGGTCCTCGCCACCAATCGCACCACGGTGCTGCTGTCGTTGCCCGCCGTGGTGATCGCGGTGGTGTATCCGTTCACCAAGCGCTTCTTCGCCTTGCCGCAGGCTTTCCTCGGTCTCGCGTTCTCGTTCGGCATTCCCGATGGCGTTCGCCGCGGTGTTCGACGATTCGGTGCCGCTCGCGTGGTGGCTCCTGCTGATCAACTTCTTCTGGGTGATCGCGTACGACACCGAATACGCGATGGTCGACCGCGACGACGACCTGCGGCTCGGCATCAAGACATCGGCGATCTTCTTCGGCCGCTACGACATCCTGGCCGTGATGGTCTGCTACGCGATCTACATCGGCGGCATGGTGTGGATCGGCATGACGCGTTACTTCGGTCCGTTCTACTACGCCGGCCTTGGCGCGGCATCGCTGATCGCGGTGTGGCATTGGTGGATGATCCGCGATCGCTCGCGCGAGGGCTGCTTCCGCGCGTTCCTGCACAACCACTGGCTCGGGCTCGCGGTCTTCGCCGGCGTGGTGGCCGATTTCGCGACGCGCCTCTCCGCGTGGCCGCGGTTGCCGTGATGTTGCACGCGATCGTCGCGGTGCTGGCGCTCGCGGTGGCGTCGCCGGCGATGGCCGCCACGGCGCCGGAGCGCATCACGTTCGCGAGCTTCGACGTCGATAGCGACGGCGCGCCTGTCGCGCTCCACGCGCAGCTGTTCCGGCCCGCGGGTAATGATGGGCGGCGTTCGCCGGCGGTCATCGCATTGCACGGCTGCGGCGGCATGTACAGCACCGCGCGCAACCGCCGCAACCAGCTGTCGCTGCGCCTCCAGGCCATGGCGGAGCTCCTGGTGCGCGAAGGCTATCTGGTGCTCTTTCCCGACAGCTTTCGCAGCCGCGGCCGCGAGGAGATCTGCCACGTCCCGGGCGGCGAGCGCTCGATCGATCCCGTACATCGGCGGCTGGACGTGTTCGGTGCGCTCACATACCTGCAGGCCCGCAGCGACGTCGCCGTCGACCGGATCGCCGTGCTGGGCTGGTCGCACGGCGGCAGCACGATGCTCGCATCCCTCAACGCGGGCAACGCTCGCAGTGCGCCGCTATCGCGAGACCCGGCCGGCGGCACCGTACGTGCGCGCGGCCGTCGCGTTCTATCCCGGCTGCATCCGGACGCTGCGCGGCCGCGAAGGCTACGCGGCGGCGGCGCCGATGCTGCTGCTCATCGGCGGCAGCGACGACTGGACCGCGCCCGCGCCCTGCATCACCCTCGTCGAACGGCTGCAGGCGCGCGGCGACACGGCCGACGCCATCGTCTATCCCGCCACGTACCACGGGTTCGACGGCCCCGACAGCCAGCCGCCGCTGCATCTCGACGTGCCCAACGGCGTGCATCCCGGCGAGGGCGTGACCTTCGCCGTCAATCCCGCCGCGCGCGACGACGCCTATGCGCGCGTTCGCACGTTCCTGCGCGAGACCCTCTCGAACGACGTCAGCAAGGAGACAGCCCCATGAGGATGAACCTCGATCTCGGCGGGCGGCCGGTACTCGTGACCGGCGGCAGCAAGGGCATCGGCCTCGCGTGTGCCGAGGCTTTCGCCGCCGAAGGCGCGCCCGTCGCCATCGTGTCGCGCAGCCGTGCCAACCTCGACGCGGCGCTGGCGCGGCTGCAAGGTGTTCGCGCCGTCGCGCTCGAGGCGGACCTGCGGGACTCCGCGCAGGCGAAGCGAGCGGTCGCGGAAGCGGAGCGGGCCCTGGGTCCCATCGAGATCCTCATCAACTCGGCTGGCGCCGCGCGGCGTTATGCCCCGCAGGAGCTCGACGCGGAAGCGTGGCACGCGGCGATGGATGCCAAGTACTTCACCTACATCCACGCCATCGATGCGGTGCTCTCCGGCATGGCCGAGCGCGGGCGCGGCGCGATCGTGAACATCATCGGCATGGGCGGGAAGGTCGGCAATCCCGTGCACCTGCCGGGCGGTGCCGCGAACGCGGCGCTGATGCTGGTCACGGCCGGCCTCGCGAACGCGTATGGCCGCAAGGGCGTGCGCATCAACGGCATCAATCCGAGCTCGACGCTCACCGAGCGCGTGCAGGAAGGACTCGCGGTGGAAGCGCGCGCCACCGGCCTGCCGGAAGCGGAGCTCCGCACGCGCGGCGAAGCGAAGATCCCTCTCGGCCGCTACGCCGCGCCCGAGGAGATCGCGCGTGTCGCGCTGTTCCTCGCGTCGCCCCTGGCGAGCTACGTCACCGGTGCGATCGTGCCCGTCGACGGCGGCGCCAACCCCGTGATCTGAGCGTCACGCATCGCGCTGCGGCGCGCTTTCGCGCACCAGCCATGCGCACGCCGCGCCGAACGCTGCCGCCGCCGCGAGGATCATGATCGCGTGGTCCCACGCCGTCGCGAGATCGGCGCCTGCCCGGCCGCGGTCGAGCACCCAGCCGATCAGCGGCTGCAGGATCCCGGTGCCGAGGAAGATGCCGACGTTCACCACGCTCGTGGCGATGCCCGAATGCTCGGGCCGGTTCACTTCCTTCGCCACGGTCCAGGTCAGGACGAAGCCGGGGATCAGAAGTCCCATGAGGAAGCACCAGGCGAGGGTCGCCGCGGGAGGCCAGTCGACGTGCAGCAACCAGGGCAGCCACGACAGCGCATAGAGCGCCGTGTACGCGCGCATGACGTCGCGGCGGTTGCGCAGGCGATCGGAGACGATGCCGACGATCATCGAGCCGATGGCGACGCCGAGCAGCAGCACGCTCGAGTGCTGCGCTGCCGTGCACGCGTGACATGCCGTAGACGTCCTGCAGGAAGGGCACGGACCACAGTCCGGCGAATGCCAGGTAGGTTCCGGCGACGCCCATGTTGACGAAGAAGCCGGGCCACGTGGCCCGATTGCGGAGCACCTTCACGAGCGCCGCGCGCCATGGCATGCGCGCCCCGGGTGCGAGCGGCTGGTGCACGGCCGCAAAGCCGAGGTCCTGCGGCCGGTCGCGCACCTTGAGCCACGTCGCGAGCGCGATCGCGAGCGACAGCACGCCGAGGCCCACGAACACGACGCGCCACGAGGCCTGCGTCACGATCCACGCGAGCGGCGCACCGGCGAGCACCGCGCCGAGATTGCCGGCGAACATCGTCGCGCCGTTGACGGTGGCGAAGCGACTTGCCGGGAACCACACGGCATTGACCTTGAGGATCGCGATGAACGCAACGGCCACGCCGATGCCGACCAGCGTGCGCCCGAGCGCCGCGACTTCCCACACCGGCGCGAGGGCGAAGGCGAACGAGCCGGCCGCGGCCACGAGCGAGCCGCCGGTGACGAGCCGCCGCGGCCCCAGCGTGTCGGCGAGCACCCCGACAGGAATCTGCAGCAGCGTGTAGACGTAGAAGTAGGTCGCGGCGAGCGTGCCGAGCACGGCACCGCTGATCGAGAAGGCCCGGGTCAGCTCGCCGGCGATCGCGGCCGGAGCCGTGCGATGGAAGAAGGACAGCACGTAGCTCGCGAGCACGATGCCGAAGACGATGCGCCGTGCGCGCAGGAAACGGCTGTCGTGCGAGCCCGCTGCGGCGCTGATCTCCATGGACGCATTGTAGTGCGTGGGCGACCCGTCGCTCGTCCGCGGTGCGGCGCGCAAGGGCACGTAGAATAGGCGCGCCATGGACTTCGCACGCGTTCGCCCCTTGCGTCCACTGCAGCCGCGATGCTGCGCCTCGTCGCGTGCACGGAGCTGCGCGTTGAAGTACACCGATCTGCGCGATTTCATGCAGCAACTCGAGGCGCGCGGCGAGTTGCGGCGCATCGGCGTCGAGGTCGATCCGAAGTTCGAGATGACGGAGATCTGCGACCGCGTGCTGCGCGCGGGCGGGCCGGCGTTGCTGTTCGAGCGGCCGAAGGGACATTCCATTCCGGTGCTCGCCAACCTTTTCGGCACGCCGGAGCGCGTCGCGCTCGGCATGGGCCAGATCTTCGCCCGCGGCGCTGCGCGACGTCGGCACCCTGCTCGCGTTCCTCAAGGAGCCGGAGCCACCCAAAGGCTTGCGCGATGCATGGCAGAACACGCGACCGGTGTTCATGCAGGTGCTCAACATGGCACCCAAGCTGCGCGGCAGTGCGCCGTGCCAGGAGATCGTGTGGGAAGGCACCGACGTCGATCTCGGCCGACTGCCGGTGCAGACCTGCTGGCCCGACGACGCCGGTCCGCTGATCACCTGGGGTCTCACGGTCACGCGCGGTCCCGAGAAGGCGCGCCAGAATCTCGGCATCTACCGCCAGCAGGTCATCGGGCGCAACAAGGTCATCATGCGCTGGCTCGCGCATCGCGGCGGCGCGCTCGACTTTCGCGATCACGCGCGGCGCAACCCGGGAACGCCGTTCCCCGTGGCGGTGGCGCTCGGCGCGGATCCCGCCACGATCCTGGGCGCGGTGACGCCGGTGCCCGATACGCTCTCCGAATATCAGTTCGCGGGATTGCTGCGCGGCTCGCGCACCGAGATCGTGAAGTGCCTGTCGCACGACCTGCAGGTGCCTGCGTCGGCGGAGATCGTGCTGGAAGGTTTCCTGCAGCCCGATGCGAACGATCCGAGCGGCTACGAGACGGCGCCCGAGGGACCGTTCGGCGATCACACCGGCTATTACAACGAGGTCGAGCGTTTCCCCGTGTTCACGATCGCGCGCATCACCATGCGACGCGATCCGATCTACCACTCGACGTACACCGGCAAGCCTCCGGACGAGCCTGCGGTGCTCGGCGTGGCGCTGAACGAGGTGTTCGTCCCGCTGCTGCAGAAGCAGTTCCCGGAGATCGCCGACTTCTACCTGCCGCCGGAGGGCTGCTCGTACCGCCTCGCGGTGGTGGCGCTGAAGAAGCAGTACCCGGGGCATGCCAAGCGGGTGATGTTCGGCGTGTGGAGCTTTCTCCGGCAGTTCATGTACACCAAGATCATCGTCGTCACCGACGACGACGTCGACATCCGCAACTGGAAGGAAGTCGTGTGGGCGTGGACGACGCGCGTCGATCCCGCGCGCGACACGCTGCTCGTCGAATCGACGCCGATCGACTACCTCGACTTCGCGTCGCCGGTGTCGGGCCTCGGCTCGAAGATGGGCATCGATGCGACCAACAAGTGGCCGGGCGAGACGACGCGCGCCTGGGGACGGCCCATCGTGATGGATCCCGCGGTGAGCGCACGCGTGGATGCGCTATGGAAGGACCTCGGGTTGTGAGCCTGTCAGGCTGAAGCCTGACCTACAGCGCTACCTTGGGTTGTGAGCATGTCAGGCTGAAGCCTGACCTACAGCGCTTCCTCGGATTGTGAGCATGTCAGGCTGAAGCCTGACCTACAGCGCTGCCTCGGGTTGTGAGCGTGTCAGGGTGAAGCGTGACCCACAGCAGTTGTAGGTTCGGCTTCAGCCGAACGCCGGTTGGCACGATGCGCAACACGTTGGCATGACGCGCAACAGGGTCAGGCGAAAACCGGACCTGCAACAGCGACCTCAATCGCGCCGATTGATCGCGATCCCGAGCAGGAACCCGACCAACGCCGCCGCGCCGAGCACCTGCCACGGATTCTCGTGCACGTAGGTGTCCGTGGCCTGCGCGGCCGCGCGCGTGCGCTCCATCGCCTGGCCCTGCAACTCCTGCAGCCGCAACTTCGCACGGAGAAGCTGCGCTTCCACATCGGATCGCAATGCGCGCGCCTTCTCGGCGGTCTCGGTGTTCGCGCGCTTCAGCGTTTCCTGCGCGTCCGACACGACGGATGCGACCTCGTCAACGAGACGATCACGGGTGCTTTCGATTTCGGCCATCAGAATCTCCTTTGGGGAGTGGGCATGCGCGGCACGGCCGGGGCAAATGGCATTGCAATCGGGATTGCCGCCCCGGTTGCCCGGACGAACATTATAGGCTTCGGGAAACGGGGCAGCCGCTTGCGACAGACCGCCGCCGTGACGGTATAGTTCGCGCACTTCCTCCCGGAGCTGACCATGTCCACGCTGCGTCTGCCCGCCCTCGATCCCGCCGCAGTGCCGGAGAGGCGCGGATCGGGCTACCCCGAACCGTACCGGTCGCGCATGGGCGACCGCGCCAAGCGCAAGCTCGGCGACGCGTGCGGCCTCACCAAGTTCGGCGTGAACCTCGTCACGCTGGCCCCGGGCGGCCAGTCCGCCTTGCGCCACTGGCACACGCTGGAAGACGAGTTCGTCTACGTCGTCTCCGGCGAGCTGGTGCTGGTGACCGACACCGGGGAGCAGGTTCTGCGCGCGGGGATGTGCGCCGGGTATCCCGCAGGAGCGCGCGATGCGCATCACATGATGAACCGCAGCGATGCGCCAGGCGTGTACCTGGAGGTCGGCAGCCGCATCGCCGGCGACAACGCGTTCTACCCGGACGACGACCTCATGTGGGTCGAGCGCGAGGACGGCACGATCGCCGCACACAAGGACGGCCGCGCGTACTGAGGCAGGGCGCTTGAACCTGCGCGGCGGGCCCGCATCTATTGCTCTGCGCCAGCCGGCGCGCCTGACGGAGGGTTCCATGGCCGACTTCCCCGCACCTGAAGTGACCTCGCGCAGCGCTCTGACGCGCGAGCCCCCGATCACCGCGACGCTCGTCGTATACGCGCTCTTCGGCGTCGGCGCGGTTGCCGCGCTCATCTCGTCGGGCTTTCCCGTGGCGATGCCGCTCTTCGGGCTGCTGGGGATCGTGGCGGTGGTGATCGCGTACGTGAAGCGCGACGAGGCGCAGGGCACGTGGGTGGCCTCGCACCTGCGCTGGCTGATCCGCACCTTCTGGTACTCGCTGCTGTGGGGGCTCGTCGGCGGCCTGATCCTCGTGACGCTCGGCCTCATCCTGATTGGGATCCCCATCGCGCTGCTCATCTGGGCGATCGCGTCGATCTGGGTGATCTACCGCGTGATCAAGGGCTACCTGCTGTTCAAGGACAACCGGCCGATCCCGGGCATGTGACATCGCTGGCGCGGCTGCAAAGCCGCGCCGGCATTCACGCACGGCTCACTTGCGCGACAGGTGCGCGAGCAGCCGCGCGCGGTACGATCCATCGCGGCGCAAGAGTCCGCCGCGCCCGCGGGCTTCCAGCGCGGCCTCGAGCAACGCAAGGCGCGCGTGCGCGCGGTCGCGATCCTCGCCGTCGGTCAGCGTGGCGAGGAGCCGGTGCAGATCCGCGATCTCCTTGCGCTGCTCCAGTTCCGGCGGCACGAAGCCGGCATTCTTCAGGATCCGGTACGCCGCGCGCGATTCGTCGGGTAAGAGGCGATCGTCGTCGAGCTCGAGCGGTTTGCCTTCGCCGGGCAGGCCGTCGAATTCGCCGTCACGGATGGCTTCCTCGATCTTCTGCTCGGCGAGGAGATGCAGCAGCAGCATCGATGGCTTCCTCAGCGTGCGCGGGCGCGCATCCAGGCGCTGCCGTCGCGATACACCCATTGGACCAGCGTCTCGAGCGCGGGTTGCGCGCGCGCGGCGCGCGGGTGGTTCACGAGCGCCACGACGACCCAGCGATGGCCTTGCGCGTCCAGCACGTAGCCCGCGAGTGCGCGCACGCCTTCGAGCGTACCGGTCTTGAGCAGCGCCTGGCCCGCCACGCCGCCGTTCTGGAACCGGTTTTCCACCGTGCCGTCCGTCGCCGCGACCGCCAGCGAGGTCGTGAACTCCTCGCGCACCGCGCTGTGCTCCGCCGAGAGGAGGAGACGCGCGAGGCCGCCGGCGCTCACGCGCTCGATGCGCGAGAGCCCCGAGCCGTTCTCGAGCACGAGCCGCGGCATCGCGAGCTTGCGCGAGCGCAACCAGTTGCGCACCGCCGTCGCTGCCCGTGCGGGTGTTGCCGGAATGGCGCCGTCGCGCGCCGCGAGGGTCAGGAACAGCTGGCGTGCCATGACGTTGTTGGAAAGCTTGTTCACGTCGCGCACGATGTCGTAGAGCGGCGGCGACTCGAGCGCCGCGAACGGGGTCGCCCCGGCGGGCGCCTTGCCGTTGCGCCAGGTGCCGCGGAAGTCACCGCCCGCGGCCTGGAAATAATGCGTGAACATGGCGTGGGCATACGCCGGCGTGTCGAGCAGGGCCACGTACCACGAGCGTTCGCCGCACGCGGCGGGATAGCTCCCCGCGAACACGACCTCCGCGGAGGAGGACGCGTCGCGGAACATCGCATAGAGATGCCGGCGCCAGTCGTTGCACGGCTCCTGGCTCGTCCCGGGCGGCGCGACGACATGGATTTCCGGCAGCGGCGGGTCGAGCAGCAACATCGTCGCCGTCGTGTCGGGATTGGGTGCGAACGAGAATTTCACGCTGCTGAAATTCACGAGCAGGGCATCGGGCCCGACGTTGTAGGGCCGCAGCGGCTCGCCGTCGAACGCGGCGCGGTCCTGCGCCGGTAGGTCGAAGTAGGTGCGGTCGAGCACGAGGTCGCCTTCGATGCGCTGCAGGCCGTTGACGCGCAGCCGCGCCATGAGCGACTGCCACTGCTCGATCGTGATCTTCGGATCCCCGTGGCCCACGAGGACGAGGTTGCCCTTCAGCACGCCGCCTTCGAGCGGCCCGTCGAGATAGGCCTCGGTGCGCCAGCGGTATTCGGGACCGAGCATCCCGAGCGCGGCGTAGGTCGTGACGAGCTTCATCACCGACGCCGGGCTCATCGCCTTGTCGGGCTGGTGCGCGAACAGCGGCCGCATGGCATCGACGTCCTGCACCACGATGGCCACCGCGTTGAGCGGCACGCCCTGATCCAGGAAGGCGCGAGCGACCTCGCGTGGCAGCGCCGCGTGCGCGAGCGCAGCGATCATGGCGAGCGCGGCAAGCACGAGCTGCGCGACACGCGGAACGCACCGCCGTGAGCGATGCCGCATCGCCAGGTCCCTCACTCGCGGCATGCGCATGGGCGCGTCAGGCATCGTCGAGGATGTCGCGCACGCCAGCCACGAGATGCGCGATCTCGCTGTCCGTCGTCACGTAGGGCGGCATGAAATACACGGTGTTGCCCAGGGGCCGCAGCATCAGCTCGCGCTCCAGCGCCCGGGCGAAGCACCAGCGCGCGAAATCGGCGCGCCCGCTCGCGACCTCGAACGCGAGGATCATGCCGCACTGACGGAAGTGCCGTGTCTTCGGATGCTGCTGCAACGGCGCGGCGAGCGCTTGCCAGCGTGCGGCGCGGGCTCGGTTTGCGGCCACGACGTCGTCGTCGCGGAAGATGTCGAGCACGGCAAGTGCCGCGCGGCAGGCGAGCGGGTTGCCCGTGTAAGAGTGCGAGTGCAGGAAGCCGCGCGCGACCGAGTCGTCGTAGAAGGCCGCGAAGATGCCGTCGCTCGCGAGCACGGCGGACAGCGGCAGGTAGCCGCCGGTGATGCCCTTGGAAAGGCACATCAGGTCGGGCGCCGGCGCGTGCGCCTGCTCCCAGGCGAACATCGAGCCGGTGCGGCCGAAGCCCGTCATGATCTCGTCGGCGATCAGCAGGACGTCGTGGCGCGTGCACGCCGCGCGGGCCCGCGCAAGATAGTCGGGGTGATGCATGGCCATGCCGGTCGCGCCCTGCACCAGCGGCTCCACGATCAGCGCCGCGGTGACCGCGTGATGCTGCGCCAGATACGCATCGAGCGCATCGGCGGCATGATGGGCCGCGGCGCGCGCTGCGCTCTCGCCCTCGGCGTATGCGGCTGCATCGGGCGCGGGCACGCGCGCCTGTTGCGCGAGCAGCGGCGCGTAGGTCTCGCGAAAGAGCGGCACGTCCGTTACCGCCAGCGCGCCGAGGGTCTCGCCGTGATAGCTGCCGGTGAGACTCACGAACGTGGTCTTGTGCGTACGGCCGAGGTTCTGCCAGTAATGGAACGCCATCTTGAGCGCGATCTCCACCGCGGACGCGCCGTCGGAAGCGTAGAACACGTGGCCGAGGCCCGCGGGCGCGAGCGCCGTGAGACGTTCCGAGAGCTCGACGACGGGGCGGTGCGTGAATCCCGCGAGCATCACGTGCTCGATCTCGCCGAGCTGCGCAATGAGCGCCGCGTTGATGCGCGGATTGCAGTGGCCGAATAGATTCACCCACCACGAGCTCACGGCATCGAGGTAGCGACGCCCGTCGAAGTCGTGGAGCCACGCGCCCTCGCCGCGGGCGATGGGCACCAGCGGCAGCGCCTCGTGCACCTTCATCTGGGTGCACGGATGCCATACCGCGGCCCGGCTGCGCTCGAGCCAGCGGTCGTTGCCGTGGCTGTCGCTCATCGCGGGATCAGGGAACGCGGGCTTCGCGCACGGCGCGCGGGCGGGCGTGCCGCACCTGCATGCGCGCGACTGCGGCGACGAGCTCGCGTGCGATGCCGGGCTCACGCACCGAGTGCCCGGCGTCCGGCACGACGATGTACTCGGCTTCGGGCCACGCCCGTGCGAGGGTGTCGGCCGTGCCGATCGGGCAGACGATGTCGTAGCGGCCCTGCACGATCGTGCAGGGCAGGTGCCGGATGCGCGGCAGCCCGTCGAGCAGCGCGCCCTCCGGCAGGAAGGCACGGTGGACGAAGTAGTGCGCCTCGATGCGCGCGATGGCGAGCGCACTCGCGTCGTGGTCCAGGCGGTTCGGTGTCTCCTGCTGCGGCAGCAGCGTCGAGCACGCGGACTCATAGCGATCCCAGGCGCGCGCGGCAGGAAGATGCACGGCCGGATCGGGGTCGCTCAGGCGGCGGTAGTAGCTGCGCAGGACGTCGGCGCGCTCCGGTGCAGGCAGGAACTCGACGAAAGCGCGCGCCGCCTCGGGGAAGATCGTGCCCATGCCGTGCATGAACCAGTCGAGCTCGGCGCGCCGTGCGAGAAACACGCCGCGCAGCACCAGTCCCGTGCAGCGTTCGGGATGCGCCTGCGCGTACGCGAGCGCGAGCGTCGATCCCCACGAGCCGCCGAACAGCATCCAGCGGTCGATCGACAGCGCGGCGCGCAGCCGCTCCAGGTCCTCGACGAGATGCGCGGTCGTGTTGTCGGTGATCTCCGCGGCCGGCGTCGAGCGGCCGGCGCCGCGCTGATCGACGAGGACGATGTTCCAGAACCCCGGATCGAAGAAGCGGCGGTGGTGAGGCAGGCAGCCGCCACCCGGGCCGCCGTGCAGGAACAGCACCGGCACGCCCGCCGGGTTGCCGCACGCTTCCCAGTACAGCGAATGCAGCGCATCCGCGGCGAGCCGCCCGGTGGTGTACGGCTCGAGCGGCGGATACAGCGGATCGGGGCGGTTGAGCGGGGTGATCGACATCGGCACCGACGCCGTCGCGTGACGGCGATGGCCAGTGGAAACAACCGCATTGTAGGACAGGCGCGTGCGTCGCCGCGCCCGCCCGAGATCGGTCCGGCGCTCGCCGCCGTGAGCCGCGACGCGCCGGTACCGGGTGGCGATCAGGCCGCGTTCAGCGCGTCTTCTTCCACGCGACGACCTTCTGCTTCTGCTCGCCGAGACCCTGGATGCCGAGGGTCACGACGTCGCCCGCCTTGAGGAACTGCGGCTCCGGCTTCCTGCCCATGCCCACACCCGGCGGCGTGCCCGTGGCGATGACGTCGCCCGGCAGCAGCGTCATGTACTTCGACGTGTCGGCGACGATCTCGGCGGCGCCGAAGATCATCGTGCGCGTGTTGCCCGTCTGCCTGCGCTCGCCGTTGACGTCGAGCCACATGTCGAGGTTCTGCGGATCGCGGATCTCGTCGGTGGTGACGAGCCACGGGCCGATCGGCCCGAAGGTGTCGCAGCCCTTGCCCTTGCTCCACTGCTGGGCGCTGCGCTTGAGCTGGTAGTCGCGCTCGGAGACGTCGTTGATGACGCAGTAGCCGGCGACGTACTTGAGCGCGTCCTTCGGCTCGACGTAGCTCGCCTTGCGGCCGATCACGATCCCGAGCTCGACCTCCCAGTCGGTGTGCGTCGAATCCTTCGGCAGCATGATGTTGTCGTTCGGGCCGACGATCGACGACGGCGACTTGTAGAAGAGGATCGGGTTCTCCGGGACCGGCATCCCGGCCTCCTTTCGCGTGATCCACGTAATTGAGGCCGATGGCCAGGAACTTGGTCGGCTGGGCGACGCACGAGCCGAGGCGCTGGCGACCCTTCACGAGCGGCAGGCGGCGCGTGTCGAGGCGCGCAAGCTCCTTGAGGCTGGCGGGGGCGAGCGCCTCGCCGTCGATGTCCTTGATCTTGCGCGAAAGGTCGCGCAGGTTGCCGTCGGCGTCGATCAGGCCGGGCTTTTCCTTGCCGGGCGGGCCATAGCGTACGAGTCTCATCTTCTTGCCTTGTGAGGAATGGGGGGTTCGGGGGAGCGTCATTCTAACCAAACCGCGGGTGGCCGGCGTCGCCTGCGCGCTGCCGCGGCGCGCGGCGCCTGCACAGGATGTCGCACGTGCGGACGAGTGCGCGCCGCCGCAAAATGACGTAATCTGGCCTTTTCACTTCCTTACAGGGGACATTCATTGGCAAAGCCCAACTACGCATTCGCCAAGAGACAGCGCGATCTCGCCAAGCAGAAGAAGAAGGAAGAGAAGCGCCAGAAGAAGGCCGGCACCCCGGATGCGCCGGCGACGACGACTGAGCCGGCCGCACCCGGCACGGATACGCCGACGACCTGATACGCCGGCCGCGTCCGCCGGCGAGCCGGGCGCGAGCCGATCGCAGGTTTCACGCCGCTGCACGTCGCACGCGCCGGCGCCGTCCGGCCCGTGCTGCAACGATGCCCAACATCACCCCGTACCCGCCGTCGACGCAGCTCGTCGGACTCGTCGCGTGGCTCGTGGTTACGCTCGCGGCCGGCGCCCTCGGTGCGATCGCTTCCGCCGATGCGGGGACGTTCTACCAGCAGCTCGCACGTCCCGCGTGGGCGCCCGCGCCGTGGATCTTCGCGCCCGTATGGGCAGCACTGTACGTCCTCATGGCTGCCGCTGCGTGGCTGGTGTGGCGTCAGGGCGGGTGGCGACAAGCGCGCGTGGCGCTGTCGCTGTACGTGGTCCAGCTCGCCGCGAACGCGCTCTGGACGTGGCTCTTCTTCGCCTGGCACCAGGGTACGGCCGCGCTGCTGGAGATCCTCGTGTTGTGCGCGCTCGTCTTCGCGACGCTCGTGGCGTTCTGGCGCGTGCGCCGCGTGGCTGGCGCGCTGCTCGTGCCGTACGCCGGCTGGGTGGCCTTCGCGACGGTGCTCACCTACGCCGTGTGGCGCGCGAACCCGGCGCAGCTCCCGTAGCGTCTGCGGCGTAGCGGGGCCCGGCCGAACCGCCGCCGCAGCGTGTGCGGTCGCCGGCGGCAATGAAAGCGAAGGGCAGCCCGCGAGCTGCCCTTGTTCGGGTTGCGGTAAGCGTCCGCGCCGCGCTAGATCGTCATCCCGCCATCGACCGAGTAGATGTTCCCGGTCGCGAACGCGGCCTCGTCGGAGGCGAGGAACACGACGACGGGCGCGATCTCCTCCGCCGTCGCGAGGCGGCCCATCGGCTGGCGGGCGATGAAGCTCTTGCGTGCCTCCACCGGGTCCGGAAAGGCGTTGATGCGTTCGTGGAGCGACGGCGTGTCGACCGTGCCCGGTGCGATCGCGTTGCAGCGGATGCCTTTCATCACGAAGTCGGCCGCCACCGCCTTGGTGAGGCCCACGACGGCCGCTTTCGACGCGCCGTAAGCGAACCGGTTGGGCAAGCCGCGCAGGCTGGACGCGACCGAGCTCATGTTGATGATGCTGGCTCCGACGCGGCTGGTCTCGTAGTGCGCGAGCATCTTGGGGAGCGCGCAGCGGATCATCATGTACATCGCGCGCACGTTGAGATTGAAGCTGAAGTCCCAGTCCTTGGGCGTGCAGTCGAGCACCGTCCCGTTGTGCACGTAACCGGCGCAATTGAAGAGGATCTGCAGCGGCGGCAGCTCGTCGCACGTGCGTGCGATGGCGGCGTCGTCGAGCACGTCGAGCTGGCGCGTGTGCACGTTCGGCGTACCGCCCAGGCGCTCCAGGAGCTTGGCATTCACGTCGGTGGCGTAGACCGTCGCGCCTTCCTTCGCCATGGCGCGCACGGTCGCTTCCCCGATGCCCTGTCCCGCCGCGGTGATGAGCGCCGTCTTTCCTTCGAGTCTGCCCGCCATGGTGCTCTCCACGATGCAAGTGAGAAAACGAATATAGCAAACGCGTCGGTGCGATCCGCGCGGATTGGCGCCGACGCGCACCGATCGGTGATCGCTCGCCCGCCATGCGCTGCAGTGGCGTCAGCGGGCCCGACCCCGCAAACGCACCGCAGCGATTCGTTGATCGCGTCCGGCTTCAGCCGAAGGCGTCGCCTCGAGCGTCGACCAGCAATGCCACCGGAAAATCGGTGAGCACGTCGCGCACCGCGAGCCGGCCGTTGCGCACGTCGATGGCGCGTCCCGTCAGGACGTCGCGATAACGTGACGGAGAGTCTCCGGCGAGGACGACCGTCGTGTCGCGCCACACCGCCTCGCCCACCGGCAGCGCGCCTGCCTCGAGCCCGAGCGACGCGAAAAGCCGGCCGCTCACGACCACGCATTGCTCGCCCTCGTGGTGCCGGGCGAACGCGATCGCATGGCGCGCGCGCTCACCCTCGACCGCGAGCGCCGTGTAGCCGCCGTCGCGGAACAACGCAGTGTGCCGGGCGCGCAGCTGCAGCGCCCGCCAGACCACCCACAGCTTCGCGCGGCCGTCCTCGTGGCGTGCGAACAGGGCGCGCACCGCCGACGCGAGATCGGCCTGCTGCGCCTCGGCCATGTGCCGCAGGGAGGCGAGGGCGGCGCGCCGCGCGTCATAGTCGACCGCGCGGCGGTTGTCCGGATCGACCAGGCTGAAATCGAGCAGCTCGTTGCCCTGATAGATGTCCGGCACGCCGGGCGAGGTCATCTTCAGCGCCGTCATCGCGACGCTGTTCAGCATGCCGAACCAGGAGAAGAACGCGCGCTGGCTGCGCAGGTCGTCCAGAAAGAGATTGCGCTCGCCCGCGGCGAGGAGGCCCTCGACGAAGCCGGTCAGCGCGGCTTCGTAGTCGGCATTGACGTTGATCCAGCTCGTGCCGACCTTGGCCTCGCGCGCGGCCTTGATCGCATACGCCTTGATGCGCTCGCGATACGCAGCGAGCGCTGCATCGTCCATGTCCTCCGTGGGAAGGCTGCCGAGCAGGGTCTGGTAGAGCAGGTACTCGTCGTTGCGGCTCGGCGCCGGCGTGCCGTCCTGCAGCCGCTTCTTGCTGCGGTTCTGCCGGCTCCAGCGCCGCACGAGGAGGCGCCACGCGCCGGGCATCTCGGAAATGAGGTCGATGCGCGCGCGCACGTCCTCGGAGCGCTTGTTGTCGTGCGTCGAGGTCGCGAGCAGCGTGTGCGGCCAGTGCTCCGCGCGATGCGCATTCGCGCGCGTGGAATGCCGAGACGGTGGTGCCGAAGCGGTCCGGATCGCCGCCCACCTCGTTCAGCGAGACGAGGCGGTTGAAGACGTACAACGCCGTGTCCTCGACGCCCTTGGCGGTGACGGGCGCCGTGAATTGCTGGAAGCGCATCGCGAACGCGCGATAGGCGCCGCGCAGCGCGTCGCCGGCGCGCCGCCGGCGGGCGCACGAGCAGCACCGTGCGCACGAAATCGAAGACCGACACGTCGGCGGCGCGGCTCCGCCGCCGGGCGCGCGCCACGGCCCATTCGATGTGCCGCCGGTCGTGCGGCGCCACGCGATCGCTCACGTACGTGCGATAGACCGGGAAGCGCGGCGGTGACCTCGATCAACGCCTGGCGCAGCGTGTTGAACGTGAAGTCGCGCGTGTGCGGATCGGCGCGCGCGATCTGCAGCAGGCGGTGCGTGAGCACGCTGAGCTCGGCGGCGAGCGTGCTCTGCATCACGGCGCGCTTGCCTTCGCGCGGCGGCCGTGTCGAAGTCCACCGCTTCCTCGCGCACGAACGCGCGCCAGGCGCGATCGACGCGCGTCTTCGCCGCGGTGTCGACGAACAGGCCGTTGACGACGTTCGCGAAGCGATAGCCGGTCGTGCCATGGATGGCCCACGTGCGCGGCAGCTCCTCGTGGCCGGCAAGGATCTTCTCCACGACGACGTAGAGGGGGCGATCGCGCACGGGGTCGCCGCCTTTCGCGCCCGTGGCGTGGGCGTAGGCGACCTGCAGCCGCTCGAAGTAGCGCGCCGGATCGTGCAGGCCATCGGGATGGTCGATGCGCAGTCCCGAGACCTTGCCGGCTGCAGCGAGGCCCAGGACCAACCGGTGCGTCGCCTCGAACACCGCGTCGTTCTCGATGCGCAGCGCGGCGAGGTCGTTGATGTCGAAGAAGCGCCGGTAGTTGATCTCGTCGGACGCGACGCGCCAGAAGGCGACCCGGAACGCCTGCTGCTCGAGCAGCTCGTGCAGCGCCTGCATCGAAGCTGCGTCGCCGGGCGTGCCGTTCCAGCGCGCCACCGCTTCCTCGATCCCGCGCTGCGAGGTCGGCGTTGTCGGCGACGAGGCGCGCGAGCTGCGGACTTGAGCGCTTCCTTCGCTTCGTGGCGGGCGTGCATCTTCGCCGGCGCGCCGGCGCGGCGCGGTGCGAGCGCCGCCATGCCGCCCAGCAGTCCGCGCGAGGCGCGTCGCGACGGATGGCGGCAGGCTGCCGGCGAATTGCCGCGCGCGTTCGAGCAGGTGACGGCAGGTGCGCGGATCGAGCGGCAGGCGGTGCGCGTAGTAGCGCACGGCGAAGGCGCCGCTCGCGGGCTCGTAGCCGAGCCGCAGCTCGCCGCGCTCGAGCACGTTGCCGTAGTGGTCGCCGAGGATCGGGATCAGCACCCGCGCGGCGACGTCCTGGTCGCGCGGCGTCCAGTCGATGTCGAAGTGGTCGGCGTAGATCGATGCCGGTCCGTTCTCGAGCACGTCCATCCACCACGCGTTGTCGCTGCCCATCACGCCCATGTGGTTCGGCACGACGTCCAGCACGTGCGCCATGCCGTGCGCGCCGAGCGCGGCGACGAAGGCGTCGAGGTCGGCGGTGTCGCCGATCTCGGGATTCAGCGCCGCGTGATCGACGATGTCGTAGCCGTGCCGGCTGCCGGGCCGCGCGCGCAGATACGGCGAGCAGTACACGTCGCTGATGCCGAGCTCCGCGAGGTAGGGCACGATGCGCCGTGGCGTCGCGCAGCGTGAAGTCGCGATGCAGCTGCAGGCGGTAGGTGGCGCGCGGCACGTGCGCGCCCGCACGCGGGGCGAGCCCGGGCCCATGCTCCGGCGCGTTGCGCGTACGGCGCAGCATGCGCGTCAGCGACTCGAATCGCTCGTCGTCCATCCAGCGCTCGAGCGACAGCGGCAGCCGGCGCTGCCAGTTGGGATACGAGCCGGTCGTGCCCGGCAGGTTCACCTGCTCCTCGACCCCGACGACGTCCTCGAGCTGCACCACCATCACGCGCGCCGGCGATCGCGCAAGAAACTGCTGGATGCGCCGCGCGAGCGCGGGTGAGAGTGCTTCGGGCGGCGGCATGCCGCGTTGCCACTCGGGCGTGGGAATGCCGGCGTGCGTGAGCGCTTCCAGCAGGCGGACGCGGTCGCGCGCGCGCTGCTCGCGCTCCTGCGCGGCCGCATCCGGCCGCGCGAAGAGGCCGCGCTCCTCGCGTGCGGCGATGTCGCGGTCGAGCCACCAGCCGGCCAGCGTGGGCAGGTCGTGCGTCGTGGCGGCGACGAGCGCGTGCGCCGGATAGCGCTCCGGCGGCCGTGAAGCCGCCCTGCTCGTCGCGCTCGAACCAGAGCAGCCGATAGGAGAGCACCTTCGCCTCGCGCAGCGCGTCCCGGATCTCCGGCGGCACCGTCCCGAGGTCCTCGCCGATGACCAGGCAGCGCTGTCGCTGGCTCTCGAGCGCGAGCACCGCCATGAGGTCGTCGAGCGGATAGCGCACGTACGCGCCGTCGGCGGCACTTGCGCCTTCGGGCACCCAGTACAGGCGCGCGAGGCCCATCACGTGATCGATGCGCAGCGCGCCCGCGTGGCGCATGTTGGCGCGCAGCGTGGCGATGAACGGGGCGTACGCGGTGCGGCGCAGCGCGTGCGGAATCAGCGGCGGCAACCCCCAGTCCTGCCCCTGGGGACTGAACGCGTCGGGCGGCGCGCCGACGCTCGCCGACACGGCGTAGAGCGACTGGCTCGACCACGCCTCGGCGCCGCCGCGGTCGATCGAGACCGCGAGGTCGCGGTAGAGCCCCGGCTCCATCGCGTGATCGCGGGCGCGCTCGGCGGCGCGCTGCAGCTGCTGGTCGGCCTGCCACTGCAGGTAGAGCGCGGTGTCGATGGCCGCGCGATGCTCGCGCGCGAAGCTCTGCACCGCGGGGTTGTCGGGATCGCGAAACTGCGCCGGCCATCGGGGCCAGCCCCACACGCCGGCATCCTCGCCATGGAGGTGGGCCTGCAGCGCCTCGAAGAGCGCGAGGCGCTCGATGGCCTCGCCGCCCTGCAGGACGAATGCGCGGAACGCGTCCGCGCGCGGCGTCGACCGCGCGAGATGGTGCTCGCGGAAATGCGCGGCGAGAAGCTCCAGCACTTCGCGCTTCGCCGCGGCGACCGCCGGCGTAGTCGACACACGCTCGCGCACGCAGCGCCTCCAGGCGCGCCTGGAACGCGGCACTCGCGACGAGCTGGCGCGCTTCCTCGCACTCGGCGAGCTCGGGGACCGCCTCGACGTCGATGTAGAGGGTGTTGAGGAAGAGCCGGCTGGACGGACTGTAGGGACTCGCGCGTGCGGGGTCGTGCGGGAACAGCGCGTGCAGCGGATTGACGCCGACGATCGCCGCGCCCTGCGCGCCCCACTGCTCGACGATCGTCGCGAGATCGGTGAAATCGCCGATGCCCCAATTGCGCCGCGACGTCACGCCATAGAGCTGCACGGCCGGGCCGAAGATGCGATGGCCCGCCGCGAACGACGGCGGCTCGTAGCAGGTCGCCGGCGCGACGATGAGTTGGGCGACGCCGAGCACCTCCTCGTCGGCGAGCAGGGTCAGGCGGTGATAGCCCTCCGGCAGCGCGAGGTCCGTCGTGAAGCGCCAGGCCCGCGTCGTGCCGTCGGGCGCGCGCTCGATCTCGACCAGCGCGTCGGGAGCGATCGCGGCGTCGTGCTCCGCGCCGTTCTCCTCCTGCACGCGAAAGTGCAGTGCGCGACCGAGGCGTTCCGGCGGGAGGCGCAACTCCACCTCGCGCGGCCGCCCGGGCTTGCCACACCACGACCGGCGGCAGCGCTTCCGCCCAGCGCTCGGCCTCGAGCTTCTGCAAGGCGGCCGACGCCGCAGCGTCGTCCTCGACGACGACGCCCATCGCGCGCAGCAGCGCACGCATGGTGGCAGGCGAGGCGCGGTGCGTCGTGCCCCAGATGTCCGCGTACTCGGGGACGATGCCGTAGTGCGCGGCGAGGCGCTGCAGTGCATCGCTCATGACACGGCATCCGCTTGTTGCACGCGTGCCGGGTGCGCTCGTGCTCACGCGCACGGCCCATGGCGGCAGCGTCGCGCTCGCATCCGAAGGCGTTCCCACGGCGAGCACTGCGCGACCGCCGGCCGGCAACTGGACGGCGGCACGGCCGAAGTTCGCATCGATGCGCCACTCGCCACCGTCGGGCAAGCGCCAGCGCACGGTCAGGAGACCGTCATCGGTCGCGACGTGCCGACCCGTGGCGCCTGCGAGCTGCGCGATGCGCGGCACGAGCTCGCGGTGCCGCACGGCAAGGCACGCGCGGTAGTACGCGAGCCACTGCGCGTGCGGCGGCTCCGTCGATCTCCGCCCAGCGCAGCCGGCTCGCGTCGAACGTCGCCGCCGCGTTGGGATCGGGGATGCGCTCGCGCGCCGACTCGTCGCGGAAGCGCGCGAAGCGCGCGAACTCGTCGCGCCGGCCGCGCGTCACCGCGGCCGCGAGCTCCGGGCCGAAGTCGCAGAAGAACAGGAACGGCGTGCTGGCGCGCGAACTCCTCGCCCATGAACAGCAGCGGCGGCGACGGCGCCAGCAGCAGGCAGGCGACGCCGGCGCGCACGCGCGTCGGCGTCGGCGAGCGCGGCGATGCGCTCGCCGAACGCGCGGTTGCCGACCTGGTCGTGGTTCTGCAGGAAGTTGACGAAGGCGTGCGGCGGCAGCGCGCGCGCTCGGCTCGCCGCGCGCTCGCCGCCGCGAAACGCCGACGGCTCGCCCTGGTAGGCGAAGCCCTCGGCGAGCGCGCGGCCGAGCTGCGCGCAGCGGGTCGTCGGCGTAGTCGGCGTAGTAGCCGTCGCGTCTCGCCGGTCAGCAGCACGTGCAGCGCGTGGTGCGCGTCGTCGTTCCACTGCGCGGTCGCGTGCCGCGGCTGGCCCGCGCGTCGCGCGCGAGATAGCGCGCCTCGTTGTGGTCGTTCTCGAGCACGAGGTGCACGTGGCGCTCGCGGCCCGAGCCGCGTCGCGCACGGCGCGCGGCGAGCTCGTCGAGGATGTCCGGCGCCGAGTCGTCGGCGATCGCGTGCACGGCGTCGAGGCGCAGGCCGTCGAAGTGGAACTCCTCGAGCCAGTAGAGCGCGTTGTGGATGAAGAAGTCGCGCACGGTGCGGCTGTCGTCGCCGTCGAAGTTGATCGCCGCGCCCCAGGGCGTGTGGTGCGCCGGTTGAAGAACTGCGGGCGCGTAGCGCGTGCAGGTAGTTGCCTTCCGGGCCGAAGTGGTTGTAGACGACGTCGAGCAGCACCATCAGCCCGCGCGCGTGCGCGGCGTCGACGAGGCGCTTCAGATCGTCCGGGCGTGCCGTAGCTCGCGTCGGGCGCGAACGGCAGCACGCCGTCGTAGCCCCAGTTGCGCCGGCCCGGGAAATCGGCGACCGGCATCAGCTCGATCGCGGTGACGCCGAGCGCCGCCAGATGGTCGAGCCGGTCGATCGCGCCGCGAAGGTGCCCTCGGGGGTGAAGGTGCCGACGTGCAGCTCGTAGATCACGGCCTCGTGCCACGGCCGGCCGCGCCAGCCGCGTCGCGCCAGTCGAAGGCGAGCGGATCGACCACCACGCTCGGCGCCGTGCACGTCGTCCGGATTGCAGCGCGAGGCCGGGTCGGGCACCGGCGCCTGCCGTCGATGCGAAAGGCGTAGCGGGTGCCCGCGCCGACGCCGGCGATGCGCGCCTCGAACCAGCCGTCGCCGCGCGGGCGCGAGCGCCATGACGCGGTGCGGACCGCGGTCGCAGGACGAGCTCCACCGCGACCTCGTGCGCGCGCGGCGCCCACAGCCGAAAGCGCGTCGATCCGTCGTCTCGGAGCGTCGGCGCCGAACGGCATGGCGATGCCGGCGTTTCATGGCGTGCGCCTTGACGTGCAGCAGCAGCGCGAGCGAGCGGCCCTGCAGCGGTAGGCGTCGCCGGAGGCAAGCGTCGGCATCGCGGCGATGCCGTCGGCCTGCGACCGTGTCGAGCAGCGGGCTGCCACGCGTGCCGCGCCCAGCTCGCGGCAGCGGGAAGGGGATCGCGCTCGTGGTGGGCGTTGAACAGCAGCAGGAAGCTCGTCGTCGCGCACGCGGTCGGCCGCGTGCGTCGGTCTCGTCGAGCGCCTCGCCGGCGAGGTACACGCCGAGGCAGCGCGCGAAGTCCTGGTTCCACTCCTCGTCGCGTCATCTCGGCGCCGTCGGGCTTGAGCCAGGCGATGTCCTTGACGGCGCTGCCGCGCAGCGGCCGGCCCTGGAAGAAGTCGCGCCGGCGGAACACCGGGTGCGCGCGGCGCAGCGCGATCAGGCGCTGCGCGAACGCGAGCAGCGCGCGCTCGTCCTCGTCGCAGGTTCCAGTCGAGCCAGCTGATCTCGTTGTCCTGGCAGTAGGCGTTGTTGTTGCCGCGCTGGCGTGCGGCCGATCTCGTCGCCGGCGAGCAGCATCGGCACGCCCTGCGACAGCAGCAGCGTGGCGAGCAGGTTGCGCTTGCTGCCGCGCGCGCAGCGCGCGCGATCGCGGGATCGTCGGTCGGCCCTTCGGCGCCGCAGTTCCACGACAGGTTGTTGTCGTGGCCGTCGCGGTTGTCCTCGCCGTTGGCCTCGTTGTGCTTCTCGTTGTAGCGAGACGAGGTCGTGCAGCGTGAAGCCGTCGTGCGCGGTGACGAAGTTGATGCTCGCGTGCGGCCGGCGGCCGTTGCGGCCGTAGAGGTCGCTCGAGCCGGTGAGGCGCCGCGCGAACTCGCCGATCAGGCCGCCGTCGCCCTTCCAGTAGGCGCGCATGGTGTCGCGGTACTTGTCGTTCCACTCGGCCCAGCCCGGCGGGAAGTTGCCGACCTGGTAGCCGCCCTCGCCGAGGTCCCACGGCTCGGCGATCAGCTTGACCTGGGTCAGCACCGGGTCCTGGCGCAGGATGTCGAAGAAGGCGCCCAGCCGGTTCGACCTCGTGCAGCTCGCGCGCCAGCGTCGAGGCGAGGTCGAAGCGGAAGCCGTCGACGTGCATCTCGGTGACCCAGTAGCGCAGCGAGTCCATGATCAGCTGCAGCACGCGCGGGTGCGCATGTTGAGCGTGTTGCCGCAGCCGGTGTAGTCGACGTAGTAGCGCGCGGTCGTCCGGCGTGCAGGCGGTAGTAGGAGGCGTTGTCGATGCCGCGGAAGCGACAGCGTCGGGCCCGAGCTGGTTGCCCTCGGCGGTGTGGTTGTAGACCACGTCGAGGATCACCTCGATGCCGGCCGAGTGCAGCGTCTTCACCATCGTCTTGAACTCGGTCACCTTGCCCGACGCCGAGTAGCGCGGGTCCGGGCGCGAAGAAGCCGATCGTGTTGTAGCCCCAGTAGTTGCGCAGGCCCGCGCTCGACCAGGTGGCGGTCGTCGACGAAGGCGTGCACCGGCATCAGCTCGACCGTCGTGACGCCGAGGCGCTTCAGGTAGTCGATCGACCGGGCGCGGTCGCGAGCCCGGCGTAGGTGCCGCGCAGCGGCGGCGGCACGTCGGGATGGCGCATGGTGAAGCCGCGCACGTGCAGTCTCGTAGATGACCATGTCGTGCCACGGCACGCGCGGGCGGCGGTCGTCGCCCCAGGTGAAGGCCGGGTCGATCACCTTGCACTTGGGCATGCCGCGGGCGCTGTCGCGCCGGTCGAACGACAGGTCCTCGCGCTTGTGGCCGAGCGGTGTAGCCGAACATGCGCGTCGCTCCAGCGCAGCGGGCCGACGATGTTGCGCGCGTAGGGATCGAGCAGCAGCTTGTGCGGGTTGAAGCGGTGGCCGTCCTCGCGGCGCGTAGGGACCGTGCACGCGATAGCCGTAGAGCATGCCCGGGCGCGCCTCGGGCAGGTAGCAGTGCCAGACCTGGTCGGTGCGCTCGCGCAGCGCGATGCGCTGCAGCTCGCGCCGGCCGGTCGGGTCGAAGAGGCACAGCTCGACGCTTCGGCGTGCTCGGAGAACAGCGCGAAGTTGACGCCCTCGCCGTCCCAGGTGGCGCCGCGCGGATCGGGCTTGCCGGGCCAGACGGCGGTGATCGGGGAGCCATTCTCAACGTCAACCTTCAGCAGTCGGGTTCGGAATCAGCAAGCAGCAACAGCAAGCACCGAGCACGCAGCGGACGCCCGATGCACGTTTCGCATCGCGCGCGCCGCAGCGGCGCGATGCGAGCCGGCGTCGGTTCCGTCGGGCAGCGTCGAGCGCGGTGCGTCACAGCGGCGTATCGGGCGGGACGTTGCCCTTGGTCGTCTTGTCCTCGCGCCGCCGGCCGTCGCGCTCGCGGCGCGCGAAGCGCTCGAGGAACTCGGCTGCGCGCTTCTGGCCACCGAGGCCGAACGCGATCGCGAGCGCGAACGCCACCGCGGCCAGGATGATGAGGAAGCTCTGCCGGATGAGATCGCCGACGCCGAGCTGGTCGAGCGCGATCAGCAGCACGAAGATCACGATCGCATACATCGCGAGCCGGCCGAGCAGCTCGCTGTCGGTCGCGCCGATGTTGCGGAAGTACACGGTGACCGACCGTCCGACGAAGCGGGCGAAGTACGCGCCGAACGCCAGGATCACCACCGCGAGGATCACCCGCGGCACGAACAGCACGATGCGTCCGACGAGGTCGGTGACGTACGAGAGGCCGATGCTGTTGAAGGCGATCATCAGCGCGGTCAGGATCACCAGCCAGTAGACGAGCAGTCCGAGCACGTCGGTGGTGTCGATCTCGCCGCCGCCCTGGTGCAGGAAGCCGTCGAGGCCGGCCCGGCGCGTCAGGACGTGGAAGTTGATCGCGCGCAGCGCCTTGACGACGGCGAAGCGGAGCGCCTTCGCCAGCAGCCAGCCGACGACCACGATCAGGATCGCGATGAGTGCGCGCGGCAGGAACTCGCCGATCTGCACGAGGAAGATGCGGGCCGGTTCCCACAGGGTGTCGATCGGTTGCATGGCGTTGCTCCCAGGAAGGTGGCGGGGTGGGCCGGTCGGCGGCGCTGCCCGACTCAGCCTTCGCCCTCCCGCAGCACGGTTGCGATGCCGCGCAGCGGGATCGAGATCCAGTCGGGCCGATTGTCGACCTCGTACGCGAGCTCGTACATCGCCTTCTCCAGCATGAAGAAGCGCAGCAGCGACTCGGCACCGGACCATCCGGGGTAGAGCCCGGCCGACGCGGCCGCCGTGCGGTAGGCATGCAGGAATGCGGCAACGCTTTCCTTCTGCCACGCATGGGCGAGCGGCGACAGCGCTGGCAGGAGATCGGGGCGTCCGACCGTGGCCCGATCGAGCGCCATGTGCATCGCGTAATCGAACGAACGCAGCATGCCGGCGACGTCCTTGAGCGGCGACTGCTTGCGCCGCCGCTCGGCGAGCGGACGTGCCGGCTCGCCTTCGAAGTCGGCGATGATGAAGTCGTTCTGCGCGAGCAGCACCTGCCCCAGGTGGTAATCGCCGTGCATGCGCGTGCGAATGGTGCCGGCGGCATCGCGGCATGCGCCCGACAGGCGCGTCGCCACGTCGGCGCGATGCCGCAACAGCGCCTCCGCGTCCGCGCGCACCGGCGGCGGAAGACCCGCGAGGCGTGCCGCAAGCTTGTCCAGCACGACGTCGGCCTCGTCGGCGGCATGGGCGCACCAGCCGTTGACTTCCTCCTGTCCGGCGGGCTCGGGATCGAAAGCGGGATTGCCCGTGCGCATCGCGAATGCGGCGTGCAGCTCGCCCGTGCGCCGGCCGAGCGTCTGCACCAGGGTGAGGTAGCCGGCGTGCGCATCCGCAGGCACGGGTTCGTTGCCTGCCGTCGCGCGCTGCTCGAGGAACTGCGCGAGGTAGTTGACGGTGTAGTCGAAGCCGTCGCCCTGGTTCTCGACGAAGCGCTGCAGCAGCGCGATGGTGGTCGGCATGCCGTCGGCGCCGATCATCTCGACCGTTCCCGCGACCGGCACGCTGTTCGCGAATCGGGCGACTTCGGTGAGGTAGAGCCCGATCTCCACTTCCGGGTTGATGCCCGGCTCGATGCGCCGGTAGACCTTGAGGAACAGCCGATCGCCGAAGGTCACCGTGCTGTTGCTGCTCTGGCCGCTGCCGAGCTGCACGGGAAGCAGCTCCGGCGCGTCGCCCGCGATCGCGTCGAAGGCCGCCGTCCGCCGCGCGCGAACGCGCGCACCATCCTCGCCACGGATGTCCCGCTCCGTAGCGATGGACGCGACGAGGGCCGTCGCGAAGCGCTCGTCGGCAACGGCGTCGGCGAGCACGCCGACCTCCGCCTGCTGGCGCACCTTCGCGACGGCGGCCGGGACCAGCGCACGGTGGCGGTCCTCCTCGCGATCCTCCCACGCGAGCGCGAGCGGAATGAAATACGTCTGCGCGCGGCCCGCTCTCGCGCTCCGCGCGGTACAGCCCGAGGAGCCACGACGCCTCGTCCGCGCCGGGCCATTCGAGGGCTTCGAGCAATGCCACGCGCGCGAGCGGCGCGCCCTTGCCTGCGTACCAGCGCTGCGCCGCCACGTACTGCGGCAGCAGCGTGCGCTCGAGCTGCGCGCGCGTCTTCTCCGCCAGCGCGATGCGCCACGGCACGACGCGATCGCGGAAGATGCTGTTCCAGCCGTCGAACAGCACGAGAAACGGAAGCTCCTCGCGCGGCGGACGCTCCTCGTAGCCGCCCGGCACCTGCTCGGTGCTCGTGAGGCGGAACCAGTAGAAGCCGTGCGGCGGCAGCGTGAGCATGTAGGGCGCTCGCCGATCGGCGGGAACGGCGTGCGGCCGAGGAGCTCCACCGGCACGCGCCCGCGGTCGGCGGACAGGTCGAGCTCGACCGGCTGCGCGGAGCGTGCCAGATTGGCGACGCACAGGATGCGCTCGTCGCCGAACTCGCGGATGTACGCGAGGACCTTGCGATTGCCGGGCCGCAGGAACGTGAGGCTGCCGCGGCCGAACGCCTTGACGGTCTTGCGCACCGACAGCATGCGGCGCATCCAGTTGAGCAGCGACGAGGGCTCGCGCGACTGCGCCTCGACGTTCACCGCCTGGTAGCCGTAGATCGCATCCTTGATCGGCGGCAGGTACAGCCGCTGCGGATCGGCGTTGGAGAAACCGGCGTTGCGCTCGGGACGCCACTGCATCGGCGTGCGCACGCCGTCGCGGTCGCCGAGATAGACGTTGTCGCCCATGCCGATCTCGTCGCCGTAGTAGATCACCGGCGTGCCCGGCATCGACAGCAGCAGCCCGTTCATCAGCCGGATGCGGTCCATGTCGTTGTCGAGCAGCGGCGCGAGCCGGCGGCGGATGCCGACGTTGATGCGTGCGCGCGGATCGGCGGCGTACATCTGGTACATGTAGTCGCGTTCGCGCGAGGTCACCATCTCGAGCGTGAGCTCGTCGTGGTTGCGCAGGAAGATCGCCCACTGGCAGTTCGGCGGCACGTCGGGCGTCTGCGCCATGATCTCGACGATCGGATGGCGGTCTTCCTGCGCGATGGCCATGTACATGCGCGGCATCAGCGGGAAGTGATACGCCATGTGGCATTCGTCGCCGTCGCCGAAATACTCGCGCACGTCCTCGGGCCACTGGTTCGCCTCCGCGAGCAGCAGCTTGCCGCGATGGCGCGCGTCGATGGCGGCCCGGATCTGCTTGATGACGGCGTGCGTCTCCGGCAGGTTCTCGTTGTTGGTGCCGTCGCGCTCGACGAGATAGGGGATCGCATCCAGCCGGAAGCCGTCGACGCCGAGCTCCAGCCAGAACTCCATCGTCTTGATGACGGCCTTCAGCACCTTCGGATTGTCGAAGTTGAGGTCCGGCTGATGGCTGAAGAACCGGTGCCAGTAGTACGCCTGGGCGACGTCGTCCCACGTCCAGTTCGACTTCTCGGTGTCGGTGAAGATGATCCGCGTGCCCGAGTACTTCTTCGGATCGTCGCTCCAGACGTAGTAGTTGCGCTTGTCCGAGCCGGGCGGCGCGCGCCGCGCGGCCTGGAACCACGGATGCTGATCCGACGTGTGGTTGACGATGAGCTCGGTGATCACCCGAAGCCCGCGGCGATGCGCCTCGCGCACGAAATGCCGGAAGTCGGCGCGGGTGCCGTAGGCCGCCGCGACGTTGTGATAATCGGCGACGTCGTAGCCGTCGTCCTTCATCGGCGACGGATAGAACGGCAGCAGCCAGATCGTGGTGACGCCGAGATCCTGGATGTAGTCGAGCTTCTGCGTGATCCCGCGGAAGTCGCCGATGCCGTCGTCGTTGGAGTCGAAGAACGCCTTGACGTGCAGCTCGTAGATGATCGCGTCGAGATACCAGAACTCGTCGGCCGCCATCGCGGCGGCGTCGCCGCCGGCGCTGTCGAGATCGTGGTTCGTGCGGGTGTCCACCGGCGTCACTCGAACGTGTCGAAATCGACTTCGCTGACCCCGCGCCGGCGCACGCGGAAGATGTGCGCGGGCACGCGGTCGGGATGGAGCTCGATGTAGTTGTGCGCTCCGTGCCACAGGTAGCGCGCATCGGTGAGGAGATCGTGCACCTGGAACGGCACCGTCGGGTCGAGGCCGAGCGCCGCGAGGTCGAGGTGCACCCAGCCCGACTGCGCGTAGTGGAAGTCGAGGTTCACGGCCACGATCACGATGTTGCGCATGGGGTCGTCCGGCGCGACGGAGGGGTCCACCTTGGCGTAGCAGAGGAGCTGCTCGTTGTCGATTTGCTGGAACACGAGGCCCGCGTTCGACTGCAGCGCCGGATTGTCGTGGCGCGCGCGGTTCACGGCCGCGATGAAGCGCGCGAGGCTCTCCGGCCGGTCGAGATCCCACGCCTTGAGCTCGTACTTCTCGGAATGGAGGTATTCCTCGGTGCCGGGATCGCGCGCGACGTGGTCCATCAGCTCGTACGCAGGACCGTAGATGCCGTAGTTCGACGACAGCGTGGCCGCGAGGACGAGCCGCGCCATGAATGCCGGCGGCCGCCGAACTGCAGCGCCTCCGGCAGGATGTCGGGCGTATTCGGCCACGCGTTCGGCCGGAAGTACTCGCGGCCGGGACCGGCGCTGAGCTCGGTGAAGTACTCGGTCAGCTCGTGCTTGGTGTTGCGCCAGGTGAAGTACGTGTACGACTGGGTGAAGCCGAGCTTCGCGAGCCGGTGCATCACCTTCGGGCGGGTGAAGGCCTCCGACAGGAAGATCACCTCCGGATGCTCCTGCTTCACCCGCGCGATCGTCCACTCCCAGAACGGGAACGGCTTGGTGTGCGGATTGTCGACGCGGAAGACCTGCACGCCTTCGCCGATCCAGAACGAGAAGACGCCCGCGAGCTCGCGCCACAGCGCCTGCCAGTCCTCGGTCTCGAAGTGGAACGGGTAGATGTCCTGGTATTTCTTCGGCGGATTCTCCGCGTACTGCACGCTGCCGTCCGGGCGGCGCTTGAACCACCCCGGGTGGTCCTTGACGTACGGATGGTCGGGTGCCGTCTGGAACGCGATGTCCAGTGCGATCTCCATGCCGTAGGCGCGTGTCGCCTTGACGAGCGCGCGGAAATCCGCAAGCGTGCCGAGCGCCGGATGCACCGCCATGTGGCCGCCTTCCGCGGCGCCGATGGCCCACGGGCTGCCGACGTCATCCGACGTCGCGACGAGCGTGTTGTTGCGGCCCTTGCGCCGGTCGCGGCCGATCGGGTGGATCGGCGGCAGGTACAGCACGTCGAACCCCATCTGCGCGATGTACGGCAGGCGTACCTCGAGATCGCGCAGCGTTCCGTGCGCACCCCGCGCATCGGCGGTGGAGCGCGGAAAGCATTCGTACCACGACGAGAAACGCGCACGCAGCCGATCGACCGTCACGGGGAACTCGACCGGATAGCGGTTCTCCCAGCGCCGATCGGGATGGCGCTGCGCGTCGCAGACAGGGTGTCGTCGAGCCCGAGCTTGCGGATCGCCTCGGGCGCGTGCAGCTCGCGCAGCTCCGCGGCCCAGCGGGTGAGGCGGCTGGCATCCTCGCTGCCGCCGCGCCCCGATGCCACCGCCCGTTGCGCTGCGGCCGTGAGGAGCTCCGCCCCGACACGCGCCGCGATGCGCAGGTCGTCGGGGTCGATGCGGCGCGCGAGGTCGTGCCGCCACGACAGGAAGGCATCGACCCACGCCGCGACGGTGTAGCGGTAGCTGCCCGGCGCGTCGACCGTGAACGCCGCCCGCCAGCGATCGTTGCCGAGCGGATGCATCGGCACGCTCGTCCACGTTGCAACCTCGGCCCGGCGCCATAGGAGGAGGCACGCGATCTGGTCGTGGCCGTCGGTGAAGCAATCCGCCTCGACGACGATCTCCTCGCCGGCAACGCGCTTGATGGCGAAGCGCCCGCCGTCCACCGCCGGCGCGACGCCTTCCACCACCGCGCGCACGCGGCCTTCGTGCGGCATGGCCGGCGTGGGGGCGGCAGCCTTGCGGGTCACGCGGCCTCCGGCTTCATGATCAGGATGCCGAGCGGCGGCAACGTCAGTGTGAGCGACTGCAGGTGCCCGTGCGCCGGCACGGGGACTGCATGCACGCCGCCGAAGTTGCCGCTGCCGCTGCCGCCGTACACGTGGGCGTCGCTGTTGAGGAGCTCCTTCCAGAAGCCGTCGCAGCGGCACGCCGAGGGTGTAGTTGGTGCGCAGCACCGGCGTGAAGTTGCAGACGGCGAGAACGGGCGCGCCGCGGTCGTCGCGGCGGACGTACGCGATGACGCTCGCCTGGGCGTCGCCGGCATCGATCCACTGGAATCCCGCGGCGTCGAAGTCGCGGCGGAAGAGCGCGGGCTCCGCGCGGTAGAGCGCGTTGAGGTCGGTGACCCAGCCGCTTCACTCCGGCGTGCTCCGGATACTGCAGCACCCACCATTCGAGCTCGCCGTCGTGGGCCCATTCGCGTCGCTGCGCCGAACTCGCCGCCCATGAAGAGCAGCTTCTTGCCCGGGATGCGTCCACATGTAGCCGAGGAGCGCGCGCAGGTTGGCGAACTGCTGCCACGTGTCGCCGGGCATCTTGCCGATCAGCGAGCCCTTGCCGTGCACCACCTCGTCGTGCGAGAGCGGCAGCACGAAGTTCTCGGTGAACGCATACCAGAGGGAGAACGTGATGCCGGCTCTGGTGATACTTCCGGTGCACGGGATCGTTGTGGAAGTAGTCGAGGGTGTCGTGCATCCAGCCCATGTTCCACTTCATGCCGAAGCCGAGGCCGCCCGCGAAGGTCGGCCGCGACACCATCGGCCACGAGGTGGATTCCTCGGCGATCACCTGCGTGCCCGGATGGTCGCGGTACACGGCCTCGTTCAGCATGCGCAGGAACGAGATCGCTTCGAGGTTTTCCTTGCCGCCGTGGATGTTCGGGATCCATTCGCCGGGCTGGCGCGCGTAGTCGAGGTACAGCATCGACGCCACCGCGTCCACGCGCAGGCCGTCGATGTGATAGCGATCGAGCCAGAACAGCGCCGACGACAGCAGGAACGAGCGCACCTCGTTGCGGCCGTAGTTGAAGATGCAGCTGCTCCACTCGGGATGGAAGCCCTGCCGTGGATCGGCGTGCTCGTAGAGATGGGTGCCGTCGAAGCTCGCGAGTCCATGCGGATCGTTCGGGAAATGCGACGGCACCCAGTCGAGGATCACGCCGATGCCGTGCTGGTGCAGCACGTCGACGAGGTACATGAAGTCCTGCGGCGAGCCGTAGCGCGAGGTCGGCGCGAAGTAGCCGGTCGTCTGGTAGCCCCACGAGCCGTAGAACGGATGCTCGGTGATCGGCATCAGCTCGACGTGGGTGAAGCCCGTCGCCAGCACGTATTCGGCGAGCGCGCCGGCGAGCTCGCGATAGCCGAGGAACGCGCCGCCGGCGTCGCGTCGCCACGAGCCGAGGTGCACCTCGTAGATGGAGATCGGCGCATCGAGCGCGTTCTGCCGCGCGCGCCCTGCCATCCAGGCGTCGTCGTGCCAGTCGTACTCCAGCGACCATGCCCGGGATGCGGTGCGAGGCGGGGTCTCGGCGAGCAGTGCGAACGGATCCGCCTTCTCGAGGACCGCGCCGCCGCGGCTCACGATCCGATATTTGTAAGCCTGACCACGCACCACGCCAGAAACTTCACCCTCCCACACGCCGGAGTGGTCGGCGCGCGCGCGCAGCGGGGCGGCGTCGGACGCCCAGCCGTTGAAGTCGCCGATCACCGAGACGCGCTCGGCGTTCGGTGCCCAGACGGCGAAATGCGCGCCGGCGCTGCCCAGGCGGCAGCCGAGCGCCTCGTACAGGCGCCCGTTGGTGCCTTCGCGAAAGAAATAGATCCCCTGGTCGGACAGCACGCAACCCCCTGGCGTCTTCGGCCGCGACGCATCACGACGCGCCGGACGCGCTTACGGCACCGACAACGCGCGTATGCCGCGCGTTCCGCGCGCGGCGTGACTCCGAGCCCCGCATGCGCCCTCGGCTCGACTTGCACGTTCCGTGCCGGTCGCCGCGGGCACCGGCCCAGCCGTGCGCTACAGCCAGATCATGAGGCCCGTCTCGAGCGGATGCATGAGCTCCGGACGCGACGGATAGACGCGAATGCGATAGTCGAGCGCGCCGCAATGCTCCGGGCGAAAAGCGAGCGCCCACGTCGCGCCCTCGTCGGTCGGCCCGCGCAACGCGAACGGGATCCTCGTCGACGACGCGTTCGCCTCGACGCGCGACGGTGCCACCACGAGCTCGACCTGCACGTCGGAGGGCGCGAGGCCGTTCAGCGCCACGGCGACCTCGATGGTAAACCCGTCGCCGTAGGGCAGCGTGCTCACCGGCATGTCGACGCGGCGTGCCCGCACGCCGGTCCATGCGGCGTGCACGCGCTCCTTCCAGCGCGCGACGTCGCGGGCGGTGGTGTGGTCCTGATCGCCGAAGCGGCGATGCGCGCGCGCCGCCGGAACGTAGAACTTTCCCAGGTAGTCGTCCACCATGCGCCCGGCGCGATAGGTCGGCAGGATGGTGGCGATCGAGTGCTTCGCCATGCGGATCCAGCCCGGCGAGTAGCCGCCGGCGCCGCGGCTGTAATAGAGCGGCAGCACCTGGTCCTGCAGGAGCTCGTAGAGCGTGCGCGATTCCTCGGCGTCGCGTTTCGCGGGGTCGGCAGCGGCGCTCGCGGGCTTGATCGCCCAGCCGTTGTCGCCTGCGTAGGCCTCGCCCCACCAGCCGTCCAGCACCGACAGGTTGATCACGCCGTTCATGCCCGCCTTCATCCCCGACGTTCCGGACGCTTCCAGCGGGTACACCGGGTTGTTGAGCCAGACGTCGACGCCCGACACGAGGCGCCGCGCGAGGCGCAGGTCGTAGCCTTCCACGAGCAGGATCCGGCCCTCGAAGTCGCGCATCCTGCTGATCGCGGCGATGCGCCGGATGATGTCCTGGCCAGGCACGTCGGCCGGATGCGCGCGCCCCGCGAAGATGAGCAGCACCGGCCGCTCGGGATCCCCCACGATTTGACGCAGCCAGTCGAGGTCCTCGAACAGCAGGCCCGCACGCTTGTAGGTGGCGAAGCGCCGGCTGAAGCCGATCGTGAGCACGTTCGGCTCGGCGGAGTTGGCGAAGCGCAGCATGCGGTCGAGGTGCGCTTCGCTCCCCTGGTTGCGGAAGTGCTGGGCGCTGATCCGCAGGCGCATGATGTCGAGCATCCGGCTCTTGAGGTACTGGTGCACGGACCAGAAGAGGTGATCCGGGATGCGGTCCATTTCCGCGCGGGCGTCGCCCGACGTGAGGCGCTGCAGCCATCCGGCGCCGATGAAGCGGTCGAACATGTCCGCCCACTCGTTCGCCATGAAGGTGCGCGAGTGCACGGCGTTGGTGACGTAGTCGATCGGGTTCTCGTCGGCTGGAACCTGCGGCCACAGGTTCTGCAGCATCTGCGACGAGACCTCGCCGTGGATGCGCGACACGCCGTTGTGCAGGCGCGAGCCGCGGATCGCCAGCGCGGTCATGTTGAAATCGGCGCCGCCGGGCATCTGGCCCAGCGCGAGCAGGCGCTCGGCCGGCAGGTCGAGGGTGCGGCAGTACTCCTCGAAATACGCGGCGACGGTGTCGCGCGCGAAATGGTCGTGGCCCGCCGGCACCGCCGTATGCGTCGTGAACAGCGTGTTCGCGGCGACGGCTTCGAGCGCGGCGGCGAAGTCGAGCCCGCCGTGCACGAGCTCGCGCATGCGCTCCAGGATGAGGAACGCGGCGTGGCCCTCGTTGATGTGCCATACGGTGGGCCGGCGGCCAAGCGCGGCGAGGGCGCGCACGCCGCCGACGCCGAGCACGATCTCCTGCTCGAGGCGCACCGTCGCATCGCCGCCGTAGAGGCGGTGGGTGATGCCGCGGTCGCGCTCGCCGTTCTCCGGCAGGTCGGTGTCGAGAAGGTAGATCGACACGTGGCCGACCTGTGCGCGCCACACGCGCACCGTGACATTGCGTCCGTGCAGCGGCACGCTGACGTGCAGGGCCGAGCCGCCCGCATCCGTCGCGGTTTCGATCGGGAGGTCGGCGAAGTTCGAGTCGGTGTACGCGGCGTGCTGGCTGCCGTCGGCGTCGAGCGTCTGCTGGAAATAGCCCTGGCGATAGAGAAGGCCGATGCCGACCAGCGGCAGGCGCGCGTCGCTCGCCGCCTTGCAATGGTCGCCCGCGAGGATGCCGAGGCCCGCCCGAGTAGATCGGCAGGCTCTCGTGGAAGCCGAATTCGGCGCAGAAGTACGCGATGAGGTCGTTGCGCTCGAGGCCCGTCGGCGTGCGCGGGCCGGGACCCTGGTGATACGAGTCGAACGACGACAGAACGCGACGGTAACCGCGCATGAAGTCGTCGCTTTCGGCGGCGGCATTGAGCCGCTCCTGGTCGACGCGGCGCAGGAACGCCTTCGGGTTCTGGCCGACGTCCTGCCACAGCGCCGGATGCAGGCGGGCGAAGAGCTCGCGCGTGGCGCGATCCCAGCTGTACCAGAGATTGTTGGCGAGCTCCTGCAGGCGCGAGAGCTGCGGCGGAACGGAGGGATGGACTTCGACGGCGTACGGGGTACCTGGCAACGGCATGGCTTCGATCTGGTTGTTGGTGGTGGCAACTTTCATGGCAGCGGGATGCGAGCGGTCATGTGCAATGCGTGCTGCCGGCCTCTGACGGGTTCATCGCCGCGCGTCGGCGCGGCAGGGCAGGGACGGGTCAGCGCAGCGGTGGGCGAAGCGAGGCTTCGGGATCGGCCCAGTCGTGGTTGGGAATCAGGGGGTACCAGCCGGGACGTCCCGGATCGCGATCGTACGCATAGCCGCCGAGCTCGCGATAGAGCTCGTGATAGCGACGCAGCTTCTCGCGGTCGAGCTCGATGCCGAGTCCGGGCGCATCGGGCACCGTGATCGCTCCGTCGCGGTACGCTCATCTTGCCGCCGACGATCACGTCGTCGGTGAGATGATGGTAATGCGCGTCGGCGGCGTAGCCGAGATTGGGCAGGACGGCGCCGAGGTGCAGCATCGTGGCGAGCTGGATGCCGAGCTCGCCCGAGCTGTGCACGGCAACGCCGAGGCCCATCGTCTCGCATACGCCGGCGGCCTTGATGCACGGCCGGATGCCGCCCCAGAAGGTGGTGTCGAGCAGGATCACGTCCACCGCGGGACTCTGGATGTTCGCGGCGAGCTGCTCGAAGTTGACCACCACCGTGTTGGTCGCGGTCGGCAGGTTGACGAACTCCTTGAGCCGCGCGAGCTGCGGCATGCCCCACACGGGATCCTCGAAATAATCGTTGGCGAGGTCCTCGATGCCCTGTCCGAAGGCGATCGCGTCGGCGAGCGACAGCGCGCTGTTCGGGTCGTAGCGGAAGCGATCGCCCGGGCAGCGCCGCGGCGAGCGCGCGGTAGCAGGCGAGCTCGTGCGCCGGCGGGTAGACGCCGCCCTTGAGCTTGTGCACGCGAAAGCCGTGCTCCGCCTTGAGCGCCCGGGCGTGCGCGACGAGCTGCTCCGCCGTGCGCACTTCGCCCGTCCCGCTGTCGGGATGGCCGTAGCGGAAGAAGAGATAGCTCGCGAACTCGACGCGCTCGCGCAGCTTTCCGCCCAGCAGCGCATGCACGGGCACGCCGAGCTTCTTCCCCATGATGTCGAGGCAGGCGAACTCGATCGCGGCGTGGAGCTGGGTGCGGTTGTTGTAGAGGCTCGCGGTCGGATTGCAGATCGCGTAGCGCATCGCCTCGAGCCGGAATACGTCGTGGCCGCGCAGGTATTCGCCGAGCGCCGCGAACTGGCGCGCGGCGTCCTCGCCGCCGCCGCCCATCTCGCCGTAGCCGATGTAACCGTCGCTGGTCTCGACCTCGACGATCGTGCGCACGAAACGGCCCCAGTGCGCGCCGTTGCTGTGCAGGATCGCCGCTTCGAGCGGAACGGTGACGGGCGTCGCGCGGATGGCGGTTATGGTGGTGGGCATCGGTCGCGTGCGGACGTGGATCGCGCGGTGGTGCGGTGCTGTCAGGAGGGCTGCCGCCGCAGCATGCAGTCCGAACGCAGCGGTGGACACCCTTCACGATCGGGACCGCATCGCGGCGTGGTGCCGCACAGCGGGCCGATTCTACGCCGTGGCCAAGTGGTATGACCACTTGACCAGTCTGGCCCCGGGGATTAGCCTTCGCTTCCGCCATCTGGTGCGCCCGGACGCCGGTCTCCCGCGCATGCCGCGACGGCCCACTCATGCCCTTCCAGAGTATCGAACCGCGCCGGCTGTACCGTCAGATCGCCGAGCAGATCCGGTCACTGATCCGGTCGGGCGAGTTCAAGGCCGGTGGACGGCTGCCGCCCGAGCGCGATCTGGCACGCCAACTCGGGGTATCGCGGCCGTCGGTGCGCGAGGCGCTGATCGCGCTCGAAGTGGAGGGACTCGTCGAAGTGCGCATCGGCTCCGGGATCTACGTGACGGCCGCGGAGCGGGAGCGCATGCCGGCGGCGGAAGGCGATCAGCCGGCCGCGGGTCCGTTCGAGCTGCTGCGCGCCCGCTACGTCATCGAGGGCGAATGCGCGGCGCTCGCTGCGAAGTCGGCGCGCAAGGCCCACGTGGCCGCGATCGAGGAGGCGCTGCAGCACATGCACGCCGAGATGCAGGGCGAGAAGCAGCCGCTCGACGCCGACCGCCTCTTCCATCTGCGCATCGCCGAGGCGACCGGCAACGGAGCACTGGTCGCCGTCGTGAAGATGCTGTGGGACGAACGCACCGGGCCGCTCTACCAGCAGCTCGAGCATCACTATGATTCGCCGGAGCTGTGGACGGCGGCGCTCGCCGAGCATCGCGCGGTGGTGAAGGCGATCACCGAGCACAATCCCGATGCCGCGCGCAGCGCCATGCAGCGGCATCTCAACCAGGCCTACAAGCGCTTCAGCAAGGGCTGGGACACGTTGCAGTGAACGCCGCACGGCGCGCCTCGTGCGGCTGCATGCACCACGCAGCGCGCCCGACCGGAAAAGGAGACGCCATGATTGCCTGCCGCATTCACGCCAAGGAAGACCTGCGGATCGAGCCCGCGCCCACCCCCGAGGTCGGGCCCGGGGAAGTGCTGGTGCGCCTTGGGGCCGGAGGCATCTGCGGCTCGGACCTGCATTACTACTTCGAGGGCCGCAACGGCAGCTTCGTCATCCGCGAGCCGCTGATTCCCGGCCACGAGGCCTCGGGTGTCGTCGCCGCGGTCGGCGCGGGCGTCACGCGCGTCAAGCAGGGCGACAAGGTGGCGATCAGCCCGTCGCATGCGTGCGGCCGCTGCACGTACTGCCGCGAAGGCCGCGAGCAGCTCTGCAGCGCGATGAAGTTCCTCGGCAGCGCGAGCCTCTTCCCGCACGTGCAGGGCATGTTCCAGGAATACTTCGTCATGGGCGAGCGGCAGTGCTATCCCGTGCGCGGCGACGTCTCGCTCGGCGAGCTCGCGTTCGCGGAGCCGCTCGCCGTCGCGCTGCACGCCATCCATCGCGGCCCGGATCTGCTCGGCAAGTCCGTGCTGATCACGGGCGCCGGCACCATCGGCTGCCTCACGGTCATGGCGGCGCGCCTCGCGGGTGCGGCGCAGATCACGGTGAGCGACGTGCTGGATCGGCCGCTCGCCAAGGCCCGCGAGGTGGGCGCGGATCGCATCGTGCGCGCCGACCGCGAGGCCGACGCGCTTGCCGACCCGCAGTTCGACGCCGCGTTCGAGGTGTCCGGCAACTTCGTGGCGCTCAAGACCTGCGTTGCCGCCGCGAAGCGCGGTGCGCGCATCGTGCAGGTCGGCACGCTCCCGCACGAGCCGCTGCCGTTCGTCGTGAACGAGATCATGGCGAAGGAGCTCGACCTCTGCGGCGCCTTCCGCTGGGGGATCGAGTTCGACTGGGCGGTGGAGTACCTGCAGCGGCGCCGCGTCGACGTGCGGCCGCTGCTGTCCGGGCAGTTCCAGCTTTCCGAGGCGGTCGCTGCGTTCCATGCGGCGGCCGACAAGACGCAGAGCACCAAGGTGCAGGTGGTCTGCGCGTAACGTCCCATCCATTCACCACCACGCACTCTGAAGGAGGAGTCATGCGCATTGCCAAGATGATCCTGTCCGTCGCGGCGCTCGCCGTCGCCATGGGCATCACCGCAGGTCCCGCCGCCGCGCAGACGAAGCTCAAGTGGGCGCACGTGTACGAGACGTCCGAGCCGTTCCACAAGTGGTCGGTGTGGGCAGCGCAGGAGATCGAGAAGCGCACCAGCGGCCGCTACCACATCGACGTGTTCCCGGCATCGAGCCTCGGCAAGGAGTCCGACATCAACCAGGGCCTGACGCTCGGCACCGTGGACATGATCATCTCCGGCCTGTCGTTCGCGTCGCGCACGATGCCGCGCATCGGCGTGGGCTACTACCCGTACACGTTCCGCGACGGCGAGCATCTCATCAAGTGGGCCGGAAGCGACGCCTTCAAGGCCCTCACGGACGAATACCGCCAGAAGAGCGGCATCCAGATCACCGCGATGACGTACTACGGCACGCGGCACTCGACGTCGAACAAGGAGTTCCACGACTGCGCCGGGATGAAGGGCCTCAAGATGCGCGTGCCGGACGTGCCCGCATACCTCGGCCTGCCGAAGGCGTGCGGCGCGAACCCGACGCCGATCGCCTTCGCGGAGGTGTACCTCGCGCTGCAGAACGGCACCGTCGACGCGCAGGAAAATCCGCTGACGACGATCGAGGCCAAGAAGTTCTTCGAAGTGCAGAAGTACATCATCCTGACCGGACACATCGTCGACTCGCTTGCGACGCAGGTCGCGCCGCACGTGTGGAACAAGCTGTCCGACGCCGACAAGAAGACCTTCACCGACGTGACGCGCGAAGCCGCTGCCAAGGCAACGGCCGAGATCACCAAGCACGAGGGCGAGCTCGTTGCCGAGTTCAAGAAGAAGGGCCTCACGGTGGTCGAGCCGGACAAGAAGTCGTTCCAGGACGCGATCATGAAGAACGTTACCCTCGAGTCGATGGGCTACATGAAGGCGGACTGGGACAGGATCCAGGCGATCAAGTAGCCGCCCAAAAGCGTTCGGCTGAAGCCGAACCCACAGGGATCGTCATTTGTAGGTCAGGCTTCAGCCTGACGATCACTTGTAGGTCAGGCTTCAGCCTGACGGTCATGCAGTGAAGCCGAACCCATGGCAACGGTGTAGGTCAGGCTTCAGCCTGACGATCATTTGTAGGTCAGGCTTCAGCCTGACAGGACGCGGAGGTGGTCAGGGTTCAGCCTGACGGTTATGCAATGCGAAACCTCGCCCGCCCGCAACCTGACGAACCCGATGGACGCCAATGGCCGCTGATACCAATGAGCCGGTCCTCGACGAGGAGGGCCACTTCCACGCGACGGATGCACCGATCGAGCTGTCGCACTATGCGTTCGACGGCTGGCTCGCGTTCGGCCTCTTCTGGCTGCTCGCGGCGGACGTGTTCTACCAGTTCTTCACGCGCTATGCGCTGAACAGCTCCGCAGCGTGGACCGAGGAGATCGCCCGCTACCTGCTGATCGGCACCGTCTTCATCGCGATCGCCCCGGCGGTGCGCGACGAGCGTCACATCCACGTCGACTTCCTGTATCGCTTCCTCGGGCACTCCGCGGGCCGCGCGATGGCGACGATCGTCGACGTCGTGCGCATCCTGTTCTTCGGCGCGGCGTGCGTGCTCACGTGGCAGCTGATGGACAAGATGACCAATTACAAGATGACGATCATCGATCTGCCGATGAACATCGTCTACGGCGTGTGCATGTTCGGCTTCTTCCTGGCCTTCCTGCGCTCGATCGGCGTGCTGCGGAAGCACCTGCGCCAGGGCTACAGCGTGCTCGAGCGCCCCGAGACGCTGATCGAGGAGACCGTGTCGTGACCGCAGCGCTCCTCATCTCGTTCCTGGTGATGATGATCGCCGGCGTGCCGGTGGCGATCGCCATGGCGGGGTCCGCGCTCATCTATTTCCTGCTCACCGGCGACACGCCGCCGTCGGTGGTCGTGCATCGCATGGTGAGCGGCATCGACAGCTTCCCGCTGCTCGCGGTGCCGTTCTTCATCATGGCCGGCAACCTGATGAACAACGCCGGCATCACCAATCGCATCTACAACTTCGCGCTGTCGCTCGTGGGCTGGCTGAAGGGGGGCCTCGGGCACGTGAACATCATCGGCTCGGTGATCTTCGCCGGCATGTCGGGCACCGCCATCGCCGACGCGGCGGGCCTCGGCACGATCGAGATCAAGGCCATGCGCGATCACGGCTACGACCTCGGGTTCTCCGTGGGCGTCACGGCGGCGTCCGCCACGCTGGGCCCGATCATCCCGCCGTCGCTGCCCTTCGTGATCTACGCGATGATGGCCAACGTCTCGGTGGGGCAGCTCTTCCTCGCGGGCATCCTGCCCGGCATCGTCATGGCGCTGCTGATGATGGCGACCGTCGCGTACTTCGCCCACAAGAACAACTGGGGCGGCGACATCAAGTTCGAGTGGCACCGGATGGGCAAGGCGTTCCTCGAGCTTGCCGTCGTCGTCGGCTTCCCGCTGGTGCTGTATTTCGCGATCCATTGGGGCGCGCCGTTCAACATCTCGATCGGCATCGGGCTGCTCCTGCTGCTCGTGGCCGACAGGATATGGCACTTCGACGCCGTGCTGCCGATCATGACCCCGGTGCTGCTCATCGGTGGCATGACCACTGGCGTGTTCACGCCCACGGAGGGCGCGATCGCCGCGTGCGTGTGGGCGATGTTCCTCGGCCTCGTGTGGTACCGCACGCTGTCGTGGCGCCTGCTCGCGAAAGTGTCGATGGAGACGATCGAGACCACCGCGACCGTGATGTTCATCGTCGCCGCCGCCTCGATCTTCGGCTGGCTGCTGACGGCCACCCGCGTGACCGACACGGTGGCCGCCTGGGTGCTCGCGTTCACGCATACGCCGTGGGTGTTCCTGCTGCTCGCCAACCTGCTCATGCTCTTCGTCGGCTGCTTCCTCGAGCCCACCGCGGCGATCCTGATCCTGGTGCCGGTGCTGATGCCCGTCATCCAGCAGCTCGGCATCGACCCGGTGCATTTCGGCCTCATCATGGTGCTCAACCTGATGATCGGATTGCTGCATCCGCCGATGGGCATGGTGCTGTTCGTGCTCGCGCGGGTCGCGAACATGTCGATCGAGCGGACCACGATGGCCATCGTGCCGTGGCTGGTGCCGCTGCTGCTGTCGCTGATCCTCATCACGTACGTGCCGAGCATCTCGCTGTGGCTGCCGAAGGCGTTCATGTAAGTGCGTTCTAGGCCGCCCGATGCCCGTCATCCGCACCGTCGAGATCCTGCAGGTCGACCTGCCGCCGAAGGTCGTGCGCACCGACGCCATCCAGGCGTTCGTCACGCAGGAGACGCCGATCGTGCGCATCGAGTGCGACGACGGCAGCCAGGGCATCGGCTACACCTACACGATCGGCACCGGCGGCTCGTCGGTCGTCGCCCTGCTGCGCGACCACCTCGCGCCGCAGCTGATCGGGCGCGATCCCGATGGCATCGAGGCGATCTGGAAGTCGCTGTTCTTCCACACCCACGCCACGGCGGTCGGCGCCATCACCAGCCTCGCCCTCGCCGCGATCGATACGGCGCTGTGGGACCTGCGTGCGCGCCGCGTGGGACTGCCGTTGTGGAAGCTCGCGGGCGGCGCCCAGCCGCGCGTTCCGGTCTACACGACCGAGGGCGGCTGGCTGCAACTGCCGGTGGAGACGCTGGTCCAAGAAACGCATCGCGGCGAAGGCGGCAGGCTTCCGTGGCGCGAAGCTCAAGGTGGGCAAGCCGCATGTTTCCGAGGACGTCGCGCGCCTCGCGGCGGTCCGCGAGGCCGTCGGTGAAGGCTTCGAGCTCATGGTCGATGCGAACCAGGCGTTCACGGTTTCCGAAGCGATCCGCCGCGCGCGCGCTTTCGAGCGCTTCAACCTCGCCTGGCTGGAAGAGCCGCTGCCGGCCGAGGACCTCGGCGGGCACGTCGAGCTGGCCGCGCATACCGGGATTCCCATCGCGGTCGGCGAATCGCTGTACGCGCCGGCGCATTTCCGCGAGTATCTGGAGCGCGGCGCGTGCTCGATCGTGCAGGCCGACTGCGCGCGCATCGGCGGGATCACGCCATGGCTCAAGGTGGCCCATCTCGCCGAGACGTTCAACGTGGCGATCTGCCCGCATTTCCTGATGGAGCTGCACGTTTCGCTCACTGCCGCGGTGCCGAATGCGGCGTGGGTCGAGTACATCCCGCAACTCGACGACCTCACCACCGCGCGGCTCGTCGTCGAGGACGGCTGCGCAGTCGCGCCGCGAGAGCCCGGTCTCGGCATCGCCTGGGACGAGCGCGCGCTGCACGAGCGTGCCGTCGCCCGTTTCCGGGTGCCCGGCTGATTTCATTCTGAACATGGAGGCGTCATGCTGACGCGCGCATCCCTCACCATCCGCCTGCATCCTGCCGACGATGTCGTCATCGCCCGCTCGCAGCTCGTCGGCGGCACGCAGCTTATCGACGAGAACGTCACCGTGGCGGGCCTCGTGCCCCCCGGGCACAAGGTCGCGACGCGGGCGATCCGCGCCGGCGAGCCCGTCCGCCGCTACAACCAGATCATCGGCTTCGCGAGCCGCGACATCGCCCCCGGCGAGCACGTGCACCTGCACAACCTGCAGATGGGCGCGTTCGACCGCGACTATGCGTTCGGCGCCGACGTGAAGCCGACGGACTACGTCGTGCCGCCGGCGCAGTTCATGGGCATCGTGCGACGCGACGGTCCCAACGCCGGCAAGGTCGCGACGCGCAACTACATCGGCATACTGTCGACGGTGAATTGCTCGGCCACGGTGGCGCACGGCATTGCCGACGCCTTCACGCACGGTCCGCTCGCAGCGGAGCTCGCGCGCTTCGCGAACGTCGACGGCGTGGTCGCCCTGACCCACGGTTCGGGATGCGGCATGGACACGCACGGCGAGGGGATGCAGGTGCTGCGGCGCACGCTCGCAGGCTACGCGCGTCACCCCAACTTCGCCGGTGTGCTGGTCGTTGGCCTGGGTTGCGAAGCCAACCAGATCAGCTCGCTGTTCGGCGCGGAGAACCTGCAGGAAACACCGCTCCTGCGCACGTTCACGATCCAGGACACGGGCGGCACGCGCAAGACCATCCAGAAGGGGATCGAGCTCATCACCGAGATGCTGCCGCACGCCAACGACGTGCAGCGCGAGCCCGTGCCGGCGTCGCACATCACCGTCGGGCTGCAGTGCGGTGGATCCGACGGCTACTCCGGCATCACCGCCAATCCCGCCCTCGGTGCGGCGGTCGATCTCCTCGTGCGCCACGGCGGCACGGCGATCCTCTCCGAGACGCCGGAGATCTACGGCGCGGAGCACCTGCTCACCCGGCGCGCCGTGTCGCGCGACGTCGGCGAGAAGCTCGTGGCGCGCATTCGCTGGTGGGAGGAATACACGGCGCGCAACCGCGGCGAGATGAACAACAATCCGTCGCCGGGCAACAAGGCCGGCGGGCTCACCACGATCCTCGAGAAGTCCCTCGGCGCGGTGGCGAAGGGCGGCACGACGAACCTCATCGACGTCTACGAATACGCGACGCCCGTCACGGCGAAGGGGTTCGTGTACATGGACACGCCCGGCTACGATCCCGTGTCGGCGACCGGGCAGGTGGCCGGCGGCGCCAACCTGATCGTGTTCACGACGGGGCGCGGCTCCGCGTACGGCTGCGCGCCGTCGCCGTCGCTCAAGCTGTCGACCAACACGCAGCTGTGGGTACGCCAGGAAGAGGACATCGACCTCAATTGCGGCGACATCGCTGACGGTACTGCCAGCGTCGACGAGGTCGGCGCGAAGCTGTTCCAGCTGATGCTCGATACCGCGTCGGGGCGCAAGAGCAAGAGCGAGGAGCACGGCTACGGCCAGAACGAGTTCGTGCCGTGGGCGCTCGGCGCGGTGATGTAGGCGTAGGCGAACCTGTTTCTGTCCCAGGCACGCGGGGTGTTCCGGCGATTGACACCCCATTCGGGTACAACTTAGTCTGGCACGAGCATCGCGGGCGCCCGACAAGGCGCGAAGCCTGCGCCCGTTCACCACGAGGAGGAGTCGCAAATGAAAGGTTTGTTCAGGCTCGCGCTGGCCGCTGTTGCCGCCGGCGCGCTGCTGGTCGCGGGCCAGGCCGGCGCGCAGGAAACGCTGCACGTGTATTGGGTCAAGGGGTTCTACAAGTCGGAGGACGACGCGCTCCTCGCGGCCATCAAGAAGTTCGAGCAGAAGACCGGCGTCAAGGTCGAGCTGTCGCAATATCCGGTCCAGGACATGATCCCGAAGACCGTGGCGGCGCTCGATTCGGGCACCCCGCCGGACGTCGCATTCGCCGACGTGTACGACTTCCAGGTCACCGGCAAGTGGGCCTTCGACGGCAAGCTCGAGGACATCACCGACGTCATCACGCCGCTCAAGGCCCAGTTCGCGCCCAACACGGTCGAGACCACCTTCCTCTACAACGACAAGACCAAGAAGAAGGCGTACTACGCATTTCCGCTGAAGCAGCAGACGATGCACATCGAGTACTGGATCGACATGCTGCAGGAAGCCGGCTTCAAGGAGTCGGACATCCCCACGGACTGGAAGGGCTACTGGTCGTTCTGGTGCGACAAGGTGCAGCCGGCCTATCGCAAGAAGACCGGCTCGCGCGTGTTCGCCACGGGCTTCCCCATGGGCGTCGATTCGAGCGACTCGTTCTATTCGTTCCTGACCTTCATGGACGCGTACAACGTGAAGCTCGTCGACGACAACGGCAAGCTGCTGGTCGATGATCCGAAGGTCAAGCAGGGACTCGATCAACGCGCTCACCGATTACACGACGCCGTACACCAAGGGCTGCACGCCGCCGTCGTCCACGTCGTGGAAGGACCCGGACAACAACGTCGCCTTCCACAACAAGACGACCATCCTCACGCACAACGCGACGATCTCGATCGCGGCGAAGTGGCTCGACGACATGAACAACGAGACCCTCACCGCCGACCAGCGCGCGCAGGCCGAAGAACAATTACGAGCTGATCCGCACCGCCGGCTTTCCCAACAAGCCGGACGGCTCGAAGATGGTGTACCGCACCGCCGTCAAGACGGGCGTGATCTTCGAGGGCGCCAAGAACAAGAAGCGCGCCAGGGAGTTCGTGAGCTTCCTGCTGCAGGAGGACAACCTCACGCCGTACGTGGAAGGCGCGCTGGGACGGTGGTTCCCGGTGACCAAGGCGGCGCAGCAACGGCCGTTCTGGCAGGCCGATCCCCACCGCAAGTCGGTGTACAACCAGTACGCCGCCGGCACGGTGACCTTCGAATTCACCAAGAACTACAAGTTCACGATCCTCAACAACGAGAATGTCTGGGCGAAGGCGATGAACCGCGTCGTCAACGAGAAGGTTCCCGTGGACAAGGCCGTGGACGAGATGATCGCGCGCATCAAGGCTGTCGCGGGCTGAAGCTGCACGCGAGCCGGCGCTCCCGTCCGGCGGGAACGCCGGGGTGATCGGCCTGCCGCACAGGCGGATCACCCCGGCGCAAGGGTCCTCGCACATGTCCACGATCGCCCTACCGGAAGTCCAGCCGGTGCTGCCCGCCGGCCCCGCCAGGAAGCGCCTGTCGCCATGGCAGGCGTGGGGCATGATCATGATCGCGCCCTACGTGATCGTGTTCGCGGTGTTCGTGCTCTATCCGGTCTGCTACGGGCTCTGGCTGGCGCGCCACCCACAGAGCTACGAGCACCTGATCGCCGACCCGATCTTCGCGCGGTCGGTGGTCAACACGCTGGTGTTCCTCGTCATCGGCATCAATTTCAAGATGCTCGTGGCGCTCGTCCTGTCCGGGTTCTTCGTGCAGGCCCGGCCCTGGATCCGGTGGCTCTCGCTGGTCTTCATCCTGCCCTGGGCCGTGCCGTCGATCCCGACGATCCTCTCCTTCCGCTTCATGCTGAATCCGGAATGGGGAATCATCAATTCGCTGATCTTCCGCTTCACCGGCGCAGACGGTCCGAACTGGCTGAACGATCCGCAGCTCGCGCTCGCGATGGCGATCCTCGTCCACATCTGGAAGTCGCTACCGTTCTGGACGCTGATCCTCATCGCCGGCCGGATGGCGATCCCGGGTGAGCTCTACGAGGCCGCCTCCGTCGATGGCGCGTCGCCGCTGGCAGAAGTTCCGCTTCATCACCTGGCCGTCGATGCAGACGCTGTACCTCACGTCCACCATCCTGTCGATGATCTGGACCCTCGGCGACTTCAACAGCGTCTACCTGCTCACCGGGGGCGGCCCCGCGGATCTCACCCACGTCCTCGCCACGCTCGGCATCCGCTACCTGCGGCTCGACCAGGTGGACCTGTCGATGGCCGCGATCGTCGTGGCGATGCCGCTCGTCCTGCCGCTGGTGTTCTTCATGATGCGGCGGCTGTCGAAATGAGCGCATTCAAGGCGCGCAACGCGCTGCGGGAGGCGAAGCTCCTCCTGATCGGCATCCCGGTGCTGCTGTGGACGATGCTGCCGATCTACTACCTGTTCCTGTTCTCCATCTCGCCCAAGGAGACGATCTTCGCCGGCAAGCTGTGGCCGGACCATCCCACGCTGCACAACTTCGAGGTCGTGTTCGGCCAGCAGCATTACTACCTCAGCCACTTCTGGCTGCAGCTCGGCAACTCCCTCATCATCGCGGTCAGCGTGGGACTCCTCACGCTGGTCGTCGCGACCGGCGCCGCGTTCGCGATCAGTCGGCTCAAGGTGCGCGGCGGGCGCACGATCATGAACCTCGCGCTGTTCACGTACTTCATCCCGGCAGCCTTCCTCGCCGTGCCGATGTACAAGACGATGGGCAACTACGGGCTGCTCGACAATCAGTGGGCGCTCATCCTGGCGATGGTGACGATCGCTTCGCCGTACGCCATCTGGGTGCTGAAGCAGGCCTCCGACAAGCTGCCCTACGAGCTGGACGAAGCCGCGCGCATCGACGGCGCCTCGCCGCTGCAGCTCTTCCGGCTCGTCTACCTGCCGCTGATGATGCCCTCGATCGTCGCGATCGGCACCTACGCGCTGCTGCTCGCGTGGAACGAGTACCTGTATGCCTTCCTGCTCCTGTCGAAGGAGCGGCAGATCACGCTCGCCGTCGCGCTGGGCAACTTCCTCGCAGCCGACGATTCGCCGTGGGAATTGCTGATGGCGACGGGCCTCGTCTATGCGTTGCCGCCGGCGGCCATCTACTACGCGTTCAAGCGCTACATGGTCGCCGGCCTGACCGCGGGCGCGGTGAAGACCTGACGCTCCGGGCGAACCACACAGGACACGCGCATGGCCTCCGTTTCGTTCCAGAATGTCGAGAAGAGCTTCGGCTCGACGAAGATCATCCACGGCGTCAGCTTCGACATCCATGACGGCGAGTTCATGGTGCTGGTCGGGCCGTCGGGCTGCGGCAAGTCCACGCTGCTGCGCATGCTGGCCGGCCTCGAGGAGATCTCCGGCGGCACCATCGCGATCGACGGGCGCGTCGTGAACGACGTGCGAGTCGAAGGATCGCGACATCGCGATGGTGTTCCAGTCCTATGCGCTGTATCCGCACATGACGGTCGCGGACAACATGGCGTTCAGCCTGAAGCTGCGCAAGGCCGACGCGAAGGTCGCTCGCGGAGCGTGTCGCGCACGCGGCGAAGATCCTGAACCTCGATCCCTACCTGCATCGCTTCCCGCGCGAGCTGTCCGGCGGGCAGCGGCAGCGCGTCGCCATGGGACGCGCCATCGTGCGCGATCCCAAGGTCTTCCTGTTCGACGAGCCGCTGTCCAACCTCGACGCCAAGCTGCGCGTGGCGATGCGCGGCGAGATCAAGGCGCTGCACCAGCGCCTGCGCACGACGACCGTCTACGTGACCCACGACCAGGTCGAGGCCATGACGATGGCCGATCGCATCGTCGTGATGCACGACGGCCGCATCGAGCAGATCGGCTCGCCGCTGCATCTCTACGACCATCCGGAGAACCTGTTCGTCGCGCAGTTCATCGGCTCGCCGGCGATGAACGTGGTGCAGGGCACGCTGCGCCGCTCCAACGGCATGGCGTGGGTCGACGCCGGCGGCGGCGTGCGCTGGCCGGTCGGGCAGGGCATCGGGAACGAAGGCCAGCCGGTCGCCTACGGCATCCGTCCCGGCGATCTCGGCCTGCACGGCGCCGGTGACGATGCGGTATCCGCCGAAGTGATCGTGGTCGAGCCCACCGGCAACGAGACCGAGCTCCTGCTGCAGGCCGGCGACGATCAGGTGATCCTCGTGGCGCATGGACGCCCCCGGGTCGAGCCCGGCGAGCGCATCGCGCTGGCGATCAACCCGGCATCGGTGCATCTCTTCGACCAGGCGAGCGGCGCGCGGCTCAACGCCTAGCGTCGACGGACACCGCGGCCGCCATGTTGCGCCGCGGCGCCTACGCCCTTGCCTTCGCGCTGCCGCTCGCGTTGGCCGCCTGCAGCGCGCCCGCACCTTTGTCCCGCGACCCGACCGTGGGCGCGTGGCACCTCGATGCGCCGATGCTCCATGCGCGGGCGGCACATGCGGTGGTGAGCGACGGCAGCGTCGTCTTTGCACTCGCGGGCACGGGCGAGGGCGGCGCGCCGGTCCTCGCGGTCGAACGTTTCGACGGTCGCACGTGGTCCATCGAGACGATGCTGCCCGGGCCGGGCCTCAATGCACCGGCTGCCGTCCTCCTGCGCAATCGCATCTACGTCATCGGCGGCTTTCAGACCGACACCAACGTGCCGACCGCCCGCGTGCAGGTATACGACCTCGCCGCGCGCGCCTGGAGCGAAGCTGCCCCGCTGCCCGCGCCGCGCGGTGGCCATGCAGCCGTGGTGCTGGACGGACGCGTCCATGTTTTCGGCGGGGGCAACGATCGCACGACGCTCGCCGACCATGACGTCTACGATCCCGCGGCCGACCGCTGGATCGCGGCGGCGCCGTTGCCGCGCGCGGAGGGCAGTCCCGCGGGTGTTGCCTTCGCCGGCAAGCTGTTCGCGATCGGCGGGCGCAGCGGCCCGGCGGACTTCGGGGACGTGTTCATCTACGATCCTGCGCGCGGCGCGTGGAGCACGGGTCCCTCGATCGAGCCGCGCGGCACGGCCGGCGCCGTCGTGCATTGCGACGGCATCCTGCTCGCCGGTGGCGAATCGCAGGCGCGGCGCGCAAGCCTGGACGACGTCCTGCTCCTCGACGGGCGCATGCGCTGGCAGCGCCTTGCGCCGATGCCGGCACCGCGCAACTTCGCCCGCGCCGTGCCGGCAGGCGACGACGTGCTGGTGGTGGGCGGCAGCCCGACGCCCGAGCCGAGTCATGCATCGGTGGGCAGCACCACCGTGCAGCGTTTCGTGCGGCCATGTGCCTCGCGCTGATGCGCCCGGCGTCCGACCGTCGCACGGCCGCCGCCGCCATCGCGTGCGTGCCACCTATGCAAACGTGGCGCCGAACGCATCCTGGCGCGCTGGCACAATAGCGTTGCAGCGTTCCCTCTCACGCGCCGGCATCGTGCCGGACCTTCGGAAGCGACTCCCATGAGCGAAAACGATCCCAAGCATTCGAAGAACAAGCGCGCTCTGCGCTCCCAGGCCTGGTTCGGCCGCGACGACCGCGATGGCATGGTGCATCGCTCGTGGATGAAGAACCAGGGCATCCCCCACGACCAGTTCGACGGCCGCCCGGTCATCGGTATCTGCAACACGTGGTCGCAGGCGACGCCCTGCAACGCCCATTTCCGTGACCTCGCGCAGCACATCCGCGACGGCGTGCTGGACGCCGGCGGATTTCCGATCGAATTCCCGGTGATGAGTCTCGGCGAAACGCTGATGCGCCCGACCACGATGCTGTTCCGCAACCAGGCGGCGATGGACGTCGAGGAATGCATCCGTGCCAACCCCTTCGACGGCATCGTCCTCATGATGGGCTGCGACAAGACGACTCCGTCTCTACTGATGGGCGCGGCGTCGTGCGACCTGCCCACCATCGGGCTGTCCGGCGGGCCGATGCTGAACGGCAAGTTCCGCGGCCACGACATCGGCTCCGGCACGCACGTGTGGAAATTCACCGAGATGCTGAAGACCGGCGAAATGACGATGAACGACGTCATCGATGCGGAGGCCTGCATGTCGCGCTCGGCGGGGCATTGCATGACGATGGGGACCGCTTCGACGATGGCCTCGATGGTCGAGGCGCTGGGCATGGGCCTGCCCACGAACGCGGCCATCCCCGCCGCGGACTCGCGCCGCAGCGTCCTCGCGCGCATGGTCGGACGCCGCATCGTCGCGATGGTGAACGAGGACCTGCGCATGTCGCAGATCCTTACGCGCCAGGCGTTCGAGAACGCGATCATGGTCAACGGGGCGATCGGCGGCTCGACCAACGCCGTGGTGCACCTCATCGCGATCGCGGCCCGCATCGGCGTCCCGCTGACCCTCGACGACTGGGACCGGCTCGGGCGCAGCATGCCGTGCCTCGTGGACCTCATGCCTTCCGGCCGTTTCCTGATGGAGGACTTCTATTACGCGGGCGGCCTGCCGGTGGTGATGCGCGAGATCGGCGATTTCCTGCATCGCGACGCGCTGACGGTGAACGGCAAGCCGATGTGGGACAACGTCAAGGACGCGGTCAACTACAACCCCGAAGTGATCACGCCGATCGCGAAGCCGTTCAAGCCGAACGGCGGCATCGCGGTGCTGCGCGGCAACCTCGCCCCGAACGGCGCGGTGCTCAAGCCCTCGGCGGCGACGCCGGAGCTCCTGACGCACACCGGGCGCGCGGTCGTGTTCGAGGATATCGACGACCTCAACCGCCGCATCGACGATCCTGCCCTCGACGTCGACCCGTCGTGCGTGCTGGTGCTCAAGAACTGCGGCCCCAAGGGCTATCCCGGCTTTCCCGAGGTGGGCAACTTCGCGCTGCCCGCGAAGATCCTGAAGCAGGGCGTCACCGACATGGTGCGCATCTCGGATGCGCGCATGTCCGGCACCGCCTACGGCACGGTGGTGCTGCACACGTCGCCCGAGGCCGCTGCGGGCGGGCCGCTCGCGCTCGTGCGCAGCGGCGACACGATCACGCTGGACGTACCCAATCGCAGGCTGCACCTGCACGTCGGCGATGAAGAGCTCGCGCAGCGGCGCGGCCAGTGGACGCCGCCACCGCCGCATGCCGATCGCGGCTGGGTGAAGCTCTACTGCGATCACGTGCTGCAGGCGGATCGCGGCGTCGACCTCGATTTCCTCGTCGGCGGGTCCGGCGCCCCGGTCGGGCGCGAGAGCCACTAGAGCGCCGGCAGCGCCATGCGACCGGGCGGCAGTCGCGCCCGGTGCGCGTGCGCTCCGCCGTCGAGGCCGCATGACGCTGTTCCAGGCCATCGGCCTCGTGTTCGCCCTGGTGGCGCTGTTCGGCTACGTCAACGCACGCTTCTTTCGCCTGCCGGAGCCCATCGGCATCACCGCGGTGGGGCTCGGCATCTCGCTCGTCGTCGCGGTTGCCGGGATCCTGCATCCCGCGATCGCGGGCTGGGCGAAGACGGCGATCGCGCAGCTCGACTTCACGGAGGTCGTCTTCCAGGGAATGCTCGGGCTGCTGCTGTTCGCGGGCAGCCTGCACATCGACTGGAGCGACATCGCGAGCGAGCGCTGGTCGATCGGCACGCTCGCCACCGCCGGCGTGCTCGCGTCCACCGCGATCGTGGGAACGCTCTTCTACTACGCCGCGCAGTGGCTCGGCTTCCCGCTGCCGTTCCTGCATTGCCTCATCTTCGGTGCGCTGATCTCCCCGACCGATCCCATCGCGGTGATGGGCATCCTGCGCTCGCTCGCGGTGCCGAAGGCGCTCGCCACGCGCATCGCCGGCGAGAGCCTGTTCAACGACGGCACCGCCGTGGTCGCCTTCCTCACGCTGGTCGGGGTGGCGACGCAGACGACGCGTCCGTCGATGACGGGGTTCGCGTGGTCGCTGCTGACGGAGGTGACGGGCGGTATCGCGATCGGGCTGATCGTCGGCGTGGTGGCGTTCCACATGGTGCGCACCATCGACAGCTACGCCGTCGAGATCCTCATCACCCTCGCCATGGCGACGGCGGGGTACGCGCTGGCGGATCTGCTGCATGCATCCGCGCCCATCGCGGTGGTGCTCATGGGCCTCGTCATCGGCAACCAGGGCAAGCGCTACGCCATGTCCTCGCAGACGCGCCGGCGGCTGTTCGAGTTCTGGCAGGTGCTCGACGAGATCCTGAACCTGCTGCTGTTCGGACTCATCGCGCTCAACGTGATCGCGCTGTCGCCGACCCTCGTCCGGCTGGAGCCCGCGCTGATCGCGATCCCGATCGTGCTCGTCGCCCGCTGGGCGAGCGTGGGCATCCCGCTGCTCGCCATGCGCCGCGTGCTGCCCGCGACGCGCAGTGACATCGGCATCATGACGTGGGGCGGATTGCGCGGCGGCATCTCGGTGGCGCTCGCGCTGTGGCTGCCGGCGTTGCAGGGTCGGGAAGCGATCCTGGCGGCGACTTACGGCGTGGTGCTGTTCAGCATCCTCGTGCAGGCGTTGTCGATGGGCTTCGTCGTCCGCAGGCTGACGCCGAAGGCGGTCCCCGACGCGTGAACCGGACGGGCACGGCGCACTCGCATGGGCGACTGGCCTGGCCCGTGGTGCCGGCGGCCCGTTGCGGCTACCATGCGGGCACCGTGTTGCAGGGTCCCGCCGGTTCGTCGCCCCTTCGCTGCTTCTTCTGCGCCGTGCTGGCGCTGGGCGTGCTTGCCGCGTGCGACCGACGATCCGACGCGCCGCTGCAGGGCTACATCGAGGGGGAATACATCCGGCTCGCGGCGCCCTTCGCCGGCACGCTGCAGCAGTTGAGCGTGCGCCGCGGCGAGCAGGTTGCCGCCGGTGCGCCGGCATTCACATTGGAAAGCGTCAGCGAATCCGCGGCGCGGCGTGAGGCGCAGGCGCAGCTCGAGGCCGCGGAAGCGCGGGCGCAGAACCTGCGCTCCGGGCGGCGTCCGCCGGAGATCGAGGCGATCGCCGAGCAGATGCGCCAGGCGCAGGCCACGCGTGACCTTGCCGCGGCGAACCTGCGGCGTCAGCAGGAGCTCGCGAGCAAGGGCTTCGTCAGCCAGGCCGCGCTCGATGACGCGCGAACGCAACTGCGCAGCGCCGAAGCGCAGGTCGCGTCGCTCTCCGCACAGGTGACGACGGCGAAACTGCCCGCGCGCACGCCGGAGATCCGTGCCGCCGACGCGGAGGTGGCCGCCGCGAGGGAAGCCCTCGCGCAGAGCGACTGGCGTCTCGCGCAGCGCGCCGTCACCGCGCCTGCCGCGGGCCTCGTGGCCGACACGTACTACAACGTCGGCGACTGGGTCGCCGCAGGCAGTCCCGTCGCAAGCATCCTGCCGCCGGGCAACGTCAAGGCGCGGTTCTTCGTGCCGGAGACGGTGCTATCCGGCGTGCGGCAGGGACAGTCCGTCGAGCTGCGTTGCGATGGCTGCCCCGCGCCGGTCGCGGCCACGATCGTGTTCGTCGCCGATCGGGCCGAGTTCACGCCGCCCGTGCTCTATTCCAAGGAAAATCGCGCCAAGCTCGTGTATCTCGTGGAAGCGAAGCCATCGGCTGCCGACGCCGCGCGTTTGCACGTCGGCCAGCCAGTCGACGTGACGTTGTCCGCGGCGCGCCCATGACCGGCGCGAACGCGGACGTCGTGATCGACGTGCGCGGGCTGAACAAGCATTTCGGTGCGCTGCATGTCGTCAGGGACCTCGCGCTCACCGTGCGGCGCGGCGAGATCTTCGGCTTCCTCGGCCCGAACGGCAGCGGCAAGACCACCACCATCCGCATGCTCTGCGGCCTCCTCACGCCCGACAGCGGCGAAGGCCGGTGCCTCGGCTACGACATCCTGCGCGAGCCGCGCGAGATCAAGCGTCACGTCGGCTACATGACGCAGCGCTTCTCGTTCTGGGAGGACCTCACGATCCGCGAGAACCTCGCGTTCGTCGCGCGCATGTACGGCCTTGCCGGGCGCAAGGCGCGCATCGACGACGCCCTCGCGCAGCTCGGCCTGCGCGAGCGGGCGGATCAGCTCGCCGGCACGCTGTCGGGAGGGTGGAAGCAGCGCCTCGCGCTCGCCGCATGTCTGCTGCACGAGCCGGAGCTCCTGCTGCTCGACGAGCCGACGGCGGGTGTGGACCCCAAGGCGCGGCGCGACTTCTGGGAAGAGCTGCACGCACTGAGCGCGCGCGGCATCACGGTGCTCGTGAGCACGCATTACATGGACGAGGCGGAGCGCTGCCACAAGCTCGCCTACATCCTGTCCGGAACGCTGCTCGCGCAGGGCACGGGCGAGGAGATCGTGCGCAACCAGCATCTCGTCACCTGGGCGGTGCGCGGGCCGCGATCTCGCGGCGCTCGCGGCTTCGTTGCGCAGCCTCGCCCCGGTCGAGCAGGTGGCCGCGTTCGGCACGGCGCTGCACGTGACGGGGTCCGACGCCGATGCGCTGCGCGCCGCGCTGCAGCCGTACTTCGCCGACCCGCGCCTCGCATGGGAGGAGGAGGCGCCCGGGCTCGAGGACGTGTTCATCCATCTCATGAACCGGGCGCCCGCCGAGGCGCGTGGCGCGGCCGGTGCGACGGTGCACTGATGGGCATCTTCTCGCTGTCGCGCTGGCTCGGCATCGTCGCAAAGGAGTTCATCCAGCTGCGGCGCGATCGCCTCACCTTCGGCATGATCGTGGGCATACCCGTCGTGCAGCTCGTGCTGTTCGGCTACGCCATCAACTCCGACCCCAAGCACCTGCCCACCGCGGTGCTCCTCGCCGAGCGCAGCGAATTCACGCGGAGCCTGCTCTCCGCCTTGCGCAACAGCGACTACTTCTCGTTCGTCGCGGAAGCGCGCGACGAGGACGACGCGGAGCGGATGATCACCGAGGGCAAGGTCCAGTTCGTGCTGACGGTTCCCGAAGGCTTCACGCGTGCGCTCGTGCGCGGCGAGCGGCCCGCGGTGCTGCTCGAGGCCGACGCCACCGATCCCGCCGCCACCAGCAACGCGCTCGGCGCCATCAACCAGCTCGCCCAGACCGCGCTGGTGCACGATCTCACCGGGGCGCTGCTGCCGCTCGCGGGCAAACCAGGCGCGTTCGAGGTCCGCGTGCATCCGCGCTACAACCCGGAGGCCATCACGCAGTACAACATCGTGCCGGGCCTGATGGGCGTCATCCTCACGATGACGATGGTGCTGATGACCGGTCTCGCGATCACGCGCGAGACCGAGCGGGGAACGATGGAGAACCTGCTGGCGACGCCGGCCACGCCGCTCGAGGTCATGAGCGGCAAGATCGTGCCGTACGTGCTGATCGGACTGGTGCAGGTCACGCTGATCCTCGCGCTCGCGTGGTCGCTCTTCGGCGTGCCGATGGTGGGCAGCCTTGCCGTGCTCTATCTCGCGGTGCTGCTCTTCATCGCCGCCAACCTGACCCTCGGCCTCACGTTCTCGGCACTCGCGCGCAACCAGCTGCAGGCCATGCAGATGACGTTCTTCTTCTTCCTGCCGTCGATGCTGCTGTCGGGATTCATGTTCCCGTTCCGCGGCATGCCGCAGTGGGCGCAGGCGCTCGGCGAGGTGCTGCCGCTCACCCACTTCCTGCGCATCGTGCGCGGCGTGCTGCTCAAGGGCAACGGTCTGGCGGAGATCGGCTCCGAGGCGTGGCCCATTGCGCTCTTCATGGTGGTCGTGGTGGTCATCGGCCTGCGCTTCTTCAAGGGCACGCTCGACTAGGGCTGCCCATAGCGGGAACAGACGCCAGCCATGGCCACGTACCTTTTCGCGTGGAATCCGAAGCTGTGGCCGTGGCCCGAGCTGCCGCGGCTGCGTGCACGCCTCGCACGGCGCGGCTTCGTCGACGTCGAATGGTCGAGCGGCAGGACGCGGCAGATCGAGCCGGGGAGCCGCGCGTTCATGATCCGGCTTGGGGTGCCGCCGAAGGGCGTGATCGGCTCGGGTGTCGTCATCACCGCGCCGCGCCAGGCGATCCACTGGCGCCCGGAGAAGGCGGCGATCGGCACGCAGACCAACTACCTCGACCTTCGCCTCGAGCGGCTGCTCGAGGCGCCGATCATCTCGTTCGACGACCTCGCCCTGCCGCCGTTCTCGCGCTACCGCTGGGGCATCCGGCAGTCGGGAGCGTACCTGCCGGAATCGCTCGCCGACGCGCTCGAGCCGCTGTGGGAAGAACGGCTCGCCGCGCTCGACCGCTCGCGCCGCCGCAGGTAGCACGCCGGTCGACGGCGCGGCAGCGCGAAGCTGCACGCCGCGATCCCAAGCCGGTCGCCCGCGTGTCGGCTGACGGGCTGCCTGCGATGCGAAAACGATCCGCAAGGCGTATTCTCGTGGCCGCGCCGCGCGCCGGTGCGCGCCCACGGCGCGTCCCTGAAGGAGCTGCCATGCAAACGTCCGTGCGTTCGTTCGCTTTCGTGGTGCTGTCGTTGGGATTGTCGTTCTCCGCGCAGGCTCTCGGAGCCGATGCGGCCACCTACGCGAATCCCGCCGATCTGAAATGGGGACCTGCGCCGCCGGCGCTGCCGAAGGGCGCGAAGGTGGCGGTGCTGTTCGGCGATCCGGGCAAGAGCGGACCCTTCGTCGTTCGTCTCACCGCACCGGCCGGTTACAAGATTCCACCGCACTGGCATTCGCAGACCGAGAACCTCACCATCGTCTCCGGCACGCTCTACCTCGGCGAAGGCGACCAGTGGGACAGCGCGCATGCGCACGCGCTGAAGGCGGGCGGCTTCCATTACCTGCCGGCCAAGGCGCACCACTATGCGTTCACCAAGACCGCCACCGTGGTGCAGATCCACGGTGAGGGACCGTTCGACATCGTGTACGTGAACGAGAAGGACGATCCGCAGAAGATGGCGCAGAAATAGCGGAGTCCGGGGACGCTCGCGGCGCGACTTCATGGACACGTCGCGACCGCGCGTTTCCCTCGCCATACCGGTGTGCCGGCCCCGTTTCTTCGCCGCGGCACTGCAGAGCGCGTTACGCCAGCGTTACGGCGATCTCGAGATCATCGTCGCCGACGATTCCGGCGGAACGGAGATCGAGCGGCTCGTGCAGGAAGAAGGCGGCGCGAGGGTGCGTTACGTGCGCAACGCAATGCCGCTCGGCTTCCACGGCAACTTCGCGCAGTGCTTCGCGCTGGCGCGCGGCGAGTACGTCAAGTTCCTGAACGACGACGACGTGCTGCATCCGCGCTGCGTCGCGCGCATGGTGGCGGCGTTCGAGACCCTCGGCCCGCGCGTGGCGCTGGTCACCGGACGCCGGCACGTCGTCGACGAGAGCGGGGGCGTGCTGGCGGACACCGCGGCGACGGAGCCGCTCGCCACCGCCGACTGCACGTTCAACGGCATCGCGTTCGGCGATCACGTGCTCGTGCGCAGCATCAACTGCATCGGCGAGCCTTCGGCCGCGATGTTCCGGCGCGACGACGTTCATCTCGTGCGCGATACGCTGTTCTGCCTGTCCGCGCACCGGTACACGTGCCTGGCGGACCTCGCACTCTGGCTGCGCCTCCTCGCGCGGGGCAGCATGGCGTACCTGGCGCAGCCGCTGTCCTTCATCCGCCTGCACGGCGATCAGCTGCAGCGGTCCGACGACGTCGCTGCCCGATGCGTCGCGGAACGGGTGCATCTGCCGCGCGAGGCCCGGGCGCTCGGCTTCCTGGCCGACGAGGGCGCGTATGCGACGGCGCTGCGGCACGGGTCGGCGCTGGTGCACGCGGGCTTGCGCAATCCGCGCCTCACTGCACATGCGCGGAGCATCCTGGAGGAGGCGCTCGGGGAGACCGCGGAAACGTCGCTCCCGAGTCGTCGCGCTCACCAAATGAAAACGGCTTCGTCGGAGGACGAAGCCGTTCGGTGCCGCCGGCGGCGTCGCTCAGCGCCGGTGGTCGCGCCCGCCGTGATCGCTCCGGTGATCGCGCGAGCCATGGCCGCCGCGATCGTAGTAGCGCACGTTGACGTAATCGTGGCGCGGCGCGTAGCTGCGGCCGCCGTAATACCCGTGGCCGCCGTAGTAGCCGCGGCCGCCGTAGTAGCCACCCACCACGACCGACGGGCCGTAGTACACCGGTGCAGGCTCGACATACACCGGCGCGGGTGCATAGTAGGCGGGAGCGGGCTCGTAGTACGAGGTCGACGGGCCGTAGTAAGCCGGGGCGGGCTCGTAGTAGTTTCCGCGGGGGCCGTAATACCCGCCGTCGTAGTACCGGTTGGCGTCCGCCGCGGCGCTCGCGCCGACGATGGCGCCCAGCGCACCGCCGACCCAGCCGCCGTGCGGCCCATTGATGCTGTGGCCGATCGCGGCGCCGATGCCGCCGCCGACGAGCGCGCCCAGCACCGGGTCCGCGGCTGCAGCCGGGGTCGAGAGGGTGGCGGTGGCCATGGTTGCCGCGACGGCGGCAAAGATTACCGATTTCCTTAGCATGGGCTGGTTCTCCAGAAGTGTTGCGGCGGGGCGGTGCAAACGTGCAATCCGGCCGTTCGTTCAGCTAACGCACGAGGGAGCGATTCGGTTGATCGGCGTGCGCGCTTTCTTGTCCACGACGTGTGCTGCGGCCTCCGCGCGAGCATTGACTGAGGTCGCGCTGCGGGAAAGGTTCCGGCGTGCCGGCGCGGGCAAGGCCCGCATGGCCCACGGGATGCACGCCAGCGCGGAGGCCCGTCGATGAGCGAGCTGCTCGCCCGGGCCGCGGCGCTCGCCGCCGGATACGTTGCATCGTTACCGGAGCGCCGCGTGTCCCCGGACCCCGACGCCGTGACGCGGCTCGCGCAACTCGACATCCCGTTCCCGGAGGAACCGGTCGATCCGCTGGCGGTGCTCGAGGAGCTGGACAGTCGCTGCACGCCGGCGACGATGGCCATGCCGGGCCCACGGTTTTTCGGTTTCGTGACCGGCGGCTCGCTCCCGGCCGCGCTGGCGGCGAACTGGCTCGCAGGGGCGTGGGATCAGAACAGCGCCCTCCACAACGCGGCGCCCGCGACGGCCGTGCTGGAACGCATTGCTCTCGGCTGGCTGCTCGACGCCCTCGATCTGCCGCGCGAATGCGCCGGCGCGTTCGTGACCGGCGCGACCGTGGCCAACTTCACGGCGCTCGCTGCCGCCCGTCATGCGGTTCTCGCGGCTGCGGGGTGGGATGTCGAGGGCGAAGGGCTGTTCGGCGCGCCGCCCATCACCGTCGTCGTGGGCGCCGAAGCTCATCCGACGCTGTTCAAGTCCCTCGGCATGCTGGGCCTCGGTCGCAACCGGGTCGTGCGCGTGCCGGTCGACGCGCAGGGACGCATGCGCGCGGAGGCCATACCGGCCATCGCGGGGCCCGCGATCGTGTGCGCGCAGGTGGGCAACGTGAACACCGGGGCATGCGATGCGGTGCCTGCCATCCGCGCCGCCATTGCCGCTTCGGGTGCGTGGCTGCACGTCGACGGCGCGTTCGGACTCTGGGCGCGCGCGGCGCCTGCGCACGCACACCTCGTGCAGGGGCTGGAGTGCGCGGACTCCTGGGCGACGGACGCGCACAAGTGGCTCAACGTGCCCTACGACAGCGGTCTCGCCTTCGTGCGCGATGCCCACGCGCTGCAGGCGTCGATGGCGATCAGCGCCGCGTACCTGCCGACGGCCAGCACCGCGCGCAATCCTTCCGACTTCACGCCGGAGCTGTCGCGGCGCGCCCGCGGCGTGGAAGTGTGGGCGGCGCTGCGCTCGCTGGGTCGCCGCGGCCTGAGCGAGATGATCGAGCGGCATTGCCGGCAGGCGCGCAGGTTCGCCGACGGGTTTCGCGCGGCCGGCTACGCCATCCTCAACGACGTCGTGCTGAACCAGGTGCTGGTCGCCTTCGGTGATGTCGCCGTCACCCAGCGCGTGGTGGGCGCGATTCAAGCCGAAGGCACCTGCTGGTGCGGACTGACGGCGTGGCAGGGCCGTGCGGCCATGCGCATCAGCGTCGTCTCGTGGATGACGACGGACGCCGACGTGGAACGCAGCCTCGAGGCCATGCTGCGCGTCGCGCACGAGCAGGGCGCGCGTCCGCAGCGTTGACGCGCCACGCCGCCACTTTCCATGACCGCGAGATCGCGATGAGCGCATCCGGACTTCCGGCCGTGCCGACGGATCGCGCCGTGCCGATCGTCACGGCGGTGGACATCGCGCGCCCGCCGCGCGTGGTGTTCGACTACGTGACCACGCCGGCGCTGTGGCACACCTGGCATCCGGCGACCGCTGCCGTGCGCGACGTGCCGCAACGCCCGTTGCGCGCCGGGGAGACCGCGGTGGAAGTGATCGCCGTCGCGGGGCGGCGCAACGAGGCGACCTGGACCGTCGAGGTATGCGAGCCGCCGGAATGCTGGGTGATCGCCACGGACACCGCCGCGGGCACGGCCCGCATCGTCTACCGCATCGCGGCCGTGGACGGCGGCAGCCGCTTCGAGCGCACGCTTCGCTATCGCTCCAAGGCGTGGCCGTGGCGGGCACTGGACTCGACGTTGATGCGATGGATCCTGCAGCGGCAGTCCGCGCGCGCCCTGCGCAACCTGAAGCGCGTGCTCGAGGCATGACGCCCGCGGCAGCGCGCAGTGCATCCGCTGCGCCGCGGGCGGCGTATCAACGGCCATGACGAGGAGGCTCCGATGAACGTCCGCGCCCGCGATCTTGCCGTGCCCTTCGCTCCCGATTCCGATGCGGTCCGCCTGGCGCGCGTGAGTCACGCATGCGTCGGCGCCATCTACGCGAACCTCCTGCTCGCCGCGGCCGGCGTGCTGCCCGGCTGGACCCTCGCCGTCACCGTGCCGTTGCTCGTGCCGCGGTGGATGATCGCGGTGCACGAGCTTTTCCACCTGCGCAGCCACCGCGAGGTGGACCTGCCGATGCGTCTGCAGCTGCTGCTCTTCACGCCGCTCGCGCTCGGCTACCGCGAGATGCTCGCCAACCATCGCAGCCATCACCGGTTCATGGGCACACCGCAGGACGCCGAGTTCTACCAGCTGCGCGGCTCGCCGCTCGCAGGCTTCGCGAACGCCCTCATCGCGCCCGAGCAGATGTGGTTCCGCTGGGTGCAGGAGCACGGCTTCGACGCCGGGCTCGTGCGCGATACGCTGCTTCGGGCCGCGCTGTTTGCGGCGCTCGTCGCCGTCGCCGGACCCGTGTTCCTCTGGTATCTGGTACCGGCGCGTATCGCCTTCGCGATCAGCTATTTCGTCTTCTTCTATTGCCTGCACCGGCGGGGCGACGCGATGGGCGTATACGAGCTCGCATTACCCGCGCCGCTCGCACGGGCGCTGACGTTCGTATATGGCACCGACGTCGTCGAGGCCACGCTGCATCATGACGTGCACCACGCGCAACCGCGGATCGCCGCGCGCGATCTCGCCGCGGTCGCGGACACTTGCCACTCGAAAGGAGACGGATGAACGGCATCGCGAAATGGCTGGCGATCGGCGGCTCGGCTGTCCTGAGCGCATGCGCGACGGCGCCCGCGGGCACGGCTTCCCGCGCGGAGCTCGAGCAGCAGGTCGGCAACGCCGAGCGCGCCTTCGCGAAGACGATGGCCGACCGCGACCATGCAGCGTTCGCGCGCTTCGTTTCGGAGGAGGCGATCTTCTTCACCGGGCCGACGCCGTCGCGGGGCCGTGAGGAGGTCGTGGCGACGTGGCGGCGATTCTTCGGGACGCCGGCCGCACCGTTCTCGTGGGAGCCCGATCAGGTGGAAGTGCTGGCGTCGGGCACGCTCGCGTCGAGCTCCGGACCGGTGCGCGATCCGCAGGGCAGGATCGTCGCGCGCTTCAACTCCGTGTGGCGGCTCGAAGCCCCCGGCACGTGGCGCGTGATCTTCGACAAGGGCAGCCCGGTGTGCGACTGCGCGAAGCCCTGACGACCTGGAGTCCGCGCAAGCGAATCCCGCGACCCGCAGGGATTACAGCCGTGCCTGGGCCTTGGCGATGACTTCGTTGGCGAGCTCGGCGGCGTGCCGCACGCGTCGTGCATCACGGCTGGCTGCCGTGAGCGAGGCGGCCAGCTTGGCGGCGAGCGCCGAGGCAAGATGCACGCGCGACTTGAGCTGTTCGGCTCCGGCCGGAGAGTCCACCAGGTTTCGCGCGTCTTCGGTGACGGCCGCCAGGAGCTTCGCGAGGCGTTCGAGCGTCGCGATGTCCTTGGTGCCGGCTTCGGGCGTTGCAGAGGTGCTCATGGCTGTCTTCTTGCGGATTCGTGAGAAATCGAGGCAAAGCACCGCGGCTGGGTGTGGGTCCGGCTTCAGCCGGGCGTCTCCATGGCTCGTGCTTCAAGCCGCGCCCGGCGATACGACGCTCGGCGCGGGCGACCATGCCCCTACGTTAAGCAAGGACCGGCCCACCCCGCTAACCGCCTGATCTGCCGGTGCAGGGTATCGCGCCTGCGCTGGCCGCTGTAAATATGTCCGACAGGCTACGTTCCGTTTTGCAGAACGGCCAGCCGACGCTTCCCGCGGCGTCGCTGCACCCAGGCGCTCACTACCGGAATAATCGTCGGCGCATGGCTGTAATCTACGGCGCGTGTGCGTGATCGTGGCGCGTGCGTGACGCTCCTGCATCGCGCGCCGCAGTGAGCGAGTACGCGCCACGCGCAATTGTGCGATCGATAGGCTAAGCTTTCGAAGGCTTCATGCACGCACGCTGTGCACCGCTGTCGGCGCGGCACAGGCAGATCAAACCCGCGGGAGAGCACGGTGGCGAAACTCAACATCAACGGCAAGGCCTTCGACGTCCGGGTCGAGCCCGACACACCCCTCCTCTGGGTCATCCGCGAGCAGGTCGGCCTGACCGGGACCAAGTACGGCTGCGGCGTCGCCCAATGCGGGGCATGTTCCGTCCACATCAACGGCGAGGTGCGACGCTCGTGCTCGTTGCCCGTGAGCAGCATCAAGGCGAGCGATCGCATCGTGACCATCGAAGGCCTGTCGCCGGCCGCTGCGCATCCGGTGCAGAAGGCGTGGCTCGCGCTCGACGTGCCGCAGTGCGGCTATTGCCAGTCCGGCCAGATCATGGCCGCCGCGGCGCTGCTCCAGAAGAACGCCGCGCCGACGGATCAGGACATCGACGACGCGATGACGAACATCTGCCGCTGCGGCACCTACCAGCGCATCCGCGCCGCCGTGCACATGGCGGCGGCGGACACGCCGCGCAACAAGGCGAAGGCCTAGGGGACGACCATGAGCAGCAAGACGCGCGTCACCAGTCTCTCCCGTCGCCGCTTCATCGTCGGCTCGGCCGCCGTGGCGGGCGGCGGACTCGCGCTCGGCATCCCCGTGTCGTTCGGCGCATCGCCCGCGGCGTCGGGCTGCGGGCGCGCCGGCAGCCAGCGAGGTCAACGCCTGGGTGGTCATTCGTCCCGGACGACACGTGCGTCATCCGCATCGCACGCTCGGAGATGGGGCAGGGCACGCTCACGGGCCTCGCGCAGCTCGTTGCCGAGGAGCTCGAGTGCGACTGGACCAAGGTCTCCACCGAAATGCCGACGCCCGGCGAGAACCTCGCGCGAAAGCGTGCCTGGGGCGAGATGGGCACCGGCGGCAGCCGCGGCATACGCACTTCCGAGGACTACGTGCGGCGCGGCGGCGCGGCCGCGCGCATCATGCTGCTGCAGGCCGCGGCGAGCGATTGGAACGTTCCGGTGGGCGAGCTCACGGTTGCCGACGGCATCATCCGCCACGCGGCGTCGGGCCGAACCACGAGCTACGGCAAGGTGGCCGCGGCGGCCGCGAAGCTCGCGCCGCCCGATGCGAAGAGCATCACGCTCAAGGACCCGCGCACGTGGAAGGTCGCCGGCAAGCCGATGAAGCGCCTCGACACGGCGCCGAAGCTCGACGGCAGTCTCGTGTACGCGATCGATCTCAAGCTGCCCGGCATGCTCAACGCGGCGATCAAGGCGTGTCCGGTGTACGGCGGACGTGTCGTGAGCTTCGACCAGACGAAGATCGCCAGCCTGCCGGGCAAGCCGCGCGCCGTGAAGGTCAACGATGCCACGGTGGCCGTGGTTGCCGACACCTGGTGGCGCGCGAAGAAGGCCCTCGATGCGCTGCCCGTGGTCTGGGACGAAGGCCCCGGCGCAACGCAGTCGAGCGCCACCATCGCCGCGCACCTGCGGGAGGGCCTGGAGGCGAAGGACGTCTTCCAGTATCGCAAGAGCGGCGACGCGCTCGAGGCCATCGCCGCAGCGCCGAAGAAGGTCGAGGCGGTCTACGGCACGCCCTTCCTCGCGCACGCGACGATGGAGCCGATGAACTGCACGGTGCGCGTCACGGCCGAGCGCGCGGAAGCGTGGGCGCCGACGCAGAACGCGGAAGCGGCGCTCGCGGCACTCTCCGAAGCGTCGGGCCTGCCGCTCGAGAAGTGCGACGTGTACAAGCACACCCTCGGCGGCGGCTTCGGCCGGCGCGGCGCGGCCGATTACGTGCGCCAGGCCGTGGCCATCGCGAAGCAGTTTCCCGGCGTCCCGGTGAAGATGATCTGGAGCCGCGAAGAGGACATGACGCACGATTTCTACCGTCCGATCTCGCAGTGCCGCCTGCAGGCGGGGCTCGACGAGCAGGGCAACGTGTCCGGCTTCCACCTGCGCGTGTCCGGCCAGTCCATCAACGCCTTCAACGGCTCCGCGCTCGCGCGCGACGGCAAGGACGAGCGGCAGCTGCAGGGCTATTACGAGAAGCCGGGCGACGCGCAGTTCGGCTACACGTTTCCCAACCTGCTGATCGAATACGCGATGCGCAACACGCACGTCCCCGTGGGGCCGTGGCGCGGCGTCAACACCAACCAGAACGGCATCTACCTCGAGTGCTTCATGGACGAGGTGGCGAAGGCGGCGGGCAAGGATCCGCTCGAATTTCGCCGTGCGCTCATGCAGCAGCACCCGAAGCATCTGGCGGTGCTGAACGCGGCCGCCGAGAAGGCGGGCTGGGGCACGCCGCTCCCTGCCGGCGTGCACCGCGGCATTGCGCAATTCATGGGCTACGGCAGCTACTCGGCGGCGGTCGCCGAAGTGTCGGTGAGCGACAAGGGCGAGGTGAAGGTGCATCGGATGGTGCTGGCGCTGAACTGCGGCCATGCGGTGAATCCGGACCAGATCGCCGCGCAGGTCGAAGGCTCCGTCGCGTACGGGCTGTCTGCCGCGTTCTATGGCGAGTGCACGATCGAGAAGGGCCGCCTCGTGGAGCAGAACTTCCACCAGTACCAGATCCTGCGCCTCGCCGAGATGCCCAAGGTGGAGACCGTCATCGTGCCGACGTACGATTTCTGGGGCGGCGTCGGCGAGCCGACGATCTGCGTGGTCGCGCCGTCGGTCATGAACGCGATCTTCGCCGCGACGGGCAAGCCGGTGCGCAACCTGCCGCTGAAGAACGAGACGGCGACGCTGCGCCGCGCCTGAAGGCTGCAGCGGGGCGCAGCGCGTGAATCGGCGACGGGGCTGCGTCGCACTGTGCGCCGCGTGGATCACGACGACGATGGCATCGGGCGCGTTCGCTGCAGGCAATGCGGCGCCGCCGCTGCAGGTGATCGGTGACGGCATTCCCGCGCCGCTGGCCCCCGGCGGTGACGTCGCCCGCGGTCGCGCGCTGCTCGTCGCGCGGGAGAACGCGAACTGCGTGCTCTGCCATGCCATCCCCGACGCCGCGCTGCCCTTCGCGGGCGACCTCGGACCATCGCTCGCGGGCGTGGGATCGCGGCTCACGTCCGCGCAGATCCGTCTGCGGATCGCGGACAACCTGAGGGTGCGTGCGGACACGATCATGCCGAGCTACTACCGCACCGACGGCTTGAACGACGTGGCTGCAGCGTATCGCGGCCGGACGATCCTGCGTGCGCAGGACGTCGAGGACCTCGTCGCGTTCCTCGGCACGCTGCGATGACACGCCCGCGCGGAACGGCCACTCGCCGCCAGTGGTTGCGCGCTGCCGCCGCGCTCGCCGTCGTGCCGTGGCTGCCAGCGCGCGGCGCCGCGACGGATCTGCCCGACATCCCTGCGCTTGCAGGCCTTTCTTGCCGGGCGCGTCCCGCGCTGGGAGCGAATGCGGCTCACGCTGCCACGGCTTGCCGACAACGGCTTCGCGGTTCCGATGAAGCTCGCCGTGGATGGGCCGTTCGCGAGCGGGGCCCACGTGCGCGCAATCCATCTCTTCTCGGAAACGAATCCGGTCCCCGACATGGCGGTGTTCGAGTTCCCGGTGCCGTGCGCGCGGGTCGAGATCGATTCGCGCATCCGGCTAGCGGGCACGCAGCACATCGTGGCCATCGCCGTGCTCGCCGACGACACGCTGCTCGCCGCCGCCGTCGAAGTCGTGGTGACGCTCGCCGGCTGCATGGACGGGACCTGACCGCATGGCCGATTCACGCGTCAACGTTCCCGCCCGGCTGGTCCGCGGCGAGCCGTTCGAGGTGCGCATCTCGATCCGGCATGCGATGGAGACCGGCTACCGCATGGACAATGCGGGCAAGTCCATCCCGCGCAACGTGATCCGCAGCTTCGTGTGCCGCTACAACGGCGAGCCCGTGTTCTCGGTGCGCATGAGCTCGGGCATCGCGGCCAATCCCGTACCTGCGCTTCTTCGTGACCGCGCGCGACTCGGGCGAGCTGACCTTCGAATGGGTGGACGACGCCGGGGCGCGGGGCAGCGATCGCGCTGCCGTCGTCGTCGCGTGATGCGCGGTACGCCAGGCGCGCGCCGCGTCCTGCCCGCGCTCGCGGCCGGTCGCGTGCGCGCTCGCGTGCAATCCTTCGCGCTCGTGTCGCTCGTCGCGGTGTGCACGTGCTCGGCGCACTGCCCGCGAGCGCCCAGGAGCGCGTGCTGCCGCTGTCGCAGCTGATGTCGGGCAGCACGTTTGCCGGGCCGGACGTGCAGGCGATGCAGGCCGACGAGTTCGCCAACCCCGGCATGCTGTGGGTTGAGCGTGGCGAGAAGCTGTGGAGCGCGACCGAAGGCGCGGCGCGCGCGAGCTGCGCGTCGTGCCACGGCGACGCACGCACGTCGATGCGCGGCGTCGCGGCACGTTATCCCGCGCACGACGCAGGTGCCGGTCATGTGCTCGACCTGGACGAGCGCATCGCCGCCTGCCGCACGCAGCAGCAGCGCGCGGCCCCGCTGCAGCGCGAATCCGACGAGCTGCTCGCCCTCGCCGCGTATGTCACCTATCAGTCGCGCGGCATGCCGCTGGCGGTATCGATCGACGGCCCCGCGCGCCTCGCGTTCGACCGCGGCCGCGCGTTCTACTACCAGCGACGTGGCCAGATGAACCTGTCGTGCGCGCAATGTCACGAGCAGAACTGGGGCAGGAGCCTGCTCCGCGAGCGCATCAGCCAGGGTCATGGCAACGGCTTCCCGGCGTATCGGCTCGAATGGCAGGGCCTGGGTTCCCTGCAGCGCCGCCTGCGTGCGTGCCTCTTCGGCGTGCGCGCGGAAATGCCGGCGCCCGGCGCGCCGGAGCTGACCGATCTCGAGCTCTTCCTCGCGTGGCGGGCACAGGGCTTGCCGCTCGAGTCGCCGGCCGTGCGTCGCTGACCGGTCTGGCGCCGCGGTTGCATCGGCGCGGCGCCGGGAGTCCAATGGATCACCGCCGCGAGCGGCCGCGTGCTCGTGCCGTGGTTGCGGCGCGCTCCCTGCTTGGCCGTGCACCCCATGCGTACCCTCGATGCCATCTTCCAGCGCCTCGCCGGGTCGACCTTTCGGCGCCGGTTCCGGCTGGGCCGCACCGAGCGCGCCTACCTCGCGCAGAAAGGCCTCGCGGAAGTGCTCGCGCATGCGGAAACGTTCGTCGCGCAACGCCTCGCACCGGCAGAGCCGCGCAACGACGGCAAGCAGACGCCCTATCGCGGCCATCCCGTGTTCACCGCCCAGCACGCGACCGCCTGCTGCTGCCGCTCGTGCCTGGAGAAATGGCACGGCATCCGGCGCGGTCACCTGTTGACCGAAGACGAGCGCGCGCACGTCGTTGCGGCGATCGAGCGGTGGCTGCGTGCGCAGCAGGACGATGGCAGCGAAGGGGAACGGGCGTGAGGCGGCGCATCGCGGTGACGGCAGGCGCCGCGCTCGTCGTGGCGCTGGCGGGGATGTATTACGCGTTCCAGCGCGACATGCACGCGGCGCTGGAGCGTGTCGGCACCGGCAGCCGGATGGCTGCGACCGCGTGCGGTCCGATCGAATATGCGGTGACGGGCGAGGGCATGCCCGTGCTCCTCGTGCATGGCGCCGGCGGCGGCATCGACCAGGTCCGCGACATCGCCACGGCGCTCGCGGGTCGAGGGTTTCGCGCGATCGCCGTATCGCGCTTCGGCTATCTGCGCACGCCACTGCCGCCGGATGCCTCGCCGATGGCGCAGGCGGACGCGCACGCGTGCCTGCTCGACTTCCTGCACGTCGAGCGTGCCGCCGTCATCGGCGCGTCGGCCGGGGCGCCCTCGGCGATCCAGCTCGCCCTGCGTCGTCCGGAGCGCGTGAGCGCCCTGGTGCTGGTGGTGCCCGCGCTGTATGCGCCGACGCCCAGCGGCTCGCTCGCGCTGCATGCGCCCGCCGCCACCCGGTTCTTTTTCGACACCACACTGCGCTCCGACGTGCTCTTCTGGATCGCCACCAAGATCGGCCGGCGCACCCTCACGCACGCGCTGCTGGCGACGCCCTCCAACGTCGTGGACCAGGCGACGCCGGAAGAGAAGGCGCGCGTCGCCCGCATGCTCGACGACATCCTGCCCGTGAGCCCGCGGCGCGCAGGACTGGTGAACGACGCCGCGATCACCGTCAATCTCCCGCGTTATCCGCTGGAGCGGGTGCGCCCGCGCACGCTCGTCATCAGCGTCGAGGACGATCTCTTCGGCACGTTCGAAAGCGCGCGGTATACGGCCAGCCAGGTGCCCGGCGCGCGGTTCGTGGGATATCCGACCGGCGGTCACGTATGGGTCGGTCATCACGCCGAGATGCTCGCGGAGATCACCGCCTTCCTGCGCGGTCCGGCGGTGGCGGAAGGTCGCGTCGCACCGTGATACGGTCGCGATTTTCGGAGACGCGGCGCCGTGAAGCGCACGACGCATGACTGAGCGCGAGAAGATGATCGCCGGCGAGCTCTACTCGCCCGTCGACCCGGAGCTGGTGCAGGCCCGCGAACGCGCGCACGCCCTGTGCCAGGCGCTCAATGCCACGGCGGACACCGATGCACGCACGCGCCGCGCGATTCTGGGCGCACTACTCGGGGCCGGCGGCGACGATGTGTGGATCCAGCCGCCGTTCTTCTGCGATTACGGCTTCAACATCCGCTTCGGCGCGGGCTGCTTCCTCAACTTCAACTGCGTGGTGCTGGACATCTGTCCGGTCGTGTTCGGCGAGCGCGTGCTGCTCGGGCCCGCGGTGCAGATCTACGCCGCGTCGCATCCCATGGACGCGCACGCGCGACGCACGCACGAGTTCGGACGGCCGGTGCAGATCGGTGACGACACATGGATCGGCGGCGGCGCGATCGTGTGTCCCGGCGTGACGATCGGTGCGCGCGCGGTGATCGGCGCCGGCAGCGTGGTCGTGCGCGACATCCCCGGCGACGTGTTTGCCGCCGGCAATCCGTGTCGCATCGTGCGCGAGCTGACGCGCTGACGGCACGACGCACGCCGCATCGATCGCGGCTTCGCGCAACCTGCGCGCCGGAATCCATGACGCGATGCGCCTTTGTCAATGCGGCGCAGAACATTTCGTGTCACCGCAGAGCATCGGAGGTACAGCAGATATCCACACAACTTGTGGATATCCAGGTGGATGATCCACGTCGAGGCCGCGCCGGTGCTGGCGCTCCGTCCGGCGCTTGCTTTTTGGTCAGGCTGCCGGCGGCGCGGCGTTGCGCGATCGTGCCACCAGATCGCGCACTCGTGCCACGAGCTCTGCCATCGCCGGATCGCGCACCGGCTCGCACACGCGCAGCTGCCGGCGCCGCGGGCCGTCCTCGATCTCCAGCAGGTACGTGCGCGCATCCGGCATGGGGGCGCCAGCGGGCGCGTCCGCCGCGGTGAAGAAGCGCGCGGCATCCACGAGCGCGCACACTTGCGTGCGCTCCGGCTCCGGCAGCGCGTCGGTGTCGATGGTGGTGCGTCGCCGCAGCCCCGGGAAGCTCGCGAGACCGCCTTCGATGCCGAGCGCGATGCGCATGCGACCTCCTGGGTCTCCCTAGCCCGCGCGCACGCCCACTTCGCCCCACGCGGCGATCACGGCCTTGCGCGCCGCGGTGCCGAAGAGGTGCGTCGCGTTGGCGGCGGTGCTGCGGGCGAACTGCACGAACGTCGCCGTGGGTTTGAGGCGGCGATCGCGCAGGGTTTCGTACCAGATGCGTCCCGCCTTCTCCCACGCGTAGCCACCCATCGCCGTTGCCGCCAGGTAGAAGGCGTGGTTGGGGATGCCGGAGTTGATGTGCACGCCGCCGTTGTCGGCAGTGGTGCGCACGAAGTCGCGCATGTGACCCGGTTGCTCGTCCTTGCCGAGCACGGGATCGTCGAACGCCGTGCCGGGCGCCTTCATCGATCGCAGCGCGACGCCGTGCACCTTGTGCGTGAATAGGCCCTGTCCGATCAGCCAGTCGGCATCCGCGGCCTTCTGCCCCAGGGCGTACTGCTTCACGAGCGATCCGAACACGTCCGAGATCGATTCGTTGAGCGCGCCCGGCTGACCGGTGTAGATGAGATGCGCCTCGTCACCCGTGATGCCGTGCGTGAGCTCGTGGCCGATCACGTCCAGCGCGACGGTGAAGCGATTGAAGAGATCGCCATCGCCGTCGCCGAAGACCATCTGCTGGCCGTTCCAGAACGCGTTGTCGTAGCGCCGGCCGTAGTGCACCGTCGCATCGAGGTGCAGTCCCTCGTCGTCGATCGAATTGCGGTCGTAGGCGGCCGCGAAGAAGTCGAACGTCGCCCCGAGACCGTCATACGCCTCGTTCACGGCGACGTCGGTGCCCGCGGCGCCGCCTTCGTTGCGCACGACGCGTCCCGGAAGGACCTCCGCGCCGTGCGCGTCGTAGATCGTCCGCTGCTTCGCGACGGCATTGCCCGCGAGCAGCACGCGGTGGGCGCCGCTTTCGAGCAGCTGGTAGGTCGCGCGGGCGAGGCGCACGCCTTCGTCGGTGGCGAGGGTCCCGAGCGCGGCGTCACGTTGCGCCGCATCGCCGTTCTGGGCGATGCGCCGCAGCAGGTGCGATGGAATGATGCTGCAGCGCGGATGGCTGCCGGAAGGCATGGGGCCGTGGACCACGGGCGTCTCCGGGTGACTGTCGTGCTGATCCGTACCGCGATGACAATCACGCTATCACGAATTCATCGCGCATCGGAATGTCGGGCCCGAGGCCAGACACCTGCGCCAGGTCACTGTGCATCGGCGATGGTCGCGCCGAGGAACAGGTGACCGACGCGCGGATCGGCGAGGATGCGCGCTGCCGTGTCGTGCATGCGCGTCTTCCCGAGCTCGAGCACGATGCCGCGGTCCGAGATCTCGAGCGCGCTCCGCGCGTTCTGCTCGACCATGAGGATGGTCATGCCCTTGGCGCGGAGGTCGCGCAGGATCGCGAAGACTTCCTGCACCAGCAACGGCGAGAGCCCGATCGAAGGCTCGTCGATCAGCATCACGGCCGGATCGAGCAGCAGGCTGCGCGCGATCTCGAGCAGCTTCTGCTGTCCGCCCGAGAGCGTGGACGCCTGCGCGAGCGCCTTCTGCCGCAGCACCGGAAAGCGCTCCAGCAGGCCCTCGACGCGCGCGCGGATCGCCGCGCGCGATCCCGCGGCGACGCCGCCGAGCTCGAGGTTGTGGCGCACCGACAGCTCCGGAAAGATGTTGCGGCCCTGCGGCACATAGGAGATGCCGAGCTCGAGCAGGTCGCGCGGTGCTGCGTTGGTGATGTCACGCCCGCCGAACACGATGCGCCCGCGCTGCACGCGGATGAGTCCGAAGATCGCCTTGAACACGGTGGACTTGCCGGCGCCGTTGGGACCGATGACGGTGGTGATGCTGCCGCGCGGCACCTCGAAGCGCGTGCCCTGCAGCACGACGAGCTTGCCGTAGCCCGCGACGACATCCTGCAGCGACAGCACGACCTCGCCGGGAGCCACGGCGGCGGCCGGCGACGTGCCCGCTGGTTGGCCGGTGGTCATGCGTTCGCGCGAACCGTCATTTGCCGAGATACGCGGCGATCACGTCGGGATTGCGCCGCACCGTCTCGGGCGGGCCTTCCGCGATGATGCGTCCCTCGGCGAGCACGATGATGCGCGTGCACAGCGACATCACGAATTCCATGTTGTGCTCGATCACCACGAAGGTCGCCTTCTCGGTTGCGTTGATTGCGCGCAGGCGCTCGGCGAGATCCGCCAGCATGGTGGGATTCACGCCGCCCGCCGGCTCGTCGAGCAGCACGAGCCGCGGCCCCGCCATGAAGGCCATCGCGGCATCGAGGAGCTTCTGCTGCCCGTAGGAGAGCTCGCCGGCCTTGTGCTGCGCGAGATGCCCCAGCCGGAAGAACGCGATCATCCGGTCGGCCGCCGCGCCGAGGCCGGCATCGCGCGGGCCGACCAGGCGCTTCCACATCGAGCCCTGATGCTCCTGGCCGGCGAGGATCAGGTTCTCGCGCACCGACAGCTGCGGGAAGACCTGCAGCAGCTGGAACGTGCGGCCGATGCCCAGCCGGTTGAGATCTGCGGGCCGCATGCCGGTGATGGACTTCCCGTCCACGCGCACTTCGCCCGAGGTCGGCTGCAACTGGCCCAGGATGCAGTTGAAGAGCGTCGACTTGCCGGAGCCGTTGGGGCCGATCAGCCCCAGGATCTCGCCCTCGTGCACGGCGAACGAGACGCCTTCGACGGCGTTGATGCCGCCGAAGCGCTTGGTCAGGTCGGCAACTTCCAGCAGCGCGGTCATGTTTCCCGCGGTGGCATGGCCGCACCGCGCTCGGCGGCGGCGGTGGCCTGCGTCGTGCGGCCGCGACGGGCGAAGCGCTGTGCGAGGCCCAGGAGCCCCGCCGGGCAGAAGGCGACCAGCACCATGACGAACACCGCGTACACGATCAGGTAGAGGCCTTCGGTCACGCGCAGCCATTCCGGCAGGAGCACCGACACGAACGTGCCGAGATACGGGCCCGCGAAATAGCCGGAGCCGCCGACGATCACCATCAGGAGCAGGTTGAGCGAGAGTCCGAGCGTGAACGGGCTGGGATCGATGAACTGCACGAGCGGCGCGTACAGCACCCCGGCGACGCCGCCGAGCGCCGAGCCGATCGCGAACGCCATCAACGTGTAGCGCCGCGTATCGACCCCGAGCGAGGACGCGCGCACCGGGTTCTCGCGCAGCGCCATGAACGCGCGGCCCCAAGGCGAGCGCAGCATCCACCACGCGCCGGCGGAGGCGAGCGCGAGGATCGCGAGGCAGAACCAGTAGAAGTCGAGCGGCGACGTCGTCGACCAGCCGAGCACGTTCGGGCGATGGATGTTGCTGATGCCGTAGATGCCCTTGGTCAGCCATTCCTCGTTGCGGAACATGAGGAACACGAGCGTCGAGAACGCGAGCGTCACGAACGCGAGGTAATGATGCTGCACCCGCAGCGCCGGATAGCCGAGGATCCAGCCGATCGCGAAGCACAGCAGTGGCCAGGAGAAGGCGACCACAGCGGCCACCCGTTCGTGGTGAGGATCGCGGCGGTGTACGCGCCGATGCCGACGAAGGCACCCTGCGCGAGCGAGATCTGCCCGGCGTAGCCGAGCGTGAGGTTGAGCCCGACCGCGGCGATGGTCATCACGGCCCACATGGTGAGGAGATAGATGCCGTACGGCTTCAGTGCCAACGGGGCCGCGACCAGCGCCACGCCCGCGACGAGCGCGACGATGATGCGCGCGGTCGCCGAACGCGTCATACCGCGCGCTCCTCCGCGCGGCCGAGCAGACCCTGCGGCCGGAAGAGGATCACGGCGATCAGCAGGAAGAGCGGTATCGCGGCGCGATACTGCGCGGAAAGATACGCGGCGACGAAGTTGTCGATGACGCCCAGCACGATGCCGCCGACGATCGCGCCGCGCACCTGGTTGAAGCCGCCGACGATGGCGGCGATGAAGGCGGCCAGGCCGAGCGTCTCGCCGTTGGTGAACTTGGCGAGATAGATCGGGCTGATGAGGAACGACGCGAGCGCCACGAGCCCGGCGTTGATGAGGAACGTGTAGAGGATCATCCGGTCCACCGCGCACGCCGAGGATGCGCGCGAGCATCGGATTCTGCGCGGTGGCCTGCATCGCGCGGCCGGTGCGCGTGTCGGCGAGGAAGAACTGCAGGCCGACCACCGCGATCACCGCCACGGCGATGATCACGAGGTTCTGCACCGAGATCACCGCGCCGCCGAGCATCAGATTGGTCGTCGCCCACACCGCGGGAAACGGCTGCGCGTCGGCGGCGTAGAACTCCTTGACGCTTTCCTTGATGAAGATCGCCAGCGCGATGCTCGAGATCACGAGCGGCAGCACGCCGTGCCGGATCATCGGGTCGACGACCACCTTCTTGAAGAGCACGCCGAGCACGAGCAGCGAAACGACGAGGCCGACGAGCATCGCCACGGGAAACGACGCATGGCCGAACTTCATCGCCGCCAGGACGAAGAACGCGGGCAGCATGACGAACTCGCCCTGCGCGAAGTTGATCGTCTGCGACGTCTGCCAGACCAGCACGAAGCCGATCGCGACGAGCGCGTAGATCGCGCCGGTCGCGACCCCGGCGACGACGAGTTGCAGGAGATCGGTCATGCGGGAGGCGCTTGGCGGCGCCGGGGACGCAGCGCGACGAGCGCGGCCGCCCTCCGACGGCCGCGCGCGGTCCGGAGGCCCCTCACTTGCCGAGCTTGGGCAGGGTCTGCACGATCTTCTGCTGGCCGTCGACCACTTCGGCGAGGAAGCTGATGCGGTCGATGTCGCCGTTCTCGTCCCAGGTCGCTTCCATCAGGATGCCCGGCTCCTGCTCGGGCGTGATGGTCATGCCGTGCAGCGTCTCGCGAGCAGCTTGCGGTCGAACTTGCCGATCTTCTCGGTCGCGTACTTGACGGCGTAGACCGCCGTGTAGCCCTTGATGCCGTTGTGATCGGGCAGGTAGTTGAAGCGCTCCTTGAACTTGTCCCGGAACGCGTCACCGCGGGGATCGGCGCGTCGACGGTAAGGCCGACGTGGCCGTGCACGCCGTTGGCCGCATCGCCCGCGAGCTCGATCACCTTCTGCCCGAGCAGCGTCGTCTCGCCGATCAGCGGCTTGTTGACGCCCTGCTTGCGCGCCTCGCGCAGGAAGCGCGCGCTTTCCTCCTCGTTGGTGTAGACGAAGATCGCATCGGCGTTCGCGGCTCTTGACCTTCACGACGTCGGCGGCGAAGTCGACCTGCCCCTACTCGGTCGAGATGTCGGCCACGACCTTGATGCCGCGCGAGGCCATCTCCTTGGTGAAGCTGTCGCGGCCGCCCTTGCCGAAGTCGTTGTTGACCCACACGACCGCGACCGTCTTCGCCTTGATGCCGTCGCGGATGTAATTCGCGATCTTCGGCATGCTCACCTGCTGCCCGAACGACGTGCGGAAGATGTAGGGGTTGCCGGCCTGCGTGATGTCCGCGGCTTCGGCGCCGGTGAACTGCGGCACCTCGGCCTGCTGCGCGAGCACCATGTTCACCTTCACCGAGCCGGAGAACACCGGACCGAGGATGACGTAGGGATCGCCGTCGAGCGCCTTCTGCACCTGGGCGCGCGAGATGCCGGGATTGCTCTGCGTGTCGGACTGCGGGCGCGTTGATCTTGCGCCCGAGGATGCCGCCCTTCGCGTTGATCTCGTCGATCGCGAGCACCGCGCCGTCGCGGAAATTGGTGCCGGAGACCGCGCCCGGTCCCGACAGCTCGATGACGATCGGCAGGTTGACGGTCTGCTGCGCACTTGCCGCGCCGGCCAGAGCGCACGAGGCGACGGCGAGCAGCGTGGAGATCCAGCGTGACTTCATGAAAGGCTCCTCGGTGGTGGAAAGCGGGCTTGTTGTTCGACGATCCCGGGTGTGGCGGATGCGGCTGTTGCGGATTCTATCGATTCGGCAAGGTCGTGGGCGAGATCGCGGCGGGACTGCGGGCGCGAATGTCCGCCTCGATCAGCGCGCGCAGCTCGGGCGTGACCGTGGGGCTCGCGCCGAACCACTTGCGAAAGCCGAAGCCCGCCTGCTGCAGCAGCATGCCGAGACCATCGACCGTGCGATGGCCGCGTGCCCGGGCGCTGGCGAGCAGCGCAGTCTCGAGCGGGACGTAGACGATGTCGTACACGACGGCGCTGCGCTTCAGCGGTGCGAGGTCGACGTCGAGCGGCGGCTTGCCCACCATGCCGAGCGACGTGCAGTTGACGAGCAGGTCGGCCTGTCGCGAGCAGCGCGGGGAGTGCGTCGTAGCCCCGGCGCCGACGATGCTTGCCGAACTGCGCCGCGAGCTCCTGCTCGTGCGGCCTGCGAACGGTTGACGAGCGACACCGCGATCCCGCGGTCGAGAGCGCGTACGCCGCGGCGCGCGCGGCGCCGCCTGCGCCGATGATCACCGCGCGCGCGCCGGGCACGTCCCAGCCGGGAGCGGTCGTCGAGATTGGCGATGAAGCCGTGCGCGTCCGAGTTGCCGCCGTACGAGCTCTGCCGCCCTCGAGCCACACCGTGTTGACCGCGCCGATCGCCTGCGCCGCTTCGTCGCGGGCGTCGACCAGGCGGAAGGCGGCCTCCTTGTGCGGCACCGTCACGTTGCCGCCGACGTAGCCGTGCGCCGCGAGATGCGTGAGGAAGTCGTCGTAATCGCTCGGGCTGGCATCTCCTGCAGGTCGTAGGCGCCCGCGAATGCCGAGCTGTCGCGAGCCAGTAGCCGTGGATCATCGGCGAGCGCGAGTGCGCGACGGGATAGCCCATGACACAGGCGCGGGGAATCGGAGCGGTCATCGTGATTTTCTTAGAGCGGTGAAAACGACGTCGACTTGAGGATGCGGCACTCCTGGTGCTGATGCGCGCCGAGCTCGCGGCTCCTGGCGAGATACGCCTGGAATGCGGGATCGGCCATGAGCGCATCGCGGCGCTGTTCGCGATCGGCCTGGCTCGCATACTTCCAGACGTGCACGACCTGGTTCAGCGTGCCGACCTCGGTCGTGGCGTAGAACACCGGCTCGCCGCAATGGCGCACCTGCGCGGCGTGGCCGTGCTCCTCGTAGAGCTTCAGCCATTCGCCGAACTTCGCGTTGTGCAGCGTGTAGATCCGCAGGTCGAAGATCACGGTGCCTTTCCTTCCGCGACAGCCGCCATGCCGGCCGCGGCGATCTGCGCATCGAGGTCGGCACGCACGCCCGACACCCCGATGCCACCGACGATCGCGCCGTCGACCACGATCGGAATGCCGCCCGCGAACGGCACCATGCCGGGCATCGCGACGAAGCGCACGCCCGCGCCCCCGGCAGCGATGGCGTCCTCGTAATGCTTCGTCGGGCGGCGGAAATTGACGGCCGTGCGTGCCTTGCCGATCGCGACGTCCACGCTGGAATGCAGCGTGCCATCGAGTTTCTGGAGCATCACGAGGTGGCTCGACGAGTCCACCACGGCGATCGCGACCGCCCACCCGTTGTCGCGCGCTTCCCGCTCGGCCGCGGCCATCACGGCCTGCGCCTGGGCGAGATTGAGCGGCGCGCCGTAGAGCACGGGCGTGTCCGACGACACGGGTGCGGGAACCTTCGGGGCGGCGGCGGCGGTCTTCTTCACGGGCGGAACCACGGGTGGAGGGGCGCACACTACCGCCTGCAAGGACACGCCGCAAGTCAGGAGGAAAGTGGAAGTGGAACGGCACGACGGCGCGATGCGGCCGTCACCGCACGGCGGCGATCTGTTCGACGGCGATGCAGCGCTGCCGCAGGGGCTCGTCTATCGGCCGGAGCTGATCGGCGAGGACGAGGAGCGCGCACTGCTGCAGGAGGTCGCCGCGCTGCCGCTGCACGAGGCGCGGTACAAGGAGTACACCGCCCGCCGGCGCATCGTGAGCTACGGATCGAGCTACGACTTCAGTGCCAACGTGCTCCATGCAGAAGCGCCGATCCCGGCGTTCCTGCTGCCGCTGCGCGAGCGCATCGCCGCGTGGGTGCGGCTGCCGCCGGCGCGCTTCGGACAGGCGCTCGTCACCGAGTACCGGCCCGGCACGTCCCTCGGCTGGCATCGCGACGTGCCGCAATTCGGGATCATCGTCGGCGTGTCGCTCGGCACCGCGTGCCGCATGCGCTTTCGTCCGTACCCGCCCGTCGCGCACCGGCGCGGCGACGTGTTCGTGCTCGATCTCGCGCCGCGCTCGGCCTACGTGCTGCGCGGCGACATCCGCTGGCGCTGGCAGCACAGCATCCCGCCCACGCCGGCGCTGCGGCATTCGATCACCTTCCGCACCGGTGTGGGACCGCGCGAAGGCAGCGTCCGGCACGTGAACGCCCTGGCGGATGAACGCGGCGTGTGGCTGCGTGCGCTGGGCATCTGGGCGCTGATGATGCTCGCCGAATCGGTGCACGGTATCCTGCGCGGCCTCTATCTCGCGCCTGCGCTCGGCGATCGCGCGGCCCGCCAGGTCGGCGTGCTGATCGGCTCGCTGCTGGTGCTGTTCATTGCATGGCTCTTCGCGGCGACCCTGCGCCGCGCCACGCCGCGCGGGCGCCTTGCGATCGGCCTCGCGTGGGTGGCGCTCACCCTCGCCTTCGAGGTGATCCTGGGGCGGCTTGTTCTGGGCTACGGCTGGGACAGCCTGCTCGAGGATTACGATATCGCGCACGGCGGCCTCATGCCGCTCGGCCTCTTCGTGCTCGCGCTCGCGCCGCAGATTGCGGTGCGGCTGCGCGCGCCGCGCCACGGCCCCGTCACGAAGCCAGCGCCTTCCGCAACAGGAGCCCGTCATGACCACCTCTGAAGCCGCCTTCGCGACCCTCGCACACGTCACCACGGCCACCATCACCACGATCCTGCTGAAGAAGGGACTGCGCAACGTGTGGATGCGCGGCACGCGGCCATTACGCGCGGACCAGCCGCGCCTCGTCGGGCGCGCCTTCACGTTGCGCTTCGTGCCGGCGCGCGAGGACCTCGCGACGCCCGAGTCGTGGTCCTCGCCGACGTCGACGCGCGCCGCAATCGAGGCGATGCCCCCGGGGTGCATCGCGGTCGCCGACGCGATGGGCACCACCGATGCGGGCATCTTCGGCGACATCCTGTGCGCACGGATGCGACGCCGCGGCGTCGCGGGTCTCGTGACCGATGGCGTGATGCGCGATGCGAGCGGGGTCCTCGCCACGGGGTTGCCGGTCTGGTGCCAGGGCGCCGCGGCACCGCCGTCGGTCGCCGGCCTCACGTTCGTGGGCTGGCAGCAGCCGATCGGTTGTGGCGGGGTCGCGGTGTTCCCCGACGACGTCGTGGTGGTGGATGCCGACGGTGCGGTGGTGATCCCGGCGGCCCTGCTGAACGATGTGATCGCGGCCGCGCCGGAGCAGGAGCGCCTCGAGGCATGGATCATGGGCGAGGTCGAGCGCGGGGTCGCGTTGCCCGGCCTGTATCCGCCCAACGCGGAGACGCGCGCGCGGTACGAGGCGCACTGTCGCGCGAGCGGCGCTGCGCACGGCGATTGAACCGCGCGCCGCGCCCGCGTTCAGACAGTTCATCCTGCGCAGCGCGCCGCCCGCGTTGCGCGGGCCATCGGACAGGGCGGACAACGTCGTCGACGAGGAGAGCACATGAAACGCAAAGCCAGGGCGCGCTGGACCGGCGGACTGAAGGATGGCCGCGGCACGATCTCGACCGACAGCAAGGTCCTTTCGGAAACGCAGTACTCGTTCTCCACGCGATTCGAGAACGGCGTCGGGACGAATCCGGAGGAGCTCATCGCGGCCGCGCACGCCGGATGTTTTTCCATGGCGCTCTCCGGACAGCTCGGAGCTGCGGGAATGACGGCCGAGCGCATCGAGACCACCGCCACGGTGACGCTGGACAAGACTGACGCCGGCTTCACCATCACCGCAGTGCATCTCGACGTCGTCGCGCGCATCCCGGGCGCTGCGGCCGATGCCTTCGATGCCGCGGCGACCAAGGCGAAGGAGGGGTGCCCGGTGTCGCGGGTGCTGAACGCCACCATCACCATGGATGCGCGGCTCGAAGCCTGAGCTGCCGCGCGATCGCCCTCCCCGTGAAGCTCTCCGTACTCGACCAGTCGACCGCGGCCAAGGGACGCGAGGAACCGGAGGCGGTCTGGGAGAGCCTCGCGCTCGCCCAGCACTGCGAGGCGCTCGGCTATCACCGCTACTGGGTGTCCGAGCACCACAACAGCGCGAGCATCGTCGGCACGGCACCCGAGGTGCTGATGGCGGCGATCGCCGCCACCACCTCGCGCATCCGCGTCGGCAGTGCGGGTGTGATGCTGCCGCACTATTCGGCGTTGAAGGTCGCCGAGCAGTTCCGTGTGCTCGAGGCCATCGCACCGGGACGCATCGATCTCGGCGTGGGTCGCGCACCGGGATCGGACCGCCTCACGGCGTATGCCCTGAATCCCGATGCAGCGAGCGCGGCGGAGCGGTTCCCGCAGCAGGTGCTCGATCTCATGAGCTGGGTGACGGGCTCGCCGCTGCCCGAGGCGCATCCGTTCCAGTCGATCGTCGCGCACCCGCGCGGGCCGACGCACCCGCAGCTGTGGATTCTCGGCAGCTCCGACTACGGCGCGCAGCTCGCCGCACATTTCGGCCTGCCCTACGCGTTCGCGTACTTCTTCAGCGAAGGCCACGGCGTCGAGGAGGCGCTGCGCCTGTACCGCAGCAAGTACCGGCCGAGCCCGCGGCATCCGCGGCCGCAGGCGACGATCTGCGTGTGGGCGCTCGCCGCCGACACGGAGGATGAAGCGCGCCGGCTGCTGATGACGCGCGAGCACTGGCGCGTGGGCTTCGAGAAGGGCGTACGGATGCCCCTCGTCACGCCGGAGGAAGCGGCGGCGCAGACCTACTCGGACGACGATCGCGCGCGCATCGAAGCGGTGCGCCGCAAGGCGATCGTCGGCACGGCAGCGCAGGTCGGCGCGCGCCTGCGCGAGCTCGCCGGGCGTCTCGAGCTGGACGAGCTCGTGATCGTCACCTGGACGCACGACCCGGGCGCGCGCCGCCGGTCCTACGAGCTGATCGCGGAGGACTTCGGCCTCGCCGCCGATGCAACCGGAAGCGCCATGGCACGCAGCGTGGAGGGAGGAGCGGCATGATCGCAGTGATCTTCGAAGTGTGGCCCGCCGAGGGCAGGGTGGGCGAATATCTCGGCCTCGCCGCGGCGCTCAAGCCGCTCCTGGAGCAGATCGACGGCTTCATCTCGGTCGAGCGTTTCCAGAGCATCGTCGAACCGGGCAAATACCTGTCGCTGTCGGTATGGCGCGACGAGGAAGCGATCGCGCGGTGGCGCGCGGTCGAGGCGCATCGCCTGGCGCAAAGCCGCGGACGCAAGGACGTATTCGCCGATTACCGGCTGCGCGTAGCGTCGGTCATCCGCGACTACGGCCTGCGCGAGCGTGCACAGGCGCCGCGCGACAGCCGCGCCGTGCACTCCTGACGCGGCACTCCGACGTTGCGGATCGGGCTCATCTCCGACACGCACGGCCTCTTGCGCCCGGAAGCGCTCGCGGCGCTCGCCGGCAGCGATCGCATCGTGCACGCGGGCGACATCGGCGGCGCGCACATCCTCGAAGCGCTGCAGGCGATCGCGCCGGTGACGGCAGTGCGCGGGAACAACGACATCGGTGCATGGGCGCGCGCGTTGCCGGAGGCGGCCACGCTCGCTGCAGGTGACATCGCGATCCACGTGCTGCACGACGTCAACGCGCTCCGCGGGGACCCGGACGCGGAAGGGTGGCGCGTCGTGGTCGCGGGACATTCGCACCGGCCGCTCGTGCAGGAGCGAAGCGCGGTGCTGTACGTGAATCCGGGCAGCGCAGGCCCGCGCCGATTCACGCTGCCGGTCAGCGTCGGGTGGCTGCACATCGATGCCGGCGGCGTTCACGCCACGATCGACATCCTGCCGATCGCTTCGGCCGCGACGCGGGCGCGCCCTCGCTGATCGCGGTCGAGACTGCGCGCGGATCGCGGGAACGTCGGTGCACGGCGCACTGTCCGACTGCATGCAAGCCCGACGAATCGCGCGCGCATGATGTTGGTCATTGACCCTTCGCGTGCGAGGAATAGAATGAACTTCCAGAACGCGCGTGCGATGCGTGGTGCACTGCAGTATTGCAGTTGCAGCACGATGCGTCCCGGCGTGCGTTCCGGGTGCAACTCCACGGAGAGCGACATGGCGCCCAAGTCCTTCATCCCGAACCGATTCGAAGCCGCGATCGACGCGTTTCTCGCCGCCCACATGGGCGTGGTGCACCGCGAGGATGTCGGCCCGCTCTTCGGGCAGCTCGCCTTGCTCCGCCGGGAAACGCCGGCCGACGCGACGGTGCGGAAGTACTGGCCCGAAGCGATCTGTGCCGCCCTCGCCCCCGACATGCGCAACGTGCAGCCGCAGCGCGTGCAGTGGGCGCATGCGGTGGTGGCAGGCACGCCACGCCGGACGTCGCCGTCCGCCGACGTGCCGCACGCGCGCATTCGCGCCGGTCTCCGCGGCGCACGAAGGGCATCGCGCTGAGTTCGACCGAGCCGCTCGTGCCCGGCGTGTCTGCGTGGCGCACCAGGGTGCCTTCGCGGCCGTGATTTAGCGTGGAGCTGCCCGTCAATCGCTTTCGTCGCGCACTCCGCGCCGGCGAGTTGCAGATCGGCCTGTGGTGCAGTCTGGCGAGTCACTACAGCGTCGAAGTGGTTGCAGGCGCCGGGTTCGACTGGCTGCTGCTCGACAGCGAGCACTCGCCGAACGACCTCGAGTCGCTGCTGGCGCAACTGCAGGCGGCCGCGCCTTACCCGACGTCGCCGATCGTGCGCGTGCCGTGGAACGACACCGTCACGATCAAGCGCGTGCTCGACATCGGCGCACAGGGCCTGCTCGTCCCCTACGTGCAGAACGCCGACGAGGCGCGGGCCGCGGTGGCCGCGACCCGCTACCCGCCGGAAGGCGTGCGCGGCGTCGCCGGCACCACGCGCGCGAACCGCTTCGGGCGCATTCCGGACTATGCCCGCCGCGCGCACGACGAGTTGTGCGTGCTGGTGCAGGTCGAGACGCAGGACGCGGTCGAGCACATCGAGGCAATCGCGGCGGTGGAGGGCGTCGACGGCATCTTCATCGGTCCCGCCGACCTGCACGCCTCGCTGGGTTATCCCGGCGAAACGGCCCATCCTGCGGTGCTGCCACGCATCGAGAACGCGATCCGCCGCATCGTGGGCGCCGGCAAGCCCGCAGGGATCCTGACCGGGGACGAGACGCTCGCGCGGCGCTACATCGAGCTCGGCGCACTGTTCGTCGCCGTGGGTGCCGACGTCGGCATTCTCGCGCGCGGTGCGGATCGCCTCGCGGCCAGCTTCCGGCCTGGAACTCCCTAGAACTCCGCGCCCGCAGCAACGCTGACGCCGGTCTCGTCGCGCAGCGCTTCGGCAGTGTCCTCGAGGTACGCCTGCAATGCGTCCTGCAGTGGCCGCATCGGCGAGCCGCGCGTGCTCGCCAGCGCCGCGTACCGGGGTCGCGCCGCCTTCTGGCCGAGCTCGGCGCCAGGCACGGCTTCGATCATGCCGCGGTCGAGACCCGCAGCGTCGGCAGCAACACGGGCGAGCTCGGCCCAGGTGATCGCGCCGGCGTTGGCGAGGTGCCAGATGCCCCGCTCGCCATCGACCAGGAGGTCCAGCGTCGCGTGGACGAGATCGGGGACGTAGGTCGGCGACACCCATTGATCGGCGGCCGCGCGCCATCGGCGTCCGTCGCGCAACGCGCTCAGCGCCTGGGTGACGAAGTTGTGGGCGTCCCATGGTCCGAAGAAGGCCGCCGTGCGCACGATCAGCGCGCTCGCGCACTGTGCGCTCACCTCGAGCTCCGCGGCGCGCTTGCCGCGGCCGTAGGCGTTGCGCGGATTGGGCGTGTCGTGCTCGACGTAGGGCACGTCGCTCGCGCCGTCGAACACGAGGTCGGACGAGAACGTCACGAGACGGATGCCTGAGTGCGCGCACGCACTCGCGAGCACTGCGGGGCCGAGCGCGTTCTCGCGCCAGTGGCGGATGTCGTTCTCGGCGTCGTCGACACGCACGTAGCCGGCGGTGTTGACGATCGCCCACGGCTGCCAGCGCGCGATCGCCGCCCGCACCGAGGCCGCGCGCGCGATGTCCAGCTCCGCGCGCGAGACGAGCCGGAAGGCGAAGCCGCGCACCTGACAGAGCCGCGCGAACGCGCGTCCCGAGCGTGCCTGTCGCGCCGGTGATCAGGATCGGTGCGCCGCGCACGCGCTGCTCGCGCAGGGTGCCATGCACGGGATGGCGCAGGCGCACGTCGCGCTGCCACCAGCCGGGGCTTTCGACCACCGGATGCCGCGTATCGTCGCCGCGGGCGAGCGCGCGTGCCAGGCCGACGAGAGCGGTGGGGCGCGGCTTCGGTGCGCGGACGTCCCAGAGGCCGGATTCGTAGCAGCCATCGGCGCGGGTGACGAGCGAATTCCAGTCGAACGCGCCGAACGCCGCCCACAACGTGACGGCGCGCACGTCGATGCCGCGCGTTCGGGCGTCCTGCGCGGCCTGCCATGCCTGGTGCAGCCAGCGCAGCTGCTCTTCGCGCGTGCAGCCGAGATGCGCTTCGGTGATGGCGATGGGCAGGCCGAATCGCGCGTGCGTTTCCGCGAGGCGCGCGGCGAAGCCGCCGATGCCTTCACCGGCCACCCGCACGGTCTCGACGTCGACGTACGCATCGCGCCCGTTGCCGCCGTGCAGGTGCACGGGGTAGCGCTCGAGGCGGTGATCGAGGAAGCGTTCGCTCGTGACGTACGCGTTGATGCCGATGATGTCCGGCGGCAGCGGGTCGTCCGTCGAACGTCGCGAGCTCCGCCTCCTCGGCGCCGGCCGAGCGCAGGTAGCTCCACAGGGGATGGCTGCGGTCCACCCGGCCGGTGAGGAGGTCGAAGCTCAGCCAGCGGCGCGAATTCTCGAACGCCGCCTGGTAGCGCAGCGGCAGCGTGCTCTGCACGAAGCCGACGTCGTCGGTCTGCACGAGCTGCGCTGCCGGATTGATGCGGCGGATCGCGCGCATCGCGAGCACCACGCCGCGCATCTGGTTGAGCAGCGCGCGCACGAAGCTGCGATCGTCGCGGTGGTGTGGATGCCAGTGCCCGTACAGCGCGGAAAAGCGCGCGGTGGTCACGGGCTCGTTGACCGGCGTCCAGGCGTCGATCCATGGGTAGCGTTCCGCCACCGCCCGCGCGTATTCGGCGAGGAGCTCCGGAAACCGCGGATCGAGCAGGCCCGTGTACCGAGGGCCGCTGCCGTGATGCACGAGTCCGGCGATGGGCGCGACGCGGAGCGCTCGCAGGCGCTCGAGACGCACGTCCGACCACCCCCAGCGATAGCAACCGGGCTCGGGCGCCGTGCGCTCCCACAGCAGCGGGAAGCGCATGCGCGTCAGCGCCGAGCGATGCGATGCGATCGAGGTCGCCGATGCGCTGCGCGAAGCCGGTCGCACTCGAGCTGATCGAAGTACCGGTCGCCCACGCGATTGACCGTCGCCTCCGGACCGACCCAGAGGGCGAGCGGCTGCGCGGCCGCGTCATCCGACGCAGCCGCAGATCCCGCCGCCGACAGGGAAGGCATGGCCGCGGCCCGCGCGGGGCGGAACGGCGTTCGTTTGCTCACGGCGTCACGGCTTCAGCACCACCTTGATGCAGTCGTCCTGCTTGTGCGCGGAACATCTCGTAGCCGTGCGGCGCCTCGTCGAGGCTCATGCGGTGGGTGATGACGAAGCTCGGATCGATCTCGCCGCGCTCGATGCGCTCGAGCAGCGGCCGCATGTAGCGTTGCACGTGCGTCTGGCCGGTCTTGATCGTCAGCGACCGGTTCATGAGCGAGCCGATCGGGAACTTGTCGACGAACCCGCCGTAGACGCCCGGCACCGACACCGTGCCGCCGTTGCGGCAGGCGATGATCGCCTGGCGCAGCGCCGTCGGTCGGTCCGACTGCATGCGCGTCAGCTGCTTGACCTTGTCGTAGATGCCGACGAGCGCCGTGGCCGTGCGCTTCCATGCCGACGGCGTCGATGCACGCGTCCGGGCCGCGCCCGCCGGTCATCTCCTTCAGCATGTCGATGCACGTCGACGTCCTCGTAGTCGAGCGACTTCGGCGCCGCCCTGCTCGCGCGCCATGCGCAGCCGCTCGGGAAAGCGATCGATCGCGATCACCCGCTCGGCGCCGAGCAGATAGGCGCTCGTGATCGCGAACTGGCCGACCGGGCCGCAGCCCCAGACGGCGACCGTGTCGCCCGGCTGGATGTTGCAGCTCTCGGCGGCCATCTAGCCGGTCGGGAAGATGTCGGAGAGGAACAGCACCTGCTCGTCGGTCAGGTCGCTCTCGGATCTTGATGCGGGCCGACGTCGGCGAACGGCACGCGCGCGTACTCGGCCTGCCCGCCGGCGTAGCCGCCGATGCAGGTGCGAGTAGCCGAAGATGCCGCACGGCGAGTGGCCCCACATCTTCTCGGCCATCGCGGCGTTGGGATTGGAGTTCTCGCACAGCGAGTAGAGCTCCTGCTGGCAGAAGAAGCAGTTGCCGCACGCGATCGGGAACGGCACGACGACGCGGTCGCCGATCTTGAGGTTCTTCACCTCCGGGCCGACCTCGACCACCTCGCCCATGAACTCGTGGCCGAGGATGTCGCCGCTCATCATCGTCGGCATGTAGCCGTCGTAGAGATGCAGGTCGGAGCCGCAGATCGCGGTGGACGTGATCTTCACGATCGCGTCGCGCGGATTGAGGATCGTCGGGTCCGGCACCTTCTCGACGCGCACGTCGTGCGCGCCGTACCAGCAGGTCGCTCTCATCGGCTTCTCGCTTTCGTGACGAGCCGGTGCACGACGCTGCGACGGCCGGACGTCTGGCCTTCCGTGGTGGCGATCTCGCCGGTCTCGATGATCTGCTTGAAGCGCCGCAGGTCTTCGCGGACCTGCTGCTCGGGCGCCTCGCCGGTCATCTTGGCCGCGACGGCTCCGATCGGTCCCGCGGGCGGCACGTAGCTCATCTCGACGCGCACCCGGGTGCCGCGGCCACCGGGGGCGTCGTCGAAGCGCACGATGCCGCTGTTCCGCACGTCTGGCGCCCGGCAGTGTCTCCCACGCAAGAAGCCGGTTCGGCTCGTCGGACGTGATGCGTGCATCCCACTCGACCGTCCCGCCGCCTGGCGCCTTGACCACCCAGCGCCATTGGTCCGATCGCTCTGCGCGCACCGACTCCACGTGCTTCATGAAGCGCGGGAAGCTCTCGAAGTCGCGCCACATGCGGTAGCACTCTTCCGGCGACGCATTGACCATGATCGTCTCGCGCACGGGCTCGCCGGTGCTCGCAGCTTCGCCCGCGGCGCCGTTGCGGCTCGCCTTCTGGCTGCAGTAGATGTCGAGCGCCGCCACGCCGGCGACGGCAGCGGTCGCCGCGGCGAGGCGCGCGCGGCTGTTGCGCTCCGCGCCTCGCGGCCGCTCCGAGCAGGGCGAGATCGATCGCATCACCCGCGACGCGCGACCACAGCCATCCCGCGCGCTGCCGCTGCGTGAGGATGCCCACGCCGCTCGCGATCTCGCGCAGCCCCATCGCGCGAAGGAGGTGCGCGATTGCGATCGTTCATGCCGATCGCCCGTCCGAGCTTGCGCGGCGCGACGACCTCGGCCACGCCGAGCGCGACGCTGAACCAGCCGAGCGCCTTCGCGAGAGTCTGCTCGTCGATGTCGCGCAGCGTCTCCCGCACCTTGGTCGCGCGGCCGGACGAGGCGCCTGTCGCGCGACATGCGCCTGCCGTCACGGTACGCGTGAAGGTCGGCCGGCGCGTTGCCGCGCATCGCCGGCGCCAGGTCGGTTCCGGATTGCCGGATGCTCTCTTCCATGCACTTGTCCCCATCGTTCATTGGATTCGACACCGTGCGCCGGCGCATGCGTGCGTGAAGTGCGCATGCGCCCGGCATGGTCAGGGAATCGACTGCGTAATTTCTGCCCGGTTCACGGCGATCGATGCACGATGCTGACGAACCTCCGTGCGCCGGTGCGGCCGACACCGCAAGGGATTGCGGCGGCAACAGCGAACGGTGCTCTCGCGCTCGCGCAGGTTCGAGTGGGGCAGATCGGGCGTCGACGTGATGAATCGAGTGAGCAAGGCCCATCGCCATCCGGGACGGCGCGACGTCGAAGCGTTTGCGCCCTGGATGTCGTGCCGTGGGCCGTCGAGAGCTCGTGCCTCGGTTCGCGCTCGATCCGCGACGCACGGATGCCGGTGTCCTGCGCGGAACGGTCCGCGCGGCCGCCTTTGCATTCGCGCGGGAAGCGTCCGCGCGCGGCGCTGGCGCGGACGAGACGCGTCGGCCAGTACCGGTAGGGTTTACACGCGGCGGGGCGCCGTCACGCCGGTGCGATGCGCCGTGGCCGCGCGGCCTGCGTGCGCAGCGCGTCGGCGCGGGCACGCTGCAGCAGCACGACGACGACCGAGCACCAGGAGCGCGGGCAGGAACAGCCACTCCTTCGCCGGGCGGTCGCGCTCGTTCTCGATGCCGGTGATCGATGAAGCCTTGCTCGAATCCGGCCTTGTCGGCGGGACTCTTGAGCCCCACCGCCATCACCTGCGTCCCGGCCGGGCGTGGCCATCGATGGTCAGGCCGGCCTTGGCGATGCGCTGCGTCGCCGCCGCCCTCGCCGCGGAAGCGGCAGCAGCACCGTCTTCTTGATCTCCTTGCCTTCCACGCGTCGTGCCCTCGATGCGCACGCGCAGCCCGTTCGGCGGGCGCCGTCGGCGGCGCGCTCGATCAGCGTTGGTCGGCGGGCTGCACGTCGTAGCGCGGCTCGACCATGTCGAGCCAGAAGCCCGGGCGCAGCAGCGTGAAGGTGACGAGCAGCAGCAGCGACCGATTCGTACCAGCGGCTGCGTCGTCACGAACCAGCCCTGCGTCGCCGCCGCGAACACCAGCATCGCGGTGACCGCGGCGGCGACGATCAGCACGCAGGTGCGGCGAGCGAATCGATGCCGATCAGCAGCAGCTGCGGTGTTGAAGATGAACATGAACGGCAGGATGCCGGTGCGGATGCTGTACCAGAACGCCGTGGCGCCGGTCTTGCAGGAAATCGCCGCGCGAGATCGCGGCCGCCGCGAACGCGGCGAGCCCGACCGGCGGCGTGACGTCGGCCATCAGGCCGAAGTAGAAGACGAACATGTGCACGGCGACCAGCGGCACCACGAGACCCGACTGCGCGCCGAGCTCGACCACCACGGGCGCCATCAGCGTCGAGACGACGATGTAGCTCGCCGTGGTCGGCATGCCCATGCCGAGGATGAGGCAGATCACCGCGACCAGCACCAGCATCGCGATGATGTTGCCGGCGGAAATCGTCTCGACCATCTCGGTCATCACCAGGCCGAGGCCGGTGAGCGACACCGTGCCGACGACGATGCCGGCCGCGGCGGTCGCGATGCGCGATGCCGATCATGTTGCGCGCGCCCGTGCCGAGGCCGTCGACCAGGTCGTCCAGGCCCTGCGGCACCGCGCGCGAGCGGCTGCGTCTGCGCCGCGGAAGAACGCGAGGAGCGGCTTCTGCGTCAGCAGGATGACGACCAGGAGCGCCGTCGCGTAGAACGCCGACAGGCCCGGCGACAGCTGCTCGACCATCAGCGCCCAGATCAGCAGCACGACGGGCAGCAGGTAATGCAGTCCGGCGAGCAGCGTCGCCTTGAGCTCGCGGCAGCTCGATCACCTCGGCGTTCGGATCGTCGATCGACGAGGTCGGGCTGGCGCGCGACGATGCGCACCAGCAGCGACGTACGCCGCCAGATCGCCGAGCACGATCACCCACAGCGCGCCGTCGCCGAGCACGCCCTTGAGCCAGCCGAGGCCGTAGTACACGGCGTTGGCGAGGAGCGACCACGCGCGCAGAGCGTCATCAGCACGCCGGCCAGACGGCGCGAGGCCCGACGTGCCGGCGCGCCGCGGCAGGCCGTGGATGCCCGCCTTCAGGGCTTCGAGATGCACGATGTAGAAGAGCGCGATGTAGGAGATCGCCGCGGGCAGCGCCGCGTTCTTGCAGATCTCGGCATACGACACGCCGACGTACTCGGCCATCAGGAACGCGGCCGCGCCCATCACCGGCGGCATGATCTGGCCGTCGACGCCGGCCGCGGTCTCGATGGCGCCGGCCTTCTCCGCGCGTGTAGCCGACGCGCTTCATGAGCGGGATCGTGAACGTGCCGCACGTGACGACGTTCGCGACCGACGAGCCCGAGATCATGCCCATCAGGCCCGACGACACGACCGCGGCCTTGGCCGGGCCGCCGCGCAGGTGGCCGAGCAACGCGAACGCGACCTTGATGAAGTAATTGCCGGCGCCGGCCTTCTCGAGCAGCGAGCCGAACAGCACGAACAGGAAGATGTAGCTCGCCGACACGCCGATCGCGACGCCGAACACGCCTTCGGTGCGTCAGCCAGTAGTGCGAGACCGCCTTCGACAGCGACACGCCCTTGTGCGCGATGAGGTCCGGCATGTACGGCCCGGCGAACGCATACACCAGCATCAGCGCTGGCGATGATCGCGATCGGCGGCCCGACCACGCGCCGCGTCGCCTCGAGCAGCAGCACCATGCCGACGACCGCGGTGACGAAGTCGAGCAGCGTCGGCTGGCCCGGGCGGGTCGGCGAGCTCGCGATAGAACAGGAAGAGGTAGGCGCCGCAGAAGGCCGCCGGCGAGCGCGAGCGCCCAGTCCTGCAGCCGGAATGCGGTCGCGCGGCGAGCGCTTGCCGAACGGATACGCGAGGAAGGCGAGGAACAGCCCGAAGCCGAGATGCAGCGAGCGCATCTCGGTGTCGTTGAGGACGAAGACGTTGAAGCGTGAACGGCAACGGCGAGGCGTACCACAGCTGCAGCAGCGACCACGCGATGCAGCGTGAACGCGAGCGCCTTCCGCGCGGCGGCCCCGGCGGGCTTGCGCCCGCCGAGGTCGGCCTCCTGCGACCAGCGACCGGACGTCGACCGGCGGCGCGTCGTTGCCCGCCGCGCTCGCGTCGACCAGGGGCGCGCCGCGCAAGCCGGCGGGCGCGCCCCGCGATTGCCCGCTCTCGCTCGTCACTTGATCCAGCCCTTCTCGCGGTAGTAGCGCGCCGCGCCTTCATGCAGCGGCGCGGACAGGCCGTCCTTGATCATGTGCTGCGGATCGAGGTTGGCGAACGCCGGGTGCAGCTTCTTGAACTCGTCGAAGTTGTCGAACGTCGCCTTGATGATCGTGTACACGACGTCGGCGGGCACCTTGGCGGAGGTCACCATCGTCGCCAGCACGCCGTACGTGCTGCGTCGGCTGCGGGATTGTTGGCGTACAGGCCGCCGGGGATCGTCGCGTAGGCGTAGTACGGGCTCTTCTTCACCAGCGCGTCGATCGCGGGTCCGGTGAGCGACACGAGCTGCGCGCCGCAGGCCGTGGTCGGATCCTGGATGTTCGCCGACGGATGGCCGACGCCGTAGAAGAAGCCGTCGATCTTGTTGTCGCACAGCGCCGGGCCGTGCTCGTCGGCCTTGAGCTCGGAGGCGAGCGCGAAATCGCCGATCTTCATGTTCGAGCGCGCCGAGCAGCTCGTCCATCGCGCGAGCGCGTGCCCGACCCGGGATTGCCGACGTTGAAGCGCTTGCCCTTGAAGTCGGTGAACTGCTTGATGTTCGCTTCCTTGCGTGCGACCACGTGAACGGCTCGGGGTGCACCGAGTACACCGAGCGCAGGTCGGCATAGGCTTCCTTGAACGGGCCGGTGCCCTTGTAGCCCTGGTACTGCACGTCGGACTGGGCCAGGCCGAAGTCGAGCTCGCCGGCCTTGATCGTGTTCACGTTGTAGACCGAGCCGCCGGTGGACTCGACCGAGCAGCGGATGCCGTGCTTCGCGCGGTCCTTGTTGACCAGGCGGCACACCGCGCCGCCGACCGCGTAGTAGACGCCGGTGACGCCGCCGGTGCCGATGGTGACGAACTTCTGTTGCGCGGTCGCGATGGACGGCGCGCACAGCGCTGCGGCGAGCGCGATGGCGCTCGCAAGGGTCGCGCCGTGGCGCAGGGAACTGCCGGATCGGTCGTGCATGTCTTCCTCCAGGGTGAGCGTGGTCGTGCTGTCGTCGTCAGCCGTCATGCGCCGATGGCGCGGAACAGGTGGCGTGCTTCACTGCAGGTCGCGGGGCGCATCGCGAGCGGCGCGAGCGCCGCCACGGTGGCGCGCACGAGCGCCGCATTGTCCGCAGCGGTCTCGCCCGAGGGCAGCTGCGTGTTGTTCTCGAATCCTACCCGCACGTGGCCGCCGAGCAACGCCGCCGTCGTGACGCAGCGCAGCTCCTCGGCGCCGAACGCGCAGACCGACCATGGCCAGTCCGCAGGCAAGGCCGCCGCCAGCGCGGGCAGCTCGGCCGGTCGCCCGGCGCGGCGCTCGGCGTAGGCGCCGAGCACGAGCAGCACGTGCGGCCGCCGCTGCGGGAGCACGCCGGCGGCGTGCAGGGCGATGCAGCGCGCGACGTCCTGCGCGTCGTAGACGATGTATTGCACGAACGTGCCGCGTGCATGCAGACGGGCGAGGAAGGCCGCGCCGTCCGCCTCCGGCGAACCGGGCTTGAAGAGCTCGCGTATCGCCACCGAGACGGCTTCCGGCGCGAGCGCGTCGATGCACGCCATCTGCTCCGGCGGTGCATAGCGGCCGCCCGCTTCGGTCGTCACCTGCAGCACGAGCTCGTCACCCGTGCGCGCGCGAATCGCCGCGATGGCGGCACGATAGTGCTCCGGATCGAGGCTGTGCCGTCCGGCATCGTCGCGCACGTGGAGGTGCAGCATGGCGGCGCCGGCGTCGAGGCACGTCGCCGCGCACTCGGCGAGCTCGGCGGGACGGAGCGGCAGGCGCGGATGGTCCGCGGGCGTCTTGCGCGCACCGTTCGGCGCGACGGCGACCACCACCGGGACTTCCGCCATCAGGCCGAGACCGCGTGCGCGACATCCTGCAGCGCCGCGTCGACGGCGTCCTGCAGGCGGCCGACGATGGCGTCGATGTCCGCACTCGTGACGATGAACGGCGGAGCGAGCAGCACGTGGTCGCCGCGGCGGCCATCGAGCGTGCCGCCCATCGGATACACCATCAGGCCGCGACGCATGGCTTCGGCCTTGATGCGCGCGTGCAGGCGCAAGCCGGGATCGAAGGGCTCCTTGGTCGTGCGATCGCGCACGAGCTCGATCGCCCATGAAGAGTCCGCGGCCGCGGATGTCGCCGACATGCGGGTGACGGTCGAACGCGGCGTGCAGGCGCTCGCGCAAGGTCGCGCCCATGCGCTGCACGTGCGGCGAGCAGGTCGTCGCGCTGGATCACCTTCTGCACGGCCAGCGCGGCGGCGCAGGCGACGGGATGCCCGATGTACGTGTGGCCGTGCTGGAAGAAGCCGCTGCCCTGCGCGATGCGCGTCGATGATGCGCTGCTGCACGAGCACGCCGCCGATCGGCTGGTAGCCGCCGCCGAGGCCCTTGGCGATCGCCATGAGGTCGGGCACGACGCCCTCCTGCTCGACGGCGTGCAGCGTGCCGGTCCGGCCCATGCCGCACATCACCTCGTCCACGATCAGCAGCACGCCGTGGCGATCGCACACCTCGCGCACGCCGCGCAAGTAGCCGGGCACGGCGGGCACGCGCCCAGTGTTGCGCCGACGACCGGTCTCGGCGACGAAGCCGATGACCGTGTCGGGGCCGGCGGCCCGGATCGTGGCGTCGAGCTCGGCGACGAGGCGCTGGCCGTAGGCCTCCGGCGTCTCGTCGGCGCGGCGGTCGCGATATTCGTAGCACGGGCGCGACGTGCGTCACGTCGATCAGCAGCGGCGCGAACTGCTGCCGCCGCCATGCGTTGCCGCCGACGGCGAGCGCGCCGAGCGTGTTGCCGTGATAGCTCTGGCGGCGGGCGATGAAGCGGCGCCGCTGCGGCTCGCCCGTCTCGACGAAATACTGGCGGGCGAGCTTCAGTGCCGCCTCGATCGCCTCCGAGCCGCCGGACACGAGGTACACGTGCGACATGCCGCGCGGCGCGTGCGCGATCAGGTGATCCGCGAGCTCCTCCGCCACCGCCGTGGTGAAGAAGCTCGTGTGGGCGTACGCGATGCGATCGATCTGCGCGTGCATGGCCTGCAGCACGTCGGGATGGCCGTGGCCGAGGCAGGACACGGCCGCGCCGCCCGGAGGCGTCGATGTAGGTCTTGCCCGTGGCGTCCGTGATGGTGATGCCGCGGCCGCTGACGGCGACCGGGAGGGCGCCGCGCAGCTGGCGATGCAGGATGTGCGTCATGGCTTGGGTGGCTCGGCTGGTGACCCGGAGAGTACAACGGTTTGCCTGCGTTGCGACACGACCGCTGCCGACCTTGACGTCGCGAAGCCGGCCTACGACGATGCGGTCAACGAGGAGGAGCGCGCCATGACCACCGAAGGGTTCACCGTCAGCCACGCCCGCGATGCGCGCTTCGAGCGCGGCCTGCGCGCGTTCTTCGAGTACCGCGATCTCGGCATCGCGGCGGCCACCGACGGGCGCGTGGTCGCGCACGTGATCCGCGCGGTGCCGGGCGCCGCGTTCTCCGGCGAGCCGCACCTGCACGCACCGACGTTCCAGCTCGTGTACGTGCTGCACGGGCTGGATCGAATTCGAGTACGAGGGGCAGGGGACGCGTGCGGCTCGAGGCCGGATCGTGCGTGCACCAGCCGCCGCAATCCGGCATCGCGAGATCGCACACAGCGACGACGTCGAACTGCTCGAGATCGTGATGCCCGCGGACTTCGCGACGGAGGTCGTCGACGCCGTCGACACTGCGCGGGCCTAACGCCGCATCACCGTCGCGCCTGCCCCGGTGCGGCGCCCGCGGTACCATCGCGCATCGATTGTCGTCGTGCTCGCATGGCCTCCGAACAAGAATCCGGCGCAACCGTGGCGGGCGGCCTCGCGCCGCTGCCGCGCGCGTTCTACGACCGCGATGCGATCACCGTCGCGCACGAGCTCCTCGGACGGCACCTCGTCCATCGTTCGGGCGGCGTGACGCGCGTGGGGCGGATCGTCGAGGTCGAGGCCTATCTCGGGCCGCACGATCTCGCCGCGCATTCCGCGCGCGGGCGCACCGCCCGCACCGAGGTCATGTTCGGCCCGCCGGGCCATGCGTACGTCTACCTCATCTACGGCATGCACCACTGCATGAACGTGGTGGTCGAGCCGGAAGGACGCGCGGCGGCGGTGCTGCTGCGCGGGCTCGAGCCCGTGGCGAACATCGACGGCCGCACGCAGGGGCCGGGGCTCCTGTGCCGGGCCATGCACATCGATCGCCGGCACAACGGCATGGACCTCGTCGGCGACGCGCTCTACGTGGCGGCTGCGCAGCCGGAGCCGTTCACGATCGGTCAAGCGGCCGCGCATCGGCGTCGACTACGCGGGCCACTGGGCGCGCCGGCTGCTGCGCTTCTACATCAAGGGCAATCGCTTCGTCTCGCGGGCGTGACATCGCCGTGCGGCGTCGACTGCGCTAGCATGACCGCGATGAACGAGCACGACCAGGCATCGACGCAGGAGGCGATCAGCGCCCGCACGCTGGCGCACTACGAGACCCAGGCGGCATCGTTCTGGGCGGGGACGCGCGATCACGACGTGCGCCAGAACATCGACGCGCTGCTGCGGCACATCGCATGCGCGCCGCCGCTGCGCATCCTCGACCTCGGCTGCGGACCGGGGCGCGACCTGCGCACCTTCGCGGAGCTCGGCCACGTCGCCATCGGACTCGACGGATCGGCTGCATTCGTCGCCATGGCCCGGGACCACAGCGGCTGCGACGTGTGGCAGCAGGACTTCCTGCAGCTCGATCTGCCGGCCGCGGCATTCGACGGCATCTTTGCCAATGCGTCGCTCTTCCACGTGCCATCGCGCGATCTGCCGCGCGTGCTCGGCGAGCTTCGCGCCGCGCTCAAGCCGGGCGGCGTGCTCTTCAGCTCGAATCCGCGCGGCAACAACGAGGAAGGCTGGAATCGCGGCCGCTACGGCGTGTATCACGACCTCGAAGCGTGGCGGCGATACATGACGGCGGCCGGCTTCGTCGAGATCGAGCACTACTACCGGCCGCCGGGCCTGCCGCGCGAGCAGCAGCCGTGGCTCGCGAGCGTGTGGCGCGCGCCGTGAACGGCGACCCGAACATTCCATCCGTGCGGAGCCATCGATGAGCCTCGACGCATTCATGCAGGGCTACAAGGCGGCGTGGGAGACGAGCGACGCGGAACGGCTCGTGGCGCTCTTCACGCCCGACGCGGCCTATCACAACACGCCGTTCGCGGTGCAGCGTGGCCACGACGCCATGCGCCAGTACTGGCAGCGCACGAAGCTGCAGCGCGACATCCACCTCGACTACGAGATCCTCCACGCGCACGAGGGCGGCGGCGTCGCGCACTGGCGCACGCGCTACCAGGTCACCTCCGAGGAGATGTTCGCGATGTGGGCGGCGTCCGCCGGCACCAACATGCTTGCGCGCAAGCCTGGCGATCCGCTTGCCACGGCTGACGCTCGATGGCATCGCGGTCGTGACTCTCGTTCCCGACGGGCGCTGCCGGGAGCTGCGGCTCTGGTGGCACAGCGCCGCCGACTGAGCATCGCGCATGATCCACCTGCGCGAAATCGATCACGTGGTCCTGCGCGTCACCGATCTCGCGCGCATGGAGGACTTCTACTGCAACGTGCTGGGTTGCACGGTCGAGCGCCGGCAGGATGCGATCGGCCTCGTGCAGCTGCGCGCGGGACGCTCGCTGGTCGACCTCGTCCCCGTCGACGGCGAGCTCGGGCGCAAGGGGGGCGCCGCGCCGGGACGCGAAGGACGCAACCTCGATCACCTCTGCTTCCGGGTCGATCCGTTCGATCTCGCGGACGTGCGCGCGTATCTCGCGGCGCGCGGCGTGACGGTCGGCGAGGCGGGCACGCGCTACGGCGCGGAGGGCCACGGTCCGTCGCTATACATCGAGGATCCCGAAGGCAACACGGTCGAGCTCAAGGGACCGCCCGACTCCGCAGCGCCCGGGCCGGGCTGATGTGATCGTGTGCCCTCGGGGGTGACGAAGCCGACGGCGCGTGCAGGACAACGCAGAGGACGTGCATGGACGAACCCGAAACCGGTGCCACTGCAACCGCCAGCATGAAGGTCCGCACGCGCGATCTGGCGAGCGTGCTGCCTCTCGAGGCCGACGATGCCTATCCGGCGGTGCTCGCGACGTCGCGCATGATCGCGCTGATGGAGATCGCGGCCTCGCGCATCCTCCGGCCGCTGCTGCGAGACGGCGAGCTCTCGGTGGGCGTGCACATCGACGTCGAGCACATGGCCCCGACGCCGGTCGGTGCGAGCGTGATCGCCACGGCCCGGTACGTGCGCTGCGAAGGGAAGGTGTTCGTGTTCGAGGTGAGCGCAGCCGACCCGGCCGGCGAGATCGGCAAGGGCGTGCACAAGCGCGCCATCGTCAGCGAGGAAAGGCTCATGCAAGGCGCCGCGAAACGCAGCGGCCCTTCGCTGTGACAATCCGTCGCATGTTCGGTCATCGCCGGGAGGGTTGCACGACGCACGCGGCCGCTAGACGGTCGCTTCCACCGCCGGGATGCCGTCGAACACCGCGCGCACGCGTGTGCCCGGCGGCACCGCGTAGCCGCCGATGCACGAGCCGGTCGTGATGACGGTGCCCGCGCGCAGTCCGCCATTGCGCCGCGCGGCGTGGTTCGCCAGCCACACGAGCAGCCGGAACACGTCGCCCGCCGTGTTGCCGCCGGTGACGTCGAGCGTTGGCGCATCGTTGCAGAACACCTGCAGGCGCGTGCGCGTCTGGTCGATGCGCAGGTCGCCGTTGCGCCCCGGGCCCACCACGAGCGCGCCGTTGCTGAGGAAGTCGGCGAGCAGCGAGGGTTGCGGCACCGCGCGCAGGTCGGTGTAGCGCGAGTCGAGCACTTCGATGGTGGCGTGCACCGTCGCGAGCGCGGCCAGCACGTCGGCTTCGACGTAGGGGGATGACCGCGGCGGCAGGTCGCGCGCCAGCGTGAATCCGATCTCGGCCTCGACGAGATGGAGCGGGAAGCGCCCGGCGGCGAAGCGCTGCGGCGAGCGCAGCACGAGCGATGCAGGCAGTGGGCCGCAGGTCGGCTCGCTGTCGGGCGTGCGGGCGCCGACCTTCCAGCCGCCGGTCGGTCCCAGGGCACGCATCTGCGCATCCTGGATCGCGTAGCTCTCGGCTTCCGACGCCGGTCGCGCATCCTCGGGAAGCCCGGCGATCCGCTGCCCCGACGTGCGGGCATCGAGCAGGAGCCGGGCAGCTTTCATTGCATCCATCGTCACCTCGTGGTGTCAGTGTGCGAGTGCATCGGCGAGCACGCGCGCGACGTGGCGCGCCTCGCGCCGTGCGCCGTCGGCGATCTGGTGGCGGCAGCTCGTGCCGTCGGCGACCAGCAGCGTCGCGGGGTCGGCCGCGCGCACGGCAGGCAGCAGCGCAAGCTCCGCCATGCGCATCGAAACGTCGTAATGGCGGGCCTCGTAGCCGAAGCTTCCGGCCATGCCGCAGCAGCTCGTTTCCACGACGTCGACTGCAAGGTCGGGGACGAGCCCCAGCACCTCGCGCGTCGCACCCATCGCGTCGAACGCCTTCTGGTGGCAGTGGCCGTGCAGCAGCGCGCGCTGGTGCGGCAGCGCCTGCAGGTGCAGTTTGAGCTTCCCCGCGCGCCGCTCGGCGGCGAGGAATTCCTCGAACAGGAACGCACGCGGGGCGACGCGCGCGGCAGCGTCGCCGAGCCGCATCGACAGGAACTCGTCGCGCAGCGAGTAGAGGCACGACGGCTCGAGGCCGACGATCGCTGCGCCGCGCGCCACGTGCGGGACGAGCGCATCGAGCATGCGTCGCGCCTCGTGCCGCGCCTCGTCGACGAGGCCCGCCGCGAGGAACGTGCGGCCGCAGCACAGCGGTCGCGTGCGCTCGGCGTCGGCATCGAGCGCCTGCGCGATCGCCACGTCGTAGCCCGCCGCGCGCAAGACCGCCAGCGCGGCGTGCGCATTCTCCGGCTCGTAGTAGTTGGTGAACGTGTCGACGAGCAGGACGACGTTCGCGGCTCGCGGACGTGGCATTGCGCCCGGCCGCCGTGCGCAGGAAGGTGTCGCTGCGGAAGCGCGGGAGGCTGCGTTGCGCCGCGAGCCCCAGCCATCGTTCGGACAGGCGCGCTGCGCCGGGGAGCGTATCGCGCAGGTTCGCAAGCCACGGCACGCGCGCGGCCCACGGCGCCCAGCGGGGCAGGTACGCGACGAGGCGGTCCGTGAGCGACAGCGCGATGCTTCTGCCGCCACTGGTGCAGGAACTCGATCTTCATCTTCGCCATGTCGACGCCGGTCGGGCACTCGCGCCGGCACCCCTTGCAGCTCACGCACAGGTCGAGCGCGTCGCGCACCGCCTCCGACGCGAACTCGCCCCCGAGCTGCCCCGACACCGCGAGGCGCAACGTGTTCGCCCGGCCGCGCGTGAGGTGCTGCTCGTCGCGCGTGGCGCGATAGCTCGGGCACATCGTGCCGGCGTCGAACTTGCGGCAGTGGCCGTTGTTGTTGCACATCTCCACGGCCTTGGCGAACCCGCTGCGCAGGATCGTCGCCCGTCCCCGGCGGCGTTAGCGTGTCGGCCACGGGATCGGCGTGCACGTTCCACGACGACCAGTCGAGCGCGGTGGCGAGGGGCAACGTGCGATGGCCCGGCTTGTAGCGAAAGAGCGTGCGCTCGTCCATGCGGGTGGCGCGGACGATCTTGCCGGGATTCATGAGACCGCCGGGATCGAAGAGGTCCTTGATCTCCTCGAACGCGCGCGTGATGCGCGGTCCGAACTGCCAGGCGACCCACTCGCTGCGCACCAGCCCGTCGCCATGCTCGCCGGAGAACGCGCCCTTGTACTCGCGCACCATCGCGCCGGCTTCCTCGGCGATCGCGCGCATCTTCGCCGCGCCGTCGCGGCGCATGTCGAGGATGGGCCGCACGTGGAGCGTGCCGACCGACGCGTGCGCGTACCACGTGCCGCGCGTGCCGTGCTTCGCGAACACCGCCGTCAGGCGATCGACGTAGTCGGCGAGATGCTCGAGCGGCACCGCGCAATCCTCGATGAAGGACACGGGCTTGCCGTCGCCCTTCATGCTCATCATGATGTTGAGGCCGGCCTTGCGCACTTCCCACAGCGCCTTCTGCGGGGCCGTGTCGGTCATCTCGACGACGCTGCCCGGCAGACCGAGATCGCCCATGAGCTCGGAGAGCTCGCGCAGGCGTGCGAGCGCTTCGTCGCGCTGCCCGCTCGTGAACTCCACCAGCAGGATGGCCTCCGGCTCGCCGATCAGCGCGGCGTCGATCACCGGCCGGAACGCAGGATTGCTGCGCGCGAGGTCGATCATGGTGCGATCGACGAGCTCCACCGCGGAAGGACCGAGGCGCACGAGATGCTGCGCGGCCGCCATCGCGCGGTACAGGGTGGGGAAGTTGACGACGCCGAGGGTGCGGTGCGCGCGGCAGGGGCGCGAGCTTGAGCGTGAGCGCGCGGCTGAACGCGAGCGTGCCTTCGCTCCCGACGAGCAGGTGCGCGTGGTTGACGCTGCCATCGGGCGTGTAGGGCCGCTCGCTCTGCGGCTGGAACACGTCGATGTTGTAGCCGCCGACGCGGCGCATGACGTGCGGCACGCGGCGGCCGATCTCGTCGCGCTCGCGCTCGGCGATCGCCCGCACCTGCGCGAGCAGCGTTCGCACGCGCTCCGGCGCCGCGGCCGCCTCGCGCTCGGGCCCGAAGCGCGCCTCCGTGCCGTCGGCGAGGATGGCGTCGATCGCATGCACGTTGTGCACCATGTTGCCGTACGCGATGGAGCGCGAGCCGCACGAGTTGTTGCCGGCCATGCCGCCGATCGTGCATTGCGCGGACGTGCTCACGTCGACGGGAAACCAGACGCCCCTGGGCTTGAGCCAGGCGTTGAGCTGGTCGAGCACCACGCCCGGCTCGACGGTGACGGTCATGGCCTCCGCATCGAAACCCAGCACGCCGCCGAGATGCTTGCTGTCATCGATGACCAGAGCCGCACCGACGGTCTGCCCGCATTGCGAGCTGCCGGCGCCGCGCGGCAGGACCGGCACGCGGAGCTGCCGGCTCACCTCGAGCGCCGCGCGCACGTCGTCCATCGTGCGCGGCACGACCACGCCGATCGGCTCGACCTGGTAGATCGAGGCGTCGGTGGCGTAGCGGCCGCGCGATGCGGCGTCGAACAGCACGTCGCCGCGGACGGCTTCGCGCAGGCGCCGCGCGAGCTCGTCGTCCTTCGCCGGCGGATGGAACGTGAGCGGCTGCGGCAGCGGGGCGTTCATGGATCGCGTGCGCGCGGCAACGCTCAGTCGGCCGCGTGACGAGCGCGCAGAGCCTGCCTGCCTTCGAGCACGACGTGGCCCTTGTCCGCGATGTGCGCGCGCAGGATCGCGGCGAGTCGCGCGCCGTCGCGCGCTTCCAGCGCTTCGACCATGTCGGCGTGATCGCGCGCCGCGCGATTCCACTTGTCCTGGTCGAAGTTGGAGCGGAAGCGCATGTTCTGCAGCGGCGTGTTGACGCGTTCGTACATCTGCGCCAGCACGCGATTGCGCGCGGCGCGCACGATGCGCTCGTGGATGGCGCGATTGATGCGGTAATAGTTGGAGAGATCGCGCCGGGCGTGGCAGGCGAGCATCTCGAAGGTGAGGGCGCGGATCTCGGCGACCTCCTCGCCGGTGACGTGCCGGCACGCGAGCTCGCCCGAGAGCGCTTCGAGGCCGCTCATCACCTCGAAGCTCTCCGCGATGTCGGACTCCGACAGCGTGACGACTTCCGCGCCGCGGTTCGGGCGCAGCACCACGAGGCCCTCGGCAGCGAGCAGCCGGAACGCTTCGCGCAGCGGCGTGCGCGACGAGCCGAGCCGCTCGCACAGGGCGCGCTCGTTGAGCCGCGCGCCCGGGGAGAGCTCGCCTTCGGTGATGAGCTCGCGCAGCCGTTCGGCCATGCGCGCAGGCAGCGTGGTGCCATCCGCCACCGAGGCGACGGATGCGGTCCCGGAGGCCGCGACGAGCGCGTCCGGCGTTGCCGCGGGGGTGTCCCTGAGCACTGTCATCGCTGGTTGGTATACCGCCGGAGCGAAGCGCGCAGTGGCGCGATTTAAGGCGCGACGCGGCGGCTACTGGTTGATCTGCAAGAATTATACGCAGTCGATCCACGCCGGCGCACGGGTTGCGGCATCGGGCCGTTCGCCGGTACGATGTGCTGGTATACCAGAGCGCCGCAGCTCCGCTGCGTTCCAATCGTCCGAGGCCCCTTCCATGATTCCTCTCGATCGCCGCCCGTCGGGGCGCCACTTTCTGCAGATCCCGGGGCCGACCAACGTTCCCGACCGGGTGCTTGCGCGCGATCGACCAGGCCACCATCGACCATCGCGGGCCGGAATTCGCGGTGCTCGGCAAGTCGGTGCTCGCCGGCATGAAGCGCGTGTTCAAGACCCAGGGCGACGTGGTCATCTATCCCGCGTCGGGCACCGGAGCGTGGGAAGCCGCCCTCGTCAACACGCTCTCGCCGGGCGATCGCGTCCTCATGGCCGAGACCGGCCAGTTCGCGACGCTGTGGCGCAAGCTCGCCGAGCGCATGGGCCTCGTGGTGGATTTCATTCCGGGCGACTGGCGCCACGGCGCGAACCCCGGCGAGATCGAAGCGCGCCTGCGCGCCGACGGCCAGCACGCGATCAAGGCCGTCTGCGTCGTGCACAACGAGACGTCCACCGGTGTGGCGAGCCGCGTTGCCGCGGCGCGCGAGGCGATCGACCGCGCCGGACATCCGGCGCTCTTCATGGTCGACACCATCTCCTCGCTCGGCTCGCTCGACTACCGTCACGACGAATGGCGCGTGGACGTGTCGATCGCCGGGTCGCAGAAGGGGCTGATGCTGCCGCCGGGGCTCTCCTTCAACGCCATCAGCGCGAAGGCGCTCGCGGCATCGAAGACGGCGCGCATGCCGCGCGCGTACTGGGACTGGAACGAGATGCTGGCGCTCAACGCGACCGGCTTCTTCCCCTACACTCCTGCCACGAACCTGCTCTACGGCCTCAACGAAGCCATCGCCATGCTGTTCGAGGAAGGGCTCGACAACGTGTTTGCAAGGCACCAGCGCTTCGGCGAAGCCACGCGGCGCGCGGTGCACGCGTGGGGGCTCGAGCTCCTGCCGCTCGATCCGGCGGAATACAGCCCGGCGCTGACGGCCGTGGTGATGCCCGAAGGCCACAGCGCCGACCAGTTCCGCAAGGTCGTGCTCGAGCGCTTCGACATGTCGCTCGGCCAGGGGCTCGGCAAGGTGTCCGGCAAGGTGTTCCGCATCGGGCATCTCGGCTGGTTCAACGACCTCATGCTGTGCGGCGCGCTGTCGGGCGTCGAGATGGGTCTCGCCGCGGCCGGCGTCCCGCATCGCAAGGGCGGGGTGCAGGCGGCGCTGGATTACCTCGCGGGCAAGCCCGCAGCGGCGCTCGCACAGGCCGCCTGAAGCCGCACCGTACGCGACACCGCGGCGCGCGCAGTCCGACCGTGCGCCGTGCTCCACATGAACGGACATCCTGTTAGGAGGAGCTTCACATGACGACATTCCGCCGCGCCTTCCTGCGCCGCGCGCTGCTTGGCGCCGCTGCGCTCGTGCTCGCTGCTCCCGCCTGGGCGCAAGTCGAGATCAAGCTGGGTCACGTGGGCGAACCGGGCTCGATCTTCCAGAAGGCCTCGGATGAATTCGCCCGCCGCGCCAACGCGAAGCTGGGCAACAAGGCCAAGGTCACCGTGTTCGGCTCGAGCCAGCTCGGCGGCGACAAGGAGATGGTGCAGAAGCTCAAGCTCGGCACGCTCGACATCGCCGTGCCGTCGACGGTCATGAGCTCGGAGGTCGATCTCTTCGGCATGTTCGACATGCCCTACATCGTCAAGGACCGTGCGCACATGGCGAAGATCGAGAAGGAGATCTTCTGGCCGAAGCTCGAGCCCGAGGCGGAGAAGAAGGGCCTGCGCGTGCTGGCACTGTGGGAGAACGGCGTGCGGCACATCACCAACAACAAGCGCCCGATCAAGGTGCCGGCCGACCTGCAGGGCATCAAGCTGCGCGTGCCCGAAGGCAAATGGCGCGTGAAGATGTTCCAGGCCTACGGCGCCAACCCGAGCCCGATGAAGTTCTCCGAGCTCTTCACGGCGCTGCAGACCGGCGTGATGGACGGGGAGGAGAACCCGTTCACGCAGATCTACTCGGCCAAGCTGCAGGAAGTGCAGAAGTACCTGTCGCTATCCGGCCACGTGTACACCCCGGCGTACGTGGTCGTCGGCACGCGGCACTGGAACACGCTGCCCGCGGACGTGCGCAAGATCCTCGAGGACACCGCCAAGGAAACGCAGGCCTTCGTCTACGAGACCGCCGCCAAGGACGACAGCGAGCTCCTCGGCAAGCTGAAGCAGGCCGGCATGCAGGTGAACGACGTCGACAAGGATGCGTTCATCAAGGCGAGCGCGCCGATCTACGAAGAGTTCGGCAAGGAAGTGCCGGGGGCGAAGGAGCTCATCGACCGCGCCGTGGCGCTCGGGAAATAGCGTGGCTTTGCCCGATACGCAGCCGGTGCCGGCGTCGGCACTGGCGGGCGCGATGCAGCGCTTTCGCCAGAGCTACGGTCGGCTCCTCGAGTGGGTCGTGGGCGCGCTGATGGTCATCCTCTTCCTCGAGGTGACCATCGGCGTGGTGTTCCGCGCCGTCGGCGCATCGCTCATCTGGTACGACGAGCTCGCGTCGGTGCTGCTCGCCTGGCTCACGTTCTACGGCTCGGCGCTGGCGTCGGTGAAGCGCGCGCACATCGGCTGCCCCGAGCTCGTCGAGAAGATGCCCTGGAAGCTGCGCCGGCGCACCAACATCCTGGCGCAGATTCTCGTCATCACGTTCTTCCTGCTGCTCGGCGGCGTCGGGATCTGGATCATGCCGATCCTGGCCGGCGACACGCTCGTCAGCGTGCCGATCCCGATGAACGTCGTGCAGTCGGTGATTCCCGATCTCGTCGGCGCTCATCGTCATCGCCGAACTGACCCACCTCGTCGATCTCGTGGTTGCGACGCGGCCGCCCGCGCAAGGCGGCGGCGGTGGCATCGCGCTCGCCGACGGCCTGCACTAGGACCTTCGATGGGCATCATGCTCGGCCTCTTCGGCGCGGTGCTCGCGCTGGTCCTCGTCAACGTGCCGATCGCGGTGGCGCTCGGGATCGTGGCACTCGTCGCCATGGTGGCGAGCCACGGCCTCGGCATCCTGCCGAACCTCGCGGTCGTCACCTACAACGGCGCGACGAGCTTCCCGCTGCTCGCCATCCCGCTCTTCATCCTCGCCGGCGCGATCATGAACGCGTCGGGGATCTCGCGCCGGCTGATCGCGTTCGCCGCATCGCTCTTCGGCTGGATCCGCGGCGGCCTCGCGCACGTGTCGATCGGTGCGTCGCTCTTCTTCGCCGAGATCTCCGGATCCGCGGTGGCCGACGTTGCGGCGCTCGGGTCGATCCTGATCCCGGGCATGAAGAGCAAAGGCTATCCGGCCCCGCTCGCCGCGGCGGTCATGTCCTCGGCGGCAACGCTTGCCGTCATCATCCCGCCGTCGATCCCGATGATCCTCTATGCGGTGATGGCGGAGACGTCGGTGGTGCAGCTCTTCGTCGCCGGCATCGTCCCGGGCGTCATCGGCGGGTTCGGCCTGATGGCGCATGGCGTACATGCTCGCCCGCCGCTACAACCTGCCGCGCGAGGCCGCCTTCTCGTGGGGTCGGGTCGCCACCACGGCGCGCGAAGCGTTCTGGGCCTTCCTGCTGCCCATCATCATCCTCGGCGGGATCTTCGGCGGCGTCGTGACCGCGACCGAAGGGGCGGCACTCGCGGTCGTCGCGGCCCTTTTCGTGGGCCTCGTCATCTATCGCGAGCTCAATCTCGCACACCTGCGCCAGGCGGTGCTGGAGGGCGGCATCCAGACCGCGGTCGTCATGCTGCTGGTCGCGACCAGCGCGCTGCTCGGCACGTATCTCTCCGAGGTGCAGGCGCCGCAGGCGCTGGCGAAGGCCGTCGCGGAGATGACGCAGAACAAGTGGCTGGTGCTGGCGCTCCTCAACGTGCTGTTCCTGCTGCTCGGCATGTTCCTGCATTCGGCGGCGGCGATCATCCTCGTCGTTCCGGTCGTGATGCCGCTCGTGAAGACCGTCGGCATCGATCCCGTGCACTTCGGACTCATCGTCACCGTGAATCTGGGCATCGGGCAGCAGACGCCGCCGGTGGCGAGCGTGCTGATGGTCGCGAGCGCGATCGCCAAGGAGTCGATCTGGGCGGTGACGCGGGTCAACGTGTACTTCATCGCCGTGCTCGTCGCCGTGCTCCTGCTCGTGACCTACGTGCCGATCACCGGACTCGGTCTCGTGCAGCTCTTCTATCGCTAGCAAGGCAGCCATGTCGGAACTGATCCAGGTCGCGCGCGACGGCCGCATCGCGACCGTGACCCTGAACCGCCCCGCGAAGCTCAATGCGCTCACGCGCTCGATGTGGGGCGAGCTCGGCAGCACCGTCGAGGCCCTGTCGGCCGACGACGAGCTGCGCTGCATCGTCCTGCGCGGCGCAGGGGAGAAAGCGTTCTCGCCGGGCAACGACATCAGCGAGTTCCCCACCCAGCGTTCCAACAAGGCGCAGGCGATCGATTACGGGCGCACGATGCACGCGACGGCGCGCGCCCTCGCCGCGTGCCGGCATCCGCTGGTGGCGCAGATCCACGGCATCTGCGTCGGCGGCGGGCTCGAGATCGCAGCGCTGTGCGACATCCGCATCTGCGGTGAATCGAGCCGCTTCGGCGCGCCGATCAAGAACCTCGGCCTCGTGATGGCGTATCCGGAGATGGCGCCGCTCGTGCGCCTGTGCGGCCCCGACGTCGCGCTCGAGATCCTGCTCGAAGGCCGCATCTTCGATGCCGCCGAGGCGAAGGAAAAACGCCTCGTGACGCGCGTCGTGCCCGACGCCGACGTCGCCGCGGAGGCGCAGGCGACCGCGCAGCGCATCGCCGAGGGCGCACCGCTCGTGGCGCGGTGGCACAAGAAGTTCGCGCGACGGCTCGCCGAAGGCCGCCCGCTGTCGGACGCCGAGTACGACGAGTGCTTCGACTGCTTCGACACGGAGGACTTCCGCATCGGCTACGCAGCGTTCCTCGCGAAGCAGAAGCCCGGGTTCGTGGGGCGATGAGCGCATCCACGCCGACCGGGGCACCCGCGAGCGCGGGGACACAAAGTTCAAGCGGACCGCTCGCGGGCATGCGCGTGCTCGAGCTCGCGCAGATCATGGCGGGACCCACGTGCGGCATGCTGCTCGCCGACATGGGCGCCGACGTCGTCAAGGTGGAGAAGCTGCCGGGCGGCGACGACTCGCGCGGCTACCGCGAGCCGCGCATCAACGGCGTGTCCGCGCCGTTCCTGATCCTCAATCGCAACAAGCGCGGCATCGCACTCAACCTCAAGGATCCGCGCGGCCGCGAGGTCCTGCTGCGCATGGTGAAGGACGCCGATGTCGTCACCGAGAACTATCGCCGCGGGACGCTCGAGAAGATGGGCTTGGGCTACGACGTCCTCGTGCAGCACAATCCCGGCCTCATCTATTGCGCGGTCTCCGGCTACGGCCGCGACGGCCCCTATGGCGACAAGGGCGGTTTCGATCTCATCGCCCAGGGTTTCGCGGGCCTGATGTCGATCACGGGCGAGCCGGGCCGGCCGCCCGTCAAGGACGGCAACTCGGTTGCCGACATCAACGCCGGCATTCTCGCGGCGGTGGGCATCCTCGCGGCCTATGCGCACAAGCTGAAGACGGGCGAAGGACAGGTGGTCGACACGTCGCTCATGGAAGCCGCGCTGCAGCAGACCTACTGGCACGCGGCCATCTTTTTCGCGAACGGGCAGTCGCCCGGACCGACCGGATCGGCCCATCTCCTGACCGCGCCCTACCAGGCGTTCCATGCGAGTGACGGCTGGATCAACATCGGCGGCGCCAACCAGGCGAACTGGGAGCGCATCGCCGACGTGCTCGGCCATCCCGAGTGGCGCGACGACCCGCGCTTCGCGACCAACTCGGCGCGCATGCAGCACCTGGATGTCCTGAGCGAGGCCATGAACGCGGTGCTCGGCACGCGGACGAAGGCGGAGTGGATCGCCGCGTTCGACGCGGCCGGCGTTCCAGCGGGACCCGTGCATTCGATCGGCGAGGCGCTGACCCATCCGCAGACGCTCGCTCGCGGCATGGTCGTCGATCTGGTGCACCCTGCCGCCGGACCGACCAAGGCGCTCGGTTGCCCGATTCATTTTTCCGCGCACGCCCACCGCGGTCGACGCGCCCGGCGCCGCTGCTCGGCGAGCACACGCGCGAGCTGTTGCGCGAGTACGCCTACAATGACGCGTGAGATCGACGCACTCGCGCGTGACGGCGTCATCGAGGACCCGGGCGCTCGCTGCGCCGTCGGGCACTCCGGCCGCGACGAGCTCGTCCGCCTGAGAAGTCGGCGGCGCGAGGTACACTCGGCCGCGTCATGAGCTCCGAGCGCTTCATCGCAACCTACCGGGTGCGCTGCCCGCCTGCGGACATCGAGGCGCGTGCGCACGCCATCGCGCTGGAGCAGAGCGTCGAGCTTCCGGCCGCGGCCGTCACGGATCGCCGCGTGCGCGACGAAGTCATGGGCGTGGTGCAGGACATCCGTCAGCGCGATGAGCGCGATTTCGACGTCGACATCGCGCTCGCCGTGGAGACGGTCGGCGACGACGCCGGCCAGCTCCTCAACATGCTCTTCGGCAACACGTCGCTGCAGCACGATGTCACGCTGGTCGATGCCTCGATCGGCGTCAGCCTCGCGGCGGCGTTCGGTGGCCCGCGCTTCGGGATCGCGGGCTTGCGCGATCTCACCGGCGTGCGCGGCCGCCCGCTGTCGTGCGCGGCGCTGAAGCCGCAAGGGTTGCCGGCAACGGCGCTCGCCGCGCTGGCGGGCACCTTCGCGCGCGCAGGCATCGACGTCATCAAGGACGATCACGGCCTCGCCGACCAGCGCGCGGCGCCGTTCGCGGAGCGGGTGCCCGCCTGTCAGCGCGCCGTGGCAGAAGCCAATGCGGCGGGGTCGCGCGCGCTGTACGCGCCGAGCATCACCGGCAGCCTCGACGACATGCGCCGCCAGCTCGACATGGCGCGCGCCTGTGGCGTGCGCGCAGCGCTCGTGGCGCCCATGATCGGCGGCGCATCGAACCTGGCCGCGCTCGCGCGCGACGCCGGCGTGGTGCTCATCGCGCATCCGGCACTGGCGGGTGCCGCGCGCATCGCGCCGGCGCTGCTGCTCGGCAAGCTCTTTCGCCTCTTCGGCGCCGACGCGACGATCTTCCCGCACGCGGGCGGACGGTTCAGCTACGCACTCGCGGAGTGCGTGGCCATCGCCGACGCCGCGCGCGGGCGACTGGCATGGTCTCGCGGCGACGCTGCCGGTACCCGCCGGCGGCATGACCGTCGAGCGCGTGCACGGCATGCGCGAGCTCTACGGCGACGATGCGATGTTCCTCATCGGCGGCAGCCTGCTCCTTGCGGCTGACGCGCTCGCCGAACGTTGCCGCGCCTTCGTCGAGGCGGTCGCCGCGCCGTGCGCGCACGAGGAGATGCCCGATGGCTGACGACGATTCCCCTGTGCGTCGCTTCGATCCCGGCGCGGCGAGCTTCCGCTGGGAGGACGTGCCGCTCCTCGACTACAAGAGCGAAGGCGCGGCGCCGTATCGCGACATCACGCGCCAGACGCTCTTCAAGCGCGCCGACATGCGCGCGGAGCTGCGCTACTTCGAGATCGCCGCGGGCGGCCATTCGACGCTCGAGCGGCACGAGCACACGCACGCCGTGATGATCCTGCGCGGCATGGGCGAATGCCTCGTCGGCACGGAGGTGCACCGCGTCGCCGCGTTCGATCTGGTGACGGTCCCGCCGCGAACGTGGCACCAGTTCCGCGCCGCGGCCAACGCGCCGCTGGGGTTCCTCTGCATGGTGGACGCGGAGCGCGACCGGCCCGAGCTGCCGGACGCCGACGCACTCGACGAGATGCGGCGGCACGCCCATGTCGCGGCGTTCCTCGGAAGCGACCCGGCCGGGTAAGCTCGCCGGCCTTTGCGTCAGCTTTCTGTCTCGGCGTGCGCACGCGCCGTCGAGAGCTTCTGCGGCTTCGCATCCATCGGCTCGCGCTCGATGCGCTCGTATTCGGCGATGACCTGCGCGCCGAAGAGCAGGATCGTCGCTGCGATCTCGAGGCTGAGCAGCACGAAGATCGCCGTGGCGAGCGACCCGTAAACGGTCTTCACCTGCGAGAGCTGCCCGAAGTACCACAGGAGCACGTGGCGCGTGAGCTCCCAGAGGATCGCCGCCGCGATGCCACCCACCAGCGCGTGCCGCCAGTGCAACCGTCCCACGGGCATCACCATGTAGATCGAGGTGAGCACCAGGATCTCGCCGGAGAGGCCGATCACATAAAGCACCGCGCCCGATAGCGACCCAAGCGGTTCGAGGCGTCCGAGCAGGGTGATCTCCTCGGCACCGTGCGCCTGCAACGCGCCGGAGACCAGGGTGACCACGAGGAGCCCGAGGCCGAGGAACAGGATGTAGCAGTAGGGGATCAGCGCCGAGATCAGGAACCGGCGCCGGCGCACCTTCACCCGATGCAGGAAGATCACCGACATCGAGTTCTCCAGCACCGTGAAGGCCAGCGAGCTGAAGAAGATCAATGTGATCAGCAGGACGGGGCCGACGACTCCGCGATGCACGAGGAAGGACGAGAGCTCCTCGATCAGCGCCTTCGACTGCCCGGGCGTGACGAGCTCGAGGTAGCGGCCGAGGGTGGTCAGCAGGTTCGTCTGGTCGACGACGTGCGCGAGCACGAGCAGCAGCAGGATCAATAGCGGCACGATCGAGAGCAGCGTGTAGTACGCCACGGCGCCGGCGAGCAGGAGCCCCTGGTTGGCGCGGAAGGCCTTCATCGTGCACATCAGGAATTTACCCGGATGGCGCAGCAGGGCGAGGGCAGGTGAGGAGCTGGGTTTCACGATCAGGATGTCAGGCGCAGGCTGCGACGCAGCAGGAGATTCGGGCACGGCGGTGATCGGTGGGCCATGCGGCGCCTTCCCTGCCACTGCATTCTAGTCCTCGGACCCTGCCGCCCGCGGCAAGGTTGCATGCAGGACGCTTGCCCGATGAACCTACGGCCTCGCCGAGAACGCGAGGCGGATCCCCAGGGCGACCATGAGGCCGCCGGCAATGCGTCCGGTCCAGCGGCGCACGTCGTCGCGAGCGAGCACGCGCGCCGCGTTCGACGCGAGCCACGCGACGAACAGGTTCCACAGCGTCGCATTCACGTTGAATACGATTCCGAGCAGCAGCAGGGCGGCGAACTTGTCGGGCGCGTCGTCGCGCACGAACTGCGGCAGGAACGCGACGAAGAAGACCGCCACCTTCGGATTGAGCGCGTTGGTCAGGAGCCCTTGCACGAAGATGCGCGACAGTCCGTCGGCCCGGACGGAGGGCGCGGGAACCTCCCCGGCGGACCCGGATCGAAGCAGGGCGACGCCGACGTACACGAGATACGCCGCGCCCAGGATCTTCACGATCGTGAAGGCCGTGGCGGAGGCGAGCAGCAGCGCCGAGACGCCGATGGCCGCCGCGAGGATGTGCACGCAGCAGCCGGCGCCGATGCCGAGCGCCGCGAGCGCTCCGGCGCGCAGTCCCTGGCCGGTGCTGCGCGCGACGATGTAGAGCGTGTCCGGTCCGGGCGTCACGTTGAGCAGCAGCCCTGCCGCGATGAACAGCGCCAGATCATGAATGCCTGTCATGCGCGGCAGTGTAAATAATTCACCAGGGAGACGCAGTTGATTCGTTCACATTCGAGCGCGTGTGCGTCCGCGATGCGCAGCGGCCGGGCCGCGCGCGTCCAGGCACGCCGCTCCGGCGGCGACTGACCATGGCCGGGCTCAACCTCAAGCATCTCAAGCAGTATCGCGATCTCGCGACGCTGCTGCTGAAGCACGGCCGCGGCGATCTCGTGAAACGCGCCGGCCTGACCGAGATCGGCGCCGCGGAGCCGGCGCCGCAAGTGGAAGCGACGGCGGCCAGCGCCGCGACCCTCGCCAGCGATCTCGAGAAGCTCGGCCCGACGTACGTCAAGCTGGGGCAGCTCCTGTCGACGCGCGCCGACATGCTTCCGCCAGCCTACCTCGATGCGCTGGCACGGCTGCAGGACGACGTCGAGCCGTTCCCGTTCGAGCAGGTCGAGGAGATCGTCGCGCGCGAGCTCGGGGTGCGCATCTCCAAGGCGTTTCTCGACTTCGAGCCGAAGCCGATCGCGGCCGCGTCGCTCGGCCAGGTGCATCGCGCGCGCCTGCGCGACGGCCGCGATGTCGTGGTCAAGGTGCAGCGGCCCGACATCCAGGCGCGGATCGTGGAGGACCTCGAAGCCCTGCGCGAGGTGGCGGCGTTCCTCGATGCGAACACCGAAGCCGGGCGCCAGTACGAGCTCGCGCCGATGATCGACACCCTGCGCAAGAGCCTGCTGAACGAGCTCGACTACCGGCGCGAGGCGCGCAACCTCGTCACGCTGGGCGAGAACCTGCGCGACTTCAGCCACATCGTCGTGCCCGTCCCGGTGGAGGACTTCACCACGTGCTGCGTGCTGACGATGGACTACATCCGCGGCCGCAAGATCACGTCCATCAGCCCGCTGCGGCGCATCGAGCTCGATCACGCCGAGCTCGTCGACCAGCTGTTCCGCGCCTATCTCAAGCAGATCCTCGTCGACGGCTTCTTCCACGCCGATCCGCACCCCGGCAATGTCTTCCTGACCGACGACGACGACATCGCGCTGATCGATCTCGGCATGGTGGCGACTGGTGCCGCCGGCGCGTGCGCGACGCATTCCTGAAGCTGATCCTCGCGGTGAGCGAAGGCCGCGGCGACAAGGTGGCGCAGATCGCCATCGGGATGGGGACGAAGCGCGACGACTTCAACGAGGCGGAATTCTTCCGTCGCACGTCCGAGCTCGTCGCGGAGAACCAGAACGTCGCCCTGCGCGACGCCAACGTCGGGCGCAGCACGCTCGAGATCAAGCGCATCGCCGCCGAATGCGGCGTGAGCCTGCCGCCGGAGATGACGATGGTCGGCAAGGCGCTGCTCAACCTCGACCAGATCGCGCGCACCCTCGCACCGGACTTCGATCCGAATGCCTCGATCCGCGACAACACCGTCGCGATCATGCAGCAGAAATTTCGTGCGAGCCTGTCGCCGGGACGCCTTTTCACCAGCGTGCTCGAAGCGAAGGAGACGCTGGAGGAGCTCCCCGGCCGCATCAATACGATCCTCGCGCGCATCGCCAACAACGACATCCGCATCAAGGTCGACGCGCTCGAGGAGGAGACGCTCATCGAGGGCATGCAGAAGATCGCGAACCGCATCACGACCGGTCTCATTCTGGCGGCGCTGATCGTGGGCGCCGCCATGCTGATGCAGGTGGAGACGACGTTCCGGATCCTCGGCTATCCGGGATTCGCGATGATCTTCTTCTCGCTCGCCGCCGGCGGCGGCATCGTGCTCGTCGCGACCATCGTCGCGAACGACATGCGCGTCGCGCCGCAGGAAGCCGCCGCATTTGCGCTGAATGCCCGTGCGAGACTGAAGCCTTGCCTACACCTTGCCACCGTCCCGATACCGTTGTAGGTCGGGCTTCAGCCTGACATGGCCGGTGCAAGGCTGAAGCCTTGCCTACAATGACCGGTGCGCGACTGAAGCCTTGCCTACACCTCGCCACCGCCCCGATGCCGTTGTAGGTCGGGCTTCAGCCTGACATGGCCGGTGCAAGGCTGAACGCTTGCCTAATGCCAGTGCCAAAGCTGACCCCCAGCTAGAACTTTCCGTAGCGGTGGTACGCCTCGACCGGGTCGAGACCGCCGATGAGCGCGCGACGCATCTCCGATTCGGTCGCGATGACTTCCTCGGTGCGCGTGACCACGTCCTCGGCGATCGCCTCCGGGATGATCACCACCCCATCGCGATCGCCGAGGAGGTAGTCCCCGGTGCGAATGGTGCACTCACCGATGGTGACGGGCTCGCCGTACCGATCGGGCATCCATCGCGACACGATGTCCGCCGGCGTGAGGAAGGCGCAGAACACCGGAAAGCCCTGCGCCAGGACGAGATCGGTGTCGCGCGAGCCGCCGTCCACGACGTAGCCGAGGACGCCGCGCGCCTGCAGTGTCTGGGCCGAGAGCTCGCCCATGAGCGCGACCTCGTGGTTGTTCGGCTGGCAGACGACGACGTGACCTGCAGGCGCTTTCGACAGCAGCGTGCACCAGCCGAGCAGCGTCTCGTCGCGCGTGCGCGTGCGGTCGATGTGACCTGCCACCGTCCACACCGGTCCCGCGAGACGGGTGCTCGGGTGCAATCGCCTTGATCGCGCGGTGGCAGCACGACACGCTCGTGGCCCATCAGGCGCAGCACGTCGTGCACGGCGCCGCTGTAGCAGCGCCCGAGTCGCGCGGTGAGCGCATTCATGCTGCACGCTCGTCGCGCACTGCGACGCCTCGGCGATGCCAGCTGCCGATGATCGCCCCGGCCACGGCGAGCCCCACGACGGCGTAGCCGCCGTTGACGAGCCATAGCGTGACCGATCGCGCCTCGAACGCATAGTTGAGCGCGAGCTGCATCGCGGCGATGCCGAGTCCGACGATCGCGCCGAGCCGCGCTCCACCGGCGAGCGTAGCCACGCCGGCACCGCGCATGAGCCAGGCAAGGGTGTAGGTGAGGCCGAGGATCGCGAGGAAGCCGATCACGTAGGGCATCGGCGAGCCCGCGTGCTCGCGCGCGAGCTGCTCCATGGACTTGCCGATGCCCATGACCCAGGGCTGGGCGAACACCGTGTACCAGACCGCCCCGATCGCGAAGTGCGCGACGGCAGCGGCACCGACCGAGACGTGGCTGAGCGCGGGCATGCATTTCCTCCTGACGACAGAGGGTCGATGGTGCCGGGGCGCGCGCGGAACCGCAAGCTCGTCCACGCAAAGAAAAAGGGGCCGCGCGGGCCCCTTCGAGGTGCGAGCTCTGCGCTCGCGTTGATGCCGGTTACTTGACGGCAGGCGTCTGCGGGTTGGCGCCGGGAACGCGGCCGACGTCGTCGCGGAACGGCTCGTCGGTCCGGTGCTGATCGGCATTCTGCGCGTCCGTCTTGTCGGCACCGGTCTTGCTGTGCGCCGCGGTGTACTTCGCCGCCGCATGCGTGTCCTGTGCATGCGCCTTGGCCTTGGCCTTCGCGGCAGCGCGCGTGCTGTTCGTCTTGCCGGTCGTGCTCGCGTGATCGTTCGCGACGCCCGTCGAGGTCGCGTCGTTCATCGACGTCTTCGCGTCCGGCGAATTCGGCACTGGCTGGCCGTTCACCTTCTCCTGGTTGTCGAAGGCCGGGTTCGCGCCGGAGGGAGCCGTCGTGCCCGAGGTCGAGCCCGTGCCGCTCGTGCTACGTGCGGTCGCCGGCTTATCGCTCGGCGTGTTGCTGCGCAGTTGCGCGTTCGGATCGGTCGAGGTCACGCCGCTGCGCGGGGCGACTGCGCCCGGACGACGGATGCGATTGTTGGTGTTGCCACCGGTGTCGCCGTTGGCGGCTGCGGCGCCCGTGCCGGTTGCACCCGCGCCCGTCGAGCCGGATGTTGCTGCCGAGCCGGCGTTGTCGCCCTGGCCCGAGCTCGCGCCCGCCGCGCCCGCCCCACCCTGCGGCGTCGCCTGCCGCTGCGCCCGCGCCGGTGCCCGAGCCTGCGCCTTGCGCGAATGCCGTCGAGCTCACGCCGAGTGCGATCGCGACGGCGATCATGAGAGGCTTGATTTTCATGTCCATGTGGTTCTCCTTCTGGTGGTTGCTTCGATGCGCCAGGTCCTGCGCGCTTGTTGCGCCGCCGGCGATGGTCGCCGGGAGCGCGAATGGAGTTCGATCGTTCGAGATTTGCTGCGGTGCGCAGCGCTACTGCTTGTTTCAGCGCTCGGGTGTCATCCCCGAGGTCGTTGTCGCGTCCTGCGGGTTGCGCGGATGCTCGCGCGTCTCGTCGCTGCGCATCGCGCCATTGATGGGCGCGGGTGGAATCACCAGCTGCCCCGAATGGACGCCACCGCCGCCGCCCACGATGCCCGCCGGCCCGGATGCGCCGGTGGTCAGGCCGCCGGTGTTGCCAAGCGCGTTCGCACCGCCCTGGCTGTAGTCGAGCGCCGTTCCATTGCCGAGCACGCGTGCGACTGCGCCGGTGCTGCGTTTGGGCGCATTCGCGACCGGCGGACTCCCCGACTGCAGGTCGCGCAACGGCGACGCCGAGATCGGTCCCGGCCCGGCGAGGCTACCGGCGTCCGGCGCTTCGACTGCGGCGGCGGAGGGGCCCGTTTGGGCTGCGGCGCTGCCGATCAGTAAAAACGACAGTGTCGCGACGGCCAGCGTGCGAGCTCGCATGGATGGCTCCCTGTGTCACAGGACGATGGACGAGATGCGCGGGCCAGGGCCCGCGCGCCTCGAATCGACTGCTCGAGCCGTCAACCGGCGTCAGTCGTTGTCCGGCTGCATGCCGAGCTTCGCGCGTGCGCGGTCTTTTTTGTCATGCATCCGGTTACGCAGGCCGCCGTGCTCCTCGTCGCTCGTCGCACCCGACTGGCGTGCCGCACGCTCGCGGGCGTCATCGGACGAAACCGCGGGCTTGCCGCTGTCATCCGGACCCATCCCGAGCTTCTCGCGCGCCTGGTCCTTCTTGTCGTGGATCCGGTTGCGCAGACCGCCGTGCTCCTCTTCGCTCGTGGAGCGGGCCTGACGTGCGGCGCGTTCGTGCGCGTCGTCATCGGCCGGGAGTGCTGCGCTGGCATCCACGCTCGTGGTCGTGCCCACCGAGGTCGAGGCGCCGCCGCTCACTACCGGCGCGTGGTCCGCGCTGTAGACCGGCGTGCTGGACGGGGCCGGCGCCGTTACCACGGGAGAGGTCTTCGTGTTCGTGGAACCGCCGTTATCCGATGCGGCGCTGCCGCTGCTTTGCGCGAAGGCCGGAACCGAGGCCCCAAGGGCCATCGCAACTGCGAAGATCAAAGGCTTTGCTCGTGTCATCATCTGAAAGTCCTCCTTGATTGCATCGACTGCGTGCCGCCATTCAGGTTGCAGGCACGCGCGTTCCTGCACGAGAGGCCATTGTGGTCGAAGGCCCTTGCCGCGCCTGTCCGCCGAAGCCGGATGTGAGCGTCGCCCTTCGGGGGCGTGGCGTGTAGGGCAATGGGTGACGTTGCCGTCCGGCGGCAACGGAGGTCTAGCCGAAGAGGTCCTGCTGACGCGGCTCTCCGGGTGACGGCGGGCCCCCCACCGGGGTCGCGGCCGGGGGGCGGAAGAGGGTCGTATCGAGGGTGGAGTGCCGGCGGTTGAAGCCGAATCGCCGGCACGCGAGCTTGAACCGCGCGGCGATCAGGTTGGCGAACTCGCCCGTGCCGCGCATGCGCGTGCCCCAGGCGGAGTCGTAGTCCTTGCCGCCGCGCATCTGCTGCACGAGGCTCATCACGTGCGCGGCGCGCAGCGGGTAGTGCGCATCCAGCCAGTCGCGGAAGAGCGGCGAGACCTCGTGCGGGAGGCGCAGGAGCACGTACCCGGCCTGCCGCGCACCGCGTTCGGCGGCGGCCTCGAGGATCGCCTCGAGGTCCTTGTCGGTGAGCTGCGGAATCACCGGTGCGATCATCACGCCGACCGGCACGCCCGCGCCGCTCAGCGCTTCGATCGTCTGCAGGCGGCGCTCGGGTGCGGCAGCGCGCGGCTCCAGCTCGGCGTGCGATCTCGCGGTCGAGCGTGGTGATCGTCAGGAACACTTCGGCGAGACCCTTCGCCGCCATCGGCGCGAGCAGATCGAGATCCCGCTCGATCAGCGCCGACTTCGTCACGATCGACACCGGATGATCGCATTCGTGCAGCACCTCGAGGCACTGCCGCGTCAGCCGCCATTCGCGCTCGATCGGCTGGTAACCATCGGTGTTGATGCCGAGCGTGATGCTCTCGCAGCGATAGCCGGGTTTCGCCAGCTCCGCGCGCAGCAGCGCGGGGGCCTTGGCCTTGGCGAAGAGTCGCGTCTCGAAATCGATGCCGGGCGAAAGGTCGTGGTACGCGTGCGATGGCCGCGCGAAGCAGTAGATGCAGCCATGCTCGCAGCCCTGATAGGGATTGACCGACTGCGTGAAGCCGACGTCGGGCGAATCGTTGCGCGTGATGATCGTGCGCGACGGATGCACGGTGACGATGGTCTTGCGGCGCGGCGGCAGCGCGTCGTCGCCTTCCGTCGGATCGTCGGCGGCGTTCCAGCCGTCGTCGACCGCTTCGCGCGTGTCGCGACGGAAGCGGTTGCCGGGATTGAACGTGGCGCCGCGGCCCTTCTCGGGCAGCGCACCCGGCGCGCGCGGGAGCGGCTCGGGCAGGACGTCGGATCGCGGTGGACGGCGGTTCATTGCAGGACGACGGTGCGGCGCAAGCGCGCATCTTACCGGCCCGCGGTTCGGGTCGCATTCGTTCGGCTAGAATCGGGCCGCCGGATTGCCGGCAGAGCGCCATGGCCAAGCCCACGAAGACCCATCTCGAAACGCTCGCGCTGCACGCGGGCGCGCGCCCCGATCCCGCGACCGGCGCGCGGGCGACGCCGATCTACCAGACGGCGTCGTTCGTCTTCCCCGACAGTGATCACGCGGCGGCGCTGTTCAACATGGAGCGCGCGGGCCACGTCTACTCGCGCATCTCCAATCCCACCTGCGCGGTGCTCGAGGAACGTGTCGCCGCGCTCGAAGGCGGCATCGGGGGCATCGCCCTCGCGAGCGGGCAGGCCGCGCTGCATCTCGCGATCGTCACCCTGCTCGGGGCTGGGGATCACATCGTCGCGTCGCGCGCGCTCTATGGCGGCTCGCACAATCTCCTCGACTACACCCTGCCGCGGTTCGGCGTCACGACCACGTTCGTCGATCCGCGCGACCTCGACGCGTGGCATGCGGCGATCACGCCGCGCACCCGGCTGCTGTTCGGCGAGACGCTGGGCAACCCCGGGCTCGACGTGCTCGACATCGTGCGCGTGGCGGAGATCGCGCACGCGCACGGCGTTCCGCTGCTGGTCGACTCCACGTTCACGACGCCGTATCTCCTGCGGCCGTTCGAGCACGGCGCCGATCTCGTCTTCCATTCGGCGACCAAGTTCCTCTCCGGACACGGCGTCGTGATCGGCGGCGTGCTCGTCGACGGCGGCCGGTTCGACTGGGAGCGCGTCGGGGTGCGCGAGAAATTCCCGACGTTGACCGAGCCGTACGCCGGCTTCCACCAGATGGTGTTCAGCGAGGAGTCGACGACCGCGGCGTTCCTGCTGCGCGCCCGGCGCGAAGGCATCCGCGATTTCGGGGCCTGCATGGCGCCGTTCACCGCGTTCCAGATCCTCCAGGGCATCGAGACGCTTCCGGTCCGCATGGCGCGTCACGTCGAGAACACGCGGCGCGTGGTCGCCTTCCTCGCGGAGCATCCGATGGTGGAGTCCGTGGCGTATCCCGAGCTCGAGTCGCACCCCGACCACCGTCTGGCGCAGGAACTGCTGCCGCTCGGCTGCGGCGCGGTGTTCAGCTTCAACATCCGCGGCACCCGCGAGCAGGGGCGGCGTTTCATCGAGCGCCTCGAGCTTTTCTCGCATCTCGCGAATGTCGGCGATGCGAAGTCGCTGGTGATCCATCCGGCGTCCACGACGCATTTCCGGATGAGCGCCGAGGACCTCGCGCGCGGCGGCATCACCGAAGGCACGATCCGCCTGTCCGTCGGTCTCGAGCATCCCGACGATCTCGTCGAGGACCTGTCGCGTGCGCTCCACCATGCCGGCAAGACCTGAGCTTCGGCGCGCCGTGCGCGCAGCGGCGCCATGATCCTGCGGGTCGGCGGGCGCGACGTCTATGCGTATACCGGAGCGCGCGCACACCGCGCAGGCGCGCCGGCGGTCGTATTCGTCCATGGCGCTGCGCACGATCACAGCGTGTGGGCACTGCAGTCGCGCTATTTCGCGCATCACGGCTGCAACGTGCTCGCGCTCGACCTGCCCGGGCACGGTCGCTCCCCCGGTCCGGCACTGACGTCGGTCGAAGCGATCGCGAGCTGGCTCGTCGATGTGCTCGACGCGGCGGACATGCCGCAGGCTGCGCTGATCGGACATTCCATGGGCGCGCTCGCCGCGCTCGACTGCGCGGCGCGCAGTCCCGGTCGCGTTTCCCGGCTCGCGCTGCTCGGCCCTGCGGTGCCGATGGAAGTCAGCGACGAGCTTCTCGCCGCGGCGCGCGATGACGCGCACGCCGCCTACGAGATGATCAACGGATGGTCGTTCGGCTTGCGCGGGAAGCTCGGCGGCAACACGTTGCCTGGTGTGTGGATGGCCGGCAATGCGCTGCAACTCATGGAGCGCTCGGGTGAGCCGGCGTGCTGGCGACCGACCTCATGGCGTGCCGGCAATATGCGGGCGGTCTAGCGGCCGCCGCCGCCGTGCGCTGTCCCTCGCTCGTGGTGCTCGCGGGGCGCGATCTCATGGCCCCGGCGCGCAACGCCGGCGCGCTCCTCGCCGCCCTGCCGGGCCGCGAAGTGGTGCGGCTACCGCAGAGCGGTCATGCGCTGATGGCCGAGGAGCCCGACGCGGTGCTCGACGCGCTGCGGCGTTTCCTCATGCAATGACCGCGCGCTGGCGCGTCGTCAGGCACACCGACTCGCGCGACTTCCTCGCCGCTGCGGCGCCGCTCATCGAGCGCGATCGCGCGGCATACGGCGGCATCCTCGCCTGGGCGCGCGGCCTCGCCAGGACGCGCATCGGCCGGCGCTCGGCTGCACTGCTCGCGACGGCGCACGACCCGCGCGAGCATGCGGCCGCCTTCGCGTTGCAGCGCGCACGCGGGCCGCTCGTGATCGGCGACAGCGATCCTGCCGCAGCGGCGGCCATCGCCAGCTTCCTTGCCGCCGAGGGGGTCGAGCTCGCGGGGGTGATGGGAATGCTGCCCGCATGCGAAAGCTTCGTGCGGGCGTGGCGGCGCGCGACCGGCCGCGTGCACCGGCCGCGGTTTCACTTGCGCAACTACCGCCTCGGCGAGCTGCGGCTTCCCGAGGGCGTCCGCGGGCGAGCCCGACCCGCCATCGAGGCCGAGGTCGAGCGCATCGCGGACTGGCTCGATGCGTTCATCGACGAAGTGCGCGTGCCCGACGACAAGTCGCAGGTGCGCAAGACCACGCTCGCGCGCATCGCGGAGGAAAGGCTGTGGGTGTGGGCCGATGGCGGACCACGCGCGCTGCTGGGGTTCGAGATGACGGGCGAAGACGCCGCGCGGATCGTCAGCGTCTACACGCCCCCGCAGCATCGCGGCCACGGCTATGCCAAGGCGCTGACCGCCGCGGTGTCGCGCATGCTCCGCGAGCGCGGCTGCACGGACATCTTCCTGACCGCGGACGTTGCGAACCGCGTCAGCAACGGCCTGTATCTCAGCCTCGGCTATGTCCCTGTGGGCGACCACTACCACTTCGATTTCGTGCTTCCCGAAGAAGACTGACATGCCGCCGCGTTTCCACGTCACGGACGCGCTCGCTCCGGCCATGGTGGGCAAGACCCTCGAGCTGCCGGAGAGCGTGGCGCATCACGCCGTGCGCGTCGTACGTCTTGGTATCGACGATGCGCTGATCCTGTTCGACGGTCGGGGCGGCGAGTACAGCGCGCGGATCGCGAGCGTGCACAAGCGTGGCGCGCAGGTGCGCCTCGAAGGATTCGAAAGCATCGAGCGCGAGTCGCCGCTCGCCGTCACGCTCGTGCAGGCCATCGCCGCCAACGACGCGATGGATTACGCGGTGCGCAAGAGCGTCGAACTCGGCGTCGCCGCGATCGCGCCGGTGATCACGGCGCGCAGTGCGCCCTTTCCGGCGGATGCGCGGGGAGAGAAGCGCCGGGCGCACTGGGAGCAGATCGCGATCGCCGCATGCGAGCAATGCGGACGCAATCGCGTGCCACCCGTTCATGCCGTACGGAGGCTCGCGCAATGGCAGCCGGAAGGCACTGCGGCGTTCGTGTGCGTGCCGCAAGGCGGGGTGCCGCTGGCCGCGTGTCCGACTCCGGGAGATGCATGCGCCGTGGTGATCGGTCCCGAAGGCGGTCTCGCGCCCGAGGAGATCGAGCGCCTCGTGCGCAGTGGCGTCACGCGCATCGCGCTCGGGCCGCGCGTGCTCCGTACGGAAACGGCCGCGACGACAGCGCTCGCGCTGCTGCAGGCCGCGTGGGGCGACCTGCGCTAGCGTCTCAGTGCGGCGCGACCGGCAGCGGCAGCGCCGGCTTGGCCGCGAGAGCGAGCGCCACGTTGCGCAATTCGTCCCACGCGTTGCCGCGGCCGATGCCCTTGGACAGCGCGTCGAGCCTCCCGAGCGCGTGGAGCAGGGGGGAGAGTGCCGTGCGATGCACGCGGCGCGCCGCGCGCTCCAGTGCACCCTGCCGCTTGCCCCAGACCCGCGCATTGCGCACCGCGGACTGCAGCGGCGTGCCGGCTGCCGTGGCGTCGAGCACGGCCGCGAGGGCGTGGATGTCCTCGCCGAGCTGCCAAAGGAGGAGCTGGATGCCTTCACCTTCGGCTTCGAGGCCGCCGAGGATGCGCAGCGTGCGCGCCGCATCGCCGCCGAGCCACGCCTCCGAGAGCTGGAACACGTCGTAGCGCGCGACGTCGCTGACGGCGCGCTCGACGTCCTCGTGCGCGAGCGGACCCTCCGGGAGCAGCAGGCCGAGCTTCTCGATCTCCTGCCGCGCCGCGAACAGGTTGCCCTCGCAACGATCCGCGAGCCACGCCAGCGTCTCGCGTCCGGCGCGCTGGCCCTGCCGCGCGAAGCGTGCGGCGATCCATGCCGGGAGCTCGTCGCGATCGAGCGGATACACCGCGATGGCGACCCCGGCCTCCGCGAGCGCGCTGAACCAGCCGGAGGACTGCGTGCCGCGGTCGAGCTTCGGCAGCGTCAGCACGGTCACGTTGTCGGGATTGGGCTGGGCCGCATAGGCCTCGAGCGCCTTTGCGCCCTCGGTGCCCGGCTTGCCCGAGGGGATGCGCATGTCGATGAGCTTGCGACTGCCGAAGAGCCCGAGGTTGGCGTTCGCACCGAGGAAGGCATCCCAGCGGAAGCCGGGCTCCACGACGAGCACTTCGCGGTCGTCGCAGCCACCGCGTCGCGCCGCGGCGCGGATCGCGTCCGCCGCTTCCAGCGCGAGCAGCGGTTCATCACCGTGGACGAGGTAGATCGGCGCGAGCGTGCGCTCGAGATGTCCTGCGAGCTGGGATGCGCGAAGCTCCATCGCAGTGTTCAGGCCGCGGGTTGGTGCGCCGCCTGCAGCCGGCGGATGATCTGTTGCACGACGTCCGTCTGCATCTCCTTCAGCAGGCGCACTTCCTGCGCCTCGCGCGCGAGCACCTCGGTCTCGTTGAACGTGTAGCTGCGCCGCACCTGCACTTCGGCCGCCGGCAGCCAGTCGCCGCCGTTGGTGTCGTGCAGGGCGATGGTGACGCGCTTGATGAGCAGGAACTCGCGCACGCGACCGCCCCCCGACAGCGAGAGCACCTGCTTGTCGTCGGCCACCCCGGTGACGTCGAGAATGACCTGCGCGGCCGTCGCGCTGTCGGCGACGCGGATTCCGCTCAGGCCTTCGATGGCGCGCCGCAGCTCGGTCGTGAGCGGCTGGCCGGCCGGTGCATTGAGGTAGAGCGACGTGAACGGGTACGCGACGTCGCCGCGGAGGTGGAAGCCGCAACCGCCGGTGAGCGATAGCGCGGCGAGGGCCGCGAGCGCGCCGACGACGCGCCGCCGCGCGCCGCGTTCAGACGACGACATTGACGAGCCGGCCGGGAACCACGATCACCTTCTTCACCGCGCCGCCGCTCGCGTGCTTCGCGACTTCGGGCGACGCCTTCGCCGCGAGCTCGATGTCCGGAGCGCTCGCGCCCGCGGCCACGCGCAGCTTGCCGCGGACCTTGCCGTTCACCTGCAGCACGAGCTCGACCTCGTCCTGCTCCAGCGCCTGCACGTCGACCGCCGGCCAGGGCGCGTCGAGGATGTCGCCGTGCGTCCCCGCGAGACCGAGGTCGCGCCAGAGTTCCCACGTGACGTGCGGCACGACCGGGTACAGCACGCGCAGCAGGATCGACCAGCCTTCGCGCAGGAACGCCTGCGCGCCGCGGCCGTCGGTCGCTGCGCCTTCGAGCGTGTTCAGCATCTTCATGCCCGCCGACACGACGGTGTTGTACTGCACGCGCTCGTAGTCGTAGTTGGCCTGCTTCAGCGTGAGATGAAGCTCGCGTCGCGCGGTCTTCACCGGCGGCATCGGCGTCGCGGAAGTCGAATCCATCCGGCGTGCCGGCCACGAGCTCGGCGCGCTGCTGCGCCTGCGTCCAGAGTCGGCGCAGGAAACGGTGCGCGCCTTCGACACCGTTGTCGGACCACTCGATGGTCTGCTCGGGCGGGCTCGCGAACATCACGAACAGGCGTGAAGCGTCCGCGCCGAAGCGGTCGATCATGTCCTGCGGGTCGACGCCGTTGAGCTTCGACTTCGACATGGTGCCGAGGCCGTCGTATTCGACGGGCTGCCCATCGGTCTTCGACGTGCCGCCGGTGATCGCCCCCGAGCCGTCGCGCGTGCACGTTGACGTTCTCCGGCGCGATGTAGTCGATGCCGCCCTTGGCATTGCGGCGGAAGAAGGCATGGTTGAGCACCATGCCCTGCGTCAGGAGCCGCAGGAACGGCTCGTCGTAGTGCACGAGGCCCATGTCGCGCATGACCTTGGTCCAGAAGCGCGCGTACAGCAGGTGCAGGATCGCGTGCGTGATGCCGCCGATGTACTGGTCCATCGGCATCCAGTAATGCTCGCGGTCGTCGAGCATCGCCGGTGCGCCCGGGGAGGCGTAGCGCATGAAATACCACGACGAGTCGACGAACGTATCCATGGTGTCCGTCTCGCGCCGGGCCGCGCGGCCGCACTGGGGACAGGTCGTGTTGACGAAGTCCGCGCGCTTCGCGAGCGGGTTGCCGCTGCCGTCGGGAACGAGGTCGTCGGGCAGCACGACGGGCAGATCCTTGTCGGGGACGGGCACCTCGCCGCACGCGTCGCAGTGGATGATCGGGATGGGCGTGCCCCAGTAGCGCTGCCGCGAGATCCCCCAGTCGCGCAGGCGATAGGTCGTGCGCTTCTCGCCGAGACCGACGGCCGCGAGATCGGCAGCGACCGCTTCGACCGCTGCCTCGTACCCGAGACCGTCGTACTTGCCCGAGTTGACGCAATGGCCGCGCTCCTTGTCCTCGTACCACCCCTGCCAGGCATGGGTGGAGAACGCCTCGCCGGCAACGGCGATGACCTGCCGGATCGGCAGACCGTACTTCTGCGCGAACGCGAAGTCGCGCTCGTCGTGCGCGGGCACACCCATCACCGCGCCGTCGCCGTAGCCCATGAGCACGTAGTTGCCGACCCACACCTCGACGGCCTGGCCCGTGAGGGGATGCTGGACGAAGAGCCCGGTGCGCATGCCCTTCTTCTCCATCACGGCGAGGTCGGCCTCCATCACGCTGCCGCGCTTGCACTCGGCGACGAACTCGGCGAGCGCGGGATTCGACCGCGCGGCGTGCGTCGCGAGCGGATGCTCTGCAGCCACCGCGCAGAACGTGACGCCCATGATGGTGTCGGCGCGCGTCGTGAAGACGTACATGCGGCTGCCGCCGATGGGCGCGCCGGTCTCGTCGCGGATGTCGTGCGGAAAAGCGAAGCGCACGCCGATGCTCTTGCCGATCCAGTTCGCCTGCATCGTCTTCACGCGGTCCGGCCAGCCGGGCATGCGGTCGAGGCACGCAAGGAGCTCCTCCGCGTACTGCGTGATGCGCAGGTAGTACATCGGGATCTCGCGCTTCTCGACGGGCGCGCCCGAGCGCCAGCCGCGGCCGTCGATCACCTGCTCGTTGGCGAGCACCGTCTGGTCCACGGGGTCCCAGTTGACGACGCCCGTGGTGCGGTAGGCGATGCCCTTCTCCAGCATGCGCAGGAACAGCCACTGGTTCCACTTGTAGTAGTCGGGATCGCAGGTGGCGAGCTCGCGCGACCAGTCGATGGCGAACCCCATCGCCTTGAGCTGCTGCTTCATGTAGGCGATGTTGTCGTACGTCCACTTCGCGGGTGCGAGGCCGCTCTTCATCGCGGCGTTCTCCGCGGGCAGCCCGAACGCGTCCCAGCCCATGGGCATCAGCACGTTCCACCCCTGCATCCGCAGGTGGCGGTACATCACGTCGTTGATCGTGTAGTTGCGCACGTGCCCCATGTGCAGCTTGCCCGACGGGTACGGCAGCATCGACACGCAGTAGAACTTGCGCCGGTCCGCGCGCTCGACGGCGCGGTACGCGTCGCCGTCGCGCCAGGCCGCCTGGGCGGCGGCTTCGATGGTGGCGGGCTGGTAAGGCTTCATGGTTGCTTCGTTGTCCGGCAATACGGTGTCTAGGATTCACGCGCGAACGCGCGCGGGCAAGTCGTTGATTATACCGGCGCACCTCCCTGCGCCGTCGCGTCGCACGGCGTGCCGGCTTGCTCCGGCGCGGTGGCGTGGTTACCATCGATGCACTTACCCGCAAGGGGGAGTAGCTTTGCCGCACGAGCCGTCAGGCCGGGACTCGCGTCCCCGGGCGTGCGGGCGGCGCCATCGCGGCGCCGATGCAAGACCTTTGCCAAACACGGTAAGTCGGGAGCGCTCGCGCACGGCCATCACGGTGCGCTGCGGGCGCATCGGCTTGAGGTCGTTTGGACGGAGGTCGGCCATGCTCAAGGCACTCGTGCCTGTCGACGGCTCGGCGTGCGCGCTCGCTGCCGTGCATCACGTGATCAAGCTCGCGCGGGATCGCGAGCCCCTCGAGGTTCATCTCCTCAACGTGCAGGCGCCGCTGCATGGCGACGTGACGACGTTCATCGCGGCCAGCGTGGTCCAGGACTTTCATCGCGAGGAGTCGGAGAAGGCGCTCGCGCATGCCAGCGACCTCCTGCGCGAGGCGGGCATTCCTTTCACGCGCCACACGCGCATCGGTCATGCCGGTGAAGCGATCGCGCAGTGCGCGAAGCACCTGGGATGCGACAAGGTGATCATGGGCACGCGCGGCCTCGGCACCGTGACGCAGATCCTGCTCGGTTCGGTCACGCACGCGGCGATCCACGCCATGGACCCCGGCATCCCGGTGACCCTGGTGAAGGGCCGCACGCATCCCGATGCGGAGGCCGCATGAACGACCACTCGGCGCAAGCGGTAGTCGAGCTCGAGCGGGCCCCGGCCGCGCGCACGCCGCAGCGCGAGGAAGGCGCATGGCACGCACTTCCGGTGGCGGAAGTCGCCGCGCGCCTCGAGACGATGGCCGACCGCGGCCTCGAAGCCGCGGAGGCGGAGCGGCGGCTTGGCGTCCACGGTGCGAACGTGCTGCAGGAGCAGCGGCGGCGCGGCCCCTGGCGCATGCTGCTCGCGCAGTTCACCGATTTCATGATCCTGCTGCTGATCGCGGCGGCGGTGGTGTCCGGCATCATCGGCGAGCCCGAAGATGCGATCGCGATCCTCGCGATCGTGATCCTGAATGCGGTCATCGGCTTCGTGCAGGAGTATCGGGCCGAGCAGGCGCTGCGGGCCCTCAAGCAGCTCGCGGCGCTGAAGGCACGCGTCGTGCGCGGTGGCGAGATCGTGACGGTCCCGGCGCAGGACCTCGTGCCGGGCGATCTCGTCATGCTCGAAGCCGGGAGCGTCGTGCCGGCGGACCTGCGGCTGGTCGAAGCGGTGCAGCTGCGGATCGAGGAAGCGACGCTGACCGGCGAATCGCAGCCCGTCGAGAAGCGTGATCGCGCCGGTCGACGGAAGCGGACGTGCCGCTCGGCGATCGCCTGAACATGGCGTACAGCGGGACGGTCGTCACCTACGGCCGCGGCCGGGGACTCGTGACGGCCACCGGCATGCGCACGGAGCTCGGCCGGATCGCGACGCTGCTCTCCGCGACCGAGGAGGCGCGCACGCCGCTGCAGCGGCGGCTCGCGCGTTTCGGACGGCAACTTTCGGTGGCGGCGATCGCGATCTGCGTGCTCGTGTTCGCGCTGGGCGTGCTGCGCGGCGAGCCGGTCGTGCTCATGTTCCTCACGGCCGTGAGTCTCGCGGTCGCGGCGGTGCCCGAGGCGCTGCCCGCCGTGATCACGATTGCGCTCGCCATGGGCGCGCAGCGCATGGTGCGCAAGAACGCGCTGGCGCGGCGGCTTCCGGCGGTCGAAACGCTGGGATCGGTCACCTTCATCTGCTCGGACAAGACCGGCACGCTCACCGAGAACCGCATGCGCGCCGATGCATTGTTCGTCGATGGCGCAGCGCACCGCGCGATGCCCGACGCCGACACGCTCGCAGCGCGAGCCGTGGAGCTTCCTTCGTGACGGCGCTCGCGGTGAGCAACGACGCCACGCGAGATCGCGAATGGCACGCCGGTGGGCGACCCGACCGAGACGGCGCTCTACGTCGCGGCGCGCGATGCGGGACACGACAAGACGGCGCTCGAAGGCGACGCTCCCGCGCGTCGCCGAGCTGCCGTTCGACGCGGACCGCAAGTGCATGACGACGCTGCATCGTGTTCAGGAAGACCGACGCATCGTCGCGTTCACCAAGGGCGCGCCGGAGCGCGTCGTCGAGCGCTGCACGGCCTGCTCGCCGCGACAGGGCGCCGTGCCGATCGATGCCGCGGCACTGATCGAGCAGGCCGACCGGATGGCGCGGCGATGGTCTGCGCGTGCTTGCCATCGCACGGCGCGACTGGCCGGTCATGCCCGACGAGCTCGCACCCGCGACCGTCGAGAGCGGAGCTCACCTTCGTCGGCTTCGTCGGCCTCATCGATCCACCGCGGCCCGAGGCGCCGAACGCGCGGTCGCCGAGTGCCGGCAGGCGGGCATCGTCCCCAGTGATGATCACCGGCGACCATCCTCTGACGGCGCGTGCCATCGCGATCCGGCTCGGCATCGCCGATGAGGACGACGATCGCCTGATCACCGGCCGGGAGCTCGGGCAGCTCGACGACCAGGAGCTCGCTGTACGGGCGGCCGCCATCTGCGCGTCTATGCGCGCGTCAACCCGGAACAGAAGATCCGCATCGTTCGGGCGCTGCAGAGCCGCGGCGAGTTCGTTGCGATGACCGGCGACGGCGTCAACGACGCGCCCGCGCTGAAAAGTGCGGACATCGGTGTCGCGATGGGCAAGATCGGCACCGACGTTGCGCGCGAGGCGTCCGCACATGGTGCTGCTGGACGACAATTTCGCGACCATCGTGGCGGCCGTGCGGTGAAGGCCGGCGCATCTACGAGAACATTCGCAAGTTCATCAAGTTCGTGCTGGCCGGCAACACCGGCGAGATCCTCACGCTGCTGGTAGCACCGATCCTCGGCCTTCCGCATCCCGCTGCTGCCGATCCAGATCCTCTGGGTCAACCTCATCACCGACGGGCTCCCGGGTCTCGCGCTCGCCGTGGAGCCCGGGGAGAAGGACGTCATGCGGCGCCCGCCACGCGGGTCCGGCGAGAGCCTGTTCGCGGGCGGCGTGGGACCGCACATCGTCTGGGTCGGGCTGCTGATCGGCGGCCTGTCGATCTTCACGCAGGCGTGGGCGATTGCCGCCGGATTCGTCGCACTGGCAGACGATGGTGTTCACCAGTGCTCACCTTCGCGCAGCTCTTCCACGTCATGGCGATCCGCTCGTCCCGCGAGTCACTCTTCACCGTAGGGACTCGCCTCCAACCTGCCACTGCTCGGTGCCGTGCTCCTCGGGCGCCGCCCTGCAGCTCGCGGTCGTCTACATCCCGGCGGCGAACGAGATCATGAAGACGCAACCGCTGACTGGCGGCGAGCTCGCGCTCTGCGTCCTGCTCCCCGGCACCGTCTTCGTCGCCGTCGAGATCGAAAAGTGGCTGACGAGACGCGGCGTGCTCTATCGATCCGCCGCAGGCCGCCGGGTGCATGCGGCGCATTGAGCTGCGCCGCACGCGACGGGTGCCCCGGCGTTCAGACGGGTGCGAACAGCGTGATCACGCCGAGGACGGCGAAGAGCGCCGCGGCCGCGATGCGCACCGCGCGGAACGGAATCCGCGACGACGCGGCCTTGCCGAGGAACACCACGGGAACGTTGGCGAGCAGCATGCCGATCGTGGTGCCGACGACCACCGCGAGCAGCGAGGGAAAGCGCGCGGCGAGGACCACGGTCGCGACCTGGGTCTTGTCGCCCATCTCCGCGAGGAAGAACGCGACGATCGTGACGCCGAGCACGCCCCACGACGAGCTCCGCGCGACGGGCGCGTCGTCCAGCGTGTCGGGCTTCAACGCCCACGCGGCGACCGCGAAGAACGCGACGGCCACGGCCCAGCGGAGCATCTCGGGCGGCACGCTTCGCTGCACGAGGTTGCCGACGAACCCGGCGAGGGCGTGATTGGCGAGCGTGGCGATCAGGATGCCCGCGATGATCGGTCGCGGGCGCCGGTAGCGCACCGCGAGCATCAGTGCCAGGAGCTGGGTCTTGTCGCCGATCTCGCCCAGGGCGACGACGGCGATGGAAACGAGGAGGGTTTCGATCACGGAGGAATAAGGGGCGGTGCCCGGCGGTTGGCATGGCGCGCGGGCCACCCGTCGGCCCGGGGATGACGGCCGACCGAAGCTTGAGGTGCGTCAGCGGGACGCGACACCGCGCCCGGTAAAATTATATCCGGCGCCCCCGTCATCGCCGGGAGCGCCTCACCCATGACCGAACCTCGCTCAGCGTTGCCGCTATCCGTCCAAGTCCTCGCGGGCCTTGCGCTCGCGCTGGCGTGCAGCGTGCCTGCATCCGCCGCGCCGGCGCGCACCGAGCACGTCGAAGCGGAGCTCGTGCCCGAGCGGGCGGCCGCGGTGCCGGGCCAGACGACGACCGTTGCGCTGCGGCTCAAGCTCGACCGCGGCTGGCACACGTACTGGCAGAACCCCGGCGACACGGGTTTGCCGACCACCCTCGCCTGGACGCTGCCCGCGGGCGTGACCGCCGGGGCGATCCAGTGGCCCGCACCGCACGCCCTCGCGGTTGGGCCGCTGATGAACTACGGCTATGAGGGCGAGGTGCTGCACCTCGTCGACCTGCACGTCCCCGCTTCGTTCGCCGGCACGGAGCTCGCGATCAAGGCGCGCGCCGATTGGCTGGTGTGCAAGGAAACGTGCATTCCGGAAGGTGCGGACCTTGCGCTGACGCTGCCCATCGCTCCCAGCGCGACCGTGCATCCTCAGTGGGGCGCAGCGCTCGATGCGGCGCGCACGGCGCTGCCGCGACCGCTCGCCGCCTGGGAGGTCACGGCTGATGGGCGCGGCACCAGTGTCGAGCTGGCATTGCGCCCCAGCGGCGATGCCGGTGCGCCCGGCGCACTGCGCTTCTTCCCGTTCGAGCAGGATCGCATCGAGCCGGCCGGGCGGCAGACGCTCGTGCAAACGCCTGCGGGCCTGCAGCTCACGTTGCCGGTGGCGAGCACCCTCACGCCCGGATTCACGCGCGTGGCCGGTGTGCTGACTGCCGATGGCGGGTTCGCGACCCCGCAGGGCATCGTCAAGGCCGCGACGATCGACGTGCCGTTGCGCGGAGCGGTGCTCGCGGGCCCGAAGCCGGACGTGCCCGTGGCCACGCTAAATGTCGCGCCCGCAACGGCCACGGTCACGACACCGCTGGTGGCGATCGCGCTCGCGGTCGTCGGCGGGCTCCTGCTCAACCTCATGCCGTGCGTGTTCCCCGTGCTGTCGCTGAAGGTGCTCGGCTTCGCCCGGCATCACGACAGCCGCGTGACGATGCGCGCCGAGGCGGCGGCCTTCGCCGGCGGCGTGCTGCTGACGTTCCTCACCCTCGGCTTCGTGCTGTTCGGCCTGCGCGCGGCCGGCGAGGAGCTCGGCTGGGGCTTCCAGCTGCAATCGCCTGCGGTGGTCACGTCGCTCGCGCTGCTCTTCTTCGTGCTCGCCCTCAACCTTTCCGGCGCGTTCGAGTTCGGGCAGCTGGTTCCCGTCGGGCCTCGCCGGATGGACGTCGGAGAACCGCACGCTCGACGCGTTCGCCTCGGGTGTGCTCGCGGTCGTCATCGCCTCGCCGTGCACCGCGCCGTTCATGGGTGCGGCGCTCGGCTATGCCCTGGCGGGCTCGGCGCTGACCACGCTGGTGGTGTTCGCGGCGCTCGGCGTGGGCATGGCGTTGCCGTATGTCGCGCTGGCGTGGTTTCCCGGCTGGCGGCGGCACCTCCCGCGTCCGGGCCCATGGCTCGTGCGCTTCAAGCAGTTCCTTGCATTCCCGTTGTACGGCACGGTGATCTGGCTCGCGTGGGTGCTGGGCGCGCAGCGCGACAACGATGCCGTGCTGCGGCTCTTCGCCGTGATGCTCGCCCTCGGCTTCGCACTGTGGGCGTGGCATGTCGTGCGTACCGGTGGCGCACGGGCATGGGGCGTGGCCGGTGTGCTCGCACTGGGCACGGCGGTCGCGGTCGCCGTGCCGCTGTACGGCGGACAGGATGCGGCGCCAAGAGCAGGCGCTGTGGCGCGCAACGCCGACGGCTGGGCCGCCTACAGTCCGACGCGAGTGACGGAGCTGCAGTCGGCGGGACGCACGGTATTCGTGGACTTCACGGCGGCGTGGTGCGTGACGTGCCAGGTCAACGAGCGTCTCGTGCTGAATACGCCCGAGGTGCGCGAGGCCTTCGCGCGGCGCGACGTGGCCCTGCTGCGTGCCGACTGGACCCGGCGCGATGCCACCATCACCGCGGCGCTGGCCGCGCTGGGGCGCAACGGCGTTCCGGTATACGTCGTCTACCGGCCGGGGCAGCCACCGCGACTGTTGCCCGAGATCCTCAGTCGCCAGGCGGTGCTCGACGCGCTCGCCGGCTGAGCCGCACCCGCCTTCAGAACATCCCGCCCGGCCGCACGACCTTGCTCACGCCGGGCACGACGATCTCGCCGTATGCGAACGAGCCCGTCTCCGCCTTCTCGTGGCAGTCGTTGCAGTTGGTGATCTTCTTGAGCTTCGCGCTCGGGTTGAGCGAGAGCACGTTCAGCACGATGTAATGCCGCTGCCGCATCACCGGCAACTCCGTGGCGCGCAGCGGCGTGACGTCGTCGCGCAGTCGGTAGAGGATCGCTTCCGCACCGCGATAATCGGAGTGGTCTGCCGCATTCTCCGTGAGATAACGCTCGAGGTGAGCGGCGACTTCCGGGGCGAGCGCGAGCGATTCGCCGAAGTGCTCGTTGGCTCCCGCCATCAGCCGCTTCCACGAGCGCGCCGGCAGCGTCCCGGGCAGGTAGGTGAAATGGCACCCGCCGCATTCCTTGACGTAGGTCGGATCGGTGGCCGGCGCGAACCCGCCCTTGTCATAGGAATGCGGATTGAACCGGTCGTCGATGGCGCGCGCGGGCAGCGCGACGCCGGCGAGAGCCGTCGCCGCGCAGGTGATGGCCGCGGCGCGCAGAAGCCGGAGGCGCAGCGGGGCGTCACGCCGGTGAGGTTCACGCTTATTCCCGAGGCCGGTGCGATAGGGCGCGCACTGTTCATCGCACGCTCCCGATGCCGCTGCGAAAGCCCTGGTCGGTGACGGAATAGCGGCGCTCGGTGTAGTTGCCGCTCGCCACGTCCTGGTGGCACACACCGCATTCGGCGAGCGTCTTCGGCCGCGGGTTGCCGCCGCGCAGCGGATCGAGCGCGGCCGCGTGCAGCCCGGCGATGTAGGGCACCTGCGTGATGCGCACCGGCGCATCGCCTGCCCGCAGCGAGTGCATGATCTCCATGGACTGCTCGTTGGTGGCGCGGTCGGCTGCATGCGCGGTGAGGTACTGCGTGATACTCTCCTGCGTCGGCGCGTCGACCTGTGCCGATTCGCCGAAGTGATCGCCGAGGCCGTCCATCACGCGTCGCCACGACCGTGCCGGCAAGAGCTCGGGCGAGAACGGCATGTGGCACGAGCCGCATTCCTTCGCATACACCGGGTCCGCCGCAGCGGCGACACGCTTCGTTGCCGCACCGGCCGCGCCGATCGGCGCGATCCATCCGGCTGCTCCCGTGACCGCGGTCAAGCCTGCGACCATGGCCATCCTCACCAGCGAATACCGCATTGCGTTCTCCTAACGGCTCTTGATCATCACGAGGGCATCGCCCTTTTCCTGCGGCGTGCATTCACGCCCCAGGGTCCACTTGCAATTGCGCGACAGCCACTTCTCGATGTGGATCCTGTCGGTCAGGCGCTTTGGATTGACCGACGGAGCGAGCGGCTCGATCGCCTTGCCGGTCGTCGCATGCTTGCCCGTCTTCTTGAGATCGGCGGAGTGGCAGAGCGCGCAGCGGCGCACCTCGCCGGTTTTCGGATCGGTGACGTTGCGCTCCCAGAGCTGCTCGCCGCCGCTCACGCTGAAGGGGCCTCCACCCTGGCCCTTGTAGGCGTCTAGAAGATCATCGACGGGACCTGCAGCGGCGCTGCTGCAGAAGAGCGCATACGCCACGATCACGGCAGCGGCACGGCGGTATCGGTCAGGCATTCGATCTCGTCCCCTTGGGTTGCAATTCATTTCGTCTTCTTCGTCCCGGTCGGGGCGCCGATGTGGATGGCGCCCGGCTCGAACGTGCCCGCCTCGGCATCGAGGTGACACGCGCCGCAGTCGGACTTCCGGATGGCTCGCCATGTGGCCGCGTCGAGGCGGGCATGCCGCTCCTGCCAGTACGCCGTTGCCGAAATTTCGATCGGGGCCTGCGTCGGCGGGATCGTGCTCGCCATCTTCCACGCCACGGGTGACTCGAGCGCCTCGGCCGCGTGCCGCTGCGCGAACGCAGCGAGCTCCGCCGTCGTATCCGCCTCGAGCGCGAGGTCCTCGCCGAAATGCTCCTGCTGCGCCGCGAGCATGCGCTCCCAGGAGCGCGCCGGCAGCAGCGACGGGTGGTAAGCGAGATGGCAGCTGCCGCATTCCGCGCGCCACGTAGCGGCAAGCGGAAGCGCGGCGTGCACGAACGGCCGGTACGGTTGCTCCGCGGCGCGCAGATAATTCCGGAAATACGCCACCGCGGCAAGCGCAATCGCGAGTACGATCGAGCGCGGCAACGCCGGTGCGTGCGCCGACGCTTTCCTGTGGGCCGGATGCACGCTTGTGGCCGGTGATCATCGCGCCGACCAGATTCTCGCGGTCGGCGAGGCTGCCCGCGATCACGCCCAGCACGTGCAATGCGGCGACCGCCAGCATCGCCCAGGCGAGCCATTCGTGCAGCGTGTGGGCGAGGTCGCCGGCCGCGAACGGGAGGGCATGCGCGAGCGGACCATGATCCTTCTCGGCGCCGAGAGCGATCACTCCCGAGATCACGGCGCCCATCGCCAGCAGCAGCAGCGCGACGATCGACCACGCACCGGCCGGATTGTGGCCGAGATGGCGTGCATGCCGCCGCCGCGCGAGGGCGCTCATGTACGCCGCTGCCGCAGCGGGCGAGGCGAGGAAGCTCGAGAAGCGCGCCCAGCGGGTGCCGACGAAGCCCCAAACGACGCGAAACACGACCAGCGCGCCGATGACATAACCGAGGAACACGTGCGGGTCGAGATACCGCGCATCGCGCGTGAGCCACACGCCGGCGAAGGAGGCCACCAGCGACCAATGGAACACGCGCGTCGGCGCGTCCCAGACGCGGGTCCGGCTGCGGTCGTGCGCGAGGGTGGTGGACGCTTCCACGGCGTGAGGCCTGGCGGTGTATGTCCGCGGGTTCACGTCGCCGTGCATGCAGCGCGAGCGCGGCAAGGGTGGCAACGGTCTGGAGACAAAGAAAAAGCCCGCACGAAAAAAAAGTGCGGGCCCCAGGGGTGATGCTGGCCGATGCACCGGAACTCCATCCCGGCGCAGTGGCACGGACTCACTTCTGCAGGTCGCCCTTCACGTACTCGGCCACGGCTTGCGCCTTGGCCCCGCCACCGCCGTACGGCGGCATGTCGGACGGGAACTGCTTGAAATGCTTCTCGCTGCCCGCGCGTCCCTTCTGGATGAACGCCGCCAGCGCACCGACGTCCTGCGACTTCACGAACTCGCTGCCTTTCAGCGGCGGGGCGAGGCCCGGAATGCCCTGGCCCTTGTCGCCGTGACAGGCCGAGCAGACTTCCTCGAACACGCCTGCGCCCTGGGATGCCGCGAAGGCGCTCGTGCTGAGCATTCCCAGGGACAAGACCACCAGCCATTGCTTCTTCATCGCGCTACCTTGATCGAGTTGTCGACAGAATGCATCGAGGGGTCCTGCACCTGCGAAGTTCCCCCCGTGCGTCTCTCCGGAAAGTACCTTCGGGCGCAGGCCCGACTGCTGCCTGGCCCGAAGGGAGGAGAGACACGGTCGTGCTTAGAAGCTGTATTCCATCCCGACCGACCAGCTGCTCGAAGTATTCGGGCTGGGCGCCGTGCTGCCGGCCGGCAGGAGCGACGCTTCCGTGAACACGGCGTTCTGGGCGTTCGGGTTGTACGTCAGGTGGAAGCGACACGTTCATCGCCGGGTTCCACAGCAGCGTGATGCTCTTGCTGTTGTTCTTGCCGAAGTCCGCAGTCTGGCCATTGGGCGCGGTGTACTTGTACTTGAAGTCATGCGAGTACGAGGCGTAGAAGCCGTACGTCCGGGCGTAGAAGTAGCGGAGGTACACGCCCGCCAGGTTCCGCTCGGCCGACGCGCCGCTGCGATAGTCCTGCTTGACGCCGTTGGCCTGGATCATCGCCACCCAGCTGTGCGGTCCACGGTCGGCGACGTCCCATTCCGCACGCGTGGCAGTACGTGTAAAACTTGTCGACCACTTCTCGATCGGCGCTCCGGCAACCGGACGACCGCCGAGCGTGTTGGTGAACGACAGGCTCGCGTCGGTCACGCCGGCAGGACAGGTCCCCGGGCAGATGAAGCTGGACTTGGTCGGCGTCAGGATCGACGCGCTGTCGTTGCCGCGCTCGTACTCGACCGCCAGCCAGAGGTCGTTGTCGGTCTTGCGGAAGAGGTTGTACGCGACCGAGTAGTACTGCTGCCAGCCGTTCGAGAAGCTCGCGTTCGTGTTGCCGGACTGCGCCGCGAACTGGAGCCACAACTGATCGTTGAAGAAGCCATGCAGACTCAGCGTGGACATGTTCATCGACTTGCCGACACCGCCCTGGCCGAGATTGAAGAAGCGCGGAATGCCGAGCGGGAACACGAACTGCGTCACCACGTCACCGGGCTCGTTGCCGAACGACATGCCGACGAAGCTGTTTTCCCCGATGGTCCGCGAGGTCGACAGCCGGAACTCGTCGTAGGCAAAGAAGTTGAGACCGGTCGGGCCCGTGTTGCCGGTGGTGACCGAGTTCAGCGTGTTGTTGCCGAGGTAGCCGAGCTCCGTCCACAGTCCCAGCCAGTCGGTGATCGGACCGGTGTAGAACATCGCCAGGCGCGACAGCGGCGCCGAGGTGACGTCGCTCTTCACGCCGTTGACCTTGCTCTGCGAGGCGAACTCCGAGATCAGCCGTGCCGCGAAGAAATCGGTCCAGTTGAGCGCGAGGTAATCGCCGCCGTACTGCGGTTCGCCTTCGACGGCCTGGCCGTCGGTGCGCAACCGCTCCCGCACCACCGGTCGCGTGTAGCCCCGCATGGCGAAGAGGCGGCCGGTGCGTGTGAAGTTGGGCACGTTGTCCGTGCCGATGTGACAGGAGTTGCACACCATGCCGGTCTGCCGTGCGAAGCTCGGCATGGCCTGCGACTCCGTCGCGAGGAACGGCAACGCGCTGATCAGCGCGGCCGCCGCGAACTTGATGCCATTAACGAAACGCCACTTCATTGTTTCCTCCGGAGAGAGCGAAGAATTAGGGATGCCTGGCGGGATCGGTCGTTATTTCTGAAGATCGCCCTTCAGGAACGCGACCAACCCGTCCACGTCGTAGACGGCTTCCACGCCGAACGAAGGCATGTTCGGGAACGACTCGTGGTAGAGGCGCTCGCGTCCGCTGCGACCCTTCCGGATCACGCGGATGATCGCGGAGGCCGGCGCGTTCTGCACGAACGGGTTGCCCTTCAGCGCCGGCCCGAGGTGGGGGTAATCCCACGCCGTGCCTTCCCCTTCGCGGCCATGACACGTGCCGCAGCGCAACAGGTACACGTTGCGCATCTGCTGCCCTTCACCGACAACGGGTCCGTTGGTGACATACGGCCGCTGCCCGATGGGCTGGGCGACGGCCGATACGCTGGCGGCCATCATCGTCGCCAGGATCGGTACGGCCAGAGCTCCTAATTTCGCCTTCACGACTCCTCCTTGATCAGTTCGCACGGTTTTCAACGCAACACCGCCCCGCGGGCCCTCGCAGTGCCAGGGCCCGTTCCACCGCTGCCTTGCGGCCGCGGTGGTTACAACCTGATTGTCAGCAGCTTTAGCGGCCTGCTATTGCCGAGATCTCGACCAGCGCGCCGCGCGGGAGATGCGCGACTTCGACGACCGTGCGCGCCGGCGGGGTTCCCTTGAAGAACCCGTGGTACACGCGGTCAACGCTGGCGAGTTGATTGATGCTGGCGAGGTAGACGGTCACGGATACGACGTTGGCCATCGTGAGCCGGTTGTTCTCGAGGATCGCGCGCAGGTTCTCCATGGCCTGACGGGTTTGCGCGTCGATGTCCTGGCCGGCATTGAACGCCCCGGTGCGCACGTCGTTGCCGATCTGCCCGGAGATGAAGAGCAGGTCGCCATAGCGGCTGGCCTGCGTGTAGCCACCGAGGGGCTCGGCAGCCATCGGTGCTGCAGCCGGCGCGGTAGCGGTGGCCGGAGCTTGCGCGACCGCGGGTGCCGCGCGCTGGGCCGGGGCCGGCAGGGGCGGGCGCGGGTGTTGCCGGGCGCGCTGGCGCAGCGGCCACGCGCGGCTCCTCGCGCTTGGAGACGACTCCCGCCTTTTCCTCGATGTTCTGGGGTGGGTCGCCGGGACCCTGCTTGTAGATGAACGGACGACCTCCGGCGCTCATCGAATCCATGCTCGAACAGCCGGACAGGACAACAGCGAACCCGACACAGGCAACGGCGGACAGCGGCAAATGCTTCAGTGACAAGCTTCCTCCAGCAATGTGGCGCGCAGTCGCCGGGTCGCGCCGCGCCAGGTGCTGGCGATCGGCGCATTGCGTGCGCGCGTCTTTAACGATTTTGAAATTACGTGGCGGCTTGAGATGCGTCAATGCACCACGTGTCCAGTGACGGCCTGCCGCGCGACGGATGACCGCAAAAAAACAACACGAACGTGCATGTGCAGCGCAATAACGCGCACTTTTTGATCGGCTGTGCATCGACTTGCTTCAAACTGCACCCCGTTGCCGGCGTTCCCGCTTTGCAGGAAATCTCTTCCGCAATGCCCGGACGGCCACTGCAGTGCTTCCGCACCCGGCACTTCCCGCGCGCTCATGCATACCCTGATCGATGTCCGCGATCTCGCGCCCGGCTTGCGCGAGGAAAGCTGGCGCACGATGCTGCACGACCTCTTCGGGCTCGACGTGGAGGTCGGGCACGACCTTCCGACCGGCTTTCACAACCGCCTCAAGGGACACGAGTTCGGGGCGCTGATGCTCACCGAGATCGAGGGGCACGCGCAGTACACCAAGGTGGTGCCCGAGCCCGCGGCGGCGCGGCGCGACGGCATCCTCGCGTGGGTGGCGCTGCAGGGCTCGGGCACGCTCGTGCAGGACGACCAGCGGGTGCAGGTCGCGCCTGGCCTGCTGACGATCTGCAGCGGAAACCGGCCGCGGACCGCCGTGCGGACCTCCGCCTTCCATCACATCGTGCTCAACGTGCCGCGGCGCGTGCTGGTGCCGCATCTGCGCGGGCACGAGCTGCGCATTCCATGCAGCCTCGACGCCGTTTCGGGCCCGGGCGCGCTGCTTTGCGATTTCGTGACGGCGCTTGTGACGCACGGCGGCGACGTGGCACCGGAGCCGCGGCTCGCGCTCGAGGACGTCCTGCTGCGGCTTCTGGCGACGGCCCTGTTGCATGCGCCGGAGGCGAGGCCTTCCGCGGGCGGCACCGAGTCGGTACAGAGGGCGCGGATCCGGGAGTACGTCGTCCAGCATCTGCGCGATCCGGAGCTGTCGGTCGACAGCATCAGTCGCGCGCGTCGCGCTGTCGCCGCGCTACGTCGCATCAGCTGTTCGCATCCGAGCCGCAGCCAGTCATGCGGTGGATCTGGTCCATGCGCCTCGACGGCGCGCGTGCGGACCTGCGCGCCAGCACGCCCCGCAGCATCGGCCAGATCGCGGCGGAATGGGGGTTCATCGACGCGGCCCACTTCAGCCGCGCGTTCAAGAAGCGCTTCGGCGAGACCCCCGTGCATGCTCGCCAAAGCTCCCGCCAGGCTGCCGAACCCGGCATTGCCTGACCCGCGCTGTCGCCGGCACACCCACTGCGCCGGCATCGCGCGATGCCGGTGACGCTCCCCAAGCTGCGCGAGCTGCTGCGCGGCTGTCCGTGTGGTCTCGTCTCCCATGCACGGTCTGGTCGGGAGGAACGGCGGCGTGTCGAAGAAGAGCTGGCCGGTCACGTTGTTGCGCACGATGAAGACGATCGGCACCGGCAATCCGGTGAACTGCCCGAAACCGTCAGGGGGCGCGAAGTGATACACCGAGCGGAACCCTTCGGTGTACAGAAGCTGCACGCATGACGGGTCTGACGTGAACACGCACTGTCCTGCCGGCTCCTCGCTCGACTGGAACGCGTTGCTGATGGTGTCGACGAGATTGTTGCCCGCGGCGAGCAGGCCCTTCAGCATCTTCTCGAAGCCCTCGAGATCCTTCTTGATCTCGTTCTGGCTCTTGTAGCGGCCGCTCTCGTCCTTCGGATCGAGGCGGAACTTCGACGCGGCCTTGAGCTTGTCGACCGCGCCCTTCGCCGCGTCGAGGAGATCGGGCCCGATCAGGATCACGGTCTTCCGGCTGGGGATAATCCTTCTCCAGTCCGCGACCCTCGATGAACGACCATGGCGACTCGAACACGCGGAACGACAGCGAGGCGCCGGAGACCACGGCCTCCAGGTCCTGTCCTTGCAGGAACTGCCGCGCATGCTGCGCGACGGCAACCATCACTGCGCCCCAGGCCGCCTGCTTGAGGATGCTCTGTCACGAACTGCTTGCTGGTGTCGATGCGGTCGACGACGGCCTTCACCGCGATCGTCACGAGCTGCTCCGAAAGGGTCGACTTGAGCTGTGGGAACGGCCGGCCGTCGGGGCCCAACCCGACCGTCTTGCCGAGCTCGTCCATGAGCGCATCCATCAGGTCCGGATCGATCGCCGCGAGCATCGCGTATTCCGGGGCCGCGCTCGCCGTCCCGTACTCGCCCGGGCAGCAGGCCGTCGAGATAGCGCGCCTTCGCGGTGAACGCGTCGGCGAGCACGTTGAGTTGCGCGAGTGTCGTGCCCGGTGCGCGCAGACCCTCGGTCCACGCATGCAGCAACGGCACGGTCTCGCGCAGGAGCTGCCGGTTGATGGCGTCGTCGGGGCCGGCAGCGACGCCGGCGGCGACGAGCTCCGCGACCGACGGCAGGAAGCCGATCTCCGGCGCCATCGGTGCCGCGAGACGCAACGAATCGCGATCGAGGCTGCGCCACAGGTTGACCGCGTCGATGACCCGTGCGCGCGCGACCGCGACGTTCCCGGCGTCGCCGGCCGCATCCGCGGCATGGAGCAGGGTCGACACGCCTTGCAGCGTTCCGGTCAGGTCGACGAAGTCGTGCATCGGGGCGGCACCATCGCTCGCTGGCGGCGCGACGCCGAAATCGGCCGTCGCGGTGCGGCCCGTTGCAGCATCGACCGCGGTCAGCCGGAACGCGCCGCGCGTGCTTGCAGCGAAGGTGAGCTGCGCCCCGACGATGCTCGGCAGCGGCCCCGCGAACGGCGCGACGATGGCCGCAATCGAGTATCCGAGCGGCGGCAGCGCGGCAGGCGTGCCGTCGGGATTGGTCGCGATCGCCGTGAAGGCGATCGGTACGTCCGCCGTCGTGAAGCCGTGGCTCAAAAGCAGCTCGAGCCCGGTTCCACCGGAGAGGACGACGTCCACCGCGCCGGGCACGGCAAGGCTCCCTGGCGTGGCCGACTGCGAGATGATCTCGCCGCGCGGAACCACCGCGCTGTACACGTACGACGTCGTGCCGACGCTGAAGCCTGCACCCGTCAGCAGCGTCGCTGCGCTCGCGGCGGAACGGCCGAGTACGCTCGGAACGAGGCGCGGCTCCGGTCCCTTCGACAGCGTGAGCTGCACGGCGAACCGCGCGGCACCACGGCCGCGCCGCCGGGCGTCTGGCCGATCGCGTGGCGTGCCGGTGCCGGTCGACTGCGTGCCGACGATAACGCCCGGATTGCTGCCGTGAGCGATGCCGCGCCGCCGTTTCGGACAGCCCGAGCACGGGCGGCACCGTGGTCGTCGCGTTCGTCAGGTCGACTGCGATCGCCTGTTCCGCGAAGCCGCCCTGGCTGTCCGTCACGCGCACGATGAAGAGATAGCTCGCCGGGTTCGACTTCGACTCGGTGAGGAGGCCCGTCGCCGGATCGATGCTCGCAGCCGTGTCGAAGGAGAGGAAGTCGGCATACGTGAGCGACCAGACGAGGGCGTCATTGGGGTCCGGATCGGTCGCGGTGAGCTGGTACGCGAAGTTGGTCGTCGTTCCCGCGGCCGGCGGGATCGACGTGATCGCCGGTGGCCGGTTGGGCGGAACGAGATCGAGCGCGACGGTCGCGACATTCGAGGCGAGACCCTGCGCGAGTGATGCATACGTGAACGACGTATGCTCGCGCGTGCGCAGGTCGGCGCGGGTGGCGAGCTGCTCCTGCTGCGCGAAGAGGTTGGTCGCCGGCGCCGCGTTCGGCCGCACGTAATTCTGGGGGATCCGGAGATCGTCGCCGATCGCGGTCGGCAGGTACGCCCACTGGTTGAACAGGCTGCGTGCAGGCATCCATGGGTCGTTGGCGGACTTGAGCACCCAGACGCCGCCGAAGTCGAGGCCGCTGATGCCATCGTCGGGGGCGTTGAACACGACCTCCGCGTGGCCGTCGCCATCCACGTCCGCGATGCGCACGTCCTGCGGCATCGCACACAGGTAACCGGATCGCGCCGGGCCGAAGCTGAAGCGGGTGATCTCCTCGCCGGTGGTGCCGCGCAGGAACCGGATGATGTACGCGTTGCGCAGGATGACTTCCGGGGCGCCGTCGCCGTCGAGGTCATACACCGCGGGACGGTTGTCGCAGCCGAGGCGTGCTTCCACGCTGAGGTCGGGGTCGACGCTCGCCCAGCGAACATGACCGAAGCGGTCCAGCACGATCAGACGATCGCGCCCCGCCACCAGCACGTCCGGTTGCCCGTCGGCGTCGACGTCGGCGACGGACACCGCGCAGTAGGCGATCACCATGTTGCATGCGTTGAGCGGCACGTCCCACAGCAGCGCACCGTCGATCGCGAACGCCCGCAGGCGCGCCAGGCGCTGATCGAGCAGCAGCACGTCGATGCGGCCGTCGCCGTCGAGGTCGGCCGCCGCGGCACGCGAGCCGTTAGGCCGTGTGCGCTGCCCGTCGAACTGCCGTAGCAGCGCGCCGGCCGCGCTCCACAGCGAGCCTTCGTACAGCACCTCGAGCGTGCCGTCGCCGTCGAAGTCGAGCACGATCGGGCTCTCGAAGCGCCCGACGCCGTTGGTGCCCGGCCGGTCGTAGCCCATCGATGGCAGCGCCTGGTCGCTGGGTGTCGAGTAGAAGCTGCGCCGCAGCGTGCCGTCGCGGCCGTTCAGCGCGAACACGTACCGGCAGCGCTTGTCTGCTGCGACGCCACCCGGAAGATGGGCGCAGGCGTTGGAGGTCAGGAAGTCCTCGATGGTGTGGCCACCGAGGATGCTTGGTGTCTCACCCGGAGCGAGCCGCGCCACCGCAAGGGTCGTCGCCGTCGTGATTTCGCGCGGCGGTGCCTGCGTCGCGGCATCGTAGGCGATGAGGCGCGGCGACAACCATTTGACCGTTCCGTCGCGGCCATTGAGCGCCATCACCCGCACATGCCCCAGGCTGCCGGGATTCGGGCTGTCGTTGTTGCAGCCGACATGAAGGACGATGTCCGCCGCGCCGTCGTCGTCGATGTCGGCGATCACCGGCACGTTGTCGTCTCCGAGGAAGGGAGTGCAATTGGCGTACGGCGCCGGCAAGCTGGCGAGCGTCCAGAGCGCACTCCCGTTGCTGCCGCGCAGGGCGTGGACGCGGTTGTTGTAAGCGAGATGCACGATGTCCGCGATGCCGTCGCCGTCGAGATCGCCGATCGCCATCGCGTAGCTGAACTGCTTGACGTCGGCGTGCCAGCCGAGCGTCGCCTGCAGCGGCGGCCGCGGCGGCAACGCCGCGGGCGCCTGGTAGGTGAAGCCGCCATTGCCGGCGAACGCGGCGAGCGTGCCCTTGTCGGGGTCGCTGCGCCGTTCCGCGCTCAGAGCGCCGCCGTTGGGATCCGCATCGTTGGCAAGCACGCCGGGACCGCCGACGACGAGCGTGGTGCCGATCGGGACGGTGTAACGATCGTCACGCGCCACCGGTGCCGCGGCATTGCGGACGGTGACGGCAAAGCGGGCGAATGCGGCCGCGCCCGCGGCGTCGCTCGCGCGCACCGTGACGAAATGCTCGCCGAGCTGGTTCGCAGCGGGCGTCCATTGCAGGTTGCGCGTGCCCGTAAGGCTCATGCCGGCCGGCCCGGAGACCAGCGCGTACGCGATCGCGTCGCCGGGATCGGGATCGGTTGCATTGAGGAGACGCGCGAACGGCGCGCCTGCGAACGCCGTCGCGTCGGGCTGCGCGTCCAGTGCGGGCGGGCGGTTCGCGTTGACGACGGTCACCCGGAACGTGGTGCTGTCATTCGCGCCGGACGCGTTGGCAACCTTCACCGTGAAGACGTGCGACCCGAGCTGCGCCGGATCCGGTGTCCATTCGAGGAGCGGCGCAGGATTGAGTCGCGCCCCCGTGGGCGCAGCAAGGAGCGAGTACGACAGGGCATCGAACGCGTTCGGCTCGTCGACGGCGAGCGCGATGTCGAAGCGCTGGCCGAGCATGATCGTGCGATCGGCGATGGGCTTGAGCTTCGGCACCGTCGGCGGTGGCGTCGTCACCGTGATCGTGACGTCGCTGTCGGTCTTCGCAGCGCCGTCGCTCGCGCTGAGCCGCAGCACGTAACTCCCGGCCTTCTCCAGGAACACGCGCGTCGCCGCCGCGCCGGGGGCGGCGAATGCCACGGCGCCCGGTCCCGAGACCTTGCTCCACGCGAGGGTCAGCCTGGCGGGCGGGTTCGGGAACCCGTCGTCGCTGGCGCTGCCCACGAGGTCGGCGTATGCGCTCGGGCTGGGTCCGTAGGCGAGCGCGACGGTCTGTGCCGGACCGGCGCTCGCTGCGGGTGGCCGGTTCGTCGCGATCGCGCAATTCGCGAGCGTGCAGCGCAGCGTGCACGTGCGTGCATCCACCACCGTGATGCGCTTGTCGCGATCCGGATCCCGCGGATCGGTGGGGCCGCTCGCGCTCTGGTTGCGCGCGGCCGTGATGAGGTCGATGTCGAGACGATCGATGACGCCATCCGTGTTGGCGTCGCAGACCAGCGGCGCCTGCGCGCTCGCAGCGGTGGCGACGAGCAGCAGCACCAGCGGCGTGCAGGTGAGAAGACGAGTCAGAGACATGGCGGGCTCCTCGCGCCCGCCGGCGGGGCGGGCCGCGGTCGATCAGCGAAGGCGTGCCGGACGGGCCCGGCGCCACAGGAGTGCGAGCAGGGCGCTCGCCGCGAGCGGCAGCGTTCCAGGCGCGGGCACGCCGTTCGGCGCTGCAGCGTCGACGGTGATGACGCCACCCTGGTTCTCCACCTGGAGGATGGTGGCAAGCCCCGCCGGGTCGACGGAAAAGTCGAGCGCACCCGCCACGTACTGGAGCGTTGTATCGAACAGCACAGCCGAGGTACCGGGGACGAGTGCCGCAAACGCGATGGTGAAAAGCGTGACCGACGCGCCCGGTTGCAGCAGCTTCAGGCCGGCATCGGAAACGAAGCTGAACTGGAACGCATCGATCACGCCGGGCGAAGACTCCAGCGCGTCCTGGATCGTGTCCGCCGGCGCGCCCAGCGTGGTGCCGAAGGTCACTGCACCGAGCGCGAGAATCGCCTGATCGAACGTCACGTCCACGTCGAAGGCGGATACGAGGTCCGTCGCGATGGCGGGATCGAGTCCGCTCGCGACGACATCGACGAAGAGCATCGCGCCCACCGTCCCGGTCTGTGCGGACGGCTGGACGGCGATGGAAATCGGCGCCGCCGCCGCGCCAGCGGCGAAAGCGAGGGCAACGAGAAGCGCGCCCAGCTTCATCGCCGTAGATGACAACCCAGCCGTGCGACGCCGCGGCGGCCTGCCCGACACGCGTTGCCGATGCGGCCACGCCGGCGACCGGACACCGGATCGCAGCCTCGGCAGCGGTGCCGGGCAGAACGGATCCGGCGGAGCGATACGAGCTGCGCCGCTGGACGATTGGTTCGCGCTTGCTGGCGTTGCTGGCGCGGCAGGGATGTCGATCTGCATGTCCGCCTCCGGTGGCAGGCCCGGCACGACGGCGATGTCGCGCGCGATGGCGAGGCCATTGTGTAGAATCGATCGCCGCCGCGTGAAGCGCGACGGGGTAAGCGCGGGGTAAAACGCCGCGCTGCGCTCGCCGTCGCATGACATGGATCGGCCCCCGCGCATGAATCCGTTCGTTCGCCTGCCAGGCTCCCATCCGCTGCCGGACGAACTCGTGCAGGCGACGCTCGCGGCGATCGAATCGAGCGCCGCATTCAACCGCTCGCCGCAGCTCTGCCGGCTGTTGCGCCACCTGGTCGAGGCCACGCAGGCGGGCCGCGCCGACCAGCTGCGCGAGCTGGTGCTCGGGGTCGTGGTGTTCCGCCGCGATCCGTCGATGTTCGACCCGAAGCAGGATCCCATCGTGCGGGTGGAGGCACGCCGGCTGCGCGCGCGCCTCGATGCCTTCTATGCGCAGGCCGAATCCGGCGTCCCGGTGCGCATCGACCTGCCGAAGGGCGGTTATGTCCCAGTGCTGCAGAAGCTGCCCGCGCTGGCGGAAGGTCCCGTTCCCGCGCTCGCCGTGCTGCCCTTCGCGAATCTCACGGGCGACCGCCAGCGCGAGGGATTCTGCGACGGCCTCACGGACGAGCTCATCGACGCGCTGGCGCAGCTGCGCGACGCCAAGGTCGTGGCGCGCACCTCGTCCTTCCAGTTCAAGGATCGCGCCGATGACGTGCGCGAGATCGGCCGGAGGCTCGGGGTCGACATGGTGCTGGAAGGCAGCGTGCAGGTGCACGGGCAGCACTATCGCGTGATCGCCCAGCTCATCGATGCGCGCGATGGCTGTCACCTGTGGTCGCAGGCGTTCGATGCGGAAGCTGGCGACATCCTCGCGGTGCAGGATGCGATCGCGCGCGACATCGTACGTTCCCTCGATCTCGCGCGGGCAATGCAGGCGCGCGCCGGCAGATCCGGGCCGGCGGAGCCGCTGATTCCCTCGGGAACGCGCGACGCAGAGGCGCGGGAGCTCTTCGACCGCGCGCGGTTCATCGTGCGGCGCCTCGACCTCGACCGCTTCGCACATGCGCGCACGCTGCTCGAGCAGGCGCTGCAGCGAGACCCGCGGTTCGCGCGCGCCTACCTCATGCTGGGTTTGCTCGACATCAACCTCCTTTCGCATGCGGTGCCGGCGTCGGGCGATGCCCTGGCCGATGCACGAGCGCACCTGGAACGCGCCGTCGCGCTCGAGCCGCGCCTCGGCAGCGCGCACGCGATGCTCGGCTGGATCGCGATGAACCGCGACCTCGACTGGGATGCGGCCGAAGCGCATTACCGGCGCGCGCTCGCAGCGAGCCCCGGCGACGTCGGCGTGCACAACGGGTGGGGCAACTTCCTCGCGTACACGGGCCGCTTCGCGGAGGCAGGCGTGGAGTACCGGCTCGCGCGCGAGCTCGATCCGCTGCACGTCGTGCCGCGCCTCAACCTTGCCCTCATGCTGTACTACGCGCGCTCGTACGATGCCGCGCTGGCCGAGTACCGCCGCGTCGAGGAGATGGATCCCAATCAGGTCGGCACGAGCGTGCTGGCGTGCGTGCACATCATGCGCAACGACGCGCAGCAGGCGCTCGCGGTCGCGGAGCGGGCGGTCGCGCGGTTCCCCTCGTCGCCGATCGGCCATTGCCGCCGCGCCGAGGCGCTGGCCTTCGCCGGCCGCGAGCGCGAGGCCGAGGACGTCTTCGCGCGGCTCGAGCCGCAACTTCGTACCGCCGGCTTGCTGCATTGGGCGCGCGCCCATCTCGATGCGGTGTTCGGCCGGTGGGATGCCACGCTCGCGGAGCTGGCGCTCGCGGGTCGGGGTGGCGAAGCGAACTTTTGCACCGCGGCGGTCACGCCTTACTTTGCCCCGCTCCAGGGCGATCCACGCTGGCAGACGCTGGTGCGGGATCAGCGCCTGCCGGTGATTGCTGCATCGGCGTGGGACCGCGCGCCCGCCGTGTCAGCGCAGATCGCGTGACGAGCCCGCGCGCTCCTCTGAAGTGTGTTGGGCGGTGCGGCGGCAGGATTGATAAGATGCGCGCTCGAACACTTGCCGCGCACGGCCGATGACGCTCGAAACCTGGCTCGCATTCTTCGTCGCATCGTGGCTCATCAGCCTCTCTCCGGGCTCCGGCGCAATCTCGTGCATGGCGGCCGGGATGCGCTATGGCTACCGTCGCGCGGTGTGGAATATCGCGGGGCTCCAGCTCGGGATCCTGCTGATCCTCGTGATCGTCGCGGCGGGTCTCGGCGCGATACTGGCCGCGTCAGCGGTCGCATTCGCGATCGTGAAGTGGCTCGGCGCGTTCTATCTGGTATGGCTCGGAATCCAGCAGTGGCGCGCGCCGGCGGTGCCGCTCGTCGCCAGCGAGGGTGCTGCGCCCGCCGACGGCTCGCCGCGGCAGCTGCTGCTGCGCGGCTTCCTCGTGAACGCGACCAACCCCAAGGGCATCGTGTTCATGCTCGCCGTGCTGCCGCAGTTCATCGATCCCGCGCGGCCGCAGTTCGTGCAGTACGCGATCTGCGGCGCCACGCTCTTCTTCACCGACCTCGTGGTGATGAACGGCTACACGGGGCTCGCCGCGCGCGTTCTGCGCGCGTTGCGCGATCCGGCGCACATCCGCTGGATGAACCGCGCGTTCGGAAGCCTCTTCATCGCCGCGGGCGCATTGCTCGCCACGTTTCGCCGCGGCGCCTGAGGTGGCCTGTGCCATCGGCACCGGCCCTGTGGGGTCGGCTCTGCCGAGCGCACTGTGGCATGCAGCGCGGCTATCTATCCGTCAGGCTGAAGCCTGACCTACAGGAAGTGAGGCTGGCGCACAGGAAGTGAAGCTGGCCCACAGGAAAGTGAAGCTGGCGCGCCGTCCCTGTAGGTTCGGCTTCAGCCGAACGCAAGTGGCATGCAGCGCGAGGCTATCGGTCAGGCTGAAGCCTGACCCACAAGAACCGCCAGCGATGGAGCGACTCCATCGCCGGCCTGCGCTGCCGGTGCGAAGGTGCGCTCCATCTCGCGCCGGAAGCGCACGGCATCGCTGGTCTCGTCGCACTGCACGTCGGACCAGCACAATGCCTCGCCCGCCGGGATGTCGCGCCTCAGCTTCACGCCGTGCGCGAGGCCGAGTGGAAGCCCCCCACGGGCGAGCGACGCGGCGGCTGGCAGCAGCTTGCCGTACACCGTGAACCCGCCTTCGCCGTCCAGCATCTCGCCCGCACGCAACGCGCGTTTCGCCGTCGCTACGACGTCGCCGTGCCACGCGATCGCGGCGCCGGTCGGCTCGTTGCGCAGGCCGACCGATGCGACGCTGATGCCGAGCTCCAGGCCGATGGCGTGATACGGCTTGTACATCGCGGCATAGCGTCCCGAGGGGTCCGTCGAGAAGCCGTATTCCTTGAAGCAGCGCCGCACATAGTCCTCGCCCGTCGCATCACCCGCGCGGAACGTGACGTAGACGCCCCAGCGGAGGTCGCGAAACACGGGTCGCCCGTCGCGCTCGAGGCTGGAGATCACTTCCACCTGTCCGGCATGATGCAGCGCGCCGCCTTCGTCGCGCGGACGCAGCACGCGCGGCAGGTCGTCCACGCCACACGGTGGGAAAGCGAGGCCATCCGGCGGCGGAAGCAGTCCCGTCGCGTTCGCCACCGCAGCCATCTCGATGGCGCTCTTGGTGCCGTCGAGGAAGGAATTGAACATCTGCGCGTTGAAGTCGCCGGCGGCGACCATCTCCGGCGCGAAGCCGTAGTAAGGCCAGACGGTGTCGGGCGTGGACGCGTGGTATTCGGGCAGGTACTTGGTGCCCTTGCCGGCGGCGACCACCTCGAACCCTGCAGCGCGGCACCAATCCACCATTTCGCAGATCAGCGCGGGCTGGTCGCCATACGCGAGCGAATACACGATGCCGGCTTCGCGTGCGCGCCGCGCGAGCAGCGGGCCCGCCAGCGCGTCCGCTTCGACGTTCACCATGACGATGTGCGTACCGTGCTCGCAGCACGCGAGCACGTGGCGGATGCCTGCGGCCGGATTGCCGGTGGCATCGATGACGATGTCCACCTCCGACGCGGCGATGAGCGCGATGGCATCGTCGGTGACGTGCGTGCCGCCGCTGCGGGCCGCATCGGCGAACGATCGCGCAGCGTAGCGTTCGGCGGCCCAGCCCGTGCGTGCGAGCGTGGCACGCGCGCGGTCCGGTGCGAGGTCCGCGATGCCGACCACGTGGATGCCCGGCGTGTGCTTCGCCTGCGCGAGGTACATCGCGCCGAACTTGCCTGCGCCGATGAGACCGACACGCAGCGGATTGCGCGCCGCGGCGCGGGCGAGCAGCAGTCGATGCAGGTTCATGGGCTTCCTTTCAATGCAGCGCCAGCGCGAGACCGATCGGCACGAACACCACGGACAGCATGTTGCCGATGAGCACGATCGAAGCGACCTTGGCGGGCTCCTGCCGGTATTGCTCCGCGACCATGAAGTTCAGCACCGCGGGCGGCAGGCTTCCGAACAGGACGAGCACCGCGCGCTGCCGGTCGTCGAGGCCGAGCAGCGGCGAAACGGCGAGCGCCATCGCGAGGCCCGTCAGCGGGCACAGGATGCCTCCGATGACGCCCAGGCGCCAGTCGGTCCACCGCACCTCCGCGAGACGCGCCCCGAGCGAGATGAGCATCAGCGGCACCAGTGCGTCGCCGGTCATGCGGATCGCGAGCATCAGCCAGTCCGGCACCGGTGGACGCGTGATGGCGAACGCAAAGCCGAGGAACGTGGACCACACCATCGGGTTGCGGATCAGGCCGGCAAAACCGGTGCGGTGCGCGACCATCCACGTGCCGACGGTGAACTGCAGCAGGTTGGAGATCGCGAAGAGCGCGACCATCAGCGGGAAGCCCGCCTCGCCGAACGCGAGCACGGCAAGCGGCAGGCCCATGTTGCCGCAGTTGTTGAACATCGTGGGCGGCACGAGGGTGCGCCAGTCGACGCGAAGCATGCGCGCGACCGGCCACGCGAGGAGTCCAGAACCGAGCACGACGCCGACGCAGCCCAGCATCAGCAGCCGGTGCTCCGCCACGTCGAAATTCTTGCTCGCGAGCACCGAGAAGATCAGCGCGGGCGCGAGGATCGTCATGCTGAGACGATTGACGTTCGCCATGTCCGGCCGGGTGCGCCGGGCATAGAAATACCCGAGACCCACCACGGTGAACACGGGCAGGATGATGCCGAGGATGCGCTCGAGCATCGTGTGACTCAGCGCGCGATACCACCCACGACCGGGGACCGGCCGCGCACGTCAGAGGATGTAGCGCGCGAGATTGTCGTCGCCGGCGATCCCGGCGAGACGGGCATCGACGTAGGCTGCGTCGATCGTCACGGTGTCCCCGGTATGCCGCGTCGCGGTGTACGACACCTCGTCGAGCAGGCGTTCCATGACCGTGTAGAGACGGCGCGCGCCGATGTTCTCCTGGCGCTCGTTCACGGCGAACGCGATCTCGGCGAGACGCCGGATGCCGTCGGGCGCGAAGTGCAGGTGCACCTGCTCGGTGCCGAGCAGCGCCTCGTACTGCCGCACGAGGCACGCGTCGGTCGCCGTCAGGATCTGCTCGAAGTCGGAGACCGACAGCGAATCGAGCTCGACGCGTATCGGGAAGCGGCCCTGCAGCTCGGGGATGAGGTCCGACGGCTTGGAGAGGTGGAACGCGCCCGACGCGATGAACAGGATGTGATCGGTGCGCACGATGCCGTACTTGGTCGACACGCTGGTGCCTTCGACCAGCGGCAGCAGGTCGCGCTGCACGCCCTGGCGCGAGACGTCGGCACCGTGCGTTTCCTGGCGCGCGGCGATCTTGTCGATCTCGTCGAGGAAGACGATGCCGTTCTGCTCCACGTTGACGAGCGCGCGCGCCTTGATCTCGTCGTCGTTGACGAGCTTGCCGGCCTCCTCGTCGGTCAGGGCCTTGAGCGCTTCGGCGATCTTCATCTTGCGCAACTTGCGGCGCCCGCCGCCGAGCTGCTGGAACATGCCCTGCAGCTGGCTGGTGAGATCCTCCATGCCCGGAGGCGCCATGATCTCCATCTGCGCCGGCATGGCGGCCATCTCGAGCTCGACGTCCTTGTCGTCGAGCTTTCCCTCGCGCAGCATCTTCCTGAACTTCTGCCGCGTCGAGGACTCGGCGGGCTGCATGTCGTGGAAGTTGACCTCGCGTGCGGACGGCACCAGCACGTCGAGGATGCGCTCCTCGGCGGCGTCCGCCGCGCGATCGCGCACCTTCGCGGCCTCCGCGTTGCGCGTCTCCTTGATGGCGACGTCGACGAGATCGCGCACGATCGTGTCCACGTCGCGCCCGACGTAGCCGACCTCGGTGAACTTGGTGGCCTCCACCTTGATGAACGGCGCGTCGGCGAGACGCGCCAGACGGCGCGCGATCTCGGTCTTGCCCACGCCGGTCGGGCCGATCATCAGGATGTTCTTCGGCGTGATCTCCTGGCGGAGCGGATCGGGCACCTGCTGGCGGCGCCAGCGGTTGCGCAGCGCGATCGCGACCGCCCGCTTGGCGGCATCCTGCCCGACGATGTGCTTGTCGAGCTCGCTGACGATTTCGGAGGGGGTCATCGTGGACATGGCGCGGAGCTTGCTGTTGCTGCGCGGTGCGGACGAGGCCTGGAATGGCGCGGACGCACCCGCACGAAAGACAACGGCCGCCCCGGGAAGGGCGACCGTGCATTGTACCGCGCGCGTTTCGCGCGGCTGCGTGCAGGCGCGTGCCGTATCATGTGCGCCCGGTCGAGCGTGCGTCGCACGCCCCACGAGAGGAGCCTCATGAAGAAGATCACCACCGTTGCGTGCGCCGTCCTGCTCCTGTCCGCGTGTGCGACGATGCGTTCCGACAAGCCCGCCGCCGCGGCTGAACTGGCGCCGACGACGGGCAATACCGCCAAGGGCACGGTCACGTTCACGCCCCGTGGCGACCGCGTGCTCGTCACCGCGGATGTTTCCGGCCTCGCGCCGGGCCCGCATGGCTTCCACATCCACGAGAAGGGCGACTGCAGCGCGGACGATGCCACGAGCGCGGGCGGGCACTTCAATCCGCTCAACAAGCCGCATGCGCCACCGACGACGCGCGAGCGTCATGCGGGCGACATGCCGATGCTGGTGGCCGACGCGAGCGGGAATGCGCATCTGGCAACGCGAGATCGACCTCGTCACGATCGGCGGCGGGTGACACCAACATCGTCGGACGCGGCCTGATCGTCCACAAGGACGCGGACGATTTCAAGACGCAGCCCACCGGCAACTCCGGCGCGCGCGTCGCGTGCGGCGTGATCCGGGCGCGATGAGCGCAGGCTTGCCGGGCATGACGACCACCGTGCGGCAACCGCGCGCATTGCGGCGCGCGGCCATGGTCGGCGCTCGTCCTGGCGGCCTCGCTTGCCGGCTGCGATACGATGCACAAGGCCGGTGGCGCGATCTTCGGCAGCAGCGACGAGAAGAAGCCGGCCGTGGAAGCGAAGAAGCCCGCCGCCGTCGAGGCCGGGCTCGCGCCGATCGGCGGCAGCGCGGCGCAGGGCTCCGTCATCTTCTCGCCGCGCGGCGACGGCGTGACGATGCTGGTGCAGCTCAACGGGCTCGCCCCCGGGAGCTATCGCGTGCTCGTGCACGCCAATGGCAACTGCAGCTCGCCGAACGGCTTTTCTGCGGGTCCGCCCTGGTCGCCGCCGGGCGCGACGCCCCCGCTTCCCGAGCGCATCCCGATCATCACGACCAACAGCGAAGGTGCGGGGACGCTCACGTTGCGGCTTGCCGGTGTCACCATCGACGGACCCGCCGGTGTGACGGGCCGCTCGGTCGTGCTGCACGATGCGCCGCAACGGCCCGTTCGACGCGCGGCCCGACGTGCCGAACGAGCGCGTCGGGTGCGGCGTCATCGGACCGCTGCGCACGTTGTTCTGACGCCGCGCGCTGTCGCGGCGAACCGTCTTTCGGAGATGCGATGGGATTCCTGGCCGGCAAGAAGATCCTGATCACGGGCGTGCTGTCCAACCGCTCGATCGCGTACGGCGTCGCCCGCGCCTGCCAGCGCGAGGGCGCGACGCTCGCGTTCACCTACGTCAACGACGAGCTCAAGGATCGCGTCGTCAAGCTCGCCGCGGAATTCGGCAGCGTGCCGGTGCTGCCCTGCGACGTGACGCGCGACGAGGACATCGACGCGCTCTTCGCCGCGGTCCGGCAGGAGTGGGGCGGCCTCGACGGCCTGCTGCACTCCATCGCGTTCGCGCCGCGCGAAGCGCTCGCCGGCGATTTCCTCGAGGGCCTGTCGCGCGCCGCCTTCGCCACCGCGCACGACGTCTCGAGCTACAGCTTCGCTGCGCTCGCCAAGGGTGCGCGGCCGCTGATGCAGGGGCGCAACGCCGCGCTCGTCACGCTCACGTACCTCGGTGCGGTGCGGGCGCTGCCGAGCTACAACGTGATGGGGCTCGCGAAGGCGAGCCTCGAAGCGAGCGTGCGCTATCTCGCGGCGTGTCTCGGGCCCGAGCGGTGCGCGTCAACGGCATCTCCGCGGGCCCGATCAAGACCCTCGCCGCCGCCGGCATCGGCGGCTTCTCGAAGCCTCCTCCGCTTCGTCGAGCGCACCGCACCGCTGCGCCGCAACGTGACGATCGAGGAGGTCGGCAACGTGGCGGCGTTCCTGCTCTCCGATCTCGCGAGCGGCATCACCGGCGAGATCACCTACGTCGACTGCGGCTTCTCGACGATCGCGGCCGGCATGTCGAACGACGAGTGCACGTCCCGCACCGCGTCGCCGGCGAGGGCCTTCGACGCCGTGGTCGTCGGCGGCGGTCACAACGGTCTCGTCTGCGCGGCGTATCTCGCGGACGGCGGGCTGCGCGGTGTGCGTGCTCGAGCGGCGTGCGGTGCTCGGCGGCGCGGCGATCACCGAAGAGTTCCATCCCGGGTTTCGCAACTCGACGGCGAGCTACACGGTCAGCCTGCTGCATCCGCGGGTGATCCCCGACCTGCGCCTCGCCGAGCATGGCCTGCGCGATCGTGGAGCGGCCGTTCTCCAACTTCCTGCCGCTGCCCGACAACGGTTACCTCAAGGTCGGCGGCGGGCTCGCCGCGACGCAGGCGCAATTCGCGCGATTCTCCGCGCGCGATGCGGAGCGTCTGCCGGCGTACTACGCGATGCTCGACCGCGTCGCCGACGTCGTGCGCGAGCTCCTGCTCGAAGACGCCGCCGAACGTCGGTGGCGGCGCACGCGCGAGCATCTCGGCGACGCTGCTCGACGGATGGAAGGCGGCGCGCGCGTTTCGCGCGCTCGGCATCGCCGGGCAGCGCGACGTGCTCGATCTCTTCACCAAGAGTGCCGGCGATGTGCTCGACCGCTGGTTCGAGGCGGAGCCCGTCAAGGCCGCCTTCGGCTTCGATGCGATCGTCGGAAACTTCGCGAGCCCCTACACGCCGGGATCCGCGTACGTGCTGCTGCATCACGTGCTTCGGTGAAGTCGAACGGCCAGCGCGGGCAATGGGGACATGCCATCGGCGGGCATGGGCGCGATCACCCAGGCGATGGCCAAGGAATGCGCTGCGCGCGGTGTCGTGCTGCGCACCGATGCCGCGGTGCGGCAGGTGCTCGTGCGCGATGGCCGCGCGTCGGCGTCGTGCTCGCGTCGCGGCGAGGAGGTGCGCGCCGAACGCGTCGTCGCCAATGTCACGCCCCGGGTGCTGTATCGAAGAGCTCGTCGCCCCCGAGCATCTCGACGCCGACTTCCGCCGCGCATCGCGGGCTATCGCTGCGCCTCGGGCACGTTCCGCATGAACGTCGCGCTCTCGCGAGCTGCCGGACTTCCGTCGCGCTGCCCGGCACGGCACGCGCAGCCGCACCACGCGAGCGGGATCATCGTCGCGCCGTCGCTCGGCTACATGGAGCGCGCGTATTTCGACGCGCGCACGCTGGGCTGGTCGCGCGAACCGATCGTCGAGATGCTGATTCCGTCGGTGGTGGACGAGACGCTCGCCCCCGCCGGCATGCATGTCGCGAGCCTCTTCTGCCAGCATGCGAATCCGGAGCTTCCGGCCGTGACGGGTCGGACCTGGGACGACGCGAAGGACGAGGTGGCGGACCTGATGATCGCCACCGTGGATCGCGTGGCGCCGAATTTCGCGGCGAGCGTGCTCGGCCGGCGGGTGCTGTCACCGCTCGACCTGGAGCGCGAGTTCGGACTCACCGGCGGGCGACATCTTCCACGGCGCGCTGTCGCTCGACCAGCTCTTCTCCGCGCGTCCGGTGCTCGGTAACGCGCGTATCGCGGGCCGCTGCGCGGCCTCTACATGTGCGGCTCGGGCACGCATCCCGGGCGGCGGCGTGACCGGCGTGCCGGGCCACAACGCCGCCCACGAGATCCTGCGCGACGTACGACGACACCAAGAGCGGGCGCTGTCCGTTGTCGCCCCTGATCGCGCAACGGACACTCGCCCGCTGTCCGAGTGGGCGGTCGCCCGCCCGCTGTCCACGGTGTAAATCGAAGTCAGCCGATAAGCCGGGTTCTGTTACGGCGTGCCGCGAGGCACGCTATGGCCGTCATTCCTCTGGGCGCAACGTTGCCGTTGGGCTCTAGCCACCTACCCGCGGACTAGGCGAGCAGCCTGTGTTGCGATTGCGTCCGCCTACTTGGTGTTGCTCCGGATGGAGGTTGCCGCGTTTCACCCGCTTCCATGCTGCGGAAGCGACTCGTCTCTGTGGCCCTGTTCCTCGCCTTCACCGGCGCTCTCGCGACGGCTTATAGCGGCTGGGCGTTACCCAGCATCCTGCTCTGCGGAGCCCGGACTTTCCTCCACCCTGCAAGCAGGGCAGCGACGGTCTGGCTGGCTTCAGGAAGCAATTATGGCGGTTGGCGCAGCGATGCAAGTCCGGCGCTTAATCCACGTGCGTGGCTGCGGTGCGACGTGCCAGGCCACGGTATCGCCGGCGCGCAGCGGCACCAGCGCGTCGTCGCCGAACGCGTACGTGGTCGGCACCGTCCAGGGCTCGCGCAGCAGCGTGACCGTGGCCGCGTTGCGCGGCACGCCGTAGAAGTCCGCGCCGAAGAAGCTCGCGAACGGCTTCGAGGCGGCCGAGCGCGCCGTGCGCATCGAACACCTCGGCATAGAGCTCGAGTGCGGCATGCGCGCTGTAGCAGCCGGCGCAGCCGCACGCGTGCTCCTTGGTGTGCTGCGCGTGCGGGCGCGGAATCGGTGCCGAGGAAGAACTTCGGGCTGCCGGAGAATGCGGCCGCGGAGCAGCGCCTCCCGATGGCGCGCGCGCTTCAGCACGGGCAGGCAATAGAGGTGCGGACGCACGCCGCCGACGAGGAGACGTTGCGCGAATACAGGAGATGCTGCGGCGTGATCGTCGCCGCCACGTTCGGCCCCGACTCGGCGACGAACTGCGCAGCCTCGGCCGTCGTGATGTGCTCGAGCACGACGCGAGGCCCGGGAAACTCGCGCACGATCCGCGCAGCACGCGGTCGACGAAGACGCGCTCCCGATCGAAGACGTCGACGTCGGGATCGGTGACCTCGCCGTGCACCGACAGCACCATGTCCGGCGCCTCCATCGCCGACGAGCGCTGCGAAAGCGCGCTCGATGGACGTCACGCCCGACGCCGAATTGGTGGTGGCGCCGGCTGGGTAGTACTTGACGGCGAGCACGAATGCCGGACGCCTTCGCCGCGACGATCTCCTCGGCCCCGGTGTCGTCGGTGAGATACAGCGTCATCAGCGGCTCGAAGCGGGATCCCGCGGCAAGCGCGTCGACGATGCGGCTCGCGATAGGCGCGCGCGGCTGCGGTGGTGGTCACCGGCGGCTCGAGGTTGGGCATGACGAGCGCACGCGCGAACACGTCTGCCGTCGCTGGCGAACACGTCGTGCATGGCGTCGCCGTCGCGCAAGTGGACGTGCCAGTCGTCGGGTTGGCGCAGCACCAGGCGGTCGGCTGGACAGGAGGGTGGAGCGGGAGGACGTCATGGGTGGCCGGCCGTCCGATTGTACCGTTCGTCGTCCGGCGCCTCGACGCCGTGCGGCGGTGCCTCTGGAGACTGGCGAAGCGTCGTGCCGGCACGATATAATGCGCGATTTCATGCAGTTGGCCGTTCCGCCGCGCAAGCACCGGCACGGCCCCTCGCGTCCCGGAGCGCATGGCACGTCCGCGCTCGACCTGCCGCGGGTTTCGATGCGATAGCGCGCCGATCGCTCACGGTAGACCTGAACATGCGGCCGATGCGTCGGATTGCGCATGTGCCAGCCCGCACGGCAACTGCACGACCCAACGATCGAGGTAGTGAATGGCCAAGAACGCAACCGCCCAGGCGCCCGCGGCGAAGAAGCCGAAGCCGTTGACCGAGGAGGAACTCCTCAAGGCGCCCGACAAGGACTACATGAACGAGGCGCAGCTGGCGTTCTTCCGCCCCGTCTGCTCGAGTTGCGCACGCAGCTCCTGACCAACGCCGACGACACCGGCCAGCACCTTCGCGAGAACGAGGTCACCACCGATCCTTCCGACCGCGCCACGCTCGAGGAGGAGTACACCCTCGAGCTGCGCACCCGCGACCGGGAACGCAAGCTGCTCAAGAAAGTCGAAAAGTCGCTGCGCATGATCGACGACGGCAGCTACGGCTACTGCGAGGAAACCGGCGAGCCGATCGGCATCCCGCGCCTGCTCGCGCGCCCGACCGCGACGCTGTCGCTCGAAGCGCAGGAGCGGCGCGAACGCGTGCAGAAGCTGTACGGCGACTGACCTTGCCGCCGTCCGAGCACGCCGCGCCTGCCGGCCGCACCTGACGGGCGCGGAGCGCCGGTCGCTCCCATTTCCCAACCACCCTTTCAAGGAGCACCTCATGGCCGCACCCTTCGCCCTTCCGCCGCTGCCGTTCGCCGAGAATGCGCTGGCGCCTGTCATCTCCGCGAACACGCTTCGCTTCCACTACGGGAAGCACCACAAGGCCTACGTCGACAACCTGAACAAGCTCGTCGCCGGTACGGAATTCGAGCAGCATGTCGCTCGAGCAGATCATCAGCGCGACGGTCGGCAAGGCCGACAAGGCCGGCATCTTCAACAACGCGGCGCAGGTCTGGAACCACACGTTCTACTGGAACTGCCTGCGGCGCGAAGGCGGCGGCACCCCGCGCGGGCGACGTCGGCCAGGCGTCGAGGCGGCGTTCGGCGGCTTCGACAATTTCAAGAAGGAGCTCGCGAACGCGGCGGTGACGCAGTTCGGCTCCGGCTGGGCCTGGCTCGTGGCCGAGGGCGATGCGCTCAAGATCGTGAAGACGCCGAACGCGGAGAACCCGCTGGTGCGCGGACAGCGGCCGCTGCTCACGATCGACGTGTGGGAACACGCCTATTACCTCGACTACCAGAACCGGCGTCCCGATCACGTCAACGCTGTGATCGACAAATTGCTCAACTGGGACTTCGCGGCCGAGAACCTCGCCAAGCGCTGACCGCAGCAGCGTCTTCCCCGCAGCGAATGACAACGGCCGGGTCGCACCGGCCGTTGTCGTCTGAGAGCGAGCCTTGTCCCGCTTCGATGGCCAGCCGATAATCCATGCGATGCGCCATCACGGCGCGTCGACCCGACCGTTCACTCCACGGAATCCGATGGCGTTGTTCTCCAAGCCTCCCGCAAAGAAGCCCGAGGGCGCCCCCAAGCCCGAGCCGAAGCCGCGCCACGCGCCAGCGCAACCGGCGTCCGCGCGGCAGCTCGTGAAGCCCACCGGGGCCGCGCGCGAAGTCGGCAAGCCTCGCGCCAAGTCGACCAACGTCGTCGAGATGGCGCCCGCGAAGGCTGCCATCGAGCTCGAGCACGTGGGCAATGGACTCTGTGCCGTGCTCGAGAACGCCGCACTCCTGTTTGCCAGCAACCAGGCGCAGGCCGCGCGCGCGTTGCTGGACGACGGCGTCAACCAGGACGACGAGGCGCGCACGTCGAGCCTCGCCTGGCTCGCGCTCTTCGATCTCCTGCGCCGCGCCGGCGACAAGCGCTGCCTTCGACAAGCTCGCCCTGCAGTACGTGGTGCAGATTCGAGCGCTCCGCGCCGGGCTGGGAGGAGCTGGGCGGTCCGGGGCCCGGCCAGCGACCCGCGGCGGCGGGCGGCTACGTCGCCGTCAGCGGCAAGCTGACCGGGCGAGCGGCCCGCAACTCGAGGCGCTGCGCCGGCTGGGCGCGGGCGGTTCCGTGCAGGCGCGGCTCGACCTTCCGCCGTCAACGGTTTCGACGACGCCGGTGCGCGCTTGCTGGCGGACGCGCTGGGCGGCGTGCGCCGCCGGCGTGCGCCGCTCGTGCTCGAACGTGCCGAGCAAGCTGCGCCAGTCGCTGGAGGCCGCCGTCAATCATGGCCGCGAGGCGGGCGAGGGGCCGTGGCTCCTGCTCCTGGAACTCCTGCAGTGGCAGGGCGAGCAGGCGACGTTCGACGATCGCGCCGTCGAGTACGCCGTCACCTTCGAGCTCTCGCCGCCCTCGTGGGAGCCGCCCGTGCACCGGGGCCGCCGCTGCCGCCGAAAGCGACCGACGCCGTGCGCGGCAGCGATGCCGACGTGCTCGAATGGAAGGACGAGATCAAGGGTGCGCCGCCCAAGCTGTTCGCGGAGCTCGCCGAGTTCGCGCAGGCGCGCAGCAGCGTGGTGCTCGACATGACGCTGGTCGAGCGCATGGACTTCGTGAGCGGCGGTGCGCTCGGCAACGCGCTCCAGCAACTCGAGTCGCAGCGGAAGAAGGTGCAGATCGTGGGTGCGAGCCCGATCATTCGCGCCCTGCTGCTCCTCATTGGCATCAGGGCCGATCTCTTCGTACGCAAGGCCGCCTGAAACAGGGCCTTGGCACTCCGAGCGCCGGCAACGGCGCCCAGGTTCATGGAAACCTTCCACGGCACGACCATTCTTTCCGTGCGCCGCGACGGCGCAGTGGCGCTTGGGCGGCGACGGGCAGGTGACGCTCGGCAACGTCGTCGTCAAGGCCACCGCGCGCAAGGTGCGCCGCCTTCATGGCGAGCGCGTGCTGGCGGGATTCGCGGGCGCCACCGCGGACGCCTTCACCCTGTTCGAGCGCTTCGAGGCGAAGCTCGACAAGCACCAGGGGCACCTCACCCGGGCCGCGGTCGAGCTCGCCAAGGACTGGCGCTCGGACCGGATCCTCCGCCGCCTCGAAGCCATGCTCGCCGTCGCCGACCGTACGGCCTCGCTCATCATCACCGGCACCGGCGACGTGCTCGAGCCCGAGCACGGCATCGTGGCGATCGGCTCCGGCGGCCCGTACGCGCAGGCCGCGGCGCGTGCATTGCTCGACCACACGAGCCTTCCCGCCGCGGACATCGTGAAGCAGGCGCTCACCATCGCCGGCGACCTTTGCATCTATACCAATCAGCAGCACGTGATCGAAGTCCTGCAGGCGACGCCGTGACGCGCGCCCGACAGCGCAGCGGAGGAGCTCGACGTCCTCGTCGCCGGCGCGGGCCTGGTCGGCGTCGCGCTGGCGGCGGCCCTTGCCCCCTCGCGGATTGCGGGTCGGCCTCACGGACCGCACGCCGGTGACGATGCCGGCATTGCCCGCCGGCCCGGACGACTGGGACAGCCGGATCTATGCCATCAGCCCCGGCAGCGCCGCGTTCCTGCATGGCATCGGCACGTGGCAACATCTCGGCTGCGATCGCGTCCAGGCGGTGGAATCGATGCTGATCCATGGAGATCGCGGCGCATCGCTGGAGTTCACGGCATATGAGCTTGGCGAGCGGGCGCTCGCATGGATAGTCGAGGAGCGCTCCCTCCGTGCGGGCCTCGTGCCGCTGGTCGCGCACCGGCGGTGTCAGCGTGCTCGCACCGCACGAATTCGGCAGCGTGGCATGGTCGGCGGACCGCGCGCGCGTTCACTTTGCGGACGGCTACGCGGTGGACACCCGACTGCTGGTGGCGGCGGACGGCCTGCGCTCGCCGGTGCGGGCAGCGGCGGGGATCGTCGCGAGCCCGCAGCCCTACGGCCAGACCGCGGTGGTCGCCAACTTCGCGACCGAGCGCGCCCATCACGGCCGGGCGTGGCAGTGGTTTCGCCAGGACGGCGGCATCCTCGCCTGGCTGCCGTTGCCCGGGACGGCGGATGTCGATGGTGTGGTCCGCGCCGACCCCCCTGGCCGACGAGTTGCTCGCCTTGCCCCCGGACGCCCTGGCGATCCGCGCCGCCGAGGCCGGCGGCCACGTACTCGGCTCGCTGCGCTGCCTGACGCCCGGAGCGCGGGTTTCCGCTGTCCTCGCTGCGCCTCCCGGCCGTCATCGCGCATCGCCTGGCGCTGGTCGGCGATGCCGCCCACGGCGTCCACCCGCTGGCCGGCCAAGGCGTCAACCTCGGGTTCGGCGACGCGGAAGCGCTCGCCGCGGTGCTGCGCTCGCGCGGCCCCATCGCCGACCCGGCAACGCCCTTTCTGCTGGAACGCTACGCGCGGCGGCGTGCCGAACCCGTACGTGCCATGCACGCGGTCACCGACGGTCTCGCCCGCCTCTTCGGCGCTGGCAATGCCGCAGTGCGCACCGCGCGCAACGCGGGGCTCACGGCGGTCGATCGCCTGCCCATGATCAAACGGATGCTCGCGCGCTCGGCCCTGCGCTGAACGCCGCATCGCCACGGAGAAGTCCATGAAACATCGCAATCGGCAGTTGCCGCGACTCGTGCTTGCAGGCGCGGTCGCAAGTGCAGTCATGTGGGGTGCCGCGCGCGGCGGGCGCGCGACGGCCAACGCGCCGGTTGCGGCGACGGCGGCTCCCGTCGGATCGGCCACGCAGGCGGCGCCGGCTACCGCCGAGGCCGCCGCGATCCGGAAGCTCCTCGAGCAGAAGTTCGCCGGCGCGACGATCGGCAGCATCACGCGCAGCCCGTACGGTGGCCTGTACGAGGTGCAGTTCGACGACCAGGTGGTCTACACCGACGCCAAGGTGAGCTACGTCTTCGTCGGGTCCGTCTACGACGCGAACTCGAAGCGCAACCTCACCGAGGAGCGCGTGCGCAAGCTCAACCGCATCGCGTGGAACAGCCTGCCGCTCGAGCTCGCGATGAAGAAGGTGAAGGGCAACGGCCAGCGCAAGCTCGCGGTGTTCGCCGATGCCGATTGCCCGTTCTGCGCGCGTCTCGAGAAGACGCTCGCCGATGTCGACAACGTGACGGTCTACACCTTCATCTATCCGATCGACCAGCTCCACCCCGACGCCGCGCGCAAGACGAAGATCATCTGGTGCGCACCCGACCGGCAGGCGGCGTGGGACGCGTGGTTCGCGACGCAGAAGCTGCCCGACAACGCGGGCGACTGCGACACGCCGCTCGAGCAGACCCTCGCGCTCGGACAGAAGCTGCGGGTGAACGCGACGCCCACGCTCGTGTTCGCCGACGGCAGCATGATCCCCGGGGCCATTCCGGGAGAACGCCTCGAGAAGGAGCTCGATCAGGCCGAGGGCGAGGCTGCGAAGCTCGCCGCGGGCGACGCGGCGAAGGGTGCGGAGGCGGCGGGCAGGGGCGCTCCCAAGGCTCCGGCTGCGAAGCCCGCCAGCGCAAGATAGCGCGCGGATATTGCACGAGGACGGCATGGCGATCATCGACTTCCTGAAGAAGCAGTTCATCGACGTCATCGAGTGGACGGACGATTCGCGCGACACGCTCTCGTACCGCTTCCCCGACGAGGACAAGGAGATCAAGAACGGCGCGCAGCTCGTCGTGCGCGAGTCGCAGGTCGCGCAGTTCGTGTACCTCGGGCAGTTCGGCGACCGGTTCGGCCCGGGCAAGCACACGCTCACGACCGACAACATTCCGATCCTGACCAATCTCAAGAGCTGGAAGTACGCGCTCGAGAGCCCGTTCAAGGCCGACGTCTATTTCGTCGTCACCCGCGTCTTCACCGGCAACAAGTGGGGCACCGCCAACCCGGTGATGATGCGCGACGCGGATTTCGGCATCGTCCGCCTGCGCGCGTACGGCACCTACGATTTCCGCATCGTCGACGTGCCGCGGTTCCTCAAGGAAGTCGCCGGCACCGACGATCACTTCCGCCTCGATGAATTCAACGACACCATGCGCTCGCGCATCGTGAGCGTGTTCTCCGACGCGCTGGCGAGCGCGCGCATCCCGGCGCTCGATGTCGCCGCCCGCTATGGCGAGCTCGGCGAGGCGCTGCTGCCGCTGATCAACCCCGTGCTCGGCGAGAAGTACGGCCTCGCGATGACGAGCTTCATCGTCGAGAACGTGTCGGTGCCGCCCGAGGTGGAGCAGGCCATCGACAAGCGCTCGAGCATGGCGGCCGTCGGCAATCTCAACGACTACGTGAAGTACCAGATGGGCCAGGGGCTCGAGAAGGGTGGCGGCGGCGTGGGTGGCATCGGTGCGGAGATGGCCGTCGGCATGGCCATGGCCCAGCAGATGATGAACCAGCCCGGCGGCATCACCGCGCAGTCGACACCGGGCATCGCCGCTCCGGCCGGCGGAGAAGGCCGCACGCTCGAGTTGATGACACCGGCGCAGGTCGCGCAAACGCTGGGCGTCAGCGAGTCCGACGTGCTCGCGAGCCTCGAGGCGGGGGACTTGAAGGGCAAGCGCATCGGTACGCAGTGGCGCATCACGCGCACCGCCGTCGATGCGTTCATCCAGTCGTGAGGGCGGGCGTGCACTTGCGCCGGGCGTGCCTGCTCGTTGCGACGTGGTTCATCGTCCTCGCTGCGCTGCCGGCGCACGCGCAGGATGCACGCACGAGCGAAGTCCAGGCGACAGCACGGGCCTGGCTGGTGCTGACGGACAAGCTCGACGCGCAGGCGTCCTGGAACGCCGCCGGCGACAAGTTCAAGAAGCAGATGAGCGCAGAGCAATGGGGCGAACTGCTGCAGAAGCATCGCGAGCCGTTTGGAGAAGCGACGCAGCGCGCCGTGCTTTCCACGTCGTTCGCGACCCAGTTGCCCGGTGCCCCGGACGGGGACTACGCGCTGCTGCAATTCCGCACTGCGTTCCGGCAGAAGGCGGAAGGCCATGAATCCCTGACGCTGGAGCGCCAGCCCGACGGGCAGTGGCGCGTGGTCGGCTATTTCATTCGCTGACGTGCGCGCATCCGGCATGGCCGAGGCGGTTGCGCTCTCGAAATTTGCCTGCCCCGCGTGCGGCGGCGAGGCCATCTGGAATCCCGCGAAGCAGAAGCTCGTGTGCCCGTTCTGCGGCACCGAGTCGCCCGCGAAGATCGCTGCCGACGGCGCGATCGTGGAGCACGATCTCGCGACGGCACTGCGCGGTCTCGGCGACGACGCGCGCGGCTGGAACGCACAGAAGCGCCAGGTTCGCTGCCAGAGCTGCAATGCGATCTCGGTGCTCGATCCCGCGCGGCAGGCGCAGAATTGCGAATTCTGCGGCTCGGCGCAGCTCGTCCCGTACGAGGAGACGAAGGCCGCGTTCACGCCGGAAAGCGTGCTGCCGTTCGGGGTGAGCGAAACGCAGGCGCGCGATGGTATCCGTGCGTGGTACGGCAAGCTGTGGCTCGCGCCCAACGCCCTCAAGCGCCGCGCGCTCACCGACACCGTGCACGGGGTCTACCTTCCGTACTGGACGTTCGACGCGCAGGTGCACGCCGACTGGACGGCAGAGGCGGGCCACTACTACTACACGACCGAAACGGTGATCGTCGATGGCCGTCCGCAGCAGCGGCAGGTGCGCCAGGTGCGCTGGGAGCCGGCCGCGGGAGCGCTCGATCATTTCTTCGACGACGATCTCGTGTGCGCGTCGGTCGGCGTGCATCCCGACTTGCTGCGCGGCATCGAGCCCTTCCCCACCCAGGAGCTCAAGCCCTATTCGCCGGGCTACGTCGCCGGCTGGGTGGTGGAGCATTACCAGCTCGACCTGCTGGCCGCGGCACAGCGCGCGCGGGACGCCATGGATGCGAAAGTGGAGGCGATGTGCGCGGCCAAAGTGCCCGGCGACACCTACCGCAATCTTGTCGTGCGCACCGACTATTCGGGCCAGACGTTCAAGCACATCCTCGCGCCCGTGTGGCTGCTGCGTTACACCTACGGCGCCCGCGCATTCCAGTGCGTGATGAACGGCGTGACCGGCGCAATCCGCGGCGAGTACCCGAAGAGCCCATGGAAGGTGGCGCTGCTCGTGCTGGTCGTGCTCGATCGTCGTGGTGATCTTCCTGTCGTTCGCAGGCCGGCAATGAACGGCGGCTTCGCTGCATCCTCACTGCGGACGCTTGCCCATGCATCCCGCATTGAGCACGATCGCGACCTGGTGTTCCCGCCACATGCCCGGACTGTCGCTCGTGCCGATGCTCGAGCGCAGGCGTGCGCCGGAGATCGCGCTCCTCAACGTCGCTGCCGAACGCATGGCGCTCGCGCTGCCGGACGGCACGCCGCTGCGCTTCGTCGCGGCCGGGAACGGCAGGACGAGCGCGCTGGCCTACGAGCGCCGCATTCGCGAGTGCGGCGAGATCGCGACGCGCGCGCAGGATCACCACGATCTCTGCAATGCGCTCGCGTGGCTGATGTTTCCCCGCACCAAGGCAGCGCTCAACGCCATCCACCTCGCGGACGCGGGCCTTGCCGGTGCGCGCTCGCGCCGGCGCGACGGCGCCACGCTCCTAGACGAGTACGGCGTCGTCGTGCTCGGTACGCAGCCCGCATTGCTGGCGCTGTGGCGCGACCATCGCTGGAGGCACGCTTTTCGGCGAACGGGTCGCGGAGGTCGAAGCGGGCATGCAGATCGCGGTGCTCGGGCACGGTCTCATGGCCGCGCTCGAGCGGCCGTTCGCCGCGCTGACGGCGAAGGCCCTGGTCCTCTTGTCCCGCAGCGCCGGAGCCTGCTGCGGCAGATACGATCGCTGCCTGCGATGCGCACGCATCACGCCTGCTCGCGGCGAAGGCGGACACATTCGACCCGGGCGCGTTGCTGTCGCTTCCGATCGCGGCGTGGCCGGGCTGGGATCCACTGGCCCGCGGTGATGAACGCTTTGCCGACGCAACGGGTGTTCCGGCCGCCGCCGATGCGCGGCATCATGCACGAGCTCACCCGCGACTTCGCGTCCCCTGCCCATGAAGCGCACCACCGTGGCATGCTCCGGGCGCGGTCCGCGCGGCCATCTCCTGATCCGATGCATCTCATCGATTCCATGCCTACCACCGTGCAAGCTGCAATCGTCACCGGCGTCTCCCGGGGCTTGGGAGAAGCGCTCGCCGCCGAGCTTCTCGCCCGCGGCTGCGAGGTCCTCGGCGTCGGCCGCGTATCCAGCATGAAGCTGCGCGGCGAGCGCTATCGTTTCGCGGAGGCGGACCTCTCGATGCCGACGCTGATCGCTGCCAGCGTGGCGCCGGCGCTGCGCGAGCTCGCCGCGCGCAAGCCCACCGCGGTGACGCTCATCAACAACGCCGCCGTCGCGAGTCCCGCCGGGCTCCTCGGCGCGCTCGACGCGGCCGCCCTGGAGAGTGCCCTGGCCACCAACGTCACGGCACCGCTGGTGCTGACGGATCTCTTCTGCCGCGCGTTCCCGGACGCCGCCATTGCCCGGCGGGTGATCAACGTCTCGTCCGGTGCCGCGCAGTCGCCGATCGCGGGCAGCAGCGCGTATTGCGCATCCAAGGCGGCAATCGAGATGCTCACCCGCACGCTCGCCATCGAGCAGCCGCAGATCGAGAGCATCGCCATCCGGCCCGGCATTTTCGAAACCGGCATGCAGGCGTACCTGCGGGCACTCGATCCGGCGGAGTTCCCGAGCGTCGATCTCTTTCGCGGCTTCAAGTCGAACGGGCTCCTCAAGTCGCCCGCTGAAGTCGCCGCGCGGATCGTCGATCGGCTGGTGCTCGGCAAGGTCGAGCAGGGACGCATCTATGCCCACACCGACCTCGCGTGAACGCACGTGAACGCATCGCAACTCATCGCAAACCCGAGAGGAAACGCGCGCCATGAACGCCCCTGAACCACCGCCCGCACCCGCGTGGCAGACCGTACCGGGCTACCGGGACATCGTCTACGACAAGTGCGACGAAGGCATCGCCAAGATCACCATCAACCGGCCCGAAGTGCGCAACGCATTCCGGCCCGAGACCGTCCAGGAGATGCAGGCGGCATTCGCCGATGCACGCGACGATGCAGGCATCGGTGTGGTGATCCTCACGGGAAAGGGCAGGGACGCGTTCTGCTCGGGCGGCGACCAGCGCATCCGCGGCGACGGGGGCTACGTCGGCGGTGACGGCGTGCCGCGCCTCAACGTGCTCGACCTGCAGCGGCAGATCCGCACGCTGCCGAAGCCGGTGGTGGCGATGGTCGCGGGCTACGCGATCGGCGGCGGTCACGTGCTGCATCTCATGTGCGACATCACGATCGCCGCGGACAACGCGCGCTTCGGGCAGACGGGTCCGCGGGTCGGCAGCTTCGACGGCGGCTACGGCGCCGCCTACATGGCGCGGATCGTCGGACAGAAGAAGGCGCGCGAGATCTGGTTCCTGTGCCGCCAGTACGATGCGCGCCAGGCGCTCGACATGGGGCTCGTGAACTGCGTCGTGCCGTACGAAGCGCTCGAAGCAGGAGACGGTGCAGTGGTGCCGCGAGATGCTCGCCAACAGCCCGATCGCGTTGCGTTGCCTCAAGGCCGCGCTCAACGCCGACTGCGACGGTCAGGCCGGCCTGCAGGAGCTTGCGGGCAATGCCACCCTGCTCTACTACATGAGCGAGGAAGGCAAGGAAGGCAAGAACGCGTTTCTCGAGAAGCGCAAGCCGGACTTCCGCAAGTTCAAGCGCCTGCCCTGACGCCCGGCGTGGCACTTCCACGTCCGTTGCACGCGGCACGAATGCGGCACCGCCAGGGCCCTGGACGGCGGCGGCATCCCCGGCGATGAGCACGGCCCTGTCCATTGTCGCTGCCGCCCGCGAGCGCGGCGGCGCGGTCGGCCTGCGCGTCGGCGAGCTTGCAGTCACCTTCGACGAGCTCGCGGCGCTGACATGCGCGCGCCTGCGCGACCTCGACCGTGAGCTGGGCGACGGCCGCCCGTTTCCGGTCTCGGGGACGAACACGCTCGAAACGGTGGTCACGCTCTACGCCCTGTTCGAGCGCGGCGTGCCCGCGCTGCTCGATCCATCCTCGCCTGACGACGGGCGAGCGCGACGCACTGCTGCGTGACGCGGCAGCGCGCGGACCGCTCGCCGATCGCGATGCGCGCGCCGTGATCCACACGTCGGGAACGACCGGCGCCGCCCGCGCGGCGGTCCTGACGCGGGCCGCGATCGAGGCGTCGGCGCTCGCGAGCGAAGCGAACCTCGGCTGGCAGGACGACGACTGCTGGATGCTCTGCATGCCGCTCGCACACGTCGGCGGCCTGTCGATCCTCACCCGATGCCTGATCGCGCGGCGCTGCGTCGCGCTCGAGCCGCACTTCGACGTGCCGGGATTCATCCAGCGGCTGCGCGCCCAGCGCGTCACCCTGCTGTCGCTCGTGCCCACCATGCTGGCGCGGCTCCTCGACGAGCATCCGGCATGGCACGGCGATGGGCAGCTGCGTGCCATTCTGCTCGGTGGGGCGGCGGCCACGCCGAGCATGGTCGAGCGCGCCACGGATCGGCAGCTGCCCGTGCTCGTCACCTACGGTCTCACCGAGACCTGCTCGCAGGTGACCACTACGCCGTACGCGCTGCGCTTCGCCGCGGCAGCGCGTGGCGTCGGCGCGCCGCTGCCCGGCATCGAGGTGCGTGTGCGTGACGATCGGATCGAGGTGCGCGGTCCGGTGGTCATGACGGGCTACTGGGACGAGCCACCGCTCCAACCCGATGCCTGGCTCGACACCGGCGATCTCGGCGCATTCGACCGCGATGGCTTTCTGCACGTGCACGCACGCCGGCACGATCTGATCGTCACCGGCGGCGAGAACGTCTATCCGATCGAGGTGGAGAACACGCTCGCGGCCTGCCCGGGCGTGGTCGCGGCGGCGGTGTTCGGTGTGCCGGACGCGCTATGGGGGCAGAGCGTGGCGGCCGTGGTGGTGGCGGACCGGCGCACGCTCACGCTCGCACGCATGCGCGACCACGTCGCGCGGCATCTCGCACCGCACAAGCAGCCGCGGCAGATCGCGTTCGCCGATCGCCTGCCGCAGACGCGCGCGGGGAAGCTCGATCGCGCGGCGCTCGCTGGATTCGCGGCGAGCCTGCAGCCTCTGCGCACGGCGGAAGACGGCTAGCCGCTGACTGCGTCACGATGCGGCGGCGCGGTCGCGCGGGCTGCGAATGACTGCGCGGCGGTGTCGCTCAGGGCGTCGCGGCGCTGCACGGTGAAGCGGTAGTCGAGGTGCGCGCCGGCAGCGCCCGCTTCCCAGGCAAGGCAGTACGGGCGCGTCACGGGCACGGGATAGATCGCCGCATGCTCGCGTACGCCGTCGTGCGCCATCAGCAGCACCGTTGCGGCGGCATCGCGATAGCGCAGGTCGAAGTGCACGGGCTCGCTGCTCTCGAAGCGGAAATCGAGGCGCTCGCCGGCAGCGAGCATGAGGCACTCCTCCTGCATCGCGTAGGGTGCGATCTCGACGCTGACGACCTTGGGTGCGCCGCGGTCGATGGGACGCGTGGCGCAACCCCACAGCAGCGCGATGGTGCAGCCGAGGAGCGCTGCAGGCGCAGCGCGCGCGTTCACCGCGGTCGCCGGCGAAGCTGCCGCCACTCGTCGGCGAGCAGCGCAAAGCGCAGGTGATCGCGCCACCGCCCGCCCACCTTCACGTAGCGCGGCGAGTAGCCTTCGCGCCGGAAGCCCGTCGCCTCGACGAGGCATATCGAGCGCACGTTGACCGGCTGGATGTTGACCTCGACGCGATGCAGGCGGAGCGCGCCAAAGGCGGAGTCGCAGCGCAAGGCCGAGGCCCTGACGCATCAGCCCCCGTCCCTCCATGCCCGCGAAGGCGAAGTAGCCGAGGAATGCGCTCTGCAGCGCACCGTGGATGATCTCGCTGAAGTTGAACACGCCCGCGAGTTCCCCGCTGGTGCGTTCGCACAACACGAAACCGAGATGGCGGGCCTGGTGCAGGTTGCGCCGTGGCTCGCCGGCGTAACGCTTCACGTAGATCCGGAATGCTGCGGGCGAGGCGGGTGGCCGCACCCAGCTGCCGTGCAGCTTGCGGCTCGCGGCGACCGCTTCGAGGAACGCACCTTCGTCCGCGCGTGCAGGAAGGCGCAGCAGCACTTCCTTGCCCCGCCGCACCAGAGGGTCGATGGGGCGCTGGGATGAGGAAGGCATAATCGCGATTTTACCGGTCGCGACGGCGCACATGGCGAAGTGGGTGCAGGGCAGGGTTGCAGGCAAGCGCGCATGGACCGCGAGCCTCTTCTCGCTTCAGGTCGACGCCCCCGACGTCGCGTTCGAGGCCGGGCAGTTCGCGCGCCTCGCGCTGCCGGCGCCCCCGGGCTCGCGCGAAGAGATGCTGGGCCGCCCTTATTCCTTCGTGAACAGCCCCCTCGCCGCGCCGCACGAGTTCTATTTCATCATCGTTCCCGAAGGGCCGCTCTCGCCGCGTCTGGCGAGCCTCGAGGTCGGCGATCCGATCTGGCTGCTGCCGCGTGCGAATGGTTTCTTCACCGTGTCGGAGCTGCCGGATGCCGAGGTGCTGTGGTGCCTCGCGACCGGCACCGGGCTCGGCCCGTTCCTGTCGATCCTGCGCACCCCGGACGTATGGGCGAAGTTCGACCGGTGCGTGCTGGTGCATGCAGTACGGCGTGCGGAAGAGCTGACGTACCGCGACGAGATTGCGGGCATCGGCGCGGCGCATCCCGGCGCGTTCACGTACGTACCTTTCGTGAGCCGCGAAGCGCATGCAGGCGCGATGCAGGGGCGCATCACGGAGCGATCGCCGATCGGCGCCTCGAGATGCGCGCGGGCATTCCGCTGTCGCCCGAAAATTCGCACGTGATGCTCTGCGGCAACCCGGCCATGGTCGAGGACACGCAGAAGCTGCTGGAATCGCTGGGTATGCGGCGGCATCGCCGGCGCGAGCCCGGCCACGTCACCGTGGAGACGTACTGGTAGCGCCGCGAGCCGAGGAGCAGGGCCCCCGCGGTTTGATCGCGGGGATGCGACTGGGGCGAGACGGCGCACGCGGCCGACAGCGGCACGCGTGATGGTCCTTCGACCGTGCGGAGGCCGCGGACGCGAGGAGGAGCAGGGGCCCCGCGGCTTTATGGCGGGGATGCGACTGGGGCGAGACGGCGCACGCGGCCGACAGCGGCACGCGTGATGGTCCTTCGACGCGTGCGGAGGCCGCGGACGCGAGGAGGAGCAGGGGCCCCGCGGCTTTATGGCGGGGATGCGACTGGGGCGAGACGGCGCAGCGGCCGACACCGCCGACGCCGCGGCAACGCTGCGGAGGCCGCGGCCGCGAGGAAAGCAGGGCCCCCGCGGTTTCATCGCGGGATGCCACCGGGTCAGGCTGAAGCCTGACCCACAAGAATTGCTGAGGCTGATGCCTGACCTTCTTGTGGTTTCGACTTGAGCCGAACGCTGTCGCCCAACGAGAGTCAGGCTGGAGCCTGACCCACAAGAATTGCTGAGGCTAAATCTGACCCACAAGAATTGGTGAGGCTGAGCCCGACCCGTCTTGTGGGTTCGGCTTCAGCCGAACGCTGTCGCCCGAACGAGAGTCAGACTGGACCCTGACCCACAGTTCTTCGGCTCGGGCGCTATCCCGCGAGATTGCGGCTGACGATCTCCTGCAGGTCGGGCGACAGGTCGCGCTGGCGTGCAAGGCCCTCGAGCGCCGCGCGCTGCATACTCCGGCGCGGCTCCGCAAAGTGCCGCCACTGGTTGAAGGCACTCGCGAGCGTGGACGAGATGTGCGGATTGATCCGGTCGAGCACCGCCACCTGCTCCCCGGCGAACGCGTAGCCGCTGCCATCGGCTGCATGGAAGCGCGGCCAGTTGCGCAGCGCGAAGGCCGCGACCAGCGATCGCACGCGATTCGGATTGCGCAGGTTGAAGCGCGGATGCTCGAGCAGCATGCGCACGCGGGCCAGCGTGTCCGGACGCAGGGCAGTTGCCTGGAGTGCGAACCACTTGTCGAGCACCAGGGGCTCGTCGCGCCACTGCGCCTCGAAGCGCGCGAACAGCAGCTCGCGCACGCGTGAGTCGCCGTGGTTGACGGCAGCGAGCGCGCCGATGGCATCCGTCATGTTGTCGGCGGCGTCGTACTGCGCCACGGCCAGCGCGCGCGTCGCCTCGTCGTCGATGGCCCCCAGATAGCGCAGGCAGAGGTTGCGCAGGGCGCGCGGACCGATCTGTTCCTGGACGGGCGCATACGGCGCATCGGTGCGGCAGCGCGCGTACACGGCCTCCCAGCGCGGCCGGGCGGCGCGCGGCAAGCTCGGCGATCAGGAATTCCCGCGCACCGACGAGTGACTCGACATCGACCTCGTCGACGAGCCCGGCGAGGTAGCTCAGCTCCGGTGGCGTAAGCGCCAGGCGGACGAGCGCGGGATCGGCGCCTTCGTCGTCGAGCATGTGCTCGGTGACGGCAAGCACCGCATCGGGCAGCGTGGGGGCTTCGCATGCGGCGACGTCGCGTGACAGCGCCAGAATGGCCTGCACGAAGATCCGCTGCGTCGCATCCCAGCGATTCACCGGGTCGCTGTCGTGTGCCGCCAGGAACGCGAGCTCATGATCGGCATAGGCGAACTCGAGCCGCACCGGCGCCGAAAAGCCGCGCAGGAGGGACGGGACCGGCGGCTGCGCAACGTCGACGAAGCGGAAAGACTGCCTGGCTTCGACGAGGCTCAGCACGCGCGTCGCGGCCGCGGCTTCCTGCGGCTCGCCGTCGAGCTCGCGCCGACATGTCCCGGCCATCGGGCCCGATGAGGCCGACGGCTACGGGGACGTGGAACGGCTCCTTGCGCGGCTGCCCGGGCGTTGGCGGCGTGTGCTGCGCGAGCTCGAGCGTGTAGGTTCGCGTGGCCGCATCGTAGCGTCCGGCCGCGCGCACGATCGGCGTGCCGGATTGCGCGTACCAGCGCCGGAACTGCTGCAGATCCGGCCAGCCCGGAGGCGAAGTACATCGCCAGGCCGCCGACGAGGGCGACCATCGATCCGATGAAGAGGTACAGCGTGAGCTTCATGGCGGCGTATTCCCGGGTGACCTGCCAGCCCCAGATGGCGATCAGCAGGTAGATCGGGAAGACGGCGATCTCATAGAAGAAGAACAGCTGGAAGAAGATCCAGCGAGACGAAGACGCCGAAGACGCCGGTTGCCAGAATGAAGAAGGAGGCGAAGAACTCCCGCGTGCGGCCCCGCCTGCTGATACTTTTGCATCCAGATTTGGGTCATGAACAGATGCATTTATTTTATACATTTTATTGGCAATACTTCCATCGGCTTTTATATTAGTGTAATTATAATTGTTGAGCGTAACATTTGAAATAACTCCACTAAAAGTTGCATTGGCAATTTCAGGTTTTAAGCCCGTACCATTTACTTTAAAATCACCAGTCAGTGAACCAAGTTGCGGGTTTTGCATTAGAGTGCCTAATTGTAAGTTTACGCATTCAGTACAAGATCGTATTGCGCTTTATTTTGATCGGTGATATTAACTAAATTCCCCTTTATTTTTGCATCACCGAGGCTTGTGTTTATTGCGAGATCAGTAGTTAAATTATTCATTCCCCCTTTTATTATACCTGATGCAGCAAGGCTTTCAGGCAAAGTTATATTGGGTGGTAAAGTTCCTTTTGGTAAAAAGGAAAGTATATCATTTCTGGATGATTGAAATTTATTGATGATTAAATCAGCATATATTTTTTTTGGATCAGGTAAACCTTTTATAGTGCCGGATGCATTAATATCTGTAGCACTTAAACCTCTTAAAATTAATTTTTGAAAATTTAAATCATTTACTTTTCCTGTTATTCTTGCATCAGCATATAAAGTTGAATTGGAAGAAAGGGGAGTTGCTTGTGTACTTAATGCCGGTAAAAAAGTTTTTAAGTCTTTTACTGCTATTTTACTGTTCTGTAAATCTAAATCAATTCCAAGTACGCCAGGGTCTTTTTGTATAGCTTCCAATGAAGGATAACTTATTACCACTGATTTTTTTATTTCAGATCCGGGAGTTTCGATTAATAAATTTTGCAACGAAACACCGGAGGGATTCATAGTGAAATCGGCTATAAGATTATTTAAAACAAATCCACTTTGTTCCTTAAGGCTGGCAGATTTTACAGAGACAAATGTTGTATCAATACTGTATTCAAGGTCGCTGGCTTTTAAAGAAAGTTCAGTAAGATACAAATGCGAATAATCCATTCCGTTAGGAACATGCGGAAGCGAGTTGTCGTCATATTTCAGACTACTGTTATTAATGATTATTTGTTCCTGAAATTATTTTGAAAGGTGGTACCGGCGCGGTCGTAAGTACGGTATCTTTCGGTGACTGTCATGGGTTTTTTTGAGGCTGTTTCTATTACAATGCCTGGAATTATTTAATGTTGCATCATTAAGTGTATAGATACTGTTTTTAAGATCAAACCTTTTTGGATGTACTAACAGTTTGCCTATAACAAAAGATGAATTTATATTGGAAGGTTCACTTTTATAAGCTACATCAATATCTGAAAAATTCATTTCCTTATTGATGAACTGCAGAAAATTTTCCGGGTGTGCCGTTGGCTTCGGAAACTATTTTTTTAACTGATTGCTGTATAGGTTGAAGTTGGTAAAAATGTCCTTTAAGGCCTTTTAGTGTTATTGAAGGAATATCAAATAATAAATGCGAAGGGTCGAATGTTGAAATTTTTGTATCAAGATGTCCTACTGCTAAATCCATATCATTTCCCGTATAAGCATCTTTATAAATAATGTGTGTGTTATTTACAAGAATCCTGTCAATATTCATCTTTATAGAAGAAGTATCCTGCTTGCCAGAAGATTTAGAAGGAGCACCTGCAAATGCATCAATTATATATTGAAAATTAAAAGTTGAATCGGGCGGAAGCCTTTTTATTTTCGCCAGGATATTATTAACCGAAATCTCCTTGATACTAATTTCACTTTTTAAAAGTTTCAACATACTTATATCAACATCCAGTTCGCCGCCATATAACAAGGTATCTTTCGATTGATCTTCAAAAAAAACATTTTGTAAAGAAAGAGAAGTTGGAAATTTTACATCAAGCCTGCCGATTTCAACTTTGGTCTTTAATTTATTTTCCAGGTAGCCTACTATTTTTTTACGGGCAAAATTTTGAACCGGGGCTGTTTGAATGAGCAAGTAATGCCAGTATAATTAAAAAAATCAGAGAAGCAATAATCCATGCCATCACCCGCCCGGCCTTAGCTATACAACGATCTTTTTTTACGAGGTGTCTTCTCTTTTGATTCCATAAATAATTTTACCCTGAAATAATTAAATTCAAACTATCAAAATTTAAACCAATAATAATAAAATAGGGTAATTTGAAGTTGAAATGGAAAATTTATATCATACAGCCAACATTCCTGCCAGAATAACGGTAAATCATATTTTTAATGAAAACAATTCAATACAAGTTCCTTTTCCTTTAAGGTCGAAAGTTCCCCACGCTTTTGGTTTGCCATTGTTAAGGTCGATTTTTTCCACGGAAGTTTTTGAAACAAAAAATGATGATTTAGTTTATCGCATTGGCTGCGAATGCGGGCTGTTGTATTCATATTATTTGCATGGCAGATTGATCTTATTTATTGCTACTGGTGCCAAACCCACAATTCCAAATGCAATTGCATTAGGTAATTGCACGATTTTAAAACCTTCGTAAAAAGTTCCGTTGATTCAGGAAAATTGGCAGAACTATTAAAAGAAGCAGACTTACCTGATAGTGTACTACCTTATAAATGTATTTTTGCTTATAAAGGTGAAATTAAAGAAGAATGGATTAGCGAATTATAAGAATTAAGCAAAGACTGTGAAATTCCGATGAATGTAATTCCCGATTTGGTAATAGTAAATAAAGCAGGATTTTTTGAAAAGATTCCAAACAAAGAACAAAAGCCAAAAATTTAGCTTTATTAAATTTTCTGTAGATTATAAAAATTATGGAGTTCCTTTTGAGGAGTTATTGTATCATTTAAATAATTTTAGCAGAGAAGAATATTTGTTGCAGCCTGAATTAAAAGAATATTTTAACAGAGATATTTAAATCAAATTTATGAATATAGAAACTATTTCGCAAGCATCAGAAATTATTCAAAACAACCAGGACTACACTTTATTTTCCTGGAGCAAACAAAAAGGCACCAATCCTATTGCAGTGGAACATGCAAAAGGTGTTTACCTGTATGATTATGATGGTAAACGATATATCGATTTTTCGTCGGGGCTAATGAATGTAAATATCGGCCATGGCGATCAGCGTGTAACCGAAGCAGTTATGAAGCAAATGCAGCAGGTCAGTTATGTTACGCCTTCCTGTGTTACCAAAGCCCGTGGAGAACTTGGAAAAAAATTAGCAGAAATCTGCCCGGGCGATTTAAACAAAGCATTCTTTACTTTATGTGGCGCCAGATTCAATTGAAAATGCAATTAAGCTGGCAAGATTATATACAGGAAGACATAAAATCTTAACCCGTTATCAATCTTATCATGGATCTACCAATGCTGCAATGACAGCCAGTGGCGATCCACGAAAACTTCCGGTTGATTCACAACAGGCGCCAAATTTTGTTCATTTCGATCTGCCTTATTTATATCGTTGGGAATATGGTGAAGAAAACTTACTGAAAGAAAGTGTTGCACAACTGGAACGCATAATCGCTTATGAAGGGCCTACTAATATTGCTGCTATTTTATTGGAAGGCGAATCCGGTTCATCAGGTTGTTTGCAATATCCAAAAGGTTATTTGCAAAAAGTAAGAGAACTCTGTAACAAGAATGGAATTCTTTTAATCATGGATGAAGTAATGAGTGGTTTTGGAAGAACCGGTAAATGGTTTGGATTTCAAAATCATAATATCGTTCCCGATATGATTGCAATGGCAAAAGGCCTTACGTGTGGCTATCTGCCCTTTGGTTGTTTAATGGTTTCGGATAAAATTGCTTCAAAGTTTGATGATACATATCTTCCTATCGGGCTTACTTATTCTGCTCATCCTGTGTGTTGCGCTGCGGCTTTGGAAGTTTTAAAAATTTATGAAGATGATAATCTCATAGAAAATGCGGCAGCAATGGGAAAATATATTGATGAAAAAGTTGAGGAAATGAAAACAAAACATCCAAGTATTGGCAACTGGCGAAACACAGGTTTGCTGGGTTGTATAGAATTAGTAAAGAACAGAACAACCAAAGAACCAATGGCGCCTTTCAATGCAAAGCCTGATGAAATGGTTGTTATGAATAAAGTTGCTGCAAAAATCAGGGAGTTGGGCATGTACACTTTTGTACGGTGGAATTATATTTTTATAGCACCACCGCTATGCATTACCAAAGAGCAAATTGATGAAGGACTTGCGATAATAAGTCGAAGCAATTTCAATAGCTGATGCAGAAGTAATTTAGAATTATGAATAAAAACCTTGATAATATTACAACTGCTTTAGAAGAACCTTTAGATATCCAACATGGTTTTCTCTACAGACGAAGACTTAGCTCCGGTTCCAAAAGAAAAACGAACCTTGAATGCCTGAAACTATACAGCGTTATGGATTAGCCTAAGAATTGAATTGGATACATTTGTTGTTAATTCTTATGAGGGAGGTAAAAGTGTTTTTGGAGGTTATGCGGCCCGGCTGTAAAACCAATTGCATTATGTCTCTTCTTCTCTTCCAAACAATTTTCTCAATTCTTCTTTCGATTTATCTAATACTTTTTTTTGCGAAGCAGAAATATTTTTTCCGCCGCGGTTCTCATAAAAATTAATCATTGACATTGCGGATTGAAAAGGACCGGCCTTTCTTCTTGTACTTTTCTCAGCAGATTTTTTTATTGATTCGGCAATCTTTTTCGGATCCTTTTGTTTGAATACATCTTTTTCCAAATCCATTGCATTGCTATGTTCAGTAACATATTTGGACCATTTTTTTAAAGGAGCTTTCTTTGCTGAAGAGTTTTTTGCTGGCATAATTTTTTATAAAAACAGATCAATCATAATGCCAATCTATTTTCTTGGACTTATAATTTTTTGAAGATTATTAAATGAGGTCTGTCTATTTTATTTTTTCAACAAAAAATAACTTATTACCTTCTCAAAAAATTTCACGCATGAAGTATTTAAAACCATACATCTTAGTTTTCCTTTTTATTCCTTCAATAATATTTGCGCAAACCGGGAAGGTTGATACAAAAATAATGAACCAGATACGCAAAGAAGGTTTGCAAAATTCTAAAGTGATGGATATTGCTTTCCATCTTACAGATGCAAGCGAGGACTTGAGTAAACGCTGAAAAATGTTTAACTTTAAAAAAAGAAAATTATGATAGCTGAACTTAAAGAAGTGCTTTCAAGTATTGAGCAGCTTAAAGATGAAGATCAAAAGCAAATTGCAAAATTGCTAAAGGATGAATTAAGTTGGGATACTACTTTGCAAAATAGCCAGGAGAAATTAGGAGATTTGGCAAAGGAAGCTCTTCATGAATATAAAACCGGTAAGACTAAACAAACAGACTGGTAATTGAAATCAGTAACTACAGAAAGATTCAGAAAAGCTTTTAACAAGCTTCCTCAACACATTCAGAAAAGAGCAAGGCAATCCTATCAATTATGGAAATTAAATAGTAATCATCCTGGCCTGCATTTCAAACAAATTCACAATCAGCAACCAATTTATTCAGTGAGAGTAGGACTATCTTACAGAGCAATTGGCATCATAGAAGAAGATACAATAATTTGGTTTTGGATTGGTTCTCATGAAGATTATAATAATCTGGTAACTCAATTATGTTAACATTACAGATACCGAAAAGAATTGTGCGTAGCCCACTGCCGGACTCCTGCACTAAAATTCTTTACTCATTATTCATAACTTATGAAAAAAAATTCACGCATGAAGTATTTAAAACTACACACCTTATTTTTTCTTTTTATTCCTTCACTAATTTTTGCTTAAATATTTTATTATGTCAACCAAAATAAACTGGTCCGAGGCCATTAAGCCATTGCTTAAAAAATACAAAGGCAAAACCACACCCGCTTGAATACAAAAATGTTTACCAATTAATCGTGATGGTTGTTTTATCTGCACAGGATTCAGATAAACATATCAACCAAATTGCTCCGAAATTTTTTGAAGCATTCCCTGATATGAAAGCTTTGTCCAAAGCAACTCCTGAACTTTTATTGAAATATATCAGCGGTGTCCGCAATTTTGGTAACAAAGCAAAATGGCTTACGGAGATGGCACAAAAAATAAAAGACAATAAAAATATTCCTCAAACATTGGATGAACTTACAGCGTTGCCAGGCATTGGAAGAAAATCAGCAAATGTGATATTGCGTGAGTCGGGCAACGAACCTGAAGGTGTAATTGTTGATCTGCATGTAGTTCGTGTTGCGCCAAGGCTGGGCATAGCTACCGGCACTGATCCAAAGAAAATCGAAAAGCAAATTATGGAAGTACTTCCGCAGAAAGAATGGGATGCAGGGATGGCGATGTCATTTCTTGGAAGAGAAATTTGCAGGCCTACAAATCCCAAATGCGAAATATGTGTGATGAATACTGTTTGCGCTTACTATAATGAAAGTTTAAAAAGCAGTTAATCCTCGGAAAGGATTGCAAATTTATCTTACTTCGTGTAATCCTTCCAGTTATGGAAATGAGATTCACGCTTTAATTCTTAATTAAAATAATATTTTATAACTTTCATTATAATTTTTATATCATGAAAAAAATTGCCTTCTTTATTTGTTTTTCATTTAGCATCATTATTTCATTTGCACAACAGCCTGCTTTTATTACGGATAGCATTGATAGTTATATTAATAGCGGAATGAAACAATGGAATGTTCCCGGCCTTGCCATTGTTATTGTAAAAGACGGGAAAGTAGTTTTAATGAAGGGTATGGCGTTAGGGATATAAAAACAAATGAACCGGTAGATGAAAATACTTTGTTCATGATTGCCAGCAACAGCAAGCTCTTTACTGCCACCAGCCTGGCGCAGTTGGAGTATGATAAAAAATTATCGCTTGATGATAAGATAACGAAATACTTTCCAACTTATCGTGTGTATGATTCAACTACAACTCAATTGGTAACTATACGGGATATGCTTTCACATCATCTTGGCACCAAAACATTCCAGGGCGATTTTACTTTTTGGAACAGGACACTTTCAAGTGCTGAGATTATGAATAAGATGAGATTGCTAAAGCCTTCGCAAAACTTCCGGCAGTCTTTTGGTTATTGCAACAGTTGTTTTTTAACTGCCGGCGAGGTTATTCAAAAAGTAACGGGAAAGCCATGGGCCGTGTACGTAACAGACAGCATTTTACAGCCACTTGGTATGACAAATACCCATGCGTTAGGAATGGGCATGAGCCAGATGCCGGACGCTTCTAAACCTTATACCAATAACTTTACCGGCGATCTCACTGAATTGCCTTATGATAATGTTGACAACCTTGCGCCTGCCGGAAGTATTGTAAGTTGCGTAAAAGATATATCGCATTGGTTGCTGCTGCAACTGGATAGTGGTAAATATGAAGGCCGCCAGGTTATTCCATGGCCGGTATTGCAGCGCACAAGGCAAATGCAGACTATAATTTCAAGTACTAAAAATCAAATACTTCCCAGGCATTATTATGGTTATGGTTTGGGAAATTTCCAGGGAGATTATAATGGCAGGCAGGAGTATGAGCATACAGGCGGAGCAGATGGTTTTGTTACTAACGTTTGTTTCGTACCCGAAGAAAATCTGGGCATTTCTATCTTAACAAATAATGATAACCAGGATTTTTTTGAAGCGTTGCGTTACCAGATTCTTGATGCTTACCTGGGTGTAAAATATGTAAACAGGGGCAACCAGTTTTATCAATTCTTCAAGCCTGAATTTAATGCTACTATAAATAAAGTAAAAGCCTTGCAGGCAAGAGTGAAAGGTAATAAGCCCGACACAGGAACTAAAAACCTATGTTGGTAAATATAACAATGAGTTATTTGGCGAGGTAACTATTACTCAACAAAAGAATGATTTGTTGCTTCATTTTTCGCATACCCGAAATCTTACAGCAACCCTGCAATACATGGATAATGATGAATGGCTGCTTACCTATAGCAATCCTGCATTTGGTATTTTTCCTTTAAAATTTAAAACAACCAACGGTAAATTATCAATGGATGTAAAAGTGAATGATTTCCTGGAATTCGATCCATACACTTTTGTGAAAGAATAATTTTTTTTCATTGCAGACATAGTTTTTATGCAAATAAATCATGTCAGGCTATTTTCTGCCTTGCAATTTGGTTTATGATGAATCAGGAAATTACATGAATTAGCTATAAAACATAATTTACTCGCCTTATCATGTAACTCATTTGCTTTTTCAATCATCGATGTATCACTTACCGCAACAACAGGATGTAAAGTTACTTCTGTAAAATAGCCGCCACCATCTTTGGTTTCCTGCATGGTTCCTGTTGCATTATCGACATAATCAGTAACAACAACACCTGCTTCTGAACAAAGATGTAAGTACCAAAGCATGTGGCAGGTGGATAGTGAAGCAATAAATAATTCTTCAGGATTATACTTTGTTTTGTCGCCACGAAAAGAAGGATCCGATGACCCGTTAATAATAGTTTTTCCATTAACGCTTATAGTATGGCTCCGTTCATAAGCTGTATAATTTCTGGTTCCCTTTCCTGAATTACCTGTCCATTTAATATCAACTTTATAATAATGATTTTTCATTAATAATTTTTTACAAAGCTAATGTTAGCCAAAAATAGAATCTTGAAAAATTACTTTTTTTATTCGCCAATTCTTCAACGTTGCAATTCTCATAATTGAATGAAAATAGCGATAAACAAGATTAGGAAGCACATTGCTTTCTTTTTCATTTAAAAAAAAACCATGAGCCATTAAGCTCATGGTTACATTTAAAGTTTCAAACATTATGCCCTTGCAGGTGATGCTTTACCAATAAGCCCAAGTACCCATGCCTACTATTGCACCTGTAATTGCAGACATTAAGGTGAAAATTCCGATATCACCCACAACTCCTGTTGTAGTAGTAAGGTTTGAAGTACCATAAGAAATTAAATCGTAAGACGCGGCCATTAAAAGTCCAATAGCCGCACCGGTTAATAATCCCGAGCCAACGGTACTAACATTTGATTTTATAAAAACATAAGACAAGAGAAATCCTCCAAATATATTTCCTAAAGCAAGAGCCCACCACACAAATTGGTCCATGGCTCTGCTAACGCCTGTTGCTGAGCCTGCATTCTTCACGAAAAAATCTGAAAAAAGGTTACCATAAAATACATAGCCGAGTAAAAAATAAATAATGCCTCCAACTATTCCACCGATAAGAAATTTTTTTGTGTTCATAAATGTTTATTTTGAGTGAATAATAAAAAATTGTGACGCGGGTACATCCTTATTTACCAATTTTCAGAGGGCCTAAAAAAAGAAAAACGTCTGTTAGCTTGTAATCAATGGAGAGTAGGAAAAATTTCTTTGGCGTTTTGAAAAAATGTTAGCGAGTTACATCATAGATTTTCAGTTTTAGTCCACGAGCCATATTGTTCTGGGTTTTACCATGCCCTTTAATCTAAACACATGGTAAAACTCAGAAATTTCCAATGCTATTATTTCACTGCTTAGCAGGGGGAGGAAGCAACATAGCAGTTGGTTGAACATTCTTAATCGGTGGTGTTGTTTTAAGATAAGCAAAAATGGCTTTCAATTCATCGTCGCTCATTTGAGTTGCCGGCATCATTGACATAGGTGGCATAAGCGGCCTCGTATTGTCAAGCCCCATCCACTTTTTCTCTTTCAGGGCTTTGATAAATTGTGCTTCCGTCCACAAGCCAATACCTGTTGAGTCTGACGTAATGTTTGCTGCGTATGTTATTCCCCACGGCCCCATCCATGCTGTAAAACTTTGAGTAAGGATAAGCCCTTTTTTTGCAGCCTCTTTTACGTCGAAAGCTGGTGGGGGTTGTTGGGCAGGGTGTCCTGAAAGCATCAGGCTCATGTCATCCTCTGGCCCGTTAGGGCCCATTTTTTTGGGCGTATGGCAATCGTTGCAGCCGGCAACCTTAACAAGATGTGCGCCCCATTCAACCTGGCTGGCATAAGCTCCAAATGCAGCATTTGAAACTACAGTGGAATCTTTTTTATTCTCGTCTCCATTTGATTTGTTTCCACTACATTTTGAAAAAATAAAAATTACTGGCACGAGAGCAATCATAATAATTGCGGCAGAAAACTTCTTCATAAAAACTGTTTTTGGTTAAAGAAATAATTTGTTTAAAAATCAGCAGGTGCTTAGCAATCGGGAAAGGAAATCTTGTAGAACAATCGTATGACTAAATATAGAGAATATTTAAACAAAAAGAAAATGTAATTAATTTTTTTTTACTGTTGTAAATTAAATCCGATTTACGGGCTTACATTTTCTTTTAAATTTCAAAGAGCCAATTATTGGACTCGAACCAACGACCTGCACATTACGAGGGTGCTGCTCTACCACCTGAGCTAAATTGGCTTATAATTCAAAAATAAAATAAATAGATTTCAAAGATTATAAGAAAAAAATTTTTCTAGTAGCTTAAATTTCCTTTTGCATCACTATAAATTCAAGTGGTTGTTTCGGTATTCCAAATTTTATATCTGTAGGAAAGGTCTTTGTCTCGCCGGTATTTTTATAACCATGTTTCTGATACCATGCGATAAGTTCGGTACGAACAGAAATTACCGTCATTTCGATGATAGAACATTTTTGCTATTGTGCATATTTTTCAGCTTCAATTAAAAGTTGTTTGCCAATTCCTTTTGCCTGTTCTAAAGGGGAAACAGTAAGCATTCCCAAATACATTTTGTTTTGTCTTTTTTCGAGATAAACGCAACCCTGCAATACAGTTATTTTCATTAAAAGATTGTAAAATAATAGCCTGCTTTTCTATTGATCATTTGTTTAAGACTCCCGGCATCAGTTCTAATACCATCAAGCAAGTCAGCTTCTGTCGTCCATCCTTTTTTTGAACTCATCCCCGCGATAAGCGCTGTTGATTAAGATTACTAACTGCGGTATATCCTTTCAACGTGGCTTTGGTTAGTTTCATCAAATAAATTCTATTAAATCTTATTAGTATTAGGCGTAAAAATCAAGACTCTATGATCTTTAACGAATTTTGATTATCCAGGATTGCAATGCTATTTTAAATGAATTCAATTCGCAAGAATTGTTTTCGTTACTGCTAATTAAGAAAAAAAATTTTATGGAAAACCAATAAATGATTTTATCTTTTAATCATATTCAACATCGATAAAGTTTCTGCAATCATTTTGCCATTATATTCCATTGCAAGATCCTTGTGATTGATTGCATCTACTATAGTTCCTATAAGACATAAACCACCGGTAAAAAAATAGAGAATGCCCATGCCAACCTGCCCAATAACAAACCGGTGAATGCCGGATACACACACCAGGCCAAGCAGGCATAATAATAAAATTGTTTGCGGGTCTTTTCTTTTTGAACGATAGATCATACAGAAATGAGTTAGTTCATCATCACCAAAACCCTGTGTGCGGGAATTAATGGTAATTAATTCTTCCGGTGTAATATCATACAGATATTTTAAGAGCACCGGGTTTACTGAATTTGTATTATTGTATTCCATAATTGTGTTTTATAGTTTTTGAAAATATATGTAAGCGAAATAAATTGTATATCCTGAGCTAGGAGAATAATTACAGCAAAAATTCCCAACGGATGTGCTGAAAATGATGCACTGAATATCTCCATGAAATAAATAACTGATGGAATGGCCAAGACCGCAACCGGGGCAAAATTTCAATCCCATAAATTTAAATAATGCAAAATGAATAATGAGGGTCAGTTACCCGGATGGCATTATAGCTAACAAAACAAGAGCTGTAATCCAGAAAGTCAGTTCAAAATATTTTCTGTATAAATTTCTCAAAGCTTGTGATTTGAATACAAGATATCTAAATGGCATTAATTTGTAAAGCTATCTGACGAATATTTATTTGTTATAACACAATAATCAATTTATATAGATGCATAGTTTTATGAAAATTACTTACTTCAATAAATAAATAATCTTCATTGATTATGCCTATTGCCTGTGCATAACTTTGTGCAGAACAGGTGCAGAACAACCAATCAAAAAATTTGGAAAACGATACGTTCAGTATGTATCTTAGAGGTACAAAGTTGGAAGTAGAAATCCCTTAAAAGATCAAAGCTTTCAGCAAAAAAGCATCAGATTAGTTTAATTATAATTTCAAGCAATTGAGATTGTAAAAAAGACAAAATCAGATGCTTTTTGTTTTATGCATTTCGCTGTAAATTCCCGGATAAAACTTCATTAGTTTACCTGGATAAAATCAGGCTTTCTTGCTAATTGTGCATTGTATTTGAAAGTTATATCTGTACTAATGTCGAATCGCCAATTCTCATTGTAAATATTTTTTTTCAGGAAGTAATAACCTTTAAGTTCCAGTGTTCCGAAAATCAGACTTTCATTTCTTGTTCTTAAACCTCCACCAACTAATTGTATAAATACTACTGTGTATTTATTCGGGTATTATAAGGCGTGAAAAGCCCTGCATTACTAAAAACAAATGGTGCAAACCGAAATGATTCAAGAGTCCATGGGCTATAAAAAACAGATTCTGCTTTAATGGAGGTGCGAAGGGAACCACCAACTTGTCCATTTCTAAATTCAGGCAAACCATATTTACTATCTATATATAATGGCTCGTTTAGGATAGTGTTTATTTGTTTGGCGACACCAATATCAATAAAAGTGCGTTGTTTCCATTTAGCACCCATAGCTTTTAAATGATCAAAATAATCAATGGTTCCAAACAGGTTTATATCTTCAACATCTTTATGATTGAGGTAGCCTTCTGCACGCAAAGCATAACTGAAATAATTATTTCTTGAATTGAAAGTAGATCGCTCATAATTAAGGCCTATAAAGGGCCTTGATAAACCCTGTTTTTTTGTATAACCTGCAGTTATGGTAAGATTTAAGCCTTCAGGAATATCTTCATTAATTCCAAACGCATAAATAAACTGTGATTTATAAAAATTTTGCCTGTAAAAAGATAAAGATGCCAGAACTCCTGTGAGGCTTGCATACCGCCAGTTATATAGAGAAATATATTTATCAGGTAGTTCCTGGAATTGTTGGTCAATAACTCTCAGGCCTATCAATTTTCTTAATCTTTTATCTTCCGTTATCGTTGTAAAGCCGGTTGCATTAATGTTATATCCTGCCCATGCATCTATATTATAAAACCTGTACCGGATATCAGAAAAATAGATTGAATCGGAAGAATACATATTCCTGGTAGAATGGTAAGAGCCATCCAACTCATAAGTCCAGTGACTATAACGATTTACTAATGGCTTTGTAAGCCTGAGATAATAAAAATTTTCTTCTTTAAGACCTATAATACTCGGATAATAACTTTGATAACCTGCATTAAAATTGATAAAGCTGCTGCCTATATTTCTTAAAACATATTCAATACCACCACCGAAATTTTTTCGCCTGCTGATGTCATAAAGCCCATGGATAACAAATGCCATTTCCCGAACCTGTAATGTTATCTTCTTTTACTGCAATATCAGTGTTTTTTAACCCATTGATGCAACAGATACGCCTAAAGAAAACAGGTCTTTTACAACAACATATACATCAACAGAATCCAGGCTAAGGTCATGCGCCGGTTCTACTTCTATAATTGCATCCTGGATATAAGGCAATTGCCGGAGGTACGTTTCATTATCAGCCATAAGATAAGGAGCCAGCAATTCATGCTCCCTGAAAAAAAGATTATTTCGAATTACTGTTGTACGAGTGGTATGATGCAATGTGTTTGCAAGCCGGGTGAATACGGTAACCACTTTTTTAGAAGTATCAGTAAGTGCGATACCGAAAGGCAAGTCTTTAATAATTATATGCCTTATTACTGCTCCTTCAAATAGTTTATAAGGAGCATCATTTCGTTTCAGATCATTTGCTTTTTGTACATCTGTTGTATCCCTTGTAAGGCCCTTAAACATTTTACCAAAAAATCCTTTTCTTGTTTTAAGATATTCGTCTAAAGATTTTCTTTGCAGGGTATCCTGTTCGGTTTTTTAGATAAAGTATCGTGTTACTGTCTTTTTCGGAATAGAATCCGTTTGTGCATATAAGCCAAATTGCAGCAAATAAAAGATGCAGGTCAATAACAAACATCGTAAAGTTTTCTTGCTACAGATCATCAGGTATTTTGTAATATAACTGTAGTAAAAATAATCAATAAAGGGTTAGGATAACGGGGATATAATGACCACGGCTATATTACCGCTATTTAAACATTTGCTTTTTTTATTCCACAGTTAGTAGCCTTCCAGGTGAATTTTTCCAAATTTGCATCAAAGTATATTTTGTTAAGTCTGGTCTTTGGATAATCCCCATCGTAACACCATATCTCCAAGTAGTCTATTACTCCGTTTTTCAAAAACAAGGTAGCGTCTGCCTCAATTGCATATTCTGTTGTCTTTATTTTTACCCCTTTGAGGATAAGGTCATCTTTAATGGATCTGTGTTTGGTAATTTCTTCGCTATGTGAAAACCTAACAAATTGCCCTCGACTAGTGTAGTCATAGTTAATGTCTGTTAAATAATCTAATTGAGGTCTTATAGCAATGCCTTCCTTGTCACCATCAGAAGCAACTCCAAAATATCCGATATGTATTTTGATTTAACCACTTATGTTCTCTATTTGTTACTAACCCGCAAAACTACTTCTCATCTTATCTATCAAATTTTCATCAAGCATTTTTTTTGCCATTCTAATCATGTTGTCAAAAGCTTTTGCATGCGATATGCCATGACCGATTATTACAGGTTTGTTTACGCCCAATACAGGAACGCCACCATAAATTTCAAAATTGAAACGGTTGAAATGTTCATCTTCAATTTTCCTGTTTTGTACAATATCATAAATGGATTCTGCAAATTTTAAAATAACATTTCCGGTAAATCCATCACACACATAAACATCAGCTTTATCTTTTAAAAGATCGCGGCCTTCTGCATTTCCAACAAAATTGATTTGATTGTTTTCTTTCAATAAAGGATAAGCAGCCTGGTAAGCAGATTACCTTTGCCTTCTTCTTCGCCCAAATTTATAAGAGCGACACGAGGATCCGGTGTGTTTAAAATATACTTGGCAAACAAAGAACCAGCACCGCAAACTGGTTTAAGTTTTCAGGTTTGCAATCGCTGTTAAGCCCAACATCCACCAATAAAGAAAGCTCACCGTTTTCTTTCGGAAGATAAGCGCCTATGGTTGGCCGTTGTACTCCTTCAATTGCTTTAATGCTGAACAATGAACCGACCATCATAGCGCCGGTATTTCCTGCGCTTATGAATGCATCAACTTTGCCGGTTGCCAATAAATGAAATCCTATTGCAATGGAAGATTGTTGTTTTTCTTTTAAAGCTTTTGTAGGATGTTCATGCATTTCAATTACCTGCTGCTGCATGTACAACTTTAATATTTTCAGAAGCTATTTTATATTCAGATAAAAGAGGATTAATTTTTTGTTCATCACCTATAAGAATTAAGGTTTACCTGCTGCTGATTTTGTGAACAAAAAAGCTGTACACCTTTTACAGCTTCCAATGGAGCAAAATCCCCGCCCATCATATCCAGTGCAATATTCATAGTATAAAATTAACTGATGATGATCTTAATAAAAGTAAAGATGGTTGCTAGTTATTCTAAATAAAAAATCCAAAAACAAAGTTGAAGTTAATCAAACTTTATTTTTGGAAATTATAAAAATATTGAACCTGCTTAATCAGGCTTTCGAAGGCGCTTTTTCTGCAACTACTTTTCCTTTGTAATAAAGTTTTCCTTCGCTTACATGTGCACGATGGCGTACATGAGTTTCACCTGTTGTACTGTCAACGCTCAATGTAGGAGCATCTGCTTTATAATGTGTTCTTCTTTTTGCACTTCTTTGCTGACTATGTCTGCGTTTTGGATTTGGCATAACCGTAAATTAAATATATAAATTATTGTTTTTTTCTTAAATTTTTCAAGTCCTTTTTGCAAAGGATGATTATTTTCAATTACTCCCGACTCCATTTTTTTTAGCATGGCGAGTATTTCTTTATTACACTGTGGACCACCCATTTCCTGCTCACTGCACATTCGTTGCATTGGAATACTCAGCGATACAAATTCATAAATCCAATCTGCAAGGTGCAAATGGCTTTCTGTTCTTGAGATATAAAAAATATCCGGGTCTTCTTCACTTTCATTCATCTCGTCCGGATTTTCAACCTGCTTTACCACCATGTTAAATTCATCCCAAAGATTTAATGGTAATGTATTTCCGCACCTGTCGCAAATAACATTTACACTGCCGCCCACTTCAAATTTCAACATCATGAATGATGTATTTTTTTCGAGTGTCAGCTTTATATTTGCCTGGCAATTGTTGAAATCTGCCTGCTGGTAATCTGCAAAGAACTTTTCATCCACCTCGTAGTTAAATTCATGAATTCCAGGCTTTAAACCAACGAAGGCAATGTCAAACTTGCGCCTGTTTCCCATGATATCAAATTAAAGGGGGGCAAAGGTAAGGAAAATCAATTAATTTTTTTCATAAGAATGCAGTAAAATTAGATATTTATGCATTTTACCCTATTAAAAATCCCGTTAAACCTGCTCTTTCAATTAACTTCGATGCATAATGCCTCTAAAAATCGATTTGATTGTAAATTCCGTTCCTTTATAATATGGGTATCCTGAGCAGTTTTAAAAAGCAAAAATGGGTTTGGTTAACAGCGCTTCTTCTTATAATTGGTATAAAATTATGGGCGCAAAATAATTACCATGTTGAAAATTTTTACACCAACGATTTCTATTATTTTTTTTCTGCCATTTTAAGATTTTTATTTGGATGGATACCTTTCAGTGTCGGAGATATTTTATATTTCGTTGCGGGTTTATGGATTTTTTTAAAACTTATTAAAAACACTGCGCTACTTTTTAAGAAGAAATTTACCCGGGATTTATTTGTAAAAAAATTGTGGAAGCTGATCTTAATTTTTTTAGGTATCTATATTGTTTTCAATATTTTTTGGGGATTAAATTATAACCGCAAAGGAATTGCATGGCAATTGAATTTACCGAAGATTGATTATGATACGGTGAATCTTAAATTGATGCAGGATTTGCTGCTGCAAAAAGTAAATGAGACAAAACAGTTGCTTGTTAATAAAAGTTTTTCTTATCCCAATAAAAAAGAATTATTCGAAAGAGCAAAAGCATGTTATGATGATGCAGCAATTGTTTACCCGTTCATGAAATATAGAAACACTTCAATAAAATCTTCTTTATATGGATTGATGGGAGATTATCTTGGATTTACAGGATATTATAATCCTTTTACCGGCGAAGCCCAGGTAAACACTACTGTTCCGAAATTTTTGCTTCCTTATATTACCTTACACGAAATGGGACACCAGGTGGGGTATGCAAAAGAAGACGAGGCTAATTTCTCAGGATATCTTGCTGCAGTTAATTCTCATGATACATTATTTCAATATTCAACATACCTTGATCTTTTCGTGTATGCCAACCGTGAGGTATATTATTTTGATTCCACTGCTTCTAAAATTGCCGCCACTCAATTGATTCCTGCGGTGAAAGCTGACCTGTTGGAATGGCGCCTCTTTAATAAAAAATACGTGAATGTTTTTGAGCCGGCAATAACCTGGCTCTATGGGAAATATTTACAGGTAAACCAGCAGCCGCAGGGCCTCAGAAGCTATAATGAAGTAATTGCAACTCTTATGGCGTATTATAAAAAGTATGGGCGAATATGATATCAGTTGTACGATGTACGATGTCGGATGTACGATGTAAAGAAACTGTTGTCGTTTTAAAAAACCATTTGCTTTCTGAATTTTTCATCAGTTAAAACTCTTATTTCAAAATTATTCATCCACATTTGAAGCCGCATGTTTTCTTCCCCCGTTAGATCGTTGAAGAAATAGGCCATTTCTATTTTTGTTCCGTCTTTCAATGTAGCATATAATGCTTTTGTAAGTACAAACATTGTTGAGCCTCCCTTCATCCCTGCATGTAAAAGCCAAGCTTTGTTTGCTGGAACTTCCATCAATGTTTCAAGAACTTCAGCGAGCACCTTGTAAGTGCTGCTATCAAAATATTTCCTGTTGTTAAGTATTGAACACAATTGCACGTATTCTTTTGTGGTAGACGCAGGTAATCTATCGCTCCATTCTTTTTGCATCTTCAATGTAAGATCCTGCGGGCGAAATTTCTTCTTGTAATTACTATCGTTCTTTAACTGGTTATGAATTAATAATGCAGATTTTGCATAATCTTCATCACTTAATTTTTTAATCACCCTTATTATTTTATCCTCATTTATTTTCCTGGGATTTTGATAAAGAAACAAAGAAGATACCAGCGGGTAAATAGGAGTGTGTTCCTTTAACCCTAAAAGCTGAATGTTGTTTTGTATTTTATCAATGCCAAGAAGGTCCATCAAATATTCAGTGTTGGCATTGCTGCTGAAAATAATCATGCCTCTTGCTACATCAATTAATTTTACACTATCATTAATAATGTGGCCAAGACTCTTTTCATAATTTATCCATCTTGGATGAGCGCCTCCGTCTGTGTTTGGTATATAATATTTATTCAATTCACTTAAAGGAATTTTTTCATTTTTATTGAAAACGTTATGGGCAGCCTGTTTGGCAAATTCTATAGCCACAATAATTTTTACAGTACTTGCAAGAGGCATTAATTTGTCTTCATTAAGCCGGGCAATTACCGTATCATTTTTTTTAAGAAAGAGAGATGACCTTTCTTTATTTTGTTTAATGAAATTTAGTAACGAATCTGCGGTTGATTGGGAATAAACAAACGCTGATGGAATCGATAAGAGAAGAAAACAAATGAGTGAGGTGATAATATTTTTCATGCAAAAATATTTTGAAGAGGAGACGACGAATGTTTGCGACGTAAAGTTAACCGAGGTAAATAAAAAAAAGCATTTAATTAAAAATGCTTTTCAAAATAATATCAATGCACAAAATATTTAAGCGCTAAAGTTAGTACCGGTTTTCATTCATAGGAATTCTTTTTCTTCCTTCATGAGATGGCTTTTTAAAACCACCATCCGCTTCATTCATTCTTATTAGCCTGCCGTTATATTTTTTTCCGTCCATACTTTTAATCATTTTCCCAGCGGCTGATTTATCTATTTCAATCCATGAATTCATATCACGAAGATCAATTTTACCGAGCACTTCTTTTTTAAGATTGCTTTCATCTAAAATAAACTGCAAAAAACTTGCTTTAAAAAAACCATCCTTCGTTCCAAGATTTATGAAAAGCCTTGTAAAGCCATTGTCTCTTTGAAACGCCGGCCGTTCCTTTCTTACACCACGATCGCGGATGTTATTATTTTCGAATCTTCTTTCTCTTACATCAGTTCTTGCATTCAGGTCATCAGCATTTTCATAATATTTTAAAAAATGATCAAACTCAAGCGCAGCAACTCTTTTCAATACTTCTTCTTTACTTATATCTGCAAATTTTTCCTGGAGATCGGGCATGTAAGTTTCATAGTCACCGTACGAAATGTCTGCATTAATAAGTTTATCCATAAAAAAGAAAAACTGTTTACGGCATACATCTTTTCCACTTGGAATATCAAGCCTGTGGAACTGTGCATTCACCATTTTTTCCAGCTGGCGAATTTTAAATGCTTCCCTGCTATGGCAAATAGAAATGCAAATACCGCTTTTACCGGCACGTGCTGTACGCCCCGCCCTGTGGGTGTATACTTCAATATCATCAGGCAATTCAAAATTGATAACATGCGTAATGCCTTCTACATCTATTCCTCTTGCGGCAACATCGGTTGCAATTAGCAACTGAATACTTTTCTCTCTAAACCGCTTCATTACTTTATCACGCTGTTGTTGTGTAAGGTCACCATGCAACGCTTCAATGTCATAACCTTGCTTTACCAATCTTTCGGTAATATCCTGCGCATCCGCTTTAGTGCGGGTAAAAATAATTCCGTAAATACCCGGGTTAAAATCGACAAGCCTCTTTAAAGTTTCAAACCGTGAT
>CAVTHT010000008.1:0-328350 GCA_963734575.1 uncultured beta proteobacterium | reverse complement strand
TCGGCTCCACTTCCAGCGTGAGGCCGTCCATCCGGATCACCCGGACCTGCTCGCCCTTGCGCAACGGCGCGGCACTGCGCACGTGCCACGTCTCGCCGTGCACGAGCGCCCAGCCTTCGCCGACGAAATCGGCCATCACTTCGCCGGCGCTGCCCGGCAGCTCTTCCGGTCCCGACACCACCTTGCGTCGTTGCGCCTTCGCTGCGATGCCCACCACCAGCACCAGGAACAGCGCGCCCGTCGCGGCGAGTCCCAGCACCACGGGTAACGGGACGCCGTAACCGGGCACATCGGTGTCGATCAGGACGATGGCCCCGATCACCAACGCGATGATGCCGCCGGCACCCAGCACGCCCGAAGTGGGCAGGAAGATCTCCGCCACGAGGAAGCCCATGCCGAGCGCGATCAGGCCGAGGCCCGTGTAGGTGAAAGGCAGCAGCTGGAACGCGAACAGCGCGAGCAGGAGGCAGATGCCGCCCACCACGCCCGGCAGCACGTAGCCCGGGATTCGAGAACTCGAAGACGAGCCCGTAGAAGCCGAGCATCATCAGGATCAGCGCGAGGCTCGGCGACGCGATCACCGACAGGAGGCGCACGCGCCAGTCGGGATCGAACGGCGCCAACGCCGCACCCGCAACATCGAGCTTCGCTTCACCACCCGCGACGGTCACGCGCTTGCCCTGCACCTGCTTGAGGAGGTCAGGCACATCGGCTGCCACGTAATCGACGACGTGCAGCGCGAGTGCATCGGCGGCGGGCAGGCTGACCGCCTCACGCACCGCCTTTTCCGCCCAGTCCGCGTTGCGTCCCCGCAACTGGGCGAGGCTGCGTATGTACGCGGCCGCATCATGGATCTGCTTCTCGGTCATGGTGCTCTTCGCCCCGGGCGAGCGGAGTTTCACCTGCGGCTCTGCCGTCCTTGCCGGAAGCAGGCGCGGGGAGGGGCTCGCTCTGCGGACCGCCGAGACCGACCGCAACGGGCGTTGCCGCGCCGAGGTTCGTGCCCGGCGCCATCGCGGCGACGTGGCTCGCGTACAGGATGTAGGTGCCGGCGCTTGCGGCACGCGCACCGCCCGGCGACACGAACGTGGCCACGGGCACCGGCGACGCAAGGATGCTGCGGATCATGTCGCGCATCGACGTGTCCAGACCGCCGGGGGTGTCGAGCTTCAGCACGACCAGGCTCGCGCCATTCTCCGTGGCGTGCTTGAGACCGCGCCGGAAGTAGTCGGCGGTGGCGGGGCTGATCGCATCGTCGATCGTCAGCACCGTCACCGCCGGCGACGCGGCCGTCGCCATGGGCAACAGCAACAGACAGAAGCAGGAGCAACGGCATCGGCGTCACCTCCAAGGTGATGCCACGGCAGGAATGTCACCCTACCACCATTGAACGTGCATTCCTATGGCCGCGACCGGAGTGGCCTGCGCACATCCGGCGCATGGGCGCGTGCGTTCGTGGGTGCGACACCATTGCGGGGCGCATGACCGCTGCAGACGATGCGTCGCGGTTGCCGCCGGGTCTCGCGTGCGTCGGACGCCATGCCGATGCCTCTTGACGCCTCCGCTGTCGACGGAAACAATCGACCTCCCGTCCTAGCGTCGGCAGCATTCCGAGGAAACGTCCCATGTCACTCACCACTGCGGCCGCGCGCCGCGACCTTTCCTTCCACCTGCATCCTTCGACCAACCTGCGGCAGGTGCAGACCGAAGGGCCGCTGGTGATCACGCGCGGCGAGGGCGTCTACGTGTACGACGACGAAGGCCGCCGCTATCTCGAAGGCATGGCGGGGCTCTGGTGCGCGTCGCTGGGCTTCTCGGAGCGGCGGCTCGCGGACGCCGCGTACAAGCAGATGTGCGAGCTGCCGTTCTATCACAGCTTCGCCGGCAAGGTTCCGGCCGATCAGCACCGAGCTCGCGGAACGGCTGATCGGCATCGCTCCGGCCGGGATGGTGCGCGTGCTGTTCGCGAATTCGGGGTCGGAAGCGAACGACACGGCCGTCAAGCTCGCGTGGTACATCAACAACGCGCTCGGCCGGCCGCAAAAGAAGAAGATCATCGCGCGCCAGCGTGCCTACCACGGCGTGACGATCGCATCGGCGAGCCTCACCGGGCTCGCGTTCGCGCACACCGACTTCGATCTTCCGATCGCACGCATCCTGCACACGGACTGTCCGGACCATTACCGCGGCGCACGCGCGGGCGAATCCGAGGAGGCCTTCGCGGCGCGGCTCGCACAGTCCCTCGAGGAGCTCATCCTCCGCGAAGGACCCGACACGGTCGCCGCCTTCTTTGCCGAGCCGGTGATGGGCGCCGGTGGCGTCATCGTTCCGCCGAAGACGTACTTCGAGCGCATCCAGGCGCTCCTGCGCAAGTACGACATCCTGTTCGTGGCCGACGAGGTCATCTGCGGCTTCGGCCGCACGGGCAGCATGTTCGGTTCGCAGACGTTCGATCTGCAGCCCGACATCATCACGGTCGCGAAGGCGCTCTCGGCCGGTTACCAGCCGATCTCGGCGAACCTCGTTTCCGACAAGGTCTACCAGGTCCTGCTCGCGCAGAGCGACAAGCTCGGCATCTTCGGCCACGGCTACACGTATTCCTCGCATCCGGTGCCGGCGGCGGTGGCGCTCGAGACGCTCAAGATCTACGCCGAGCGCGACATCGTCGCCACGGTGCGGCGCGTCGCGCCACGGCTGCAGGACGGGCTGCGCAGCTTCGCGGACCATCCGCTGGTGGGGCAGGCGCGCGGAATCGGTCTCATCGGCGCCGTCGAGCTGGTGCGCAACAAGGCGACCAAGGAGAGCTTCGATCCGAAGGCGGGAGTTGCGGCCTACCTCGTGCGCCGCGCGCAGCATCACGGCGCCATCCTGCGCAACATGCCGGGCGACATCGTCGCGTTCAGCCCGCCGCTCATCATCAGCGAAACGGAGATCGACGAGATGCTCGCGTGCTTCGGCAAGGCGCTGGACGACACCTGGGCGATGGTGCGCGAAAAGGCGCTTGCGTGACCGGACCATCGGACGGTCGTCACGCGCCGCCGTCGGTGACCACGTGAAGCCGGAGCGCCGTGGCCTCGATTGACTACGCTGCCGTGAGCACGACCCGGGCGATCGCGTCGGGCGCGACCGGCCGACTGGCTCGTCCGTTTCGCCGGCATCGGCAAGACCTACGACGGCATCACGCGTGTCGTCGACGATCTCCATCTCGACATCGAGCGCGGCGAGTTCCTGACGCTGCTCGGCCCGTCCGGCTCCGGCAAGACGACGACCCTGATGATGCTCGCCGGGTTCGAGGCGCCGACGGCCGGCGAGATCCTGCTCGACGGGAAGCCGCTCGCGCACCTGCCGCCGCACAAGCGGCACATCGGGATGGTGTTCCAGAACTACGCGCTGTTCCCGCACATGACGGTCGCCGACAACATCGCGTTTCCGCTGTCCGTGCGCGGCATCGCGCGCGACGAGGCCGCGCGCCGCGTCGAGCGCGCGCTCGACATGGTGCAGCTGCGGGGCTTCGGCGGCCGGCGGCCGGCGCAGCTGTCGGGCGGACAGCAGCAACGGGTGGCGGTCGCCCGGGCGCTGGTGTTCGAGCCGAAGCTCGTGCTGATGGACGAGCCGCTGGGTGCCCTGGACAAGCAGCTGCGCGAGCAGATGCAGCTCGAGATCCGGCGCCTGCACCAGCGACTCGGCGTCACGATGGTGTACGTCACGCACGATCAGCACGAAGCGCTGACGATGTCCGATCGCATCGCAGTGTTCCACCGCGGCAGGATCCAGCAGCTCGACGCGCCGGAAACGATCTACGAACAGCCCGCGAACGCCTTCGTCGCGCGCTTCATCGGCGAGAACAACCGCTTCGACGGCCGTCTCGAAGCCATCGACGGCGACCGCTGCACGGTGCGCATCGATGCGGGGCCGTGCGTCGAAGGGGCGCTCGCGCACGCCCTCGCCAAGGGTGATCGCGTGTCGGTCTCGGTGCGTCCGGAGCGGGTGCAAATCGCTGCCGCGGGGCATACAATCGCCCAGGCTCCGGGCTGCCATCTCACGGGCACGCTGCGCGAAGTGATCTATCTGGGCGACCATGTCCGCGCCCGCGTCGCGCTGCCGGGCAACGATGATTTCACGGTCAAGCGGCCGATCGACGAGGCGCACCGGCTGCCCGCCGTCGGTTGTGCGGTCGACGTGGCATGGATGCCGCAGCATTGCCGCACGTTTGCGCGGGAAGAAGAAGCGGTCTGACTACCACGAGGGAGAGAACATGCAACGCCTGTCACGCAAGCTCGCTTTACTGGTCGCCGCCGGCACGCTCGTTTGCGCCGCTGCAGGCGCGCGCGACCTCACCGTCGTCTCGCTGGGGCGGGGCCTACCAGGACGCCCAGCGCGAGGTGTACTTCAAGCCGTTCATGGCCAGCGGCACGAAGATGGCCGAGGAAAGCTGGGACGGCGGCGTGGGCACGCTGCGCGCCAAGGTGCAGGGCGGCAACAACAACTGGGACGTCGTCCAGGTCGAATCCGAGGAGCTCCTGCTCGGCTGCGAGGAAGGCCTGTACGAGAAGCTCGACTGGGCGAAGCTCGGCGGCAAGGACAAGTACCTGCCGGATGCCGTCAACGACTGCGGCGTGGGCGCCATCGTCTACAGCTTCGTCCTGGCGTACGACGGCGACAAGATCAAGGGTGATACGCCGAAGAGCTGGGCCGACTTCTGGAACGTGCAGAAATGGCCGGGCAAGCGTGCGTTGCGCAAGGGTCCGAAGACCACGCTCGAGATCGCGCTGCTCGCCGATGGCGTCGCGCCGGCGGATGTGTACAAGACCCTCGCCACCGATGCCGGCGTCGAGCGCGCGTTCCGCAAGCTGGACCAGATCAAGGGCAACATGGTCTGGTGGGAGAAGGGCGCGCAACCGCCGCAGCTGCTCGCCTCCGGCGAAGTGGTGATGGTCGACGCCTACAACGGCCGGATCGCCGCCGCCAACGACAAGGACAAGAAGAACTTCAAGATCGTGTGGACGAACAATCTCTACACGGTCGACTCGTGGGTGATCATGAAGGGCTCGCCCAACAAGGCCGACGCGGAGAAGTACCTCGTGTTCGTCAACGACCCGCAGAACCAGAAGAACCTGCCCCCGAAGATCCCGTATGGCGTCACCACGAAGGCCGCCACGGCGCTGATCGACAAGAACGTCCTGCCGAACCTCGCCACCGCACCCGAGAACATCAAGACGGCGCTGCCGATCAACGACAAGTTCTGGCTCGAGAACCTCGACAAGCTCAATCAGCGCTTCAATGCGTGGGTTGCCAAGTGACGCGGCCGCGCTGCGGCGCGCGCTGAAGCAGAGCGAGCGCCGCGAGCAGTGGAAGGCGGCAGCGCTCGTGCTGCCGCTTTTCATTTTCCTGCTCGCGTCGTTCATCGCACCGATCGGCGCGATGCTGGCGCGCGGGGTCGCCGACAGCGACGTCGCGCGCATCCTGCCCAGGGTGAGTGCCGAGCTCGCGCGCTGGGATGGACGCGACCTGCCGCCGGAGAGTGCCTACGGCGCACTGATCGCCGACATCCGCGCCGCGCGCGAAGCCGGAACGCTGGCGAGCGTCGCGACGCGTCTCAACTACGACGTCGCCGGTTACCGCACGCTGATGTTCGGCACCGGTCGCGCGCTGGCGCGTGACCTGCCGGGCACCGCGCGCGAGACGCTCATCGGCATCGACCCGAAGTGGGGCGAGCGCGAGACGTGGGCGGCGTTGCACCGCGCGGGCGGGCACGTCACCGACTTCTACCTGCTCGCGGCGCTCGATCTGCGGCGGGATGCGGACGATGCGATCGTCGGCACGGGACGCGAGCAGGCCGTTTTCCGTGCCGTGCTCGGCCGCACCCTGTGGATCTCCGCGATGGTGACGCTGATGTGCCTGTTGCTCGGGTACCCCGTGGCGTTCTTCATCGCGGGGCAGCCGCCGGCGCGGGCGTCGCTCCTGCTGTTCCTGGTGCTCCTGCCGTTCTGGACCTCGCTCCTCGTGCGGACGGTCGCCTGGGTGGTCCTGCTGCAACGCGAGGGCATCCTCAACAATCTGCTGCTGTCGCTCGGCTTGATCACCGAGCCGGTACGCATGATCTTCAACCGCTTCGCCGTCTATGTGGCGATGGTCCACGTGCTGCTGCCGTTCATGGTGCTTCCGCTGTATGCGGTGATGAAGGGCATCTCGCCGTCCTACGTCCGCGCCGCGTGGTCGCTCGGCGCGCCGCCGCACACCGCGTTCCGGCGCGTGTACCTGCCGCAGACGCTGCCGGGCATCGGCGCCGGTTGCCTGATGGTGTTCATCCAGGCGCTGGGTTACTACATCACGCCGGCGCTGGTCGGCGGCGCCGATGACCAGATGATCAGCTACTTCATCGCCTTCTACGCGAGCAAGACGGTGAACTGGGGCATGGCGGCGGCGCTGTCGATCATGCTGCTCGCCACCACGCTGGCGCTCTATGCCGTGTACAACCGGCTGGTCGGCATCGAGAAGCTGCGTCTCGCGTAGGCACCACGATGCGAACCGGGACGCAAACGATGGGCCAGCGGCTCGCGCACGGCGGCCTTGCCCTCCTGACTACGGTCGTGCTCGCCTTCCTGATTGCGCCGATACTCATCATCGTTCCGCTGTCGTTCTCGTCCGGATCCTTCTTCTACTACCCGCTGCCGGGTTTCAGCCTGCGCTGGTACGAGGACTTCTTCGCGTCGTCGTTCTGGCTGCCGTCCGTATGGAACAGCCTCTTCGTCGGCACCGTCAGCGACCGTGCTCGCCACGCTGCTCGGCACGCTGGCGGCGCTGGGCCTGTGGCGGACGCGGTTTCCAGGCCAGGGGCTGCTGCTGGCCGTGCTGATCTCGCCGATGGTCGTGCCGGTGGTGATCGTGGCGGTCGGCGTGTATTTCGCGTTCGCGCCGGCCGGGCTCACCGACGGTTATTCGGGGCTCATCCTCGCCCACACGGCGCTCGCGGCGCCGTTCGTCGTCATCACCGTGCTCGCGACACTGTCGGCGTTCGACCGCACGCTGTTGCGCGCCGCGGCGGGGCTCGGCGCGCGCCCGCTGACGACCTTCCGCCGCATCATGCTGCCGCTCATCCTGCCGGGGGTAGTGTCGGGCGCGGTGTTCGCGTTCGCCGCATCGTTCGACGAGGTGGTTGTGGCCCTGCTCATCGCCGGGCCGGGCCAGCGCACCCTGCCGCGCCAGATGTTCGCCGGGATCAACGACAACATCAGCCTGACCATCACCGCGGCTGCCACGATGCTGATCGCCGTGTCCCTCGCATTGATGACCCTGGTTGGCTGGCTGCAGCAGCGCAGCCAGCGCCTGCGCCGGAACGTGGCGATAGAATGAGCTGGCGCATGCCCGATGCGCGCGCCTGGGAGGATCGATGAAGCTCGTGGTGACGGTATTCGCGGCAACCCTGGTGACAGCGACGCCCGCGCTCGCGCAGGTGACGTTCTACGAGCACGATGATTTCCGCGGCCGCGCGGTGACCGTCGATCGCGCGGTCGACAACTTCCAGCGCCTGCGCTTCAACGACATCGCCTCGTCGATGGTGGTGCGCGGCGGGTACTGGGAGATCTGCGAGGATGCGGGATACCAAGGCCGCTGCATGGTGCTGCAGCCGGGCCGCTACCCGTCGCTGGGCCGGATGGATTTCAACGACCGCATCTCCTCGGTGCGGCGCGCCAAGGGGTACGGGCCGGGACCTCAGGGTGAAGGTCACGATCGCCCGCGCCCGAACCCGGCGCCCAACAGCGGCTATTCGCAGCAATAGGCCCGCTTTATCGCCGGCGCTATCGCCCGAATACCGTCTTCAGGAGATCGGTGCTCCGCGCCATCGGGTTGGTGCGGATCTTCTTCTCTTCCTGACCGACCATGGTGAAGAGGCCGTCGAGCGACTTGTTGGTGACGTAGTCGTCGAGGTCGAGCGACTGGCTGCCCATCATGGGCATGCTCTCGTAGCGGCCCATCATGTTCTTGTACGCGCGCGTCGTGCCGACCTCGCCGACCTTCTGCGACACGATCGGCTTGAACGCGACGTAGAGCTTGTCGTGCGTCTTGCGGCGGAAGAATTCCGTCGCCGCGGTGTCGCCTCCCGTGAGGATGCCGCGCACGTCCTCCAGAGTCATGTCGCGGATGGCGTCGGCGAAGTAGCGTGCGGCCACCGGCGCTGCGGCCTCGGCGGCGCGATTCATGCTGAGGATGAATTCGTCGACCTGCTTCTGGAATCCGGCCATGCGCGCGACGTCGGCCACCTTCTGGATGCTCGGCGGCATCAGGATTTTCACGGCTTCGTTGCCGAAGTAGCCATTCACCCGGGAGAGGTCGTTCACCGCCCGCTCGGTGCTGACGGCGAGCGCTTCCTTGATCCCGGCGGCATTGGTCTTGTCGTCCGACGCACCGACCGTCGGGCTGGCAGTCGAGCTCCTCGGCAGGTTGCCGATCCCCTTCATCACGTCGTCGAGCTTCGGCAGCTGCGCCGAGGCGAGCGACGCAGCCAGCAAAGCCAATAGCAGGAGCAGACTTCGTTTCACGTTGTTCTCCGGTTCAGTTCTTGAGCGAGAAATCGACACGGGTGGGCTTGCCTTCCTTCACACCGTCGGCGTTCGTTCCGGGAGTGACGAGGAAGATCCGCTCGCCCGCGATGTGGCCTTTTTCGACCAGGAAGGATTTGGCTGCCTGCGCGCGCTGGTTGGCGAGCACGCGCAGGTCTTCGTCCGAGACCTGCGTGTTCGCGAGCATGAGCGCTTCCATTTCCGCAGCCGGGATGTCCTTCGCGAAGCCCAGCACGTTGCGCGGCTTCTCGAACTTCTCCGCGCGATAGGCGCGCTTCAGATAGTCCTCGTACTCGGCCTTGTCGACGACCACGGCGTCGGGTGACGCGGTCTCACCGCCTTCGCGCGACCGTGCCCGCAGCTTCTGTGCCTTGACCTTGCCCTGCACCGCGGCGGTCTTCAGCGCCTCGCGATCGGGCGCGGGATCGACCCGACCCGAAACCTCCAGCTTGAGACCGGGACGGCTGTCGAGCGCCTTGGCCAGCGCTTCGAGTCGCTTGACCGCGGCGTCGTTGAGCACCGCGGTGCCTGCGGCGAACTCGATGTACGAGAGCTCGGGCCCACCGCCGAACGCTGCGCCGATCAAGGCGAACGGTGCGGTGATCGCCTTGGTGATCAGGTTCACGATCACCCGTACGATCAGCCCGCCCACGGAGAACTGCGGATCGTCCAGGGAGCCGGAGATCGGCAGGTTGATGTCGATGACGCCATTGCGGTCCTTGAGCAGCGCCACCGCGAGCAGCACCGGCAGCTTCGTCGCCGTGGGACTCTCCACGCGCTCGCCGAAGGTGAGCTGGTCGAGGTACACGTTGTTCTCGGCGGCGAGAGTACGGTTCTCGACGAGATACTTCACGTTCACCGAGAGCTTCCCCTTCTGGATTCCGTAGCCCGCGTACTTCGCTGAGTACGGCGACAGGGGCGGCAGCTCGATGTCCCTGGCGCTCGCCTTGATGTCGAGGAAGAGGTTGCTCGACAGCGCGTTCACGCGGCCATCGATCACCACGGGCGCGGCGTCGTCGATCTTCGCGCGGATGGCGAGGTCGCCGGGCTTGTCCGGCGTCATCTCCGTGACGGTCCCGGTCAAGCCGGTGAGATTGGCGGTGTAGTTCGGCTTGACGAAGAAGTCGCTGAAATTCACGTTGCCGTTGGTGAACGTGATCTTGCCGAGGCGGATGTTGGCGGGCAGCGCGCCCGCGGCGGCCGCCTGAGCGGTCGTCTCGATGCTCCGCTTCGCCGCGGCCGGCGACGCAGCCTTGGCGGCGGTCTGCATGGGCACCGGCGTGACAGGCGGCGGAGGCTCGCCGATCAGCTGCTGGAGGTTGAAGACGCCGTCCGGATTGAGGACGAGGCGCGCGAAGAAGTCATCCAGCGCGATCGCCTCGACGTCGGCCTTGAGCGGCTGCAGCGTGAACCGCAGGCCGTCGACTTTCGCCGACTTCCAGCGCAGGAGGTCCTGCATCGCGGGCTTGGTGACCGCCGCGACATCGGACACCGTGACGTCGCCCTGATAGGAGAGCGCGAGCGGTTTTCCCGGCGTCGCGTCGAAGGCCAGGGTGCCGGTGTTCGACAGCGATCCCGCGTTGAGCGTGACGTTGACCTGGTCGTCGACGTATGGTTGGAAGGGCGTGAGCGAAATGCCACGCGTGCGCACGGACAGCCGGCCCTTCGGCGGGAGGCCGCTGACCGGCCCCTTGACGTCGAACGTGCCGCGCTGATTGAGCGTGCCGCGCAGCGCGACCGTTGCATCATGGCCCGGCGCATTCGACGCGCCATCCACGGTGAGTTCGACCCGCGTGAGGCGCGTCACGACGGGATGCGATGGAACGCGATCGTCGAAGGTGACTGTCGCGTTCGCGCCGGTCACGCGGGTTGCGTCGATGGTCCATGGCGCTTCGGCGATGGCGGCCGCCCCGCGCGCCCCGGCAACAGGCGCAGCGCCCGCCTTCACGATTCCGTCGTACTGCGTCTTGCCGTCCGGGGTGCGCAGGACGTATCCGACCGCGTTCGCGACGGTGGCTTCGGGAATGGTGACGTGGCGGCGGGACAGATCCACGGAGGCTCCGTTCACCGCGAAGCGCGGCACGCGCCAGAGCGGTTCCTTCACGCCGGGCGTGACGACCCGTACCTGCGCCAGAGCGAGGCTCAGGTTGTCGAGCTTCGGTGCCATCGGCGCGTCGGCGTTGCCCGTCGTGTAGTCGGTGGCGACGTCGAGGCTGCCCTCGGCGACCTTGAGCGTGACGTACGGTGCGTAGTACGGCTCCAGCTTCGCCAGCGGCAGGGATGTGATCGCGAGGTGACCGTGGGCCGCGAGCGGTGCGATCGACACGAGCCCCCGGTGCTCGATCTTCGCGCCGAAGTCGGCCAGCGCGGTGAGCGCGACTTCCGCCTCGGTGCCCGGCGCATTGCCGAGCCCCTTCACCGTCATCTCGACGGGGGCCAGCGCGACCTTCACCGCCGGTTGCGCGACGCGGTCCTCGACATCGGCGCGTCCGCCCGTCAGGACGATCTCGCCGATGCGAAACTGCCACGGCTTCGCGGGCGCCGCGCCTGCAGTGGCTTGCGCCGACGCTGCCGACGCCCCGGCCGGAACGAGGTCGAGCACGTCGAACGAGCCGTCGCGCCGGCGTACGACGTGCAGTGCCGGCGAGTCGATGCGGACCGAGCTCAGCGCAACCTGCTGCGCGATGACTTCGGCACGCTCGATCGCGGTCGCCAGCGTCTTCAGCGCGAGCGCGGGCGTGCCATCGGTGTGCTGCACCGCCAGGTCACGCAGCACGGCCGTGCCGCCGATCGTGAGCGTCGCGGGCTTGCCGCCCTGGGTCGCGAACACCACGTGCAGCCTGGTGTCCAGCTTGCCGGAGGGAATGCGAAAGCGGAGATCGACGGGCGAGTACGCAAGATAGCGCGCGAGGTCGATGTCCATGTAATCGAGATCGGCGGTCGTCTCCAGCGTGTCCTTGAAGGGCCTCGTCTCCGCCACGATGCGCAGCGGATCGCCATTGACGATGGCTTCCAGCTTCGGCTGCACCGCCACGTCGATGTCGACCGGGAAGCTCGAGACGAACGGCACGCCGAGGCCGATCGCGGTGACGGCGTGCTGCAGCTTCTCGGGACGGTCGTCGAAATCGATGCGGCCGTCGATGAGCTCGAGGTTGAACAATGCAAACCGCGCGGGCGCTTCCTTCTCCGGGGGCTGCGGCTTGGCGAGCTGCCGGTCCACGATGTCCGAGAAGTTGTAGCGGCTGGCATCCAGCCGGATCACGCTTGCGACGGGACGGGTGACCTGCAGCTTCCGGACCACTGGCGCGAAATGCACCAGCGACTTGAGGCTGAGATCGACGAACACCTCGTCGATGGCGAGCATCGGCCGCGGTCCGGACTTGTCGCTGACCGTGATGCCGCGCGCGCGTGCCTCGAGCGTGAACGGATTGAACGTGACGGCTTCGACGCGGACCTCGCGGTCGAGCTCGGCGCTGCCGCGCTGCTCGACCTGGTGCTTGACCACGGCCGGCACCACGAAGAAGCCGACCAGCGCGACGACGACGACGAAGATCGCAAGACCGGCAACCGTGCGCCGCAGCCAGCGGCTGCCGCGCCGTGCCGTCGCGGGAGGCGCCGCGGTCTTCGACTGCGCTGGAATGAATTGCGGTGCAAGCACGCCTGCCTCTTTCGATTCAGGTCGGGCGACGCACGGTCGCGCGCCGCGGTGTTGGCGCAGACCGGCTACGTCAGGTGCTGCTGCTCAGGCGGCAAACGCGCAGCGCGCCGCCGCCGCGTCAGCCAAACTTCGCGAGCGTCCCCGTCGCTTCCGCGAGGAGATAGTAGAACGTGACCCGCGACTTGTTGCGATCGTCCTTCATCTTCTCCACCACCGCGCTCATTCCCGCATCGGCCGCTTCCGGCGCAAGGCCCAGCTTCTTGGCCGCAAAGCCGTTGCGGATCGTCGCGAGCTCCGTCGGATCCGACGCGGAGACGAGGCTGGAGTCGCGCTTCTGCAGGGCGATGCCGCAGTAGTTCACGATCCCCTTGACCGCCTGATCGTTCACGTTCGTGGTGTATCTGGAGATGTCCGCCGCATAGTCGACCATCGTCGCTCCCGGTTGCTGATCCTGGTACGACGGCCCGCGGGCAATTCAACCTCGACCCACAGGCCCGCAAGACCCGTACGGCCTCGAATCTACGCCGCCGCGAATGCATCGTGTTGACAAGTATCAACCGGTGCGGCGCGGTGCGTGGCCGACGGTGTGCGCATCGGCAAACTGCTGGCGCGCGTTGCGACTGCGGCTGGCGCGCGCGCTATCGCGGCGATGCGGCGCAACCACTGGATGGCGGCCAGTTTGACAATAGGCAACGGGCGCCTCGCGGCGTATTCTAGAGTGACGTTGCTGCGCTGCAGGCAACGTCACTCAACTCGGGAGTCGCAATGGGCCTTCTGAATTTCATCAGGGAAGCAGGAGAAAAGCTGTTCGGCAAGGGCGAAGCGCAAGCGGCGATGACTGCCGCGAAGGCGGACCCCTCGTCCGAGGACAAGGCGAAAGCGGCGAACGATGCGGCGGCCGATGCGATCCTCGCGTACGTGAAGGCGCAGAACCTCGATGCCACCGCGCTCACCGTCACGTTCGACGGCGCGACCGGCACGGCCACCGTGTACGGCGTCGCGCCCGACCAGGCGACGAAGGAGAAGATCGTGCTTTGCTGTGGCAACGTGCACGGCGTGGAGAGCGTCAACGACCGCATGACCGTCGACCGGAGCGCGCCGGAGGCGCAGTACTACACGGTCGTGAAGGGCGACACGCTGTCGAAGATCTCGAAGCAGTTCTATGGCGATGCCAACAAGTACAACGCGATCTTCGAGGCCAACCGGCCCATGCTGAAGAGCCCCGATCTCATCTATCCGGGGCAGATGCTGCGCATACCACCGCAGGGCTGAAGCGCGAAATCATCAGGAAAGCCGGCCGCCGACGCGCAACTTCCGCGCAGGCGAGCGGAATGGCGCCCGGCAGTCGAACCAGCCGCGCATGCGTGCGCAAGGAGAGGGAATGCGCAGGTTGCTCGTGACGATCGGATTGCTGCTGTGCGCGAGCACGGCCGCGCTCGCCCAGGTGAGCGTCTCCATTGGAATGCCGGGCGTAAGCATCGGAATCAACCTGCCCGTGTATCCGCAGCTCGTGCCGGTGCCGGGTTATCCGGTGTACTACGCGCCGCAGGCGAACGCGAACTACTTCTTCTACGACGGGCTGTACTGGGTGTACGTTGACGACAACTGGTACGCGAGCAGCTGGTACAACGGGCCGTGGCAACTCGTGTACCCCGACGCGGTGCCGCTGTACGTGCTGCGCGTGCCGGTCCGGTACTACCGGCATCCGCCTTCGTACTTCCGCGGCTGGCGGGCGGACGCGCCGCCGCGCTGGGACGAACACTGGGGGAGCGACTGGGGGCGCCGGCACAGCGGGTGGAACGAATGGAACCGGCGGGCGGTGCCCGCACCGGCTCCGCTGCCTTCGTACCAGCGGCAGTATTCCGGCAATCGTTATCCGCATGCCGAGCAGCAACAGGCGCTGCAGAACCGCAATTACCGCTACCAGCCGCGCGACGAGGTCGTCAGGCAGCACTATCAGCCACCGCGAGCGAGCGCGCCGGGTCCCTCCACGCAGGGCGCGCAAGGCACGCGTCCCGACAATCGCCAAATGCAGCAGCATCCGCAGAACCAGCAGCGCTCCGTTCCGCCGCGTGCGCCGGAACAGGGCGCGAGGCCGCCCCAGGCCGGAGGGGCACCGCAGCGGCAAGGTGGAGAGATGCCGAGACAGGAGCGATCCGGGGCAGCACCGCAGCACGGCGGGCCAAAGCAGGAGCGCCCGCAAGGCGCGCCGCAGCAAGTGGCGCCGCCACCCCAGTCAGGGCAGGCAAAGCCGCGGGGCGAAGCCAGGCCGGCCGAGCAGACCCGGACCCGCGAGTCGCAAGGTGGGGAGAGTGGATCGCGCTGATGCGCTCCACGAGCGCCGCGCGAGAAGAACCGCTGCAACATCGATCACAACCGCTGCAACAACCAACCGTCGGAGGTTCGCATGTCGTTTGCGAGTGAGTTCCGCGATTTCGCATTGAAGGGGAACGTCGTCGACCTTGCCGTTGGTGTGATCATCGGCGCCGCGTTCGGGAAGATCGTCGATTCGCTGGTCAAGGACATCATCATGCCGGTGGTCGGCGCGATCTTCGGCGGCCTCGACTTCAGCCAGTGGTTCATCATGCTGGGACGGCCGCCAGCGGGCTATTCCGGGCCGATGACGTACGAAGCGCTCACCAAGGCCGGCGTGCCGCTGCTCGCTTATGGCAACTTCATCACCATCCTGATCAACTTCATCATCCTCGCGCTGATCATCTTCCTCATGATCCAGCGGTTCAATGCGGTGCGGAGGCGCTTCGAAACGCCTGCGGCCGCAGCGGCGCCCGCGACGCCGGAGGATGTGCTGCTGCTGCGGCAGATCCGCGATTCGCTGAAGCGACCGTAGCGCGGCAAGGCAGCGGACGCGGCGTCGCGTCCTCTGCCGCGGTCCTGCATTACGCTCGAGACGCTTGCGCGTGCGTCCCGAGCGCGTTGTCATTGCCCCAACGGTCCTGCGTGTCCCGACGCGGTGCCTGGCGCGTCACGCGCGCAGCACGCACTTCTCGTACAGCCCCAGGAGCCGGCCGCGCGGATCGTACCGGGCCTTCAGGCGCGCGTACGCCTGCATGCCGTACGCAGTCGCGAACTCGTCGCGCGAGAAGAAGCTGTCGGAATAGAGCGACTTGATTCCGCCCAGGCGCAGCACCTCGCGCTCGACCAGGCGGTTGAAATACGCGGCCTCGTGTTTCACGCGCGTCGCGACCACGTCCCAGAAGCCGAAGTTCACGTAGGGCGTTTCCGCACGGAGCGGATAGAGCGGGAACTGGCGTGCGGGATCGGCTGCGCGCAGCGGGCAGATCCATATCGGGACGATGCCCACCGTGTCCAGCAGGAAGGCCAGGAAATCCGCCGCGCGCGCGAGCGGAATGTCCACGTCCTGGATCACGGACTCCCGATTGAGACCGCGCAGTCGCGCGACGCGGCGCGTGATGCCCCAGCGTGCGTTGAGACGCATGAGCCGCGTGTAGGTGCGGGAGTTGAGGCGGCGCCGGCCGAGCAGCCGACGCACGACCGGGTTCTGGGCGCCCACATTCTTCGAGCACCAGAACCAGTCGGTATCCCAGCGCCACAGGTAATCGTGCACGGTGAGGCAATCGGCCGTCCTCGCCGCGAGGGACCGGTAGTAGACGTGTTCGTACGTATAGTCACTGATCGCCGCGGCCTCGTCGACGAAGCGCCCGACGCTCAGCACGTGCAGCGTCGGCCCGAACACCACGCCATCCACGAAATCGGCGCTGCCGGCGTACTGCGCGGCGAGGTCCTCGAAGAACGCCCGCGGCGTGGCGTGCCGCCGATGCTCGACCCGCACGAATCGCTTGACGGGCAGCGTGCGCAGCCGCACGCGCATTGCGTAGCCGAGCGTGCCGTACGAATTGGGGAAGCCGAAGAAGAGATCGCGGTGCTCGTTTTCCGGCGTGCAGCGGACCACCTCGCCACCCGGCAGCAGCACGTCGAGCTCGAGCATCGTGTCGTGGACGAGCCCCTCGCGGAACGACGTCGCTTCGATGCCGACCCCGGCGACCGCGCCGCCGACGGTGATCGTCTTGAGCTGCGGGACCACCGCCGGCATCACACCACGTTGCAGCGTGACATCGACCAGCGTCTCGTAGGTGGTCAGTCCTTCCGCGTCGACCCAGCCTGCGGAAGGATCCACTTCGACGACGTGGTGCAGCTCGCCGAGATCGATGCGGCACTTGCCCGTCCCGGTGCGATCGCGAAAGAGATTCGACGTGCGCTTGGCGAGCCCCAGCGGGGCCGCTGCGGTGCCGTCCTGCGACCGCAAAAGTGCGACGGCCGCCGCTTCGCGAGCCGCGTGCCGGGCACGTTCGTCCGGAAGGGTTTCACTCATACAGGAATGCCCGGCTCATCGGGTAGCTGGTCCGCGTGGCGTTGCCCTTGCTGAACACGACCTGGAAGAGGTGCGTATAGCCGGCAGGCGAACGGAACATCTCGGCGCAGCCGATGAGGTACACACGCCAGATGCGGCGAAATCGCTCCGTGAAGCGCGTCGGATCCAGTGCATGGATCGCTTCCCAGTTGCGTTCGAATCGCTCCGCCCAGGCGTCGAGCGTGGGCGCGTAGTGGCGGCGCAGGTTCTCGATGTCCACCACCTCGAGTCCGCAGCGTTCGAGCTCCACGATCACCTCCGCGAGGCTGGGAATCCATCCGCCCGGGAACACGTGCTTGCGAATGAAGAGCTCGGTCTCGTACCGTCCGACGTGCCCGATGAAGTGCAGCATGCCGAGGCCCCCCGGCTTCAGGAAGTCCGCGTGCGCCTGCACGACGTCGGCCAGCTGGTCCCGCCCGGCATGCTCCAGCACCCCGATGGACACGACCTTGTCGTACGCGTCATCGACGTCCCGGAAATCCGCCTCCCGTACCGCCAGCGAAGATGACAGTCCGCGGCGCGCGATCTCCGCGCGCAGCCATTCCACCTGCTCGGTGGTGGTGTTCACGCCGGTGCCGAGCGCACCCGTGGTCTCCAGCGCCCGGAACATGAAACCGCCGAAGCCGCAGCCGATGTCGACGAAGCGCTCGCCGGCCGTCAGCTGCAGCTTGCGGCAGACGTGGTCGATCTTGCGCCGCTGCGCCTCTTCGAGCGATTGCGTTCCCGCGGGCCAGTAGCCGCACGTGTACATCATCAGCGGGTCGTCGAGCCACAGGCGATAGAAGGCGTCGCCGAGGCCGTAGTGCGCGCGCGCATTGGCCTTCGCATGCTCGTGGCTGCGATTGGAGAAGCGCAGCTCGTGGAGTTCGTTTTCCACCCGCGTGAGCGCGTTGAGCTTCACGTCGAAGCCCGCGGCCATCCCGGCCGCAAGCGCGGCACCGAGGTCGCCGTGGATGTCCACGAGCTCGTCGAAGTACGCTTCGAGGAGCCCCATGTGCCCGCGCGTCAGGGTCGCGAGCAGCGCCGCATCGGAGCGGAACACGATCTCGAACAACGGGGATCCCTCGTCGTCGCGGCTGGGATGGCGCTCGCCATCGGGCAGCACGACGGCGAACGGGATCCGGGCGCGCACGCCGAGATGCTCGATCAGGTCGGAAAGCGTGACCTGCATGGATGCTCCTTTCGCAATGGGGCATTCAGTCGGATCGGCGCTCGCGTACCCGGATGCCGTCGCGGAGGGCGTCGGAGGGATAGACGATGACGCGCTCGGCCGGGACGAGGCCGCCGGCGATGTTCGCGAGCGTGGCACTGCGCGAGGCAACGTCGACGTGATGCAGCCGCGCATGGCCATCCTCCAGCACGAACGTGAGCCAGCGCGTGCCCTGGCGGAACAGTGCCGTGACGGGGATCACGAGCGCGTCCTCGCGCCGCTCGAGGAGGATGCGGACGTCGAGCCGGTATCCGTCGCCCAGCGCCGGCGGCACGGCTGCGGGCTCGTCGAAATCCATCACCACGTTGACGCGCTGCTCCTCGACCCCGAGCGCGGACAGCTTGGTGAACGCGCCGGGCTCGACGAGGCGCACGCGTCCCTTGAGCGGCGCGACGCCGTCGCCGCGACGGAACTCGACCTCCGCCTTCGCAGGGATCGTCACGGCATCCACGGTGAGCACGTCCGCGAACACTTCCAGGGCCTCGGCGTCGGCGATCTCCATCACCGGCGCGCCGGCGGCGATCGCGGTCTCGCTTTCCTGCACGATGCGCAGCACGCGCCCGGCGACGGGCGCGCGCAGTTCCCAGCGCGCTGCGCCAGCCGCGGCTTCCTGCCGGACCCGCATCAGTGCCGCCCTTGCGAGCGCGAGCTGGTGGGTCGCGCCGTGCTGCTCCTGGCGCGCCGCCGCGAGCTCGCGTTCCCGGATGTCCACGTCGCGCTCGGCACGATCGAGCGCCTGGCGGGACGCAAAGCCCTGGGCGCTCAGGTCGCGCCATCGGGCGAGCTCGCTCGTTGCGAGCTGCAGCGCCGCCTCCGCCCGGCCGACAGTCGCCGTCGTTCTCTCGAGATCGGCCTCCGCCGCCCCGAGGCGCTCCTCGAGCTCGCGCGCCGTGCGGGTATCGATGAGAGACGGCGGATTGGCCACGATCACGCCGAGAAGATCGCCTCGCGCCACGTGATCGCCGGGCTTGCGGCCCGAGCGCAGCAGCCGCCCGGCGACGGGCGCAGAGACGACGTACCGGTCGCGCACCCGGGTGCGGCCCTCGGCCTCGAGCGTCCGCTCGAACATGCCCTTGCGCACCTCGACGACCTGCACCTCGACCGGCCGGGGTGCGAAGGCCCACCAGAAAAGCGCCAGCGCAGCGATCGCTGCCATTGCCCACGCTACGGGAGCCAGCCATCGCCGTCCGCTCATCATTCCCTCGTTTTCAGCACGGCGACGAGATCGAGCCGGTCGATCCGACGGCGCACGATGAGCGCGCTCGCTCCGCTCGCAATGAGGATCGTCAGTGCCGCATACGCATAGGTGCGCGCCGTTACGATCACCGGGATCGCGATCATGTCCTGGTGCGTGAGGTGCACGATCGTCCAGGCCAGGGCGAAGCCGAGGATGCCGCCCAGAGGCAGGGCGACGGCGGTCTCGATCGCGAGCTCGCCCAGGAGGTAGGTCGATACCTCGCCGCGCGTGAAGCCGAGGACGCGCAGGCTCGCGAGCTCCCACGCGCGCTCCTGCAGGGCGATGCGCGCGTGGTTATAGACCACGCCGACAGCGATCACGACCGCGAAGGCGGTGAGCACGCCCGTGAAGAAGAGTATGTTTCGCGCCGTCGTGTCGCGAAAGTTCTGCAGCATCGCTGCCTTGCCCGCGACGACCGCCACGCGTGGATAAGCGTTGAGGGCCGCGAACAGCGTGGTGCTGGCGGAGGCATCGAGCCGCACGGCGAAGCCGGAGATGCGCTCGCCTTCGCCGAGCGCGCGATCGAGCGCTTCGCGATCCATGTAGGCCGAGAGGCCGATGAGCTCGTGCACGGTGCCTGCCACGGTGATCACGAGTCGTTGTCGCTTGCCCGTGAGCACCTCGACGCTCACCGTATCGCCCGGGAGAACTCCCAGGCGCTCGGCGAGACGGTCGGTGAGCAGCATGCCCTCCGGGGGCAGGGCCACGCGCCGGAGTGCGCGATCCACGGGGCGCCGCAGCTCGCCGTCGGCGCCGATGCCCTGCAGCACGGTGCGATACGTCCGGTGGCGCGCGACGATGCGGACCGGCACGTCGCGCGTGGCTTCGACGCGCAGCGTCCCCGGCAGGCGTCGCATCTCGAGCAGAGTGCGGCGGTCCAGCTGCTCCACGAGGGTCACCATGCCGTCGGCCCGCTGCGCTGCTTCGAACTGCACCGCGATGATGTCTTCGAGCGCGTCGCGCCAGAAGAGACCCGAGATGATGATCGCCATGCCGGCGGCGATGCCGCACGTCGTCACGCATGCGCGCAGCGGCCGGCGCTCCAGATTGCGGATGGTCATGCGCACGGCGACCGGCAATCGCCGCAGCCCGAGGCGCTCGAGGAGTGCGGGCCGATAGCGACCGGGGAAGGGCGGTCGCATGGCTTCGGCTGGCGCGAGACGGACCGCGCGCAGCACTGCGCCCGTCGCCCCGGCAAGGGCCGCGCCTGCGGTGAGCCCGATGCCGATCAGGGCCACCCACAGCGGAAGCTCGAACCGATAGGCCGGGAAATGAAAGAATTCTGCGTACAGTGCGCTCACGGCTCTGCCGAACCAGATGCCGACACCCACGCCGGTGGCGATGCCCAGCGCGACCACGACTGCGACCTGCTGCAGGTAGTGCGCCGCGATGGCGCCGTTGCCATACCCGAGGGCCTTCAGCGCGGCGATCTGTTCGCGCTGCGTGCTGATCTGCCGATGGAGCACGACGTTCAGCAGGAACGCGGCAACGCCGAGGAAGATGCTGGGGATCAACGTTCCCATCACCTTCCATTGATCGACTTCCTGCGCCAGGATGCGGTGCGAGGTCTGCTCGTCCCGGCCGTGCGCGGCCATGCCGCCGTAGGGCTCGAGCAGCGCATCCAGCGCTGCGATGGCGGCGCGCTCCGATCGCGGATCGGCGATCCGCAGCGACACGTGGTTGAACGCGCCTTCCATTTCGAACGCGGTGGCGAGCTGCTTGCGGTCCATCCACAGCACGCCGAAGTTGCGGTCGTCCGGAAAGGCACCGCCCTGCGTTGCATAGATGTAGTCCGGGGCGAGGCCGATGCCGACGATCTCGAGCTGCTGCTCCCGGCCGTTGATTAGCGCCCGCAATGTCTGACCGGGCGCCAGCCCGCGGACGGTGCTGAACCCTTCGGAGATCACGACCTCTCCTGTGCGGGCGGGATCCGGTGCCCGGCCGCGCCGGATGAGCAGTGCGTCCAGGCCACGCTCGCCGCCTGGCCCGATACCCACGAGCCGGCCAACGAGGGGCTGGGCCACCCCCGGGACATTGAGGCGCACGTCGAAAGCGACCGTCGTCGATGCGTCGGTGACGTCGGGGATCGCGAGGATGCGCTCCTCCAGCGCCCGGGGCGCGCGCTTGCAGTCGGCGAACACATGCCCGAAGCGGGCTGAGGCATAGAAATCGTCGCGGGCACGCTCGAGGGTGTGATACGTCGCGATCGAGCCCGCGAATCCGGAGAACGCGCTTGCCACCACGAGCGCGACGGTGACCACCTGGCTGCGCATCGCCCACAGGTCCCGCAGCAGCTTGCGGTGGATCGCTCTCACCAGGCGAGCTCCGCGGCCGTGATCCTGTGCTCGTTCACGGTCTCCGAGGCGATGCGGCCGTCGGCGAGGTGCAGCACGCGGTCCGCCATTCCCGCGATGGCCGCGTTGTGCGTGATCACCACCGCCGTCGTTTTCAGTTCCGCATTGACACGCGCGATCACGTCCAGCACGACCTTTCCGGTGACGTAGTCGAGCGCACCCGTCGGCTCGTCGCAGAGCAGCACGTCCGGCTGCTTGGCGATGGCCCGGGCGATCGCCACGCGCTGTTGCTCGCCGCCGGAGAGCTGCGACGGAAAGTGGTCGCGCCGATCGCTCAGCCCGACGAGGTCGACCGCTGCATCGACCGGCATCGGCCGCGTCGCGATGTCGGTGACCAGCGCAACGTTCTCGCGCACGGTGAGACTGGGGATCAGGTTGTAGAACTGGAACACGAACCCGACGTGCTCGCGTCGATAGCGCGTGAGTTCCGCCTCGCTCGCGGTCGCGAGATCGTGGTCGCGCCAGCGCGCTTCGCCGGAGGTAGGTGCGTCGAGCCCGCCGAGAATGTTGAGGAGCGTGGACTTGCCGCTTCCGGAGGGACCGAGCAGCACGACGAACGCGCCTTCGGCGATCTCGAAGCTCACGTCACGCAAGGCGTGCACTGCCACGTCTCCCATGCGGTAGACCTTGGTGAGGTGCCGGGCGACGAAGACGGGACCCGTGGTACTGGGGACAGCCATGGCTCTTGCGGTTAGGAGTCCGCTTGGCAGATCTACTGTCCGCCCCGACGACGCCAACCGTACTGACCCAACGCAACAAACCGCCGTCTGCCTGCACAGACCGCGGACGCGGCCACGTCCTCGGGCGCGGCGATCCTCGTGCGATCAGGCGCTTGCACGGGTTCGGAGGTCGCAGGTCCGGCCGCGATGCGGGCCGAACCTCCGCGCCGGTCTTCCGGTCCAATCCGCGGCGCACTGCGCCCGCTCGCTCGCCATCGCCGTTACTGGGTGCTCACGTGCGCCGCAGTGCAACACGGTGGGGGCCGCTCGAGCGACCAGCGCGGGGCTTCCGGCAGCCCAAACGGGGCGCGAATCGGCTACTCTCTAGCCAATGAAATTCCTGTGGCCACACGTGCTGTGGTTCCTGCTCGCCGTTCCGGCGCTGGTGGCGTTCTACGTGTGGCTCATGCGGCGCAAACGCACCGGCGTGCGGTACGCGAGCTTGAGCCTGGTGCGCGACGCGCTCGGTCCGGGCCAGCGCTTCCGCCGTCACGTGCCGCCGCTGCTCTTCCTGCTCGGCCTCACCGCCGTGATCATCGCTACCGCACGGCCGACGGCGGTGGTCACGCTGCCGTCGGAGCAGCGCACGATCATCATGGTCATCGACGTCTCGCTCAGCATGCGCGCGACCGACGTCGAGCCGAATCGTCTCGCAGCCGCGCAGGCCGCCGCGAAGGAGTTCGTGAACGAGCAGCCGAAGGACGTGCGCATCGGCATCGTGGCGTTCGCCGGCACCGCGTCGGTCGTGCAGGCGCCGACGGAAAACCACGAGGACCTCATCGAGGCGATCGACCGTCTCGACGTGCAACGGCACACCGCGATCGGCAGTGCCATCATCGTGGCGGTGGCGACGCTATTCCCCGACCAGGGCATCGAGGTGGGATCGTTCGCGGGCGGCGGCGGCATCACGCGCGAGCGGCAGCAGCGCGGCAGCTCCATCGACGAGCAGCCGAAGGCCGCCAAGGCCGCGCCGGCACCGGTTCCACCGGGCTCCTATCCGTCGGCTGCGATCATCCTGCTCACCGACGGGCGGCGGACCATCGGTCCCGATCCGCTCGACGCCGCGCGACTCGCCGCCGAGCGCGGCGTGCGCATCTACACCGTCGGCTTCGGCACCGCCGAGGGTGGGCTCGCGGGCTACGAAGGCATGTCCATCTACATGCGCTTCGACGAGGAGACGCTGCGCGGCATCGCCGAGATCACCCGCGGCGAGTTCTACTACGCCGGCACGGCCGCGGACCTGCGCAAGGTGTACGAACGGCTCAACAGCCGCTTCGTGCTGGAGCGCAAGGAAACGGAAGTCACGGCCATCGCGACGGCGGTCGCGGCCCTCCTCGTTCTCCTGTCGAGCGCCCTGTCGCTCGCGTGGTACAGCCGCATCGCCTGATCGGCAATATCGTCCTGTTTTTCAATGCTCTGTAGGGCTGGCCGCACGTGCGGTTCGGGCATCGTCCGACCGCCATCGCGAGGCATTCGACCTACCATGGCCTATGTCGAGATGCGCCGGTTCGCCGGCGCATGGAACACAGGAGAGCTTATGAACAAGACGCTTCGCACGCTGCTTTTCGCCGCCGGGGTTCTCGCCGCCGGCTCGGCCGCCGCCCAGGTGACGTTCTACCAGGATGACGGTTTCCAGGGACGCTCGTTCACCACCGACCGCAATGTGTGGAACTTCGAGCGTTTCGGCTTCAATGACCGCGCGTCCTCGGTCAGCGTTCGCAACGGAACGTGGGAAGTCTGTACCGACGCGCGCTTCGAAGGCCGCTGCGTGGTGCTTTCGCCAGGCGATTACCCGTCGCTGGGAGCGATGGGCCTGAACGACCGGGTTTCCTCGGTGCGGGAAGCACAATCGGCCCACTACGGGCGTGACGATCGCGGCTATCGGCCGTACGCGCGGGACGACGACCGCTATGAATACCGCGGCGATGGCTGGCGTTACGACCGGCGCGACCGCCGCTGGGAACGCTACTGACCGCGCATGATCCCGGTCGAAGGTCCGCCAGCGTGACGCACCGACGCGCGGCTTCGGCCGCGCTTTTCTTTTGGGGATCGCTCCACTGTCTGCGCGAGAGGTGGCACGACGCGGGGAACGCCCCCGAAAGGGCCGGTTGACTTGCGTCAAGGGGTGGAGGAGCGAGGAAGTCCAAGGTGGACGCTGACGCGACGACCCCACCGAGGATGCGATGAACGAGCCTCTCGCCCGCTGGCACGAAGAGCATGCCAACTTCGCCCGGCTTCTCGATCTCCTGGATGCCCAGCTGGATTCCTTTCATGCGGGCGACAGTCCCGATTACCCGCTGATGCTCGACGTCATGTACTACATGACTCACTACCCGGACCTCTTCCATCATCCGGTGGAAGACCTCGCGTTCGAGCGCATTGCGGCGCGGGACCCGTCGGTGAGTACGACGCTTCAACGCCTGCAGGAGCAGCACGAGGAGCTGCGTGCCGAGGGCGAGTCGCTGGTCGCGATGCTCGACGACGTGGTCAACGGCGCGATCCGGAGCCGCGAAACCGTGGAACGCCTCGCGCGCTCGTACATCACATGCTTTCGCGAGCACATGCAGGTGGAGGACACGGCGGTATTCCCGACGGCGTCCAAGGTGCTGTCCGCGAAGGACTGGGCGGAGATCACGGCGCCGTTCACGGGCGGCGACGATCCGCTCTTCGGCCCGGCGATCGCGCAGCGCTACGCTGCGCTCGCCGAACAGATCCGGCGCGAATCGGCGGCCCCCGCGCGCTGACGGCGGTCAGCAGGACCTGCGCTGCCGCCATTGCAGCGCGGCTCGGCGTGCCGGCGCGACGCCCGTCGCCTGCGCTGACGCTCGCCTGCCGACTGGCGTACCATCCGGGCTGCGTCCGCCGCCCGCCGCGGACCCTGCACGGACGTGCGCGCCGAGCCGCCACGCGTCGCCCGCCCGGGCGCGATCCCCCATCGTGGAGCGAGATGATGATTCCGCACGAGATGCTGCATCAGGTGCCGTCGTACCTTGGCGGCGGACAGATCGGACCGTGGGGCATCTTCCTGCAGCAGGTCGAGCGCGTGACGCCGTATCTCGGCGAGCTCGCGTACTGGGTGGAATCCCTCAAGCGTCCGAAGCGCATCCTGATCGTGGACGTGCCGATCAAGATGGATGACGGGTCCGTGCGCCATTTCGAAGGCTACCGGGTGCAGCACAACACGTCGCGCGGGCCCGGCAAGGGCGGGGTGCGCTTCCACCAGGACGTCACGCTGTCGGAGGTGATGGCGCTGTCGGCGTGGATGACGGTCAAGAACGCCGCGATCGGCGTGCCGTTCGGCGGTGCGAAAGGCGGCGTGCGCTGCGATCCGCGGCAGCTCTCGCTGGGCGAGCTCGAGCGCGTGACGCGCCGCTACACGAGCGAGATCGGCTTCATCATCGGCCCCGACAAGGACATTCCCGCGCCGGACGTGAACACCAACGAGCGCATCATGGCGTGGATGATGGACACCTACTCCATGAACCTCGGGCGCACCGCGACCGGGGTGGTCACGGGCAAGCCCATCTCGCTCGGCGGCAGCCTGGGTCGCCACGACGCCACCGGGCGCGGCGTGTTCGTCGTCGGCCGCGGCGCGGCGCAGAAGATCGGCCTGACGCTCAAAGGTGCGCGCGTGTGCGTGCAGGGGTTCGGCAACGTCGGCAACGCGACGGCGCGCGCCTTCCACGAAGTCGGTGCGCGCGTCACCACGGTGCAGGACGTGAGCGGCACGGTCCACAACCCGCACGGTCTCGACATCGAGAATCTGTGCGCGCTGGCGGCCGCGGGTCGCCCGATCACCGAATTCAGCGAAGGCGAGGTCATCGCCGACGACGCCTTCTGGGACATTCCCTCCGACGTCCTCATCCCGGCCGCGCTCGAAGGCCAGATCACCGGGGCGAACGCCGGGCGCATCAGCACGCGCATCCTGCTCGAAGGGCGCGAACGGCCCGACCACCCCCGAGGCCGACGACATCCTCAACGAGCGCGGCGTGCTGGTCGTGCCCGACGTGCTGGCCAATGCCGGCGGCGTCACGGTCAGCTACTTCGAATGGGTGCAGGACTTTTCCAGTTTTTTCTGGTCAGAGGACGAGATCAACCGCCGGCTGGACCGCATCATGGAGGAAGCATTCCAGGCCATCTGGGACACTTCCCGCCGCGAGAACGTCTCGCTGCGCACGGCGACGTACATCGTCGCCTGCAAGCGGGTGCTCGAGGCGCGCCAGCTGCGCGGGCTGTACCCCTGACCTGCACAGCCGTGCACCATGCGTGAACGATTCTCGCGGCCGGCAACGGCCCGCCGGGCTCCGGTTCTGCCGTTCCTGCGGCCCGACCGCACCGGCGGGTCCTCCGCCAGTCGCCGTTGCCTACAGAAACACTCAATGCGCTTCACGATCGCGACCTACAACATCCACAAGGGCTTCTCGCACCTCGCGCGGCGCATGGTGATCCACGAGCTGCGCGACCGCCTGCACGGGCTCTCCGCCGACATCCTGTTCCTGCAGGAGGTGGTCGGCGTCCACGAGCGGCACGCCGGACCGCTACCACGACTGGCCGGCCAAGCCGCAGCACGAGTTCATCGCCGGCGAGCGATGGCAGGAGGTCGTGCTACGGCAAGAACTGCGTGTACCAGCACGGCCATCACGGCAACGCGGTCCTGTCGCGGTTCCCGATCGACAGTCACGAGAACCTGGACATCTCCGCGCATGCGTTCGAGAGCCGCGGCATGCTCCATTGCGAGATCGGCCTCGGCCCGGGCGCTGCCGAAGCTGCATTGCCTCAACGTGCACCTCGGCCTGTTCGAGCGCGGCCGGCAATGGCAGATCCGCGCGCTGTGCGAGCGCATCCGCGGCGACGGTGCCCAAGGACGAGCCGCTCATCATCGCCGGCGATTTCAACGACTGGCGGCACAAGGCGAATCGCATGCTGATCGACGAGATCGGCGTGGGCGAAGTGTTCCAGGAGTTCCGCGGCCGCCCGGCGCGCACCTTCCCGTCGGTGCTGCCGGTGTTCCGGCTCGATCGCATCTACGCGCGCGGCCTGCGCATCGTCGACGCCCGCGTGCACTACGCCTTTCCATCGGCGCGCATGTCCGATCACGCGGCGCTCGCCGCGACCTTCGAGACCGGATGAATCGGTACCTGCCCGGGCAACCGGATCGCGCTGCTGCGCAGCGGGACCGAATACTTCCCGGCGCTGCTCGCGGCGATCGACGCGCGCCGAGCGCGAGGTCTGGCTCGAGACGTACATCTACGCCGACGACGAGGAGGGCCGTCGCGTGACCGAGCGCACTGATGCGCGCCGTGCAGCGCGGCGTCGCTGGTCCGCGTGATGGTCGACGGGTGGGGCGCGCGGCACTACCTCACGCGCCGCTCGAGCGCGATCTCGTCGACGGCGGCGTGCAGCTCCTCAAGTACCGTCCCGAGATCCGCGCCGTGGCAGTTCCGCTCGCATCGGCTGCGCCGGCTGCACCGCAAGCTGTGCCACGTCGACGGGAAGGTCGCGTTCGTCGGCGGCATCAACGTCATCGACGACATGCACACCCCGGGACACAAGCCGCCGCGCGTCGATTTCGCCGTGCGCGTCGAGGGTCCGCTGCTGCCGCACGTCGTGCGCACGATGCAGCGCGTGTGGGCGATCAACGAGCTGGTGCAGTCCGGCAGCACCGCCGGTGCCGCTGTTTCCGCCGCCGCGGCGCGGCGAGCGCGTGGGCGCGCAGACCGCGAAGTTCGTGATCCGCGACAACCTGCGCCATCGCCGCGACATCGAGCAGTCGCTATCTCGCCGGCGATCCGCATCGCGAAGCGCGAGATCCTGATCGCCAACTCGTATTTCTTTCCCGGCGTCACGTTCCGGCGCGCGCTGATCGCCGCCGCCGCAGCGCGGCGTCAAGGTCACGCTGCTGCTGCAGGCGCGCGTCGAGATCCGCCTGCTGCACTACGCGACGCGCGCGCTCTACGGCCAGCTGCTGCAGGCGGGCATCGCGATCCAGGAATACCACCGCTCGTTCCTGCACGCGAAGGTGGCCGTCATCGACGGCCGTGGTGCGACCGTCGGCTCGTCGAACATCGATCCGTACAGCCTGCTGATGGCGCGCGAGGCCAACGTGTTCGTGCGCGATCCGTATTTCGCGGAGCAGCTGCGCGTCGAGCTCGATGCAGATGATCGAGAACGGAGCGCGCGCGGTCGGGCCGCAGCGCTGGGCAGCACGGCCCGCGCACGCTGAAGGCGCTGAACTGGATCGCCTACGGGATCGTCCGCCTCGCCATGGGCATCCTCGGCTACGGCGGCAACGAGTGGTTTCGCGGCCGCCGTCGACGCCGGGACGCTGCGGGCAACCCGTGATTCCGCCTGGCGGCGGCACTTGAACGGGCGATCGCCAACCCCGTTGCTAGATTGCGCCTTCGTCCCCGGTCCCTCATGCGTCGCCACTCCAGCTCCTCCCTTCCGCTGCCCGGTCCCGACCGGCGCAGCGACTGGCGCGTGGTGCGCAAGCTGCTGCCGTATCTGTGGGCGTACAAGGGCCGGGTGATCGCCGCGATGGCGGCCCTGGTTGCGGCGAAGGTCGCGAACGTCGGCGTGCCGGTGCTGCTGAAGCAGATCGTCGACTCGCTCGACCGCAACACCGCGGTGCTCGCCGTGCCGCTCGCGCTGCTCGTCGCCTACGGCCTGCTGCGCCTGTCGACCACGACCTTCACCGAGCTGCGCGAATTCCTGTTCGCCAAGGTCACGCAGCGCGCGGTGCGCAACATCGCGCTGCAGGTGTTCCGGCACCTGCACGCGCTGAGCCTGCGCTTCCATCTCGCGCGCCAGACCGGCGGCCTCACCCGCGACGTCGAGCGCGGCACGCGCGGCATCTCGACCCTGATCAGCTTCACGCTCTTCTCGATCCTGCCGACGCTGATCGAGATCGGCCTCGTCTCGGCGATCCTCGTCGCGCGCTACGACTGGACGTTCATCGCGATCACCGTGGTCGCGCTGCTGCTCTACATCGTATGCACCATCGGCATCACCGAATGGCGCACGAACTTCCGGCGGCAGATGAACGAGCTCGACTCGCGCGCCAACACCCGCGCGATCGACAGCCTGCTCAACTACGAGACGGTCAAGTATTTCGGCAACGAGGAGTTCGAGGCGCGCCGCTACGACGAGAGCCTGCAGACCTGGGAGCGCGCGGCGGTGAAGAGCCAGACCTCGCTGTCGGCGCTCAACATCACCCAGAGCGCGATCATCGCCATCGCCGTGACGCTGATCATGTGGCGCGCGACCGCCGGTGTCGTGGAAGGCCGCATGACCATCGGCGATCTCGTGCTGGTCAACGCCTTCATGATCCAGCTCTACATCCCGCTCAACTTCCTCGGGCGTGATCTATCGGGAGATCAAGCAGGCGCTCGCCGACATGGAGCGCCTGTTCGCGCTCGCGGCGGAGCACACCGAGGTCGCCGATCCGCCCGGCGCGCCGCCGCTCGTCGTGCAGCGCCGGCGAGGTGCGCTTCGAGCACGTCGATTTTTCCTACGAGGCGAACCGGCAGATCCTGTTCGACGTGAGCTTCACGATTCCGGCGGGCACGCACCGTCGCCGTCGTCGGCCCGTCGGGTTCCGGCAAGTCGACGCTCGCGCGGCTCCTGTTCCGCTTCTACGACGTGAGCGGCGGACGCATCGTCATCGACGGCCAGGACGTGCGCGGCGTGCAGCAGGCGAGCGTGCGCGCCGCGATCGGCATCGTCCCGCAGGACACGGTGCTCTTCAACGACAGCATCGAGTACAACATTGCGTACGGCCGTCCCGGCGCACGCAAGGAGGAGATCGTCGCGGCCGCCCGCATGGCGCAGATCCACGACTTCGTCGCGGGCCTGCCCGAGGGTTACGCCACACCGGTCGGCGAGCGCGGGCTCAAGCTCTCCGGCGGCGAGAAGCAGCGCGTGGCGATCGCGCGCGCGATCCTCAAGGATCCGCGCATCCTGATCTTCGACGAGGCGACGAGCGCGCTCGACTCGAAGTCGGAGAAGGCGATCCAGGCCGAGCTGGCGCGCATCGCCCGCGACCGCACCACACTCACGATTGCGCATCGCCTGTCGACCATCGTCGATGCCGACGAAATCCTCGTTCTCGACCGGGGGCGGATCGTCGAGCGCGGCACCCACGCGAGCCTGCTCGCCCACGGCGGGATGTACGCCCGGATGTGGCGGCTGCAGCAGGACGAGCAGCGCCGGCCGCCCGCCGTCGATGTCTTTCCGGCGGAGGCGCCTGCGGTACCGGCCGACTCTGTCGATAAGACGTTGGCGGGGATCGCCGACGCGCCCTGACCGCCCCGGTGCTGGACGCGACAGTGTGTCGCGGCGGCCACGAGAGCCGGAAAAACGCATCCCGCAGGGAATATTTGCCGCCAAAGGGCTTGGCGGCGGGCAAAACCGTGTGCTATAACCGCGGCAAGCACCTGAGTCTGCACCTCATGAACCGACGCCTTCTAATTGTTTTCGCGGCCGTATTTGCGGCCTCCACCGCTTTCGCCCAGCCGCTTGCCGTGCCGGACGTCCGCAAGCTCAAGTTGTCGTCCGCCAACGCCCTGATTCTGGACGCCGAGGCCGGCGAGGCGGTCTATGCCAAGGCGGCCGACGAAGTGACTCCGATCGCCTCGCTGACCAAGCTCATGACGGCCATGGTGACGCTCGACGCCAACCTGCCGATGGACGAGCCGCTCGAGGTCAGCATGGACGACTTCGACTTCCTGAAGGGCAGCAGCTCGCGCCTGCGGCTGGGAGCGACCCTCTCGCGGCAGGAGATGCTCCGCCTCGCACTGATGGCCTCCGAGAACCGCGCGGCGTCCAGCCTGGCGCGGCACCACCCGGGCGGGATGCCCGCCTTCGTGGCCGCCATGAACAAGAAGGCGGAGGAGCTTGGCCTCACCCACACCCATTTCGCGGATCCCGACCGGCCTCACCGCGCAGAACGTCTCGACGGCGAACGACCTCGCCAAGATGGTGCAGGCGGCCGCGGAGTACCCGATGATCCGCGAGTTCAGCACGACCGGCAGCGCGATGGTCGAGATCCAGGCGACGGGCCAGGTCCTCGGGTTCAACAACACCAACATGCTGGTGAAGAGCCCGAAGTGGGACATCCAGGTCTCGAAGACCGGCTACATCCGCGAAGCCGGCAAGTGCCTCGTGATGCTCGCGACGATCTCCAGCCGGCCGTTCGTCATCGTGCTGCTCGACTCGCTCGGCAAGTACACGCGGGTCGGGCGACGCCCAGCGGGTGAAGCACTGGCTCGAGACCGGCGATTCGGCCGGCGCAGACGAGCCCAAGGAGCCGCGCCTCGTACGCGCGAAGGTCGCCACGCGGTCCATGCCGAAGAACGCCAAGTCCCGCATCAAGGGCACGCTGCCGGCGGCCTCCGTCCAGCCAGGTGAAGCTACGAGACGCGGCGGGCAGCCGCCACAAATACGGATAATCACCAAAGCGAAGATCGGCCGACCGGCCGCTTCCTTTAGGAGCCGGCATCTAGCGATTCGACGCGGCGCCGTCCGCCCGACGCCCGCCGATGCTGCGCCGAGAAGCTCCCTGGCGTGCGCGCGGGTCTTCGCGGTGATCGCGCTTCCCGCCAGCATGCGCGCGAGCTCCTCGACGCGTTCGGTGCTGCCAGGCGCGCGACGTCCGTGCGCACGCGGGCATCGTCGCCATGCTTCACGACCCGGAAGTGGGCGTCGGCGAAGGCCGCCACCTGCGGGCAGGTGCGTCACGCACAGCACCTGGCGCCGCGTCGCCGAGGCTTTGCAGCAGGCGACCGACCGTGGCCGCGACCGTGCCGCCGATGCCGACATCGACCTCGTCGAAAATCAGCGTCGGCACGTCGCCGACCTCGCTCGTCGCGACCTGGATGGCCAGCGCGATGCGCGAGAGCTCGCCTCCGGAAGCGACGCGTGCGAGCGGACCGAACGCCTGCTTGGGATGGCTCGCGACCGGAACTCCACCGCCTCGAGTGCCGTGGCTCTGCGGCGTGCTCGAGCGGCGAAGCCCGATCTCGAGGCGCCCGCCCGGCCATGGCGAGCTCCTGCATGGCCGCGGTGACGCGATGTCGCAGCTCGGTGGCCGCGCTTCGGCGGCTTCGCGGACAGCTCGTCCGCCGCGGCCCGATAGGCGGCCTCGGCGTCGGCCGGCCGCGCGCTCGAGTGCCGCGAGAGTCGCTCGCGGCCTCGAGGGCCGCCAGCCGCGCCTGCGGTGTCTGGCGAGGAGCTCCGGCAGCGCCTCGGGCCGCACCCGGTACTTGCGCGCGGCGTCGTGGATCGCGACAGCCGCTCCTCGACCCGCGCGAGCTCGCGCGGGTCGACGTCGAGGCGTTGCGCGGTAGCTGCGCAAGCGCGCGCGCGGCCTCCTCGAGCTGGATGATCGCGCGGCTCGAGGAAGCGCGATCCTTCGCCCAGGGCGGGATCGTGCGTCACTCCCGCGTTAAGCCGCGCGACGACCGCCGCGAGGCGACCGAGTGAGTGCGTCGTCGCCCTCGGTGAGCGCGTCCTCGGCAGCAGCGCTCGCCTCGAGCAAGCGTCGCCGCGTGCGCGAGGCGCGACTGCGGCTGGCTCACGTGGCCCATTCGTCCGGCTCATCGCCGAGCGGCGAGAGTCGCGCGCGCGCTCGCTCGAGCAGCTCGCGCTCGGTGGCCGTCGAAGCGGCTGCGGCCTCGTGCGCGGCGTCGCGACGCTCGACGGCTGCGCGCCACGTGTCGCCACGCCGCGCGCGACTTCGCGCGCGAGGGCGTCGTGAATCCGCCGAAGCCATCGACCAGCGCGCGCTGCGTGTCGGCGGCCAGCAGCGACTGGTGCGCGTGCTGACCATGCAGATCGACGAGCATCGCGCCGAGCGTCGTCGAGCTGCGCGAGCGTGGCCGGGCTGCCGTTGACCCACGCGCGGCTGCGGCCCTGCGCGTCGAGCGTGCGTCGCACGAGCACGTTCGCCGTCGTCGGCGAGGCCTTGCTCCTCGAGCCACGCGCGTGCGGGGCTCGCGCCGCGAGCTCGAACTCCGCCGCGAGCTCGGCGCGGTCGGCGCCGGTCTTCAGCTGGCGCAGCTCGAAGCGGTCGCCGAGGAGCAGCGAAAGCGCATCGAGCAGGATGGACTTGCCGGCACCCGTCTCGCCGGTGAGCACCGAGAATCCCGGCTCGAACTCGAGCTCGAGCGCGTCGACGACGACGAAATTGCGGATGGAGAGCAGGCGCAGCATTGCAGCGGTTCAGAGGGCGCGGGCGGCGACGAAGCGATGCAGCGGGCCGCGAAGACGGTGGCGCGAGCGGTGCTCGGGATGGGCGCTCCGGCGGGTGTTGGACGCTACGTGCGCCGGTCGGCCTTGCCGCCGGGCGGTCCCACTTCTTCGGGTGTTTCGCTCCAGTGCAGCTTCTCGCGCAGCATCGCGAAGTAGTCGTAGCCCTTCCGGGTGCAGCAGCCGTGCGGGATGCGCGGCGCGCCGCACGTGCACGCGGTCGCCCTCCTGCAGCGGGAAATGCGCCTGGCCGTCGCAATGCGCGGAGGCGTCCTTGCCGCGCAGCAGCGTCACGGCTGACCGCCGATGATCTCGCTGATCGCGATCGGCCGGTTGGTGAGCGCGTGCGGCGCCACCGGCACGAGCAGCACCGCAGGCACCTCGGGGTGCACGATCGGACCGCTGCGCCGACAGCGCGTAGGCCGTCGAGCCCGTCGGCGTCGCGACGATGAGACCGTCCGCGCGCATGGCATAGACGAAGCGCGCGTCGATCTCGACCGCGAGATCGATCATGCCCCCCATGCTGCCGCGGCTCACGACGACCTCGTTGACGGCGAGCGTGCGGTGCGTCTCGCCGTTCCTGGTGGATCACCTCGGCTTCGAGCAGCGTGCGGCGCTCCTCGAGATAGCGTCCGGCGAGGATCGCGACCACGGAGTCCTCCATGCTCGCGAGCGGGATGTCGGTGAGGAAGCCCAGTCGTCCCAGATTGACGCCGACGAGCGGCACGTCGTGCGGCGCGAGCTGGCGCGCCATGGAGAGGAGCGTGCCGTCGCCGCCGATGACGATCGCGACATCGGCCTGTGCGCCCAGGCTCTCGGCCGGGGCCGTGGGATAGCCCGCGAGGGGCGTGAACTGCGCGGTCTCGGCTTCGAGCACGACCTCGTGCCCGCGAGCCTTGAGGAAGCGCGCGAGCCGTGTCAGCGGTTCTGCGGCCGCCGGGGTCGCATACCGGCCGATCAGGGCGACGCGGCGCAGCGCCTGCGCATCATTGGCATCGGGCATGCGCGGGATTAGACCACACGGGGGTGCGGTGCCCAACACCTCCATTGGCGGAGGCTGCGGCAACGCGGCGCCCGGCGAGCGAGCGCCTGCACGCCGCCGCGCAGCCGATGCGCTGTCGCATAGAATGTAGGCATGCTGGATGCACGGGCGCAACACCTCCTGAAGACGCTGATCGAGCACTACGTCGAGGACGGCCAGCCCGTCGGCTCCCGCGTGCTGTCGCGTCAGTCGGGGCTCGATCTGTCGCCGGCCACCGTGCGCAACGTGATGGCTGACCTCGAGGAGATGGGCTACATCACGAGCCCGCATACCTCCGCCGGGCGCGTGCCCACCCCGAAGGGCTACCGGTTCTTCGTGGACAGCCTGCTCATCGTGCGGCCGCTGCACGAGCTCGAGATCCACCGCCTGGAAGAGGAGTTCACCGCCGAGCAGCCGCAGCAGCTCGTGAACACCGCGGGGCAGCTCCTGTCGCAACTCACGCAGTTCGCCGGCGTGGTGATGACACCCAAGCGCGAAGCGGCGTTCCGGCACCTGGAATTCCTGCGGCTGTCCGAGCGCCGCGTGCTGCTCATCATCGTCACGCCCGATGGCGACGTGCAGAACCGCATCCTCAGCATGGACCGCTCGTACTCGCAGACGCAGCTGCAGGAGGCGACGAACTTCTTCAACCAGCATTACGCGGGGCATCCGTTCGAGGCCGTGCGCTCGCTGCTGCAGGAGGAGCTGCGCTCGCTGCGCGAGGACATCGTCGGGCTCATGACCGCGGCGGTCGAGGTCGGCGGCGCGGCGCTGCGCGAGGACGAGGCGCTGGTCGTCACCGGGGAGCGCAACCTTCTCAACGCGGAAGATCTCGCCTCCAACATGGACCGCCTGCGGCGCCTGTTCGACCTGTTCGAGCAGAAGACCTCGCTCATCCACCTGCTCGATGCGTCGCAGAAGGCATCGGGCGTGCACATCTACATCGGCGGCGAGTCGGGCCTCGTCCCGCTCGACGAGTGCAGCGTGGTCACGGCGCCCTACGAGCGCGATGGACGCGTGATCGGCACACTCGGCGTGATCGGTCCGACACGGATGGCCTACGAGCGCGTCATCCCGATCGTCGACATCACGGCGAAGCTCCTCTCCAATGCGCTCACCCACCAGCGCAACGGCTGAGGCGCGCGCGCCGCTGGGGTCCGCCGGCGCCAACGCGGCGCTGATCGAAGGCTTCTACGCGGCGCTCGGCCGGCGCGATGCCGAGGCAATGATCCGCTGCTACGCCCCGGATGCGACGTTCCGCGATCCGGTGTTCGGACGGCTCGACCACGATGCCGCCGCGGCCATGTGGCGCATGCTGTGCGAGCGCGGGCGCGATCTCGAGGTACGCGCGTCGGAGGTCGTCGCCGAGGGCGATCGCGTGCGTGCGCACTGGTCGGCGACGTACACCTACAGCGCGACCGGCCGCAAGGTGCGCAACGAGATCGATGCCGGGTTCGTCGTGCGCGACGGTCGCATCGTGACGCACGAGGATCGGTTCCCGGTGGCGCGGTGGGCGCGCCAGGCGCTGGGGCCCGCAGGCACGGTGCTCGGCCTTCCCGTGTTCCGCGTGCTGATCCGCCGGCGCGCAGCCGCCGCGCTCGCTCACTACCGGGCGCGGTAGGCATGTCCCGTTATCGTCCCGAGCCTCCCCACGATCACGCCGAGCCGGCGCGCATCGGCGTGCTGCTCGTCAACCTCGGCACGCCCGATGCCGCGACGGCGTCGGCCGTGCGCCGCTATCTCGCCGAGTTCCTCGCCGATCCGCGCGTCGTGGAGATCCCGCGGGCCGCCTGGCTGCCGATCCTGCACGGCGTGATCCTGCGCACGCGGCCGGCGCAGTCGGCGCGCAAATACGCGGCGATATGGACCGAGGCGGGCTCGCCGCTTCTCGTGCACAGCGTGCGGCAGCGCACGCTGCTCACGGGCCTGCTCGGCGAGCGCCTGAAGAAGATGGGCCTGCCGGGCGACCTCGCCGTCGTCGAGTTGGGCATGCGGTACGGCAACCCCGACATCGGCGGCGCGCTCGAGCGCCTGAAAAGCGCGGGCTGCGATCGCGTGCTGGTCGTGCCGCTCTACCCGCAGTACGCCGCGAGCGCCACCGCGTCGGCCATCGACGCGGTGTTCGCGGCGCTCGCGGGCATGCGGCGCGTGCCGGCTTTGCGCACGATCGATGCGTTCCACGACGACCCCGCGTACATCCGCGCGCTCGCCCAATGCGTCAACGATTACTGGATGCGGCACGGCCGGCCGGACCAGCTGATCCTGAGCTTCCATGGCGTCCCGCGGCGCACGCTCGACCTCGGCGATCCGTACTTCTGCCAATGCCAGAAGACGGCGCGCCTCCTCGTCGCCGAGCTCGGCCTGTCGCCGAAGCAGTTCGTCGTGAGCTTCCAGTCGCGCTTCGGCCGCGCGGAATGGCTCAAGCCCTATACGGCGGCGACCGCCGAGGCGCTCGCCCGGGAGGGGAAGCGCCGCGTGGACGTGTTCTGCCCCGGTTTCGTGAGCGACTGCCTCGAGACGCTCGAGGAGATCGGCATGGAGGTGAAGGCGACCTTCCTCGCCGCGGGCGGCAAGGAGTTCCATGCCATCCCCTGCCTCAACGAGCAGCCGCTGTGGATCGCGGCGCTTGCCGATCTCGTGCTGGGGCACCTGCAGGGGTGGCTGGCCGCCCCGGCGGACAACGCGTCCCGCGAGATGACCCAGGCCCGCGCCCGCGCCGCCGGTGCGGCCCGCTGACCCCGCCCGGGGACCGTCCGCATCGACTTGCTGCGCGGGCGTTGAAACGTCCGCAGGCGTCCCCAATCTGCGAAGGGTCGGCACGCGCAGCCGGGTACCGGCGTGCGTCGCCCCAGCTTGCCGCCATTTCATCCACGACCATGAACGACCAAGATCCCCAATCGACCACAGCCAATACCGGGGCGCTCGACCCGGCCTCCATGGACCCGGCGAACGCGTCGGAAAGCGATCTCGGCGGCGCCGGCGAGGCGCTGCGCCGCACCGAGGAAGAGCTCGCCAACGCCAAGGACGCCTACCTGCGCGCCCGTGCGGATGTCGAGAACGTGCGGCGGCAGGCCCAGCAGGACGTCGCCAAGGCGCACCGCTACGGCATCGAGCGCTTCGCCGAAAGCCTGCTGCCCGTCCGCGACGCGCTGGAGACCGCCCTCGCCACGGACAATGCCACCCCCGAATCGCTGCGCGCCGGCGTGGAGCTCACGCTCAAGCAACTTGTGGCGGCCTTCGACAAGGCCCAGCTCACCGTCATCGATCCGCTCGGACAGAAGTTCGACCCTCATGCGCATCAGGCGATGGCCATGGTCGACAGCGACGAGCCCGCGAACACGGTCGTCCAGGTGATGCAGAAGGGCTACCGCCTGAACGATCGCGTCCTGCGCCCCGCGATGGTGATCGTCGCCCGCGGGCGCGAGAACGCTTGATTCCTCCCCTCAAAACCCCACTTGAGGCACAGATAACCGCACCCTGACTCCCCGGAGGACCGGACAAATGGCAAAAATCATCGGCATCGACCTCGGCACCACCAACAGCTGCGTCGCGATCATGGAAGGCGGCCAGCCCAAGGTGATCGAGAACTCCGAAGGCGCCCGCACCACGCCTTCGATCGTCGCCTACCTGGAAGACGGCGAGATCCTCGTCGGCGCCCCCGCGAAGCGGCAGGCCGTCACCAATCCCAAGAACACCGTGTTCGCGGTGAAGCGGCTCATCGGTCGCCGGTTCGAGGAAAAGGAAGTCCAGAAGGACATCAACCTCATGCCGTACAAGATCGTGCGGCACGACAACGGCGATGCCTGGGTCGAGATCCGCGGCAAGCGCGTCGCGCCCTCGCAGGTCTCGGCCGAGATCCTGCGCAAGATGAAGAAGACGGCCGAGGACTACCTCGGCGAGGAAGTGACCGAGGCGGTCATCACCGTGCCCGCGTACTTCAACGACTCGCAACGCCAGGCGACGAAGGATGCCGGCAAGATCGCGGGCCTCGAAGTCAAGCGCATCATCAACGAGCCCACGGCAGCAGCATTGGCGTTCGGCCTCGACAAGCGCGAAGGCGATCGCAAGATCGCGGTGTACGACCTCGGCGGCGGCACGTTCGACATCTCGATCATCGAGATCGCGGCCGTGGAAGGCGAGCACCAGTTCGAGGTGCTATCGACGAACGGCGACACGTTCCTCGGCGGCGAGGACTTCGACCAGCGCCTGATCGACTACATCGTCACCGAGTTCAAGAAGGACCAGGGCGTCGATCTCAAGAACGACGTGCTCGCGCTGCAACGGCTCAAGGAAGCCGCCGAGAAGGCGAAGATCGAGCTCTCCTCGTCGCAGCAGACCGAAGTCAACCTGCCGTACATCACGGCCGACCAGTCGGGTCCGAAGCACCTGTCGATCAAGATCACCCGCGCCAAGTTCGAGTCGCTGGTCGAGGAGCTGATCGAGCGCACGATCGAGCCTTGCCGCACGGCCATCAAGGACGCCGGCGTCAAGCTGTCGGACATCAGCGACGTCATCCTGGTGGGCGGCCAGACGCGCATGCCCAAGGTGCAGGACAAGGTGAAGGAGTTCTTCGGCAAGGAACCGCGCAAGGACGTCAATCCGGACGAGGCCGTGGCGGTCGGCGCCGCGATCCAGGGCGGCGTGCTTAAGGGCGACGTCAAGGACGTGCTGCTGCTCGACGTGACCCCGCTGTCGCTCGGGATCGAGACGCTGGGTGGCGTCATGACCAAGCTCATCCAGAAGAACACGACCATCCCGACGAAGGCGCAGCAGGTGTTCTCGACGGCCGACGACAACCAGTCGGCGGTCACGATCCACGTGCTGCAGGGCGAGCGCGACGTCGCGGCCGGCAACAAGAGTCTCGGCCAGTTCAACCTCGAAGGCATCCCGCCGTCGCCGCGCGGCATGCCGCAGATCGAGGTGACGTTCGATATCGACGCCAACGGCATCCTGCACGTGTCGGCCAAGGACAAGGCGACCGGCAAGGAGAACAAGATCACCATCAAGGCGAGCTCCGGGCTCTCCGAGGACGAGATCCAGCGCATGACGCGGGATGCCGAGGCGCATGCCGAGGACGACCGCAAGCAGCTCGAGGTCGTGCAGGCCCGCAATCACCTAGACACGCTGGTGCACAGCGTGAAGAAGTCCGTGACCGAGTACGGCGACAAGGTCGGCGCCGACGAGAAGGCGAAGATCGAGGCTGCCGTGAAGGACGCCGAGGAGCTCCTGAAGCAGAAGGATGCCGGCAAGGATGCGCTGGAAGCGAAGGCGACGGCCCTCGCGACCGCGGCGCAGAAGCTCGGTGAGGTGATGTACGCACAGACCCAGGGCGCCGGTGAAGCAGGCGCTGCCGCTGGTGGCGCGGGTGCCGCGGGTCAGGGCGGGGGTGGTGGTCGTGCCGCCGACGAGGAGAAGGTCGTCGACGCCGAGTACACGGAAGTCAAGGACAAGAAGTGATATTCCGTCAGGCATGACGCAAAGGGCCCGGGACGCAAATCCCCGGGCCCTTTGGCCGTCTGCCCGACGTAATATCTGTCCGCGTTCGAGCATCACCTCGCGGTGATGCTCAACGTGGACGGCGGTGGTGGGTCAGGCTTCAGCCCGATGAGGTTGTAGGTCAGGCTTCAGCCTGACGCTGGTAGGTGAGGCTTAGGCGACGCCTTGCGGTGAAGGTTGTAGGTCAGGCTTCAGCCTGACGGTGTTGTAGGTCAGGCTTCAGCAACGCTTTGCGTTCAAGGTTGTAGGTCAGGCTTCAGCCTGACGGTGTGTGGTGAGTCAGGCTTCAGCCTGACGCCTTTCAGGGGAAATGGGTCGGCAAGCGCTGCTAGCTGATCGGCGAATGACACATGGCTAACAAGCGCGACTACTACACGGTCCTCGGCGTCGCCCGCGACGCCTCCGAGGAGGACATCAAGAAGGCGTATCGCAAGCTCGCGATGAAGCATCATCCGGACCGCAATCCGGACGACAAGACCGCCGAGGACAAATTCAAGGAGGCCAAGGAGGCCTACGAAATCCTCACCGACGCGCGCAAGCGTGCGGCGTACGACCAGTTCGGTCATGCGGGCGTCGATCCTTCGGCCGCAGCAGGGTTCGGCGCGGGTGCGGGCCAACAGGGCTTCGGCGGCTTCGCCGACGCCTTCGGCGACATCTTCGGCGAGATCTTCGGCGCGCAGCGCGGCGGCCGCGGCACGGGTGCGTATCGCGGCGCGGACCTGCGCTACAACCTCGAGCTCTCCCTGGAGGATGCCGCGCGTGGCACCGAGGCGAAGATCCGCATCCCGGCGCTCGAGGAATGCGAGACCTGCCACGGCTCCGGCGCGAAGCCGGGCACCCAGCCCAAGCAATGCCCGGCCTGCGGCGGCCGCGGCGAAGTGCGCGTGTCGCAGGGCTTCTTCTCGATCCAGCAGACCTGTCCGCAATGCCACGGCACCGGCAAGATCATTCCGGACCCCTGCGGAACTTGCCATGGCGCGGGCCGCGTCAAGAAGCACAAGACGCTGTCGGTGAAGATCCCCGCGGGTGTCGACCAGGACGATCGCATCCGGCTGTCCGGCGAAGGCGAGGCCGGCATGAACGGCGGGCCGCCCGGCGATCTCTACGTCGTCGTCAACCTGCGACCGCACTCGGTGTTCCAGCGCGAAGGCGGCGACCTCCATTGCGAGATGCCGATCAGCTTCGTGACGGCAGCGCTCGGCGGCGAGATCGAGATTCCAACGCTCGACGGACATGCGCAGATCAAGATCCCCGCGGAGACGCAGACCGGGCAGGTGTTTCGACTCCGCGCCAAGGGGATCAAGCAGGTGCGCAGCGCGACGGCCGGCGACCTCTTCTGCCACGTCGTGGTGGAGACGCCGGTGAAGCTCACCGCGCGCCAGAAGGAGCTCCTGCGCGAGTTCGAGACCATCAACCAGAAGGATCCCGCGGCGCACAGCCCGCGCGAGAAGTCCTTCATGGACAAGGTGCGCGAGTTCTTCGGCGAGTGATTGCGGGCCGGTGCGCGTGCTCAGCGCCACGCTCACCGGCGATGGGCTTCGAGAGCCCGCATCACCAAAGGTGAGCGCGCGACCGTCGAGGTGATGCACCGGCTGCCCGTCATGCTCGATGCGAGCGCCGCAGCGCAGCAGCACGCGGTTGCGTCCCGGCAGTCACGCGCGCATGGCACAGCCAAGCGCGTCCAGCAGCGCGCGCGCATCGGCGCCGTCATCGATCACACGGCACTCCGCCACGGGAAGCCGCGCGGCATGTCGTGCATCCGCGCGCTTTCCGTGCGCGAATCAGGGGAACGCGGGCACGTGCGGGTCGAGCCCGCGGTCCTCGGCCTCGGGGTGGATCGCGCCGAGGCGCTCGCGGAGTTCGTCGACGCGGTGATGGGGAACGTCGATCAGCAGCAGGACGTTCCCCGCTTCCAGCGCGTGCTCGTACGGCTTGAGGCGCGTGTTCGGCACGGACGAGCCGATCATGGTCGAGACCCATATACCGAACAGCGCACCGAGGACGGTCGCGATGAGCACGATGAAGAGCGGCAGGCCGCCGGGCGTCTGGAAGGCGATCGCGACCGCCACGCCGGCAGCGCACCCGAGGCCTGCGCCGAGCAGCAACCCCGACTGCGCGCCGTGCACGACGTCGCTCTTCTGCAGCAGGCTCGCCTCGTGGAGGCCCGCCATCGAGACCCCGGGATTGGCAAGGAAATGAATATGGCGCTCTTCGATGCGTGCAAGCAGAAGATCGTCCATCATCCTGCGCGCGCTCGCCACATCAGGCAGGACATAGATCAGTCGACGTCGCATGGGACCTCCGTTGGGATCGGGCCCTTCGCGTCGCAACCCGGGCGCGAAGCCCCGTTGCCGGGCGCGCCACTGCGCGCGCCGCAGTTCAATGTACGGCGGCTTGCACCACCGTGCAATCACCCTGCGCGCAATGACCACGCTCCTTGTGAGGGCTCCGCGCGGGCGTTACGATGCGTCCATTGGCCGACAGGGGAGTAACTCGTGCTGTTCCAACGTCTTGCGTTTGCTTCATTGCTGCTCGTGTCCATCGTGGCGAGCGCCCAGGTCCGCATCGGGCTCATGGTCTCGGCGACCGGTCCCACCACGGCCATTGGCATCCCGCAGAAGAACACGGGCGAGCTCCTGCCGAAGCGCGTGGGCGACACCACGATCGAATACCTGCAGCTCGACGACGGCGGCGACACCACGCGCGCCGTGCAGAACGTCAAACGCCTGATCCAGGACAGCAACATCGATGCGCTCATCGGGCCGTCCACGACGCCCAACGCACTGGCGATCCTCGACATCATCGCGGAGAGCAAGGTGCCGCTGCTCGCCACGGTCGGCACGTCGAGCGTCGTCGAGCCGCTCGACGCGAAGCGGCGCTGGGTGTTCAAGACCACGCAGAACGACGATCTCATCGCCGCGGCACTGGTGAAGCACATGGTGAAGTCGGGAGTGAAGACCATCGGCTTCATCGGCTTCAAGGATCCCTATGGCGAGAACTGGCTCAAGGTCTTCACGCCCATGGCCGACAAGGCGGGCGTGAAGCTCGTCGCGACCGAGTACTACCAGCGCACGGACCAGAGCGTGACCGGACAGTCGCTCAAGCTCATCTCCGCGAAGCCGGATGCGGTGCTGATCGCCGGGGTGGGTGGGCCGGGCGTGCTGCCGCAGATCACGCTGCGCGACCAGGGCTACAAGGGCACCATCTACCAGACGCACGGCGTCGCCACGGACGATTTCATCCGCCTCGGCAAGGACAAGGTGGAAGGCACCGTGCTCGCTGCCGGGCCGATGCTCGTCATCGACGAGATCCCCGCGAGCAACCCGATCAAGCCGGTGGCCATGGCGTACATCGGCGCGTACGAGAAGCAGTTCGGGCAGAAGCCCGCCACGTTCGGCGCGAATACCTATGATTCCGGGCTCATCCTGCAGCGCGCCATTCCCGCGGCACTGAAGAAGGCGAAGCCCGGCACGGAAGCCTTCCGGGTGGCGCTGCGCGACGCGATCGAGCAGGAGCGAGAGATCGTCGGCTGCCAGGGCGTGTTCAACATGTCTGCGACCAACCACAACGGCATGGACGAGCGCGCGCGCGTCCTGGTCACCGTCAAGGACGGGCGCTTCCGGCTGTTGCCGGAGTAGGGCCGGCGTTGCGATGGAGCGCCGGGCCGAGTCCCCGCGCATCGTCGGCGTGCTGCTCGCCGCGGGTCGTGGCGCTCGCTTCGGCGGCGACAAGCTGCTCGCGCGCATGCCGCATGGCCACGGCGACGTCGCCGCCGGCACGCCCGTGGCGATCGCCGCCTGCCGTCACCTGCTGGCCGCACTCCCCGACAGCGTTGCCGTCGTGCGCGCCGATGACGCGCGCCTGATCGAAGCCTTACGGCAGACGGGCATCCGCATCCTGCCCTTCGCCAACGCGGATGACGGCATGGGCGCGAGCCTCGGCTACGGCGTGGCGCAGACGGCCGGTGCTGCAGGCTGGGTCATCGCGCTCGCGGACATGCCGTGGATCGACGCATCGACGATCCAGGTCGTCGTGCGCGCTCTGGAGCAGGGCACGCTGCTCGCGGCGCCCGTGCACGCTGGCGTGCGCGGGCATCCGGTGGGGTTCGGTGCGGGACTGCAAGCCGACCTCGTTGCCTTGCGCGGCGACGAAGGCGCGCGGCGCGTGCTGCACACCCGTGTCCGCGACCTGGTGCAGCTTGCCGTGGACGACCCTGGCATCCTGCGCGACGTGGACACGCCCGAGGACCTCGCGGGCGCCTGACCGGCGCGCGGGTGCGTGGACTACCTTCGCGCCCTGCGCTCCGGCTCATTTGCCCACCGAGGCGCCCGGGGACGGCACCCCGCGCTCATGCCGTGCGCTGGTGCGCCCAGATCTCGGCCTGGCGGCCGACGATGCGGTTCTCTTCCTCCTGCATGCGCCACCACGCGGCGAGGTCCTGCGCCTCGAGCGGGCGCGAGATCAGGAAGCCCTGGGCCTCGTCGCAGCCGTGGTTCTTCAGGAAGGCGAACTGCGAGGCCGTCTCCACACCCTCGGCGATCACGCGCAGGCCGAGCGAATGCGACAGCGCGATGATGGCCTGCGTGATGGCCTCGTCGTTCTGGTTCTGCTCGAGGCCGTGCACGAAGCGCTGGTCGATCTTGACGCCCTGGATGGGCAGGCGGGCGAGATAGGACAGGCTCGAGTAGCCCGTCCCGAAATCGTCCACGGTGATGGAGACGCCGCGGCGCTTCAGCTTCACCAGGGTGTCCACCGCCTTCTCCGGGTGCGTGATGATCACGCTCTCGGTGATCTCGAGGTCGAGGTACTGCGGCTGGAGGTTCGATGAGGCGAGGGCATCCTCGACCACCGACAGCCAGCTGTCGTGCTGCAGCTGCTGCACCGAGAGGTTCACCGACAGCCGCAGCAGCATGCCCTGCCGGTGCCACTGCACCACCTGCTTGCATGCGTCGCGCAGCACGCGCGCGCCGAGCGCCTGGATCATCCCCGACTCTTCCGCCACCGGAATGAAATCGGCCGGCGCGATGATGCCGCGCTGCGGATCGCGCCAGCGCAGCAGCGCCTCGACGCCGCACGCGCGCCCCGTCTGCATGTCGATCTGGGGCTGGAACACGAGGAAGAACTCGTCGTCCATCAGGCCGCGCCGCATGTCGGTCTCGAGCTGCAACCGCAGCTGCACGCGCGCGTTCATGTCGGCCGTGTAGAAGCGGTAGGCGTTGCGGCCCGCATCCTTGGCCGCGTACATGGCGGTGTCGGCCTGCTTGATCAGCGTGCCGGGATCGGTGGCGTCGAGCGGATACATCGATACCCCGATCGAGCACGTGAGCGTCGGCATCTGGTCCGACAGGCGGAACGGCGCGAGGAACGCCTCGCGCACGCGGGCGAGCACGGTCATGGTCTCGAACGTGGCGTGCGCGGGATCGAGACCGGGCAGGATGAGCACGAACTCGTCGCCGCCGAGACGCGCAACGGTGTCGGCTTCGCGCACGGCGCTCGTGAGCCTCTGCGCCACGGCCTGGAGCAGCTGGTCGCCGGAATCGTGGCCCAGGGTGTCGTTGATCCGCTTGAAGTGATCGAAGTCGATGAACAGGCACGCGACGTGTGTGCCGTCGCGCTGGCTCTGCGCCAGGATCTGCTTCAGGCGCTGGTTGAGCAGCGACCGGTTCGGCAGGCCCGTGAGGATGTCGTGCTGCGCGAGCTTGTACGCATGCGCCGTGGCGATCTCGAGCTCCTTCGTCCGCTGCGCGACCTTGTCCTCGAGCGTGCGCTGGTAGTTCGCCACCTCATTCTGCGACTCCGCGAGGCGCTGCGTCATCTGGTTGAAGGCGTGCGTGAGAAGCCCGAGCTCGTCGGCCGAGCGTGCGGGAACGTACACGTCGAGCTTGCCCGAGCCGACCGCGCGCGCCGCGCGCATCAGTCGGCGCATCGGCGCCACGATCCGCCGCGTCAGCAGCAGCGTGGCGCCGATCGACAGCACCACGAGCAGCGCGAGCACGGTCAGCGCACCCACGACGTGGCTGCGGAACTGCGCCTGCTGCCGCGCAAAGGTCATGCCGAGGCGCACGTAACCGACAAGTGCCTGCGGCCGGGACACGGCCGTGCCGGCTGCGCCATCCGCCGTGCGGGCGAGGGCGCGCGTGGTCGCCGGCGTGCCGGCAGTGACCGGGCTCACGAGCTCGACGTAACGCCGGCCGTCGACGTTCGTGTGCTGCGTCACGGGCGCGGCGCCCGCAGCGGGCAATCGAACGGACAATGCAGGCAGCTCCTGCACCGCGGTCGCGTCGCCGTACCGGCGCTCCGCGATCGCCTTGCCGCTCGCGTCGAGCACGGCCACGTACGCGATGTCGCCGTCCCGCACGAGGCTGTCGAGGATGCCGTTGATGTAGTTGCGGTCGCCGCTCACGAGCCCGTACTCCGAGAGCTCGCGCAGCATGCCCATCATGGTCGTGCCCTCGGTGCGCAGCTCGTCGTCCACGTCGCGCCATTGCTGCCACAGATAGAAGCCGGTGGTGGCGAGGGCCGTGACGAAGATGAGCCCTACGGTGAGCACGTTGAGCTTCGTGAGCAGCCCCATGCGCACCGGCGGCAGCGTCGTGGGCGTGCCCGTCTCGCCCGCGAGCGGCGAGAGGTGGCGCCGGAAGCGGCGCATGGCGCCGATCACGAACGTGCCTCTGGCGAGCGGATCATCGGGGGAGCAAGCCTGGCGAAGGCCATGTCGTGGTCACGGGTCAGCGTCGGCGCGTGAGATGCGCGGCGGACGGATTCTGGGAGCCTGGTGCGAGCCACACGCGACACGTTCGGACCATGCGAGGCGGCGAAGGCGAGTTTACTTCGCCACGTGCGACGGCCGCCATAACCGTCCGGCCGCCCGAGCCACGCGAATGGTCCGTATCGCGGTTTGCACACGACAACTCGCGTCCGCTCATCGAACGGTGACGCGCCGTCGCGGCTGGCGCGACACCGGCACCAAGCCGGATCGCATGCAGAGCGCGCGGTCGTGCTCAGCTCCGCCGGCGCGCGATGCGTGGCGCGCTCATTCCGCGAGCACCGGAATCTTGCCGATCTTTCGCTGCCACTCGCGCGGCCCGCTGTCGTGCACCGAGGTGCCCTGCGCATCGACCGCGACGGTCACCGGCATGTCGCGCACCTCGAACTCGTAGATCGCTTCCATGCCGAGCTCGGGGAAGGCGACGACGCGCGCCTGCCGGATGGCCTTCGACACGAGATAGGCGGCGCCGCCGACCGCCATCAGGTACGCGGCGCGGTGCTTGCGTATGGCCTCGATCGCCACCGGTCCGCGCTCGGCCTTGCCGATCATCGCGATCAGTCCCGTGCGACCGAGCATAGTCTCGGTGAACTTGTCCATGCGGGTGGACGTCGTCGGCCCGGCCGGTCCGACGACCTCGTCACGCACCGGGTCGACCGGTCCCACGTAATAGATCGCGCGGTTGGTGAAATCCACGGGCAGCGGCTCGCCTTTCGCGAGCATGTCGGCGATGCGCTGGTGCGCGGCATCGCGGCCGGTGAGCATGCGGCCGTTGAGCAGGAGCCGCTCGCCGGGCTTCCAGCTCGCGACTTCCGCCGGCGTCAGCGTGTCGAGATCGACGCGCCGGGCAGAGGGCGAAGGCGTCCATTCGACGTCCGGCCAGCGCGCAAGATCGGGCGGCTCCAGACGCGCGGCGCCGCTGCCGTCGAGCACGAAATGCGCGTGCCGCGTGGCCGCGCAATTGGGGATCATCGCCACCGGCAGGCTGGCCGCGTGCGTCGGGTAGTCGAGGATCTTCACGTCGAGAACGGTCGCAAGACCGCCCAGTCCCTGCGCGCCGATGCCGAGCGCATTGACCTTGTCCATCAGCTCGAGGCGCAGCGACTCCGGGCGGGTCAGGGCCTCGCCGCGCCCGGCCCGCGCGCGCAGCGCGTGGATGTCGATGGGATCCATCAACGCTTCCTTCGCGAGCAGCATCGCCTTCTCGGCGCTGCCGCCGATCCCGATGCCGAGCATGCCCGGCGGGCACCAGCCGGCGCCCATGGTCGGCACCGTCTTCAGCACCCAGTCCACGATGGAGTCGGACGGATTCAGCATCGTGAACTTGCTCTTGTTCTCCGAGCCGCCGCCCTTGGCCGCGATCTTCACCTCGACGGTGGCACCGGGCACGATCTCGTAGTGCACCACCGCCGGCGTGTTGTCGCGCGTGTTCGTGCGCTTGCCCGCGGGGTCCGCGAGGATCGACGCGCGCAGCGTGTTGTCGGGATCGGTATAGGCGCGGCGCACGCCCTCGTTGATCATGTCGGTGACGCTCATGGTGGCGCCGTCCCAGCGCACGTCCATGCCGACCTTCACGAACGCGACCACGATGCCGGTGTCCTGGCAGATCGGGCGATGGCCCTCCGCGCACATCTTCGAATTGGTGAGGATCTGCGCGATGGCGTCCTTCGCCGCCGGCGATTGCTCGGCCGCGTAGGCCTTGCCGAGCGCCTCGATGAAGTCCATCGGGTGGTAGTAGGAGATGTACTGCAGTGCATCCCTGACGCTGTCGATGAGGTCCTGCTGGCGGATGGCGACCATTGCAAACTCCTAGTGAGCCGGGGGACCGTCGAGCACCGCGGCGCCGCGGTCGCGGCGGCCGGCATGTCCGGGCGGCAGGATGCGGTCGACGGCCGCGACTGCCATCGCGGAAAACAGGAACGCGATGTGGATGACCGTCTGGTAGAAGAGCGTCTTCTCGTCGTAGGCCTGCGCGCTGATGAAGGTCTTCAGGAGGTGGATCGACGAGATGCCGATGATGGCCGTGGCGAGCTTCACCTTGAGCACCGACGCATTCACGTGCGAAAGCCATTCGGGCTGGTCCGGGTGGCCTTCGAGGTTCATGCGCGACACGAAGGTCTCGTAGCCGCCGATGATCACCATGATGAGCAGGTTCGAGATCATCACGACGTCGATCAGTCCCAGGACCACGAGCATGACGACCGTTTCCGCGGCCATCTTGATGTTCTGGCCATCGGCCCCGACGATCGCCACGTTGTCGAGGATGCGCGCCATCGCCGCATCGCTGCCGAAGGCGGCCTCGACGAGATGCGTGAGCTCGACCCAGAAGCGCCAGACGTACACACCCTGGGCGACGACCAATCCGAGATAGAGCGGGAGCTGCAGCCAGCGGCTCATGAAGATGAGTCGCGGGATAGGGCGGAGAGGGGACACGGCCATCATCGCATCGCAACGCGGAGAAGCATGGGAGTTTAGCATCGCGACCCCTGCCGTCCTGATTCCGCGGGACCGCCCTGCGGCCTGGAGTCCCACCACCCTGTACACGATGTCGCACGCGAATGTGCAAATAGCGGTGGCTTGCGCGTTGCGCATTGCGTGACCTCTTGGTTAGACTGCTCCAGCCATCGAGGGCGGGATGCGCATCCTGCCGTGGCCCCGCACCAGGAGGAGACGCATGTCCAACGCCATCGAGTCGGTGCTCCAGGAGCATCGCGTATTCGAGCCCGCCCCCGAGACCATTGCACGCTCGCATCTGTCGAAAGCCGATTACGACGAGATGGTCGCGCATGCCGCGGCCGATTACACCGGCTACTGGGGCAAGCTCGCACGCGACACCCTCGTGTGGCACAAGCCGTTCACGCAGGTGCTCGACGAATCGGGCGCACCGTTCTACAAGTGGTTCGCGGACGGCACGCTGAACGTCTCCTACAACTGCCTCGATCGGCACCTGCAGACGATCCCGAACCGCGTGGCGGTGATCTTCGAGGCCGATGACGGCTCGGTGACCAAGGTCACCTACAAGGAGCTCTATCACCGCGTCTGCCAGTTCGCGAACGGGCTGAAGAAGCTGGGTATCGAGAAGGGCGACCGCGTTCTCATCTATCTGCCGATGTCGGTCGAGGCGATCGTGGCGATGCAGGCCTGCGCGCGCATCGGCGCCATCCACTCCGTCGTGTTCGGGGGCTTCTCGGCGAAGAGCGTGAACGAGCGCATCGCCGATGCGGGCGCGAAGCTCGTCATCACGGCCGACGGGCAGTTCCGCGGCGGCAAGGAGATCCTGCTCAAGGCTGCCGTGGACGAGGCGATCGCGATGGGAAGCTGCGAGTCGGTCACCGGCGTCGTGGTGTACCGGCGCACCGGCGGGCGCGTCGCGTGGAACCCGCAGCGCGACCTGTGGTGGCACGACCTCGTGTCGGGCCTGCCTGTCGACTGCGAGCCGACGTTCGTCGAAGCCGAGCACCCGCTGTTCATCCTGTACACGTCGGGATCGACCGGCAAGCCGAAAGGCGTGCAGCACTCCTCGGCCGGCTACCTGCTGCAGTCCCTGTGCTCGATGAAGTGGACCTTCGACATCAAGGACTCGGACATCTTCTGGTGCACGGCGGACGTGGGCTGGGTCACGGGTCACACGTACGTCACGTACGGACCGCTTGCGGCGGGCGCGACCGAACTGATCTTCGAGGGCGTGCCGACTTATCCGAGCCCATCGCGCTTCTGGGAGATGATCCAGCGCCACCGGGTCACGGTGTTCTACACGGCGCCCACCGCGATCCGGTCGCTGATCAAGCTGGGCGCGGACCTGCCGCGCCAGTTCGATCTCTCCAGCCTGCGCATCCTCGGCACGGTCGGCGAGCCCATCAATCCGGAAGCGTGGATGTGGTACTACACAACGGTCGGCAATTCACGCTGCCCCATCGTCGACACGTGGTGGCAGACCGAGACCGGCGCGCACATGATCTCGCCGATGCCCGGCGCCACGGCGCTGAAGCCGGGCTCCTGCACGCTGCCGCTGCCGGGGATCCAGGCCGCGATCGTGGACGAGACGGGCCATGAGGTGGAGCTCGGCAAGGGCGGCTTTCTCGTCATCAAGCGACCGTGGCCCGCGATGATCCGCACCATCTGGGGCGATCCCGATCGTTACCGCAAGTCGTATTTCCCCGACGATCTCGGCGGCAAGCTCTATCTTGCCGGCGACGGCGCGAACCGCGATCTCGACGGCTACTTCTGGATCATGGGGCGCATCGACGACGTGCTCAACGTATCGGGGCACCGGCTCGGCACGATGGAGATCGAGTCCGCGCTCGTTGCCAATCCTCACGTGGCGGAGGCTGCCGTCGTCGGCCGCCCGGACGACATGACCGGCGAGGCCGTCTGCGCGTTCGTCGTCCTGAAGCAGCCGCGTCCCACCGGCGCCGCCGCCGAGAAGATCGCGCGCGAGCTGCGCGACTGGGTGGCCAAGGAGATCGGGCCGATCGCCAAGCCGAAGGACATCCGGTTCGGCGAGAACCTGCCGAAGACCCGGTCGGGCAAGATCATGCGCCGCCTCCTGCGCTCCATCGCCAAGGAAGAGGAGATCACGCAGGACGTCTCCACGCTCGAGAATCCGGCGATCCTCGATCAGCTCAAGGAGGTCAGCTGATCCGCGGGACCGACAGGCAGGGACATGGCTTCCTGCCATCCGTCGCCGCGTGTGACGTTTCTGTCACCCGCCCCGCGGTGACGGCTTTCCAAGGCTGGACACTGCGAAAGCGCCGACTATATGATGCGCGGCATTGAGACGCAGTTTGCGCGGATCCGAGCCATCGGACCGCTGCACGCCGGAACACCCGGAACGGGGCCCGGCACACAAGAGGCACGCGGTCGTCGCCAATCCCGGCGGCCCGCGGGGGAGCAACAACGATTCGGAACACGCCGTTGCACCGCGTCGCGGCGCCGGCAGAAAACCGCAACGTTGCATCTTGAGGAGGAACTGCATGGCCACACCAGCTCAGGCAGCGATCAACCCCGTTCCATCGGAGCGGCTGGTTTCCAAGTCGGAGGAAAGGCGAGTCATCTTCGCCTCGTCCCTCGGCACCGTTTTCGAGTGGTACGACTTCTACCTCTACGCAACCCTGGCGCCGTTCTTCGCAGCGTTGTTCTTCCCCAAGGGTAACGACACCGCCGCACTGCTCTCGGCGTTTGCCGCGTACGCGGCGGGCTTCCTGGTCCGGCCGTTCGGCGCGCTGGTGTTCGGCCGCATCGGCGACCTCGTCGGCCGCAAGTACACGTTCCTGGTCACCATCCTGGTCATGGGCGGCTCCACCTTCGCCGTCGGCCTGCTTCCCACCTACGCCGCCATCGGCTGGGCAGCACCGATCCTGATGGTGTCGCTGCGCCTGCTGCAGGGCCTCGCGCTCGGCGGCGAATACGGCGGGGCGGCCACGTACGTCGCGGAGCACGCGCCCGACGACCGGCGTGGTTACGCGACGAGCTGGATCCAGACGACCGCAACCCTCGGCTTCTTCCTCTCCCTCGCCGTCATTGCGCTATGCCGTGCCAACATGGACGCCAAGGACTTTGCGGAGTGGGGCTGGCGGATTCCGTTCCTGATCTCCCTCGTCCTGCTGATCTTCTCCGTGTACATCCGGCTCAAGCTGAACGAGTCGCCGGTGTTCCAGCGGATGAAGGCGGAAGGCCGCGGCTCGAAGGCGCCGCTCAAGGACAGCTTCCTGCGCTACCCGAACAACAAGTACGTGCTGCTCGCGCTGCTCGGGGCGACGGCAGGGCAGGGCGTGGTCTGGTACACGGGGCAGTTCTACGCGCTGTTCTTCCTGCTCATCACGCTGAAGCTCGACTACCTCACCACGTACACGCTGATCGGCGCCTCGCTGCTGCTCGGCACCCCGTTCTTCGTGGTGTTCGGGTGGCTGTCGGACAAGATCGGCCGGCTGAAGATCATCCTCGCGGGCTGCCTCATCGCCGCGCTGACGTACTTCCCGCTGTTCCAGGCGCTGACGCACTACGTGAACCCCGCCCTCGAGTCGTACCAGGCGAGCACGAAGATCAGCGTCGCGGGCACCGACTGCAAGTTCCACCTGTTCGTCGGACCGTGGAGCAAATTCAGCGACTGCGACCGGGCGCGCGACTACATGACCAAGCAGGGCCTGTCGTTCGATTCGATCGCGCTGCCCGCCGGCTCGACCGTCGTCACGAAGATCAACAACGTCGAGATCCAGGGCTGGGACGAGAAGAAGATCGCCGACGCGTTGAAGGCCTCGGGCTACCCGGGCGCCGCGGACAAGACGAAGGTGAACTACCCGATGACGCTCCTGATCCTGTTCATCATGCTGATCTACGTCACCATGGTGTACGGACCGATCGCCGCGTTCCTGGTGGAGCTCTTCCCGACGAACATCCGCTACACGTCGATGTCGCTGCCGTATCACATCGGCAACGGGTGGTTCGGCGGGATGCTGCCGTTGACGGCGACGGCGATGGTGGCGGCCTCGGGAAATATCTACTACGGCCTGTGGTATCCAATCGTCGTGGCGGTCATGACGCTGATCATCGGCGCGCTGTTCCTGCGCGACACGCTCGGCACGAAGATCCACTGACTGGACGGGCTGCCTGGCGCAGCCCGGTGCATGCAGCACCGATGCCGGCTCGCAAGGGCCGGCATTGTTTTGGAGAAGCCGATGAAGCAACCCGCAATGCCGTTCGCAGCCATCGCCGTTGCCGCTGCGCTGCTCGTTGCCGCCTGCAGCAAGGAACCCTCCCCGCCTCCCGCGAAGCAGGCCTCCCCGGCGCCAGGCGCGCCTGCGCCCGCCCCGGCAGTGACGGAGCAGAAGTCCGACAAGGACAAGCCGCCCGAAAGCCACGATCATGGCGGCGTCCCGGGCATCGCGGACACGCTGAAAGGCCCCGGGAAGAACGAGAAGCAATAGGTTCGGCGCCCGTCACACCTGCCGCTGTGCGGCGCACGGTGCCCTAGGGTGCGCTGCCGGGTGCAGTGCGGCGTGGCGCCATGATGCCGACCAGCACCGAGCGACACAGCCGTGGGCCCGGGGCGGACCACGGCCCTGTGGTGCACGTCGTCCGTGCCGTGCGCGCGACTATGGCAATGGCATAAGGATTGCTGGTTCGAAGGATCCGAAACATCCGTTGAACGCCTGGAGAACCCGATGATGGACACTGCGCGCTACGCCAAGACCGACAAGGGCGTCGACGAGATCATGGCGCGGCGCAACAACCTGCGCGGCAAGCTGCGCACGATGCTGATTCTCACGGACCCGTCGAAATCGGTCGACGCGCTGCGCGAGCAGGGCCTTCGTGTCGGTGTGCAGCCCGATTTCCTGGAATTGCTCGCCGCGGACGGCTACATCGCACCGGTCGGCGGCGCGACGCCTGTGCCGATGGCGCCGATACCGATGGCTGCAACGCCGGACCGCACGGCGGTCGCCGCCGCCCAGCCGCCCGATGACGCAGTCACGCCGGTGAACGGCGCAACGGTCAACGGACATGGGCATGGCAACGGCGATGCTCCGGTCAATGGCACCGGGACCGTCCACGGGAGCGGTGCGCCGCACGGTAATCCGATCGTCGCCACGACGCCCGGGATCACCGTCGACGAGCTGTCGCGGTTCCGGGAAGCGAAGTCGTTCATGAACGAAACCGTCGTCAGCGCGCTCGGCCTGCGCGCATTCGTGTTCACGCTGCGCCTCGAGCGCTGCTCCACCCGCGCGGAACTGGGCCGGCTCATGCCCGACTACGAGAAGGCACTGCGCAAGGTTGCGCCCGAGCCCGAGGCCAAGGTGCTGGCCGGGCGTCTGCGGGACATGCTCGCAGCGTAAGGTCGCGGCGCAGGCTGCCTGCGCCGGCAACGCGCGCTGCGCAACGCAGCGCTGCCTGTACGCCGCGCGCGTGACGTGACGGTCGCCCTGCAGGGGTCGCGCAGGGTGCGTGCTACACTCGTTCGCCTCCCGCGCCACGCGCGCGCCGCTCCTCCCGGCCGCATGTCCTCCTCGGCTCTTCCGGAAGTTCCGCTGACTGCGTTGTCGCCGCTCGACGGCCGGTATGCCGCCAAGGTCGCGCCGCTGCGCGAGCATTTCAGCGAGTACGGTCTCATCCGCGCCCGTGTGCGCGTCGAGGTGGCGTGGCTCGTGGCGCTCGCGGACGAGCCGGCGATCGCCGAGGTGCCGCCCTTCAGCGCACCCACGCGCGAGCTCCTCGCGGCCGCGGTGGCGACGTTCGGCATCGCTGATGCCGAACGGGTGAAGGCGATCGAACGCACCACGAACCACGACGTCAAGGCGATCGAATACTGGCTGAAGGAGCGCTTCGCCGGTGTCGCCGAGATCCAGCGAGTCACCGAGTTCATCCACTTCGCCTGCACCTCCGAGGACATCAACAACCTCGCCCACGCGCTCATGCTGCGCGCCGCGGTGCACGACATCCTGCAACCGGCGCTGCACGACATCATCGACGCACTGCGCAAGCTCGCGCACGCGCATGCCGGGCTTGCAATGCTCGCCCGCACGCACGGCCAGCCCGCGACGCCGACGACTCTCGGCAAGGAAATGGCGAACGTCGTGGCCCGGCTGGACCGCGCGACGACGGCTCTCGCGCGCGTGCCGATCAAGGGCAAGATGAATGGCGCCGTCGGCAACTACAACGCCCACGTCGCCGCCTATCCGGAAGTGGACTGGGAACGCTTCGCGGCGGGCGTCGTGGCGAATCTCGGGCTCGAGCTCAATCCGTACACGACGCAGATCGAGCCGCACGACTACATGGCGGAGCTCTTCGACGCGCTCGCACGCGTCAACACGATCCTCGTCGATCTCGATCGCGACGTGTGGGGCTATGTCGCGCTCGGCTATTTCCGGCAGCGGATGCGCGAAGGCGAGGTCGGGTCCTCGACCATGCCGCACAAGGTCAATCCCATCGACTTCGAGAATTCGGAAGGCAACCTCGGTCTCGCGAACGCGCTCCTGCGGCATCTCGCGGAGAAGCTGCCGATCTCGCGCTTCCAGCGCGACCTCACCGATTCGACGGTGTTGCGGAACATGGGCGTCGCCCTCGGCCACACGCTGCTCGGCTGGACGTCGCTCCAACAGGGCCTCGGCAAGCTGCAGCCCGATCCGGAGCGCATCGCGGCGGACCTCGATGCGAATTGGGAGGTGCTTGCGGAGCCGATCCAGACGGTCATGCGCCGCTATGGCGTGCCCAATCCCTACGAGCAGCTGAAGGCGCTCACCCGCGGCAAGACCGGCATGAGCCGCGAGTCGCTGCATGCCTTCATCGACACGCTCGCGATCCCCGAGGACGCGCGGGCGCGGCTCAAGGCGCTGACGCCGGCGACGTACGTCGGCCGCGCCGCCGAGCTCGCCCGCCGCGTCTAGCGCGGCGTCACACGGCTGCGCGCCGTCGCGCGGCGCGTCGCTCGCGCAGGAACGTGCGCACCGCGGGCAGCATCGTCACCGCCACGATGCCCAGCACGATGAGCGGCAGGTGCTCCTTCACCCACGGAATGTTGCCGAAGAGGTATCCGGCGTAGGTGAGGGAGGAGATCCAGCAGATCGCGCCGACCACGTTGTACGAGATGAACTTGCCGTAGCGCATGCCGGCCACGCCGGCGAGGAACGGCGCGAAGGTGCGCACGATCGGGATGAAGCGCCCGATGATGATCGTCACCCCGCCATATTTCTCGAAGAAGGCCTGCGTGCGCCGCAGGTGCGATTGCTTGAAGAACCGTGAATCGGGCCGGTCGAAGATGCGCGGGCCGGTGAAATGCCCCACTGCGTAGTTGACGGTGTCGCCCGCGACTGCCGCCACCACGAGGAGCAGCACCAGCAGGTGCACGTTGAGGTCCGCCCCGGCTGCCACCGTGCCGGCGATGAACAGGATCGAATCGCCCGGCAGGAACGGGAAGACGACCAGTCCGGTCTCGGCGAATATGACCAGGAAGAGGATCGCATACAGCCAGTGGCCGTAGCGCGCGCCCAGCTCCGCGACGTTCGCATCCAGCGCGAACAGCGAGTACAGGAGCGTGGTCAGCATCGGACGACGGGCATCGCGGCTGCCACGCAGGCCCGCTAGGGGAGGATCTTCTCGCCTTCCGGACCGGTGCGCTTGCGCTCCGGCTTGACGAGGTCCTCGCGCGAAACGCCCATCCACATCACGAGCGGGGCCATCACGAGCACCGACGAATAGATGCCGAACAGGATGCCGATCGTGAGCGCCAGCGCGAAGTAGTGCAGCGTCTCGCCGCCGAAGATGAGCATCGACGTCACCATGAGCTGCGTACTGCCGTGGGTGATGATCGTGCGGGACATCGTGGTGGTGATCGCGTTGTCGATCACGTGCGTCACCGATGCCTTGCGCATCTTGCGGAAGTTCTCGCGGATCCGGTCGGCGATGACCACCGATTCGTTGACGGAGTATCCCAGCACGGCGAGCACCGCCGCCAGGACGGGCAGCGAGAACTCCCACTGGAACAGGGCGAAGAAGCCCAGGATGATCACGACGTCGTGCAGGTTGGCGATGATCGCCGCCACCGCGAAGCGCCATTCGAAGCGCATGGCCAGGTACGCCACAATGCCGAACGACACGAGCAGCAGCGCGAGCGCGCCGTTCTCGTACAGCTCCTTGCCGACCTGCGGGCCCACGAATTCCACGCGCCGCTGCGTCGCCGAGGCATCGTCCCCCTTGAGCGCGCCCATGACGCGTTCGGAGAGCTGGGCGCTGGACACGCCCTCCTTGAGCGGCAGGCGGATGAGCGCGTTGGTGGCCGTGCCGAAGCTCTGGACCGAGTATTCGCCGAGATTGAGCTTGTCGATCGCGCCGCGCAGCCGGTTGAAGTCCACGGCGTGCGGGTAGGCCACCTCGATCACGGTGCCGCCGCGGAAGTCGACTCCGAAGTTGAGGCCGCGCGTCGCCAGGAAAACGACAGCGAGGAGGAACGTGATCGCGGAGATCACGTTGAACACCAGCGCGTGCCGCATGAACGGGATGTCGCGCTTGAAGCGGAAGAATTCCATGGTCGGTTCCGGGACGGTGGCAGCGGGCGGTCGTTGGCGAGGGGCCTGCGATCAGGAGGCGGTGTGCGCCGGCTTCCAGATCTGGCCGATCGAGATGCGCTCGAGCTTCTTCCGCCGCCCGTAGATGAGATTCACGATGCCGCGCGAGACGAACACCGCCGAGAACATCGAGGTGAGGATGCCCAGCACGTGCACCACGGCGAAGCCGCGCACGGGGCCGGTGCCGAAGATGAACAGCGCGATGCCGGCGATCATCGTGGTGACGTTGGAGTCGAGGATGGTGCCCCAGGCGCGCTCGTAGCCTGCCTGGATCGCGGCGTGCGGCGTGGCGCCCCAGCGCAGCTCCTCGCGGATGCGCTCGTTGATCAGCACGTTGGAGTCGATCGCCATGCCGAGCGTGAGCGCGATGGCCGCGATGCCCGGCAGGGTGAGGGTGGCCTGCAGCATCGACAGGATCGCGACCAGGAGCAGCAGGTTGATCGACAGCGCGATCGTCGAGATCACGCCCATCAGCAGGTAATACGCGCAGATGAAGAGCGACAGCACGATGAAGCCGTACGTCACCGAGTGGAAGCCCTTCGCGATGTTGTCCTTGCCGAGGCTCGGGCCGACCGTGCGCTCCTCGACGATCTCCATCGGCGCGGCGAGCGCGCCGGCGCGCATCAGGAGGGCGATGTCGTTCGCTTCGCGCGTCGTCATGCGCCCGCTGATTTGCACGCGACCGCCGCCGATCTCCTCGCGGATGACCGGTGCGGTGATGACCTCGGCCTTGCCCTTCTCGACCAGCACGATCGCCATGCGCTTGCCGACGTTCTCGCGCGTCACTTCCTTGAAGATGCGCGCCCCGGCGCCGTCGAGGTTCACGTGGACCGCGGGCTCGTTGGTGCGCTGCTCGAAGCCGGGCTGCGCATCGCTGATGCGATCGCCGGTGAGCACCACCTGGCGCTTGACCAGAACCGGCTGGCCGTTGCGGTCGGTGAAGAGATCGCTGCCGAACGGCACCTGGCCCGCGGCCGCCTGCTCGAACGCGCCGGGGTCCTCGTTGACCATGCGGATCTCGAGCGACGCCGTGCGGCCGAGGATGTCCTTGGCGCGTGCGGTATCCTGCACCCCGGGCAGCTGGACCACCACGCGGTCCGCCCCCTGCTGCTGGATGATCGGCTCCGCGACGCCAAGCTCGTTCACGCGATTGCGCAGGATCTGGATGTTCTGCTGCACGGCGCCGTCCTGGATGCGCTTCTGCGCTTCGGGCCGCAGCGATGACACGAGACGAAGGTCGCCGCCGCTCGCGTCGGCATCGCGCAGGAGCAGATCGGGATAGGTCGCGCTGATCGCGGTCCGCGCCTTTTCGCGCTCGGCGGAGTCGCGGAAGCGCACCACGACGTTCGTGCCTTCGCGTCCCACCCCGCCGTACTGCACCTTGCGCTCGCGCAGGAGCGACCGGATGTCCGTGGTGTAGCGGTCCGCCGCCTTGTCGAGCGCCGCCTTCATGTCGACCTGGAGCAGGAAGTGCACGCCGCCGCGCAGGTCGAGCCCGAGGTACATCGGCAGGGCGCCGATGCGGATGAGCCAGTCCGGCTCCGACGAGAGCAGGTTGAGCGCGACGATGTAGTTCTCGCCGAGCTTCGCCTGCAGCACGTCCTTGGCCTTGAGCTGCGTGTCCGGGTCCTCGAAGCGCACCTTCACGCCCGTGGCATCGAGCGTTTCGCCGCGATAGGGAATGCCGGCACCCTTGAGCGCCTCCTCCACGGTGGTCATTAGCGCGCTGTCGATCTTCACCGTCGCCTTGGACGACGACACCTGCACGGCCGGCGCTTCGGGGAAGAAATTGGGCAGCGTGTAGACGAAGCCCACCAGCAGGGCGATGGCGATGAGGACGTATTTCCAGACCGGGTAACGGTTCATGGTCTCGAGACTGTTCGTGGAGTTCGGTGACCGCGGGTGCGCGACGTCGGCGCCACGGCCGCAAGGGCGCGTGGCGATCGTGGGGCGGTCAGAGCGACTTGATGGTGCCCTTGGGCAGGAGCTGCGAGATCGCGCCGCGCTGGACGTTGACCTCGACATTCGGGGCGATCTCGATGACCGCGTATTGCTCGTTCAGCTTGGCGATCCGGCCGACCACGCCGCCCGCCGTCGCGACCTCGTCGCCCTTTTGCAGCGCCTCCAGCATGGAGCGCGTTTCCTTCGCCTTCTTCTGCTGCGGACGGATCAGCAGGAAATAGAACACGACGAAGATCGCGACCATCGGCAGGAAAGCCATGAGATCGCTGCCCGGCGTCGAAGGCGCAGCCTGGGCGAAAGCGGGAGAGATGAAGCTGTGCAGCACGATAATTCCTCCGGAAGGGCGCGTGACGGGCATCACGGCAGCGGCCGATGCGGCGAGAGCGGCTTCGGCGCGATGGCGGGCGAGCCGCCGACATGGCCATGCGCGCCGTCGCCAGCTGCGATGGCCCAGTTGGCCCGGGAAAGGCCAGCGCAGGTAACTGATTATTCTAGCACGCGCGCACGTTCCTCCCTGAACCGCGCGACGTGCTCCGGCAGCTCGCCGGCGCCGATGGCGGCGCGCAGGCCCGCCGCAAGGCCGAGGTAATAGTGCAGGTTGTGGATGGTGTTGAGGCGCGCGCCCAGGATCTCGTTCACGCGCTGCAGGTGGTGCAGGTAGGCGCGGGTGAAATGGCGGCAGGTGTAGCACGCGCAGGTTTCGTCCAGCGGCCGGGTGTCCATGCGGTAGCGCGCGTTGCGGATCTTGATGTCGCCGAAGCGCGTGAACAGCCAGCCGTTGCGGGCGTTGCGCGTCGGCAGGACCAGTCGAACATGTCGATGCCCGCGAGCACGCCGGCGACGATGTCCTCGGGGGTGCCCACGCCCATGAGATAGCGCGGTCGATCGCCGGGCAGGTGCGGCGTGGTCTCGTCGAGCACCCGCAGCATCTCTTCCTTGGGCTCGCCCACCGACAGCCCGCCGATCGCGTAGCCGTCGAAGCCGATCGCCTGCAGGCCGCCGACCGATGCCGCGCGGAGGTCGGCGTGCATCCCGCCCTGGACGATCCCGAACAGCGCGTTGGGGTTCCCGAGCGCATCGAAGGCCTGGCGCGAGCGCGCCGCCCAGCGCAGCGAACGCTCCATCGACTCGGCCGCCTCGTCGTGCGTCGCGGGGTAGGGCGTGCACTCGTCGAAGATCATCACGACGTCCGAATCGAGCGCGCGCTGCACCTCCATCGAGACTTCCGGCGTCAGCAGCAGGCGGTCGCCATTGACCGGAGACGCGAACGCGACCCCATCCTCGCGCACCTTGCGCAGCGCGCCGAGGCTCCAGACCTGGAATCCGCCCGAGTCGGTGAGGATCGGCTTCGACCAGCCCATGAAACCGTGCAATCCGCCATGCGCGCGCATGACCTCGACCCCGGGCCGCAGCCACAGGTGGAAGGTGTTGCCGAGCAGGATCTGCGTGCCGAGCTCGTCGAGCTCGCGCGGCGCCATCGCCTTGACCGTGCCGTAGGTGCCCACCGGCATGAAGATGGGGGTCTCGACCACGCCGTGGCGAAGCTCGAGGCGGCCGCGCCGGGCGCGGTCCTGCGTGGCGAGGACGGTGAACTGCATGGACTGGGGGTCAGGAGCGGCGGCCGCGGTCGAGCATCATCGCATCAGGCGACCGGGCTGCGCTCCAGCAGGGTCGCATCGCCATAGCTGAAGAAACGGTAGCGCGCGGCGATGGCATGGGCGTACACCGCGCGCATGTGCTCGACTCCCGCGAAGGCGGACACCAGCATGAGCAGCGTCGAGCGCGGCAGGTGGAAGTTGGTGAGCAGCCGATCGACGACGCGGAACCGATAGCCGGGAGTGATGAAGAGATCGGTTTCCGCCGCGCCGACGCGGACCTCGCCGCCGTCGTCCGCTGCCGCCTCGAGCGCCCGCAGCGACGTCGTGCCGACGGCGAGGACACGGCCACCGCGCGCCCGGGCGGCGCGATCGCGTCGGCCGTCGCGAGCGGAATGCTCAACCACTCGGCGTGCATGCGGTGCTCGCGCAGGTCTTCCGCGGTCACCGGCGAGAATGTGCCGGCGCCGACGTGCAGCGTGACGAATGCGCGCGTGATGCCGCGCGCGTCGAGCTCCCCGAGGAACGCGTCGTCGAAATGCAATCCTGCGGTCGGGGCGGCGACGGCTCCGGGCGTGCGCGCGTACACCGTCTGGTAGCGCTCGTCGTCCTCCGTGTCGGCCTCGTGCGTGATGTACGGCGGCAACGGCGTTGCGCCGTGGCGCTCGAGATACTCGGGCAGCGAAGCCACGCCCGGTAGCGAAAGGTCGACGAAGCGCCCGTCCCGGGCCGTGACCACGGCGTGGATGTCGCCGGGAAGCTCCACGATGCCACCCGGGTGCGGCGGATGGCTCGCCTTGAGCTGGAAGCGCGCGGCGGCGGGACCCAATGCGCGCTCCAGCAGCAGCTCCACGCGGCCGCCCGACGGCTTGCGCCCGACGAGGCGCGATTTCAGCACGCGCGTGTCGTTGAACACCATCACGTCGCCGGGCAGGACGAGTTCCGGCAGATCGCGAAAGGCGAGATCGCGCAGGGCGTCGGGCGCGCACGTGCAGGAGGCGGCTCGCGGAGCGCTGCGCCGCCGGATGCTGTGCGATCAGCTCCGGGGGCAGGACGTAGTCGAAGTCCGCGGTGCGGTAGCGCGGCATCGCAGGACTAACCCCGGACCCGCGGCTGTCGCGGGCACCATCGCCCTGCACGCCGGAAGGCACTGCGACGGCTCAGGCCGCGCTGGCCGGCGACCGGGCCGGGGCGGCGATCCGTCCGGCGACGATCTCGCGTTGCAGGCGCTCGGTCTCCGCCGAAGGCTTGAGGCCCAGCACGATGGACAGGAGCTCGCGGCAGCGGCGGAACGCATTGAGCGCCTCGGCCTGGTCGCCGATCGCGGCGAGCGAACGCATGAGCCCGCGGTAGAGCGGCTCGGCGAGGTTGTCCGCTTCGAGGCCGCGCCGGTAGAGATCGATCGCCGTCGGCCAGTCGCCCAGGGCCTCGACGTCCTCGCCCACGCGAAGCAGCGACCGAACGAAGCGTGCACGCAGGGCATCGCGCGGCTTGGCGGCCCACGCATGCTCTTCGGTGCCGAGCAGGTTGCCGCGATACGTATCCAGCAGCCGCTGCGCCACGCGCACGATGGCGCCTTCGCTGCGATCGTCGGGCCGCTCGGTCGCGTCGCGTGCCGCGTCGAGCGCGGCCTCGAGCGCCCAGACATCGGTCCAGCAGAGCTCGCGCGACAGCGACAGCTTGCCGCCGGCGAGCAGCAGCGCATTGTCGAGATCGAGCAGCTTGCGCAGGCGGAAGAGCGTCGTGTCGAACGATGCCTTGGCCGCCGCGCCATCGGCGTCCGGCCACAGCGCGGCCATCAGCTGCTGGCTGTCGACCTCGCTGCCGCCGAGTGCCACCAGGGCCTTGAGGAGATCGAGCGGGCGCTGCTGCGCCTTGCCGGTGAAGCGGATCGGCTCGCCGCCACGCACGAGCTCGAAGCCGCCGAGCGCGCGCACGCGCAACGGGAACGGCCACTTGCCCCCGGCATCGGCGGGCGCGCGCAGGCCGTTGCGGCTGATGAGCATCAGCACGTAATCGCTCTCGATATCGTGGTCGAGCGCGAAGCTCGCGAGGCGCGCCGCAAGGTCCGGGCGGTTGCGCAGGAACACGGTGTGTCCAGCGGCGCGGTAGGCACGGAGCACGCGCTCGATGCGCTCGCGGGCATCGGTGGTCTCGCCCTTCTCGATTTCCGTGGCGGCCTGCAGCAGCTCGCGCTGGTACTCGAGGGTCTCGCGATCCGCTCCGTTGGCGAGCGCGATGGCGTCGTCCAGCGTCTTCATTCCCCCCGCGGTATCGCCGGCGCCCATCCTGCAATGCGCGAGCCGCGCCACGAAATGCGGCATCTGCACGGGTGGGATACCGGTGTCGCGGGCGAGGGCCACGGCGCGCTCGGCCGCCTGTACCGCCGCCATGGCATGTCCGAGGCGCTGATGCAGGTTCGCATACAGGTGATGGAAGTAGGCCCAGTCCATGCGCCGCGACGGCGAGAGCCGCCGCTCGATCTGCTGCATCCGCGTCTTGGCGGCCTCGTAGTCGCCCTTGGCGATGAGCGCCGAGGCTTCGGCGTGGTCGATCTCGAACAGGTACGCCTCGAGGCCGTAGCGCTCGGCGATCGCGCGCGCCGCGGCGATCACTTCGGCGGACGTGTCGTAGCGGCCGTTGAGGTAGTGCCAGAACGACAGGTGCGTGCGCCACCACACCTGCATCAGCGGCGTCACGTCCGGCTGCGCGAGCGAGGGCTCGACACGCGCGACGAGCGCGTCCGCGGAGTCGCCCTTGGTCATCCAGTTGAGATAGTTGAACCGCGTGGACGCCGCCATGATGCGGGCATTCACGTCGCGCTCGAGATCGATCAGCGGGTCGAGGCGCTCGGCACACACCGCGAGCTGCGGGTCGTCCGGCCGCCGGAACAGGAGCGCGATCAGATACGCGGAGCGCGCACGCAGCTCGCTTTCCGTGTCGAGCGGCGGCGCGTCGGGCGCATTGAGCAGGCGCTCGAATTCCGGCAGCCAGCGGTCGATGGGCGCGAAGTTGGACCACTCGTAGTAGTAGCCGGTCACCACGGTATTCAGCGTCAGCGCCTGTCCGCGCACGTCACCGCTCGCGCGAAAGGCCTCGTACGCCCGCTCGAGCGCCGTGCGCCCGCGCTCCGGCTCGGTGAAGATCCAGGCGCGGCCGAGCCAGTATTCGAGCCACGGATCGGCGTCGCGCATGTCGCGCGGCAGCGCCTCGATCCAGTCGGACAATGCCTGCGCACGTCCCTGCCGCGCCCAGTCGAGAGCGTTGGCGCGGATGAGCTTGCGCATCGCCTCGAAGTCACGCGCTTCGCGGTAGAGGGTCAGCGCCTCGTTCGGCTCGCCGCGTGCCTCGAGCAGCTCGGCGGCGCGCGCGCTCGCCGTGCGGCGATCGTCGCTCGACAGGCGGCGCTCGGCCTCCCCGAGCAGGAACTCCCGGAACAGCGCGTGATAGTGGTAGCTCGTGTGCGCACCGCGTCGCCGGTCGACGAAGAGGTGGCGCCGGAAGAGATAGTCGAGCAACCTCGGCGCGTCCTCGCTGCCGGTCAGCACAACCGCCTCTTCGCTCGTGATCGACGGCGGGATCGCGGTCAGCATCAGCATGCGCCGGTTCGCCGGCTTCGCGCTGTTGAAGATCTCCCCCGCGAAGTACTGGAAGATGGCGTCCTTGCCATCGCCGAAGGATTGATCGAGGACGGCGCCCGGCCGGCTCAGGTGCTCGCGCAGGAGCACGAGCGCCGCGACCCAGCCGTCGCTCTGGCGCTGGATGCTTTTCAGTGTGCCGGGCTCGAGTGCCGCGGAGGCGAGCATCGCCTGCGCTTCGTCGGGCGTGAACTGGAGCGACTCGGCGGGAATCCGCGCGATCCGCCGGCTCGCGGCGAGGCGCGCGAATTCGGGCGGCGGCTCCCCGCGTGACACGACGACCACGCAGATGCCTTCCGGAATCTCCTCGAATCCCTGCGCCAGTGCGATGCGCTGGTCGGAGGTCGCGCGCGCCTCGTGGAAGTTGTCGAGGACGATCGTGCACGGTTGCGGCAGCACCGAGAACAGGTCGCGGAAGAAGCCGCGCGCGAACCGCGCGAGGTCCTGCTGCGGCTCCGATGTGAACAGCGGCAGTGCGGCCGCCGCCTTGCCCGCGACCTGCTGGGCGCCGGTGCGCATGTAATGCACGAACGTCGCGGGATCCGCATCGGCGACGTCGACCTGGAACCAGAGGCAGCGCAGCTTGCGCGCTTCCACCCAGTTCGCGACCAGCGTGGATTTGCCCGCGCCGGGCGGCCCGCAGAGCCACACGATCGGCCGCGTGGCGGCATCGTCCAGGAGGGCGAACAGGCGCGGCCGCTCCAAGGCATCGTAGACCTTGGGCCGCGTCAGTTTCGCAAGGGCGGGGGTGCGAACGGCCAACTTGGGGACCCGGGAACCAGACTGCGCAGCGACGGGCCGAGGCTGGGTGCGGGACGGGCCGGCGCTGGCTTCGCACGATACCGTTTTCGCGCCGCCTTGTCTGCATGCGCGCGCCAACGCGGCGCCGCCGCGCACCTCAGGCGGGCAAGCCGGACCTCCTGCCGCGGTGCATGGCCGAGCGCACCGCGGCCGTTCGCAACATCCTCGACGCGGCTACTGCACCCGCGCCGACGGCACGCAGCCGATCACGCCCGCCGCGCCTTCGCCCTCCGGAACCCAGCCGTTCGCGAGCATCGCGGCGCGCACGACGAAGTTGTTGGCGTACCGGTGGTTCGGCGCGCCGCCCTGCCCCTGGTTGTACATGCGGTACAACGGCCACGTTCCCGCGGTGCATCCGCCGGCTGCATCCGGCAGCACCACGGCGAACACGACGTCCTCGTACATCCAGTCCGGATTGTTCTTGACGAGCGCGCATTCCTGCGCCGACGGCGTGTAGAAGTGCGAGCTCTTGGGCGCGAAGCTGGTGCTGAAGAACCGGCACACATTGGCCGTGCCCGGCGTGTCGAGGGCGTAGTTGCCGAACGAGCGCCCGGTCCGCGTCCAGCCGGCGAACACGCCTGCATCGAGCGCAGCGATCTCGCCGGGGGCCGCGGTGATGAAGTAATGATCGAAGGCCGCGTGGTAATACTCGACCACGGCCCCGCCCTGCGACAGCGAGACGCCGCCGATGCGCGGGATCGCAAAGATGTCCGCGCCTTCGTGAACCGTGAACGTGAGCCCGTCGTCGGAAACGGTGAACGTGATGGTCGCCGGTGTGTGCGACAGACCCCATTCGCCATTCGTGTCGACGAAGGGCGCCGGCAACCGGCTGGTCGTCAACGTCCCGGTCGCGCGGTTCCATGCGTAGGTGCCGTGCTCGATGCCGTCATGGCCCGTGGGGTCCCCTGTCGCCGGCGTGGAGTCTCCGTCTTCCAGGAGAAAGTAGATGCCGTTCGGCAGGAAGACGGCAACCAGCGAATTGTCCGGCGCCGCAGGATTGACGAAGCCCCAGGCGCCCACGATGGGGCTGCTGCCCGTCACTCGCGTCAGACCTATGGGAGCGTTGCCGGGTCATCATGAATGTCGCCAGGTTCCCCGATACGGTAATGGTCAGGCCAGGCAGCGAACTGATGTTGGACAGACCAGTGTCGCCGTTGCGATCGACAGGGTCGTGATCGTGAACGCGCCGGTGGCGGCGTCCCAGGTGTAGGTGCCGAGTTCGTAGCCATCGAAACCGTGCGGCGCTTCCGAGGCAGGGCATTCTGGATCTGCGCGTAGGTGCCGTTGCCGAGAAAGACGACGACCGAAGCACCCTCCGTCGTCGTGTCTCCCACGACCCAGGCGCCAACGATCGATTGCGCGGCGGCCTGGCTGGCGACCAGCATGCCGAGCAGCGCGATCAGCCGGCCGAGCTGCGCACCATGGAACGTGGGGAACGGCCGACGTGCAGTGCACGGATCAGAGTCCTGACGACACGCGCCGCGAACGTCTCGAGATTCAAGTCGCGCCCCTTCGTCAGTGGTTGTGGGTACGCGACCAGACCCGGATTGTCGTCAGAAAGCGTCGCCGGCGATGGGTAAGCACGATGTACGCCACAGGCCAGGGACCGTTGATTGCGTTGCCTGCGGCCGATGGGCGAGCGCTGCGCGCTCGGCGATACCTGTAAAGACGGGCGACAAGCTCAACGCGAGCGGGGCGACGGCGCGCATGAACCGTGCCCGATCCCGCCGATGACCTGCTGGTGCCGGGAGAGGGACTCGAACCCTCACAGTGTTGCCACCGGCGGATTTTGAGTCCGCTGCGTCTACCGATTCCGCCATCCCGGCTGGATGCGCAGTGCGCGCCCCATTATCACGGATGCACGTCTCGCGGCTCGCCTTGCCCTTACAACTGGGCGTCGCTAGAAGTGCAGGAACGCGAGGCCGCCCAGCACGACCGCAAAGGCGGCGGCACCGTACGCCATCTTGTTGAGCCATCGGCTGCGCGTAAGCAGGGTGATGGCCGCGAGCGAGATCGCGATCTGGATCAGCGTCAGCGCCTGCGCCCACCGGTGATGCACGTGCATGGCGGCATCGCTGGCGCTTTGTGCGCGCTGTCCGTCGGCCTCCAGCTTCTCGGCCTGCTTCTTCACGTCCTCCTTTTCCTGCTTGTAGCGCTCGATCTCCTGCCGGTAGCGCGCCTGCTGCTCGCCGGAGGTGAGCGTCGCACCGAGCTCCGCCAGATTCTGCTTGCTGCTCTTCGCCTGGTAGAAATTCCATTGGTCCGACGCCTCGGTCTTGCGGATGGCGGCGTCGTTCTTGTGCAGCAGGGCCTCGTTCTGGGTCGCGCCGGCCATGTAGCCGAACAAGGCGCCCACCGTGGCGAAGATGGCGGTCATGACGGCGATCCGCCCGGCGAACGGATCGCGCGAGTGCGCCGCGTGCTCGACCTCGTGATCGTGCGGGCCGTGTACGTGGAATGCGGCACCGGACATGCGTGCTCCTTTGACGTTGCGATGGAAATCAGCGAGGCGTGCGGCACGCGGGCGCGCTTGCGCGAATCGCTTCGCCACGCCTAGCGGGCGCGATCATACGTCACGAACGCGTACGCGAAGGCGGCATCGGCGCCGGCAGGATGCGTCTCGCGCGCCGTTTCGCGCCACAGGCTGCGGTCGAACTCGGGAAAGAACGCATCGCCCGGGAAGTCCGCGGCGATCTCGGTGACGTGCATGCGCGTCGCGCGCGGCAGGGCGATGCGGAAGATCTCGCCGCCGCCGATGCAGCAGAGCGGTGGGGGAAGGCGCGCGAGCGCGATCGCCGCGTCGAGGGAGTGCGCGACCTCCGCGCCTTCCGGACGGAAATCGGCGCGGCGCGTGATCACGATGTTCTGCCGCTCGGGCAGTGCACGCCCTATCGAATCCCACGTGCGCCGTCCCATGAGCACGGCGTGTCCGGTCGTCAACTTGCGAAAATGGCGCAGATCGGCGGGCAGGCGCCAGGGCAGGCCGTTGCGATCACCGATGACGCCGTTGGCAGCGATCGCGACGACGATCTCCAATGCGACGGTGGACGCGCCGCTTGGCCGGATCGATGGGGCTGGTGTATCTTCGAGCGCTTGCATCTGCGCAGGCTATGGCGCTGTCATAATTCGCCGCCGATTATAGCCCCCGTCCCGTGTATTACCCGCGTTCTTTCCTCAAGTTCATCCTGCTGGGCTTCCTCCTCGTGAGCCTGCCGCTCGTGTATGCGCTCGCCGAGCTGATCCTGTCGCTCGACCGGCTGCAGCTGCAGGGGCAGCAGGCAGTGCAGGAAGCGGCCGAGGCGGGGCGCGCGAGCCGCCAGCTCTTCGAGCAGGCGGTCACCCTCGAGCGCGTGGTGCGCCAATACCTGATCCTCGAGGACAACGCGCTGCTCGAGGACTACGCGCGCGTGCGCCAGGAGTTTCGGCAGACGGCGGGCCAGCTTGCATTGCTGCCGCTCGCTGCCGACCAGCAGAAGGCGCTCGACGAGCTCACCGATTCGGAGAGCCGCCTGCACAAGGTGCTGAATGGCGCGCCACGCTCGGCCGACCTGCAGCTGCAACTCGCCGACGGCTACTCGCGTCTCGCCGATGGCGCGCAGGCCATGCTCGCCGCCACGAACAGCCTCACCGAGCGCGCGATCGAGCGCCTGCAGGACATCGCGAGCGAGGGGCGGCAGAAGTGGCTGTATCTCGCTGCCGCAACGGTGGGCATCGCGCTCGCGCTCGCCATCCTCTTCGCCGTGCTGATTGCCCGCCCGATCCGTCAGCTCGATCAGGCGATCCGCCAGATGGGGACGGCCGACTTCTCGCATCCCATCGAGGTCAACGGGCCGCAGGACATGCGCTACCTGGGGCAGCGCCTCGAATGGCTGCGCGCGCGCCTGCACGAGCTCGAGGAGCAGCAGAACCGCTTCCTGCGCCACGTCTCGCACGAGCTCAAGACGCCGCTCACCGCCGTGCGGGAAGGCACGGAGCTCCTGCGCGATCGCGTCGGCGGCGATCTCTCGCGCGAGCAGCAGGACATCGTGCGCATCGTGCGCGAGAATTGCCTGCAGCTGCAGAAGCTCATCGAGGATCTGCTGCGCTACCAGCAGACGCGCGCGATGGAGCCGCAGGCATCCGGACCGGTGCCACTGCCCGACGTCGTGCGCCGCGTGGCGCGCGAGCACAAGCTCGCGGCGTTCGCGCGCATGATCACGTTCGACGCGCAGCTCGAGCCCGCGTCGGTCATCGGCGACGCCGAGCGCATCCGCACCATCATCGACAATCTCGTTTCCAACGCCATCAAGTACTCGCCGCGCGGCGGCGTGATCGTGCTCAAGCTGCACGTCGATGGGGGCTGCGCGATCCTCGACGTGGTGGACGAGGGCCATGGCGTGGCGGCGACGGACCGCGACCGCATCTTCGATTCCTTCTACCAGGGCAAGCCGCCGAGCGAGGGTCGCGTCAAGGGTTCCGGGCTGGGACTCGCGATCGCGCGCGAATACGCGCTGGCGCACGAAGGCAGCATCGACGTGTCCGACCGACGCGATGGCAAGCGCGGTGCGGTGTTCACGCTCCGCCTGCCGGTGCAGGGCGCCGGCGGCGCTGCGCTCACGGCGCGCATGCCTGCCGTCGCAACCGTCGACGCGGTGGCGCAGCGATGAGCAGCTGGCGTGCCGCGCTCGCGCTGGCTTGCGCGGTCCTCTTTGCCGGGTGCGCGACGCTGCCCGACGTCGATACGACGCCCGAGGACGAGGAGGGCATCGTCGAGTTTCCCCTGCCCATCGTGCGGCCGAGCGAGCTGCCCGTCGAGCCGGTCGAGCCCGTAGAGCCGGTCGAACCGCCGCCTGCGCCCACACCGGCCCCACAGCCGGCTCCCCCGGTGACCACGCCGCCCACGGTCACGCCGCCCGCCCCCGTTCCCGCTCCCGCGGTGACGGTTCCCCCGCCGGTCGTCGTGGTGCCCGAGCCCCCCAGCGACGATCAGGTGGTGGCGGGTCTCGTCGGCGACCTCGCCCGCTACGCCTCGCTGCAGAACGACGACGTGCGGCGCGAGCTCAATGTCGCGACGCAGGCGCTCACCAGGCAGCGCAGCGATGCGAACCGCGTGCGCCTTGCGATGCTCTACACGCTCACCCGCTCGCCCCAGGACGACCAGCGCGCGCTGCAGCTGCTGGAAAACGTCGCCAAGACCAGCAATGGCTCACCCGCCATCAAGCAACTGGCCGGCGTGCTGCAGGTGCAGGTGATCGAGCGCATCCGCGCGGTGCGCGAGGAGCAGCAGAAGGCCGACGTCGCCATCCAGAAGCTCGAAGCGCTGCGCGTGCTGGAGCGCAACCTGCTGCGCGACCGCGTGCGCAGCGGCGGCGGTGGCGGCGGTGGTGGCGGGTCCGGCAGCGGCGGCGGCGGCGGCGGCCGCTGATTCGTCGTCCGCGCGCCGCGCGCGCGGCTGCATCCCAACGAAGGACTTCCCCATGCAAAACGGCGACATCCTGCTGGTCGACGATGATCCCGACCTGCTGAAGCTCATCAGCCTGCGGCTCACCAGCGCGGGCTATCGTGTGCGCACCGCCGACAGCGGCGAGACGGCGCTGGCAGCGCTGGCCATCGCGCGTCCGGCGGCGGTGATCACCGACCTGCGCATGCCGGGCATCGACGGGCTGCAGCTCTCCGCGGCGATCCATCGCCAGCATCCCGCGTTGCCGGTCATCATCCTCACGGCGCACGGCACCATCCCCGACGCGGTCGCCGCCACGCAGCGTGGCGTGTTCGCATTCCTCACCAAGCCGTTCGACAGCCAGGACCTGCTGCAGAAGGTGGCAGCAGCGGTTTCGCTCTCCGGGGGCGAATCGACGGCCGACAATGACGCTTCCGCGCAATGGCGCGCCGGGATCATCACCCGCTCGCCGCGCATGGAGGACGTGTTGCGGCAGGCGCGCCTCGTCGCGGAGTCGGATGCAAGCGTCCTCATCTATGGCGAGTCGGGCACCGGCAAGGAGCTGCTGGCGCGCGCGATCCATCGCGCCAGCCCCCGGCACGAGCATGCGTTCATTGCCGTCAACTGCGGCGCGATCCCGGAGCCGCTGCTCGAATCGGAACTTTTCGGCCACGCCCGCGGCGCCTTCAGCGGTGCCGTGCAGGCGCACAAGGGGCTGTTCCAGGCCGCCGATCGCGGCACGATCTTCCTCGACGAGATCGGCGACATGCCGCTCGCGCTGCAGGTCAAGCTGCTGCGGGTGCTGCAGGAAGGCGAAGTGCGTCCGGTCGGGGCGACGCAGTCGGTGCCGATCGACGTCCGGGTCGTCTCGGCCACGCATCGCGACCTCGACGCGGCGAAGAGCTCGGGACAGTTCCGCGAGGACCTTTACTACCGCCTCAACGTGGTCTCGCTCAAGCTTCCGTCGCTGTCGGAGCGAAGGGAAGATATTCCACTGCTTGCGACCCATTTCTTGCGCAAGCTCGGTGAGCGCTACCGCCGGCCGGTGCCGTCGCTTGCGCCCGACGCCATGGCGCTGCTGATCGCGGCGCCGTGGCCGGGGAACGTCCGGCAGCTCCTCAACCTGCTCGAGCAATGCGTCGCGCTCGCGACGACGAGCGTCATTCCCGCGTCGCTGGTGCAGAGCGCGCTACAGGAGGATGCGAGCGCCCTGGTGCCGTTCGAGGAAGCGCGCAAACAGTTCGAGCGCGACTATCTCGTGCGCCTGCTGAAGATCACCGGTGGCAACGTGACGCAGGCAGCGGTGCTCGCCAAGCGCAACCGCACCGAGTTCTACAAGCTCCTGCAGCGCCACCATCTCGAGCCGGCGATGTTCAAGGAGGCGAAGGGGGCCTGAACGCGCGTCGGTTCCTTGTCATGTCGCTGGATGGCGACACAAAAGGCGCCTCGCGATCAGTGACTTAGCAGAAAAGCGACATGATGCGTCGGCACAATGAGACAGATTGGAGCGCCGACGTGTCGATTATTCGAACACCACCTGCGCACGCGCCAGTGCGCCGCAGAGGGAAGAGCGGCATCGCGCGGGGCATGAGGGCACCTTGATGAATGGTTGGCACGGGCATTGCTTTAGTGCTCTCGCAGCACCTTGCAACGCACAGGACCCGCCATGTTCTCGCCCGAATTCTCGCAACACTGGATCGCCGATCAGGACCGCGGTCTCGACGCCGCCTCGTCCGACAGCCGTGACGACGACGTGCTGTCGCCATCGCAGCAGGAAGCGCTCGAGGCGCTCGTCGACCGCGTGAACGCCGCGCGCACGATCGTCTAGCCGATCCGTCCGCGCACCGCCATGGCCGGCGGTGCGTCCGCACGCGCACGCGTGCGCCGACCCCCTGCGCCCGCCCCATCCCGGCGGGCTTTTTTTCGCCGGCCGCTAGACCGCCACCGGCGCCTTGATCGCCGGGTGGCAGCGATAGTCCACGATCGCGATGTCCTCGAAGGTGTATTCGAATAGCGACGCGGGCTTGCGCAACAGCTCGAGCCGGGGCAACGGGTAGGTCGTTCGGGCGAGCTGGGTGTCGACCTGCTCGAGATGGTTGCGGTAGAGATGGCAGTCGCCGCCGGTCCAGATGAATTCGCCAGGCTCGAGGTCCGTTTGCTGCGCGACGAGGTGCGTCAGCAGCGCGTAGGACGCGATGTTGAAAGGCACGCCCAGGAAGATGTCCGCGCTGCGCTGGTAGAGCTGGCACGACAGCCGGCCCCCGGCGACGTAGAACTGGAAGAAGGCGTGGCACGGAGGCAGCTTCATGCGCGGGATCTCGCCGACGTTCCAGGCCGACACGATGAGCCGTCGCGAATCCGGGTTGCGCCGGATCTCCGCGACGACGTTTGCCATCTGGTCGACCGTCGCTCCATCCGCACCGCGCCACTGACGCCACTGCGCGCCGTACACCGGTCCGAGGTCGCCGTTGGCGTCCGCCCACTCGTCCCAGATCGTCACGCCGTTGTCCTGCAGGTAGCGCACGTTGGTGTCGCCGCGCAGGAACCACAGGAGCTCGTGGATGATCGAGCGCGTGTGGACTTTCTTCGTGGTGAGCAGCGGGAAGCCTTCCGCCAGCGCGAAGCGCATCTGGTAGCCGAACACGGAGAGCGTGCCGGTGCCGGTGCGATCCTCCTTGGGATGGCCGTGATCGCGCACGTAGCGCATGAAGTCGAGATATTGGCGCATGAGAGTGTCGCGCGAGGAGGAGGAACGCGGCGATTGTACCCGTGCGGCCGGGGCATGACGGCGACGTTGCGCGCCGGCCGGCGGGCGCGCTTGACAACGCGCCGCCGCGCCTCCATCATTCAGCCAAGTGACTAGTCAAGTAGACATTTAAGCGATGCGACGCAGCTACGGCCGGGCGATTCCCGCGGCGTGGCGCACGACGGCGGCGCTGTTCGTCGCCCTCGGCGATCCGCACCGGCAGCGCATCCTCCTCATGTTCCAGCCCGGCGAGCGCCTGCGCGTGGCCGACATCGTCGCGGCGTCGCCGCTCTCGCGCACCGCCGTCGGCCATCACCTGCGGGTGATGCGCGAGGCCGGGGTGCTCCGGGCCGAGAAGCGCGGCAAGGAGATGTGGTACTGGCCTGACGTGCCCTTCGTGAAGGGCGGACTCGAGGCCGTCCTGGAGTACCTCGATGGCCATGCATGAGGCGGCGCGCGTGAGCGACGCTCGGACCGCTGCGGAGCGTCGGGAACGCCGGCAGCGCGACCGGCACGCACGCACCGACGCAGTTCGATCTCCTGCGCCAGCGCCGCTTCGCGCCGTTCTTCTGGACGCAGTTCCTCGGCGCCGCGAACGACAACGTCTACAAGAACGCGCTCGTGATCTTCGTCGCGTTCCACGCCGCGAGCCTCACCACCCTCGATCCCAACGCGCTGGTCAATCTCGCGGGCGCCGTGTTCATCGCGCCATTCGTGCTCCTTTCCGCAACGGCGGGCCAGCTTGCGGACAAGTACGAGAAGTCGCGCGTCATCCGCCTCGTCAAGCTGTTCGAGATCGGCATCATGCTCGTGGGCCTCGTCGGATTCTGGCAGCGCGACCTCGCCGTGCTGTTCGCCGCGCTGGCGCTGATGGGCGTGCATTCGACGGTGTTCGGCCCCATCAAGTACGCCATCCTGCCGCAGCACCTGCGGCCCGAGGAGCTGGTCGGCGGCAACGGACTCGTCGAGATGGGGACCTTCGTCGCCATCCTCCTCGGCACGATCGCGGGCGGCGTGCTGGTGGCGATCGCCGGCGCCGGTCCGCTCCTCGCAGCCATGGCGACGATCGTCATCGCCGTGGCCGGGTATCTGGTGAGCCGCGGCATTCCCGTGACTCCCGCCGTCGCCCCGGACCTTGCGATCAACTGGAACCCGTTCACCGAAACGGCGCGCAACATCGCATTCGCGCGCCGCGAGCGCGTGGTGTGGCTGTCGATGCTCGGGATCTCCTGGTTCTGGTTCTACGGTGCGACCTTCCTCGCGCAATTCGCGGGCTTCAGCCGCGACATCCTCGGCGGCGACGAGCACGTGGTGACGTTCCTGCTGACGGTCTTCTCGATCGGCATCGGCGTGGGGTCGCTGCTGTGCGAGCGACTGTCGGGGCGCACCATCGAGCTCGGGCTGGTGCCCTTCGGCGCCATCGGCCTCAGCGTGTTCGCGATCGACCTGTGGCTCGCGAGCCGCAACCTGCACGCGCCGGTCGTTGCGGGGCTCGCCGCGTTCCTGCGGCAGCCTGCGCACTGGCGCGTCACCGCGGACTTGCTGCTGATCGGCATGTTCGGCGGCTTCTACATCGTGCCGCTGTACGCCCTCATCCAGGCGCGCTCGGCGCCGGCGCATCGCTCGCGGATCATCGCCGCGAACAACATCCTCAACGCGGGCTTCATGGTGGCATCCGCGCTGGTGGCGATCGCGCTGCTGCGCGCCGGCCTCTCCGTGCCCGACCTGTTCGCCGCGGTGGGGCTCATGAATGCCGCGGTCGCGCTCTTCATCTTCCTGCTGGTGCCCGAGTTCCTGATGCGCTTTCTCGCGTGGCTGCTGATTCACAGCGTTTATCGCGTGCGCAAGGAAGGTCTCGCCAACATCCCCGACGAAGGGCCGTGCCTCGTCGTGTGCAACCACGTGAGCTACGTCGATGCGGTGGTGATCGCCGCGTGCGTACGCCGGCCGATCCGCTTCGTGATGGACCACCGCATCTTCCGCGTGCCGGTGCTGTCCTTCCTGTTTCGCACCATGCGCGCGATTCCGATCGCATCCGCACGCGACGATCCGGCGATCAAGGAGCAGGCGCTGGCCGACGCCATCGCGGCATTGCGCGCGGGTGAGATCGTGGGCATCTTTCCCGAGGGGAAGCTCACCGAGGACGGCGAGATGAACCCCTTCCGCGCCGGGCGTGCGCCGGATCCTCGATGCGTGTCCGGTGCCCGTGGTGCCGCTCGCGCTTTCGGGGCTCTGGGGCAGCTTCTTCAGCCGGGCCCACCGCGGTCGCGCCATGCGGCGATTGCGCGGCATGTTCTCGCGCATCGCGCTCAAAGCCTCGCCGCCGCTCGACCCCCAGGCTGTCACGCCGGACCTGCTGCGCGGGCGCGTCGAGGCACTGCGCGGCGCGCGCCGCTGATCGCCACGGAGACCACTGCATGCCTGCACTGCTCGGACTGTTGCTCGGGGCCCTGATCGGGCATTGGCTGTCGCGGGACTGGGGCGCCGCCGTGGGCGGTCTGATCGGCTTCTTCGCGGGCGCCTTGCTGTCGGGACGCACGCAACGTGCGGTCTTCCGCAAGCCGGAGCCGGCCCCACCGCAGGCGATCACGCTGGAGCAACGCGTCGCCGCGCTCGAGCGGCGCCTGGCCGTGCTCGAAACCGGGCGCAGTGCGGCATCGGGCATCCCGGATGCACGTAGCGGCGGGGAGGCTCCGGGCGAAGCGGCGGACATGGACATCGCTGCCGGCGTATCGCCTTCGATTGCCGCATTGCCCGCTGCGGCCGTGCCGCCCGGCGTCGCCGTGCCGGTGCCTCCAGCGATGCCACCACCGGTGCCGCCCGCATCGGTACGCCCTGCCGCCGTCGCGCCCGGCGTGGCCTCGCCTGCGCTCGCGCGCCTGTGGGGCTGGTTCACCGGCGGCAATGCCATGACGCGCATCGGCGTCATCGTGCTGTTCTTCGGCGTCGCGTTCCTGCTCCGCTACTTCGCCGAGCACTTCACCGTTCCGATCTCGGTGCGGCTCCTCGCCGTCGCGCTCGTTGGCATCGCCCTGGTGATCGCGGGCTGGCGAATTGCGCGCACGCGACCGGCGTACGGTTGGTCGCTGCAAGGCGCCGGAACGGGCATGCTGTACCTCACGACGTTCGCCGCCTTCCGTCAGTTCGACCTGCTGCCGGCGTCGGTTGCGCTGATCCTGCTCGCGGCGATCGCCGCATTGACCATCTGGCTCGCGCTCGTGGCGGACGCGCAGCCCCTTGCCGGCCTCGCGTTGGCCGGTGCGTTCCTCGCGCCAGTGCTCACCGGAAGCGACGCGAAGCCGATCCCCCTGTTCGCCTATTTCGCGGTGGTGAACGGCGTCGTGCTGGTGATCGCGGCGTCGCGCACGTGGCGCAGCATCAACGCGCTGGGCTTCGTGTTCACCTTCGCGCTCGCCTTGTTCTGGGGCGATCGCTACTACCAGCCGGAATCGTTCCGCGCGGTCGAGCCGTTCCTCGTGCTCTTCTTCGGCATGTACGTCGCGGTGGCGATCCTGCAGGCGCGGCGGGAGCCCGTCGCGCTGCGGCAGCCGCTCGATGGCCTGCTCGTGTTCGGCATGCCCATGGTGGCCTTCGCGCTGCAGGTCGCGCTGGTGAGCGACACCCGTTATGGCGCCGCCTGGAGCGCGCTCGCGCTTGCGGCGATCTACGCCGGACTGGCGTGGTGGCTGCGCGCGCGAACGGTTGGGGCGGCGGCGCTCGCACGCTCTTTCGTCGGCCTCGCCGTGGTGTTTGCGAGCATGTCCATCCCCTTCGCCTTCGACAACCGCGTGACAGCCGCACTCTGGTCCGTCGAGGGAGCGCTGGTGTACTGGCTCGGCATCGAGCAGCGCACGCCGCCGATCCGGATCTTCGCGCTGCTGCTGCAGGCGGCGGCGGGCGTGCTGTTCGTGCTGCATGGCGTACAGGGCGACGACGGTCGCCTCTTTCTCAACGCGTTCTTCATGGGCGGCGCGATGCTCGCCGTCGCGGGCCTCGCCACCGCGCGGCTTGCCGATCGGCGCGCGCAGGTGCTCGGCCCGCGCGAACTCACCGCCGTCCCTCTGGTGTTCGCCTGGGGCGCGCTGTGGTGGCTCGCGAGCGGCGGCCTCGAGCTCACCCGGCAGCTGCCTGCTGCCCAGGAGCCGCACGCCGTGCTGACCTGGGTGGTGGCGGCGGCGGCCGCGGCCCTGTGGCTGCGACGGCTGCTGGCGTGGCCGCGGTTACTCGCGCTCGCCCTCGCGCTCCCCGTGGCAATGGTGTTCATCGGTCTGCGCGACGCCGAGCGCACGCACACCACGTTGCTGCAGGCCGGATGGCTCGCGTGGCCCGCGGCGTGGGTCGTGCTCTTCCTCGCGCTCTTCGCGGTCGATGCGACTGTCGTGCCTACGCGCACGGACCGCGCGAAGGGCACCGACTGGCGTGACGCAGCGCACGTGCTCGCGGCGATCGCGTTGACCGGCCACGTTGCATGGGAGGTGAGCGAGTGGGTCGGGCGCATCACGGCGGACGACACGGTGTGGGTCGCGTGCGCCGCGGCGATGCCGGCGATCGTGTATCTCGCGCTGGCGCCGCGAGCACGCGCTGCGCTGCGCTGGCCCTTCGATCGCCACGGCCGCGCGTATGCGCTGCACGCCGCCGTGCCGATCGCGATCCTGCTCATGCTGTGGGTGCTGCTCGTGAACCTGCTCTCGCCCGGGGAGCCCTACCCGCTGCCGTACTTTCCTCTGGCCAATCCGCTGGACATCACCCTCGCCGCGGCGCTGCTCGTGCTCTTCCGGTGGAGCGCCATCCATCCCGGGGTCGACGAGCGCGCGCGTTACGCGCTGCTCGGCGTGGGCATCTTCCTGTCGCTCAACGGCGCCCTCCTGCGCATCGGGCATCACTGGGGTGACATTCCCTGGGATCTGCCGGCGCTCCTCGGGTCGAAACCGCTGCAGGCCAGCCTGACGCTCGCATGGAGCGTCACCGGCGCGACACTCATGTTCGTTGCGGCGAAGCGCAACCTGCGGCCCGCTGTGGATGGTCGGGGCCGCACTGCTGGCCGTCGTGGTGGCGAAGCTCTTCCTGATCGATCTCGGTGGCCTCGCCGGACTGCCCCGCGTCGTCGCGTTCCTCGGCGTCGGCACGCTCCTGTTGCTGATCGGCTATGTTTCGCCGCTGCCGCCAGGCGCGCGCGCCGGTGCGTCGCCCGATGACAGCGGCGCGCCATAGGCTGCTTGCACGAGCGCCGGAAGGGCCTGCGCTGCAGACGCGCGCAGGACGTAATCGGCGGAGTCCGATAGCGCCGTCGCCGCGGTGTTGATTTCGACGACGGCCGCACCGGCCTGCTGCGCGTAGCGCGGCAATGCCGCGGCGGGATAGACCTCCGCCGACGTTCCGACGACGAGCATCACGTCGCAGGAGCGCGCCGCCGCCTCGGCCTGCGCGAGCGCTTGCGCCGGAAGGGCCTCCTCGAACCAGACGACGTCCGGACGCAGGTACGCGCCGCACGAAGGGCAGCGCGGAGCCTCGGCGCCGTCGTCGCTCCAGGCATCCACGATCGTGCCTTCGCGGCTGCATCGCACGCGCGCGATGTTGCCGTGCAGTTCGACCAGGCGACGGCTGCCGGCCGCAGCGTGCAACCCGTCGACGTTCTGGGTGACGAGCAGGAAACCCGGCACGCGCTGCTCGAGCGCGACCAGCGCGCGGTGCCCCGCGTTGGGTAGCGCGCTCGCGACCCGTTCGCGCCGCCACGCATACCAGTCCCACACGAGACGCGGATTGCGCGCGAACGCGCCCGGCGTCGCGAGCTCGCGCGGGTCGAATCGCGCCCACAACCCGGTCAGGGCATCGCGGAAGGTGGGCACGCCGGACTCGGCCGAAATACCGGCGCCGGTAAGGGCAACGGGATGCCGCGCGTTGCGCAATGCGCGCGCGAGCTCGTCGGGGATCATCACGCGTCGTCGACCGGCGTGCCGCGGAAAGTGATACGAGGGTGCATGCTACACTCGACTGCGATCCTTTCGCGCCGCGCGAACTCTTCCGCGGGTACCTCATGTCCGGCAACACGCTCGGCACGCTCTACTGCGTCACTTCGTTCGGCGAATCGCACGGCCCGGCGATCGGCTGCGTCGTGGATGGCTGTCCGCCGGGCATGGCGCTGACGACGGAAGACATCCAGCGCGATCTCGATCGCCGCAAGCCAGGCACGTCCCGGCACGTCACGCAGCGCCGCGAGAGCGACACCGTCGAGATCCTGTCCGGCGTGTTCGAGGGCCGCACGACGGGCACGCCGATCGCGCTTCTGATCCGCAACGAGGATGCGCGCAGCCGTGACTACGCCAACATTGCGGAGACGTTCCGGCCCGGTCACGGCGACTACACGTACTGGCAGAAGTACGGCATCCGCGACTATCGCGGTGGCGGCCGGCAGTCCGCGCGCGAGACCGCCGTCCGCGTCGCCGCCGGCGCCATTGCGCGCAAATGGCTGCACGAGCGCTACGGCGTGACGATCCGCGGCTGCCTCGCGCAGATCGGTCCGGTGGTGGTGCCGTTCGAGGGCTGGGAGCACGTGCACGCGAATCCGTTCTTCATCGCGAACGGAAGCATGGCGCCGGAACTCGAGCGCTTCATGGACCGGCTGCGCAAATCCGGCGACTCGTGCGGCGCGCGCATCACCGTACATGCGTCGGGCGTGCCGGTCGGCTGGGGCGAGCCCGTGTACGGCCGGCTCGACGCCGACCTCGCACACGCGATGATGGGCATCAATGCCGTCAAGGGCGTGGAGATCGGCGCCGGCTTCGCATCGGTGGCGCAGTCGGGCACCGAGCACACCGACGAGATGACGCCGGAAGGCTTCCTCGGCAACCAGGCCGGAGGCATTCTCGCCGGCATCTCGACGGGGCAGGACATCGTCGTGTCGATCGCGGTGAAACCCACGTCGTCGGTGCGCCTCGACCGTCGTTCCATCGACCGCAACGGGCAGCCGGTCGTCGTCAACACCCACGGGCGCCACGATCCGTGCGTCGGCATCCGCGCGACGCCGATCGCCGAGGCCATGATGGCCATCGTGCTCATGGATCACGCCTTGCGCCATCGCGCGCAGAACGCCGATGTCGTCACCGCAACGCCGCGCATCGCGGCGCACGCACCGCCGCACGTCGTCGAGGCGCTGCGGCGGGCGGCCGTCGTCGACGACCCCGAGCCCGACGAAGCCTAGGTTCCCTAAAAGAGGCAGGCGCGCTCGTTGCGGCGCGTTCAGTCGCGGTCGAGGATCCTCGCCTTCGCGTTGCCGCGCGCGAAGGTCAGCGCGACGTCGTCGCCGCTGCGCACCTCCGCTGCATCGGTGACGATGCGCCCGTCGCCGGTGCTCACGATCGCGTAGCCGCGCTCCAGCACCGCAGTCGGATCGAGGTGCTCGAGATTCTGCTGCAGCGACGCGAGCTTGTGTTCGAGCCGGCCGACGCGCTCGCCCGTCATGCGCAGGAACGAATCCTTCGCCTGCACCAGCGGCGCGCACTGCGGCAATGGCCTGCGCAATCGCCATGCGAAGGACTGCCGCGCCGCTGCTTCGCGCTCGCGGAGCCGGCGCATGCGATGCGCCTGGCACCGCACCAGGCGCTGCGCCAGGCGCTCGAGCTCCTGCTGCCGCTGCGCGAGGCGAGCGGCCGGATGCGTCAGGCGGCGCGCAGCCGCATCGACGCGCTGCATGCGCACTTCGAGGGCGCGGTAGGCATTGGCACGCCAGCGTGCTGCGTGCGTTGCGACCGCGCGCTTCAATCCCGTCGCCATCGGGCGCGACGAGCACCGCGGCGGCGGTCGGCGTGGGCGCGCGCACGTCGGCCACGAAATCGCAGATCGTGAAGTCCGTCTCGTGGCCGACGCCCGAGATGACCGGCAGGAGCGATTCGAAGATCGCGCGCGCGACGACTTCCTCGTTGAACGGCCACAGATCCTCGATGGAGCCGCCGCCGCGGCACACGACCAGGACGTCGACCTCGGCGCGGGCGTTGGCGATCCGGATGGCGGTCGCGATCTCGCGCGGCGGCACCGGTCCCCTGCACTGCGGCCGGATACACGATCACCGGCATGGCCGGCCAGCGGCGACGCAACGTGGTCAGCACGTCGTGCAGCGCGGCAGCACGCAGCGACGTGACGATGCCGATCGCCCGCGCATGCGCCGGCACCGGCTTCTTGCGCTCCTCCGCGAACCAGCCGGCGGCGGCGAGCCGCGCCTTGAGCTCTGCGAAACGCTCGTACAGCCGGCCGATCCCGGCGAGGCGAATGGTCTCGACATTGAGCTGGAACTCGCCGCGCGCCTCGTAGATCGACGGCGTGGCGCGCAGCTCGACCTGCACGCCGTCCTTCAAAGTGAAGGCCGTGAGCTGGGCCTTGTGCCGGAAGAACACGCACCGCACCTGGGCCTTGGCGTCCTTCAGATTGAAATAGCAGTGCCCCGAAGCGGCCCGGGTGAAGTTGGAGATCTCGCCGCTCACCCAGGCGAGTCCGAGATGCCGCTCGAGGAGCAGCCGGGCCGAGCTGACGAGCAGCGACACCGGCAGCACCACGGGTGTGCCGGGCGCCGGCGGCGTTGCCTCGCGGTCGCCGAAATCGAGCTGCGGGGGAAGGCGTGGGCTAGACAAAAGACGTGCCCAGCGACGAATGTCCAGGACGACCCGCCCTACCGGCGCGTGCGGCCCCCCATTCGATCCACTGCATCGGCCCGGCGTGGTGCATCGCCGCAGCGTGCACGGCGCGAACGTCAACCGCTTGAAATAAAAGTAATTTTTCACGTCTCTATTTTGGGCACGGCAATGAATTCTACGGCGGGCCGATGACTTAGCGCGCCTGTGTACAGGATATCCACACTTCTATCCACACGTTTTGTGGAAAAGCCGCGGAACCGTGAAATTGTTACCCGCGCGGAAGGCCCGCGCGGCGCGGCTTCCCGCGCTGCCGGCACCTGGCGCTGGGAAACGACGCAAAGACGACTCGGGGCGGCACGGTTAGAATGCTGGATCGGACCGCTTGTTCATGAACAAACCGCAATGAATGCTGCACCGCCACAAGACGGGACTGCCGTGGAACGTCGACCGGGGGCGTCGCCACGTGCGCGCAACGCCGCGGAACGCTCCGACCCCTGCCTGGCTCGAATTTCCTGCGCGCCATCATCGCCGAGGACAACCGCACCGGGAAATACGGCGGTCGTGTCTTCACGCGATTCCCTCCCGAGCCGAACGGGTACCTGCATTACGGGCACGCGAAATCGATCTGCCTCAACTTCGGCCTGGCGCAGGAGAACGGCGGACGCTGTCACCTGCGCTTCGACGATACGAACCCGGTCAAGGAGGACGTCGAGTACGAGGACTCCATCGCCGCCGCCGTGCACTGGCTCGGTTTCGACTGGGGTGCCCATCGCTATCACGCGTCCGACTATTACGACCGGCTCTACCGCTTCGCCGAATGGTTCATCGAGCAGGGCCTCGCGTACGTCGACAGCCAGTCGGCGGCGGAGATGCGCGCGTCGCGCGGCACGCTGACGGAGGCGGGCCGGGCGAGTCCGTATCGCGACCGCAGCGTCGCCGAAAACCTCGATCTTTTCCGGCGCATGCGGGCCGGCGAGTTCCCGGACGGTGCGCACGTCCTGCGGCTGCGCATCGACATGGCCAGTCCGAACGTGAACATGCGGGACCCGGCCATCTATCGCATCCGGCACGCGACGCATCACCGCACCGGCGACAAGTGGTGCATCTATCCGCTGTACGACTACACCCACTGCATCTCGGACGCGCTGGAGCGCATCACGCACTCCATCTGCACGCTCGAATTCCAGGACCATCGCCCGCTGTACGACTGGATCATCGAGCATCTTGCCGACGGCGGCCTGCTCGAGCGCCCGCTGCCGCAGCAGTACGAGTTCGCGCGCCTCAACCTCACGTACGTGGTGCTGTCGAAGCGCAAGCTCATCGAGCTCGTGTCGCACGGTCACGTCGACGGTTGGGACGACCCGCGCATGCCGACGCTCGTCGGCGCGCGCCGGCGAGGCTTCACGCCGGAGGGGTTCCGCCTGTTCGCAGAGCGCATCGGCGTGACGAAGTCCGACTCCTGGATCGACATGAGCGTGCTCGAGGACTGCATGCGCGAGGATCTCAACGCGAGTGCGCAGCGGCGCATCGCGGTGCTCGATCCGCTGAAGCTCGTGATCGACAACTACCCGGCTGGCGCGCACGAGGAGTGCTTCGCGCCCAATCACCCGCAGCACGCGGAGCTCGGCCGGCGCGTGCTGCCGTTCGCGCGCGAGCTGTGGATCGAGCGCGACGACTTCGCCGAAGTGCCGCCCAAGGGCTATTTCCGCCTGAGCCCCGGCGCAGAGGTGCGGCTGCGTTATGCCTACATCGTGCGTTGCACGGGCGTCGACCGAGATGCCACGGGCAAGGTCGTTGCGGTGCACTGCACGTACGATCCCGCGACGCGCAGCGGCACGCCGGGCGCCGACACGCGCAAGGTGAAGGGCAACATCCATTGGCTCGCCGCCGCGGACGCGCTGCCTGCCGAGGTGCGGCTCTATGATCGTCTGTTCCGCGTGCCTTATCCCGGCACCGCGACGGACGAGATCGCGGATCGCACCGCGGTGTCCGCTCCGGTCGCGCTCGACCGCCCGACGGTGCTCGCCGGCGAGGACGAAGAGGAGGGCGCAGCGGTGGAGCGGAGCTATCATCGACGACCTCAATCCCGACTCCAAGCGCGTGATCACCGCATACGTCGAGCCGGCGCTCGCCGCGGCGGCACCCGAAGAGCGGTTCCAGTTCGAGCGCCACGGTTACTTCGTGGCCGATCTCGAGGACCACCGTGCCGGCACACCGGTCTTCAACCGCGCCGTCACGCTGCGCGATGCCTGGCGCTGATCGTTTCAGCTGATCGAGTTCTTCCAGGCGCCTGCAGCGACGGGCGCGCTGCCACGCGCAAGGACGCGACGCGTCACGCCGCGCGTTGCCGCTGCGAAAGCCGGCCCTAAGATGACGGCCGCCGCATCACTTCGCCCAAGGTCCCCATGAAGCGCATCGTGCTGTTCCTGCTGACCAACCTCGCCGTCGTGCTGGTGCTGTCGGTCGTGCTGAACGTGCTTGGCCTGAATCGCGCGCTCATGCAGCAGGGCATCCAGGTCGGCCCGCTGCTCGCGTTCTCGTTCGTGGTGGGTTTCACCGGCGCGATCGTCTCGCTTCTCATCTCCAAGCCGATGGCCAAGTGGTCCACCGGCGCGCGCGTCATCGACACCCCGGCCAACGACGCCGAAGCGTGGATCGTCGAGACCGTGCGCAGGCTCGCGACCGCGGCGGGCATCGGCATGCCCGAGGTCGCGATCTACGAAGGCGATGCCAACGCGTTCGCCACCGGCGCGTTCAAGAACTCCGCGCTGGTCGCCGTATCGACCGGGCTGCTGCAGTCCATGAACCGGGAGGAGGCCGAGGCCGTGCTGGGGCACGAGATCTCGCACGTCGCGAACGGCGACATGGTCACGCTGACGCTCATCCAGGGCGTCGTGAACACGTTCGTGGTGTTCCTCGCGCGCGTGGTCGGCTTCTTCGTCGATCGGACGCTGTTCCGGACGGAGCGCGGCACCGGCCCCGGCTTCTACGTCACGGTGCTCGTGTGCGAGATCGTGTTCGGCGTGCTCGCGAGCATCATCGTGGCGTGGTTCTCGCGGTGGCGCGAATACCGCGCCGATGCCGGCAGCGCGCACCTCCTCGGCTCGCCGCAACCCATGATCCGCGCGCTGCAGCGCCTCGGGGGCGTGCGCCGCGGGGCCGCTGCCGCAGGCCATCCAGTCGTTCGGCATCGCGCCTTCGTCGCAGGGCTTCATGGCGCTTTTCGCCTCGCACCCGCCGCTCGAGGCGCGCATCGCCGCGCTGCAGGGGCAACGGGCCTGATCATCCACGCTGCGGCTCGCCGCAGCCAATGCAGGAGCAGACATGCGGTACAAGATCGAAGTGCAGGACGAGCGCGGGCTGTGGCATGACGTGCGCACCGACGACGGCACGGTGCTGACGTTCGACACGGAGGATGCCGCACGCGCCGCGTTGACCGAGCGCTTCCCGGTACTCGTGCAGATGGAGAAGTACGCGGGCGGCAAGCGCACGCGCGTCATCCGCGTCATCGAGGACGAGCAGGACTGAAGCACGTCGTGCGGCGCGGTCGCCGCGCGCGGCTGCAACGGCCGCATTCGCAGGGGTCACATGATCGAATTCTTCACCGCGCAGAGCTCGAACGGCCAGCGCGTCGCCATCATGCTGGAGGAGTGCGCGCTCCCGTATCGCGTGCACGCACTGGATCTCGCGCGCGGCGAGCAGCGCGACGCCGAGTTCCTGCAGATCAACCCTGCGGGACAGATCCCGGCGATCGTCGATCCCGAAGGTCCCGATGGCCAGCCCTTCGCGCTGTCGCAATCCGCGGCGATCCTTCTGTATCTCGCGGAGAAGACCGGACGCTTCCTGCCCGCGGACTCGTTCCGGCGCGCGGCCGCGTATCAATGGCTCATGCAGGCCCTTGCCGACGTCGCGGCGGCCTCGGGCAGCATCTTCCTGCTGTCGAAGCTCGCGCCCGTGAAAGTCGGCGGAGAACGACGCATGGTTCGAGCAGCGCCTGCTGCGTTTCCTGCGTCTTGCCGATGCGCAGCTCGCGGACCGCGACTGCCTCGTCGACGAGCTCAGCATCGCCGACTTCGCGCTCTATCCGATCTGCGTCGCGCGCGCATCGGTCGTCGAGTCCGCCGGCGATCTGCCGAACCTCACGCGCTGGATGGCGATGCTCGCGGCGCGCCCCGCGGTGAGCCGGGCGATGCAGGCCGCGTAGCGCAAAAGAAAACGGCCACAGCGGTGCGCGCTGCGGCCGTTCGGCCTGGATGGTGCGGGCGAGTTACTTGAGGTGATTCGAAACGAGCTTCGTCATCTCGAACATCGACACCTTGCTCTTGCCACCGAAGACGGCCTTGAGCTTTTCGTCGGCATTGATGAGGCGCTTGTTCACGGCATCCTGCAGCTTGTTCTTCTTGATGTAGTCCCAGATCCTCTTGGTGACTTCGGTGCGCGGCTGCGGATTGTTCCCGATGACGGCAGCGAGCTGCGCCGACGGCGTCATCGCTTTCATGAAAGCGGCATTCGGCTTGCGCTTCGTTGCGGCCTTCTTTGCGGTCTTCGGGGCGGCTTTCTTGGCGGGCGATTTCTTTGCGGCAGTTTTCTTGGCGCCGTTGACTTCTTGGCGGCCGTCTTCTTGCCGGCCGTCTTCTTGCCAGCGGACTTCTTTGCAGCTTTCTTGGCAGTAGCCATAGTTCTCCTTCCTGTGAATGGACGCGCGAGAAACACAGCGCCGAACCCTCTGAAGCAGACCCTCCTGTCATGGGTACCCCCTGCTCCATCGCGGGCAACTATACCGCATTCATAGAGGGAGGGAAGTGGCCAAACAGGGGTTTTTTAGAGGGAGCGACGGGGATGTTGCATCAGCGCTCACCCCGCTTCGCACGCCTGCGAACGCGCGCGACCGATCAGGGCGCGGCCGCATGGCATCGCCGCCGCCGGCGATTCGCTGGTGCCGCCGCTTCCCGGTGCAGCGTGACGCGTCCCGCGTGCGGATGATGGCTGCCACACGTGCTGCGTCGGCCCGGTCCCGCATGCCGCGCGTGCGCACCTTGCTCCGTCGCGGCCTGCGAGTCGTGCGCATGCTGCGATCGAGACTCGACTTCGCAATGGCGCTGGTCGCCGGCCTGGTCGCGCTCGCCGGCATCGCGGGAGCCGCCGACCGCCAGCACCCGACCGCAGACGCGGCCGGGCAGGGCGCGTCCCCGATCCTCTTCCGGCTCGATCGACCGGGCCGCGCGTCGTCGTACGTGTTCGGCACCCTCCACTCGGCGGATCCGCGCGTGACCGGGCTCGCCGCGAAGATCGAGCGGACGATGCGGGGCACCCGGACCCTGGCGGTGGAGGCGCAGCTCGGCCCCGGCGACATCGACGACTTCTTCCGCGCGGCGCAGTTGCCGGAGGGACACGAGCTCGGCGACTGGATGCCGCCCGACGCGGTCACCGAAGTGGAGCGCGCGCTCGGCGGATGCGGTTCCGCCATCGAGCGCGCGCCGGCTGAAGCCGTGGGCGGTGTTCCTCAAGCTCGCCGAAGCGCCTGCCGCGGGACCCGGCCTCGACGCGTTGCTGCGCGATGCCGCGCGGGCGCGGCACATGCGCCTGCTCGGACTCGAGCTGCCCGAAGAGCAGATTGCCGCGTTCGATTCCATTCCGCTGGCGAGCCAGCTGGCGCTCCTGCGCTACGTGCTGCGGGAGCGCCCGGCACTCCTGCGCGATCACGAGGCCGCGGTGAAGGCGTGGCTCGCGGGCGATCTGAAGGCGCTCGCCCGCGCCGCGGCAGCGCCCGGTTCGCGACATCCCGACATGGCGCCGCACTTCGCGGCACTCCACGCGGCCGTGATCGACGCGCGATCCGCGCTGCTCGCGCACCGGCTCTTCGTGCCACTGCGCAGCGGCGGCGTGTTCGTCGCCGTCGGCGCATCGCACCTCGACGGGCCCGCAAGGGCTCCTCGCCCTGCTGCGCGCACAAGGCTACCGCGTCACGCGGCTGCGCTGACGCACCGCAGGCGATCCGCGCCAACGGCGGTGTGGCACGGCGTAGAATGCCGTCGAGATCGCATGCGGCCCGTGCCGCACCCGCCTTGAAGATCGCCGACCTGCGCACCGACTACCGCCGCGAAACGCTCGACGAGCGCGACGTCGCGCCGGATCCGTTTCGGCAGTTCGAGCACTGGCTCGACGAAGCGCATCCAGGCGCAGCTGCCCGAGCCGACCGCCATGACGCTCGCCACCGTCGGCGACGACGGCCGACCCGCCGCGCGCATCGTGCTGCTGAAGGGCGTCGACGCGAGCGGCTTCGTCTTCTTCACGAACTACGCGAGCCGCAAGGGTGCCGAGCTCGCGCGCCATCCGCACGCCGCGCTGCTGTTCCACTGGGTGGAGCTCGAGCGGCAGGTGCGCATCGAAGGCGGCGTCGAGAAAGTCGGCGCGGCGGAATCCGACGCCTATTTCGCGAGCCGTCCGCGGCTCTCCCGTCTCGGTGCGTGGGCGTCGCCGCAGAGCGAGCCGATCGCGGACCGCAGCGTGCTGGAAGCAGCGGTTCGCCAAAGCGGAGCAGCACTACGGCGAGACCGGCGAGATACCGCGACCGCCCCACTGGGGTGGCTACCGCGTGATACCGGAGGCGCTGGAATTCTGGCAGGGGCGGCCGTCGCGCCTGCACGATCGCGTTCGCTACCGGCGCGTGCCGCGGCAGGCAGGGTCCTGGAACATCGACCGGCTGGCCCCGTGAGGTCGGCGGCGGAGCGCGACGCGCGCACGCTGCTCGCGCTGATCGCGCTCGGCATCGCCAATCACGTGGTGCTGCGGTGGCAGCCGCGTCACGGTGTCGCTCGATGCGCTTTCCCGCGGCGCGTCGCCCTTCATGGTGGGCGTGCTGATGGCGCTGTACGCGCTGCTGCCCATGCTGTTCGCCGTGAGCGCGGGGCGCCTTTCCGATCGGGTCGGCGTGCGCAAGCCCATGCGCATCGGATCGGCGGGTCTGGTCGCGGGTGCGGCGGTGCCGGTGCTGTTTCCCGGCGTGGCCGCACTGTTCGTGGGCGCCGCGGTGGTCGGCGTGTCGTTCATGACGTTCCAGGTCGCGGCCCAGAAGGCGACGGGCGGACTGGGCGGGCCCGCCGATCGCGCCGCGCAACTTCAGCATGCTCGCGATGGGCTACTCGATCTCGGGGTTCATCGGCCCGCTCGTCGCGGGGTTCACCATCGACCAGCGCGGCTTCGGCGCCGCGTTCGCGCTTCTTGCCGCGGTGCCCGTCGCGTCGACGCTCGTGCTGTCGCGGGCGCGCCTGCACCTTCCCGACGGCGAGCCGGTGGCGACCGGCGCAGCCGCAGGCGGCGTGCTGGCTGCTGCTGCGCCAGCCGGTGCTGCGGCGCGTGTTCGCCATCAACGCGCTGTTCGCGATGGCGTGGGACCTGCACACCATCTTCGTGCCGATCTACGGCGCGAGGCTGCAGCCTCTCGGCGTCGCAGATCGGCGCCGTGCTCTCCACGTTCGCCGCGGCGACCTTCCTGGTTCGGCTGTGCATGCCGGCTCTCATGCGCCGGCGCAGCGAGCATCAGGTGCTGACGATCGCGCTGTTCGTGGCCGGCGTGGTCTATCTCGCGTTTCCCTTTGCCACCACCGCGTGGACGCTCGCGGTGCTGTCGTTCGTGCTCGGGCTCGGTCTCGGCAGCGGGCAGCCGATGGTGATGTCGCTGCTGCACACGCACGCGCCCGCCGGGCGCATCGGCGAGGCGGTCGGCGTGCGCATGTCGCTGGTGCAGACCATGGCCGTCGCCGTGCCGCTGCTCTTCGGCGCGCTCGGCACCTCGCTCGGACTGACGCCGGTGTTCTGGTCGGTGCGGCCTCTGCCTCGCTGCCGGCGGCTTTCTTTCGCGCCGCTAGCGGCTGCGCGCCGTCAGGTGGCCGGGCGGGCCTTCAGGCGCTCGACGAAGTTCTTGCGGAACTTGGCCACCTTCGGCGCAACCACCACCTGGCAATACGGCTGCCGGCCGTTGCGCACGAAATACTCCTGGTGGTAGTCCTCGGCCGGATAGAAGGGCGCCTTCCCGGCGATCTCGGTGACGATCGGATCGCGCCAGAGCTTCGCCTGCTGGAGCTCGCGCACGACGTCCTCGGCGGTCGCCCGCTGCGCGGCGTTCTCGCAGAAGATCGACCGACCGGTACTGCGTGCCGACGTCGTTGCCCTGGCGGTCGGGGGTGGTGGGGTCGTGGATGCTGAAGAACACGGTCAGGAGATCGCGAAACGACAGCACCTGCGGATCGAACGTGACGCGCACGACCTCCGCGTGGCCCGTGCGGCCGCTGCACACCTCATCGTAGCTCGGGTTTTCGCGCGCGCCGCCTGCGTATCCGGACTCGACGGATACGACGCCATCGAGCTCGTCGAACACGGCTTCGAGGCACCAGAAGCAGCCGCCGCCGAGCACGGCGGTTTCGCGTGCGGCGGAAGAGGCGGTGTCGTTCATGAGGGGCTCCTGTCGTGTTGGAGGGGCAATGTGGCGCGCACGTCGCATGTGACCGCGCGTCGCCGCGCGCGTTCAGGATCTTGGTCGACGTGCGTCGCACGGACTTACACTCGCGGCGGCGGCTGCCGACCCGGTGCGATAATGCGCCACCTCCGGGAATGCAGGATGCAACCATGCCACGGCTGATGCCGCGCGAAGGCAAGTTCTTCGACTTCTTCAACCAGCACGCGGAGCTCGCTTCGCGCGCCGCCCTCGAGCTCCAGGCGCTGCTCGCCGATCTCAGCCAGCTCGACCGCCGCAGCCGCGCCATCGAGAAGAACGAGAAGATGGCGGACCAGATCACGCACCAGACCGTGCAGCTCCTGCACCAGACGTTCATCACGCCGCTCGATCGCGACGAGATCCATGACCTCATCACCAACATGGACGACGTCCTCGATCTCATGGAGGACATCGCCCAGTGCCTCTTCCTCTACGACGTGCGCGCGGTCACCATCGAGGCGCAGAAGCTCGCGGAGATCTGCGTGAGCTGCACCGCCAAGGTCAAGGACGCCGTGGGCAAGCTCGAGAACATGCAGAACTCCGATGCGATCCTGCGCATCTGCGGCGAGATCGACCGGCTGGAGACCGAGGCCGACCACGTGTTCCGCGCGGCGCTCGCCAAGCTGTTCCGCGAGGAGCCGGATGCGCGCGAGATCATCAAGCTGAAGGAGGTCTACCAGCTCCTCGAGGCAGTCACGGACAAGTGCGAGGACGTGGCGAACGTCATCGAGGGCATCGTCCTCGAGAACGCGTGAAGCCGGCCGCGCGACAGGCGCGCCGGGAGAACGGCCGCACGAAACCGGGCAGGGGGTGACCGTGGGCAGCGCCGGTTTCGAGATGATCGTCTTCCTGATCGTGCTCGCGCTCGCGTTCGACTTCATGAACGGCTTCCACGACGCGGCGAATTCGATCGCCACGATCGTGTCGACGCGGGTGCTGCGCCCGCAGTGGGCCGTGGCGTGGGCCGCGTTCTTCAACTTCATCGCCTTCCTGGTGTTCGGGCTTTCGGTCGCGAACACCATCGGCAAGGGCGTGATCGATACCGCGATCGTCGATCATTACGTCATCTTCGGCGCGCTGGTCGGCGCGATCGCGTGGAACGTGATCACGTGGTGGTACGGGTTGCCGTCGAGCTCGTCGCACGCGCTCATCGGCGGACTGGGCGGCGCAGCGGTGGCGAAGGGCGGCTTCCACGCCCTCGTGGGGAGCGGCTTTCTCAAGATCACGCTCGCGATCGTGCTCTCGCCGTTGCTGGGGTTCGTGCTCGGCATGCTGCTCATGACCTGTGTGGGCTGGATGTTCTTCCGCACGGCGCCCAATCGCGTCGATCGGTGGTTCCGGCGCCTGCAGTTCGTGTCGGCCGCGATGTACAGCCTCGGGCACGGCGGCAACGACGCGCAGAAGACGATGGGCATCATCGCGATGCTGCTCTTCGCCTCGGGCATGAGCGGTCCCACGTTCCACGTGCCGTTCTGGGTGGTGCTCGCGTGCCAGGCGGCGATGGCGCTCGGCACGCTGTTCGGCGGCTGGCGGATCGTCAAGACCATGGGCATGCGCATCACGAAGCTCAAGCCGGTGGGCGGGTTCTGCGCCGAGACCGGCGGGGCGATCACGCTCTTCCTGGCCACGGGTCTCGGCATCCCCGTCTCGACCACGCACACGATCACCGGCGCCATCATCGGCGTCGGTGCCGTCAACAAGCTCTCCGCGGTGCGCTGGGGCGTCGCGCAATCCATCGTGTGGGCATGGGTGCTCACGATCCCGTGCTCCGCGTTCATGTCGGCGATGGCGTGGTGGATCGGCCACCACCTCCTTTGAGATGAGTTCGCGCCGGCGTGCGGGTGTTGCGCTCGCTTTCCTGAAGCGCGTCGCGCGGCACCTGTCGAACGTGGGCCTCACGCGCACCGCATCGAGCCTCTCCTTCACCACGCTGCTCGGCCTCGTGCCGCTCGCGACCGTCGCTCTCGTCGCGGTGGCGCGCTTTCCGGTGTTCGAGCAATGGGTGACGGTGCTGGAGACATTCCTCCTCCGCCACATGCTCCCCTCGAGTGCGTACGCGGTCGTGCACGAGCAGCTCATGGCGTTCATCGAGAACGCCGCGGGGCTCACCGGCGTGTCGGTCGCCTTCCTGATCGCGACGGCGCTCATGGCGACCGCGACCGTGGAGCGCGAGATCAACCTCATCTGGGGCATTCGCCGGCGCCGTCCGTTCGGCCGCCGGCTCGTCATCTACGCGCTCGGGGTCACCGCCGGCCCCGCGCTGGTGGGCGCCACGATCTCGGCGCTGACGACGCTGCTCAGCGAATCCGTGGCGGCGGTGCCGCTGCGCGACATCCTGGTGGCGCACGGCGTGCGGCCGGTGCCGCTTGCGGTCGTCACGATCGGCCTCACGCTGCTCTATGGCGTGGTCCCCGCGCGGCCGGTGCCGTGGCGATGGGCCTTCGCCGGCGCATTCGCCGCGGCGGTGGCGCTCGAGGTGGCGAAGGAGGGCTTCGCGCTCTATCTCGCCACCGTGCCCACGTACAAGGTCGTGTACGGCGCGTTGTCCGCGCTGCCGGTGTTCCTGCTGTGGATCTATCTGTGCTGGATCATCGTGCTCGCGGGCGCCGCCGTCACGGCCACGCTGACCGAGCCGACGTGGCCGCTGCCGGAGGACGACTTGCGCGCCCGCGACACCGGCGGGCGCACGGCGCCGCGTGCGACCTCGTGATGCATCCCGTGCGCGACCGTTCATGCCTGATGGGCTGCCTTGCCGAATCAGGGCGGCCAAGCTAAATTCCCCTCGCCTTTTCAAGGAGTGCCGACAACGTGTGGTCCCTCATTCAAGCGGCCGGATGGCCGATCTGGCTGTTGATCTTCGCGTCGGTGATCGCGCTGGCACTGATCTTCGAGCGCCTGTGGTCGCTGCGCCTGAGCGTCGTCGCGCCGCCGGGACTCGTCGACAAGGTGCTCGCAGGCTATCGCGAGCATGGCGCCTCGCCCGAGCTCCTCGCGGCGACGGCGCGGCAGGGTCCCCTCGGCCGCATTCTCGCCGCGGGACTCGCCAACGTGACGAATCCGCGCCCGGTGATGAAGGAAGCGATCGAGGAGACCGGCCGTATCGTCACGCACGATCTCGACCGCTTCCTGACCACGCTCGGCACCATTGCGGCCATGTCGCCGCTGCTCGGACTGTTCGGAACCGTGGTAGGCATGATCGAGATCTTCGGTTCGCAATCCGCCACGGGATCGAATCCCATCCAGCTCGCGCACGGCATCTCGGTCGCGCTCTACAACACCGCGTTCGGGCTGATCGTGGCGATCCCGAGCATGATCTTCTACCGCCATTTCCGGGCGAAGGTCGACAGCTTCATCATCGAGATGGAGCAGCAGGCGATCAAGCTCGTCGACTTCGCGCACAACGAGCGCACGTAAGCGATGGACCTGCGCGGACGCCGGCCTCGCGACGAGCCGGAAATCAATTTCATCCCGCTGATCGACGTCCTGCTCGTCATCCTGATCTTCCTGATGGTGACGACGACCTACCAGCGTGTCGCCGAGCTCCAGATCACGCTGCCCGAAGCGGATGCCGACCAGGCAAGGCAGCGGCCACAGGAGATCAACGTCGGCATCGACGCGCAGGGCCGCTATTCGATCGATCGCACCGTGTCCACGTTCTCGACCGTTGCAGCCCTCGCCGACGCGCTCCGGCGCGCGGCCGGCGACGCCAAGGACCCGGTGGTGATCATCAACGCGGACGCCAATGCAACGCACCAGTCCGTCATCCACGTGATGGAAGCGGCACGCCTTGCGGGCCTCGTGCGGATCACGTTCGCGACGCAGTCTCCGCCCAAGTGACGCGGTGCGCCGCGCGCGCAATCTCGGCGAGGCGGAACGCGCCGGTCCGGTTGCGCCGCGCGGCCGGCGCGTGGTGACCGGATGAGCCGGTGAGCCTCACCGAGGGCCTGCTGCGCACCTGGTATGCGCCGCGCGCGACACCCGCCGCGCTCGCGCTGCTTCCGCTCGCGGGCGTGTTCGGCAGCGTGGCGGCGCTGCGCCGTGCGTGGTATCGCGCCGGGGCTTCGCACCGGCACCGCCTGTCGGTGCCCGTCGTCGTCGTGGGCAATATCACCGTCGGCGGCACCGGGAAGACGCCCTTCGTCATCGCGCTGTACGAGGCGCTTGCCGCACGCGGCTTCGTGCCTGGGGTGGTCAGCCGCGGCGCCGGCGCAGCGCAGGCGGGGCAGGTGCGTGTCGTGGCTTCGGACGACGCGGCATCGAGCGTCGGCGACGAGCCCCTGCTCATGGCGCAGCGTGGCCTGCGGGTCGCCGTCGGCGTCGATCGGGTCGCGGCGGCGCGCGCGTTGCTCGCGGCCTGTCCGCGATGCAACGTCATCATCGCGGACGACGGACTGCAGCACTACGCCCTCGCGCGCGACGTGGAGATCGCCGTGCTGGACGGCACGCGGGGGATCGGCAACGGCCGCCTGCTGCCCGCGGGTCCCCTGCGGGAAGCACCGGCGCGCTTGTGCAACGTCCAGGAGGTCGTCGTCAACGGACCGTGGCGCGCCGGGCGCGCGCTGCCACGTCCGCCGACCGCAACGATGCGCCTCGTCGCCCACGAGTTCGTGAACGTGGCGCAGTCCGGACGCACTCGCGAGGCCGCCGATTTCGCCGGCGAGGCGTTGCAGGCCGTGGCCGGCATCGGTCATCCCGAGCGGTTCTTTGCGAGTCTGCGCAGGCTCGGTCTCGATCCTCCGACGCGCGCCTTTCCCGACCATCACGACTACGCCGCGGCCGAGCTCGCGTTTCCCGGCGCCGACGCGATCCTGATGACGGAGAAGGATGCGGTAAAATGCCGGCGCTTCGCGGATGCGCGCTGCTGGTACCTGCGCGTCGACGCCGCGATCGAGCCCGCCCTGGTCGAGCGCATCGTCGGGCGCTTGCGCGCGATCGCCGCGGCCTCCACTCACTGAACGCACGACAGGCGGAACATGGACCCCAAGCTGCTGGAAATCCTCGTCTGCCCCGTGACCAAGGGGCCGCTCGTGTACGACAAGGAGCGGCAGGAGCTCGTGTCGAAGTCGGCGCGGCTCGCCTATCCGATCCGCGACGGCATTCCCGTCATGCTCGAGGACGAAGCGCGCAAGCTCACGCCCGAAGAGTGCGAGTGATGCCGCGGCCGTCCGGCCGCGTGACGCTCAGGCGCTGCATGAGCTTCGTCGTTCTCATACCGGCGCGCTACGCGTCGTCGCGGCTGCCCGGCAAGCCCCTGGCGGACCTCGGCGGCAAGCCGATGGTCGTGCGCGTCGCCGAGAATGCGCGCCGTGCAGGCGCAGCGCAGGTGGTCGTGGCGACCGACGATTCGCGCATCGCGGATGCAGCCGCGGCGCACGGCGTCGAGGTCTGCCTGACGCGCAGCGATCACGCGACGGGCACCGATCGCCTGGCCGAGGCGGCGGCACGGCTCGGGCTGGACGACGCACGCATCGTGGTGAACGTGCAGGGGGACGAGCCGCTGCTCGCCCCATCGCTGATCGCGGCGGTGGCCGCACGGCTCGCGCGCGACCCGGGTGCATCGATCGCGACCGCGTGCCATGCGATCACCGACGCCGCCGAGGCGTTCAATCCGAACGTGGTGAAGGTGGTGCTCGATCGCGACGGTGCGGCCATGTACTTCAGCCGCGCGACGATCCCGTGGGCGCGCGACGCGTTCGCCGCGGATCGCACGGCGCTGCCGCCGGGATTGCCGCTGTACCGGCACTACGGGCTCTACGCCTATCGCACTGCGTTCCTGCGGCAGTATCCCGCGCTGGCGCCGTCGCCGATGGAAGGCTTCGAGGCGCTCGAGCAGCTGCGCGCACTCTGGCACGGCCGTCGCATTGTGGTCGAGATCGCCGAAGGCACGCCCGCGCCCGGCGTCGACACGCCCGAGGATCTCGCCCGCGTCCGCGCCGTGCTAGCGGCTGCGGGGCCGACGTGAGATCGCGGCAGCCGGTCACGCATTGACCACCCGCACGGTTGCCGGGACAATCGCAAACCGCACGCCGCACCCAGTGCAGTGCCCGTTCGAGAGATCTTCATGCGACTCATCCTCCTCGGCCCGCCGGGTGCCGGAAAAGGCACGCAGGCGACGTTCATCACGGAAACGTACGGCATTCCGCAGATCTCGACCGGCGACATGCTGCGCGCTGCAGTGAAGGCGGGCACGCCGCTCGGGCTGGCCGCGAAGAAGGTGATGGATGCCGGCGGCCTCGTTTCCGACGACATCATCATCGGCCTCGTGCGCGACCGCCTCCGCGAAGCCGACTGCAGCAAGGGCTATCTCTTCGACGGCTTCCCGCGCACGATTCCGCAGGCCGAGGCGATGCGCAAGGCGGAGGTGCCGATCGACTTCGTGCTGGAGCTCGACGTTCCCGATTCGGCGATCATCGAGCGCATGAGCGGGCGGCGCGTGCACCCCGGGTCGGGGCGCACGTATCACGTGCTGTTCAATCCGCCGCGCGTGCCGGACCGCGACGACGTCACCGGCGAGGCGCTGATCCAGCGCGACGACGATCGCGAGGACACGGTGAAGAAGCGACTCGACGTGTATCACGCCCAGACGGAGCCGCTCGTCGCTTATTACGCGGGATGGACCGCCAGCGGCGATGCGCGCGCGCCGCGTTACCGCAAGGTGCAGGGAATGGGCTCGGTCGAGACCATTCGCGCCGCGATCGGGGCCGCGCTGCAGACGTGACATGAGCGACGCGTCGGCCGCGGGGGCGCCGCCCGAAGGGTCCCGGCAGCCGCTTGTCTCCGTCATCGTGCGCAGCATGGATCGTCCGACGCTGCGAGCCGCGCTCGACGCCATCGCGGCGCAGGATCATCCCGCCATCGAAGTGCTGGTCGTCGCCGCGTGCGGCCCGGCGCATCCACCGGTCCCGGAACGCATCGGCGCCCATCACGCGCGCCTGATCGCGACCGGCCAGCCGCTCGCGCGCGCCGCGGCTGCGAACGCGGGCCTCGATGCCGCACGCGGCGAGTGGATCACCTTTCTCGACGATGACGACCTCATCCTGCCGCAGCACGTGAGCGGACTCGTGCGCGCCCATGCGCAGGCGCCGGATGCTGGCGTCGTGCACGGTTACGCGCGTGCCGTATTCGCGGACGGCAGGAGCGAGCGCTTCGGCCAGCCGCACGCGACGCTCGAGCTCTTCGATCGCAACTATCTTCATCTCGCGACGGCGATCTTCCGGCGCGAGCTCGCCGGGGCAGGCTGCCGCTTCGACGAGACGCTCGACGTGCACGAGGACTGGGATTTCTTCATCCAGCTCGCACAGCGCACGCGCTTCCACTTCGTCGACCGCGAGACCTTCGTCTGGCATGCGGACGCCGGGTCGTCGGGCGCCGGTGGCGGCGCGAACCAGGACGACGCGCGCTTCGCGCATTACCGCGAGCGCGTGTATGCGAAATGGACGCCGGAGCGCGATGCGCTCGTCGACGACGTGACGCGCAGCCTCGAGCTCGCCGGGCAGGCCGCGCGGGAGCAGGACCACGACACGGCGGAGCGCCATTGCCGCGAGGCGCTCGCGCGCAGCCAGAACGATCCGTGGGCGCTCAACATGCTGGCGATGGTGGAGCGCGCACGTGGCCGGATCGATGCGGCGCGCACGCTGCAGGAGCTCGCGGTAGCCGTGCGGCCCGGCGACGCGGGGCTCGTGCACAACCTCGCGCTGCTGCACCTCGCGCGGCAGGATCGCGCGGCGGCCGCCGCCTGCACGGAGCGCGCACTTGCGATCGACGCGACGTTCGCACCGGCCCTGCGCCTGCGTGCCCAGCTTCGCACGTCGCCCTCGGGCAGCGTGCACTGAGCGACGCCGCGGCATTCGCGGCAGCGCGTTGGACCGTGCGCAGCGGCTCCCGTAGAATTGGCCGCCAGCGCGCCAGCTCTGCGCCGCATCCAACGCCCGCTCCCATGCCCACGCCCAAACGCAACGCGTTCTATGCCCAGTCCGGCGGCGTCACCGCCGTCATCAACGCCAGCGCCGCCGGCGTCATCGAGACCGCGCGCCGCCATCGCGATCGCATCGGCAAGGTGTACGCAGGCGCGAACGGCATCATCGGCGCGCTCACCGAGGACCTGATCGATACCAGCAAGGAGCCCGCGGCGTCCATCGCCGCGCTGCGCTACACGCCTGCGGGGGCCTTCGGCTCCTGCCGCTACAAGCTGAAGGGCCTCGAGGAGAACCGCGCGCAGTACGAGCGGCTGATCGAGGTATTTCGGGCGCACGACATCGGCTACTTCTTCTACAACGGCGGCAACGATTCTGCGGACACATGCCTCAAGGTCGCGCAGCTGTCGGCGCAGCTCGGCTATCCGCTGACGGCGGTGCACATACCGAAGACCGTCGACAACGATCTGCCGATCACCGACAACTGCCCGGGCTTCGGCTCCGTCGCGAAGTACGTCGCGACGTCGATGCGCGAGGCCGCGTTCGACGTGGCCTCGATGGCGAGCACGTCGACCAAGGTGTTCGTGCTCGAGGTGATGGGGCGGCACGCCGGCTGGATCACGGCGGCAGTGGGCATGGCGGACGACGCGACGACGCCCATTCCGCTGCTGCTGCTGTTCCCGGAGATCCCGTTCGACGAGGCGAAGTTCATCGCCGCCGTCGACGCGCGGGTGAAGCGCTTCGGCTATTGCTGCGTCGGCGTATCGGAGGGCCTCAAGAACGCCGAGGGCGCGCTGATGGCGGAGGCCGGCACGCGCGACGCGTTCGGTCATGCGCAGCTCGGCGGCGTCGGTCCGCTGATCGCGAGCCTCGATCAAGGACAAGCTCAAGTACAAGTACCACTGGGCCGTGGCCGATTACCTGCAGCGTTCGGCGCGGCACATCGCGTCGAAGACCGACGTCGACCAGGCCTATGCAGTGGGCAAGGCGGCGGTCGAGCTCGCGCTGCAGGGCCGCAACGCCGTCATGCCGGCGATCACGCGCACCGGCGACAAGCCCTACCGCTGGAAGATCACCGTCGCACCGCTCGACAAGGTGGCGAACGTCGAGAAGATGCTGCCGCGCAACTTCATCACTGCCGACGGCTTCGGCATCACGCCGCGTGCGCGGGCCTATCTCGGTCCGCTCATGCGCGGCGAGGACTTCCCGCCGTTCCGCGACGGCCTTCCGCGTTACGTGCGCCTGAAGAACGTGCGCGTCCCGAAGAAGCTCTCCACCAGTTTCAGCGTCTAGCGCAAACGGCGGGATCCGCATGGACAAGATCGTCGATTACTTCTTCACTCCGGGCTCGCCGTGGTGCGTATCTCGGGCACGAGCGCTTCCGTGTCATCGCGGCGCGGCATGGCGCGCGCATCGAGATGAAGCCCATCGACCTCGGGCAGGTCTTCCCGGTCTCGGGCGGGTTGCCGCTGCCGAAGCGCGCACCGCAGCGGCAGGCGTACCGGCTGATGGAGCTGCAAGCGCTGGCGCGAGTACCTCGGCATTCCCCTCAACCTGCAGCCGCAGCATGCGGCCGCCTCGTCGGAGACCGGTTGCCGCTGGATCATCGCGGCACTCGAGGACGGCGTGGAGGCCGCCATGGACCTCGCCGGCGGCATCATGCGCGCGCGCTGGGCGGAAGAGCGCGACACGGCGGACGTCGCGACGCTCGCGGCGATCGCGCAGGCGCTCGATCTCGATGCCGTGGCGCTGGAAGCGCGCGCCGCACTCCCGGGGACGGCCGAACGCTTCGCCGCCTGCACGCGCGAAGCGATCGACGCGGCAGGTGTTCGGCGCGCCCACCTACATCTATCGCGACGAGCTGTTCTGGGGCCAGGATCGCCTCGACTTTTTGGACCGCGCGCTGGCACAATAGCGCGTTTGCCGAGGGCGGCGGTCGTTCACAACGCCACCGTTCCGCGGCGGGGAACGAAAGCGGCGGCACGCTATGTCGCGCGCACCCGCGCCACGCGCCGGAGCTGGAAGGCCGGGTACAGGCCGCAGCGGCGTTCCGCCTTCGCTTTGCCAATTTCACCGGGTTAGGGAGATCCACATGTCACCAGGGCTCATCTTCGCGCTCGTCTGCGCGCTAGCGGCGATCGTCTACGGGGTCGCCTCCATCGGCTGGATCATGAAGAAGCCGGCCGGCAACGAGCGCATGCGCGAGATCGCGCTGGCGATCCAGCAGGGCGCGCAGGCGTACCTCAACCGCCAGTACACGACCATCGGCATCGTCGGCGTGATCCTGTTCGTGATCATCGGCGTGTTCCTGTCGTGGACCACCGCGGGCGGCTTCGCGGTCGGCGCGCTGCTGTCGGGTCTTGCCGGCTTCATCGGCATGAACGTGTCGGTGCGTTCCAACGTGCGCACTGCCGAAGCCGCGCGGACGGGCCTGAACGAAGCCCTCGCGGTGGCGTTCCGCGGCGGCGCGATCACCGGCATGCTGGTGGTCGGCCTCGGTCTCCTCGGCGTCGCGGGCTTCTACTGGTTCCTCACGGGTTCCGCGAGCCACACCGCGAATGCGGCGGGCGAAGGCCTGCACGGCATCATCCAGCCGCTCGTCGGGCTCGCCTTCGGTGGCTCGCTGATCTCGATCTTCGCGCGGCTCGGCGGCGGCATCTTCACCAAGGGTGCGGACGTCGGCGCCGACCTCGTCGGCAAGGTCGAAGCGGGCATTCCGGAGGACGATCCGCGCAATCCCGCGGTGATCGCCGACAACGTGGGCGACAACGTCGGCGACTGCGCGGGCATGGCCGCCGACCTCTTCGAGACGTACGCCGTCACGATCGTCGCGACGATGCTGCTCGGCGCGCTGATGCTGCGCACGATGGCCGAGAACGCGGTGATCTATCCGCTGGCGCTCGGCGGCTTCTCGATCCTCGCCTCGATCGTCGGCACGTACTTCGTGAAGGCGCGCGAGGGCGGCAAGATCATGAACGCGCTGTATCGCGGCCTGATGGTGGCCGGCGGACTGTCGATCATCGGCTTCTGGTTCATCACCCAGTACTTCATGGGCGGCGTCAACGCCAACTATCCCGGATCTCACGCCGCTGCGGCTCTTCGGTGCATCGCTCATCGGCCTCGCGCTCACGGCGGCCATGGTCGTGATCACCGAGTACTACACGGCGACCGAGTACAAGCCCGTGCAGCACGTCGCGCAGGCCTCGACCACCGGACACGCGACCAACATCATCGCGGGCCTCGGCGTGTCGATGAAGTCCACGGCGTGGCCGGTCATCGCGGTGTGCGCGTCGATCATGGGTTCGTACTATCTCGCCGGGCTCTACGGCATCGCCATCGCGGCCACCTCGATGCTGTCGATGACCGGCATCATCGTGGCGCTCGACGCCTACGGCCCGATCACCGACAACGCCGGCGGCATCGCCGAGATGAGCGATCTGCCGGACTCGGTGCGCGCGATCACCGATCCGCTCGACGCCGTCGGCAACACCACCAAGGCGGTCACGAAGGGCTATGCGATCGGCTCCGCGGGTCTGGCGGCGCTCGTGCTCTTCGCCGACTACACCCACGCGCTCGAGACGGCGCACATCAGCGCGACGCTTCGATCTCTCCGACCCGATGGTCATCATCGGTCTCTTCCTGGGTGGCCTCATTCCGTATCTCTTCGGCGCGATGGCGATGGAAGCGGTCGGCCGCGCCGCCGGCGCCGTGGTGATCGAAGTGCGCCGGCAGTTCCGCGACATCCCCGGGATCATGCAGGGCACCGCCAAGCCGGAGTATGGCGTCGCGGTCGACATGCTCACGAAGGCGGCGATCCGCGAAATGATCGTGCCGTCGCTGCTGCCGGTGCTGGTGCCGGTGGTGGTCGGGCCTCGTGCTCGGTCCGCGCGCGCTGGGCGGCCTCCTGATGGGCACCATCATCACCGGCATCTTCGTGGCGATCTCCATGACGACCGGCGGCGGCGCGTGGGACAACGCCAAGAAGTACATCGAGGACGGCCACCACGGCGGCAAGGGCTCCGATGCCCACAAGGCCGCGGTCACCGGCGACACCGTCGGCGATCCGTACAAGGACACGGCCGGCCCCGCGGTGAATCCGCTGATCAAGATCATCAACATCGTCGCGCTGATGATCGTGCCGCTGCTCGCGCACGTGAAGTAAGCGCGTTCGCGCACAACAAGAACGGCAGCCCGCGGGCTGCCGTTCTTGCTTTGTGGCGTCGCGAGCATCAGCGGTCGACGCCCGGGGCGTGAAGGTCTGCCTGGTCGACGAGCAACGGTGCGGTGCGGGGTCGAAATCCACCCAGTCGCCGTTCTCCCACAGACCTTCGGCGCGCTCGATGTTGTCGGCGCCGCTTCGCGCAGCACGCGCATCGCATCGCCCTCGCGTTCGCCGCTTCGCCGACGTTCACCGCCACCATGACTCCGGCGGGGCGCCGCGTGGTGCGCGGATCCTCGTCCTCCGTCGCGCGCGCCGTGCCCGCGAGCGAGCCCACGTAAGCGCCCACGCCAGCGACCGCGATCGCGGCGGGGCCGGCGGTAAGACCGGCGGCGAGCCCGACACCGGCGCCGATGGCGGCGCCCTTGGCGGTCCCCTTCTGTGCGCCTCGCGCCTGCGGATCCGCCGGCTCGTCACCGCCGATCGCGGTCTCGCCGTGCTGGCCGGGTGCATTGTTGAAGAAGCTGACGATGTCGCGCTTCGGCAAACGCCTGCGACCAATGCGTCGCGCGTCCGTTCCGCTTCGGTGAGGGTCTCGAACACGCCTGCAATGATGTGTGCCATGGTATCCCCGCAATGGTCGGCTGGGTGCGGCCTCGGGGTTCGCGGACTGATCCTCGTCGACGGCACCGATGCCAATCGACAGCAAGCAAACCGTGTTCCCGCGGGGGGTGCGGGCGGCCCATGCGACTCGGGCGAGGCGGACGATGGCAGGGGCGGCGGGGAAGCGATTACACCGTGGCGCGGAAAATCTTACGAACGCGCGCGCAGCGACAGGCGCGAGGCGCTGCGGCGGCGGCATGGAAACTGCAGCGGCCCCGCATCATCTGTTCGAGGAAGACCACGATGGCCAAGTGCGAGACCTGCGGCAACGACTACGACAAGTCGTTCACGGTGACCATAGCGGCGGCACCCACGTGCGAGAGCTCGAGTGCGCGATCTTCACCTGCGCCGGCGTGCGAGCATTGCGGCTGTCGCATCATCGGTCACGGCGTCGAGGCGAACGGACGCTACTTCTGCTGCGCGAACTGTGCGCACATGATCGGCGTCGAGCATCTCGCCGATCGCACCGAGCAGGACCAGGAGCACCACCACGACCGTTGAACCGGCCGTGGATTGGCGAAAATGAGGGCCGGCGTGCGCGCCGGCCCCCGCCCGCGCGCTCAGGCGCCGGTCTTGTCGTTGAAGATCTGCATGATGTCCTGCTGGCTGAGCATGCCCTTCTTGCCCTTGTCCATCTCGTCGAACTTCTTTTCCATCATCTTCATGAAGTCCTTCTTGGTCACCATGCCGTCCTTGTTCGGCCATCTTCTTCACTTCGGGCGCCCACCAACGCTCCGTCTGATCGTCGGCGAAGGCCGACCCCGACAACGAGGCGAGTCCGAGCAGTACGCCGAGCGACACCGCGCGTGCCGTTTGCTTCATGTTCATCGTCATTCTCCCAGTAGTGCCGACGGTCGGGTCGGCGAGTGATTGCACACGCCCCCTCGCCGCGGAGGTAGGCGGAAAGGCCGTGCATGAGCTAGCCCTTCGTCGCGGGCGGGCGGTTACCCGGGCGCCGAATCGCATCGACGGTCCTCCGCGCGCGCCTGCGTCCGACTGGCCCGCTCGCGGATTACAATCCGGCGTTCCTTCGCCTTCGCTGGAGCCACCACATGCGACCGGCGCAGCCCGCCGCGCGGGCCGTCCTGCCGCTTGGCCGCGTGTGCGCTCTCACGGGATCGTTCGGCGCAAAACCAGGCGCCGGAGCGGCCGTCCGGTTGGACCGACAAGCGACCGGTCGAGAGCCGCCAGTTCATGGTGGCCGCGGCGAATCCGCTCGCCGTCGAGGCCGGTTATCGGATCCTGAAGCAGGGCGGGACGGCCGCCGACGCCGCCGTCGCGGTGCAGCTCGTGTTGAACATCGTCGAGCCGCAATCGTCGGGCATCGGCGGCGGCGCGTTCATGCTCTATCACGACGGCAAGCGCCACAAGCTCACCGCGTTCGACGGCCGCGAGACCGCGCCCGGCGCAGCGACGCCGCAGCGGTTCCTCGACAAGGACGGCAAGCCGCTGCAGTTCTACGACGCGGTGGTCGGCGGCAAGTCCGTCGGCGTGCCCGGCACGCTCGCGCTGCTGTACGAAGTCGCACCAGCGGCACGGGCGAGCTGCCGTGGGCGAAGCTGTTCGAGCCCGCCATCGCGCTCGCGGAGAACGGCTTCCAGGTGTCGCCGCGCCTCAACACGATGCTCGCCACCGAGAAATATCTGGCGCAGCCGGCGCTGAAGTCGTACTTCCTCGATGCGTCGGGCAAGCCGCTCGCCGTGGGCACCGTGCTGACGCAATCCCGCGTTCGCGGCGACGCTGCGCACGATCGCGGCCAACGGGCCGTCCGCGTTCTACACGCGGAGCCATCGCGCAGGACATCGTCGACACGGTGGCTCGCATCCGACGAATCCGGGCGACATGACCGCTCGCGGACCTCGCCAACTACCGCGTGAAGGTGCGCGAGCCGGTGTGCGGTCTGTACCGGACGTACAACGTGTGCGGCATGCCGCTGCCGTCGTCGGGCGGGCTCACCATCCTGCAGATGCTCGGCATGCTCGAGCCCTACGACCTGCAGGCCATGGGCCCGGCGACGTTCTGGAGCGTGCACTTCATCAGCGAAGCCGGGCGTCTCGCCTATGCCGATCGCGGCATGTACATGGCCGACCCGGATTTCTACACACCGCCCACCGGGCTGCTCGACCGCGGATACCTGCACGAGCGCTCGCAACTGATCAAGGCGACCGGCAGCATGGGCCGTGCGAAGCCGGGCAACCCGCCCGAGGTCGCACCGGCGCGCAAGGTCGCGTACGGGGTGCACGACGCGCTCGAGTTCCCGTCGACGTCGCACGTGTCGATCGTCGATCGCGACGGCAACGCGGTGGCGATGACGACGACCATCGAGGATGCGTTCGGCAGCCGGCTGATGACGAAGAGCGGCTTCCTCCTCAACAACGAGCTCACCGACTTCTCCTTCGCACCCACCGAGGACGGCAAGCCGGTGGCGAACCGCGTCGAGGCCGGGCAAGCGTCCGCGCTCGTCGATGGCGCCCACGATCGTGTACGACCGCGCCGGCCGCATCTTCATGATCGCGGGCTCGCCGGGCGGCAGCGCGATCATCAACTACGTCGCGAAGACGCTCATCGGCGTGCTCGACTGGAAGCTCGATCCGCAGGCCGCGATCGGCGCTGCCGAACTTCGGCAGCCGCAACGGTCCGACGGAGCTCGAGAAGGACACCCCGGCGGTTGCGCTCGAGCCGCGCCTCAAGGCCATGGGCCACGAGACGCGCGTCATGGAGCACACCAGCGGCCTGCAGGCGATCGTGCGCACGCGCAACGGGTGGATCGGCGGTGCCGACCCGCGGCGCGAAGGAACCGCGCGCGGCGATTGATCGCTGCCGCCGGCGGGCAGCGATGCCGGCCGCCGCCGATGACGAGCGATCTGCGCACCGGAGCTGCGTGCGGACGCGCTCGCGTCGTTCCGCAATCGCCTCGCGAAGAACTACCGGCACTGGTCGCGCTGGGCGCGCCGGCGCGACTACGAGCGCATTCCGGGTGTACGACCGCGACCTGCCGGAATTTCCGCTCGCGATCGATTGCTACGGACCCGGCGGATGCCGCCCTGGGCGCGTGCGCCTTCACCTGCAGGAGCTGGAGACCGGCTGGGTGCAGGATCGCGCAGGAGCACGCCGCGTGGGTGGACGCCGTGCGCGGGGCGGTCGCTGCGGCATTGGAGATTCCGTTGCGCCACATCGCTTTCAAGCATCGTCCACGGCGGCAGGCGGCGTGCAGCACGAGAAGACCGGCGCAGCGGGCCAGGACTTCCAGGTGCTCGAAGGCGGCCTGCGCTTCTGGGTGAACCTCGAAGCGTATCTCGACACCGGGTCTCTTCCTCGACCATCGAGCGCTGCGGGCGAGGGTGCGCGAGCGCGCCGCTGGACGGCGCATGCTCAATCTCTTCGCCTACACCGGCAGCTTCACCGTGCTATGCCGCAGCAGGGGGCGCGATCGCGTCGGACACGCGTCGACCTGTCGCAATGCCTACCTCGCGTGGGCGGCGCGCAACCTCGCTGCGAACGGCATCGATGCCACGCGCCACCGGCTGGTACGCGCCGACGTGCTGCGCTGGCTGGACGACGCGCCGAACGATCGCGGCGCGCTACGACCTCATCGTGCTCGACCCGCCGGTGTTCTCGAACTCCAAGGCGATGGCACGGCATGCTCGACGTGCAGCGCGACCATCCGCACGCTCATCGCCGCCTGTCGCGCCTGCTCGACCCCGGCGGCGAGCTTTACTTCTCCACCAACCTGCGCTCGTTCCGCATGGACGCGCACTGCGGCGATTCGCAGTGCACCGACATCACGCGCGCGACGGCGCGGAGGACTTCCGCGACCCTCGCGTGCATCGCGCGTATCCTCGTCGCGGACGCCCGCGTGAGTGCACCGGCGAGCCGGTGGCTGGACGCCGCACCGCATCGTCATCGTCGGCGGCGGCGCCGGCGGACTGCCGCTGGCGACGCGCCTCGGCGATACGCTCGGCAAGCGCGGCCGTGCCGACGATCACCCTCGTCGACCGCTGCGCCACCCACGTGTGGAAGCCGCTGCTGCACGAGGTGGCGGCCGGCCGCATGGATGCCGACGCGCACGACGTCGATTATCTCGCGCTCGCGCACTGGCACGGCTTCCGGTTTCGGCATGGCGCGGTGGAGGGCCTCGACCGCGCTGCGCACGTGCTGGGGCTCGCGGCGCTGCACGACGACGACGGTGCCGAGGTGCTGCCGGCGCGGCACGTCCGCTACGACACGCTGGTCTTCTGTGTCGGCAGCGTCAGCAACGACTTCGGCATCCCCGGGCGTCAAGGAGCACGCGATCTCCCTCGATACCGCCGGTCGATGCCGAGCGTTTCCATCGCCGCCTGCTGTCGGCGTGCGTGCGAGCCGATGGACGGATCGCGCATGGGCAGCCGCGAAGGTGAACGTCGTCATCATCGGCGCCGGTGCCACGGGCGTCGAGCTCGCCGCCGAGATCCGCCAGACGACGCGCGCGCACGCGGGCTACGGTCTCGACTATCTGCATCCCGCGGACGACATCGATATCACGATCGTGGAAGCGGCGCCGCGCATCCTGCCGCCGCTGCCCGAGCGCATCGCGATCGCCGCCACCGGTCTGCTCGCGGACCTTCGAATCACCGTGCGTACGGGCGCCAAGGTGACCGCGGTCGACGCCGACGCGGTGCATCTCGGCGACGAGATCCTGCCCGCCGATCTCATCGTGTGGGCGGCCGGGCATCCAGGCGCCGCCGTGGCTGCGCGACATGGACGGTCTCGAGGTCAACCGTGCGCAACCAGCTGGTCGTCACCACGCAGTTGCAGAGCACGCGCGATCCGGACGTGTTCGCGCTGGGCGATTGCGCGGCGTGCCCGTGGCCCGAGTCCGGCAAGCCGGGTGCGATCGTGCCGCCGCGCGCGCAGGCGGCGCATCAGCAGGCGACGCTATTGGTCAGGTCGATGAAGGCGCGGCTCGCCGGCCGGCCACTGCCCACGTTCCACTTCCGCGACTTCGGCTCGCTCGTCTCGCTGGGCGAGGTGTCCGCGGTCGGCAACCTGATGGGGCGGCTGATCGGCGGCAGCCTGCTGATCCAGGGTCTCATCGCGCGCTGGATGTACGCGATGCTCTACAAGCTCCACCAGGTATCGGTGCACGGCTACTGGCGCGTCGCGCTCGACACGCTGGGTCGCTTCCTGCGCCGGCGCCTCGAGCCTCGCGTGAAGCTGCATTGAGGCGCGATGCTGGCCGGACTCACGTGGCTGCTCGTGTTCCAGTGCGCTCGGCGAAGTTCATCGTCGCGCTGCTGCGGATTCCGATGCCCGGCCCGGTCGTCGGCATGGTGCTGCTTGTTCGCGGCGCTGCGCTGGCGCGCGCGCAATCCCGACGCACTGGAGCGCGCGCGCTCAGGGGCTGCTGCAGCACCTCTCGCTGCTGTTCGTGCCGGCGGGCGTCGGCGTGATGCTGCACCTCGCACGCCTCGCGGATGAGTGGCTCGCGATCGCGGTCGCGCTCCTGATCAGCACCGTGCTGGCGATTGCCACCACCGCGCTGACGATGAACTCCCTGATGCGCCGCGGCGCTCCGCAGCCGCCGCGCCGGTCACGAGACGGCAGGAGACCAGCCCTGATGCAGGCGCCGGCGCTGCGCGAGATCTGGGTCTACCTCGCGGCGTCGCCGCTGCTGTGGCTCACGTTGACGCTGGTGGCGTATCAAGCTCGCGTATTGCGCTGTATGCGCGCCTCGCGTTCCATCCGCTCGCCAATCCCGTCCCGGTCGCCGTGCTGGCGATCGCGCTCGTCCTGATCGCGACCCATACGTCGTACCAGACGTATTTCGACGGCGCGCAATTCGTGCATTTCCTGCTGGGGCCGGCGGTGGTCGCGCTCGCGGTGCCGCTGGCGCGCGAATGGCCCAGCGTGCGCCGGCTGGCGCTGCCGATGGCGTGCGCGCTGTGCGTCGGTGCCGCGACGGCGGTGGTGTCCGTGCTCGCGATCGCGGCCGTGCTGGGCGCGACGCCGGCAACGCTGCTGTCGCTGGCGCCGAAATCGGTCACCACACCCATCGCGATGGGCATCGCGGAAAAGATCGGCGGCTTGCCGCCGCTCGCCGCCGTGTTCGCCGTGGTGACGGGCGTCATCGGTGCGGCGATGCGGCAAGTACGTGCTCGACGCGCTGCGCATCACCGACTGGCGCGTGCGCGGCTTCGCCCTGGGCGTCGCGGCGCACGGCATCGGCACCGCCCGCGCGTTCCAGGTGCATCCGGAGGCGGGGGCCTATGCGGGCCTCGCGTTCGGGCTGCACGGCGTGCTCGCCGCCGTGCTGTTCCCGCCCATCAGTCTACGCGCTGCTGCGCTGAGCGCTCACCAGATGCGCACCCGCTTCTCGGGCGGGAGGTACATCGCATCGCCCGGCTTCACCTGGAACGCCGCATAGAAGGCGTCGAGGTTGGCGAGCGAGCCATTGCAGCGAAACTGGTCGGGTGAGTGCGGTCCGACTTGAGGTACACGATCTGCTGCTCGCGGACGGATCTTCTCGCGCCAGCCCTGGGCGTAGCTCAGCATGAAGCGCTGGTCGCCCGTCAGGCCGTCGATCACCGGCGCCGGCGTGCCCTTCAGCGACAGGCGGTACGCCTTGTACGCGATCTCGAGGCCCGAGTTGTCGGCGATGTTCTCGCCCAGCGTCAGCTTGCCGTTCACCTTGTAGCCGGGCAGCGGGCTGTAGGCGTCGTACTGCGCGACGAGCACCTTGGTCTTGCGCGGCGAAGCGCTCGTGGTCCGCCTTGGTCCACCAGTCGCGCAGGTTGCCGTCGCCGTCGAACTGCGCGCCCGTGTCGTCGAAGCCGTGGCTGATCTCGTGGCCGATCGTCGCGCCGACGCCGCCGTAGTTGGCCGCATCGTCCGCGCGCGGGATCGAAATACGGCGGCTGCAGGTACGCCGCGGGGAACACGATCTCGTTCATGCTCGGCGTTGTAGTACGCGTTCACCGTCTGCGGCGTCATGAACCACTCGTCGCGATCGATGGGCTTGCCGAGCTTGTTGAGATTGCGCGCTGTACTCGAACGCGACGCGCGCGCATGACGTTGCCCGACGAGGTCGTCGCGACGGATCTCCAGGCGCGGAGTAGTCGCGCCACTTGTCGGGGTAGCCGATCTTGGTCGTGAGCTTGGCGAGCTTGCGCCTGCGCTTCGCGCTTGGTCGCGGGCCCCATCCAGTCGAGGCTGTCGATGCTCTCGCGATAGGCGTCCCGCAGGTTCGCGACCAGCTCCTCCATGCGCGCCTTGCTCTCCGGCGGGAAAGTAGCTGCGCCGACGTACAGCTTGCCGAGCGCGAACCCGATCGAGCTTTCCACCACGCAGCACGCCGCGCTTCCAGCGCGGCCGGTTCTCCGGAATGCCGCGCAGCACCTTGCCGTCGAAGCCGAACGACTCGTCGACGAAGCGCTGGTCGAGATAGCGGCGCGTACGGCGCGCAGCAGGTGCCAGCGGAAATAGGCCTTCCACGTCGGGCAGCGGCGTGCGCGTCGAGCATCGTGCCGAAGCCGCGCATGTAGCTCGGCTGGCTGACGATCACGCGTGCTTCACCCGGCTGCCGAGGCCGCGCTCGTCGAGGTACGCACGCCAGTCGAAGCCCGGCGTGAGCGCGGCGAGCTTCGCGATCGCGATCTTGTTGTAGGTCTTGACCGGGTCGCGGTTGGCGACCTTGGTCCATTGCACGCGCGCCAGCGCGGTCTCGAGCGCAAGGATCGGCGTCGGCATTGGCCGCGGCGTCCGCATCGCCGGCAAGCGCGAGCATGCGCTCGATGTGCTGCGGTATGCGGCGCGCATCGACCGCGAGCTTCGGGTCCTTCTGCGCGAGGTAGTAGTCGCGATCCGGCATGCCGAGGCCGGACTGGTAGAAGCCTGGCCGCGTATTCGGTCGACCGGCGCGAGTCCTGGTCGACGGACAGCTCGAACGGCACGGTCACGCCCGATGCGCTCGAGCTCGACCATGAGCGCGCGACTCGCGCTTCGCTCGCGAATGCATCGATGCGGGCGAGAACCGGCTGCAGCGGCGCGAGCCCGAGCGTCGCGAGCCGAGCTCTCGTCCATGAAGCTCGCGTAGAGGTCGCCGATCTTGCGCTCGTCCGCATCCCGGCAGCATCGGCGTTCGCGGCGGCCGCCTCGATGATGCCGCGCAGCTCCTCCTGCGCCTTGTCGATCAGCGCGTACGCGGGCCCGTAGCCGGACTTGTCCGCCGGTATTTCGGTGGTGGCCAGCCACTTGCCGTTCACGTGCCGATAGAAGTCGTCCTGCGGGCGAACCGACGGAGTCGAAGTACTGGGTCTCGATGCCGGACGTCGAGGGGGCCTTCGGTCGGCGCCGGGGACTGGCGCGAGCGCCAACCCCGCGGCCAGCAGGGCGGTGGAGACCAGCGCGGAAGACGACGCCTTCGGTACGGATGGGAAATGCACGGGTGCCTCGCGTGACGGGCGGCGCGTCGCGCCGCAGGGGAGCGGCATTATCGCAGGCCACACGGGCCGCGCCGGACCCGCGCGATATACTGCCGCCCCGCGCGACGGGACGCCGTCCGGATCGATGAACGCCGACCTCATCTCCACCACGATCCTGCTGCTGCTCGTCGATCGATCCGTTCGGCAACGTGCCGCTCGTGGTGGCGGTGCTGCGTCGCGTCGCCCCCGAGCGGCGCCTCGCCGCTCGTGGTGCGCGAATGCGTCTTCGCCTACGCGATCCTGCTCGCGTTCATGTTCGGCGGGAAGACGTTCCTCACGCTGCTGCGCCTGTCCGAGACCTCGCTTGTCGATCGCCGGCGGCATCGTGCTGTTCCTGATCGCGCTGCGCATGATCTTCCGCGGTCCGGACGAGGTCTTCGGCAGTCCCGGCGACGACGAGCCGTTCCTGGTGCCGCTGGCCGTGCCGGCGATCGCCGGACCCTCGGCGCTTGCGACGGTGATGCTGCTCGCCTCGCGCGACCCGGGACGCGTTGGCGAGTGGACGCTGGCGCTTTCCCTCGCGATGCTCTTCACGACCGTCGTGCTGGCTGCCGCCCATGGGCTCGAGCGCCTCCTTGGCCGCGCGGGTGATCACGGCACTGGAGCGCCTGACCGGTCTCGTGCTGACCGCGCTCGCGGTCGAGATGCTGCTCGCCGGCGTGCGCACCTTCGCTGCGGAATTGGCACGGTGATCGTGGCCACGCGGGAGTGACGCTGGCAGAAGCTGCGGCAACGTGCGCGCGCAGCCTTGACAGTGACCGCCTCGTAACTTACAACCCGCTTCGTGACGACGGCGAACGGTGGTTCCTCGATCGAGCGATACAGCGGCGCGGCGATCGTCCTGCACTGGCTCACCGCCGCGCTGCTGGTGGTGAATCTTCTCCTCGGCGTGTCGATGGTTCCGCTGCCGATCAGCCCGCGCAAGCTGCAGTGGTACGCGTGGCACAAGTGGATCGGCATCACGGTGTTCCTGTCACGTGGCTGCGCCTTGCGTGGCGTCATTTCCGGCCCGCGCCGGCGGCAGTGCCCATGCCACCGTGGCAGCGGCGTGCGGCCGCCGTGTCGCACACGCTCCTCTACGTGCTGCTGCTGGTCGTGCCGATCTCGCGGCTGGCTGTACAGCTCGACGACCGGCGTGCAGGTCGTCTACCTCGGGCTGGTGCCGCTGCCCGATCTGCTGCCCAAGGACCGCGCCCTCGCCGTAGCTGCTCAAGCTCGTGCACGTCTCGCTGAACGTCACGCTGGTCGTGGTGGTCCTAGTCCATGCGGCTGCGGCGCATCCGGCATCACCTGGTCGATCGCGACGAGGTGCTCGCGCGGATGCTGCCGGGATTGAAGCCGAGGGGATCCGGAAGATGACGCGTGCTGTTCTCCGCATTGCAGCGCTCGTCGGCGTTCTGCTGGCGAGCGGCAGCCCCCGCCTTCGGGCAGGGCGTGCTGCTCGACCGCAGCGAGATCCGTTTCACCGCGAAGCAGCTGGGCGTCAATGTCGACGGCCGCTTCCGCCGCTTCAAGGCGAACGTGGTGTTCCGGCCCAATGCGCTGCCGAGCTCCAAAGCGGACATCGAGGTGGACCTGGGCAGCATCGATCTCGCCAGCGACGATTCGGAGAACGAGGTCAAGGGTCCGCTCTGGTTCGACACCTCGAAGTTCCCGGTCGCGCGGTTCAGCTCCAGCTCGATCCGGGACCTGGGTGGCGGGCGGTACGAAGTCGCCGGTCGCCTGTCGATGAAGGGCATGAGCCGCGACATCACGCATACCGGTCGTGCTCACCCGCGACGCTGCCGGCAACCGCGTTGCCGAGGCGAGCTTTCCCGTCAAGCGCCTCGAGTTCAAGGTCGGCGAAGGCGCGTGGGGCGATACCGACACGGTCGCCGATGCGATCGTGGTGCGCATCCGCATGGTCCTGCCGCCGCAGGCGTGACGCGCCGGGAATAATTCCGCCCGGCCACTGTTGATGGGCGCAGCGTCGCATCACGCCCAAGGTCAGCGACACGCCGACGATAACCCGCGCACGAAGGAGAGATCATGCACGTCCCGCTGCTCGCTGCCGCCATCGCCGCCGCCGTCGCCATGCCCGTGGCGGCCGAGGAGAGCTACGTGGTGGATCCCGTGCATTCGCAGCCGCAATGGGAGGCACGCCATATCGGCTTCTCGCTCCAGCACGGCAGCTTCGGCAAGGCGACCGGCAAGGTCACGCTGGACCGCGCCGCGAAGAAGGGCGCCGTGGACATCGTGATCGACGCAACGTCGATCAGGACCTACGACCCGCGCCTCGATGCGATCGTGAAGGGCGAGCGCTTCTTCAACGTGGAGAAGTTCCCGACCATCACGTTCAAGTCCACCAGCGTGGCGTTCCAGGGTGATGCCGTGACGGCCGTCGATGGCGAGCTGACGATGGTCGGCGTCACCAAGCCGGTCAACCTCAAGGTCGTCGATTTCGCCTGCGGCGAGAATCCGTTCAACAAGAAGCCCATGTGCGGCGCGAACGCGACCGCCACGATCAAGCGCTCCGACTGGGGCATGACGAACGGCCTCAACATCGGCAATCCTGCCGACGAGATCCGGCTGGTCCTTCCGATCGAGGCCTACCGGGAGTAGCGCGTCGCGGCCGCGACGCGGGACGATCAGCGCGGCATCACGTAGCCGTCCTCGCAACGGACGGCGCCGACCTTCTCGAGATCGCGCACCAGCGAGCTCGCCAGCGCCTCCGGTGCGAGGCGCAGGAACCGCGCATTGAAGTCGCGGAAGATGCCGACGCGCTGCACGTAGGCGGGCATGTCCGCGAGCGGCAGCCGCCGCTGGTCGAGGAGCACGAACGCCAGGATGACCTTGAGCGCGTAGCGCGGCAGACGCTCCGGCTCGCGCTCGAACATCTCGAGCCGCGTGTAGGCACGTTCCAGCGCCGCCCCCACGTCCGTGAACGGCGCGCCGTGACCGGGAATCAGCACGCGCACGTGGAGGCGCGCGATGGCGTCGAGCGTCGCGCGCGCCGCGGGCAAAGCCGCCGGATCGATCTCGGGCGGCATGACGAATCCGAAGCCGTTCTCCCACAGCGCATCGCCGGAGACGAGTACGCCGTGCTCGGCGTTGTAGAACATGAGCGCGCCCATGTCATGGCCAGGGGCCGCGACGAGCTGCCATTCGAGGTCGCCCCAGATGCGCGTCTCGCCAGGCGGCAGCAGCGTGTCGGGTGTGAACCGCTCCGCGCGCTGGTCGGCATAGCGGAGCAGCAGGGCCTCCTCATCCCAGTGCGCCACCGCGGCCGCTTCCCCCTGCGGGATGGCGAGCGCACAGCCATAGCGCTGCACCAGCGCCGCATTGCCCCCCATGTGATCGGAGTGGCAATGCGTGTTCACCAGCGCGGCCAGCGGTTCGCGGCCGAGGCCCTGCGGCGATTCGAGCAGCGCGAGCGTCAGCGGCGCATGCCGCACGTAGCCCGAATCGATGAGCACGTGGCCGTCGCGGCTGCGGAGCAGGACGTTGTTCGACGACAGCCAGTCGCGCACGAACACGTGCAGCTGGGGCGGCAACGAAGGCGTCGTCATGGCGCTAAACGAGCTTGCCGAGGAACTCGCGCAGCATGCGTCACGCGCTCCTGCAGCGCCGGGGCCGCGCGCTCGATGCGCAGGCGATCGGGGCCCGCGAAACGGATGCGCCCGTCGCGCTGCACGAGCAGGATGAGCTTGCCTGCATCGAACGGCGGCTGCGGCACGAACTGGATGGTCGAGCGCTCGGGACCGGCATCGATCTTCACCACGCCGAGCGGGCGTCCGATGACCCGCAGGCGATGCGACGCCATGAGCGCCTGTGCGGGCTCCGGCAGGCCGCCGAAGCGATCGACGAGCTCCTCCTGCATGAGCTCGAGCTCCTCCATGGTCTCGCAGTTGGCGAGCCGCTTGTAGAGCACCAGGCGCTCGTGCACGTCGCTGCAGTAGTTCTCGGGCAGCAGGGCGGGCACGTGCAGGTTGATCTCGGTCGTGACGCCGAGCGGTGCGGCAAGATCGGGCTCGCGGCCCGACTTGAGCGCGCGCACCGCGGATTTCAGCATGTCGGTGTAGAGCTGGAAGCCGACCTCCTGCATCTCGCCCGACTGCGATTCGCCGAGCACCTCGCCGGCGCCGCGGATCTCGAGGTCGTGCATGGACAGGTAGAAGCCCGAGCCGAGATCCTCCATCATCTGGATCGCCTCCAGCCGCTTCTTCGCCTGCGCCGCGAGGCTTTCCTCCGGCGGCGTCAGCAGGTAGGAGTACGCCTGGTGGTGCGAGCGCCCGACGCGGCCGCGCAGCTGGTGCAGCTGCGCGAGCCCGAAACGGTCGGCGCGGTCGATGATGATCGTGTTCGCGGTGGGCACGTCGATGCCGGTCTCGATGATCGTCGAGCAGACCAGCAGGTTGCAGCGCTGCTGGTAGAACTCGCGCATCACGTGCTCGAGCTCGCGCTCCGGCATCTGGCCGTGGGCGATGGCGATGCGCGCTTCGGGCAGCAGCTGTGCGAGGCGCTCGGCCGTGGTGCGGATGCTGGCGATGTCGTTCTGCAGGTAGTAGATCTGGCCGCCGCGCTTGAGCTCGCGCAGCGCGGCCTCGCGCACGATGCCCGGCGAATACTGCGCGACGAAGGTCTTGATCGCGAGCCGCCGCTGCGGTGCGGTGGCGATCACCGAGAAATCGCGGATGCCTTCGAGCGACATCGCGAGCGTGCGCGGGATCGGCGTTGCGGTGAGCGTCAGCACGTCGACCTCGGCGCGCAGGCGCTTCAGCTGCTCCTTCTGGCGCACGCCGAAGCGATGCTCCTCGTCGATGATCACGAGGCCGAGGTTCTTGAACCGCACGTCGGGCTGGATCAGCTTGTGCGTGCCGATCACGAGGTCGATCGTGCCGTTGGCGAGGCCCTCGAGCGCGCCCTTCACCTCCTTGGCGGACCGGAAGCGCGACAGCTCGGCGAGCTTCACGGGCAGGTCCGAGAAGCGGTCCGAGAAGACCTGGAAGTGCTGCTCCGCGAGCAGCGTGGTGGGCACGAGCACCGCGACCTGCTTGCCGTCGGCGAGCGCGATGAATGCTGCGCGCAACGCGACTTCCGTCTTGCCGAAGCCGACGTCGCCGCACACCAGCCGGTCCATCGGCTGTCCCGACGTCAGGTCGTGGATGACGGCCTCGATGGCCGCGGCCTGGTCCGGCGTCTCCTCGAAGCCGAAGCCGCCCGCGAAGGCCTCGTAGTCGTGCACGCTGAACTTGAACGCGTGGCCGACCCGCGCCGCGCGTTGCGCGTACAGGTTGAGAAGCTCGGCCGCCGTGTCGTGCGCCTGGCGCGCCGCGCGCTTCTTCGCCTTGTCCCACTGCCCGCCGCCCAGCTCGTGCAGCGGCGCCGCCTCGGGTGCCGCGCCGCTGTAGCGCGCGATGAGGTGCAGGTTCGACACCGGCACGTACAGCTTGGCGTCGTTCGCGTACACGAGCTGCAGGAACTCCGTGGGCCCTTCGCCGAGATCCATGTTGACGAGACCCAGATAGCGCCCGATGCCGTGCTGCTCGTGCACCACCGGATCGCCGATGCGCACCTCCGAGAGGTCGCGCAGCATGGCGTCGACGTTGGTGCGGCGCGCGGCATCGCGCCGGCCGCGGCGCACGACGCCCGCATACAGCTCCGCCTCGGTGACGAACGCGAGGCGTTCCGCCGGCCACTGGAAGCCCGCGTGCAGCGGCGACACGGCCAGTCCGACGCGCAGGGCCGGCATGCTGCTCGAGAAAGCGCGCCCAGTCGTCGACCAGCGGCACCTCGAGGCCGTACTCGGCGAAGTACTGGTGCATCGTGTCGCGGCGGCCGGCACTTTCCGCGCAAACGATCACGCGCGCGCCGCCGGCATCGAGGAAGCGCCGCAGCGCGACGAGCGGATCGTCGGCGCGACGATCCACCTGGACGGAAGGCAGCGGCGCGGTCGGCGCTGGACGGGCATCGTCGGGCGCGGCCGTCGTCGCGAAGGGCAGCTCGATGCGTGCGAACGCCTTCACCATGCCGTTGAACGCATCCGGAGGAAGGAAGAGATCGGTCGGCGGCAGCAGTGGCCGCGACTTGTCTCCGCGCATCAGCTTGTAGCGCGACTCCGTGTCCTGCCAGAAGTGGCGCACGGCCTCCTGGACGTCGCCATGCAGGACGATCGCCGCGTTGCGCGGCAGGTAGTCGGCGAGGATGGCCGTGGCATCGAAGAACAGCGGCAGGTAATACTCGATGCCTCCCGGCGTGATGCCGTTGCTCACGTCCTTGTAGAGCGCGGACTTCGACGGATCGCCTTCGAACGCCTCGCGATAGCGGCCGCGGAAGCGGTTGCGGCCGCTCTCGTCGATCGGGAACTCGCGCGCAGGCAGGAGGCGCACGTCCGGCACCGGGTACAGCGTGCGCTGCGTGTCGACGTCGAAGGTGCGGATCGTCTCGATGTCGTCGCCGAACAGATCGATGCGGTAGGGCAGCGTGCTGCCCATCGGGAAGAGATCGATCAGCCCGCCGCGCACGCTGAACTCGCCTGGCGAGACCACCTGCGTGACGTGCTGGTAACCGGCGAGGGCGAGCTGGCTGCGCAGCGCATCGACGTCGAGGCGCTCCCCCTGCTTCAGGAAGAACGTGAACCCGGCGAGATAGCTGGGGGGCGCAAGGCGATAGAGCGCGGTGGTCGCCGCAGCGACCATGACGTCGCATTCGCCGCGCGAGATCCGGTAGAGCGTGGCGAGGCGCTCGGAGACGAGATCCTGGTGCGGCGAGAAATGGTCGTACGGCAGCGTCTCCCAGTCGGGCAGCAGCGCGACCTTGAGACCGGGTGCGAACCAGGCGATCTCCTCGACGAGGCGCTGCGCGGCGAGCGCATCCGCAGCGAGGACGGCGATCATGCCGGCGCGCGGGCGCAAGCGCAATCGCGAGCTGCGCGATCGCCAGCGCATCGGCCGAGCCTGACAGCGGTGCGCTGCGCGTGCGCTCGCCATCGCGCGGCAACGGCGGGACGAGCGAAGACAGCGCCGCGAGCGTGGCAGCGCTCAGGGCGGGATCGGTGGTTGGGGGAGCGGCAGGCGCCGGATGGGCGTTGGTGCTGGCGGCGGCCGTCCCGGCGACGGTGGAGGCCGGCGACATCTATACGGTGAGCGACAACCCCGCAATTATAGCAATCGTGCCGACCGCGACCTGCGCTTCCCGCACGTGCCGTGGCGTCGAGGTGCGCGAGCGCGGATCGACGCGTGTGCCACGGACGCGTGAGCACGAATGCGCATGGGATAATCGATGCATGTCCGATGCCCGCGCGCGCCGCGCTCCTTCACCGTATCTCCTCCTCACGCTGGCGCCGTTCTTCTGGGCATGCAACTGGATCGTCGGGCGCTCGATCGCGAGTGACGTGCCGCCGCTGGCGATGACCTTCTTCCGCTGGTTCTTCGCGATCGTGATCCTGGCGCCGCTCGCGTGGCCGCACGTGCGCCGCGAGTGGCCGATCGTGCGCGCGCACTGGAAGACGATGCTGTACCTCGGCGCGATCGGCGTCGGCACGCACAACGCGCTCGCCTATCTCGGTCTCAACTACACGACGGCGACGAACGGCGTGATCCTCAACTCGTTCGTGCCGGTGATGATCATCACGCTGTCGTGGATCTTCCTGCGCGAGCGGCTCTCCGCGCTGCAGCTTGCCGGCGTTCTGATCTCGCTCGCCGGCGTGCTGACCATCCTGTCGCAGGGGAGCATCGCCGCGCTCGCGTCGTTGCGCCTCAATGTCGGCGATCTCTTCGTCGTGCTGTCGATGGCGATGTGGTCGATCTACACCATCTGCCTGCGCTGGCGGCCGCCGGGTCTGCACACGCTGACCTTCCTGTTCGTGCTCGCGTGCGTCGGCGACCTGTGCGTGCTGCCGCTCTTCCTCGGCGAAGCGGCGTTCGGCCGGCAGATGGCGCCGACGCTCGCGAATCTCGCCGCGCTGTTCTCCGTCGGCCTGTTCTCGTCCGTGCTGGCCTATATCTTCTGGAATCGCGGCGTCGAGCTCGTCGGCGCCAGCGTGGCCGGGCTGTTCATCCACCTGATGCCCGTGTTCGGCGTCGTGCTCGCGACGCTCTTCCTGGATGAGCGCCTCGCGCCGTTCCACGTCGCCGGGATCGCGCTCATCCTCACGGGCATCTGGGTCACCAGCCGGCTGGGAAGACGCGCGGCGCCGGTGCCGGCGGGCACCGACTGACGGGCCGCAAATGCGCTGCCTGCGATCTATGCCGGCACGCGGCCGTACTGGTCGTCGAAGCGCACGATGTCGTCCTCGCCGAGGTAGTCGCCGCACTGCACTTCGATCATGACGAGCGGCTCGGCGCCGGGATTGGCGAGACGGTGCCGCGTTTCCACGGGGATGTAGGTGGACTCGTTCGCGCGCGAGCCGGTACACCTCGTCGCCGCGCGTGACCTCCGCCGTGCCGCATACCACCACCCAGTGCTCGCTGCGCCGGTGGTGCAGCTGCAGCGACAGCGATGCGCCGGGCTTCACCTCGATGCGCTTGATCTTGAACCGCGGCCCGTCCTGCAGCACGGTGTACGCGCCCCAGGGCCGCGCGACGGTGCGATGGAGCTTGTAGGCGTCGTGGCCGCGTGCCTTGAGCTCGCCGACCACGTCCTTCACGCGCTGCAGGTGATCGCGATGCGCGACGAGCACCGCGTCCGGCCGTGTCGATGATCACCAGGTTCTCGATGCCGACCGTCGCGACCACGCGGTCCTCGGCGTGCACGTAGGTGCCGGTGGTCGCGATCGAGATGCGCTCGCCGCGCCCGCGATTGCCGTGGTGGTCCGGTTCCGTGAGGTCCGATACCGCCTGCCACGAGCCGACGTCGCTCCAGTCGAAGTTGCCGCGCACGACAGCGACGATGCCGTCGGCCGCCGCCTTCTCCATCACCGCATAGTCGATCGAGATGTCGGGCACGGCCGCGAAGAGCGCTGCATCGACCTCGAGCATCGGGCCCTGCGTGCGCGTCGCGATGGTGGACCACACCGGCTTCACGGCGTCGAGCACGGCGGGCGCGTAGCGCTCGAAGGCTTGCAGGATCGTGCGGGCCGAAAAACAGAACATGCCCGAGTTCCAGACGTAGTTCCCCGCCGCAAGATACTGGCGCGCGAGGTCGGCGGCCGGTTTCTCGACGAACCGCCGGGCCCGGAACACGGGCAACGCCTCAGGCTCGCGTGCGACTGGATCGCCGCATTCGATGTAGCCGAAACCTGTTTCGGCATGGCTGGGCGTGATTCCGAAGGTGACGAGCGAACCCGCCGCCGCCGCGGCAACGGCGGTGTGCACTGCCGTCGCGAACGCGCTGCTGGTCGCGGATGAGATGGTCGGCGGGCAGCACCAGCATCACGGCTTCGGGACCGAAGCGTGCCTCGACGCATAGCGCAGCCAGCGCCACCGCGGGCGCGGTGTTGCGCCCGAACGGCTCGAGCAGGAACAGCGCGTCGGCGGGCCCGGACGACAGTCCCGAATAGACGTCCTTGGTGTGGAAGTAATAGTCGCGGTTGGTGACAGTGAGCAGCGACGACGCCCCCTCCAGCGCGAGGGCGCGGCTCGCCGTCTTGCCGAGCAGCGTCTCGCCGTCCGGCAGTGGCATGAACGGCTTCGGTGCGGCTTCCCGCGAGAGGGGCCACAGGCGCGTGCCGGCTCCTCCGGAGAGAATGACGGGCACGAGAACGGTTGCGGTCATGCGGTTCCTCTTGATTTTGCGGGCAGTCTACCCCAACTACTGCCGTGACATCGCTCGCGAGCGGAGCGCCCGCAACGGCGCTGCTGCCGTTACGGCGGAACTCCGCGAACCCGGGTGATATCATAGGTTTCCAGCGCATGGCGCCGACGCCGTCAGGCGGCCGGCGCACGACGATCACCGGGGGTGAACTGGTATCGACGGGGGTTGCAAAGCAGCGCGGGGCATGCCGAGGCGCTTGTCCTCGTAAAACTCGAGCAATCGCAAACTTAACTGCGAACGACGAAACGTACGCTCTGGCGGCTTAATCCCGCCGGACCTCGCACCGGGCAGCGCTCGGTCCGGGTGACGAGCCGGTAAAACGGCAAGTCGCAGCGGGGACATTCAGAGCGATCGCGTGCGCCCGGGTCACTTGGGCTGCACGTTAAAGCAAGGTGACTGGTCCTGTCGCAGCGTGTCTGTCCGCGGCGCCAGGGCGAGATCAAATGACCGACTAAGCATGTAGTCCTGACTGTAGAGTGCTTCCGGACGGCGGTTCGATTCCGCCCACCTCCACCAACGCAGCAATGACGGCCACCTTCGGGTGGCCGTTCACATTGCTGGCCACGGCAGGACAGTTCCACTCTATTCGCGGGATGCGGGCTGCCGAGCGCCGTCGAATCGGCGCTCGAATCAGGTGCTGGCTCCAATGATGATCAAGTGCCGCAGTTCGTCCTGGGCACGCACCGCATAACCGCCGCGCCGATGAGAAGCAACAGGAGTACGTCGGGCTCGGGCACGAGGAGGCGATACACATTCGTCTTGATCGGGTCGTCGTTGGCGAGCCAAAGCTTGAACGGCTCGTAGTACAGCGGCTTCATTCCCTGCGGGGAGGCGAGCGGATTGCTCGATCCCATGAGGTTCGCGTAATCGGTCACCCACGTCATGGTGTTGATGCCCCCGCCCCAGTACTCGTCGAACGCTCCCAGCATGTGCCCGAACTCGTGCGCCACGGTCTGCGCGTCGCTGGTCTCGAACCAGTTGGTCATGTTCGCGCGACCAGGCTTGTTCGGATCGGCTGAGAGCGGGTCCCACACCGTGACGACCTGATCGTAGATGCCCTGATTGTGCGGTGCGCCATCGTTGTAGCCTGTGCGCGTCACGTCGAATGAAATCGGGTACGCGAACGTGCCGTCTCCGGCAACGCTCACCAGAACCTTCGCGTCGGCGGCGGTCCACCACCGCTCCATCGCGTACTCCCACTCCAGCTCTTTCGCCAGCTGAATCTTCCGGTCAGCGATCGCGCTCTCGCTCCAGTCGAACTGGATCTGGAGATCCACGTCGACGTAGGCCCCACCGAAGCCGATGTCGTACCCGTAGGACCAGCCATAGTTGCCGCTATGTACCTTCAGTTGAGAAGCATCCCCGGCGAACACATTCGCGCCGGTCCCCCACTCGTCGAGCTGCACCGTACCCTTGCTCACGCTTTGCAGGAACGCCGGATCTGCGAGCGCCGGGTTCTCGTCGATCCTTAGTTCCGTCCAGGCTCCCCAGGTGCCGCCGAGGTTTTCACGGAAGTAGAGATACGTCGGGGCATTGGCGGTACCGAGGGTGTAGCCATCCTGGTAAGTGCTCACGGCATTCTTCACCGGGACGGGAGCAGGCGACACGACGATCGGAAGCGCATGGGCGACGCCCAGGGCAAGCACAAGAATGGACACTGCGGCGATAGCCCGGTGCGCAAGGTTCATGGCAGATCTCCTGACGGAGCCGGACCCGGATCTAGTCATCCTGTCACGATGACGATCAGCCTGGGCTCTTCTGCCACTCATACCCGCTCGTGTCGCGGGCCATCAGATAAAGATCAACGCGATCCCGAATAAAGTAATCCGGGCGAGGCCGCGCGAAGTCGTTGCGGGAGTGACTTACGTGACTGCAGTGGACTGGCCCGGCGCGGTTGCGCTGTCGGTTTCCGTGTACGCTTCACGCAGAAGCGTCTCCAGCCTTTGCGCGACATGCGCTGCGTTTGCCGCGGCCAGCATGTCTCCGGAATCACGGCCGGGAACCGTCGCCCGCACGAAGCGTTGCCCCGCCTGCTCGATCCCGACAGGAAGTGGGGTGCGCGTGGCGGTGTCGCGTGTCGATTCGAGAACGCAGACGACGCGCACCTTGCCCGGAAGATCGGCCCGCGCGTAGCGCTCGAGCGCACGCAGGTTGGTGCGTTGCACTTCGACCCGGTCGAGCTCGCGCACCACCGGCGCGCGCGCCGCAAGACCGCCACGATGCGCAGCGACCGTCCGCAGCTTGCGCACGACGTACTGCCATCGGTGGTGTCCACGCATCGCCGCAGCCTCCGTGACGTACATGCGCGCACGACCGGCACCGAACGCCATGGCGGCGGCGGCGCGACGCAGTATCCGCGGCGTCGCAATCGAGTTCGACAAAGTGCTGCGGCCGCCGCGGCGGCTCGGGTCGAGCAGGGCGAGGAAGGCGACGGCTTCGCCTGCGGACAGGAGCTGCCGGGCCATCTCGTAGGCGACTGTGGCCCCGAAGCACGAACCGCCGATTGCATAGGGGCCGTGTGGCCGCACCGACCGGATCTCGCGGACGTACGCGCTCGCCATCGCCTCGATCGTGGCGAGCGGGGGGGCATCGTCGGCGAGACCTGCCGATCGCAGCGCGTACAGCGGCTGCTCGGTGCCGAGGGCCCGCGACAGCGGCCCGAGTCCCACCACGTCGCCGAAGATTCCAGGCACCACGAACAGCGGTGGTCGCCTCCCGCGGGGTTGCACCGCGACCAGACTGCCGGCATGGCTCGCGAGCGGCGCGTCGCGGTAACGCGCTGCAAGCCCCCGCACCGTGGGGGCCTCGAACAGTGTCGCAAGCGGAAGCACCCGGCCAAGCGACTCATCGAGGTGGGCAAAGACTCTCGCAGCCAGCAGAGAGTGACCCCCGAGGTCGAAGAAATTGTCGTCGACGCCGACTGCATCGACCTGCAGAACGTCCGCCCAGGTTCCGCAGATCGCCTGCTCGATTTCGTCGCGCGGTGCCACGAACGTGTGGCGCAGCCGCCAGCGTTCCCCGGTCCCGGTCTCCAGCGCCCTCGTGTCCACCTTGCCGTTGTCGCTGAGCGGAATGGCTTCGACCCGCACGAGCGTGTCCGGGATCATGTAGCCCGGCAAGCGCGCGACGAGGTTGTCGTGGATCGTGCTGAAATCCGCCGCCGGCCCCGCAACGTACGCAACGAGCCCGGGTGTGCCGTTCGGCAGCATCTCCACCTGCACGTGACAGCCGCGCACGCCGGCGTGTCCCGAGATCAGCGCGCGTATCTCGCCCGGCTCGATGCGATGCCCCCGCAGCTTCACCTGATCGTCGACGCGTCCGCCGAACTCGAAAATGCCATCGCGGCGCCGCCGCCCCAGGTCACCGGTCCGATAGGCGCGCCTGCCCGGAGCCGGGCGACGCGGATCGTCGACGAATCGCTCCGCGCTCGTGCGCGCCGACCCGACATAGCCGGCGGCGACGCCGTCCCCGCCGATCGCGAGCTCGCCCAGCACACCGATCGGGACCGGCTCACCATAGCGATCCAGGACGGTGATCTCGGTGCCAACGATTGGCCGTCCGATCGGCACGGGCTGCGACGGGTCCTGGCTCACGATCTCGTGGCACGCCGCGATGGTCGTCGCTTCGGTAGGTCCGTACGCATTCACGAAGTGGCGGGGCGGACCGGCATCCAGCACTGCCCGGACCCGGACAGGGTCTGCGCTCTCGCCTCCGAAGAGGAGGTATCGCAGATCACGAAACATCGCGGGATCGTGGTCTACCGCGTGATGGAAAACCGACGTGGTGAGCAGCATGCAGGTGATGCGTTGCCGGGTGATGTTCTGCTGCAGGGAAGCAGGGGCCAGCACCATGGCCTTCGGCAGGATCGCCAGTCGCGCACCGTTCAGCAGTGCACCCCAGAGCTCGAACGTTGCGGCATCAAAGGCGACGTTGGAAAGGTGTGCAACCACGTCGGCGGCCCCGATCCTGACGTAATCCTGTTCGCGCACGAGTCGCACGATGCTTCGTTGCCGGATGGCGACGCCCTTGGGTGATCCGCTGGAGCCCGAGGTGTAGAGAATGCATGCGAGCTCGGTCGCGAGCACCGGTGTGTGCACGGGCTCGGCCGGGTGGCGGGCTATCGCGTCTCCATCGCGGTCGAGACAGACCATCTGCATTGCTCTGGGCGCGCGCTCGCCGCCAGCCGCGTCCGTGATCACGACCCTGCATCCGGCGTCGGTTGCCAGCGCCTCGAGGCGCGCAAACGGAAACTCGGGATCGAGCGGAACATAGGCTCCGCCCGCCTTCAATACGGCGAGGATCGCGACGACGAAACCGGCGGAACGCGGGAGGATGACGGCGACCGTTTGCCCACTGCCCACGCCTGTCGCCTGGAGATGATGCGCAAGCCGGTTCGATCGTGCTTCGAGCTCCGCGTAAGTGATGCGGGTATCGTCCTCGACCAGTGCAATCGCGCCGGGGCTGCGGCGAGTAATTTCCGCGACGATGGCGGCAAGCCCATCCGTGGTTGCAAGTGGAACGCAGACGCCGGGCGCGAGAAGGTCGGCTCGCTCCTGTTCGTCCATCAATGGCAGGCGCGCGAGGGAACACGTCGGATCGGCGACCACGCCGCGCATCAACATCTGCCAGTGGCGCGCAAGTTGCGCGATGGTGTGACGCTCGAAGAGATCCGTCGCGAATTCGAACTGGGCGTGCAGCGAGCCGTCGCGTTCGGTTACCGACAGCGACAGGTCGAACTTGGCACTCGCCGGCCGCATGGAATCCAGCTTCTCCACCGCGAGACCTGGAACCTCCCAATGCTCCGCTGGCGTGTTCTGCAGGACGAAGGCGACCTGGAACAGTGGGTGACGGGCGACATCCCTGCTTGGCGCGAGGTCCTCGACCAGTCTCTCGAACGGCACGTCCTGATGCTGCAGCGCGCCGAGCACGCGTGCCCGCGTGTGCTCGAGGTACGCCGCAAAGTCATCGGCAGCCGCGACGTCGCCCCGCAGCACGAGCATGTTGACGAACAGTCCGATCAGGCCCTCGAGTTCCGGTCGGCCGCGACCCGCCACCGGCACGCCCACGGCGACGTCGTCCCGGCCGGCGTAGCGCGCGAGCAGCAGCTGGAAAGTCGCCAACAGGACCATGAACAGCGTGGCGCCACGATCGCGCGCGAGCGCCTCGAGCGAGCGCGTCAATCCGTCGTCGATCACGAATGGAACGCGATCCCCGCGAAGGCTTGGAATGGGAGGGCGCGGCCGGTCGGAAGGAAGCTCGAATGGCTGCACGCCGGCCAGCTCTTTCTTCCAGTACGCCATGCTTTCGTCGAGCGCATTGGCGCGCAACCCGGCGCGCTGCCATGCCGCGTAGTCGGCGTAGCGCACCGGCAAGGGCGGCAGTTCCGCGCGGACGCCCTGCAAGGCGGCGGCGTACAGGACCGACAGCTCGCGCGCGAGGACGCTCATCGACCAGCCGTCGATGACGGCGTGGTGCATGGTCACGAGCAGCCAATGATGGCTGTCGTCCAGCCGCAACAGGCGTGCGCGCGCAAGCGGCCCGCGGGCAAGGTCGAACGGGGCCGCCGCCTCCTCGGTGGCGAGGCGCATGGCGTGCGCCGCGCGTGTCGTCGGCGGCATCGCGGTGAGGTCCTCCACCTGCAACGCAAGCGCGTCGGGCGCCTCCTGCAAGCGCAAGGTGCTTCCGTCGCCGACAGCAAAGCGGGCGCGCAGCACGTCCTGCCGCTGGGCGAGACCGAGCAGCGCGGCCCGCAGCGCGCCCACGTCGAGCTTGCCCTCGAGGCGCCACCCGTTGGCCACCGTATATGCGGAACCGCAGGGCACCAGGCGCTCGAGAAGCCATAGCCGTTGCTGTGCCAGCGACGGCGTCGGCAGATCGCCTGCCGCCATGCCGATCGGATCGGCGTACACAGTGCCGCGTTCGTGCGCGTTCCGCAGGTGCAGTGCGACATCCGCGATCGTGGGCCCAGCGAAGAACGTACGCATGGGCAACTCGATGCCGAACACCGCATGCAGCCGCGCGATGAGCTGCATCGCGAGCAGCGAGTGTCCACCGGAGGCGAAGAAATCGTCGTGGACGCCGACGCTCTCCACGTGCAGCACGTCGCCCCATAGTGCTGCGACCTGCTCCTCGAGGCCGTCGCGTGGCGCGACGCGGGGACCGCCATGCACGTGGTCCACCACGCCGGAAGGGGTGGGTAGATTGCGCCGGTCCAGCTTGCCGTTGGGGAGGCGCGGCAACTCGCGCAGCACCACGAAGATGGCCGGCACCATGGGCTCGGGCAGACGCGCCCGCAGAAGCGAGCGCAACTGGTCTGCGTGTACCTCGCGACCCGCTTTCGCCGTCACATAGGCGATGAGCACAAGTTGTGCGGCCGGGCCGTCGGCCGCCACGACCGCGGCGTCGGCTACATCGGGCAACGCGGTCAATGACGCTTCGATCTCCGCGGGCTCGATGCGATGGCCCCTGATCTTCACCTGCGCGTCGCGACGGCCGATGAATTCGAGCGCGCCATCGGTTCGTCGTCGCACCCGGTCGCCCGTGCGGAACAATCTCGCCGCGGGCGCGCCGAGAAGCGGGTCGGCCACGAAGCGCTCGCGGCTGAGCACGGGCCGATTCAAGTAACCGCGCGCAACACCGGCGCCCCCAAGATAGAGCTCGCCCACCACGCCGGGAGGCACCGGCTCCATGGAAGGCGAGAGAACGTACGCCCGCACGTTGTCGATCGTCGTGCCGATCGGAGGCGCCGACGTTTCGTCTGCCGGCCCGATCTCCCAGGCGGTGGCATCGATCGTGACCTCCGTGGGGCCGTACAGGTTGACGAGCGTCGCGTGTGACTGGGAGCGGAAGCGGCGAACGGTATCGCACGTGAGCACCTCACCGCCCGCGAAGACGCGGCGCAGCGACGTGCAGCCCGCGAGGCCCGGATGGTCGAGTACGGCGGCGAGGAGGCTCGGCACCATCTGGAGCACCGTGATGGCCTCGCGCCGGACGCAGGCCACGAGCTGTGCAGGCGAGCGCTGGAGTCCGGGCTCCGCCATGACCAGCGTTGCGCCCGCGATGAGCGGCGCATGAAATTCCCATACCGCGGCGTCGAAGCCGAGTGCGGTCTTCTGCAGCACGCGATCCGAAAGCGTCAACGGAAAGCGCCTTTGCATCCACACGATGTGATTCGCCAGCGCGCCGTGCTCGATCAACACGCCATTGGGCTGACCGGTCGAGCCGGATGTGTAGATGACGTATGCAAGATCGGCGGCGCGGGGCCCGGCGGGCCTTCCCGCGCGCGCCTGGTGTGGCGGTGGACCGTCATCGCGGTTCAGGAAGAGCACACGTCCCGCAAAGTCGGCGGGAAGAAGGTCGCCCACGCCGGCAGCGGTGATGACGACCGGCGCTGCGCAATCCTGCAGCATGAACGCGAGGCGCTCGCGCGGGTACTCCGGGTCCAGGGGCAGGTATGCGCCTCCGGCCTTGAGAATTCCGAGCATGCCGACGACCAGCTCGAGCGAGCGTGGCAGGCACAGTCCCACGATGACATCCGGACCGACCCCGAGGTCGCGCAGCTCGCTTGCGAGACTGTCGGCACGCGCGTCGAGGGCACGATACGTGAGACGCCGGTCGCCACACAGCACCGCCGGGGCCTCGGGGGTGGCGTCGACCTGCGCTTCGAACTGCGTCACGACGGTGCACGGTATGTGCGCATTCTGCGGCAGGGAACCGATCAGGTCGGCGCGCTCTGCCGGTGTGAGCAGCGGCAGCCGCTCGATGGGCAGATGCGGTGTGGACAGGATGCCGCCAAGCAATTCGCGGAAGTGCATGCCGAGCCGCTCGATGGTCGAACGATCGAAGAGGTCGCACGCGTACTCGAAAGTGAGCGCGAGCTCGGGCCCCACCGGCACGGCAATGAGCGACAGGTCGAACTTGCAGGTGCCCGTAACCACGTCCGTCATCGGCTCGACATCGACGCCCTCCAGATGCCAGTGCCGCGGCGGCGTGTTGTGCAGGACGAACGAGGCTTGAAAGAGTGGATTGCGGGACGCATCGCGCGCCGGGGCGAGTGCTTCGACGACGAGATCGAACGGCACGTCGGGGTGTGCGTACGCGTCGAGCGCGCGGGCACGGACCTGCGCGAGCACCTCGCTGAACGTCGCGCTGCCGGACATCTCGAAGCGCATCACCAGCATGTTCACGAAAAATCCGATCAGGTCCTCGAGCTCCGGCCGGCTGCGACCCGCGATCGGCACGCCGACCGCGAAATCGTCCTGTCCGGTGTGGCGATGCAGGAGTACGTCGAAGGCCGCGAGCAGGACCATGAAGAGCGTCGCGCCCTGGCCGGCGCCCAGGGCGCGGAGGCCATGGATGGTGGTTGCGTCCAGCCGGATCGTTACGCGCTCGCCCCGGAAGGTCGGGACGAGGGGCCGCGGCCGGTCACCGGGAAGATCGAGAACGGGCACTCCGGCGAGGCCGCGACGCCAGAATGCGAGCTGGCGATCGAGCACGTCGCCGTGCAGCCAGTCGCGCTGCCAGGCCGCATAGTCGCCGTACTGCACGGGTAATGGGGGCAGAGGCGACGGTCGACCGGCGCGCGTCGCGTTGTACAGCGCGGACAGCTCGCGGGCCAAAACTCCGGTCGACCACCCATCGGTGGCGATGTGATGCAGGGTGATTGCCAGCCAGTGCTCGTCGTCGCCGACCTGCCAGAGTCGGACGCGCAGCGGAAGTTCACGTGCCAGATCGAATGGTGCAGTCACCTCCGCCTTCACGGCCGTGAGCAGGGTCGTCCGGCCGACGGAGCGCATGTCCTCGCGATGCAATGCCACTGCGCCGCACGCGAGCACCACCTGCACGGGCTCGCCGTTGCTCTCCTCGAAACGCGTGCGCAGCGTCTCGTGACGGCGGGCGATCTCATTGAGCGCGGCCTCGAGTGCCGCGATGTCCACGGCGCCGCGCAGGCGCAGCACGTGTGGCGTGTGATAGACCGCTCCGAGCGCGAACATGCGCTCGAGCAGCCACAGGCGCTGCTGGGCGAAAGACACGGGTGCGCGTCGCACGACCCCGCCACCGGACAGGCGCTTCGATGGCTCTGCCGCGGGCCCCTCGCCGGTCATGCAGGCGTGTCGGCGTCCGGCGCCGATGCTCGTGCAACCAGTGGCGGCAGATCGTCCTCCCCCTCACTGCGTGTTCCGGCGTCGCCCCCGAGGGCGATGATGCGTGCCATGTCACGCAGGTTCTGCGCCTCACCGAACAGCGCGTGCAACGAGAGCCGCACGCCGAAGGTGCGTTCGATACGCGCGAGAAGGCGCGCGCCGCACAGGGAATCGCCGCCCGCCAGGAAGAAGTTGGCGTCGATGTGCACCGGCATGACGAATGACTGGACATTCAGCGCATCGTCGTCGAGGTAGCCATCGCACACGAACTCGCTGCGCACTGCGATCTCCCCGGGTTCACCCTGGGGCAGCAGGTGGGCATGTTCATCCAGGGTGGCGATCGCGCCGCCAACGAGGATCCCGGCGCCGCCGCGCTTGCGCGCTTGTGGCGGCAACGGGTCGTGCGACACCACGCTGGTTTCGGTGGACGAATAGCCTCCCAATACGGGAGCCGCAAAGGCTCGCTCGATCACGTCGATCTCATCGTCCGTGAGAGTGCCCGATCCGACGCGCAGGAAACGCATGCGCCCGTTGCGGGGCGAGTACCCTGCGACGACGCGCGCGACGACCTCCCGGTAGAACGTGAACGAGGCAGTGACGGCGGTCACCGATCCTTCACCTGCCGTGCGAAGGAACCCATCCACGTCGGCCTCCGCGAGGCACATCACGCCTGCGCCGCCAAGCAGCGGATCGATGAGGCCGTTGCGCAGGCCGTGCGAGAAGTACATCGGCATGACGTGGCACATGACGTCGTCCGTGCCGTATTGGAGCCACTGCTGCATGGCGGCAGCGCGCAGCAGGCTTTGGCGCTCCCTGACCGGGACCAGCTTGCTTCGCGCCGTCGTGCCGGAGGTGACCACGACATAGGCGATCGCCGGATCGTATTGCGCGGGTGTCGTGCCCATGCGTCCGCTCGCGCAGACCGACAGCGTGTACGCGGGGCCTTCCTCATCGGCGCAAGGATGCGGTTCCATGATAACGATGCCTGCCTCCCGCGCCACGGTCGCCAATGCATGTTCGGCATGGGGAACGATGACGGCCGCCGGATGCAGTCGCGCGAGCAGCGTGACGTATTGCTCGCGCGCGAGCTGCGGCCCGACAGGCGCGAAAATGGCGCCTGCGGGTAGGGTCGCCGCGAGTGCTCCGAGCAGCAGCCGGTCATCGAGTGCGCAGACCACGATGTTGGCGCGGACCACGCCGGCGTCGTGCAGCGTGCCCGGCACGTCCTCCGCTGCCCGCGACAGTGCCGCGAATGACAACGCGGCACGGCCGGGTGCATGCAGTGCCGGCGCGTCGGGGCGGGCGTCGGACCACGCACGCAGCACGTCACGGAGCGAGCGCGCGGGAACGTTTGGGATCATGCCCGCGAGCCGAGTCGATGCATGCGCGCAACCGCGGCGCTTCGCAGCGCGTCGGCGCGAATCCACAGCCATGCGTCCGCGCTGGCCGGGTCGCGGCGGGCGCACCACATCGCATACATCGCGAGCGCGTAGGTCGCTGCACCGGCGAGCGACAGATAAAGAAGCGTGGCTACCTGCGCGGCGATGCCTGGCGTGGCAGGGCAGTGGGCGTTCAACGGCACGAGCACGATCGCCATGGCAGCCGTGCCGAACAGCGGCCTGATCAGGACGGATGCGAACTCGAGCGGCCGCGTCTCCGTCACGCGGCATGCGAACGTTGCGTAAAGCGGGAGCATCACTCCGGACGCGGTGAGGACCGCGAGCGGCGCACCCAGGACGCCAAGAGCGGGCACGAGAACGCCCAGGCCGCAGAGCGCGATCGCGAGGTTGGCGAGCAGCAGCAGGGTCGTCGTGCGCGTATGGCCGGAGGCTAGGATCACGTTGTGCGCGGTGCTGAGCAGCACCGCAATCGCGCCATTGATGGCGAGCCACTGCACCAGCGGGATGGCGTCTTGCCACTGAGGGCCGAGGACCAACGGTACGGCGCGGGCCGCCAGGATCGACAGCCCGCAGCTTCCCGGGAAGACGAGCAGCATCAGGGCGCCCAATACCCGGAGGTAGGCCGCACGCAAGCGCCGCGGATCGTCCGCGAGTTTCACATACCCTGGGAACGCCGCGCGGTGCACTGGCGCGGCGAGCTCGCGCGGGATGCGCGCAAGCTCGCGCGACATCGCCAGCATGCCGACGGCGGAGATGCCCGCCATCCTGCCGACGACGAGGTCCGAGGCGCGCTGATGCAGCACTTCCGCCGCATTCGCGACGAGCAGCCAGCCCGAGACGCGCATGAGGCTGCCGATTCCAGCGGTGCTGATTCGCGGACGAAAGGGGTGCAGCACGTAGCTCAAGCCAACCGCGATGCACGTGCCGACCAGATTGCCCAGCAGCAACGCCCAATAGTTGCGCAGGACGAAGGCCAACGGCAGCGTCACCAGGATCGACGTGGCCAGCCGGCGGCCGAGCATGTATACGAATTCGCGGCGGAACTGGAGTTCCTTCCGGAACGCGATGACGCCGGCGTTCTCGAAGCCTTGGATGGCACGTGCGGCAGCGAGCAACAGGAGCACTGCCACGAGGCGGGGATCCCCATACGCATGTGCGACGGAATAGGCGGCAAGCGCGGTGATCGAGGCGAGCACCAGTCCCGTCACGACGTTGACGGTCCATGCGGCATCGAAATCGATGCGCGTGGCACCCGCGCGCTGGATGAGCGCGACATCGAGGCCGAACGCGCCGATGAGCTCGAGCGTGGCAATGACGGACATGGCGAGTGCCATCACGCCGAAATCGTCCGGCAACAGCAGGCGCGCAAGTATGACGACGCTGACGAGCGCGACCGCGCGATCGAGCAGCTTGTACAGGATCATCCACGCAGCGCCATGCGCGATGCGCCTGTCTACGTCCGGCACTGACTCGGAGGATGGGGTCGTCGGCATGGAAACCGGAGGCGCGGGCCAAGGGCAGTGTAAGGCAGCACCGAGGCATGCCGCCAGCACCGCACAGGACCCGGATACACGATCACCGTGTGATCTACAGCCACGGCGAGCCGGCGTTGCTCGCACGACCTTGGTAGCATCCTCGCATGCGTCACGCTCTTCGCATCACCGCGCCAGTGCAATGATGCTCACCATGCCGCCACGTGGTAAGGCGTGAGCGCCTTGCGCCGCCTTGGGCGTCAGAAGCCGGCAGCCACGCTGGCGTTCGCGGGGCAGTCAGGCCGCGCGAGTCCACGGAGTGCACGTCCCATTGCTTCGAACGAGGTTCACGTTCACGCGTTCGAACTCGCTGCCGACGAGGAGGCTCTGCGCGCGTGCTGGGAGCGACTATCGCTGCAGGAACGCGCCCGCGCGGCGACCTTCGTGCGCGATGGCGATCGCCGGCATTACATCATGGCGCACGCGATGCTTCGCGACGTTCTGGGCGCCTATTGCAACGTTGCGCCCGACCGATTGCACCTGGAATCTGCAGCCGGGAAGAAGCCTGTCCTCGTCACGCCGACCGTCCCTGTTTCGTTTGCGCTGTCGCATGCGGGCGGCAGGGCACTGGTCGCCGTTACGTCGGGCGCAGCGGTGGGCGTCGATCTCGAGGTGGAACGTGCGGACGTCGACGCGACGGCCATCGCGACGATGCAATTCGCAGCCGACGAGCGCACCTGCATCGAAGGCGTCCCGGCAGCGCGGCGGGCGGCCCTGTTCTACGACTACTGGGTTGCCAAGGAAGCGGTGCTGAAGGCCGATGGCATTGGCCTCGAACTCCCGCTAGATGCATTCACCGTGCACTTCGACCGCGGCCATCGTACTGCCCGTGTGCTCTCTCGCGACGCACGCTTGAGCTCGCACTGGCGCGTCCTCCTGCTATCGCTCCCCGTCCAGTGGCATGGGGCGGTCGCCGTGAGCGGCCCTGGAGGTGCTCTGCGCATCGTCACGCCGGATCGGTGAGCCTGGCCTCGGAGGCGTCATCGGAGCGGCGCATTCGCTGACGCACGGACCTGGCCGAGCCACTGCTTGGAGCGTTGCCCTGCTCGCACGGCTACCGGCACACCACCCCCGGTGACCGCGCCTGCGCCAGCTTGCACAGGAGGAAGAAGGCCTCGAAACGTGAAGGCAGGCCGGCGACGCGCCGACCGCAAGCGGTTGCGCCGCCCGATACCAGGCTCACTGCGCTGAAGTACGTCTCGTACCACCCGCCGCACCAGCGTCCGCGCACGAACGCGCAGACGTAGCCGTGATCGCGACTGGAACGTGCCGGGGGCGCCTTGCTGCGTCGCTTCGCGAACAGCCGTTTGGCTGCCCGGGTGACTCGCCGTGTCGCCGAGCGCGTGCGGTCCATGTAACACCTCCTTGAGGCTGGACCGTCTGGGCGACGCAGAGTTCTTCGAAGCCGCGACCCGCGCGGCCGTCATGCGCGTGAAACGGCCGCGGTGCTCGCTGCCTTGGGATGACCTCGGCGAGCAGCGGTGTGGTTCCGGCCTGGGGCTTCCGGTGCTCCGGTCGCGGCCTAGGTGACGGGCTTGGCTTTGCGCCCAGGTGCTGGCGGCGGGACGTAGCCCGACACGCGACATTGCCACGCCTCGATGCGCTTGCCGCGCTCGAAACGGGTGAGATTGCACGTGATGATCGCCCCGGTGGCGGCGAGGCCTGCCAGGCGCATGCGTACGGTCGCGAGCGGCACGCCGGTTTCCTTGGCGATCTCCAGATCGAGGCGCTGACCGTACTTCTTGAGGCATTCCAGGACGTCCATGAGGCACGGTCTCCGAATGAGGACGTCCAGTCTAACAGCCGGGCCGCGTCCCCGCTGTCGGGCGGGCGCGGAAGTTGCTGGCGGCCGCGCCTTACACCTTGGGGATGGCGCCGATGACCCTGTGCGCCGCAGGGACAACCAAGAACAGACAGGCAGGATTCCCGTCGCCTGACCTGCGGCGACAGGCGCGGTGCCCGCGCGGTTACCTAATGCGGTGCCGACGCGCCGGCGAGCGGCGCGACCGCGTGCACTTCGACGCCACCCTCGCTGCTGGTGCGCAGCGACAACGTTCCGCCCCAGCCGGCCAGAAGCTGCCGGCAGCCCTGGAGCTGTGTGTCGGTACGGACACCGGGCTGCGCGGGTGCTGAAGCGTCGTCGCGCTGGTCGTTGATGAGCAGCACGGCCCGCCCTTCCTCGGCGGTGAGCCTCAGCCGCACGCCGGCGGAGCCTTGTCGCTCGGCGACGTCGTCGAGTGCTTCCTGCGCGATGCGATACAACACGAGGCCGAGTTCCTCCTCGATGATGAGCGCCGCATCGATCTCCGTGGAGCAGGGGATGGCCGTCGTCGCGGTGAATCGCTGCGCCATCTGCGCCAAGGCGGCGCCGAGTCCCAGCTCGTGCAGCATGGTCGGCCGCAGGTTCTCGATGATGCGGCGCTTCGCGTCCACCGATGCACTCAGCAGGCGCATGACCATCTCCACGTTCTGGGCGAGCGGGTCGCGGCGCGCCGCGAGCTGCACCTGCACGTTGTGAAGGTCGATGGCCGCGGCGGTCAGTCCGGCGATCAGCTCGTCGTGCAGCTGCTTCGCGAGCCGGCGGCGTTCGTCCTCGCGTGCGATCTGCAGCTGCGCCGCGAGGCGTGCCATCGCCGCGGCCTCGGCGCGTGCATTCTCCGCAATCTTGCGATCGGTGATGTCGCGCGTGAAGCAACGCGTGTGGACGAAGCGGCCGTCCTCGCGGCGCACATTGGAGGAAATCAGGACGTGGCGGATGTCGCCGTTCCGGCACTTCAGGCGTGCTTCGAAGTTCTGCAGCGTCTCGCCATGGGTCAGGCGGCTCAGAATGTCGCTGATCACCGGGGGATCGGCGTGGAATTCCTTGATGTTGTGGCCAACGTACTCGTCCGCCGTATAGCCGAGCATGTCGAGCTCCGCCTTGTTCGCGCGCAGGATGGTTCCGTCGGCCGCCACGAGGTGGAGGGCGATGGGCGCCTGCTCGAAATAATCGGAGAGCGGCTCTTCGGGGAAGCGGGAGAAATCGTCCATAACAGCAACCCGCAATCATGCGCGGTGCGGCATCGCACGTCTGTAGGAGTCGCCCTACAGACGCCAATTACCCCCGGATCACGCGCAGATACGATCTGGGTGCCGCCGCGGCCTCGATGAGCGCCAGCATCTGCGGAACGTTGAAGGGCTTCTGCAGGAAACGGTAATCGCCCAGCACGAGCGCGCGGACGTGGTTCTCGGGCATCGAGCTCATCAGGATCACGGGCGCGCGTGGAAGCGCGACCGCGGATGCAAGGCAGCACGCCCGCGGGATCGGTGCCTGGCATCATAAGGTCGCACAGGACCACGTCCGGTACCCCCGCCTCGAAATTCCCCATCGCACGTCCCAGGTCGGTCGCGGCAAGGGTTGCGTAGCCGTTGTCCGCCAGCAGCTCCGCCAGTGCCGTCAGCAGGCTCGGTTCGTCATCGATGATGAGCACGGTGCGAATGGCAGTCTCGCAGTTGGATTGGGCAATGGGCGCGTCGTCCGCTGCTCACGGGGTGGGGCAAGTTGAGTGCGGACCGGCGGTGTGCCGGGACAGTATCCACCCTCTGTGCAGTGTCGCGCTGTAGTCCGCCAGTCTATTCGCCGCGGCGTCCTACGCGACCGATCGCGCGGGACTACATATCCGTCCTGGCGGAGCAGGCATGCTGCGGCTCGACGTGTGGCGCGCTTGCATGCCGTGGCGTCGCTCGCAGCGACCGCCGGTCGCCCGGCGCGCGCGCATCGAGGCGGGAGCGCTCATACTGGCTGGCATCAACGAGGAACGATCATGAACGAACCACTCCATCCCGCCGGCGGTCCGCTGCGCGACGCTTTCCTGCAATCCCTCGACGCCGGTGACGGCCAGCGCACGCGCGAGCTTGCGTCCTACCTGGGCCAATGTGCCAACGTGCTGCCATCGGCGACGTGCACGTTGCTCGGGCTGCCGCTGCACAGCACGTACGGCGCGGCCGCACGCCAGGTGCTCGCCACCTCGACGATCGTGCCCGCATGAGTCGCCGCCGGTCGCGCGCTGCCACGCCGATGCTCGGCTGGCTCGACGTCGCATGGAAGACGGGCGAGATGCTGGCAGCGTCCGCGCAGGTCATCGCACACCGCACTGCGCGCATGCACACTGCGGCCCCCGTGCCTTCGACCGGTGACATCGCAGAGTTCACGCGCATGGGCCAGGAAAAGATCGAGGCCGGCATCGACTGCGCGATGGCCGCCGCGCGCCATGATCTCGCCGGCACCATGGCCAGCGCGGGAGTGCTGTGGCAGCAATGGCTCCGTCTCTCGCACGACCTCGCGGGCATGGCGTTGAGCCGGACGCCGGCGGATGCCGTCGCGCACCACGCCCGCGTCATGCGCGGCATGGTTGCGTGGGCGGAGGGACAGACGAAGCTCGCCGCATCGACCGCAGCGCTTGCCGCCGACGTCCTCGCGCCGGTGCATCGCCGCACGCGCGCCAATGCGAAGCGGTTGGCGAGCGCCCGCGCTCGCTAGGCCCGCGGCGCGCTCACCTCACAGCGCGTCGATCGCCGCGCGATAGGCCGTGCCGGCTTCGTCCGGCCCGCTCACCGTCGTGCGCAGGTCGCGGATCAGGCCGTCGTGCAGGCCATAGACCCAGCCGTGCACGGAAATCTGCTGACCGCGGTCCCAGGCGTCGAGAACGATCGACGTCTGGCAGACGTTCGCGACCTGCTCGATCACATTGAGCTCGCATAGCCGGTCGACCTGCGCGGCGGTCCCGCCGACACACGCGACGCTTTCGCGATGGCGCACGTGCACGTCCTGCACGTGCCGCAGCCAGTTGTCGATGAGCCCGAGACGCCGGCGCTCCAGCGCCGCGGCGACGCCGCCGCAACCGTAGTGCCCTACGACGATGATGTGCTCGACCTTGAGCACGTCCACCGCGAACTGCATCACCGACAGGCAGTTGAGGTCGGTATGCACCACCAGGTTGGCGACGTTGCGGTGCACGAAGAGCTCGCCCGGCAGCAGGTCGACGATCTCGTTCGCGGGAACACGGCTGTCGGCGCAGCCGATCCACAGATACGCCGGCCGCTGCAACTGCGAAAGACGTGGAAAGAACTGCGGGTCCGCGCCAGTGATGCGGGCGGCCCATCGGCGGTTCTTGTCGAATAGATGCTGCAGGCTGGACATGCGGGACCGGGAGCGGCACGAGATACGCCGCATTGCGCAGGCGCGACCGGATGCATGTTACCCCACCTCGCGTGTCGCGAAACGACTTGCCCGCATCACCATGCGGACGCTTACGGACCGCGCGACGGTCCGCTGCGCCTCGATTTCAGCGCGCGCGATCCCCGTCGACTCGGCGCCCGGTCAGTGAAGCAGGCGGCAGCAGGGCGCCGCCACTGGCCTCCGCGAGGGCGAGGATCTGCTTGAGGCCGTCGATCGCCTCGCGCAGAACCCGGCAGCGTTCGCCGCTCGCGAGCGCAGCCCCGCACGATCTGCGCATCGTGATGGCACGCGATATCCACCGACAGCGCGGCGAGCGCATCGAGCACGCGGCATGCCTCCGCAGCGATGTCGAGCGTCGTTGCGCATTTGATCATCTGGGGAGTTATCGGGGCCGCCATCATGCGCGCTCGCATTCAGAACGCGGTGACCGGCACGAAGTCCTTGCCCAGGCGGATCACGGCACAGCGGCCCGCCGGCGCTTCGTCGCGCAGCGCCTCATCGAGGTTGCGATCGAGGAACGTGTACAGGTCGGCGCGCTCCGCCTCGCGGCGCGCGCGATGACGCGCCACGAAGTCGTGAACGAGCGCGCGATTGCGTGCGGTCGGCTGCACGCCGCGGGCGCACAGGTAGTCGTCTTCGGGTCCCCGCTGCAGGTGCAGACGCTTCTTCAGTGCCATTGCCATGATTCACCTCCATGGTTCGGAGTGTGGGATTGGCGCCCCGCCGGCACTGTCAGGGCGGCGACGAAAGGCATGTAGGAAAGCGGCGCGCAATCCTGCCCGCCGGGCAAGCAATGCGGCAGTGAGACGAATGCTGTCCGTCTGCGTCCTACAGACAAGTCGCTTTCATCGCGTAGCCTTCGGTATGAAGTAACGAACCGGAAGCATGGAACCATGGCAACAGTGATGCTGGTAACGAATGAAACGAACGGCGCGCACGATCTCGCTGCGGTGCTGAGGCACTCCGGGCACGACGTGCTGGCCGAGGCGGACGGCGAGTCGGCGCTTCGCGCGATGGAGCAGGAGGACGTCGACCTGCTGGCGGCCGACGCGATGCTCCCCGACATGCTGGGCACCGACCTCATCGTCCTCGCCCGCATCCATCTCGGCAGGCCTCATCTTCCCGCGGTGCTTCTCAGCAGTGCCCCGCGGGACGTCCTGCAGGACGATCTGGAGGCCGACGACGTCGCGATGCTGCCGACGCCGTTGTCGGGTCAGCAGCTGGTCGACACCATCGCGGATATCGGTTTCGTTGCGGCCGACGCCGACCGGCGTCGCGCATCGCAGAATGCGCCGCAGGAACGGCGGCGCCCGACCGCGGGCCTGCGCGCGGACATGGCGCGACGGACTACGTACGGTTCGGGCAGAGGCTGACGCTGCGCCGGAGGGTGCCGGCCGATAATCGATCGTTCGCTCCTTTGCGGGCGTACGCAGCGCACTAACGGAGGACACGATGCGCAACAGAATGAACGATGTCATGGACGATGCCCGCGACACGCAGAGCGCCGCGACCGATGCGATCTCGACGGCGCGGTCGCTGCTGCGCGATACGGTCGACGCCGTATCGGACCGCACGAGCGCGGCACGGGACTGGGCTTCCGAAACGGCCGATGCCGCACGGCGCGCGCCCGCAGAGCTCGCCGACACCGGTGCCGACTACATCAAGGCGAGCCCGTATCTCGCCATCGGCCTCGCCGCGGCAGTAGGCTACGTACTGGGACGCGCAACGCGCTGACGGCAGTCAGCTCGCAGGCGGCAAGCTCGCGCCTATGCAAAGGGCCACCTCATGGGTGGCCTTTGCGTTTTCAGGCGTCGTCGCGGCGCCACAACACCAGGATCAGTCGACGCATGACCACCGGGCGAGTGCGGCCCGCGATGCTCCTGCGTCGCGTCGCAGAGCATCACGCATGCCGCCGCCGACGCTGTCCTTGGCGAATGGCGGCATTACGCTACCATGGCGCCGCGGCCGTCCCGCATGAGGCGCCGCGGGCACGCCGCCCTGCTGCGGCGCGGAGGAGACGCCATGGCGAACCTGCTGATCTGGTCGGGACGTGCTGCAGGACTGCTCGGATTGGTGCTGTGTGTAGTGGCGATCGCCACGCGTGCCGCGGGTGCCTACCACGTGGGCAGCTTCCAGGTCGGCACCGTCCTGCAGGGTGGCATGGCCGCCATGATCACCGGCTGCCTCGCTTACGTCGCGGCGCTCGCCGAGCGCACCCCGCGCTAGCGTCCGGCGCAACGACGCAGTGCCGGTGCACGTCGTACGCCTGGGCGCGCCTCGCGCGTCCCACGAGGGCCTGCGCCTCGGCACGGTGCGCCGGCCACCGCGCGGCGTGCGCAAGGAAGACTTCGGTCGGCGCGATTTCTACGATGTCTGGCTGCCGGAGCTCGCCCCATCCGCGCAGCTGCTCTCATGGGTGCAGCACGAGCCGCCGTCGCCGGAACGGTGGGTGCGCTTCGAGCGCGAGTACCGGCGCGAGATGAGCGGCCCGGTGCCGCAGCGCATGATCGGATTGCTCGCGGCGCTTTCCGCGCAGACGGATTTCGCGGTCGGGTGCTATTGCGCCGACGAGGCCCAGTGCCATCGCTCGGTGCTGCGCGGGCTGCTGGTGCACGCAGGCGCGGTGATGGCGGACACGTAGCCGCGACCAGCGCGCCAAGGCTCGTCGCGGGCATCTGCGCCATCCAGCCGACCGGGTTACCGCGCGGCGGCGCGCCGCATGCTGATGGTTATCGCAGGCACTTACCGGCGCGATCGTTGCGCATACTCAAGTCGGGCGATCCGTTGGTGTTGGAGACTGCGGTTCAGGTGGATTGCGTGGATACCGAGTTCCACTACGTCGACGAGTCGGTACGCGGCTTCGCGGATCGCCGGGCGAAGGTATGGCTCGAGTGCAACGGCGAGCCCTACGATCACCGGTCCGTGCGCGTCGTCGCAACTGGCCGGCTCGCGCACGAGATCCCGCTCGTCCGCTTCGTGTGTCCGCGCTGCGGCCAGCAGCACCAGTCCCTCATCTTCCGCTAGCCCCCTGCGGCCCGTGCTCGGGCACACCGCGGTGCATCGACGCATCTGCATTACAGTGCCTGCTTTCCTACTGTCATGCATTGCCATTCATGGAAGAGCTCGATTGCGCAGTGATCGGCGCTGGTGTCGTCGGCCTCGCGGTGGCCCGCGCGCTTGCCCGTCAGGGGCGGGAGGTCGTGATCCTGGAGGCTGCGGATGCGATCGGCACGGGTACGAGCTCCCGCAACAGCGAGGTGATCCATGCGGGCATCTACTATCCGGCCGGGTCGCTCAAGGCGCGGCTGTGCCGCAGCGGCCGCGATGCCCTGTACGCGTACTGCGCTGACCGAGGCATCGCGCATCGTCGCTGCGGCAAGCTGATCGTCGCCACGGCGACCGGCCAGGAAGCGGAGCTTGCATTGATCGCCGCGCAGGCCCGCGCGAATGGCGTGGAGGACCTCCGCCCCGTCACTGCGGCCGAGGCGCGTGCGCTCGAGCCCGAGCTGCACTGCACCGCAGCGCTTCTGTCGCCGTCGACCGGCATCATCGACAGCCATCAGCTCATGCTCGCGCTGCTCGCCGACGTCGAAGCGAACGGTGGTGTGCTCGCGTGTGCGGCGCCCATGCGCGGGGGGACCATCGACGGTGGCGGCGTGGTGCTCACGGTGGGCGGTGCCGACGGCACTGACGTGCGCGTGCGCACCGTCGTCAATTGCGCGGGGCTGGAGGCGCCGCGCGTGGCGGCGTCGCTCGCGGGCTTCCCGGCGGCGTGCGTGCCGGCGCAGTATCTGTGCAAGGGCAACTACTACACTGCCGGCCGGCCCGCGTTCTCGCGTCTCGTGTATCCGGTGCCGGAGAGTGCCGGGGCCGGATTGGGCGTGCACGTGACCCTCGACCTCGCCGGGCAGATGCGCTTCGGGCCGGACGTGCAGTGGGTGGACGCCATCGACTACAGCGTCGATCCGCGCCGGGCCGATGCCTTCTACGCGGCCATCCGGACCTATTGGCCCGCTCTTCCCGACGATGCGCTCACGCCGGCTTACGCGGGCATCCGGCCCAAGCTGCATCCGCCGGGCGGGCCTGCCCAGGACTTCCGGATCGACGGCCCCGCGCGGCACGGCGTGCCGGGGCTGGTGCACCTCTTCGGCATCGAGTCGCCGGGCCTGACGGCGTGCCTGGCGATCGCCGAATACGTGGTGGCGCAGCTCGATTGACCGGACGGCCACCGGCCGGCAGCGATCCGTTCAGGTTCGTCGCGTTCCGAACTCAGGCGGCGTAACCCAGCACCGCGAAGAAGTGGCAGCCGGTGCCGGCAACGACGAAGCTGTGCCATACCGCGTGCGCATACCGCAGCCGCGAATCGAGCATGAAGAACACGACGCCGGCGGTGTACGCCAATCCGCCGGCCACGAGCAGCGCAATGCCGGGCAACGGCACGTGCTCGACGAGCGGCACGGCCGCGATCAGCACGAGCCAGCCCATGACGAGATAGAGCGCGGTGGAAAGCCACGGATGCGTCAGCCGGTCGAACGCCTTCAGCGTGACGCCGACGACCGCAAGGGACCACACGAGACCGAACAGCGTCCACCCCCATGGACCGCCCAGCACGCCGAGAGCGAACGGCGTGTAGCTGCCGGCGATGAACACGTAGATCGCGCCGTGATCGAGCTTCAGGAAGATGCGCTTGGCGCGGCCCGCAGGCAGCGCGTGGTACAGCGTCGAGGTGAGATACAGCAGCACCATCGTTGCCGCGAACACGCTCGCGCCGACGACGTTGATGGCGCCGAGGTGACCCGATGCGACGATGAGGAACGGCACGGCGACGATGGCAGCGAGCAGCGCCACGCCATGGCTCACGCTGTTGGCGATTTCCTCGCCGAGGCTTTGCGGACGCTCCATCATCGCCCGATTCTCCCACACCGGACGATGCGAAGCGGCGCGGTCACGCGCGTCGCCGATGGCCGGTAGTCGCAACGACGCCGGCGCCGTCGTCACGCCTCGCGCGCGTCGAGCCGGAAGGTTGCGGCAGCATCCTGCGCCAGGGTCCGCGTCAGCCACGGCATGAGGCTGCGCATTTGCGCGGCGAACGTCCACGGCGGGTTGACGACGAAGATGCCGCTGCCGTGGAGACCGAGCCCCTCGGCCGACGGCGCCTTGACCTGCAGGGCAATGTCGATCCAGTCCGCACCCGCCGCACGCCGCAGATTGTCGGGCAGCTTGATGGACTCGCGCCGCTGGAGCAGTGGATACCACACGGCGTAGGTTCCCGTGGCGAACCGCTGCATGCCGTCGCGCAGCGCCGCGACGACCCCCCGATAGTCCGACACGAGCTCGTAGGCGGGATCCATCAGCACCAGGCCGCGGCGCGATGGCGGGGGCAGCACGGCCTTCAGGCCGGCGAAGCCGTCTCCGGCCGTCACGGTCACGCGACGGCCGCCCTGCGCGAATTGCTCCGCAAGCTCGCGCGCTTCCGTGCTGTGGAGCTCGAAGAGGCGCAGGCGATCGTGCGGACGGAGCACCTCGAGTGCGATGCGCGGCGAACCCGGATAGTGCCGCAGCACGCCGTCGGGATTCACTGCGCGGACCTGGTCTACGTAATCGCCGACGGGCTCCGGCAGATCGCTGCGATCCCACAACAGGCCGATGCCATTGCGGAACTCGGCGTTCTTCTTGGCGAAGCCGTGCTCGAGCGAATACATGCCGGCACCCGCGTGCGTGTCGACGACCAGCAGCGACTTGTCCTTGCGGGTGAGGAGGCGCAGCAGTGCGACCAGCGCGATGTGCTTCAGCACGTCGGCGTGATTGCCCGCATGGAAGCCGTGGCGATAGCTCAGCATCGGCGTGGAGGTTCTGCCTGCGCCGGCGACGGAGCTAGAGCTCGGTGTACTTGCGCGCGCTGCCGCGGGCGCGCTCGACGGGATAGCGCTCCTCGTTGCGGGCGATCTTCGCGCTCACCGCCGCCAGCAGATCGATATCGAGCTTGTCGGCGATGCGCACGAGGTAAGCGAGCACGTCGGCGAGCTCCTCGGCGACCGCCCCTTTGCTGGCCGGCGAGAGACGGGCGCTTTCTTCCTCGGTCAGCCACTGGAAGTGCTCGACGAGCTCCGCCGCCTCGGCGATCAGCGCCATGGCGAGATTCTTCGGCGAATGGAACTGGTTCCAGTCGCGCGCGTCGGCGAATTCGCGCAGGCGATCGCGCAGTTCTGCGAGATCGCGTATGGGCGCTGTCGGAACGGAGGGCATGCGTCGCCGGTGTAGTGGATCAGCGCTGCATTCTACCGGTGCGACCCGATCCGGGCCGGACCTGCAACGCCGACGCAGCGCGACCTACCGGGGCTCGTGCATCGCCCCGGCGTACGACCAGCCGGATCAGCAGCCTCCCCGCGCGCCCGTGGACATGCGGCGCGCCGGCGGCGCCGGCTATTCCTCGCCTTCGGCCAGGTATTCCTCGATCGCCGCAATGGAGGAGCCGACCTCGTCCACCGCCTCGCGCAGCGCGCTCGGCGTGCAGCCGAGGTGCTCGCTCCAGTAGCGAACGTCCTGCGGCTCGTCGATGTCGATCGCCGGCCCGTCGTCGGGCGGCAAGATGGGTGTGTGCGGCATGTCGGCCTCCTGCAGCGAAGGAGCGAGGACCATTAAAGCGCCGCATGCGCGCGCCGTATGTAGGACGCCGCCTACATGTCGCGGCAAGCCATCAATGCGCGCGCGTACCCGCCATAATGCGCGGTCGCATCATCACCAAGGCAGGCATGGAACGCACGCTGATCTTCGCAGTCGCAGGATGGTCCGGATTCTTCGTCATGGCAGTGGAGCTCCTGAGCGGGCGCATCCTCGCGCCGAACTTCGGCAACGGCATCTATGTGTGGGGCGGCATCATCACCGTGTTCATGGTGGCGCTCGCCATCGGCTACCTGCTCGGCGGACGGCTCTCCATCCGCAATCCGAGCCTGCGGCGGCTCGCACTGCTGCTCATCGCGAGCGCGCTCGCAAGCCTGCCGGTGATCCTGGTGGGCGAGCGCGCGCTCGACCGCGTCTTCGACCTCGTGCACGACCCCCGCTACGGGTCGCTCGTCTCGGTGACGCTCCTTTTCTTCGTGCCGGTCGTGCTGTGCGGGATGGTGTCACCGTACGCCGTGCGTCTGCTCGTCGACGAATACCGGCTGAGCGGGCATTTCGCCGGCTTGCTCTACTTCGTGTCGACCTTCGGCAGCGCCGCCGGGACGCTCCTGACGTCCTTCTACCTCGTGCTGGCGTTCGAGATCCGCGAGATCATCGGCGGCCTCGTCGCGATCTCGCTCGTGCTCGGCACTGCCGCCATGCTGTTCACCCGGAGGCCCCGTGCGGCGCGTGCGTGAGCTGGTCTTTCTCCTCGCGGCGTTGCTGGTCACCGCCGCGGCGTCTGCCGAGCAGACCGTCCACACCGAGAAATCGCTCTACCGCAACATCATCGTGTTCGACGAGAGCGGTTTGCGCTGCATGAAATTCTCCCGCGCGGCCGCGGCCGGGCGGCAATCGTGCCAGTTCCTGCGCGACCCCACGCGCCTGGTGTTCAACTACACGCAGATGATGATGGGCGCGCTGTATCTCGACCCGCAGCCGCGGCGCGTGCTGATCCTGGGCCTGGGCGGCGGGACGCTGCCCTCGGCAATCGCGGCGTGGCCGGGGACCACGCTGGTCGATGTCGTCGAGATCGACCCTGCGGTCGTGCGCGTCGCCACCCAGTTCTTCGGCTTCACGCCGGGCCCGCGGCTGCGGGTGCACGAGGAAGACGGACGGGTCTTCGTGAAGCGGGCGCTGCGCGCCGGCGAGCGCTACGACCTCGTGATGCTGGACGCCTTCGACCACGAGTACATTCCCGAGCATCTGCTGACCCGGGAATTCCTGGGCGAGGTGAAGACCCTGCTCGGGGAGCATGGCGTGCTCGCCGCCAATACCTTCTCCAACAGCCGCCTGTACGATCACGAATCCGTCACCTACCAGGTGGTGTTCGGCGATTTCTACAACCTGCGCGCCAACAACCGCGTGATCCTGACGCGCGTTGGCGGGCTGCCCTCGCGCGAAGCGGTCGAGCGCAACGCTGCCGCCGTGGAGAAGCGCCTTGCACAGATCGGGGTGGAGCGCAGCGTCCTCCTGCCGCTCTTCTCGACTGCGCACGACTGGCGCGCCGACGCGCGCATCCTCACCGACCAGTATTCGCCGTCGAACCTGCTCAACGTGCGCTGACACTGCGTGCAGCCCGTGCGGCCGGGCCGCGCGAACGGCCGGCGGCGTCAGTTGTCACGCGCTTCGCGGCGCTTCATGTCGAGATATTCCGGCTCGTCGATCTCGTGCAGCTGGAGCGGGTAGCGCTCGGTGAGCGCGAACCACTGGCGCAGCCGCCGCTCGAGCTGCTCCTGGGGCGGCGCAGACAGCGCGTGGAGGTACGCGACGACCGCGAGGTAGTACCGGAGGGCGTTGCGTTCCACCACGCCGCGTACGCCTCCGACATGCACCGGCCGACCGTCCGCGTCCGTACCGACGACGGTGAACCCGACCTTCGCGCGCCCGATCGTATGGAGATAGGATTCCAGCGCGATCTTCGCCATCGTGCCGTAGGCGTACGAATACGTGAGGTGGACGAACGTCACGTCGCTGCCGATGGGTGTCGCCTCCATCCCGATGCGGTAGTCGCGGGTGCCGAACGGCCCGCTCGGTGCGGTCAACGACAGCTGCAGATAGTCCGCGCGGTCCGCGACGACGCGATAGACGTAATCGAGGCGTGACGCCGACTCGACCGGCTGGTCGTGCTTGGTGCCGAGGAAGAGGATGAGCATGGCGGCGGGCCCATGCGCGGTCGTCCGGCACTCCTTGACGTTGAGATGCAGGATCAGGATGTTGCACCATTGCGCCGTGCCGTTGAGTGCCCGCCGCGCCGCCGCGAAGGGTTGCTCGACCACGCCGTAGAGATCGCCCTCGAGGCGATTGGCCGGCTCGCTCGACTCGATGTAGATCGGCGCCTGGAACTGGTTGTGCTCCAGCCGGTCGCGCAATGCTTCGTACTTCTCGCGTAGCGACGCTGCATTCCCGTCGGTCGCTTCGGCGCGAAGATCGCCGGGCCACGGCGTGGCGAGCACGGCGAGGGCGAGGCATGCGGCGAGCCACCACCAACGTGGTCGTGCGCGTCGCCGCCGCGGCGGCGACACGTTGCGGCTGCAGGGCACGGTGGATGGATCCATGTCGTGTGCCATAGGGATCCGGTGCGACGGCTGGCGCGGCAGCGGCCCGTCCGAAGCGGGCAGGCCTGCTCGTCACGCAGCATAACGCCGCAGCATGCGCCGCGCGCTGCGTGCCGTGTTGATCAAAGTCGTGAAATTTGCGTCGGCCGGGCGAGGGTCGCTGCCGGGCTCGACCTGCCCGGCGCCCGCATGACGGGTTCGAGCCCGCGCGGCGGGCCCGACACTGCCTGCTGGCCCGTCACACGAGGCCAACGACCCCCAGGACCGCCCCCGCCGCGAGGGCAGCGAGCGGATGCACGCGCGTCCACAGCATCAGCGCCGCCGTGCCGGCGGTGATTCCATAGGCAACCACGGTGTGGTCCGAGGCGCGCGTCAGCACGTACCCGGAGCCGAACATCAGCCCGACCGTGACCGGCGCGAGCGCGCGTTGCACGACGATGCGCCAGCGGGCGTCGCGAAAGCGGTCCCATACGGTGGCCACGGCATACGTCAGTGCCGACGATGGGCCGCAGATGGCGACGGTCGTCAGCAATGCGCCGGGAAAGCCCGCCACGAAGAAGCCGACGATGGTGACGATGAGGAAGTTCGGGCCGGGTGCCGCCTGCGAGATCGCGAACAGCTCGCTGAATTGCGCGCCAGTCATCCAGCCGTGGACCTCGACGATCTCGCGGTGAATCTCCGGCACCAGCGCATTGATGCCGCCGATCGACAGCAGCGAGAGGAGGAGGAATTGCCGGCCGAGCTCGGCGAGGATGGCCGATTCGGTCATTGCGCCTTCTCGCGCGCCGCGAGGAGCAGTGAGAGGGGGATGGCACCGAGCAGCACCCAGAACAGTGGCCAGCGGAACAGCGCGATGGCCACGAACACCAGCATCGCCACCCCGGCCTGCCAGTAGCTCCGGCGCAGCGGACGGGCCATGCGCACCGCCATGGCGATGACGAGCCCGGCCGCACCGCAGGCGATGCCCGTGAACGCGTCGCGCACGTGCGGGAGCTGGCCCGCGACGCGGTACAGCGCACCCAGGGTGACGATCAGCAGGAAGGGCAGGATGATGAGCCCCGTGAACGAGGCGATCGCGCCGCGCCAGCCGTTGAAGCGGCGCCCCACGACGATCGACACGTTGACGATGTTCGGGCCGGGCAGGAACTGGCACAGCGAGAGGACGTCGACGAACTCCTTCTCGTCCAGCCAGCGCTCGCGCTCGACGAGCATGCGATGGGCGAAGGGCATCACGCCGCCGAAGCCCGAGATGCCGACGCGCAGGAAGGCGAGGAACATCTCGCGCGTCGTGGGCGTGACGCGCACGGCGGTGCTGGAAGCGTCCGGCATTCGTGCATCATACTGGCGGCGGCACGCGTGCCCGAGCCGACGCGGACGCTCCGCGCGCCGTCGCTGCGCTTCGCCACTCGCGCAAGCCCCTCCAATCGTTCCCGATGCACGTTCCTGCAGATGAAACCGGATACGCCGCTCACCGCACGCCTCGGCATTCTCTACCCCATCTTCCAGGCGCCCATGGCCGGCGGCACCTCGACCCCCGCGCTCGTGGCGGCGGTGGCGCAAGCGGGCGGCCTCGGCTTCCTCGGTTGCGCGTACCAGACTGCCGCGCAGATCGAAGCGACCGTGGCCGACGTGCGGACCCGCACGACGAAGCCGTTCGGCATCAACCTGTTCGCGCCGCAACCCGTGCCAACGGTTCCGTCCGATGCCGCCGACGCCGTCGCACGGGTCGCGCGCTTTCACCGCGATCTCGCGCTCCCGGAACCCGCCGTGCCCGCGGTGCTGCCCGACCCGTTCGAAGAGCAGATGCCGGCGGTGCTGGCGAGCGGGGCCGCCGTGTTCAGTTTCACGTTCGGCATCCCGCCGGCGGTGCACATCGCGGCGGCGCGCGAGCGCGGGATGCTCGTCGTCGGCACGGCGACCACCGTCGACGAGGCGCTGGCGCTGGAGCGTGCCGGCGTAGACGCGATCGTCGCGCAGGGCAGCGAAGCGGGTGCGCATCGCGGCACCTTCGGGGTCGATTTCAATGCCGCGATGATCGGCACGATGGCGCTGGTCCCCCAGGTCGTCGATGCGGTGCACGTCCCCGTCATCGCGTCCGGCGGCATCATGGATGGCCGCGGCATCGCGGCTGCGCTCGTGCTCGGCGCGAGTGCCGTGCAGATGGGAACGGCATTCCTGACCGCGCACGAATCCGGCGCACCCGACGCGCACAAGGACGCGATCCTGCGCGCTGCGGAGCACGAGACCCGCGTCACGCGCGCGTTTTCGGGCCGGCCCGCGCGCGGCATCGAGAATCGCTTCATGCGCGACGTCGATCCGGTCGAGGGACCGCTGCGCGCGTTGCCCTATCCGCTGCAGAACGCGCTCACCCGGCCGCTGCGCACCGCTGCCGGCAAGGCCGGGCAGGCAGACTTCCTTTCGTTGTGGGCCGGCCAGGGACTGCGGCTTGCGCGCCGCGAGCCGGCGGCGGCGCTGGTGGCGCGCTGGGTGGAGCAAATGGAGGAGCGACTGCGCAGCGTCGCGGGCTGACCGTGCCGTGCGTATCGACGTGGTTGGCAACCGCGCGATGCGATGCGTGTCGAAATGCCATGGCCGACTGGATGACGGGCAGCGCCGATGGGTGAGCACCATGCTCTGACCGCTTTCACGCTCGTCCTGCTTGCCGGCAGCGCCGTGCCGGGAATGGCCACCGCGCTGTACGAATGCCGGGACGCCGCCGGGACGATGCGTTACACCCAGGCGCAGTGCGTTGGAATGGAAGGCCAGCGGCTCTCGATCGACCGTGCCTCGCCGCTTCCTGCGCGGCCGGTCGCGCAGGAAGCACGGCAGGGTGCGGGCGAAGTGCCTCACCGCATGAGTGCCGACGAGCGCCAGCGCATCGTGCGCCTGCGCCGCGCCGAGCCGGCGATGTCGGCCGAGGCGGCCGCTGCCGCCGAGATCGAGATCGCTGCCATCCGCGAGGGCGCCGATGCCAGGCTGACGGGCGCGGATCGGAGCGCCCTGGAGGCCCTGCGGGCCGGCCTTGCGCTCCCCGATCGCCTGGCCCGTGAGGAGGCGCTGCGCGCCTTCCGCGCGGTCTACGCGCGCTATCGCAGCGCACCGCTTCCGCGCGTGCAGCCCGCTCCCGGCGCCATCGGAGCCGAGGTTCCGGGCGCGCCTCGCCCCTATCCCGACCCGCTGCTCGGAGTGCCTGCGCCGGGAACGCGCGGTCCGCTCGTCGCGGCGCCCCCCGGGCCCGCGGGAACCAGCGCGCCTCGTCCGGGGCCATACGCCGACCCCACCACCGGACAGCTGCTGATGCCGTCGTCCGGCGACCGGATCGTGGATCCCCTGACCGGTACCATGCTGATGCGTTCCGGCCGCAGCTACGTGGATCCCGCGACCGGCCGCGTGGTGCCCGCGCCCTGACCCGATGCCACCGAACGCCAGCCAACATCCGACCGCGCCATGATCGAACTCCTCACCGACCCGCAAGCCTGGATTGCCTTCGCCACCCTGACCGCTCTCGAGCTCGTGCTCGGCATCGACAACATCATTTTCGTGTCGATCCTGGTCGACAAGCTGCCGCCCGCCCGCCGCGAGGTCGCGCGCCGCGTCGGCTTGCTCATGGCGATGTTCATGCGCATCGGACTGCTGCTGGTCCTCGCGTGGATTGCCGGCCTGACCGGGGCGCTGTTCGCGGTATGGGGACAGGAGTTTTCCGGACGCGACCTCATCCTGATCGCCGGCGGGCTGTTCCTGCTGTGGAAGAGCACGATGGAAATCCACGCGATGATCGAGGGCGAGGAGGAGCATGCGACGGCGCGCCCGGCGACCTCGTTCAGTGCCGTGCTCATGCAGATCATGGTCATCGACCTGGTGTTTTCGCTCGATTCGATCATCACCGCGGTGGGCATGGTGGACGAGGTGGCCGTGATGATCGCCGCCGTCGTCGTCTCGGTGGCTCTCATGATGGCGTTCGCCGGAGTCATCGGCCGCTTCGTGTCCGCGCACCCGACCATCAAGATGCTGGCGCTCTCGTTCCTGGTGGTCGTCGGGATGGTGCTCGTCGCGGACGGCTTCGACCATCACGTGCCGAAGGGATACATCTACTTCGCGATGGCGTTCTCGGTGGCCGTCGAGATGCTCAACCTGCGGGTGCGCCGGCGCGCCGCGGAAGCGCGCGCAGTCGCCGCGCATCCGGTCGGGGACAGCCACTCCTGAAGCTGGCGCGGCCGCGCCAGCGCGGCGGCCGTGACGACGATCAATACCGGCGTTGCCGGGGGCGCGATGATGCGCGTACCCCCGGTACCGCGCGCCTGCTCTTCATCGTCCTCGATTCGCGCTGCCGGCCGGACACGAGGAGAGCATCCATGCGTACCCTGATCCTGCTGTCGCATCCCGACATCGAGCGCTCGCACACGAATCGCCGGCTGTACGAGACGCTGCGGCATCTGCCGGAGGTCGAGATCTGCCTCGTCGAGGCGCTGTATCCCGACTGCGTCATCGATGTGCAGGCCGAGCACGATCGCGTCGCGCGCGCCGACCGGCTGGTCTTCCATTTCCCGTTGTACTGGTACATGCCGCCGGCAGGACTGAAGCGCTGGATGGACGAGGTCCTGAGCTTCGGCTGGGCGTTCGGTCCCGGCGGTACGCGACTGCGCGGCAAGATACTCCAGCTCGTGATCACCACGGGCGGTCCGGAGAGCTCCTACCGGCACGACGGCTACAACCTCTTCACGATCTCCGAGCTGCTCCGCCCGCTCGAGGCGTCGGCGAACCTCATGGGCATGCAGTTTGCGGAGCCGCTGATCCTGTTCGCCACGCCGAACATCCCGGGCCTCGGCGCACCGCCGGCGAGCGACGCGGCGATCGCCGCTTTCGCAGCGCGCTACCGCGCCCTGATCAGCGACTGAGCAGCACGCGCCCGGCCGACAGCGTGTAACGGCCGGTGTAACACCCCGCCTATTCGCCGGCGGGTCCGCCGTTGGCGGCCGGATCGCGCCCCGCCGCAATTTCCCCGTGCGACCCGCGTCGCTCCGGGGCCCCGGCGAAGGTGCGAGCGACTTCGCCGCCTGTAACGCTCGATGTAACACCGGCGCCACTGCGCCCGGCGCCACGAACTCCCCGCGTCCGCCTGTTGCGTGCGAAGTTGCAACAACGCCCGGGGATGGCTGCGCGCCCGGTTGCCGGCTTGCGCCAGATCAAAAGCAGGCGTTCCGCGGCGGGGAATACTTGCGACAAGTGCCTCAGTCCCACCGCCTCACGCGAAGCACCGCTTCCAGCAATGAAGCTCAGCACCACGCGTCGTAGCCGACCTCGGCCGTGGCGTTCTGGGTCGAGTACTGGACCGGGAAGACGTTGCATGGCGGCCCGATTCCCAGAAGGCCAGGTGGCGATTGGTCTGGTGGCAGGTCAACCAACGACGTCGCGTGCAGCAACCGTCTGGAACGGCGCGATCGTCGGGTTCTTGTTCCGGCCGCATGAACCTGTCCGTCAGCTGGATGACGAGCAAGTTCACCAACGACGTCGACAACGTGCTGTGGACCAATCCGTTCTTCGGCAACGGTCTCGACACGACGTACCTGGCGCCGGACAACAAGTTCAACCGCCTGGGCCTGCAAGGCACCTTCCGGGGCTTGCCGGGGAATTCGACGTTCGCCGCGCGTTACGCATGGTCCGAGCTCAAGAGCGACTCGAACGTCGCAGCATTTGCACTGAATGGCACCGGCGCCTCCTCCATCGGCGCGACGAATCCGAGCTCCGGCGTCTTCAACGGCAAGCACGAGGACCAGGTCCTCAACCTGACCTTCGCATCCAATCCGACGCGCGGCGTCGATACGCGGATCTACTACAGCTTCCACGACCGCAAGAACAAGTCGACGCCGATGGAGTTCGATGCCGTCGCCGGCCTCAACTGCGGCGGTGGCGTCTGCGACAACGAGCTCTTCGACTACACCAAGCACAACCTGGGCATCGAAGGCTACTGGCGCTTCGCGCCGGGCAACCGGCTCGGCGCAGGCTATGACTACTGGGACAACGATTACGAAGGCCGTCCCGACTACGACGCGTCGCGCGAGAACAAGTTCTTCATCGAGTACAAGAACACGATGTTGGCGAACGTGTCCGGCCGGCTGAAGTACACGTACATGGAACGGCGCTCGGACTTCCTGTGGGGCAGTCTCGGCACGACCGGCAACGACGCCGAGTTCCTGTCGCGCTTCGTCTCGGCGTTCGACCTGTCCGATCTCAACCGCAGCGAAGTGAAGCTGAACCTCGACTACACGCCGTCGGCGCTGTGGAGCGCCACGTTCGAAGGAAGATGGCGTGAGAACAAGTACCAGGACATCACGTTCGGCCGGCAGAACGACAAGCGGTACAACTACTACGGCGACGTGTCCTTCGGCGACTTCTCGAAGTTCCGCGTGACCCTCTTCGGCGACTACGAGGAGATCAAGTACGACGCCGGTCACCGGTACATCGGTGCGGTGCCGTGCTCGGTGAACTCCGGCCTCCTGTGCAACGATCCGTCGCAGGCGCCGACGTACCTCGCCTACAACTGGACGTCACGCACCAAGGACACCAACTGGATCGTGGGCGTGGGCGGCGACCTGCCGGTCAACGAGAAGCTGACGCTCAAGGGCTCGTTCGTCTACTACGAGACGGACGGCTCGGCCGACTTCAACACGCAATGCGGCGGCGAGCCCGGACAGGTCGGCGCCAATTGCCCGGCCCCGGCGGGAGTCACCTCGGGCCTCTATGTCGCGCCGTTCCCGATCACGTCCTTCGACGACATCAAGGGCACGTCGCTCAACATCAAGGGGATCTACCGGCTCGACAGGAACTGGGCGTTCACGCTGGGCTACGCGTACGAGCGTTATCGCTTCAGCGACGTCTCGTACAACGGCTACCAGAACACCGTGCCGTTCCCGGCCGTCAGCAACAGCACGAGCCAGAGTTATCTCAGCGGGTACCAGGCGAACCCGAACTACACCGCCAACATCTTCTACCTGCTGACGAACTTCAAGTTCTAGAAGCAACCCTCTCCTCCTCGACAGCCGCGCGCGAGCGCGGCTTTTTTTCGCTCGTCGCCGTCTTGTTCGCGTAGCGAAGTTAGCGATGCCCGTGCGGCCATTCGCGCGGCGGGTTGCGCGTGGCGCAGCAGCCGGGTGAGCACATCGCACGCGCCAATGATCACCGCGGTGCGCCCGCTTGTCGCAGTGCGATGAAAGCAACAAGTTCCCGGCCGCGAGCGATCTCTGGGCTGGCTTTGTTTCAGGTCAATCGTCGTGCATTTGGGCACTCGAATACTGCAATGGAGTCGGCTCTTCGCCGGCAGGCGCGTCGTGCACCAGGGTGACGGGATTGCACGACCCGACAGGTTTCGTACCGAGATCGAACGAAAAGGGAGGCCGCAGTGACGCTTTCTCATGGTTGGAAACGCTTCGCGGCGCTCGCCGCATGCGTGCTGGCATTCGGCCTCGCCGGAGCCGGCGGAGCCCGGGCGGCAGGTCCCGGACCGGAGGTGTGCGCGAACTGCCACGAGGACCAGGTCGATTCGTACGCGCATTCGATCCACGGGCAGAAAGGCCAACGTGCGCGGCCCGGCCGCCACCGGCGAATGCTCGAGCTGCCACGGCGACGCCACCGAGCACGTGAAGGCCGGCGGCGGACGCGGCGTCGGCGGATCCACAATCCGGGCAGCAAGGCGATGCTCTGCCACCGAGGCGAGCGAACTGTGCATGGCTTGCCACAAGAGCGACTGCGAAGCGTTCGCACTGGGACGGCAGCACGCACCAGACGCGTGACGTCGCCTGCGCCACCTGCCACACGATGCACGCGCCCGGACAAGGTGCTCGTCAAGCTCACGCAGCCCGAAGTGTGCTTCGCGTGCCACAAGCAGCAGCGCGCCGAAGTGCAGCCGCACCTTCGCGCCACCCGATCCTCGAAGGCAAGGTTTCCTGCTCGGATTGCCACAACCCGCACGGCTCCGTCGGGTCGCGAGCTCGTGAAGCGCGACAGCACCGTCGAGACCTGCTACCAGTGTCACGCCGAGAAGCGCGGGCCGTTCGTGCATACCCACGAGCCGGTGCAGGAGGACTGCGCGCATCTGCCACAACCCGCACGGCACGATCGCCGACAGCCTGCTGAAGATGCGCCAGCCGTTCCTGTGCCACAAGTGCCACACGCCGCACGGCGGCAACCTCGCGCAGCTCATGGGCCAGGGCCAGCCGTCCGCGCTGCTGAGCGCGACCAGCGGCGGCAAGAGCGGCATCAACTACACGCAGGGCCGCGGTTGCCTCAACTGCCACACGCAGGTGCACGGCAGCAACAATCCGGCGCGACGAACCCGCCTCCGCAATTCATGCTCCGCTGAGAAAGGGCGAAACATCATGAAATCGACAAAACATCTCGGCTTCAGCCGGACGCTCGTCGCCGTCGCGGTGCTCGCCGCGATCGGCCAGGTGCAGGCCCAGGACGTGACGGGACCGGCAGAGCTGGGTCAGCGTCGGCGTCGGCGCCGTTTCGGGCGACGCCGCAGGATCGCGCGCGGTTCGGCATGTTCAACGGCATGCGCGACGACGACTGGTACGGCCTGCTTCGACTTCGACTACAACAACCGCGCGACCCTGCCCGGCGCTGTGGATCAACGCGCAGGGACGCAATCTCGGCCTCGAGACGCGTGAAGCCGGCGTGACGGTACGCCGCCTCGGCGACTGGAGGGGGTTCGTCGGTTACAACGAGATCCTGCGCGAAGATCCGCGGACGATCCGTACCGGCATGCAGGGCGCCGGGCTCCACCACGCCGGCGATCACCCTGCTGCCCGGCCCGGATACGGGACAGGACCTGAACCTGCACCTCAAGCGCAAGGCCGTCACGCTGGGCTTCGACAACTGGGTCATTGCCCAACCTGCAGTTCGAGGCGAGCTTCAAGAACGAGGACAAGACCGGCTCGCGCCTCTTCGGCCGCGGTTTTGCGTGCAGCGCGTCGTGGGTCGCCGCGGGCTCGTGCGCGTCCAGCACGACGCAATGGGCGCTTCTGTTCCTGCCGGAGCCGGTCGACTCGACGATCAAGCAGTTCGAGGCGAAATTCAACTTCTCCACCGAGCGCATGCTCGTGACGCTCGGCTACTACGGCTCGATCTACACCAACTCGAACGGCAACATCAGCCCCGTCATTCCCGGCACGCTGCTCAACCCGCTCGGCCAGCCGCAGACGCTCGATGCGGGCCTGCGTACGACGCTGGCCCTGCCGATGGCGCTGCAGCCGGACAACCAGGCGCACCAGTTCTACATCGCCGGCAACTATCGCTTCATGCCGGGCACGACGGCGAACTTCAAGTATTCCTACACCCACGCCACGCAGCACGAGGACTTCGGCTCGATGGGGCTCTTCGGTGCGCCGGTGGGGCGCAGCAGCCTCGACGGCGAGCTGAACACGACCCTTGCCCAGCTCGGCGTGACCTCGCGCGTGACGTCGGCGCTCACCCTGATCGGCAACGTGCGCTACGAGGACAAGGAAAACAAGACGCCGATCGACTACTACAACATCGAAGGCGTGGATCGCTTCACCAACGGCAACCCGTCACCGACCAAGCTCGCGGCGAAGCTCGACGGCATCTACCAGCTGCCGGCGGGATTCCGCGCGACCCTCGGCGTCAACTACGAGCACGTCGATCACGGCACCTTCACGCCCACGGACAACGTGGCCGGGCTCTCGGGGCTGCGCCAGGAGACCAAGGAAACAGGCTACAAGATCGAGCTCGCGAAGAACCTCTCCGAGACGCTGGGCGGCTATATCAGCTACAACCACAGCAAGCGCGAAGGCGATTCCCCGTGGCTGAAGCCCCTCGGCCTGCCGCTCACGGGTGTGATCGAAGCCGACCCGGATCCCGCGTGCAAGCCGCCGCGCGGCACCCGCCATCAACAACTGCATCTACAACCGCACGGGCATCTTCCCGTTCATCTTCGAGGATCGCGAGCGCGACAAGCTGCGCCTGATGGGCACGTGGTCACCGATGGACCGCCTGACGTTGCAGGTCGTCGGCGAAGACGGCAAGGACCGCTACACCGGACCGACCGAGCACGGGTTGCGCGACACCAGCATGTGGCTCTTCAGCCTCGATGCGGCGTACGTGCTGTCCGATGCGATGAAGGTGTCGGCGTACTACTCGCGCGGCAGCTCGACGGTGCACGCCGGCCACTCCACCGGGTATGACGCGGCGCTCAGGGACACGACCGACGCCTTCGGCTTCACGGCCACCGGGCGCCTGTCCGAACGCATGCAGCTCGGCGCGGACCTCACGTACAGCTACGACAAGCTCATCTACCAGCAGGATCTGGATCCGAGCGCGTCGACCACCAACATCGCCTTCCTGGCGGCGTCGGGTGGACTGCCGGACGTGACGTATCGCCTGATGCGGCTGCGGCTCTTCAGCGACTACGCGATCGATGCCCGGTCGTCCGTGCGCCTCGACTTCATCCACGAGCGCTCGTCGTTCAACGAATGGACCTGGCGCAACAACGACGTGGCGTTCTTCTACTCGGACAACACGACGGTGTACACGCAGGAGCACCAGGCGGTCAGCTTCCTGGGGGTGAGCTACCGGTATCGCTGGTAGGACTGCGACCCGCGCCGCATTGGCGCGCTCGAATGACAACGGGCCGGAGCTTCCGGCCCGTTGTGCATTGCAGGGTGGCGATGCGCCGACGAGCTACGGCGACCCGGACTGGCCTTAGCGTGTTTCGATGACGCGCAGCGTGATCGTGCGTTCGCCGGCCGGGGCCGAAGGCGATGGCGCAGCCTCGCTGCAGCCGCCACAGCTGTCGCAGGCGCCGCACGCTGCGCCCGACGCTTGCCGTTCCCACGCGTCCACGCGCTGCGCATGCACTCCGGCGCGGCGCAAGATGGCGAGCCCGGCACGCAGCACCCGGCGGCCGAGAGCGCGCGGCAGGAGCTTCCACGCCGCATACGCCGCGGCTGCGGCGACGATCAGGTAGACGATGACGACCTGTGCCATGTCAGTTACCAAGGGCCGTCCCGAGGCACGGACGAGCCCCCTCGGGGGGCAGCGCGCGAAACGAAGCGGCGGTAGCTTTCATCCTAGGCCCCGAGCGCCAGGGCACAGCGGTAGGTCACGAAAGCCGCGACGTACGCCAGCCCGAACAGGTAGCCCGTCATCAGCAGCGGATAGCGCCAGGAATTGGTTTCCCGCCGCACGATCGCGAGGGTCGAGATGCATTGCGGCGCGAACACGTACCAGGCGAGGAGGGCGTACGCGGTCGCGAGCGGCCAGCTGCCCGCGATCACGGGCGTCAGCGCGGCCGCCACGGACGTGTCGGTGGCGGACAACGCGTACACCGTGCCGAGCGCACCGACGGCAACCTCGCGCGCGGCGAGACCCGGGACGAGCGCGATGCAGATCTGCCAGTTGAAGCCGAGCGGCGCGAACAGGTGCTCGAGGCCGTGGCCGAGCATGCCCGCGAAGCTGTACTGGATCGCCGCGCCCGTCGCGCCCTCCGGCGGCGCCGGGAAGCGTCGACAGGAACCAGATCACGATCATCAGCGAGAGGATGATGGTGCCGACGCGCGCGAGGAAGATGTGCGCGCGCTCCCACAGTCCGATCACCAGGTTGCGCGCGTTGGGCCAGCGGTACGACGGCAGCTCCATCAGCAGCGGATGCGTCGCCTTGCGTCCGGTGATCCATTGCATGACGAAGGCGACCGCCATGGCCGAGGCGATGCCGGCGACGTAGAGCGCGAACAGGACGAGGCCCTGCAGATTGAATGCGCCGGCGACGGTGCGATCCGGAATGAACGCGCCGATGATGAGCGCGTACACCGGCAGGCGCGCCGAGCACGTCATCAGCGGCGCGATCATGATGGTAGCGAGCCGGTCGCGCGGATTGCTGATGGTGCGGGTCGCCATGATGCCGGGCACGGCGCAGGCGAAGCTCGACAGCAGCGGAATGAAGGAGCGTCCCGAGAGGCCCACGGTGCCCATCACGCGGTCGAGCAGGAACGCCGCGCGCGGCAGGTAACCCGAGTCCTCCAGGAACAGCAGGAAAAAGAACAGGATCAGGATCTGCGGCAGGAACACGAGCACGCTGCCCGCGCCGGCGATCACCCCATCCACCAGCAGGCTGCGCAGCGGCCCGTCGGCGAGGTGCGCGCGCAGCACCGATGCCGTCGCCTCGACGCCGGACTTGATCGCATCCATCGGCAGCGTGGCCCAGCTGAACACGGCCTGGAACACGAGGAACAGCGTGGTCGCGAGGATCAGCATGCCCCACAGGGGATGCAGCAGCACGCGGTCCAGCGTGTCGTCGACGCGGGTGTCGATGGCGGGATAGCGCACGGCAGCGGCGAGGATGCGGCGCACTTCACGATACGTGGCCGCGACGTCGCCGTCCGCCGTCGGCGCGATGGCTGCGCTGCCGGCCTCGGGACTCGCTGCGGCGATCGCGTGCACGAGGCCGTCGGCGCCGCCCTTGCGCACCGCGACGGTTTCGACGACCGGCATGCCGAGCTCGCGGGCGAGAGCCGGCACGTCGATCTCGATGCCGCGCTTCTTCGCGACGTCGGTCATGTTGAGCGCCAGCACGAGCGGCACCCCGAAACGGCGCACTTCCAGGACCATGCGCAGGTTGAGCTTGAGATTGGTCGCGTCCGTGACGCAGACGATGAGGTCCGGACGCGCTTCGCCGGCCAGCGTCCCGAGCACGACGTCGCGGGTGATCGCCTCGTCGGCACTGGTGGCATTGAGGCTGTAGGCGCCCGGCAGGTCGAGCACCGTGACCGCGCGGCCATCCGGCGTGCGCAACTCGCCCTCCTTGCGCTCGACGGTGACGCCGGCGAAGTTCGCAACCTTCTGCCGGCTGCCGGTCAGCAGGTTGAAGAGTGCCGTCTTGCCGCAATTGGGATTGCCGAGCAGAGCGACCCGCAGCGCGCGAGCTCGCCGCGCTCATGGGTGCCGCACCGCCGTCGAATCGAGCTCCACCAGCACGCGCTCCGCCTCGAAGCGCCGCAGCGCGAAGGTCGTGCCGCCGATGCGGACCGCGACGGGCTCGCGCCCCGGGTGGCCGCACGCGACGACGCGCACCGGCTCGCCGTCGACGAAGCCGATCTCGAGCAGGCGCTGCGTGAGCTCGCGCTTGTCGTGACTGTCGCCGGGCCGCAGGCCGCGCACGCGCGCCGGCGTGCCGATGGGCAGGTCCATCAGGGTGAAGGGCACGTGCAGGTGCGGATGGGCCAGCGCGGTGGCGGTGGCGCCGGAGAGGGTGAGGCTGTCGTCGGGCATGGAGGGCATGACACAAATAGGAATCATTCGCATCCTACCTCATGCCGGGCGATTCCGGGCTTGCGTTACCTCAAGGAAAGCGCAATCCGCGGACCCCGAGGCCTTCCAGGCCGGGGCGCAGCAGCCGGGGGGCGCGGGTTCGAAGCTCCGGACGGAGCGTGATGGGCCCGCGGCCTGCGACGCCCGGGTTCCCGAGACGCAGACGCGCGGCGGGTGTCGGCTCGCGCGGCCTAGCCGCCCGGACGCGGGTCGACGACCCGGGTCAGTACCGGCCGTGCTGCTTGTAGATGTAGTTGCTGAGCTCCACCGACTGCATCGACAGGCGGCGCTGGATCTGGTGCACGGTGCGGATGATCGCGCGCATGACGCGGTAGACGATGTCCGGATCGCTGTGCAGGAGGGATTCGAGCTTCTCGCGCTCGAGCCCGAGCACCTCGACCTCGCCCAGTGCCACGAGGCAGGCGTAGCGCTCGGTGCCGTCGATGAAGCCGAGCTCGCCGGCGAAGTCGCCGGCAGTCAGCGTGTTGAGCATGACGGCCTCCGGCGTGCCGGCATTCTTGATCACGCCCAGGGTGCCGTGGAGGAGCACGTAGAGGTGACTGTCCGACGTGCCTTCGCGGACCAGGGTCTCGCCCTGCTTCACCTTGCGCAGCGTGCACACGCCCGCGAGGGTGGTGCATTGCTCGTCGCTCAACTCGGCGGAGAGGCGGCTGCTGCGCAGCGCCTGGAAACGTTCATCGGTCATGGTTCGTTCCTGTGGAGTTGCCGGTTGCGCCGGCCGGTGACGAATACGGTGCCGGCGGCACGGCAGCGGTGAGCGGCGCGGCAGGCGCGGGCGCTGCAATCGGTGCGGGCGGCGCGGGGGTGAGAACCGCGGCGTACACCCGGTCCGCGCGCGCCACGAACGCATCGATCAGCGTGTTGGTGATGCGCTCGAACACCGGGCCCGCGAGCGTGCGCATCACTCCGCTCTCGAAGTCGTAGCGCAGCAGGAATTCCACGCGGCAGCCGTCGGCGCCGAGCGGCTTCAGCTGCCACTCGCCCTCGAAGCGGCGGAAGGGTCCCCGTTCGAGTCCGATCGCCATCCATTCCGGGCGACGTTTCGGATTGCGCGTGGTGAAGCGAAAGCGTACGCCGTGGTAATCCACCACGATGTCGGCGACCACCACTTCTTCGTCGCGCGTGACGATGCTCGCCGCCGCGCACCAGGGCAGGAAGCTCGGGTAGTGCTCCGCCGCCTCGATGAGGTCGAACATCTGGTCCGCGGAATGCGGGACGAGCACGGTGCGCCGGGTTTCCATGGGTGGGCAGGGTACGTGTTCCGGAGCGCATCGTCACGTCCCCTGCCGCATCCAGATTGCATCCTCCTGCTCGAGCTCCTCCAGCCGCGTCTCGATCTCGCCGATGGTGACGTCGAGCTCGGGGAGAAGCACGTCCTGCAGTGCCCGCGCACGGCGCACGGCGCGCCGGTATTCGCCATGCAGCCGCTCGAGATTCCCGGCGACTGCGGCGAGCGGCGCTGCCGCCGCGAGCAGGGCGAGGAACGCTTCCCGGCAGGCCTCGGCCTCGGGCGAGCGGTCGACCGCTTCGCGCACCGGTCGCGCTGCGTCGTGCCAGCTTGCGTCCTGCAGGCGCACCCCCATCAGCATGCGCGTCCGTCGCTCGAGCGTCGCGCCCGACGGGTCGTGCGGCGGATACACCTGCAGCCCTTCGAGGCCGTGACGCAGCACCGCGGCCTGCAGCGCCGCGATGGCCTGCACGTGCGCGGCGAGGAACGCGGCCTGCAGCGCGGCGTAGCTGCGCAGCTCGCGCAGGATCTCGCCGGCAAGCAGCAGGCATTTCTCGTCGAGGAAGACGTAGCCCTCGTGCATCGCACGGCGCTCGTCCTTCATCTCGAGCACGACGCTGCGGGTGGGCGTGAACTCCGCCATGATCACGCGTCCGCGGCAGCGAACGTCGTCGGCGTCGCGCGGCCCGGCAGGTGCTGTGCGATCTGCGCGTCCGACAGGCGCGTGAGCTCGGTCAGCGGCAGGTCCGCGAGCAGTGCCCAGCCGATCGCCATGCTTTCCTCGAGCGAGCGCGGTTCGGCCTGCCCGACGAGCTCCTGCTCGAACCGCGTGCCGAAGCGCAGGTACTGCCGGTCGGTTTCGGCGAGCCCTTCTTCGCCGACGACGCTCGCGAGCACGCGCGCCTGCACGGCACGCGCGTAGGCGGCATACAGCTGGCTCGACAGCGCCGGATGGTCGGGATCGGTGTACGCGCCGCCCGTGCCGTCCTTCATGAGGCGCGACAGGCTCGGCAGCACGTTGACCGGCGGGTAGATGCCGCGCCGGTCGAGGTCGCGCGAGAGCACGATCTGGCCCTCGGTGATGTAGCCCGTGAGATCCGGAATCGGATGTCCGATGTCGTCGGCGGGCATGGTCACGATCGACAGCTGCGTGAGCGTCCCCGCGCCGCCGCGGATGCAGCCGGCGCGCTCGAACAGCGTCGCGAGATCGGAATACATGTAGCCGGGGAAGCCCTTGCGGCTCGGGATCTCGCCCTTGCTCGACGACACCTCGCGCAGCGCCTCGGCGTAGTTGGTCATGTCGGTGAGGATCGCGAGCACGTGCTTGCCTTCCACGAAGGCGAGATACTCCGCCGCGGTCAGCGCGAAGCGCGGCGTGAGCAGGCGCTGCGTGCTGGAGTCGCCGGCGAGGTTCAGGAAGAGCGCGGTGCGCTGCAATGCGCCACCCTGCTCGAGCGTGCGCCGGAAGAACTCCGCGCTTTCGTAGGGCACGCCGATGCCGGCGAACACGATCGCGAAGTTGCCCGCTTCCCCGTGACGCAGGCGAGCGTGGCCCGCGATGTCCACGGCCATGCGATCGTGCGGCAGCCCGCCGCCCGAGAAGAGCGGCAGCTTCTGGCCGCGCACGAGGCTGTTCATCAGGTCGAGCGTGCTGATCCCCGTCTCGATGAAGTCGCGCGGCATCGCGCGGGCGACCGGATTGATCGGCAGCCCCTCGATCGGGTAACGCTGCCCCGCGGGCACCGGCGGACCGCCGTCGATGATCTGCCCGACCCCGTTGAACACGCGACCCAGGATGCCGGGGCCGAGGCCGAACGAGAGCGGCTCGCCGATGAAGCGCACGACGGTTTCTCCGAGCGAGAGCCCGGCCGTGGACTCGAGCACCTCGATCGTCATCACGTCGCGATCGATGGCGGCCACGCGTCCGAGGCGCGGCAGTCCGTCGATGCCGTGCACCTCCACCGCGTCGTGCAGGCCGACGTCGAGCGTGCGCTTCAGGAACAGCAGCGGGCCCTGCAGGCGCGTCGCCGCGCCTTCAACCGTGAGGCGCATCGGCGGTCTCCGTCAGTGCCGCGAACTCGGCCTCGACCGTGGCCTGCAGCGCGGCGAAGCGCGCGACTTCGTGGTCGCCGATCTCCTCCCCCATGCGCTGCAGCGCGCGCACGCTGCGCATCGCGGCGATGCGGGTGGGTGAAGCGCCGTGCGCGAGCGCGGCTTCCGCGAGGTCGATGAAGCGGCCCAGGAGGCGCATCATCACGCCCTGCCGCTCCGGGGCGCACACGCGATCGACGGGGGAGAACGCGGACTGGCGCAGGAAGCCCTCGTTCACCAGATCCGCGCAGAAGAGCGTCAGCTGCTGGCGTTGCGGGAGCGCGTCCTTGCCGATGATGCGGGCCATGCGCTCGAGCTGCGCCTGCTCGTCGAGCAGCGTGAGGAAGCGCCGCCGCAGCGCGAGCCACTGGCTGTTGCCGTGCTCGGTCCACCACGGCGCGAACCGATGCGCGTCCTCCGCGTACGACTGCAGAGGATGGATGGCGGGGTAGAAGCGCGCCTGCGCGCGCTTGACGTCGAGCGCCCAGAACGCCTTCACGTAGCGCTTGGTGTGGCTCGTCACGGGCTCGGAGAAGTCGCCCGAGGGCGGGCTGATCGCGCCGATCAGCGTGACGGAGCCCTGGCCCCCGCAAAGTGGCTCGACGATCGCCGCACGCTCGTAGAAGTCGGCGAGCCGGCTCGACAGGTAGGCCGGGTAGCCGCCCTCGCCGGGCAGCTCGCCGAAGCGTCCCGACACCTCGCGCAGCGCCTCGGCCCACCGGCTGGTCGAATCCGCCATCAGCGCGACATGCAGCCCCTGGTCGCGGAAATACTCGGCCACCGTCACTGCAGAGTAGATGCTCGCCTCGCGCGCCGCTACGGGCATGTTCGACGTGTTGGCGATGATGACGGTGCGCTCCATGAGCGGTCGTCCGGTGCGTGGATCGGCGAGCTGCGGGAACTCGTCGAGGACGCCCGCCATCTCGTTGCCGCGCTCGCCGCAGCCGAGATACACGATCACGTCGGCGCTGCAGCCCTTCGCCAGCGCTTCGAGCAGCACTGTCTTGCCCGTGCCGAAGCCGCCGGGGATCGCCGCCTTGCCGCCGAGCGCGACGGGGAACAGGCAATCGAGAATGCGTTGTCCGGTGACGAGCGGTGCGCCGGACGGCAGGCGCCGCAGGACGGGACGCGGCGCGCGTACCGCCCAGTCGTGGCGCATCGCCAGCGTGTGCTCCTTGCCATCGGCGTCGCGCAGGCGCAGCACCGGGTCGTCTTCCGCATACTCGCCGGCCGGCGCGCGCCAGACCACGGTGCCTCGTGCGTGCGGCGGCACGAGGCACGCCTGCCGCACTCCCGTCGCGCTCGTGGCGTAGCCCATGACCGCGCCTGCCGCCGCTTGCGCGCCCTCGGGCAGCGCGGGCGCGAAGCCGAAGCGCTCGAGCGCGGGCCGGTGCATGCCGGGCTGCACGAAAGCCGATCCCGTGCCGGACAACGGCCGCAGGAGGCCGTCGAAGATGTGACCGAGGAGGCCCGGGCCCAACGGAATGGAAAGCGGTGCGCCGGTTCCCATCACTTCGATGCCGGGTCGCAGGCCGGTCGTGTCCTCGTACACCTGCACGACGATCTCGTCGCTGTCGATGCGCACGACCTCGCCCAGCAGCGCCGCGGGCCCCACGTGCACCGCTTCGCGCATTGCGAAAGGGTCGTGCGTGACGGCGCGCAACACGGGGCCGCTGATCCAGCGGATGACGCCGCGGTTCATCGCACCCGCTCCAGGGCGTAGAGCGCGCGCGCGCCGACCTCGGCCCGATCGGCGAGCAGGCCTTCGCTGGTGCAGTCGATGCGGTTCGGCCCGGCGTGGATGCGCAGGCCGGCACCGATCGTTCCATCGGCCACGAAGTCGACTGCAATGCCCTGCGCATGCATGGCTTCCGTCACGCTGCGCTGCTCGGCCACCGGCCAATTTGCCGGGTGCACGATGCGCCACGTGCCGGTGCCGAGCATGCGCTGCGCGGTGGACGTGGCGTGCGCGATCCACGCGGCACGCGTCGCGGCATCGTCCCAGCGCTCCTGCAGGACCACCGGCAGGCGCCGCCATGCGTGCGCGAGGAGTGCCTGCGCACGGTGCTGCTGCGCGATCCTGCGCCGGGTGTCGAGCCGCGCCTGCGCCGCGGCGATGCGCTCGGCAGCGTGGCGCCGTTCCTCCGTGAACGCATCGCGCATGCGCCGGCGCGCGGTGTCGTTCGCCTTGCCGAGCGCCGCGGCGGCGCGCTCCTTCGCATCGTCGAGGATCGTCCGGCAGCCGGACTCACGGTGCGCGTCGATGAGGGCAAGGAGCTCATGTGTGCGGGAGTCGACGCTCATGCCTCGAGTCCAAGCTGGGTGCGAAGCGCGTGCGCGATGTCGGGCACGGGGGCGTTGCCGGCGAGATCGGGCACGATCAGCACCAGCGGCAGCATGCGCGCCTGCGCGGCGTGCAGGCTGGCCTGCGGGATCTGCTCCGCCACCGCCGCGGAGACGAGGAGCAGCGTCGCCCGGTCGACCGCATCAGTGAAGGCGCGCGCTTCGCCGCCGCGATCCGGCACCGCCGTGTCGACACCGGCGAGCCGGTACCCCGCTGCGCTCACCTCGTCACCGAGATAGATCGCGCGCGCGCTCATGGTGCAACACTGCCGTCGTGCCGCCGGCGATTCATGTCAAGCGGTTGAGAACGAGGATCGACACGATGAGGCCGTAGATCGCGATGCCTTCGGCGAGTCCCACGAAGATCAGCAGGCGGCCGAAGAGCTCGGGCTTCTCGGCGAGCGCACCGACGGCGGCTGTGCCGACGCGGGCGACGGCGAAGCCTGCGCCGGCGGAAGAAATGCCGGTCGCGATGGCCGCGGCGAGGAGACCCATGCTCCAGACGTCACCGCCCAGCGCCGTTACGGCGGGCGCAGCCGCGAAGGTGGCCGGCGCGAACATCAGCAACGCCGACGCGGCCAGTGCGAACGCCAGTGCGCACACGACGAGCGCGCCGGTGAAGCGATGCGAAAGCTTCATTCATGTCTCCTGCGATTGGGTGGAGGGTGGCGGCGGCAGTGGATGGAACACGCGCCCCTCCGCCTTGAGGAAGCGGGTGAAGAACTCGAACAGCACGAGACGCGTCGTCTGGATGGAAACGACCAGGGTCTCGAGCACGAGGATGATCGCGTTGCCGAGCACGAGCACGGTCGCGCGCACGGCGATGCTGTCGCTCGCCTCCATCAGAGCCATGACCGCCGACGAAAGTCCGGCATGCGCAAGGGCGAACGCGCCGACGCGGGCGAAGGAGAGCGTGTTGATGAGGAGCTGCACGAGGCGCTCGACGAGCTCCGCGAGCGCGGTTGCGGCCGCGGCCAGGCGCCGTGCGTGCGCAGCGTGGCCCAAGCAGAAGAGGACCGCGCCGGTGAGCGCGAAGGCGATCGCGCCGGGGACGAATGCCGCGGCGAGTATGCCCACGTAGGCGGCGACGAATCCGGCGTCGGTCGTGAGCCAGTGGGGGAGCTCGCCGCGCCAGTAGGCCTCGATGGCATCGAGCAGAAGGCCCATCACGAGGAGGACGGCGCCGCCGGCGAGCGGCACCAGCAGCACCGTCAGCGGTGCGTCGAGCGGCGCCACCCACCACGGATGCATGAGGTGCAGGCTGAACACACTGCCGAACAGCGCGCCGAAGACCGCGGCGGCGAGCCCGCCGGCAACCAGCAGCCGCCCGACCTGCACCCGGTTGCGCAGGAGAAAGCCCACGAGTGCGATCACGAGGCCCTGACCGACATCGCCGAACATGTATCCGAACATCAGCGGCACGGCGATCGCCAGGAGGACGCTCGGATCCGCCTCGTTGCGTGCCGGCATGCCGAGCGCGCGGCTGAAGATCTCGAAGGGCCGCGCCCACCACGGATTGGCGAGCAGCAGGGGCGCCTTCGCATCGCCCGGCGGGGACGGGAAGTGCAGCAGGGCGCGCGCGCCGCAGCGGTCGATCGCAACCGCGAGGCGATAGCCCGACATGTCGCTGGTCCAGCCGGTGATGCGGCAGAAGAGCTCGGTGCGCTCCAGCGCCCGTACGTTGTGCGCCACCCACTGCAACCGGTCCGCGTCGCCGAGCGCGCGATGCAGATCGTGCTGCGCGTGCAGCGCATCGAGTGCCGCGGTGAGCGACGCCTCGTCGCGGTCGAGCGCGTGCAGGCGCGGCGCGATGTAGGCGAGGCTGTCCGTCGCCGTGCGCTTGAGCCAGGCCGGCGCCTCGTACAACCTGCCGCGCAGCGCGGCGGCCTGCTGCTCGAGATTGCGCAGCGCGTCCTCGTTGCCGACCACGAGGCCGCAGAGCAGGCCCTCGCCGTCGACACGGCGCACGAGCACGCCGGGCGGCAGCTCGGGTTGCGCGTCGCCGGGAAAGGTCACGAGCCGCTTGCTGACGACGGGCCCCTGCTGCCCTAGTTGTGCGAAATCCAGCGGCGCGCCATCGAGGGCGCCGAGCACGCGCTGCCACAGCAGGAGGTTGCGCCGTTCCGCATCGATCGCCTGCAGCTGCTGGACCATCGATTCGGCGCACTCGGCCCATCCCCGAATGGCAGCGAGGCTGCGCTCCATCGTCGTCACGGGCGCTTCGGGAAACGCGGAGCAGCGGCGGCGGGCTTGCGGCCAGTACGCGCGATACCGTGCCGCGAGATCGGCGTATTGCGCGAGGAGCGGCTGCAATGGCGCGGCGAGCGGTGCCGGCGCCGCGCAGGCAACCCGCGGCTCGAGCTCGACCGAGCCGGTGGCGGCGAGCGCTTCCAGCGCGAGGGTCGCATCGTCGCGCGCCGCGACGATCTCGAACCAGCGGGCGGCTTGCGGACGCAGCATGTCAGGCCGCCATCGCTGCGGGAAACGCCACGCGCCGCACGAGCTCGGCGCGCAGGCGCTCCTCTTCCAGCGCCGCCAGCGTGAGATGGATGAAAGCCAGCGCCGGGTCGAGCGTGGCGGCACGGAACAGCACGCGCAGGCGGTCCTGCAAGGCGCGCCGCAGGGCATTGCCGCCCGTCGCGCCTGCATTCGCGAAGGCCACGCGATGCTCCTCGAGCGCGCGCACCAGCCGGCGCAGGAGCGCTCCTTCGCCGGCGCCGTCCGGCAGCCGCGCACGCCAGCCATCGCACCACGCCGCACGCGACCTCGGTGTGCTGCCGAGCTCGCGCAGCGTGCGCGCCCGGAGCGCCGTGTCGCTGCGCCCCGGCGGCGCGATGCTGGCGGCGCCGACGAGCTCGCGGTACAGCGGATCGTCTTCCATCCACGGCAGCGGCGCGCCATCGTGGCCGAGATGATCGGCGACGGCGACGTCGGGCCAGCTGCCCCACCAGCGCACCGACGGCTGCCAGCATTCCGGCATCCACGCGGCGGTGGCGGCGACTTCCTCGCGCCACGTCTGCCGCAGCGTCGCCTCGATGGCATGCACGGCGCTCATGGCGCCGATCCCGACGACCCAGCGGGCGAGCGGCGTGCCGTGCAGGAGGTCGAGCAGCGGCACGAACTCGCGGACGTGCTCGATGCGGCGCCACAGGGCATCGTCGGCACGCGCGCCGTGGCGGGCCGACAACCGGGCCTGAGCAAGCTCCAGGCTGCCCGCGGCGGTGATCATGAGGCTCCCGAGGTGAGCTCTGCCGCGAGCTCGCGCACCGCGCCGTCGACGCGCGTGAGCTCCGTGGACGAGAGCGGTGACTCGCGTGCAGTCGCGAGCTCGGCATCGAGCGCAGCGACCATGCGCGCGGTTCGCTCCTCGAACCGTGCACGGGCGGCGCGTATGCGGCGCTCCGTCCGTTCGTCCAGCGCCCGCACCGCCGCCCGCGTGCGTTCGTTGATCGCCACGGCCTCGGCTTGCGCGGCCTGGATCGCCGCGGCGGCGTCGGTCTCTGCCTGCAGCACGCGGGCAATGGCCGTGTCCACCGCGTTATGGGCCGTGAGTGATTGGGCAATGGGCATGGCGAGCCGGCGCGCACGGACGCCGCACGCCTCGTGCCACGACGGTCGTGCGTCGCGTTCAGTCTGCGCGTGCACCGTGCACGACGGATTGACATACGTCAGCGCCGGCGCATTCGACGGATGTGCCGGAAGCCGGCGATGCGAAATTCCGCGCTCGAAGCCGGGTCGACGAGCCCCGGGGTGTAACGCCTCGGGTTACAGATGCGCACACCGTGCAGGCCGTGATGTCGCATCTGCCCGCGCGCACGCTGCATCCGCGAAAGCAGGTTGATGCACGTCAACGTGCCGTCCACGCCGCGGTTCCTAATGATCAGCGTTGCTTCCCGGCGGCCCTCCTCGCGAATGCGGCAGCGGCCGAAACGTCTCCTTCGGAGGAGTCGAAATGTTCGACACTTATTACGATTTGATGCGCCGGCAGGGTATCTCGCGCCGCAGCTTCATCAAGTTCTGCAGCCTCACCGCGGCCTCGCTGGGGTTGGGCGATGCAGGTGCGCAGCAGATCGCGCAGGCCATGCAGACGAAGCAGCGCACGCCGGTCATCTGGCTGCACGGCCTCGAGTGCACGTGCTGCACCGAATCCTTCATCCGTTCCGCGCATCCGCTCGCGAAGGACGTCGTCCTGTCGATGCTCTCGCTCGACTACGACGACACCCTCATGGCGGCCGCCGGGCACCAGGCCGAGGCCGTGCTCGAGGAGACGATGAAGAAGTACAAGGGCAACTACATCCTTGCCGTCGAGGGCAACCCGCCGCTCGCCGACGACGGGATCTATTGCATCCCGGGCGGCAAGCCGTTCGTCGAGAAGCTCCGCAACGCGGCGAAGGACGCCAAGGCGATCGTGTCCTGGGGATCGTGCGCGTCATGGGGCTGCGTGCAGGCCGCGAAGCCGAACCCGACGCGTGCCACGCCCGTGCACAAGGTCATCACCGACAAGCCGATCATCAAGGTGCCGGGCTGCCCGCCCATCGCCGAGGTGATGAGCGGTGTGGTCACCTACATCCTCACCTTCGACCGCCTGCCCGAGCTCGATGCGCAGGGCCGGCCGAAGATGTTCTACAGCCAGCGCGTGCACGACAAGTGCTACCGCCGGCCGCACTTCGACGCGGGCCAGTTCGTCGAGAGCTTCGACGATGCGGGCGCGCGCCAGGGCTACTGCCTGTACAAGATGGGCTGCAAGGGACCGACCACGTACAACGCGTGCTCGTCGACCCGCTGGAACGAAGGCCTGTCCTTCCCGATCCAGTCCGGACACGGCTGCATCGGCTGCTCGGAAGCGGACTTCTGGGATCGCGGCTCGTTCTACCAGCACCTCACCACCGTCAAGGTGCCCGGAATCGCCGGCGCCGAGGGCACCGCCGACAGGATCGGCCTCACGGCGCTCGCCGCCGCGGGTGCGGCCGTCGCAGCGCATGCCGCCGTCAGCGCCATCAAGCAGGCCCGCAGCAAGGGCCGCAATGACCAGGTCAGCGAGGTCGAGAGGTAATCATGGCCATCATCCAGACACAGGGCTACACGCTCGACAACGGCGGCAAGCGCATCGTCGTCGATCCGATCACGCGCATCGAGGGTCACCTGCGCATCGAGGTCAATGTCGACAAGGACAACGTGATCCGCAACGCGGTCTCCACCGGGACGATGTGGCGCGGACTCGAGGTGATCCTCAAGGGACGCGACCCGCGCGACGCGTGGGCGTTCGTGGAGCGGATCTGCGGCGTCTGCACCGGCGTGCATGCGCTCGCTTCGGTGCGCTCCGTCGAGGACGCGCTCGGGATCAAGATCCCGAAGAACGCGAACATCATCCGCAACCTGATGCATTCGACGCTGTATGCGCAGGACCATCTCGTGCACTTCTACCACCTGCACGCGCTCGACTGGGTGGACGTGGTGAGCGCGCTCAAGGCGGACCCGAAGCGCACCTCCGAGATCCAGCAAAGCATCTCGCCGTGGCCGAATTCCTCGCCGGGCTACTTCCGCGAAGTGCAGAACCGGCTGAAGAAGTTCGTCGAAAGCGGGCAGCTCGGCATCTTCGCCAATGCGTACTGGGGCCACCCCGCCTACAAGCTGCCGCCCGAGGTCAATCTCCTCGCCACCACGCACTACCTCGAGGCGCTCGATTTCCAGAAGGAGATCGTGAAGATCCAGACGATCTTCGGCGGCAAGAATCCGCACCCGAACTGGCTCGTGGGCGGCGTGCCGAGCGCGCTCAACGTGGACGGCACCGGTGCCGTCGGCGCGGTCAACATGGCCGTGCTGAACATGGTCGGCGACATCTGCAACCGCACCGCCGAATTCATCGACCAGGTGTACATCCCCGACCTCCTCGCGGTTGCCGGTTACTACAAGGACTGGGCGAAGTGGGGCGGCGGGCTCTCGTCGACCAACGTCATGTCCTACGGCGAGTTCCCGGACAAGCCCAACGACTATTCCAACGACAGCATGCTGCTGCCGTCGGGCGTGATCCTCAACGGCGACCTGAAGAAGGTCTACGACGTCGATCTCAAGGATCCCGCGCAGGTGCAGGAATGGGTGTCGCACTCCTGGTACAAGTACGCCGGCGATGCGCAGGACAAGGGACTGCATCCCTTCGACGGCGAGACCGAGCCGAACTTCGTCCTGGGACCGAACACCAAGGGGTCACGCACCAACATCGAGAACATCGACGAAGGCGCGAAGTACTCGTGGGTGAAATCGCCCCGCTGGAAGGGCAACCCGGTCGAGGTCGGGCCGCTCGCCCGGTATATCGTCGCCTATGCCCGCGGCAACAAGGAAATCAAGGAGCAGGTCGACGGCGCGCTCAAGGCGCTCGACATCCCCGTGACGGCACTCTTCTCCACGCTGGGCCGCACGGCCGCGCGCGGCCTCGAATGCCAGTGGGCGGCGCACAAGATGCGCTACTTCTACGACGAGCTCCTCGCCAACATCAAGGCGGGCGATCTCGCCACGGCGAACGTCGAGAAGTGGGAGCCGAAGACGTGGAATGCCGAATGCCGCGGCGTGGCACCGGTCGAGGCACCGCGCGGAGCCCTCGCGCACTGGGTGCGGATCAAGGACACGAAGATCGAGTCCTACCAATGCGTGGTGCCGACGACGTGGAATGCGGGACCGCGCGATGCCAAGGGCCAGATCGGCGCCTACGAAGCCGCGCTCATGAACACGCCCATGGCGAAGCCGGATCAGCCCGTGGAGATCCTGCGCACGATCCACAGCTTCGATCCGTGTCTCGCGTGCGCGACCCATGTGCTCTCGCCGGAAGGTGAGGAGATCGTCTCCGTGCAGGTGCGCTAGGGAAGGAGGCTCCAATGCGAGTCGAACGCGTTACCGGTCGGGTCCTGAGCGGCCCGCTCGAGCCGCTGTACGTGTACGAAGCTCCGGTGCGCCTCTGGCACTGGGTGACGATGCTGGCATTCATCGTCCTCGCCGTGACGGGCTACCTCATCGGCAGCCCGCTGCCCTCGATCGGCGGCGAGGCCGTGGACAGCTTCTTCTACGGCTACGTGCGCATGATCCACATGGCGTCGGGGTGGATCCTCGCCGTCATGTTCCTGGTGCGGCTGTACTGGGCCGTGGTCGGCAACCACCATGCACGCTCGATCTTCATTCCGCCGCTGTGGAGCGCGGCGTGGTGGCGGGGTCTCTTCGGACAGGCCAAGTACTACCTGTTCATGAAGCGCGAGTCGGAGCTCTGGGCCGGGCACAATCCGCTCGCCCAGGCGGCGATGTTCTTCATGTTCACGCTCGGGACGATCTTCATCATCGTGACCGGCTTCGCGCTCTACGCGCAGCAATGGGGCTGGGGCACCACGTACATGAACCTCTTCGGGTGGGTGTTCGTGGTCCTCGGCGATCCGCAGAACGTGCGCACGTGGCACCACCTCGCGATGTGGTACGTGGTGCTGTTCGCGGTGGTGCACATGTACATGGTCGTCCGCGAGGACGTCATGAGCGGCGAGTCGGTGGTCAGCACGATGATCAACGGCATCCGCCTCTTCAAGCGGCCGCCGCCCGACGAAGCGGGATTCGAAGCGCCAACCGTGCAGGGTGCGCAACCACCCGAGCGACGCGCGGCATGACAGGCTTCCTGCGATGGACTCCGCAGGTCTAGTTGCGCGCGGGGATGCGTTGGCCGCGAAACGCCCCGCGCGCTTGTCCCTGCCCGGACGAACACCGCCGCATCCGGGCCAGTTCCTGGAGTCGCGGTTCCTGAAGCCGCTGCAGATCACGCAGACCGATCTCGCGGCCGCCCTCGGCATCTCGCGCCGCCGGGTGAACGAGCTCGTCAACGGGCGCCGTGCCATCACCCCCGACACGGCGGTGCGCCTGGCGATGTACTTCGGCAACGACGCTGCGTTCTGGATGCACCTGCAGGTTGCCTGGGACATGCACGCCGCGGTGCGCCGCGTGCGCACGCCGCGAAAGAAGAAGTAGCCGCGCTGCGCCTCGCAGGTCTGCGGCCCGACGCTGCTTCGCGCTCGCTTGCACGATGCGGATTCCTCGCCTGCAGCGCGGTGGCGGAATGCGTTGCATTCGTGCCGGCGAGCCACCTGCCGACCCCGCTTGACCTAGCGCAATACGGTGCCCCGCGGGAGCGGTACGCTCCGCCCTGTTACGTAGCGTGTAACAGGAACCCTTGGAACAACGTCGCGAAGTGGTGGTGCTCGGAATCGGCAACGTGTTGTGGGCCGACGAGGGCTTCGGCGTGCGAGCGGTCGAGGCGTTCCATGAGGCGTTCGCCTTTCCACCCGACGTGCTGCTGCTCGACGGCGGCACGCTGGGATTGAACCTCCTCGAGTACGTCGCGTCCGCACGGCGCGTGCTGGTCTTCGACGCCATCGATTTCGGGCTTGCGCCGGGCACGCTGCGTGTTTTGCGCGACGCGGAAGTGCCTGCGTGGGGCCGCACCAAGCTTTCGCCGCACCAGACCGGCTTCAACGACGTGCTGGCACTCGCGCAGCTCAACGACCACGCGCCCGAATCGATCGTCGCCATCGGCGTGCAGCCCGTCGAGCTCGCCGACTTCGGCGGCAGCCTGCGCGACCCGGTCAAGGCACAGTTGCCCGTCGCGGTGGCCCTCGGGGCGGAGGTGCTGGCCGCGTGGGGCTTTCCCGGCGCGCGTCGCGAGCCCGACGCCGTCGTCGAGCCGCTCAATGCCGCGCCCCTTTCGCTCGCGACCTACGAAAGTGATCGCCCGACCGAGGCGGCAGCGTGTCGCACCGGCGACGCACGCCTGCTCGCGTCGACACAAGGAAGCCGCTGATGTGCGTCGGCGTGCCCATGCGCATCGTGCAGGTGACGGACGGCATGGCCGTCGCCGAGCGTCATGCCACGCGCGAGAACGTCAACGTGATGCTCGTCGCCGATCCGCAGCCGGGCGACTGGGTGCTGGTCTTCCAGGGGTCGGCGGTGAAGCCCCTGTCTCCGGACGAAGCCGCGCAGACGAATGACGCCCTCGAGGCGCTCGCCGCGGCGATGCGCGGGGCCGGCGACGCGGACGCGTATTTCGCCGACCTCGCGGGTCGCGAGCCCGAGCTGCCACCGCATCTCAGGAAGGTCACCTGATGAGCGCTGCTCCGATCACCGCAACGGGGCCCGCCGACGTGCACCCGCTGCTCGCGCAACTGGTCACGCGGCATGGCGCCGTGGAAGTCACCGCCGCAGCCGGCGAGGCATTCTGCGACGGGCCGGGCGCGCGCCTCCTCGTCTTCACCGAAGACCCATCGCGCTATCGCGAGACGCTCGATCTCGCGGTGATCGTGCCCGAGCTCGCGCGTGCCTTCCGCGACCGGTTCGCGGTCGGTGTGCTGTATCCCGACGCCGCCCGCGCGCTGCAGCCGCGCTTCGGCTTCCGGCGCTGGCCCGCGCTCGTGCTGCTGCGCGACGGCGAGTACGTCGGTGCCATCGATGGCCTGCGCAATTGGGACGAGTACCTGGACGAGATCTCGCGCCTGCTCGACGCGACGCCGACACGACCGCCGACGATCGGTGTCCGCGTCGTTGGCGGCGGCACGAGCGACGCCTGTGGAGAGGAAGGGCGATGAACGGCTTTGCGGTTCCCGTACGCGTGATCGGTCCAGGCAGCCAGCCGGAGGACGAGCCGCTGCAATACCTCGACATGCCGCGCGACGTGCCGACATTTCAGATGCCGCGCGTTCCGGAGACCGCGCCGGCGAACGCGATGCGCGAGGCCCGCGACGTGCTCGCCGCGTTCCAGGGCATGCTCGACAAGTGGGATCCGGCACGCGACGGCGAGCATCCGCGCCTCGATCTCGCCGGGCTCTCCGCCGAAGGGTTGCAGGTGCTGAACGAGGTGCTGGGCGAGGGCGAGGTCGCCATCCAGGTCGGCGGCGCGCAGCCGTGGCGGATCCAGGAAAGCATCTTCACCGGCCTGTGGCGCCTGTATGCCGTCGATGCCGGCGGCGTCGTGGCGGACCTCCTGGAGGCAGCGAGCGTGCCGCGCGTCGCCACCACGGTCGCGCGCGCCGCGGGCGCAATGCGCGTGGCGCCGGTGGCCATTCCGCCGGGAGCGATGAATTCGCCGTCGCTGCTGCGCGAGATCGAAGGCCAGCTCGCGACGCGGCGTGCCGGCGATCCACCGCACGTCCTCAATCTCACGCTGTTGCCGATGAGCGCCGACGACCACCTGGTGCTCGAGCGCGCGCTGCCGGTGGGGCCGGTCGCGATGATCTCGCGCGGCTTCGGCAACTGCCGGATCACCTCCACCGGTGCGCGCGACGTGTGGCGGGTGCAGTACTTCAACAGCATGAACACGCTGATCCTCAACACGATCGAGATCGTCGACGTGCCCGAGGTCGCGATGGCCGCCACCGAGGACCTCCTCGACAGCCGCACGCGGCTCGCGGAGCTGATCGAATGGATGAGCGAGTCGTGCGCGACGTGAACCTCGCCGCGGTGCCCGTGGCCGCTGCCGCACCCGAGCGCAGCGAACCTTTGCCGCGCACGCGCTTCGAGTGCAAGGTCTGCTGGTACGTGTACGACCCCGCGGCGGGCGATGCGGTCTGGCAGGTCGCCCCAGGCACGCCGTTCGCAGCCTTGCCCGACCACTGGTCGTGCCCGCAGTGCTCGACGACCCGGGACCAGTTCCTGGTGCTCCATGACGACTGAGACCCCGGTCGTTCACGCGGATCCGTCGAGCCGGTTGACCGCCGCATATCGCGAAATCCATCTGCGACGCATGATGGGGCTGCCGTTCCTCAATGACGCGCTCGACGTCGAGGCGGTGGCGTTCGCACCGTGGAACGGATCCTGGCTCGGCGTCATGGTCACGCCGTGGTTCATCAATCTCATGCTGGTCCCTCGCGAGCCCGACGCGTGGAAGCCGCTCGCATTCGGAGACAAGCGGACCTATCGCTTCCCGGCCGGGCCATACGAATTCATCGGCGGGGACGATGCGCTGATCGGCCCCTACCAGAGCTGCTCGCTCTTCTCGCCGGTGCCGGAGTTCGAGGACCACGCCACGGCAGTCATGGTCGCGGCACTCGCGCGCGAAGCCCTGTTCGACGCGAGCCACGCCGAGGTGCCGGAGTACCCGCAGGGGGACCTGACGCCCAAGGACGCGGGTCCCGGACCGCTCGCCCGCCTCGAGGCGGAACTCGACGCGCCGCTCAGCAAGCGTGATTTCCTGCGCGGCCGCTTCCTGCCGTCCGGCGATGACGATCGAAGGTGATCTTCGCGTGAGCCTCGTCTTCGACGGACGCAGCGTGCGCGATGTCGCGGTCCGCTCGACGCGCCCCCATGCCGTCGGCGTGCTCCTGCGCGGACGGGACGTGGCGACGGTCCCGGAGATCGTGTCGCGTGTGCACGCCGTATGCGGCGCGGCGCAGGCGGTCGCGGCGGCCGGCGCGTGCGCGGCGGCGCGCGACGGCGCGGTTGCACCCCGTGCGCTTGCTGCGCGCAGCACGCTCGTTGGCATCGAGGCGATCCAGGAGCACTGCACCCGCCTCGGCCTCGGCTGGCCGGCCGTCATGAACGACGCGCCGCTGCTGCCGCTCGTACGCGCCGTGCGCGCGGCGACGCTGCCACTCGTGGAGCGCGGACTGCGATCGCTGCTGCACGACGAATGCCCGGACGATCAGGATGTCGCGGTCGCGATGCAAGCCGTCGCAACGGCCGTCGCCGACACGTTGCTGGGCATGTCCTGCGACGCATGGCTCGCGCTGGACGGGATTGCGCACATCGAGGCCTGGTCGCGCACGGGCAGCGTCGCGCCCGCGCGTTGGCTGCACACGCTGCTGCGGGAGCACCCGACCCTGGGCGTGAGCTCGGTGCCGCCCATGCCGGCCGCCACGCGCGACGCGCTGCAGGCCGCGGTCATCGGGCAATGGCGGGCCTCGCCCGCCTTCGTCGAGCACCCGGCCTGGGACGACAACGCGGTGGAAACCGGCTCGATCGCGTGCATGCAGGCGCATCCGCTGGTCGCGGCGGTCGTGGCCGCCTGGGGCAACTCGGTCGCGTCGCGACTCGTCGCGCGCCTGACCCAGCTCGCGTCGCTGCTGCAGTCGCTGGCCAGCGGTGGAACGACTGCGAACGTCGATGCCTTCGGCACGGGCCGCGACGGTTACGGCGCCAGCCACACGGCGCGCGGACTGCTGCTGCACCGTGCGCGCGTACAGGACGGACACATCGACGACTACGCCATCGTCGCCCCGACCGAATGGAATTTCCGCGCTGGCGGCGCGTTCACGCGTGCGCTGACGGGCCTCGTGGCACCGGACGAGGCGGCCCTGATGCGGTCGGCGCGTCTCGTGGCACAGGCCATGGATCCATGCGTGGCGTGCACGATCGAGGTGGCCCATGCATGAGATGGCGCTTGCGGAAAGCGTGCTGGCGATCGTCGAGCAGGCCGCGCGCGCGCACGCCGCCGCGCGGGTGCGCAGCGTGCGACTGGAGATCGGCGCGCTGTCGCACGTCGCTCCCGACGCATTGCGTACGTGCTTCGACGTCGTGAAGCAGCGCTCGATCGCGGACGGCGCGAGCCTCGAGATCTCGAGCACGCCCGGCGCGGCATGGTGCATGCCCTGCGGCAAGCGCGTGCCGCTCGCGGCGCGCGGCGACTCGTGCCCGGACTGCGGGAGCTACCAGCTCCAGGTTGCGGAAGGCGAGCAGATGCGCGTCCGCGACATCGAGATTGCCTGAAGGACGAAGATCATGTGCACGACATGCGGATGCGGCGGCGCCACGGCGTCGATCGAGGGACGGCCGATGCAGGAGGGCGGCTTCCGCCGTGTCGAGGCTGCGGCCGACGCGCACGATCACTGGCATCGCCACGGCGAGGGCGAGTGGCATCGGCACGCGCCGGGACCGCTCGGCGCGGTGCACGCCCCCGGTGTGTCGCCGGCCCGCATCGTCCGGGTCGAGCAGGATCTCCTCGCCGCCAACGATGCCGTTGCCGCCCGCAATCGCGCCCGCTATGCCGCGGAGCAGGTGTTCGCCCTCAACCTCGTGTCGAGCCCGGGCTCGGGCAAGACGACGCTGCTCGTGCGCACGATCGAGTTGCTGCGTGAGCGCCTGCCGATCGCGGTGATCGAGGGCGACCAGCAGACCTCGCGCGACGCGGAACGAATCCGCGCGACGGGCGCGCCCGCGATCCAGGTGAATACCGGCAAGGGGTGCCACCTCGATGCGACGATGGTGGAGCAGGCGATGACCGCGCTGGCGCTGCCCGCGCGCGGGCTCCTCCTGATCGAGAACGTGGGCAATCTCGTTTGTCCCGCGGCGTTCGACCTCGGCGAGGCGCACAAGGTGGTCATCCTTTCCGTCACCGAGGGCGAGGACAAGCCGCTCAAGTATCCGGACATGTTCGCGGCGGCGGATCTGTGCATCCTCAGCAAGGTCGACCTCCTGCCCCATGTCAGCTTCGACGTGCCGCAGGCGATCGCCAATGCGCGTCGCGTGCGGCCCGATATCGAGGTGATCCAGGTTTCCGCGACGACGGGCGAAGGCATGGCGGCGTGGGTCGCGTGGCTCGAGCGTGGCGCTGCGGGTGTGACCGGCGCAACGGCCCGTGCCGCCGGCGACGGTGCATCGGTGGCGTCCGCCGAGGCGACCGCCGCCTGAGGCCGCGCACATGCCGATTCCTTCGCCATCGGTCCTGCATCGCCGCCGTATCGAGGTGCGCGGCATCGTGCAGGGCGTCGGCTTCCGGCCCTTCGTATACCGGCTTGCCGAAGAGCTCGAGCTCCATGGCTGGGTGCGCAACGATGCGGGCGGCGTGACCCTCGAGGTCGAGGGCGTTCCGGCGCGGGTGCACGCCATGGCCGGGCGCATCGCGACGGAAGCGCCGGTGCTGGCCCGCGTCGATGCCGTGGCGGTATCCGAGCCTCTGGACCCGCGCGGCGAAGCGGGGTTCGCGATCGTCGAGAATCGGCACGGAAAGACGGCGACCATCATCGGCTCCGACACCGCAGTGTGCGCCGACTGCCTGCGCGAGCTCTTCGACCCGGCCGACCGCCGCTACCGGTATCCCTTCATCAACTGCACGCATTGCGGTCCGCGCTACACGATCACCTGCGGCCTGCCGTACGAGCGCGCGATGACGAGCATGCACCCGTTCACGCAATGTCTGCCGTGCGACGCCGAATACCGCGATCCGCGGCATCGGCGCTTTCACGCCGAGCCCAACGCCTGCGCCGCGTGCGGTCCTGCGCTCCAGCTCGTCGATGGCACGGGCGCCGCGGTGATCGGCGGCGACGAGGACGTGATCGCGGCGACGGTTGCGCGGTTGCGCGCCGGCGCCATCGTGGCGGTCAAGGGACTGGGTGGCTTTCACCTTGCCTGCGATGCGCGCAATGCCGCGGCGGTGGCCGCGCTGCGGGCGCGCAAGCATCGCGACGCAAAGCCGTTCGCGATCATGGTGGCGAATGCTGCGTCCGCGGCACGATGGGCGAGCGTCGACGCCCCGTCCCGCGCGCTCCTTGCCGGGCGCGAGCGGCCGATCGTGCTGATGCGCAAGACCGCTGCGGCCGAGGCGCTGCAGGGCGTCGCACCGGGCCTCGCGTGGCTCGGCGTAATGCTGCCGTACACGCCGCTGCATTACCTTCTCTTTCATGAAGCTGCGGGGCGTTCTGCCGGCGGTGCGTGGCTCGATGCTCCACAGGAGCTCGCGCTGGTCATGACGAGCGCGAATCCCGGTGGCGAGCCGCTTGTCACCGGCAACGCGGACGCACTCGCGCGACTGCACGGCATCGCCGACGCATGGCTCGTGCACGACCGCGACATCGTGGTACGTTGCGACGACAGCGTCGTGCGCGCGGCACCCGCACCGGCCGGACGTGCAGTTCGTGCGGCGCGGCCGCGGGTACACCCCGCGGTCGATTCGTCTGGCGGCGGCGACGCCTCCGGTGCTCGCCACGGGCGGGTACTTCAAGAACGCCGTGTGCGTGACGCGCGGCCCCGAGGCGTTTCTCTCCGAGCACGTCGGCGATCTCGACAATGCGGCCACGTGCACGGCGCTCGAGCAGGCGATCGCCCACCTCGTCGCGATCCTCGAGGTCGAACCCGCCGTGGTGGCGCACGACCTGCACCCCGACTTCTTCAGCACCCGGCACGCGGCCGCGCTGGCAGCGCGCTGGAGCGTGCCGCTTCATGGCGTGCAGCATCATCATGCGCACATCGGCGCCGTGCTCGCCGAGCACCGGGTGGACACGCCCGTACTCGGATTGGCGCTCGATGGCGTCGGTCTTGGCGTCGATGGCGCGGCGTGGGGTGGCGAGCTGCTGGTCGTCGACCGTCATCGCTTCACTCGCGTCGGGCACCTGCGTCCGCTGCGTCTCCCGGGCGGCGACCGCGCCGCGCGCGAGCCGTGGCGAATGGCCAGCGCAGCACTCGCCGCTGCGGGGCGCGGCGCCGACATTCCGGCGCGCTTCGCCGACCAGCCCGCCGCCGCCACCGTGGCTGCGATGCTCGAACGTGGCTTCAACGCGCCCGAAACGAGCAGTGCCGGCCGGTGGTTCGATGCAGTCGCGGGACTGCTTGGCGTGCAGCGCGTCATGCGCTTCGAAGGCCAGGCGGCGATGCTGCTCGAAGGCCTCGCCGAGCGGCATGGTCCCGTCGCGCCGGACGCATCGCTGTATGCCATCGCCGACGACGGCATCCTCGACCTGCTGCCGCTCGCGCTGCGCCTCGCCGACTGCGGCCACGCCGGCTACGGCGCGGCGCTCTTCCACGCCACGCTCGTCGCGGCGCTCGCGGAATGGGTGGACGCGGCGGCGCGGGCGCGCGGCGTCACGACCGTCGCCTGCGGCGGCGGCTGCTTTCTCAACGCCATTCTCGCGACCGGCTTGCGCGCCGCGCTGCACGCGCGCGGGATCACGATGCTCGAAGCGCGCGCCGCGCCGCCGAACGACGGCGGTCTCGCGCTCGGGCAAGCCTATGTCGCGCAGCACGCGCTGCGTGCGGGACTCTTCTGAGCCATGTGCCTTGCCATACCGGCTCGCATCATCGAGCGCCGTGAAGGCGACGACGCCCTCGTCGATCTGGGCGGCGTCCGCAAGACAATCTCGCTCGCGCTGGTGCCCGAGGCGGTCGTCGGCGACTACGTGATCGTCCACGTCGGTTACGCGCTCTCGCTGCTCGATCCCGACGAAGCAGCGCGCACGCTCGCGCTCTTCGATCGTGCGCTGGATGCCTCGCACGCGATCGCCGCCTCCGCATGAAGTACGTCACCGAATTCCGCGACGGCGCACGGGCACGGGTGCTCGCGGCAGCGGTGCGCGCGGAGGCGCGTCCCGAGCGTACTTACAGCCTGATGGAGTTCTGCGGCGGTCACACGCACGCGATCTCGCGCTACGGCCTGAAGGACCTCCTGCCCGAAAACGTGCGCATGATCCATGGGCCGGGGTGCCCGGTATGCGTGCTGCCGATCGGGCGCATCGAGAATGCGATCGAGCTCGCGCTGCGCCCGGGCGTGATCCTGTGCACCTATGCCGACACGATGCGGGTGCCGGCAGGCAATGGCCGGTCGCTGCTCAAGGTCAAGGCGGAGGGCGCGGACGTGCGCATGGTGTATTCCAGCGCCGATGCGCTGCGGATCGCGCGCGAGCATCCCGACCGCGAAGTCGTGTTCTTCGCCATCGGCTTCGAGACGACCACCCCGCCCACCGCGATCGCGATTCGCGCCGCCGATGCCGAGGGGCTGCACAACTTCAGCGTGTTCTGCAACCACGTGCTGACGCCGTCGGCGATCGCGAACATCCTCGAGTCGCCCGAAGTGCGCGACCTCGGTACCGTGCCACTGGACGGCTTCATCGGCCCGGCGCACGTGAGCACCGTCATCGGCAGCCAGCCGTACGAATACTTCGCGGAGGAATACGCACGGCCGGTGGTCATCGCGGGCTTCGAGCCGCTCGACGTGATGCAGGCCATCCTGATGCTCGTGCGGCAGCTCAACGAAGGCCGCGCCGAGGTGGAGAACGAGTTCACGCGCGCCGTGACGCGCGAGGGCAACGTGCACGCGAAGGCCCTCGTGGCCGAGGTGTTCGAGCTGCGGCGCACGTTCGAGTGGCGCGGCCTCGGCGAAGTCCCCTACAGCGCACTGCGCATCAAGGAGCGCTACGCCGCGTTCGATGCCGAGCGACGCTTCGGGATCGGCTACCGGTCCGTACCGGACCACAAGGCCTGCGAATGCGGCGCGATCCTGCGGGGGCTCAGGAAGCCGACCGACTGCAAGGTGTTCGGCACCGTCTGCACGCCCGAGAATCCGATCGGCTCGTGCATGGTCTCGTCCGAAGGTGCGTGCGCCGCGCACTACACCTACGGGCGCTTCAAGGACGCGGCCGTGATGGCGCTCTCCGCGGAGATCACGGCATGAGCGCGGCGCGCAAGGCGTATGTCCGGCCGATCGACTTCCGCCGCGGCCGGGTGGACATGACGCACGGCAGCGGCGGCCGCGCGATGGCCCAGCTCATCGACGAGCTCTTCCTGCGTGCCTTCGACAACGAGTGGCTGCGGCAGGCAGAACGATCAGGCGGCCTTCGACGTGCCGCGGCCGGCCGGATGGTGATGGCCACCGACAGTCACGTCGTCTCGCCGCTGTTCTTCCCGGGCGGCGACATCGGTTGCCTGTCCGTGCACGGCACGCTCAACGACGTCGCCATGGCGGGCGCGCGGCCGCTCTATCTCGCGGCCGGCTTCGTGCTGGAGGAGGGCTTTCCGCTCGCCGACCTGAAGCGCATCGTCGAATCGATGGCGGACGCCGCGAAGCGCGCCGGCGTGCCGGTGGTGACCGGGGACACCAAGGTGGTGGAGCAGGGCAAGGGCGATGGCGTGTTCATCACCACGACCGGCGTTGGCGTCGTGCCGGAAGGTGTCCGCATCTCCGGCGACCGCGCGCGTCCCGGCGATCGCATCCTGGTGAGCGGGAACATCGGCGATCACGGGGTCGCGATCATGTCGCTGCGCGAGAACCTCTCGTTCGAGACGACCATCGCCTCCGACACGGCTGCGCTGCACGAGCTCGTGGCGGACATGGTCGCCGCGGTCCCGGGCATCCATTGCCTGCGCGACCCCACGCGCGGCGGGCTCGCGACGACGCTGAACGAGCTCGCGCGCCAGTCCGGGTGCGGCATGCTGATCCGCGAGAAGGACATCCCGGTGCAGCCGCAGGTGCAGGCGGCCTGCGAGTTCCTCGGCCTCGATCCGCTGTACGTCGCCAACGAAGGCAAGCTGATCGCGATCTGCGCGTCCGACGATGCGGAGCGGCTGCTCGCGACGATGCGCCGCCATCCCCTCGGCCGCGATGCCGCCCTCATCGGCGAGGTCATCGCCGACGAGCATCACTTCGTGCAGATGGACACGAGCTTCGGCGGGCGCCGCGTGGTGGACTGGCTCACCGGCGAGCAGCTTCCGCGGATCTGCTGAGCATGCGCATCCTGCTCCTCACGCACGCGTTCAACAGCCTGACGCAGCGTCTGCATGCAGAGTTGCGAGCCGACGGCCACGAGATCTCGGTCGAGTTCGACGTGAACGACGCCGTGACGGAAGAGGCGGTTGCGGCCTGGCGCCCGGATCTCGTGATCGCGCCCTTCCTGAAGCGCGCCATACCGGCATCGGTGTGGCAACGCTACCGGTGCCTCGTGGTGCATCCGGGCATCCCTGGCGATCGCGGACCCTCCGCGCTCGATTGGGCGGTGCTGCGCGGCGAGGCGCGGTGGGGCGTCACCGTGCTCCAGGCCACCGGGGAGATGGACGCGGGGCCGGTGTGGTCCTCGGCCGTGTTCCCGATGCGGGCGGCGACCAAGGGGAGCCTCTACCGCAACGAGGTCACCGAGGCCGCGGTCGTGGCGGTACGCGAGGCGCTGCAGCGCCTCGCGCAAGGCGGGTCGCCGACGCCGCAGCGCGACGACGCGCCCGGCGTGCGCGGGCGCACGCACCCGCTCATGCGGCAGGCGGACCGCGCGCTCGACTGGGCCCGCGACGACACGGCAACCATCCTGCGCAAGATCCGTTGTGCCGACGGCTTCCCGGGCGTGCGCGACGAGATCGCCGGCGTGCCCTGCTTCGTCTTCGACGCGCATGCCGAGAGCCTCATCGATGGCGGTGACGCATTGCCGGGCACCGTGCTCGCGACGCGCGAGGGCGCGCTCTGCCGCGCTACGGTCGACGGCGCGGTGTGGATCGGCCACGTGAAGCGCGCGGAAGCGCCCGGCGCGTTCAAGCTGCCGGCGTGCATTGCGCTCGGTTCCGCGCTGGCCGGCATTCCCGAACGGCCGCTCGCGCCCGATGCGGTAGTGGACGGCGCCACGCTGCGCGACGTCGTGTACGAGGAGCGCGGCGCCGTCGGCTATCTGCACTTCCCGTTCTACAACGGCGCGATGGCGACTGCGCAATGCGAGCGGCTGCGCGCCGCGTTCGGTCACGCACGCACGCGGCCGACGCGCGTCATCGTCCTGACCGGGGGGCCGGACTTCTGGTCGAATGGCATCCATCTCAACATGATCGAAGGCGAGGAGCATCCGGCCGAGGCGTCGTGGCGCAACATCAACGCGATGAACGACCTCGTGCGCGACATCGTCTGCACCGATACGCACGTGACGATCGCGGCGATGCGCGGCAATGCCGGCGCCGGGGGCGCGTTCCTCGCACTCGCCGCCGACCACGTGTACGCGCGGAGCGGCATCGTGCTGAATCCGCATTACCGCGGTATGGGCAACCTGTACGGGTCGGAATACTGGACGTACCTGCTGCCGCGTCGCGTCGCCGGCGAGCCGGCACGCGCACTCGTCGCGAATCGCCTGCCGCTGCTCGCCCGCGATGCAGCGCAGCTCGGCCTCGTGGATGACGCCTTCGGCGCGACCCACGCCGAGTTCGAGGCGGGCGTGCACGCGCGCGCCAATGCGCTCGCGGCCGCCCCGGATTTCGTCAGGCGCCTGGCAGCGAAGAATGCGCGCCGGGCCACGGACGAGGCGCGCAAGCCGCTCGCCGCCTATCGGGCCGAGGAGCTCGCACGCATGCAGCTCAATTTCTTCGGCTTCGATCCCAGCTATCACGTCGCCCGCTACAACTTTGTCGCCAAGGTGCCGCGCTCGCGCACGCCCTTGCATCTTGCGCTGCACCGGCGTCGCACGGCCGGGACCGGCGGGACAGTAAAGCCGGGTGGGCCGGCAAGTCACAAGCATCCGGCAGTCGTGCACGAGGCATGACCGCAACGGGCGTCAACGGCGGGCATGCTCGCGCGTTACAATCTCACGCCGCGTGCCGGAGTGGCGGCGAACGTCAACGGCCCGCATTTCATGGGCTTTCACAAGGAGCGATACGATGAAGTCGATGATGATTGCGGCAGCCGCGGCCCTCGCCATGACGGCTGCGGGTTCGGCATTCGCCGCGGAAGGGGAAGACATGCTCAAGGCGAACGGTTGCCTGAACTGCCATGACATGAACACGAAGAAGGTGGGACCGGCGTTCGCCGACGTGGCCAAGAAGGCCCCGGCCAAGGGCAAGGAGCGCGATGCCTACGAGGCGAAGCTCGTGGAAAAGGTCGCGGGCGGCAAGGGCCACCCCGCCGTCAAGGCGAAGCAGGAGGACGTCGCCAAGATGGTGCACGCGATCGTCGACAAGTAAGACGCGCTTCCCCGCAGGGCAAAAAGCCGGCGCGAGCCGGCTTTTTTGTGGCCGCCGACGGGAAAAACGCCTTCGCCACCGTCGTGCCAGGGGCGCTGCGGCCCAATCCGTGCCACTGCGCCCCCCGGTGCGGGCCCCAGGGCTGTCCAGCGTGCCTTCGGGCTCGCTTCCGCAGTTTTCTTGAGTCAGCGCAAAGCTTGGGTCGGAATGCCGCGGACAATGGTCGCGTCACCCTGCCACGGTCCGGTGTCGGGGTGCGCCACCACGATGAACCCGTCCTTGCCGCTGACCTTCGACAAACGCGCGCCCGCTGCGGACCCCCATGCGGGCGCCGCCGTGCCACCGGTCGTCGCGCTGGCGCCGCTCGGAATGACCGTCGACGCGACGGCGTCGCTTGCGAGCCTGCGGCAGCTCAGTCATCTGCGTTTCATCGCGATCGCCGCGCAGGTGATCGCCGTCGGCGCGGCCTACGTCACCGGTCTCGCGTTGCATTACGTGCCGATGCTCGCGATCGTGGCCACGCTCGCAATGCTCAACCTCGCGCTCGTGCGACGCCTTCACCAGGGCACGCCCGCATCGCACCTCGAGGTGTTCGGCCATCTCGTCGTCGATCTCGCTGCGTTCACCGCGCTGCTCCTACTCGCCGGCGGCGCGGCCAATCCGTTCGCGCTGCTCTATCTACTGCACGTCGCGGTGATCGCCCTGCTGCTCCCGCCGCGTCACGCACTTGCCGGCGCGCCCCTGGTGCTGCTCGCCTTCGGGATTGCAGCGGAATTCGAGGTGCCGCTGCGCCTCGCCGATGGCGGCGAGATCCCGGCCGGAGTGCTCACTCTGGCGCGGTGGGTGAGCTTCACGCTGACCACCGCGATGATCGCGTGGTTCGTGGCACGGGTGACCGGAGCATTGCAGCAGAATCAGCGGTTGCTCGAGGAAGCCGCGCGCAAGGCGCTCAACGATGAAGCGATGCTGCGTATCGGCACCATCGCGGCTGGCGCCGCGCACGAGCTCGCAAGCCCCCTCATGTCGATGGGCGTGATCGTGCAGGAATGGCAGCGCCTGGGCGGAACGCCCGACCTCGAGCGCGACGCGCGGCTGCTGTCGTCGCAGATCGCCGCGTGCAAGGATGCGCTCGCGCACCTGCGCAACGCCGCGCGTGGCGCACGCCTCGATGAAGACGTGGTGCAGCCGGTGGACCAGTTCGTCGCCGATCTCGCCGAGCGATGTCGAACGATGCGTCCCGGTGTGGAGCTGCGCTGCGATCTCCATGGGCAGCCGCCTGCGCCGACGATCGTCGCGGACACCGCGCTCAAGCAGGCGATCCTCATCCTCCTCAACAATGCCGCCGACGCGTCCCCGGATTTCGTCGCGGTTTCGGCGTCGTGGGACCGCCACCAGCTGCGGATCACCGTCGTCGATCACGGGCCGGGCATTCCCGCCCCGTATCTCAAGCGCCTTGGCCGCGCGTTCTTCACGACCAAGGCACCCGGAAAGGGGACCGGTCTCGGCGTCATGCTGACGGCCTCCACCGTCGCGCGGCTGGGCGGCACCGTCACGTGGTCCAACCGCCGCGAAGGCGGCGCGGTCGCGAACGTGCGCATCCCGCTGTCGAGTCTTCAACGCAATCCAACAGGGGCAAGAAAATGATGATGCAAACCCGGAACCCGTCCCCGACGCCTGCGGCGAGCCTGCTGCTGGTCGATGACGATCAGGTGCTGTGCGAGGTGATGTCGCGTGCGTTCGAGGCGCGTGGCTACGCGGTGCGCGTCGCGCACTCGGCGCACGACGGTCTCGCGGCCGCGCAGGCCGCCCATCCGGAGTACGCCGTCATCGACCTCCGGCTCCCCGACCAGAGCGGTCTCAAGCTGATCGGCAGCTTGAAGGCGGTCAACCCGCGCATGCGCATCGTCGTGCTCACCGGCCACGGCAGCATTCCCACCGCGATCGAAGCGGTGAAGCTGGGCGCCACGTATTACCTCACCAAGCCGGTGGAGGCCGACGAGGTGCTCGCGGCGCTGCAGAAGGATGCGCCCAACGACTCGGTGCCCGTGGAAACGAAGCCCATGTCGGTCGAGCGCCTGGAGTGGGAGCACATCCAGCGCGTGCTGCGCGACAACAACGACAACGTGTCGGCGACGGCACGTGCGCTGTCGATGCACCGGCGCACGCTGCAGCGCAAGTTGCGCAAGCACCCGGTGCGCGCCTGACGGCGTAACGTTCGCGGCAGCTCTGCGCCGTGACGTTCGGCGCTGCCGGTCACGCCCGCATTTCGCGCGGCCACGCCAGTGCGTCGCGTGGCGCAGCCGGCTCCGCTGCACGCCGGTGCGTCGCCGCGCGGGCGCGCAGGAACCGGATCAGCTCGGGCTCCTCGAGCGCGGGCTGGCACAGGTAACCCTGGTACTCGTCGCAGCCCTCGCTGCGCAGGAGCTGCAGCTGCGCGTCGTTCTCGACGCCTTCCGCGATGACCCCGATGGAAAGCGTGTGCGCCATCGCGATGACGGCGCGGGTGATGGCGACGTCGTTGATGTCGTGCGGCAGGTCGGCGACGAAGCTGCGGTCGAGCTTCAGGCAATCGATGGGAAAGCGCTTGAGATATCCCAGCGAGGAGTAGCCGGTCCCGAAGTCGTCCAGCGTGATCCGGATGCCCATCGCGCGGATGGCCTGCATCACCGACGCCGCATGCGTCGGGTTGCGCATCACCATGCTCTCGGTGATCTCGATCTCCAGCCAGCGCGCAGGAAGGTGGGTCGCGGCCAGGACGCCCGCGAGCGTCGCGACGAGCTCGCCGTGATGGAACTGGCGGGCGGACAGGTTGACGGCCACCGGCATCGCGATCCCGGCCGATTGCCAGCGGTGCGCTGCCCGGCACGCCGCATGCAGCGCCCATTCCCCCATCGGCACGATGAAGCCCGTCTCTTCCGCGAGATCCATGAACTGGGCCGGCGGGAGGAGGCCCAGCGTCGGGTGCTGCCACCGCAACAGCGCTTCCACGCCGGTGACCCGCCCCGTCCGGATGTCGATCTTCGGCTGGTAGTGCAGCACGAGCTCGTCGCGCTCGAGCACGCGGCGCAGCGCAGTTTCGAGCGACAGGCGCGCCACGCTGTGCAGGTTGCTGCGCGACGTGTAGATGCTGTGGCCGTTGCGGCCCTGCTCCTTGGCCCGGTACATCGCGATGTCGGCGTGCGCCACCAGGGTATGCGCGTCGCGCGCATCGGTGGGGAACGTGCTGATGCCGATGCTGACGGTCAGGTGCAGCTCGCGCCCGTTGATCGTCATCGGCTCCGCGAGCGCGACGCGCAGGCGCTCGGCGATCACGTCGAGCGTCCCCGTGTCGTCGAATTCCTCGAGCAGCAGCACGAACTCGTCGCCCCCGAGGCGTGCAACCATCAATCCGCTGCCGGCGCACGCGCCGAGCCGCCGTGCCGTCTCCTTCAGCACCTCGTCGCCCACGGGGTGGCCGAGGGTGTCGTTGATGTTCTTGAACCGGTCGAGGTCCATGAAGAACAGCGCCGTGCGCCAGCCGTGGCGCTCCGCGCTCGCGAGGGTATGGAGCAGGGTTTCGTTGAACAGGGCCCGGTTCGGCAGCCCGGTCAGGGAATCGTGCGTCGCCATCTGCTGGATGGTGGCGAGTGCGGAGTTGAGCTCCTCGTTCGAGCGGCGCAGGTGGGAGCGCAATTCGCTGCTCTTGCCGCCCACGATCGCGAAGCAGGGCAGGGTGCACGCCAGCACGAGCCACCGGTACCACTCCGTGGGCGGATTGATGGTCTCCGGGCGCAGCGCCGTCAGGAGCGTGATGTCGAAGGCATAGGCCGCGAGCATGATCACCGCGGCGACCACGAACTCGCGGCTGCTGAAGCGGAACACCCCGAACAGCAGCAGCATGGGGCAGAGCACGAGCCCGACCGCGCGTTCGGCGCGCATCGCGTAGACGATGAACATCAGGATGGCCGTGCCGCACAGGATCTGGTGCCAGGTCAGGCTGGGGTCGCGGAAGCGCTGATTGCATCGTGTACGGAACAACACGTACAGCGTGCCGTTCACCACGAGCATGAGGATGACGGCGATCGCGCCATCCCGCGCGTCCAGCAATCCCATCTCGACCGCGAGCGCCAGCAGCGGGACCGACAGCGCATACAGGGCGGAGGCGAGGAGGAACCGGCGCAGGCGTACCCGTTGTTGCGGATCGCCGGGCAGGTCGCGCGTGCCCGGCCGCCGGTCGGGCGGCGACACGCGATCGGTGGATGGCGCCGTGCGGCGGACTGCCGCACAGAGTTCAGTGTTGCCGCGGTGTTGCAGTCCGGGGGACATCTCGAGGTGCTCAGGATCGGCGCTTCGGCCCGTAGTGCAACGGGAGGCGCGCCCTTGTTGTTGGCTGCAGCGGTTCGAGCAAGATGCGGGCCATGTCAGCGTGGACACGGTCAAACAAAAAGGGCACCCGCAGGTGCCCTCTTGCCGATGCCGCCCGGGCGGCCGCGTGGCGCTACACGCGGCGGCGGTACTCGCCCGTGCGGGTGTCGATCTCGATGCGATCGCCGGTGGCGACGAACAGCGGCACCTGCACTTCGTAGCCCGTGTTGAGCTTCGCGGGCTTCAGCACCTTGCCCGAGGTGTCGCCGCGCACCGCAGGTTCCGTGTAGATCACCTCGCGCACGACGGAGTTCGGCAGCTCGACGGAGATGGCCTTGCCTTCGTAGAACGTCAGCTCGCAGGGCAGCCCGTCGTCGAGGTAGTTGAGGGCGTCCCCCATGTTGTCCTTCTCGACCTCGAACTGGTTGAACTCGCCGTCCATGAAGACGTACATCGGATCGGCGAAGTACGAGTACGTGACTTCCTTCTTCTCGAGCTGCACCACGTCGAACTTCTCGTCGGCGCGGTAGACCGTCTCCGTGCCGGAGCCGGTGAGGAGGTTCTTGAGCTTCATCTTCACGACGGAGGCATTGCGGCCGGACTTCGTGAACTCGGCCTTCTGCACCACCATCGGGTCCTTCCCGACCATGATGACGTTGCCGGCACGCACTTCTTGCGCGATCTTCATTGCTGCACCCGAAAGAGGTAGGTTGGTCCGGACCAGCCGTGGCCCGGGAAACCCTCGATTATACCTTGTCCGCGGCGGCTTCGACGAGAGTCTGGGTGAGCTCCGGCAGCGTCGCGAGCGCGTCCGCCCACGCACGGGCATGCGTGCGGAGCGCGCCGAATTCGCCGACGAGGCGGTCCCACGCGGGAGCGAGCGTGGCGGCGTCCGCGAGGCCATTCCATGCCCCCCAGAACGCCCGCAACGCCTCGGCGGCGCCGGGGTCGAGCCGCACGGCGTAGGCATCCAGGAACGCGGCCAGCTTGACGTGGTGTGCCGCGGCCTCCTGCGGATAGATGTGCCATGCGAACGGCCGTCCCGCCCACTGCGCACGCACGAAGGAGTCCTCGCCGCGCACGAAATTGAAGTCGCAGGCCCAGAGCAGCTCGTCGTAATCGTCCTGCGGCACGAAGGGCACGGCGTGCAGGGTCAATGCGCCGCGCACGTGCGATTGGCCAATCGTGGGCGCACGACCTTCGCACCAGCGCGCGATCGCTGCAGACGCCACGCCTTCGGGCACCATGCACGCGACCGGCCGCGCGCCCGCGCTCCACGCGGCGAATGCCGCGAGCACCGGTGCGTGCGCGTAGCAAAAAAGCGAGACCAGCATTGCGTCAGGTGCGAGCGCGCCGACGCCGAGGGCGCGCCAGCGCGCGGCCCGTGCGGTGGGATCGGCCGCGAACGTGTTGCGGCGCGTGCCCAACTCGCGTTCGCGAAGGAGGCCGCCGGTATCCGGCGTGAAGCCGGGAAACCAGAACCGACGCGCAATGCCGCTCGCAGGATCGGGTGAAGGCTTCGCATGCATGCCCGCAACCCACGCCTCGGCGGAGAGGTATTCCAGGATGAACCACTGCGGCGGCACGGGCGCGGCGCGCACCGCCTCACGGTAGCGTTCCGGCAATCCGCAGCCGAGCACCTCGACGATGACGGCGGGCAGTGGTGCCGACGCATCGCACGCCGTCATCGACCGGATCGTCACGCCCGCGATGCATGTGCCATCCGCGATTGCGGCGCTGCCCGTCATGCCGGCCAGCACCTGCGGCGCGTCGATCCACAGCGTCGTGCGCACGCCGTGCTCGCGCACGAGCTGGCGTGCGAGCCGCCAGGCGATGCCGGCATCGCCGAGATTGTCGACGACGCGACAGAACACGTCCCAGTGCGGAGGTGGAGGCCGCGCTAACATCGTGGAATTATCGCCCGGCGCGACGGTCCGACTTTTTCACAGCAAGCAAGGAGCACTGGCATGTCCGTGTCGTCCCATCCGGCACTGCTCGTCGACGTCATCTCGGACGTGGTCTGCCCCTGGTGCTTCATCGGCAAGCGGCGGCTCGAAGCGGCGCTCGCGCGCCTGCCCGCGGCGCAGCGCGCAGGCGCCGTCGTGCGCTGGCATCCGTTCGAGCTCAATCCCGATCTGCCGCCGGAGGGCATCGACCGGCACGCGTACCTCGAGGCGAAGTTCGGCGGTCCTGCACGCGCGGCGGGCATCTATGCGCGCGTCGCTGCCGCGGGTGCGAGCGAAGGCATCGCGTTCGAATTCGACCGCATCGTGCGCCAGCCCAACACCCGCGACGCGCATCGCCTGATCGGCTGGGCGCAGGAGCAGACGGGCGACGCATCGACGCTGGTCGAGCGACTCTTCACGGCCTACTTCTGCGAGGGGCGTTCGCTCGCCGATCGCGCGACGCTCGCGGACATCGCGGCGAGTGCGGGCCTCGACCGCGGCGCTGCACTCGCCCACCTCCAGGGTGAAGACGGCCTGGCAGCGATCGTGGCGGCGGAGCGTCGCGCCCACGAGATCGGGGTGACGGGCGTGCCATTCTTCATCTTCGACGGCAAGGTGGGCGTGTCGGGGGCGCAAAGCGCCGACGTGCTGCTGCAGGCGATCGCGCAGGCGCAAGGCGAGGCCGCAACCGCGTGACGGCGGCATGGCGTCGCTTGTGACGCCTCCTTCGCGCGCCTACACTGCCCGCGCGATCCTGCACACCCGAAGGCAAGGCAATGCGCGCCACCACCCGCATGGCGTGGCTGTCGATCGCCACGTCGCTCGCCACGCTGGCGCTCAAGTTCACCGCGTACTTCCTGACGGGCTCCGTCAGCCTGTGGTCGGACGCGCTGGAAGCGCTCGTCAACCTCGCGGCCGGCCTCGTTGCTCTTGGTGCGCTGACGCTCGCGGGCCGACCCGCGGACGAAAGGCATGCCTATGGCCACGACAAGGCCGAGTACTTCTCCAGCGGCGTCGAAGGCACGCTGATCCTGGTGGCGGCGGCGTCGATCATCTGGTCGGCCGCGCACCGTTTCATGTCTCCCCAGCCGCTCGAGCACCTCGGTCCGGGCATCGTCGTCGCGGTGCTCGCCGGGGCGATGAACTTCGCCACCGCGCGCGTGATGCTGCGCGTCGCGCACCAGCACGACAGCATCACGATCGAGGCCGACGCGCACCACCTGATGACCGACGTGTGGACCTCCGCCGGCGTGATCGGCGGCCTCCTCGTGGTGATGGTGCAGCCCGCGTGGGGCTGGCTCGATCCGGTGATCGCCGTCGCCGTGGGCATCCACATCGTGTTCACCGGCGTCGAGCCTCCTGCGTCGCTCCGCGGACGGCCTCATGGACGCCGCACTGCCGCCCGCGGAGCTCGGCAAGGTCGAGGCGCTCATCCGCGGGGCCTTGCCGGCCGACGCGAGCTTCCACGCGCTGCGCACGCGCAAGGCCGCGTCGCGCCGCTTCATCGAGCTGCATCTGCTGGTGCCGGGCACGATGTCGGTGGCAGCGTCGCACGCGCTGTGCGACCGCATCGAGGAAACCATCGCCCAGCACCTGCCGCACGCGGCGACGACGATCCACGTCGAGCCGCGCGAGACGCAGCGCGCGCACCGATGAGGTAGCACGTCGGTCGACGCCGATTTGCATGTCCGAAAACGGCGAGTCAGCGCCGCGGAGGCCGGGCATAATCCGCCCATGCCACTCGATCCCGCCAGCTGCTACCGCGCCCTGACCACGCACGACCCGCGCTTCGACGGGCGGTTCTTCGTCGGCGTCGCGACGACGCGAATCTATTGCCGGCCGGTCTGCACGGTGCGCACGCCGCGGCGGGAGAACTGCCGCTTCTTCCGCAGTGCCGCGGCGGCGGAGCTCGCCGGCTTCCGTCCCTGCCTGCGCTGCCGGCCCGAGCTTGCGCCCGGCAACGCCGAGCATCGACAGCGCCATGCGTCTCGCGCAGACGGCCGTCGCGCTCATCGAGGACGGCGTGCTCGAGGAGCGCGGGTTGGAGGGCCTGGCCGACGCGCTCGGCGTCACCAGCCGGCACGTGCGGCGCATCTTTGCCGAGCACTTCGGCGTGGCGCCCGTCGCCTATGCGCAAACGCAGCGCCTGCTCATGGCCAAGCGGCTCCTGACGGATACCGCGCTGCCGGTCACCGACGTTGCTTTCGCGAGCGGCTTTCGCAGCGTGCGGCGCTTCAATGCGCTCTTCCGGCAGCGCTATCGCATGGCGCCGGGCAGGCTGCGGCGGCACGCCGTCGAGGTCGGCGCCCCCGCCCCGTTGCGCTTCGAGCTCGCGTATCGCCCGCCCTACGCGTGGCAGGCGATGCTCGAGTTTCTTGCGTTGCGCGCGATCGATGGCGTGGAGGTGGTGGAGCGCAATCGGTATCGGCGCACGCTGCGCATCGTCCATGACGGCACGCTGCATGCGGGCTGGATCACCGTCGCGCCGGTCGTGCGCCGTCCCGCGCTCGCGGTCGAGGTCTCGCCGTCGCTGGCCCGCGCCGTCGCTCCGGTGCTGGCGCGCGTGCGCCAGGCGTTCGACCTGTCGTGCGATCCGGACGCCGTCGCCGCCGCGCTCGGCGCGCTCGCGCATGGATCGCCGGGGCTGCGCGTGCCGGGCACCGTCGACGGCTTCGAGCTTGCGGTGCGGGCGATCGTCGGGCAGCAGGTCAGCGTTCGCGCGGCGCGCACGCTGCTGTCGCGTCTGTGCCACACCCTCGGCGATCCCTTGCCGGCGGCGTCGGCCGGACTCGCCTGCTGGTTTCCCACGCCCGAGCGCGTGGTCGAGCGTGGCGCGGCCGCCCTCGTCGAAGTGGGCATCCTGCCGTCGCGCGCGCGGAGCGTCGTCGCCCTCGCACGCGGCATCGCCGAAGGTGCGCTGCGGCTCGACCTTCGCGCCGACATGGCGCGCACGATGGCGGCGCTGCGCAGCATTCCCGGCATCGGCCCGTGGACCGCGGAGCTCATCGCCATGCGCGCGCTCGGCTGGCCCGATGCGTTCCCGTCGGGCGACGGTGCGTTGCTGCGCGTCCTGGGCGAGACCAGTGCCGCGCGCGCGGCGAAGCGCAGCGTGCAGTGGCAACCGTGGCGCTCCTACGCAGTCATGCATCTCTGGAGGCAAGGATGAACACGATCTTCACGTCGGTGGCAACACCTCTCGGAACCATCGTCCTGACGGCACGGGATGGCGTGCTCGCGGCGGCGCACTTCGGCGACCAGAAGATCGTTCCCGCCGCGTACGCCGACGCCAAGCGGTGCGACTCCGATGCGTTGCTGCTGCGCGCCGGCCGATGTGCTGCTGCGCTACTTCGACACCGCGACGCTCGACGCCGACCTTCCGCTGCACGCCGTCGGCACCGCCTTCCAGGAGCGCGTATGGCGCGCGATCGCGCGCATTCCGTGCCGGCGGCACGTGTAGCTACGGCGACATTGCACGCGAGCTCGGCGCGTCCGACGCAGTGCGTGCCGTCGGGGCTGCCACGGGACGCAATCCGCTGTGCATCTTCATCCCGTGTCATCGCGTCGTCGGCAGCGATGGCGCACTGACGGGCTACGCCGGCGGGCTCGAGCGCAAGCGTGCGCTGCTGGCGCTGGAGCAGCGCGCCGATTGCCTGTTCGCGGGCGCGGCGTGACGCCATCGATGCGCCCGGTCGACATCGCGCGCCTCGTCGCGCTGGGCGCCATCTGGGGTGGCTCGTTCATCCTGATCCGCGTGCTGGCACCGGTGATCGGTCCGGTGCCGACCGCGGCGTCGCGCGTGCTCCTCGGCGGCCTCGTGCTCGTTGCCTATGCGGCCGCCACCCGCCGGCGTGCCCAGCTGCAGCGGTTCTGGGTGGCCTACGTCATCGTCGGCGCCGTGAACTCGGCGATCCCCTTCACGCTGTTCGGCTTCGCAGCGTTGCACCTGCCCGGCTCTTATCTGGGCATCCTCAACTCCGTCACGCCGCTCTTCGGCGTGCTGCTGGCGAGCGTGTGGCTCGGCGAGCGCCTCACCCTGGCGAAGTTCGCCGCGCTGGGATTTGGCTGTGCGGGCGTGGCACTGGTGAGCGGTGCCGGTCCGGTCGAGCCCGACGGCATGTTCGGCTGGGCGGTGGCGGCATCGCTCGCCGCCGCGTTCTGTTACGCCGCAGCGGGCGTGTACCTGCGGCGCAAAGCCGCGGACGCGCCGCCCATGGCCGTCGCCGCATGGAGCCAGCTCGCGGCGGCCGCACTCCTCATGCCCCTCGTCCTGGGCGGAACTTCTCCGCCCGTCGCGGACGTCATTCGCGATCCGCTGCTGGTCGCCGACGTGCTCGCGCTCGCCATCCTGTGCAGCGCGATCGCCTACCTGCTCTATTACCGCCTGATGCAGGACGTGGGCCCGACGCGCACCCTGACGGTGACGTTCCTCATCCCGCTGTTCGGGATGCTGTGGGGTGCGCTCTTCCTGCACGAAACCATCACCCTGCCCATGATCGCGGGCTGCGCATTGATCGTCGCGGGCACGCTCGCCGTGCTGCGGCCACGGGACGTCCACGCCACGCCGGCACGCCAGCGCGCGTCGTAGAATGCGCCATGACCATCGTGCGCGAAATACGGCCGGAAGTCGCGGGCGCGGCCGCGAATGCTGCGTCGCGCAGCCCGCAGCACGATGCCCACGGCGAGCAGGCGCAGCTCGCTGCGCTGTTCCACCTGCAACGCGCAGCGTTCGATGGCGAGCGCTTTCCCGATGTCGCGATTCGCCAGGATCGCCTGCGCCGGCTGCTGCGGCTCGTCACCGAGGGCGAGCAGGCATGGGTCGATGCGGTCGCCGCCGACTTCGGCCATCGCTCGAGCCACGAGACGCGCCTTGCCGAGTGCTACATCGTGGCGGCAGCGGCGCGCCACGCATTGCGTCATGTCGGGCGCTGGATGCGCCTTCGCTACGTCGCGACGCCGCTGCACCTCTGGCCGGCGCGGTCGCTGCTCGTGCGCCAGCCGGTGGGCGTCGTGGGCGTGATCAGTCCGTGGAATTACCCGCTGCAGCTCGCGCTCGCACCGGTGGTCGGCGCGCTTGCGGCAGGCAACCGTGTCCTGCTCAAACCTTCGGAGCTCACGCCGCGCGTGTCGGGGCTGCTGGAAGAGCGGGTACGCACGCATTTCCGTGACGACGAGTTCGCCGTCGTGCAGGGCGATGCGGCGTTCGGCGCGGCGTTCACGCGGCTGCCGTTCGATCACCTGTTCTTCACCGGATCCACCGCCGTCGGCCGGCAGGTCGCGCGCGCCGCTGCGGAGAACCTGACCCCGGTGACGCTGGAGCTGGGCGGCAAGTCACCCGCATTGTTCGACGACGACGCGGAGCTCGCCGTCGCGGCACCCCGGCTCGCTGCGGGCAAGCTGCTCAATGCGGGGCAGACGTGCATCGCCCCCGATTACGTGCTGGTACCCACGACGCAGTGCGCGGCGCTCGTGGCCGAGCTGCGCGTCGCGGTGGCACGCCTCTATCCCGTGCTGGCGGAAACGGGCGACTACACGGCGATCGTCAACGATAGGCATCACCGAAGGCTCGAGGCGCTCATCGAGGACGCGCGCGCGAAGGGCGCCGAGATCGTCAGGCTGAGCGACGCCGACGCGGGACGGCGCAAGCTGCCGCCCACCCTCATCGTCGGCGCCGATGCGACGATGCAGGTCATGCAGGAGGAGATCTTCGGCCCCGTCCTGCCGATCGAGACGTACGACGCGCTCGACGAGGCGATCGGGCGCATCAATGCGCGGCCGCGGCCGCTCGCCTTCTACTACTTCGGCAACGACGCGGCGCGGCGGCGACGCGTGCTGCAGCAGACGATCGCCGGCGGCGTGACGGTGAACGACACCATGCTGCACTTCGCCCACGAAGGCCTGCCGTTCGGTGGCATCGGTCCTTCGGGCGTCGGGGCCTACCACGGGGAGCGCGGCTTCCTCGCATTCACGCACGAGAAGCCGGTGCTGTTGCAAAGCCGGCGCGCGTTCACCCACCTCCTGCACCCGCCGTACGGCGCCACGTTCGAGAAGGTGCTCTGGCTGCTGCGCAAGCTCAACGCCTGAAACGACAACGGCGCCCACGGGCGCCGTCACTCGTCGCGACGTTGGTGCTATTTGGGCAGCTTCCCCTGCACGCCTTCGACGTAGTAGTCCATCTTCTGCAGCACGTCGTCGGGCATCACCTTTCCCGCCGCGAGACGCTCCTTGCCTTCGTTGTCCTTCATCGGCCCGGTGAACGGGTGGAACCGGCCCGCGCCGATGTCGGCTGCGGTCTTGTTCACGAGGTCCTGCACCTCCTTCGGCACCGCCTTGTTGAACGGTCCCATCTTGATCATGCCTTCCTTGATGCCGCCCCACACGTTGTCGGGTTTCCACCGCCCGGCGATCGCGTCGTTCACGACCTTCGTGTAGTACGCGCCCCACTGGTGCGTCACCGCCGTGAGTTGCGCGTTGGGCCCGTACTTCGACATGTCCGAGTGATAGGCGACGGCGTAGACCTTCTTCGCCTCGGCCGCCTGCATCACCGCCGTCGAATCGGTGTGATGCGTCAGCACGTCCGCACCCTGAGATACCAGCGTATCGGCTGCCTGGCGCTCGCGGCCCGGGTCGAACCATGAATTCACCCACACCACCTTCATCTGCGCGTTGGGATTCACGGCACGCATGCCGCGCGTGAAGGCGTTGATGCCCATCACGACCTCGGGAATCGGGAACGCGGCCACGTAGCCCGCCACGTTCGTCTTCGTCATGCGCCCCGCGACCATGCCGGCGAGGTAGCGGCCTTCGTAGAAGCGCGCGTTGTAGACGCCCACGTTGGTGTCGGTCTTGTATCCGGTCGCGTGCTCGAACTTGGTGTTCGGAAACGACTTCGCCACCTTTAGCGTCGGGTTCATGTAGCCGAACGACGTCGTGAAGATGAGCTGGTTGCCGCTTTGCGCGAGCTCGCGGATGACGCGCTCGGCGTCGGCGCCCTCGGGCACGTTCTCGACGAATTGCGTGACGACCTTGCCGCCCAGAGCCTTCTCCATCTCCTTGCGCGCGCTGTCGTGCTGGAACGTCCAGCCTGCGTCGCCGATCGGGCTCACGTAGACGTAGCCGACCTTGTACGGCGTGGTGGGTGCGGCGGGTTGCGCCTGCACGGTGGTGACGAGGGCGGCGCATGCGGCGATCGCAGCCACCGAGGCAATGGCCTGGCGGCGATCGAAATGGAACATGAAGGGGCTCCTGGTGGGTTGGGCCGCAGCGGCGGCCGAGGTGGTCGCAGATTCTACCGGTAGGCGTCGCGAAGCCACGGCAGTCGTTGCGCTGTCGCACACCGAAGGCTTCCTTCGCGTGGCCTTGACGTAAGGCAATCCGCGCCGCCGCTCGCGCTGCAGCATGGGTACATGCGCAAAGAGATCGCCACGGGGGCGTTCCTCGCCAACCTGTCCTTCTTCCGGGGCCTTCCCGCCGCGACGCTCACGCGTCTTGCCGCGGGTACCGCCCGGCGCAAGCTCCGTCGCGGCGAGGTGCTGTTTCGCGAGGGCGAGCTGCCCACCGGCCTGTACGCGCTGGTATTCGGCCGCCTGAAGCTCGTGACGCATGACGCGGCGGGACGGGAAACCCGCGCGGACGTGATCGGCGCGGGTCACACGTTCGCCGAGGCGATGCTGTTCCTCGATCGACCCTACATCGTGCGGGCCACGGCGTTGTCCGACGCCCTGGTGCTGCACGTCGGGCGGGACAGCGTGTTCCTCGAGCTGCAGCACACCCCGGTCTTCGCGCGGCGGGTGATCGGGGCACTCGCCGAACGCGTGGAATGGCTGGTGCGCGAGCGCAACGATCTCGCGGTCGGCTCGGCGGCACAGCGCTTCGTGGCGTGGCTGCTGCGCCGCCGCGAGCTCGCAGGAGCGAGTGAGGCAGGCGACGTCGTGCTGCCGGCGACGAAACGCGTGCTGGCCGCGCACCTGGGTCTCAGCCCCGAGCACCTCTCGCGGGTGCTGCGCGAGCTCTCGGCCGCGGACCTGTTGACCGTGCGTGGCCGCGTCGTGACCGTCGCCGATACCGCCCGCCTGCGGAAGTGGCAGATCGACGGCCGTACGCCGCGCAACGCGGCCGCCAGCGAGCCGCTTGCCGTGGCACGTAGGCAGACCTTAGCAACTGTCAAGGAACGCGCAGCGCGACCCCGCACAACGGAGGTGTGAGGCTCCATATTCGTCACCAGGCGGGCACCAACGTTGCCCGATCGACGACAAGGAGCGCACGCCATGAAGGTCCCCAAGCAAGCACTTTCCATTCTCACCATCGCGGTCGCCCTGGCTTGGGCGGCACCCGCCTCGGCGCACTGCGACACTTTGGACGGACCGGTCGTCGCCGCCGCGCGCCAGGCCCTCGACGCAGGTGATCCACGCCTGGTCCTCGGATGGGTGAGCAAGCAGGACGAAGCCGAGATCCGCCGTGCGTTCGAGCGCACCGTCGCCGTGCGCGCGAAGGGAGCGGAAGCCAAGGCGCTGGCCGACACGTACTTCTTCGAAACGGTGGTGCGGGTGCATCGCGCCGGCGAAGGCGCGGGGTTCACGGGGCTCAAGCCCGCGGGTCAGGTCGAGGTTCCCGTTGCCGCGGCAGACAAGGCGCTGGCCACGGGCGACACCGCGGCATTGACGAAGCTTCTCGCGCAGCGGGTCGACACCGGCGTACGCGAGCGATTCCAGGCCGCGGCCGCGCACAGCAAGCGCGCTCCCCAGGACGTCGAGGCGGGACGGGCATTCGTCGGCGCCTACGTCGACTACGTGCACTACGTCGAGCGGCTGTACGACGCGGCGGGCACGCCGGCGCCGCATCACGCTGCACCGGCCACCCCCATCCACGAGGCCGACGCCGCGCACGGGCGGGGCCCGGCGAGGCCGGCCGCGCATGACCCTGCGCACGGCGCGGCGCACGGCGCGGCGAGCACCTCACATCAGCACTGACCCCAAGCGAGGCACGACGCTTGCCGACCCGGCGCCGGTCGTGGCGCCGGGCGGCGCGTGAGCGGACGCATGCTCGCGGTCGTCGTTCAGGTATCCGGATGGAACGGCTTGCCGAGCGCCGCGGGGGCGTTGCGGCGGATCGCCGTGACGTCGCGCGAGATCGCGGCGAGCACGACGATGGTGGCGAGGTACGGCAGCATCGAAAGGAGCTGCGAGGGCACTGCCGCGCCCGAGGCCTGCGCCTGGAACTGCGCGATCGTGACGCCGCCGAAGAGATACGCGCCGGCGACGGCACGCCATGGCTTCCAGGTCGCGAACACCACCAGCGCCAGCGCGATCCAGCCGCGCCCGGCGGTCATGCCCTCCGTCCACAGGGGCGTGTACGCCACGGCGAGATACGCACCCGCGAGGCCGGCGCAGGCACCGCCGAACACCACGGCCGCATAGCGAATGCCGATCACGGAATAGCCGATGGCGTGCGCGCTCGCCGGCGATTCACCCACGGCCCGCAGCACGAGGCCGGCGCGGGTGCGATAGACGAACCAGTGGATCGCCACGAACAACGCCAGCGACATGTAGACGAGGGGATTGAGGCCGAAGAGCAGCCGCCCGACGCCGGGCAGGTCGGAGAGCACCGGAACGTGCAACGGGCCGATGGCCTCGATCACGACGCTGACGTAGGGGCGCCCGACGAACGCGGACAGCCCGATGCCGAACAGCGACAGCGCGAGCCCGGCCGCCACCTGGTTCGCCACGAGGGTCAGCGTGAGCACGCCGAACGCGAACGCAAGCGCTGCGGCGGCGAGCGTGCCGGCGAGCACGCCGAGCCAGGGCGAGCCCGTCGTCGCAGCGACGATGAAGGCGGCAACGGCGCCGACGAGCATCATGCCTTCGACGCCGAGATTGAGCACGCCGGATTTCTCCACCACGAGCTCGCCGAGTGCCGCGAACACGAGCGGGGTGCCTGCCGCCAGCGTGAGCGCGACGAGCTCCACGACGTGCTCCATGATCAGGCTCGCCTCATGTCGCCGCGGGCGCGAGCGGCCGGCGGGCGATGCGCACGCGGAAGCGGACGAGCACGTCGGCCGCGAGCAGGAAGAACAGGAGCGTGCCCTGGAACAGCCCCGTCACCGCCGATGGCAGCGCGAGTCCCATCTGCGCCGATTCGCCGCCCAGATAGAGCAGGGACATGAGCAGGCTCGCGAGCACGATCCCCACCGCGTGCAGGCGGCCGACGAACGCGACGATGATGGCTGCGAAGCCGTAGCCCGGCGACACGGTGGGCTGCAGCTGGCCGAGCGGGCCCGCCACCTCGTTGACACCGGCGATGCCTGCGCACGCGCCTCCGGCGAGCATGCCGATCCACACCGTGCGCGCGACCGAGATGCCGGTGTACCGCGCCGCTGCAGGCGCGAGGCCGGCAACGCGCATGTCGAACCCGGCGATGCTGCGGCTCATGAAGATCCATCCGGCCGCCACTGCGGCGAGCGCGAGCAGGAAGCCGCCGTTGAGGCGCGTTCCCGCCAGCACGTTCGGGAGCAGCGCGCTGTCGATGAACATCTTGGACTGCGGGAAGTTGAAGCCTTCGGGATCGCGCCACGGACCGTGCACGAGATACGACAGCAGGTAAGAGGCGACGTACACGAGCATGAGCGAGGTGAGGACCTCGTTGGCGTTGAAGCGGGTGCGCAACAAGGCCGCGATGCCGGCCCAGGCCATTCCGCCCAGCGCCCCCGCGACGATCATGCCGGGCAGCAGCCACGGCGACGGGTGGCCGTCGAACGCGAGCGCGAGCCCCGCGGCGAAGATCGCGCCCACGGTGAGCTGGCCTTCCGCGCCGATGTTCCACACGTTCGCGCGATAGCCGATCGCGAGGCCGATGGCGCACAGCATCAGTGATCCAGCCTTCAGCAGCCATTCGCCGATCCCGTAGCGCGTTTCGAGCGGCTTCACGAAGAACACCTGCATCGCGTGCCACGGGTCCTTGCCCAGCGCGGAGAACAGCACGACGCCCACGAGGAGCGTAGCGAGCGCGGCGAGCACCGGCGAGAGCCATGCCGCCGCGCGCGACGGCTCGGGCCGGCTTTCGAGGCGCAGGCGCAGCGTCATCGGGCGCTGCCGTCGCGCGCCGGATGCGCTACCGGTCGTTCGGTCGCCAAGGCGATGAAGGCGCCGCTCATGAGGACGCCGATCTCCTCCGCATTGGTGGCACTCGCTGCCTTGAGCGGCGAGAGGCGGCCCTGGCTCATCACCGCGATGCGATCGGCGATCTCGAACAGCTCGTCGAGCTCCTCGGACACCACGAGCACCGCCGCGCCGGTATCGCGCAGGTCGAGCAGCAGCTGCGCGGATCGCGTGGCGGCGCCGATGTCGACGCCCCACGTCGGCTGCGCCGCGACCAGCACCGCGCGGAGCCTGGCGCAATCTCGCGGCCGACGATGAACTTCTGCAGGTTGCCGCCCGAGAGGCTGCGCGCGGTGGCCGACGGTCCCGGCGCCTTGACGCCGAAACTCGCGCGATGACCGCCGCGGCGAACTCGGCGCACTGCGCTAAGCCGCGACGAAGCCGTGGCGCACGAGTCCCTGCCGTCGGCGGTCAGCAGCGCGTTCTCGGCCAGCGACAGGTCGGGCACCGCGCCGCGCCCCAGCCGCTCCTCCGGCACCGAAGGCGAGGCCGAGCGCGCGGCGCTCGCCGGCATCGCGGCGGCCGACGGGCTCGCCTTCCAGCGCACCGATGCCGACAGGCGGCTCGGCCGTGACCGCCGCTCGCCGATCAGCGCCGCCATCAGCTCGGTCTGGCCGTTGCCCGCGACACCGGCGATGCCCGACGATCTCGCCGCCCCGCACCTCGAGCGCGACGTCGCGCAGGTCGATGCCGAACGGATCGCTCGGCGCGGCAGCGTCAGCCCGCCGCACGCCGCAGCCGCCGGCGGCCGGCCGGCGTCGCGCCGCGCGGGCGCGGACGCGGCAGGTCGGCGCCGATCATCATCTCGGCCAGCGACGCGGCGATTCCTGGCGCGGGATCGCATTCGCCGGCCACCCGGCCGGCCCGCAGCACGGTGGCGCGGTCGCACAGCGCGCGGATCTCGTCCAGCTTGTGGCTGATGTAGAGCACGCTGCAGCCCTCCGGCGGCGAGCCGGCGCAAGGTCTCGAACAGCAGCGTCGATCTCCTGCGGCGTCAGCACCGAGGTCGGCTCGTCCATGATCAGCAGCTGCGGCTCCTGCAGCAGGCAGCGCACGATCTCCACCCGCTGCCGCTCGCCGACCGGACATGGTGTGCACGTACCGGCCGGGATCGAGCGTCAGGCCGTAGCGCTCCGACACCTCGCCGGATGCGCTGCGCGCAGCTCGGCGATCGACGCGCGCCGGATCGAGCGCCAGCGCGATGTTCTCCGCGACGGTGAGGGTCTCGAACAGCGAGAAATGCTGGAACACCATGCCGATGCCGAGCTTGCGTCGCGCCGCGCCGGGTTGGGGATCGCACGGCCTCGCCGTTCCAGCGCATGCTGCCCGCGTCGGGCCGCACGACGCCGTAGATGATCTTCACCAGCGTCGACTTGCCGGCCCCGTTCTCGCCGAGCAGCGCATGGATCTCGCCGGGAAACACCGTCAGACTCACGCCGTCGTTCGCCACCACGCCCGGATAGGCCTTGGTGATCCCGGCGAGCTCGAGCCGCGGCGTGGCGCGGGCGGGCGGGGCGGGCGTGGTCATGCGGGCATTATGCCCAAGTGCCCGGGCCGGCCTGTCCGTAAGCCCGCATCCGCACCGGGCGCGACGGCACGGGTACCATGCAGCCTGCGCCGAAGGAGGTGACGTGAACGTGGACGCGCTGCTCCTGTCCCGCCTGCAGTTCGTCTGGGTGGTGGCCTTTCACATCCTGCTGCCCGCCTTCACGGTGGGGCTCGCGGCGTACATCGCCGTGCTCGAAGGGCTGCATTTCTTCACCCGGCGCGCGCTCTACCTGCGCCTCTCGCAGTTCTGGCTGCGCATCTTCGCGGTGTCGTTCGGCATGGGTGTGGTGTCCGGCATCGTCATGCCCTTCCAGTTCGGCACCAACTGGAGCCGCTATTCGGACGCGACCGCCGACATCGTCGGCCCGCTGATGGCCTACGAGGGCCTCACCGCGTTCTTCCTCGAGGCGGGCTTTCTCGGCGTGCTGCTGTTCGGGCGCCAGCGCGTGCCGCCCGTCGATGCACCTGTTCGCGGCGATCATGGTCGCGGCGGGCACGCTGTTCTCGACATTCTGGATCCTCGCGACCAACAGCTGGATGCAGACGCCGGTCGGGCATGCGATCGTGGACGGCCGGTTCGTTCCGCAGGACTGGTTCCAGGTGATCTTCAATCCGTCGTTCCCCTACCGGCTCGGCGCACACGGCGATGGCATTCTTCATCACGACGGCGTTCGTCGTCGTCGGCGTTGCCGCGTACTACACGCGGCAGGGGCGCTTCGCCGAGGAAAGCCTCACCATGCAGAAGATGGGCTTCGGCCTGCTCGCGCTGCTCGTGCCGCTGCAGGTGCTGATCGGCGACCTCCACGGCCTCAACACCCTCGAGCATCAGCCGGTGAAGATCGCCGCCATGGAGGCCGCGTGGGAGACGCGGGCGCGCCTTCCGCTGCTGCTTTTCGCCTGGCCCGACGAGAAGGCCGAGCGCAATGCGTTCGAGATCGGCATACCTGCAGTGGGCTCGCTGATCCTGCGCCACGACGTCGACGGTGTGGTGCGCGGACTCAAGGACTGGAAGCCCGAGGACCGGCCGCCGGTGGCCATTCCGTTCTTCTCGTTCCGCACGATGGTCGGCATCGGCCTGCTGATGCTCGCCGTCACGCTGTCGGCGCTGTGGCTCTGGCGGCGCGGCACGCTGCCTGCCGCGCGCGGCTTCCAGCGCCTGTGCATGCTGTGCGCGCCGCTTGGTTTCGTCGCGGTGATCGCGGGGTGGGTGACCACCGAGGTGGGCCGCCAGCCGTGGGTGGTGTACGGCCTCATGCGCACGCGCGACGCCGTCACGCCGTCGCTGCAAACGGGCGACGTCGCGGTGTCGCTCCTCGTGTACATCGTCGCGTATCTCCTCATCTTCGGCGCGGGGCTCGTGTTCATGCGCCGATTGGTGCGCGCCGGCTTTGCGCCGGTGGTGGAGGAGGAAGGCGCGCCATCACCCGTCGCGACGCCCGCGCGACCGCTCTCCGCCGCCACGAGGGCCCGCTGATGGCACTCGATCTCGTCCCGCTGTGGGCCGCGATCCTCGCGTTCGCGGTGTTCATGTACGTGCTGCTCGACGGCTTCGATCTCGGCGTGGGCATCCTCTTTCCCTTCGCACCGAGCGCGCACGATCGCGATCTCATGATGGATTCGGTCGCGCCGATCTGGGACGGCAACGAGACGTGGCTCGTGCTGGGCGGCATCGGCCTGCTCGCCGCATTCCCGCTCGCGTTCGCGATCGTGATGCCCGCCGTGTACTTCCCGATCCTCTTCATGCTGCATCGGCCTCATCTTCCGCGGGGTCGCGTTCGAGTTCCGGCACATGTCGCACCGGCGACACTACTGGGACCGCTCGTTCTTCGTCGGCTCGCTCGTCGCGACCTTCGCGCAAGGCGTGGTGCTGGGCACCTTCGTGCGCGGCATTCCGGTGACCGGGCGCAACTATGCCGGCGGCACCCTCGACTGGGTGGCACCGTTCCCGCTGCTGACCGGGGTGGGCCTCATCGCGGGCTATGGGCTGCTCGGCGCGTGCTGGCTCGTCATGAAGACCGAGGGCGAGCTGCAGCAGTGGGCGCGCAGCCGCGCGCGCGCGTTCGCCATCGGCGTGGCCGCGTTCGTGATCATGGTGAGCGTGTGGACGCCGCTCGCCCAGCCACAGATCCGCGCGCGGTGGTTCTCGTGGCCCAACATCGTCGCGCTCTCGCCGGTGCCGCTCGTGACGTTCGCGCTGTTCCTGCTCCTGTGGCGCTCGCTCGACCGCGGCCGCGACGCGATACCCTTCCTCGCGGCGCTCGGGATCTTCGTGATGGCGTACACGGGCCTCGGCATCAGCATCTTTCCGATGGTCGTGCCGTATGCGCTCGACCTGTGGCAGGCGGCGGCCGGGCCCAAGTCGCAGGCCTTCCTCATGATCGGCACGCTGTTCCTCCTGCCGGTCATCCTCACGTACGTGGGATGGTCGTACTGGGTATTCCGCGGCAAGGTCGTCGCCGGCCGGGGCTATCACTGATGCAGGTCGGCACGTGACGGCGCTGGCGATCGCGGATCCGCCGGACGGGATGCGCGTGCTCTCGCTGTCCGGGCGCCTCGATGCGTACTCGATCTCGGAGGTGTGGCCCGCGGCGCGCGCGGCGGTGCGCGCCGCCCAGGGCCGGCCCGTCGTGGTCGATGCCGGGGCGGTGGACTACTGCGACGGTGCCGGCGTCGGCCTGCTCGTCGACCTGCTGCGCATGCCGCGCGTCGCCGGCACGCCGAGCGTCGAGGTGCGCAATCTCCGGCCGGAATTCCAGACGCTGCTCGACCAGTTCGATCCGGAAGTGCTGGTCGAGGATCACGATCCGCCGCAGCCGCGCCGCAGCGCCATCGAGGAGATCGGCTGGCACGCGGCCAAGGTGGGGCGCGACATGCGCGCCCAGGTCACGTTCATCGGCGAGGCATCGGCCGCGCTGGGGCAGGCCGTGCTCCATCCGACGCGCGTGCGCTGGCGCGACGTGTGGCTGATCTGCGAGAAGCTCGGCGCCGACGCGCTGCCGATCGTGGCGCTGATCGCGTTCCTCATGGGCGTGATCATCGCGTTCCAGAGCGCGGTGCCGATGAAGCGCTTCGGTGCCGAGATCTTCGTCGCCGACCTCATCGGCCTTTCCATGCTGCGCGAGCTGGGTCCGCTCATGACGGCCATCCTGCTCGCGGGGCGTTCCGGCGCCGCGTTCGCGGCGGAGATCGGCACGATGCAGGTCAATCAGGAGATCGACGCCCTCACCACGATGGGCCTCGATCCGGTGCGCTTCCTGGTGGTCACGCGCGTGCTGGCGGCGCTGCTCATGACGCCGCTGCTCACGGCCTTTGCCGACTTCGTCGGACTTCTCGGCGGCGCGCTCACCATGCAGACCTTCGGCATCCCGTTCGTCACGTTCGTGCACGAGGTCGAGGGCATCGTCGACTTCAAGGACTTCATGGCGGGCTTCGCGAAATCCTTCGTGTTCGCGACCCTCATCGCCGGCATCGGCTGCCTGCGCGGGCTGCAGACGACCACCGGCGCGTCGGCGGTCGGCGATGCGGCGACGCGCGCGGTCGTGTCGGGCATCATCCTGCTCGTCATCGTCGATGGAGTCTTCGCCGTGGTCTACTACGTGCTGGGCATATGAACGCAACGGACGACGTGGTGATTCGCGTCGAGGGCCTTTCCGCCGGGTACGACGACAACGTCCTGCTGCAGGACGTCAATTTCGAGGTCCATCGGGGCGAGGTGTTCGTCGTCCTGGGCGGATCGGGCGGCGGCAAGAGCACGCTGCTCAAGAACATGATCGGGCTGCTACGAGCCGATCGCCGGGCGCGTGCTGATCGGCGGCGAGGACATCGTGGCGAGCCGCGGCACCGACCGGCGCAAGATCCTCTGCAGGATCGGCGTGATGTATCAGTCGGGCGCGCTGTTCGGCTCGATGACGCTGCTCGAGAACGTGCGCCTGCCGCTCGAGGAGTACACCGACCTCGATGACGAGGCCATGGATCTCATCGCGCGCATGAAGCTCGATCTCGTCGGGCTGGAAGCGTTCACCGGCCACCTGCCCGGCGGAGATCTCGGGCGGGATGCAGAAGCGTGCCGCGATCGCCCGCGCGATGGCGCTCGATCCCATGATCCTGTTCCTCGACGAGCCCTCCGCGGGCCTCGACCCCATCACCTCGGCGGAGCTCGATGCGCTGGTGCTGCGCCTCGCGAAGAGCCTGCGCATCACCTTCGTCATCGTGACCCACGAGCTTCCCAGCATCTATGCCATCGCCGATCGCGTGATCATGCTCGACAAGAACCGCAAGGGGATCATCGCGGAGGGCGACCCGCGCGTGCTGCGCGACACCAGCACCGAGCCCTTCGTGCGCCAGTTCTTCCATCGCGAGCTGCCGGCGCACGTGCCGCGGCACCGCGCGCCGTCGACGGTGGACGCGCCATGAGCGCCCGGGCGAACTATTTCAAGCTCGGCCTCTTCGTCATCGGCGCCGTGGTCGCCGGCGTCGCGGTGATCCTCATCATCGGCTCCGGACGGTGGCTGCAGCCGCGGTTCATCATCGAGACGTACTTCAACGAGTCCGTGCAGGGACTCGACATCGGCTCGAAGGTGAAATACCGCGGCGTGGTGATCGGCGAGGTCACGCGGATCTCGTTCACCTACGTCCGCTACGAGCTCGACAAGCCCATCAATGAGCGCATGCGCTACGTGCTCGTCGAGGCGCAGGTGCAGCCGCGCCTCGTCGGCGGGCGCGCGGCCGGCGACATCACCCGCCCGGAGAATGCGTCGATCGAGATCGAGCGCGGCCTGCGCATACGGCTCGCCCCGCAGGGCATCACGGGCACGAACTATCTCGAGATGGATTATGTCGAGCCCATCGTGCCACCGCTGCCGATCCACTGGGTCCCGGACAACACGTACATCCCGAGCGCGCCGTCGACCGTCATGCAGTTCGTCAACGCCGCCTCCGAGGTGATCGACCGCCTGCACAAGCTCGACGTCGAGGGCACGGTGCAGAATCTCAATCGCCTGCTCAGCACCCTCAACGACCGCGTCGGGGACGTCAACGCGAAGGGGTTGAGCCAGCGCGCGGAGCATGTCCTCGATCGGCTCGACGCCACCGTCGCCGCCATCGACACGAAGAAGATCAGCCAGGAGACGGTCGGTCTGATGACGGAGCTGCGCGCCACCAACGAGGAGCTGCGCAAGACGCTCGCCAATCCGGCCTTGCAGAAGCTGCCCGACGACGTCGGCGCGGCGATGGCGCGGGTGCGCGCGATCGTCGACGACCCCAACCTGCCGAAGACGCTCTCCGCCCTCACGCGCACGCTCGGGCGCCTCGATCGCATCCTCGGTGGCGGCGAAGCCGATCTCACCACGACCATCGACAACCTGCGCCAGATCACCGACAACCTGCGCGACCTCACGGAGGACGCCAAGCGCTATCCGTCGAACGTTCTGTTCGGCCGGCCGCCGGCCCCCACGGAGCCCACGAAATGAAGCCTGCACGCCTGCCGTCGAGCACAACGCACGCTGTCCCCGACGGGGACCCGGATGCGCGGCGCCCGCGCGTGACGTCGCGACGACGGATGCTGTCGCTGCTCGCGGGCGCAGGTGGCGCGGTGCTCGTGGGCGGGTGCACTTCCCTCGTCTCGCGGCCCGCGCCCGTGAAACGCACGTTCCTGCTCGACCCGCCGCTGCCGCCGGCGAATGCCGCGCCGCCGAAGCCCCTCGTGCTGCGCGTCGGTGCGATCAACGTCGCGGCACCGTTTCGCGGCAAGACGTTCGTGTACCGGAGGAGCGATCTCGGCTACGAGGCGGACTACTACGACGAGTTCTTCGTGCCGCCCGCGACGATGCTCGCCGACGCGACGGCGCAAGGGCCTCGCCGCGGCACGCGTGTTCGAGCGGGTCGTGCCGGCCGGCGCGGCCGGCAACGAAGGGGATTACCTGCTGGATGGCTTCGTGTCCGCGCTCTACGGCGACGCGCGCCAGGAGGGTCGGGGCAGCGCGGAGCTCGTGGTCACGTTCTACCTGACGCCGATGGCGACGCTCGGCAGCGCGCCGGTGTGGACCCACGAGTACGCGCAGCACGTCGCGCTTGCGGCATCGACGCCCGACGCGCTCGCGCAGGCGCTCAATGCCGCGCTCGGTGCGGTGCTGCGCGATCTCGCGCGCGATCTGGCAGCGGTGGACGCTGCCGAAGCGCGCCTGAGCCGAGGCTTGCGTCAGCGGAGGGCGACGGCCTCGAGATCGTGCTCGTCGGCGCCGGTCACCTCGACGCGCGCGAACTCGCCGGTGCGCAGCGCCTGGCCGTCGCGCACGCGCACCACGCCATCGATCTCGGGTGCGTCGGCAGCGCTGCGCGCCACTGCGGTGCCGTGCGCATCGTGCCCGTCGACCAGCACCTGCAGGACATGTGCCGACGCGCTGCCGGAGGCGCGCAGCGCTGATCCGCGCCTGCACGGCCATGAAGCGTGCGCGGCGCTGCTCCTTGACCGCGTCGGGCACGGGATCGGGCAGATCGTTGGCCGCGGCGCCTTCCACCGGCGAGTAGGCGAAGCAGCCGACGCGATCGAGTTGCGCTGCTTCCAGGAACGCGAGCAGCTCCTCGAACTCGCGATCCGATCTCGCCCGGAAAGCCGACGATGAACGTGCTGCGCACCACGAGATCCGGGCGCGCGGCGCGCCACGCCTCGATGCGCCGCAGCGTGCCTTCGGCGTTCGCCGGCCGCTTCATGAGCTTCAGGATGCGCGGGCTCGCGTGCTGGAACGGCACGTCGAGATATGGCAGCAGGCCGCCCGCCGCCGCGTCGCGCGTCATCAGGGGCAGAAGCTCGTCCACGTGCGGATACGGATACACGTAGTGCAGCCGCACCCATGCGCCGTGCTCGCGCGCTTGGGCATCGAGCGCGGCGGCGAGCTCGTGCATGCGGGTCTTCACGGGCCGTCCGCCCCAGAAGCCGGTGCGATAGCGGACGTCCACGCCGTACGCGCTGGTGTCCTGCGACACCACCAGGATCTCCGTCACGCCGGCGCGCAGCAGGCGCTCGGCCTCGCCGAGCACGTCGCCGATCGGGCCGGCGACACGAGGTCACCGCGCATCGCGGGAATGATGCAGAACGTGCAGCGGTGATTGCAGCCTTCGCTGATCTTGAGATACGCGTAGTGCCGCGGCGTCAGCTTGATGCCCTGGGGCGGCACGAGATCGACGAACGGATCGTGCGGCTTCGGCAACTCGGCGTGCACCGCCGTCATCACTTCCGCCGTCGCATGCGGCCCGGTCACGGCGAGCACGCGCGGGTGGGCCGCGCGCACGAAGTCGCCGTTCTGCTTCGCGCCGAGGCAGCCGGTCACGATCACCTTGCCGTTCTCGGACAAGCGCCTCGCCGATCGCTTCGAGCGATTCCTCGACGGCGGCATCGATGAAGCCGCACGTGTTGACGACCACGAGGTCGGCGCCTTCGTAGCTTGGGCTGATCGCATAGCCCTCGGCGCGCAGCTGGGTCAGGATCTGCTCCGAATCGACGAGCGCCTTCGGGCAGCCGAGGGAGACGAAGCCGACCTTCGGAACGGTCGGGCGCGCGCCCTTTCGCGGGCGCCTGGCGAAGCTTGGTCATGGTCAGGTGGCGTGCGACAGCGGAAGCGCCGCGTCGGTGCTGCGAACGATCAGGCGCGAAGACCCGCGCCGGGCGGCGCGTTCGGGAGCGGCGCCCGCGACGCGCGCGCGATACTCAGCGCTTGTCTTCGTCCTCGCCGCCCGCGGGCGGCGGTGAAGTTGGGGAAGGGGAAGGCCGCGAACATGCCGCGCGTCTGGTCCTGCATGCGCTGCTGCATGTCCATGAAGAGCTTGGCGCTCTGCTCGAGGTAGTTGCCGAGCATGCCCTGCATCGCCGGCGCCTGCATCTGCATGAACTGCTTCCACAGGTCGGGCGTGATCATCATCTTGTCGCCGTAGATCTGCTTCGCCTGGTCCTGCAGCTTCTTCTGGATGCCCAGGAACGCCTTGACGTTCTGCTCCATGTAGCTGCCCATCATCGTCTGCTGCGCCGTGCCGTAGAAGCGGATCATCTGCGCGAGCATCTCCGACGAGAACATCGGCATGCCGCCCGACTCCTCCTCGAGGATGATCTGCAGCAGGATCGCGCGCGACAGGTCATCGCCGCTCTTCGCGTCCACCACGCGGAACTCGATGTTCTCCAGCACCATCTGCTTGACGTCCGCCAGCGTGATGTAGCCGCTGTTGGCGGTGTCGTAGAGGCGACGGTTGGGGTACTTCTTGATGATCCTCGGGGTGTCGCTCATGAGCCAGCTCCGTTCGGGCAGGCGGGCATTATAAACGTTTGATTTCCAAGGCGCTTCGATTTTTGCTGCACCGCCATAACCGACCGATGGTGCAGTGCACCAAAAATCCCTTGACTATGGGCGGCGCCGGTCCTAGAATGCATTTGTGCGGTGCAGCAAAACCCGGCGTGGAGAACCTTCCACGCGATCGGTGGGTGCGGCGGCACCCGGGAAGCCACTTCGGTCGGGATCGACCATTCATCCGAGAGGGAACGCCATGTACAACGCAACGTCGCAATTCGCTGAACTGAACAAAGCCAACGTCGAGCAGGCCACCAAGCTCGCCGCGGTCGCCCTGCAGAACGCCGAGAAGATTTTCAACGCCAACCTCGAAGCCGCCAAGTACGCGCTCGCGCATGGTGCCGAAGGCGCCGCTGCCGTCGCCCAGGTCAAGGACGTCCAGGAGCTCTTCGCGCTGCCGGCCAAGTACGCCGAGACGGGCGTGCAGGGTGCGCTCGGCTACTCGCGCAACGTGTACGAGATCGTCTCCGCGACGCAAGCGCAGTACACCGCGCTCGCCGAGGAAGCGTTCGCCGCGTACACCAAGGGCGTGGCATCGTGGGTCGACAAGGCTGGCGAGAACTGCCCCCGCCGGCTCCGACGTCGCCGTCAACGCATTCAAGTCGACGGTCGCGGCCACGACCGCTGCGTTCGACCAGTTCCAGCGCGCCACCAAGCAGGTCGTGAACCTGGCCGACGCGAGCGTTCGCGCCGCTGCCGCGAATGCGACCAAGGCTGCCAACGGTACGAAGGCCGGCCGTCGCGCTGCATAAGGAATACGCCGTAAGGCGGAAGATCAATCGTGCCGTGCGCGCCCGCTTGAAATAGCGGCGGGCGAGCATCATCTGAAAGGCACGGACTCCTCCTGTATCTTTTTCCTCCTCCTAAAAGATACAGCCTCAGCCCCGCCCGCAAGGGTGGGGCTTTTTTTCGCGCCGGCCCGATCGATCGCGGCAACGCGCCGCATCACCGACCTGCATCAGGCCACGGCCTCTTCCGGCGTTTCGAGCGTGGCCGGGGCCGCCGTCGCAGGCGCGTCGCGCACCTGCGGAGCGTAGTCGAGGACCTGGAGCACCCAGAATCCCATCGCCGGCACGATGTGCAGCAGCAGGCGATTGATCAGCGTCTCGTCGTCGACCCCTGCCCCCGCATTGCTGAAGAAGAACACGAGCGCAATGAAGCCGAAGCCTGCCAGCATGGTCACCGTCATCGGCGCCAGGGCGGGATCGAGCAGCCGCCGGGCGCGCACCGCCACCACCGCCACCGCGGCGTACCAGAAGAGATGCCAGTTATCCATGACGAACATGTGCTGCAGCACCGGCAGCGACACGTTGGTGAAGCTGGTGCGCACCACGTAGCCGAGCACCTGCAGGCGTGGCGGTCCGACCAGGAGGTAAAGCACGGCCCCGCCGGCGATCGCCGCGACCAGCCACAGGCCGAAGCGGCGGCGCAGCGCTACGGCAATGCCGGGCAGCAGCGTGAGCAGCCAGAGCATCCCTTCGACCTTGATCGTCGCGCAGGCGACGCCCGCAATCACCGCGCACGCGATGTCGGCCCGCGAATGCGTCTGCAATGCACGCCAGGTCGCCATCGCGCACATGCCGAAGGTTGCGGCGAGGAAGACGTCGGCGAGGCCTGCGAGCGCCACGTGCACGTCGAGGAACGGCAACGACAGCAGCAGGTACGTGAAGACCATAGCGCGCGGCGCGGCGCACCCGCGCGTCTCAGCTGCGCGAAGAACGCGACACCGAGGGCGCAAAACAGCGCGGGCCACGGCGCATTCATGTGCGCATCGTTCCACGACCCCGTCCACAGGTTCGTCCAGACCTGCAGCAGCGGCAAGGTCACTGGATAGCCGGGCTGCTGATCGGTGAAGGCCATCGGCGCTGCGCCCTCGAGCCACTGTCCGGGCGTCACGAACGGCACGATGCGCCCGTACTCGAACCACACCTTCGCCTTGGTCGCCCAGTGCGACCACGCGTCCCAGGGCTGCACCGGCCGCCACCAGGCTTCGAGCGCGAGTCCCGCCGCGCGGATCGAGACCAACGTGAGGCACGCCCAGAACACCACACGCGCCGCACGCGTCCAGGCGGCAGGCGCTGCGCGCGCGTCGCGCCAGCTTTCGCGCCAGCCGCCGGGCCAGTGCGCCCAGACCGCAGCGAGGCCGAGCGCAAGCACCGGCAATGCCACGACCGGCAGCGTCCAGCGCATCCCGGAAAGACTCAGGACGCGCATCAGCCACGTCACGGCCAGCACCCCCGCGAGGTAGCCGTAGCCGACTGCGACGAGCGCGCCCTCCGGCGCGCCGGCGCGCGAGCGCACGCAGCGCGCACGTCCCGCCGATCCAGGGCAGGGCGATACTCAGCGCGACGGCGAGGAGATCGTGCATGTCCGACCGGTCACGCGATGCGCAGGAGCACGGGACCGCCCTGCGGTGCGTAGACCTCTTGCACGTCGCGCGTGCGCCCGTCGGGCCAGACCAGGCGCTTCTGCGCGCTGTCGTATCCGAGGCCGCTGTAGAGCAGCAGGAGCACGTATTCGCCCGGATGCAGCTGCTCGGGGCCCGGCCGCGGATTGCGCCGGCCGAACTGCCACATCACGTTGTGCGGGAGCAGGAAGTACGCACCGCGCGTGCGCAGCGTCGGCACGTCGGACAGCAGCACGAGACGCACCGGTGCGGCTGGCAGCGCGGCACGCACCTGCTGCATCACCTCGTAGATCTGGTGGTCGTCTTCCGCGCGATGCTTCTCGTCGATCGACCTGCCGGCGAATTGCCGTGCGGTGAGCGCGAGCTGGCGGCCGAGATTGACCTGCCAGCGCAGGTCCACGACGAGCCACGCGACGAGGAAGATCGCCCAGAGCACGCGCGTGTCGACCGCACGCTTGCGCCGACGCATGAGTTGCGCATAGAGCAGCGCCGCGACCGCGCCGCTGAGGGCGGTCGCGAGCAGCAGCGACAGCGTGTGCCCGCGTTCCTCGTCGAACGGGAACGTGAACGAGTTGCCGCGAAAGCGGAAGAACGTGCCCCAGTCGGAGACCATCTCCCCCAGCACGGAGCCGAGCGTCACGCTCGAAAGCGTCAGCGACTCGACGCCGATGGGCTGAGGCAATGCGCCTTGCACGGCGAGGGCCACGCCGATGACGGAGCCGCGCCAGCCCGGCTCCTCGTCGAGCTCCGCGGTGGCGATGCCGGACGATTGCAGCTCGAGGCGCTTCGAGAACGTGCGCCCCGGCGTTTCGCGCGTGCGCCACAGGAACAGCACCGCGGCCTGCGGCGTCGCCGCGAGACGCAGCCTGACCGTCACCTGCTGATAATCGCCGCGGCGAAGGGTGTCGTGCGTGCCGATACGATGGCAACCCCGGCCGGGTCCGGCTGCTCCAGCACGACGACGCCCGGGGCCTGGCGCACGCGGCCCCGCAGGGGCTCGAAGCGTTCGCTCGGGACCACCATGGCGGGGACCGCGGCACCGACGTTCGCGCCGGAACGCAGGACGGCGACGACGGTCACGACGAGGAGGTAGCCGACGCAGAGCAACGCGACCGGCAGCGCCGAGCCGGCGCATCCACGAGGTGCCGGGCGTCGGGATGGCGCTCGCGCTCAACGCGTGCGCTCCGGCCGTGCTGTCGTTCTCGGACGTCTCATTCGCGGGCGCGGACGCATTGGAAGCGGGATGGGCATGCTGCCCCGGCGGGCCAGCCGCGGAGCCTAGCATCGATTGGCGCAGGCCGTCACCCTAACGTGCAGCGTTACCGCCGGGCACGCGCGCGTCGATTGCTATCATTCCCGGCTCTGTCGCTTCCGCGACCGAGCCCGACGGCCGACCGCGACCCCCTTCCGCGTGCCCGCCCTGGAGCACGCTTGCCGCTGCACATCATCGTCACCAAGTTCTCCTCGCCAATGCCGACTGCTGGGCCGCTCGCGAGCGGTGCCCGGTCGCACGTCCGCCCATGACCTTTCCGGAGGGAAGACGCTGGGAGGCCGCGCTCGCGCCGCTGCTCGCAGACCCGCACGGCGCACTGTGGCGCGCGCATTGCGACACCCTGCACCGCGAGCTCCTGTCGCGCTGGCTCGGCGGGCAGCGGTTCGCCCGCGTGCTGAAGACGGACCTCTACGACGAGGCGCTGGGGGATGGCCTGTTCGGCGCGCTGTCCGGTCGGGCGGAGGAAGTCGTCGGCATCGACCTCGCGGCGAACGTCGCGCGCGCCGCACGCCGCCGGCATCCCGGACTGCGCGCCCTGCACGCCGACGTGCGGCGGCTGCCGTTTCGCACCGGCAGCTTCGACCTGGTCGTCTCCAACTCGACCCTCGATCACTTCGCCCGACGCAGCGAGATCCGGACAGCGCTCGCCGAAATTCATCGCGTGATGACCTCGGGCGGGACGCTGCTGCTGACGCTCGACAATCTCGCGAATCCCGCCGTCGCGCTGCGCAACGCGCTGCCGTTGCGGTGGCTGCGCCGGGTGGGGCTCGTTCCGTATCCGGTCGGGGCGACGCTCGGTCCCGGGGGTCTCGAACGCCTGTTGCGCACGCTCGACTACGACCTGCACGACAAGGCGGCCATGCTGCATTGTCCACGCGCCGTCGCGGTGGCGCGCGCACGGGCCGTGCAGCGCCGGAAGCCCACGCCGGCGCAGCAGCGCTTCCTGCATCGCCTGCTCGGCTGGGAGCGCCTCGCTGCCTGGCCGACGCGGTTCCTCACCGGATACTTCGTTGCGGTTCGCGCCTGCAAGCGATGAACGCGCTCGGCGACGAAGCATGCTCGCAGCGGTGGCGCGTCAGGGCGCACCCGAACCGGACGGCCCGCGGTGCGCGCGCGATGAAGCCTTTCGATCGCACACGCGACGCGCTGCACCGCGCATGGTGGTCGCTGCGTCACGAGGGCATGCACGTGTTCCTCATGAAGCTCCTGGGCGAGCTCGGGTATCGCCGGGTCCACGTGCTGGCGCGATCGCTGCGCGAGCCGGTCGCGCCACTCCCGCCGTCGTCGATCACCCTCGACATTCTCGGTACGGTACCGTTCGAGGAGTACGCGCTCTTGCGTCGCGACACGACGCGGGAGGCGCTCGAAGGCCGGGCGCGCGCCGGGCACGTCTGCTTCGTGGCCCGGGAGAACGGCCGCATCGTGGCGGCATGCTGGAGCGCCACGCGTGACGCCCGGGACGATTACCTCGGATGCAGCATTCCGCTCGAGCCCGGGGACGTCTATTTCTACAACGCGTTCACGGCAGCGTCGCACCGCGGCCGCAACCTCGCACGGCGCGTATGTGCGCGGCAGCTCGAGCACTTCCGCGATGCCGGCTTCGTGCGCGCCGTGCGCGTGACGGTTCCGGAGAACGTCGCCGCGCTGCGCGCGCACGGCAAGAGCGGCTTCGTACCCGTCGGGATGATCGCGCGGCTGCGCATCGGTCCGTGGCGACGGCATTTCCACCGCACGTTCGACCGCAACGGCGTCATGGATGTCCGCGGCACGCACCCTCGCACCGAAAGGCGCGGCCGCTGATGTGCGGCATTTGCGGCATCGCGCTGCGGGACGCGCAAAACCCGGCCGATCGCGCGATGCTCGCGCGCATGAACGGCACGCTCGTGCACCGCGGTCCCGACAGTCACGGCATGCACGTGGCCCCCGGCGTCGGGCTCGCGATCCGGCGGCTCAGCATCATCGATGTCGCGCATGGCGACCAGCCGCTCGCGAACGAGGATGGCTCCGTCACGGTCGTCTGCAACGGAGAGATCTACAACCACGTCGAGCTGCGTGCCGCGCTCGAGGCACGGGGCCACGCATTCCGCACGCACGCCGACGTCGAGGTCATCGCCCATCTGTACGAAGATCACGGCAGCGGATTCGTCTCGCATCTGCGCGGAATGTTCGCGATCGCGCTGTGGGATGCGCGCGAGCGCAAGCTGCTCCTGGTGCGCGACCGGCTCGGCATCAAGCCGCTGCACTATGCCGTCACCGCCGCAGGGCTGTTGTTCGCATCCGAGCAGAAGGCGATCGTCGCCTCGGGCCTGATCGAGGCCGAGCCCGATCCCGGCGCGATCGCGCAGGCCTTCTCCTACGGTCGCGTCATCGGCGCACGCACGATGGTGAAGGACCTCCGGCGCCTGCTGCCGGGCCACGTGCTGACGTTCGCGTCGGGTTCCGTCGCGATCGACCGGTATTGGGATGCCGCCTTTCCGGACCGCCGCGAATACGACCGGCGCACGAGCGCTGCGGCCTGGGCGGTGCGCCTGCGCGAAAAGCTCGCCGAGGCCGTCGCGCTGCACCTGCGCAGCGACGTGCCGGTCGGCGCGTGGCTTTCCGCGGGCATCGACTCGAGCAGCGTCACGGCGCTGATGGCGCGCGCGCAGCAGAGCCCGGTGCCGACCTTCACGTTGCGCTTCGAGGATGCGCGCTTCGACGAGCTCGGCCAGCAGAAGGCGCTGGACGACTATCCCGCCTATCGGCTCGACGGCCACCGCGTGTTCTGTGGGGCGCGCGACCTCGCGCTCCTGCCGGAGGCGATCTGGCACGGCGAGGACACGCTGATGGCGGGCATCATGATCGGCCGGCTCGTCCTCGCCCGTGCCACGGCGGGACAGGTGAAGGTCGTGCTGACGGGTGAAGGTGCCGACGAGGCCCTCGGTGGCTACTCGTGGTACCCGACATGGCGCGCGCTGCAGCCCGTCTTCGTGCTGCCGCAGTCCGTGCGGCGCGGCCTCGCCGCGCTCCCGTGGCTGCACCGCCGCTGGCCCGGAGCCGCGGGCATCATCGCCGGCGAGCGCACCATGTCCTTCGAACGCTACTCGCGCAGCGTCACGCACCTGCGCGCCACGGGCGCGGGTGCCGCGGTGCTCGCGGATGATTTCGCGGCCGGCGCCCACGACGATCTCCTGCCGGGCGACGCCTCGTTGCCGGACGGATTCGGCGACTGGCATCCGTTCGCGCAACTGCAGTACCTCGACCTGCGGCACCGGCTGGCCGATTCCGTCGAGCAGAGCCTCGACCGGGGGTCGATGGCGGCCTCGGTCGAGGCGCGCGTGCCGTTCCTCGACCACGAGTTCGTCGAGTTCTGCGCCCGCATTCCGCCGTGGGTGAAGATGCAGTGGCTGCGCGAGAAGCAGGTATTGCGACGCGCGATGGACGGCGTGCTGCCCGCCGACATCGTGCGCCGGCGCAAGCGTCCGATGCAGGTGCCGACGGGGTCGTGGATGCGCGGCCGTCTGCCCGATTTCGCCGAAGCGCTGCTCTCGCACGGTGCGCTGCGCGAGAAGGGCTTCTTCGATCCGCGCAAGGTCGCCGATGCGCGCCGCCGGCACGCGCGCGGCGAGGATCTCGGCATGGTGCTGATGTCGGTCCTCGGCCTGCAGCTGTGGGACGAGCTGTTCCGTCGCGGCCGGCCGTTGCAGGCCTTTCGCTGATGCGCTACGGCGCGCGCGATCTCTGGGCGCTGTGCCGCACGCCCGCCGGCCGCCTGCAGATCCGCAGCGGCATCCTGTTCCGGTCGTGGCCGCTGCTCGCGGTCCTTGCGCGGGCGCATCGCCGCATCGTCGTTCCGCACGCGCGCATCGTCGCGGTCGTCGGGTCGCTCGGCAAGTCCACCACGAGTCGCGCGGTCGCGGCCGCGCTCGGACTGGCCGAGCATCCGGGCATGCTGCGCAATTCGTGGTCGTCGCTCGCGCTGGCCGTCCTGCGCGTGCGTCGCGGCCAGCCGACGCGCGGTCGTGGAGGTCGGGATCGACGGTCCGCGGGCAGATGCGCCGCTACGCGCGGCTCGTGCGGCCGTCGGTCACCGTCGTCACCGCCATCGCCAGCGAGCACCATCGCAGTCTCGGCACGCTCGAGGTCACGCGCGACGAGAAGGCGTGGATGGTGCGGGCATTGCCCGCCGACGGCGTGGCGATCCTCAACGGCGACGATCCCAACGTGCTCTGGATGCGCGGCGAGACCGCCGCGCGCGTGGTCACGTTCGGCTTCGCGCCCGGCTGCGACGTGCATGCGAGCGACGTGCGCATGGCGTGGCCGCACGGCATGCAGGTGACCGCCACGGCGTTCGGCGTGCCGCATGAATTCACGCTGCGTCTCGTCGGTCGCCATCAGGTGCGGGCGGCGCTCGCCGCGCTCGCGGTGGCGCACGTCGAAGGCGTGCCCGTCGAGCACGCGTTGCAGCGGCTCGGCGAGCTCGAGCCCACGCCGGGGCGGCTGCAGCCGGTTGCGCTTCCCGACGGCATCATGATCCTGCGCGACGATTTCAAATCCACGCTGGAGACGATCCACGCGGCGCTGGATGCGCTCGCGGACATTCCCGCGCGCCGTCGCATCCTCGTGCTCGGCGACGTGTCCGAGCCGCCCGGCGTGCAGAGCAGCATCTACCGCGGCATCGCCGAACGCGCCGCGACGCTCGTTGCGGTCGTGGTCGTCGCCGGATCGAAGCAGTCGCTCGAACGCTACCGGCCCGGCATCCGTGCTGCGGGCGATGGCGCCGCACGGCTGATGCACGGGGGGCGCACGCCGCGCGAAATCGCGGCCACGCTGCGCGACCTGCTGCAACCCGGCGACGTGGTGCTGCTCAAGGGCCGCGACACGCAGCGGCTCGACCGCGTGCGGCTGATCCTGCAGGGACGGGACGTGCGTTGCGACATCCGCGCCTGCAACATCCGCGTCCGCGGCTGCGACCAATGTCCCATGCTCGGCGTGTCGTGGGGCAACCGCCGGCCGGTGACCTGAGGGTCAGCACCGCACCGTGCGGGGTGCGGTGCCGGTACATCACTCGACCTTGCCGACCTTGCGTACGGCTTCGCCGAGCTTCTTCGCATCGGCATCCCAGAACTTGCGCATCTCCGGCGCGTCCAGGTACTGCACCGGCGTCTGCACCGTGGCGAGCACCGACTTGAAGGTGGCGTCGTTGGCGGTCGCGCGGGCCGCTTCACGCAGCTTGTTGACGATCGGCTCCGGCGTGCCTGCCGGCGCGAACACCCCGGCCCACTGGAAGAAGACCGCGTCGAAGCCCGCTTCGGTCAGCGTCGGCACCTCCGGCAGCGATGCGAGGCGCTTGTCGCCCCACGAGCCCAGCACGCGCACCTTGCCGGCCTTGACGTGCTGGATCACGGTCGACGGACCCGTGGCGAGCGCATCGACGTTGCCGCCGAGGAGCGCGACCACGGCCGGCCCGGCGCCGGTGTACGGCACGTGCAGCAGCTTCACGCCGGCGCTTTGCGCGAGCATCTCCATCGGCACGTGCATGGTGCCGTAGTTGCCCGACGAGCCGTACGTGATCGCGCCGGGCCGCTTCTTGGCGTCGGCGACGAACTCCTGCACCGTCTTCCACGGGCTGTCCGCGCGCACCGCGAGCACGGTGGGGTCCGCCGTGAGGCGCGCGATCGGCACGAACTGGTTGAGCTCGAACATCTGCGGCCGGCCGGTGACCTTGTCCGCCTCCGGCAGGATGGAGATCGACGACAGCGCGAGCATGATGGTGTAGCCGTCGGGCTTGGCCCTGGCGACGTACTGCATGCCGATGCCGCCGCCGGCGCCGGGCTTGTTCTCGATCACCACGGGCTGCTTCAGGTAGCGGCCCATCGCGTCGGCGGTCGGCCGGGCGACGATGTCCGCCACGCCGCCGGGCGGGAACGGCACGATCATCGTGATCGGCTTGTTGGGATAGGCATCCTGGGCCGCGGCGGGCGCAAGGACGCACGCGGCAGCAACGAAAGCGAGCGCGAGGCGGGAAACGGGATGACGCACGAGGATCCTCCGTAAGGAAGCGTCGCGACGGTTGGGCACGCGACGCGATGGCGGTCCGAATTATGCCAGCACGCCTCACGGGGGCGTCGCGGATCTGGCCGAATGCGCCCGTCGCCCATGCGTGCAGGCGCTGCTGCATGCGGCGATGGTGCGAGCCCGCCCAGTAGATGCGGCCGCACGCCGGGCAATGGCGAGCGTCGCGCGCGTCTACGTCGGCCGGCACGCGCGCGTAACTGCGCAGCGCCGACGGCGGCGAGCGGCGTGTTGTCGACGAGGCAGCGCGTGAACGGCGCATGGAGCCAGTCGAGCTGCACGGCACGCGTCACTGCGCACGCGACTTCGTCGAGATTGCCCCGGGGAAGGATCAGCGCGATGCCGCGGGCGCGGCGATGCTCCGCGATGCGCCGGTCGCAGGTGAGAAAGAGCCGGTCCTCGCGGTGGGCGCGCTCGAGGAGGTCGCGGTCGGCCGTCCCTCCGCTTGCGAGCGCGGTGTCGTGGCCGGCTGCGCGCAGGTAGCGGGCGAAGCGGCCCAGCATCTCGTCGCACAGGAACCGCATGCTTCCGTTCGCTCCCTCGCTCGCCCGAGGCGCTCGCGTGCAGGCACTCGCGTGCAGGCACTCCCGAAGTCGCGCGATCCAATGAAAACGGCGGCCCGCAAGCCGCCGTCGCCGCGGCGCAGCGCAGCTCAGAACATGTGCTGGCCCCCGTTGATCGCGATGTTCGCACCCGTCAGGAACGCCGCTTCCTCGCTCGCGAGATAGGCGACGAGACCGGCGATCTCCTCGGGCTTGCCGAGCCGCCCCATCGGGATCTGCGGAATGATCTTCGAATCGAGCACCTCCTGCGGGATCGCCATCACCATCTTCGTGCCGATGTAGCCCGGCGATATGGTGTTGACGGTGACGCCCTTGCGCGCGACCTCCAGGGCGAGTGCCTTGGTGAAGCCGTGCATGCCGGCTTTCGCGGCCGAGTAGTTCGTCTGCCCGAACGCGCCCTTCTGGCCGTTGACCGACGAGATGTTGATGATGCGGCCCCAGCCCCGGTCGACCATGCCGTCGGCGACCTGCTTCGTCATGTTGAAGCAGCTGTCGAGATTGGTGCGCATCACGATGTCCCAGTTGACCTTGTCCATCTTCTTGAAGGTCATGTCGCGCGTGATGCCGGCGTTGTTGACCAGCACCTCCACCGCGCCCACCTCACGCACGACCGTCGCCACGCACTCGGCGCAGCTTTCGAAGCTCGCGACATCGCACGGATACGCGTGGAATTTGAGACCCTGCGCCCGCATGCTCGCGAGCCACTCCTGTGCCTTGGCGTTGCCGGGCGAATGCGTGGTGACGACGGTGTAGCCGAGTGCCGCGAGCTTGAGGCAGATGGCCTCGCCCAGCCCACCCATGCCGCCGGTGACGAGCGCGATGCGGTGTTGTTCGGTTGCCATTTCGCTCCTCCTTGTCGAGCGGCGGCAGTCGGGTCGAGTGCCCGGCCGCGGCCGCAGCCTGCGTTGTCGTTCCTGCCTAGCGCTCGACCGCCAGCGCGACCCCCATGCCGCCGCCGATGCACAGCGAAGCGAGGCCCCGCTTCGCGTTGCGGCGCTGCATCTCGTGCAGCAGCGTGACCAGGACGCGTGCACCGGACGCGCCGATCGGATGGCCGATGGCGATCGCGCCGCCGTTCACGTTGATGCGGCTCGTGTCCCAGCCCATTTCCTTGTTGACCGCGCACGCCTGCGCGGCGAAGGCTTCGTTGATCTCCATGAGGTCGAGATCGGCGGCCTTCCAGCCCGCCTTCTCGAGGCAGCGGCGCGATGCCGGCACCGGCCCCATGCCCATGATCGCGGGATCGAGTCCGGCCGACGCGTAGGCACGAATGCGCGCCAGCGGGTGCGAGGCCGAGCTTCTCGGCGCGCGCCGCCGACATCACGAGCACCGCGGCGGCGCCGTCGTTGATGCCGGACGCATTGGCCGCCGTCACGGAGCCATCCTTCGCGAACGCGGGCCGCAAGCCCGCGACGGATTCGGCGGTCGTGCCCGGCTTGATGAACTCGTCCTGGTCGAATGCGACGGGATCGCCTTTGCGCTGCGGGATCATCACCGGCACGATCTCGTCCTTGAACCTGCCGGCCTTCTGGGCGGCCTCGGCCTTGTTCTGGCTCGCCACCGCGAAGGCGTCCTGCTCCGCGCGCGAGATGCCGTACTGCTTCGCGACGTTCTCGGCCGTGGTGCCCATGTGGTACTGGTTGTACACGTCCCACAGCCCGTCCACGATCATCGTGTCGACGAGCTTCGCATCGCCCATGCGAAAGCCGTCGCGGGAGCCGGGAAGCACGTGCGGCGACGCGCTCATGTTCTCCTGGCCGCCGGCGATCACGATCTCCGCATCGCCGCAACGGATCGCCTGCACCGCCAGCATCACCGCCTTGAGGCCCGAGCCGCACACCTTGTTGATCGTCATGGCGGGAATCGCGTTCGGCAGTCCCGACTTGATCAGCGCCTGACGCGCGGGGTTCTGGCCGCTGCCTGCCGTCAGCACCTGGCCGAGGATCACTTCCGAGACCTGGTCGCCGGCAATGCGGCTCTTCTCGAGCAGCGCGCGGATGACGGTGGCGCCCAGCTCGGGTGCGGGCGTCTTCGCGAGGCCGCCGCCGAACTTGCCGACGGCAGTGCGCAGTGCGGTGGTGATGACGATGTCGGTCATGGCAATCTCCTGAAGGAAGGGCGCTGCGCGCCGGAATGCCGCAGCGCCGGCCAACCTCGATGCATCTTAGCGCACGTGTCCGATGGGTCGCGCCTGAACGACGGCGTGTCGAAGCGGCGGCTCACGCGACGACTTCCCTGACGTAGCGGCCGGGCGCGGGATCGAGCGCCTTGTATTTGGCATTGCCCGTGTTGCGCGGTGCCGTGCGCTCCCCGCCGCCATGCCGCGCGATCCACGCGCCCCAGTGCGGCCACCAACTGCCCGGCTCCTCCCGCGCCGCCGCGAGCCATGCCTCGGGGTCGCCGGGCACCTGATCGTTGACCCAGTAGTTGCGCCGCTTCTTCGCGGGCGGGTTGACCACGCCCGCGATGTGGCCGGACGCACCCAGCGTGAACACGACGTCGCCGCCGAGGAGGCTGCGTCGAGCTGTACGCCGAATGCCAGGGCACGATGTGATCGTCGCGCGACGCGTAGACGTACGCCGGCACGCGGATGCGGCGCAGGTCGATCTTCTCGCCGAGCACCGTCAGGCCATCGCGCTCGCGCAGGCGGTTGTCGAGATACATGTTGCGCAGGTAGTACGCGTACATCGGCCCGGGCAGGTTGCAGGAGTCGCTGTTCCAGTACAGCAGATCGAAAGCCGGGGGCGTCTTGCCCTTGAGGTAATTGTTGACGACGTAGTTCCACACGAGCTCGTTCGCGCGAAGGGTCGCGAACGCGGTGGCGAGCTCGCCACCGTGCACGCGCTGCCCGGCGTTCAAGGAGGGCTCGCGCGCATCCAGCATCTCGTGCGAGACGTACACCTCGATCTCGCCGGGGTCCGTGTAGTCGAGGAGCGTGGTGAGGAAGCTCGCGCTCGCGACGCCCCCTTCGCCGCGCGCGGCGAGCACGGCGAGGGCGCAGGCCAGTATCGCGCCGCCCACGCAGAACCCCAGCACGTTGACGGCGTCGGCGCGACCGATCGTGCGCGCCACGTCGAGCGCCGCAAGCGCCCCCTGCGCGACGTAATCGTCCCAGGTGAGATGCCCGAGCTCGGCGGGGATGTTGCGCCACGAGATCATGAACACCGTGTGGCCCTCGCCCACCGCCCAGCGGACGAACGAGTTCTCCGGCTGCAGGTCGAGGATGTAGAACTTGTTGATGCACGGCGGCACGATGAGCAGCGGACGCTTGTGCACGCGGCCGGTCGTCGCGCGGTACTGGATCAGCTCGATGAGATCGTTGCGGAAGACGACGTCGCCCGGCGTCACGGCGATGTTGCGGCCGAGCTCGAACGCGCGCTCGTCGGTCATCGAGATCCGGCCCCGGCGCGCGTCGGCGACGAGGTTGTCCACGCCCTGCAGCACGCTCGAGCCTTCGCTGGCGAGCGCCTGCTTCCACACCTCGGGGTTGGTCGCCGGGAAATTCGACGGCGCCATCGCGTCCACGAGCTGGCGCGTCATGAACGCCACGCGGCGCTTCTCGCGTGCGGACACCGGAGCCAGGGTTGCGAGCTCCTTCAGGTATTCCGCGGTGAGGAGGTAGTGCTGCTTGAGGAGCGCGAAGTAGGGAAGGGCATCCCATTCGGGCGCGGCGAAGCGGCGATCGCCCGGGGCCGGCGCCGCCACGACCGGCAGCGCCGGCGCAGTCGCCGGCTGCAGCAGCGTCTGCTGGGCCCCGAGCCAGAGTGCCTGGAAGCGCGGCTGGTAGCGGGCGTTCAGCGCGGCGACGTCCGGGGCGAGATGATCGGCCGTGCCCGCGGCAGTGGCCGCGTGGGGCCCCGGCGGCATGCCCGCCATGGATCCGCTCCACCACAGGGCCCATTGCGCCGCGGCGTGCTGCCAGCTCTGCGCGAGATCGAGCCAGGCCGCACCGAGTTCCGAGCTGTGGTCGTTCATGGCACCCTGTCCGTGGTCATGCAACCGCTCCTCGCGTATCCAGGCAAGATGCGCTCTTCCCCACGTACAGGGATTGCCATGCATCTCGTGGTGATCGCCTGGCTGTACGTGATCGGCATGATGGCGGTCACCGCTTCGTCGGTGCTGGGCGGGCTCGTGTTGTTTGTCAGTGCGGGCATCGTTCCGGTTCTGGCGCTCGTCGCCTGGCTTGGCCGGCGGCACCGGCGCGAGCGCGTGGCGGCGTCGAAGGCGTCAGTGCTCCAGCAAGGTGTGCACCACCGCGATGATGCCGATCCCGAGTCCGATGAGTAGCAGCTGCTTCATCGTCTCGAGCGGATGCGGATGGCGATGCAGGCTGGGAATGAGGTCGGCGACAGCGACGTAGAGCAGGCTGGCCGAGGCAATGGCGAGCACCGTCGGCAGCAGCTGCTGCATCTCGGCGAGCGCCGCATACCCCGCCAGACCGCCGGCGACCGTTGCGAGTCCCGTGGCGACATTGAAGCCGAAGGCGCGCGCCCGGCGATAACCCGAATGCAGGAGGACGGCGAAATCGCCGACCTGCTGCGGGATGGCATGGGCGACGATCGCGACCGTGGTGGCGATGCCGAGAGTGGGTGTCGCGAGGAATGCGGCGGCGATGACGATGCCGTCGCAGAAGTTGTGCACGCTGTTGCCGATGAGGATCATCAATCCCGAGCGTCCGGCATCGTGCGCGTGGCCTGCATGTCCGGCGGGCATCGTTGCCTGATCGTCGACGTCCTGCTCGTCGTGGCTGTGGCGCCAGAGCACGAGCTTCTCGAGCAGGAAGAATGCCAGCAGGCCGGCGAGCACCGTGAGCATCACGCGCTCGGTGGCGCCCTGCTCCAGTGCGTGCGGCAGGAGCTCGAGGAACACCGCACCGAGCAATGCGCCCACCGCGAAGCTCACGAGGCGTCCGATGCGCGCCGGGCGCAGCGCGAGCGTCCCGGCAGCTCCGATGATCGCGAGGACGCCACCGGCGAGGCACGCGAGGACGATGGCGATGAGCGGTGGCAACGGGAGGGCGCGAGGCGCAGTCAGGGGAAGGCGCGGGCGCGCAGGGGACAGGCGGCGCGATTATACGAAACGGTGGCGCTCACCCTTCCAGCCACGCGAGGGCCGCCATGCGGCCGGTATCGCGGTCGCGCCGGTACGAGAAGAATCGCGCAGCGTCGGTGCGCGTGCAGTAGCCCGCCGCCGCTGACGGCAGCGACGCCCGCATCGTGCAGGCGCATGCGGGCGAGAGCGTAGAGGTCGGCGAACCATTTGCCGGGCGCGCCGGCGACGAAGGCCGCCGCCGCGCGCGGGTCGTGCGCGACGAATGCGGCGCGGACCTCGTCGCCGACCTCGAATGCCGCGGACCCGATCGCCGGTCCGAGCCACGCTGCCTGCGCGCTACTGCCGAGCGCGCGCAGGGCGGCGACGGTCGCCTCCAGGACGCCCCCCGCGAGTCCGCGCCATCCGGCGTGCGCAACGCCCACGCACGCGCCCGCGGCGTCGGCCACGAGCACGGGCAGGCAGTCGGCCGTGCGAATCGCGCAGACGATTCCCGGGACCGCCGTCACGGCGGCGTCCGCTTCGGGACAGCTTCCCGCGCATGCCGCGGCGTCGAGCGTCACCACGCGGGCGCCATGGACTTGCGAGAGCCAATGCGGATCACCGGGAAGGAATGCGCGCAGACGGCGGCGGTTCTCGAGCACCGCGGCGTCGTCCGGATGGCACGAACCGAGATCCATGGTCGCGCTGGCGCCCGTGGACACGCCTCCGCTGCGCGTGGTGACGAAGCCGCGGACACGCGCCGCGGCAGGCCATTCGGGCACGATCCAGTCGAGGTCCGCCGCGGCGAATCGCGTCGCGAGGCTCATGCCGACGAAGTCGCGCTGGCCTGTTCGCGGCGCAGTTGCTCGAGCAGTGCAACGAAATCGGGGGGCAGCGGCGAACGCCACCTGCACGTCTTGCCCGTGACCGGATGGACGAGCGCAAGCTCGACGGCGTGCAGCGCCTGCCGCGGAAAGGCGATGCCCTGCCGGCGGCCATAGGCGGGGTCGCCCACCAGCGGGTGTCCGATGGATGCGAGATGCACGCGGATCTGGTGCGTGCGGCCCGTCTCGAGGCTGCAACGGAGCAGGGTCGCGCGTCCGAACCGCTCGATCACGCGGTAATGCGTGCGTGCCGGCTTGCCGGAGGGCACGACTGCCATCGACGTGCGCCGCGTCGGGTGCCGGCCGATGGGCGCGTCGACGGTGCCGTCACGCGCGACGTCGCCGGTCGCCACCGCCGCGTACTCGCGGTGCACGGTGCGCGCCTGGAGCTGGCGCACGAGCGCCGTCTGCGCAGTGAGGGTCTTCGCCACGACGAGCAGGCCGCTGGTGTCCTTGTCGAGCCGGTGGACGATGCCCGCGCGCGGGACCTCGGCGAGGGCAGGGGCGTGATGCAGGAGCGCGTTCAGCAGCGTGCCTTCCCAGTTGCCGCTGCCGGGATGCACGACGAGGCCGGCCGGCTTGTCGATCACGAGCAGGGCGTCGTCCTCGTGCACGATATCGAGCGCGATGTCCTGCGCGACATACGCGATGTCGGCGGGATCTGCAGCGGCGTGCACGACGACGTCCTCGCCACCGCGCACCTTGTGGCGCGCGTCCGCTGCTGCTGCGCCATCCACCGTCACCCGGCCCGCGGCGATCCAGCTCTGGAGGCGGCTGCGGGAATATTGCGGCAGCGCGCGGGCGAGCGCCTGGTCGAAGCGCATTCCGGCGAGTTGCGCGGGAAGCTCGACGCGGTGAATGGCGGCGTCCGGCGCCTGGACTGGTGCTCGCGACCGAACCCACCGGTTCTGCCGTAGTCGATCGCCCTGCGTTCGTCGTACTTCCTTCGCGCTGCGCGCTCCGGTGTTCGCGCTCGGGGCGGCCCGTCGCGCTGGTCTCGCTGCCTTCGCGCTGCGCGCTCCGGTGTTCGCGCTCGGGGCGGCCCGTCGCGCTGGTCTCGCTGCCTTCGCGCTGCGCGCTCCGGTGTTCGCCTCGGGGCGGCCCGTCGCGCTCACGGGCGCCAGTCCTGCCGCTGCGGGGAGGCGCACGCCCCGTCGGTTATAATCGACACGATTCTCGTTGAAGGTTTGCGCATGTCTGCTTCGCCTGTTTCACCCCTCCCCGACACCCGCTGCACGGCCCGGATGGCCGCGCTCGCGTCATGGCTGGTTGCGGCACTGCTGGTGCTCGCGATCGGCGGATGCAGCTGGCTGCCCGAAGTCCAGGACGAGACCGCGAGCTGGAGCGCGGATCGGCTGTACACCGAGGCGCACGACAATCTCCTGTCCGGAAATTATAGCCGGGCGACCAAGCTCTACGAGACGCTCGAGTCGCGCTTTCCCTATGGCCGCTACGCGCAGCAGGCGATCCTCGAGTCGGCGTACGCGAGCTACCGCAACGGCGACAGCGCGACGGCGGTCGCGGCGGCCGACCGCTTCATCCGCACGTATCCGAACCAGCCCAACGTCGACTATGCCTACTACCTGAAGGGCCTCGTGAATTTCCGCGAGGACCAGGGATTGCTGGGCTACGTGTACGAGCTCGACCTGTCGGAACGCGAGCCCAAGGCGATGCGCGAGTCGTTCGACACGTTCAAGGAGCTCATCGCCAAGTTCCCGCAAAGCCGCTATGCGGCGGACGCGCAGAGCCGCATGCAATATCTCACCAACTCGCTCGCGCTGTACGAGGTCAAGGTCGGCCGCTACTACTACAACCGTGGCGCGTACGTCGCGGCGGTGAATCGCGCGCAGCTCGCGCTCACCAACTATCCGCGCACCCCCGCGAACGAGGATGCGCTCGACCTCCTGGTGCAGAGCTATCACCAGCTCGGCCTCACCCAGCTGCGCGACGATGCAGCGAAAGTCCTCGAGGCCACCTACCCGAAGAGCCGCTACTTCGGCCAGACCGCTTCGAAGCCGTGGTGGAAGCTCTGGTAGTTCGCTGAACCCCGTTCAGGCCAGAGCCGGCTGACGCGGCTCGGCCGGCGTGCCCGTCGCGAAGAATTCCTGCACCACGGCGATATCGCGCGTGCGGCGCATCGGCGGCAGGCTCTTCCAGATGCGCTTGCCATAAGGCTTGTCGACGAGCCGCGGATCGCAGAGCATCAGGACGCCGCGGTCGGTCTCCGTGCGGATCAGCCGCCCCGCGCCCTGCTTCAGGCTGATCACCGCCTGCGGCAGCTGATAGTCGAAGAACGGATTGCCGCCCGCCGCGCGCAGGTGATCGAGGCGCGCCGCCAGCAGCGGATCGTCCGGCGGCGCGAACGGCAGCTTGTCGATCACCACCACCGACAGTGCATCCCCCGGCACGTCGACGCCTTCCCAGAAGCTCTGGCTGCCGAGCAGCACGGCGTTGCCCAGCTCGCGAAACCGCGCGAGGAGCTCGCTGCGCGCGCCATCGCCCTGCACCAGCACCGGCCAGTCGAGCCCTTCGCGCTCCATGGCTTCCGCGAGCATCCCGCGCGCGGCATTGAGTGCGCGCAGGCTCGTGAACAGCAGGAATGCGCGACCGTCGCTCGCCTTCAACACGGGCAGGGCCGCGTCGATCACGGCCTGCGTGTGCTCGCGCGAGTTCGGCGCGGGCAGGTCGCGCGGCACGTACAGCAGCGCCTGCGTGCCGTAGTCGAACGGGCTTTCCCAGCAGCCCGTTGCCGACTGCGCGAGACCGAGCTCGCGCTGGTAGAGCGAGAAGTCGCGGCCGACCGCGAGTGTGGCCGACGTGAAGATCCAGGCGCGCCCGGAGGCGTCCACCTGGCGCGCGAACATGTCTGCGACCGACAGCGGCGACGCATGCAGCTGCCAGCCGTTCGGCGTCACGTCCACCCAGCGGATCCATGCGCCGGAGGCGTCGTCGCCGCCGCCGGTGGTGCCGTCGCGCCAGCGCACGAGGATCGTGTTCGCTTCCTCGGCGCGGCGCGCGCATTGCCCGAGGGCCTCGCTGCGCTCGGCGAAGAGCCCGAGCTCCGTCGCGAGACGATCGAGCGTGGCCGACAGCGCGTCGAGCGCCTCCGGAAAGCCGTCCCGTGCGAGCGCGGTGGCCTGGGTCATCTTTCCGGGCACGTCGCCGAGTGCCAGGCGGAGCTTGCGCAGCGCCGGCGCGAGCTCCGCCGCGGCATCGGGCAATTCGCGCACTTCGCGGGCATCGGTTCGCGCCGCGACTTCCGCATCGCGCGCGAGCTCGCCGAGCTGACCGGCCGTGACCTGCTCGCCGAAGAACAGCGTCGCGGTGTCGGGCAGCTGGTGCGCCTCGTCGAGGATGACGGTGTTGCACGCCGGCAGGAGCTCGGCGAGACCTTCGTCGCGCAGCATCACGTCGGCGAAGAAGAGATGATGGTTCACGACCACCACGTCGGCGTCCAGCGCGGCCTTGCGCGCCTTCATCACGAAGCAGTCCGAGTGATGCGGGCAATCTGCGCCGAGGCAGTTGTCGCGCGTCGAGGTGACGAACGGCCACACCGTCGCGTTTTCCGGCACGTCGGCGAGCTCGCCGCGATCGCCCGTGGCGCTGGTGCGCGCGAACGTCACGATCTTGCGCAGGTGCCGCGCATCGTCGCGCGAGGGCAGGCGGCCATCGGCCGCCGCGCGCTCGAGATGGTAGTGGCACACGTAGTTCGCGCGCCCCTTGAGCAGCGCGAGCGTCACCGGCACGCCGAGCGCCGCGCGCACCTGCGGCAGATCGCGCTGGAAGAGCTGGTCCTGCAGCGTCTTGGTTCCGGTCGAGACGATCACCTTGCCGCCGGAAAGGAGCGCGGGCACGAGATACGCGAACGTCTTGCCGGTGCCCGTCCCGGCCTCGGCGATCAGGGTGGTGCGCTCCGCGATGGCCCGCGCGACGGCCTGGGCCATGGCGAGCTGCTGCGGGCGAAAGCGAAAGCCGCCCAGCGTCGCGGCAATCGTGCCGTGCTCACCGAACGCGGCGGCGAGCGCGGGGTCGACCTCCGGCGCGAAGGTATCGGCGGCGAGCGGTCAGACGCTGCCCTAGTTCGCCCGGGCAGACGCTGCGGCAGTGCGGGCCGGCGCCGGCTTGCCGGCCTTGGGCTTCGCGGTGGCCCGCTCGGCGAGGGCAGTGCGCACGAGCGTGGCGCGCTCGCGGAAGACGTCGTAGGCGTGCGTCACCCGGCCCTTGTACTGATCGTCGGTCTCGGGCGGCTGCCACTTGAGGTCGCGCAGGGACTGCAGCCAGAGCTCGTGCAGCGCGCGAATGCCATCGAGCGCCAGCCGGCTGCCGCTCGCCTCGCGCAACGCCGCCTGATAGGGCTTGGCGATCGAGGACTTGTGCTTGTCGACGCAGTATTCGCTCTTGGCGCCGTTGACGCCGTGCTCGGCTTCCTCGTAGCCGAACTCGATGATCTCGATGCTCTTCACCTGCCGGCACATCGTGTAGAGATGCTCGACGGCGTCGAGGAAGCAATCCACGCCGAACGTGCTGGCGTTCGGACAGATGTACGTTTCGGGGCGTGGGCGGAACTCGCCCGTGTCCGCGGCGGCCGCGGTGGCCGGCAGCCCCGCGCGCGGCAAGGCCGAGACAGAGGATGCTCGCGAGACGTGCGAGGAACGCAGGCTGCTGCTTCATGGGTGGTCCCACCGGGTTTGCCAGCGGGGGATCGTAACGCGCGCCGCCGCGCGCTCAACCATCCGAACGGTCGGGCAGCGGCGGCGCGGCGCCGCCCGTCTGCCCGCGGCGGGAGCTGCCTAGATGGTGACGCCGCCGGACACCTCGATCACCGCGCCGTTGATGTAGCTCGCCTCGTCGGACGCGAGCCAGGCATAGGCGTTGGCGATCTCCTCCGGCCGGCCGAGGCGGCCGAGCGGCACCTTCTCCTCCATCATGCGCACGACCTTCTCCGGCATGCTCTTGAGGATGGGGGTTTCGATGAATCCGGGGCAGATCGCGTTGGCGCGGATGCCCTTGCGCCCGAGCTCGCGGGCCCAGGTCTTCACCATGCCGATCACGCCGAACTTGGTCGCCGCGTAGTTCGTCTGGCCGAAGTTGCCGTAGATGCCGACGATCGACGAAGCATTCAGGATGCAGCCGGAGTGCTGCTCGAGCATGATGTCCACGACCGCCTTGGTGCAGTTGTAGACGCCCTTGAGATTCACGTCGATGACGCGCTCGAACTGCTCGTCGGTCATCTTCTTGAGCTGCGCGTCCTGCACGATGCCCGCGTTGTTCACCAGGGTGTCGATCCGCCCCCAGCGGGCCATCACGCCCTCGATCATCCGCGCGATGCTCGCCTTGTCGGTGACGTCCACGCGGAACGCGAGCGCATCGCCGTCGTTCTTGTTGATGCTCGCCGCTGCCGCGAAGGCCGATTCCTCGTTGATGTCGCACACCGCGACCTTGGCGCCTTCGGCAGCGAACTTCAGCGCCGTGGCGAGACCGATCCCCTGGCCGGCACCGGTGATGATGGCGACCTTGTCCTTTAACCGCATGAGTGCTCCCGCTGTCCGCGGGCGGATGCCGCGGAATGAATGGCGGCCATTATAGACATGTTGGTGCATTGCACAACAATCATGCGCGTCCTCACTGCGGTGACAGCCTGACCGACAGAACGCTGTCGATTCATGGTCTTATCTCCGCCGATCCGGAAAGATGGGTGTGCCTCACGGTCGCGGTGTGGTGCCGTTCGCGGCGTCTTTGAGGCACCGCAATGCGACAAGGAGGTGCTCACCCGGCGGGTTGCCAGTGCTCCACGACGAGCCGCAGGGCCTGGCTGCCGTTCCATTCGTTGATCTCGGGCCGGTACGCGGCATGGATTCGGGCGGGCAGCGGCTCGACCTCGTTGAAGAGGATGGCTTCGAAGCGCTCCGCGCCGCGCGCGAGCGAGAGCCGGGAATGGCGCTCGCCGACGACGCGCTGGGCGGTCACGGCGAAGACGTCGTCGAAGACGGGTGCCGGAAACCCCTGGCCCCACACCGCGCGGGCCAGCAGGCGCGCGAGGTCGATGTCGAGCTCGCCCGGCGCCAGCGCGCCATCGGTTTCGAGGGTCCGGTGCAGCTGGGCCGGCGTGAGCTGCTCGCGCGCCACGGTCTCGAACGCGTCCGTGAACCGCGGCAACGCGGCCTCGTCGAGCGATAGTCCGGCCGCGAACGCGTGCCCGCCGAAGCGGTGGATCGTGCCCGGTGCACGCTTCGCCACCACGTCCAGGGCATCGCGCAGGTGGAAGCCGGCAATGGAGCGTCCGGAGCCCTTGAGCTCGCCACCGGTACCCCGCGCAAACACGATGGTCGGTCGGTGGAAGCGGTCCTTGAGCCTCGACGCGACGATGCCGACGACACCCTGGTGCCAGTCCGGGCGGTACAGGCACAGCGTGTGCGCAGACGGCGCGTCGCCCAGGAGATCGGCTTCCCGGGCGGCGAGATCGTCGAGCGCGGCCTGCTGCATGTCGGCTTCGACCTCGCGCCGTTCGCGGTTCAGTCGGTCGAGCTCGGTCGCGAGCGGCAATGCGGCCGCGGCGGTCTCGGCGAGCAGGCAACGGATGCCGATGCTCATGTCGGCGAGACGCCCCGCCGCGTTGAGGCGCGGACCGGCGACGAAGCCGAGGTCATAGCTCGTGGCGCTCGCCGGATCGCGTCCGGCGGCTGCGAACAGGGCGTGCACACCCGGATGGGCGCGTCCCGCGCGAATGCGGCGCAGCCCGTGCTCCACCAGGATCCGGTTCACGCGGTCGAGCCGGACCACGTCCGCCACGGTGCCGAGAGCGACGAGGTCGAGCAGCGTCGCGAGGTTCGGTTCGGGCTGCGGCAGCCGGCCCTGGGCGCGGAGCAGCGCACGGGTTGCGAGCAGCACGTAGAACATGACGCCCACCCCGGCGAGGTGCTTGCAGGGAAACGCGCAGTCCGGCTGGTTGGGATTGACGATCCAGGCCGGCGCGGGAAGGGTCGCCGCGGGCAGGTGATGATCGGTGACGATCACGTCGATGCCGAGCGCGGCGGCCGCACTCACGCCTTCGTGGCTCGCGATGCCGTTGTCCACGGTGACGATGAGACGCGGCGCGCACGCCGCCGCCTGCGTCACGATCTCGGGCGTGAGCCCGTACCCGTACTCGAACCGGTTGGGCACGACGAATTGCGCCTCGGCGCCCAGCATCCGAAGCCCGCGGACCGCAACGGCGCAGGCCGTTGCGCCGTCGGCATCGTAGTCGGCCACCACCACGATGCGCTCATGCGCGTCGATGGCACGGACGAGCCGCGCCGCCGTGGCATCGATGCCGCGCAGCGTTGCGAACGACGGCAGGCCCGATAACGCGGGGTCGAGCTCGTCCGCACCCGCGACGCCGCGCGCAGCGAAAACGCGGGCGAGCACCGGATGCACTCCTGCGGCGAGGAGCGCCCCGGCGTGCGGCGGGACGTTACGCCGAACGATTTCCATCGGCGTGGTTCTGCAACGCGCGTTCGACCTGCGCTGCGAGGCCGACGCTCTTCGGCGCGATGATGCGTTGGCGCCATCCCGGGCGTCGTGCGCGCCACAGGACCGCGGGCATGCCCGGCGCGTCCGCGATGACGTCCACGGACGCCACGCGGCCCGTACGCAGCGCATCCAACGCCGGGGCGGCGAAACGCGCTTCGAGTGCGGCAGGACCGGCATCCTCGGGCAGCGCCACCACCTGTTGCGTGGCCGTGGCGTGGTCCAGCAGCTGCGTGAGGTCGTCGGGCAACGGCCGCGGCACGATGCCGGCGTGCGCCGCGAGGGCGCGCAGGTCCGGATCGGCATCGCCCCACAGGACGACGTCGGATCGTGACGCCGGCGCCGGCGGCACCCGGCCGCCGTGCTGGAGCCAGATGCCGCTGACGGCGGCTCGATCCTGCGTGCATCCGCGCCACGTTCAGCGGGTGCTCGTGCAGCAGCATCTCGATCTCCTGGCTCCAGCGCAGCCACAGCGGAGCGTCGGCGCCGGTCGGCAGGTGCGGGCGCAGTCGATCGCCGATGGCGACGCGCAGCGACTGCGTGACCAGTGCGGGCGTTGCCTGGAGCGTCGCGCACCAGTCGGCCGGGCCCGGCGCCGCGAAGGTCAGGCCATCGGCCGCGAAATGCCGCTGCAGCACTTCCAGGAAGGCGGCCGTCTCGTCATTGGTGAGATCGAGCACCGGTCCCACCACGTGCACGTCGTCGCGTCCCGCTTCGAGCGTGACCGGCGTTGCGCGCAGCCAGTACCCGTTTTCGGGATCGTTGCCGGATGACGCCACGCACATTGCCGCGATGGGCCAGTCCTGCTGCTTCGCCACGCCGAACCGCGGCGCGAGCCATGCCAGCGCGCCTTCACGCGCCACGTCGGCATGCGCAGCCTGCTGCAGGAGGCGCGCCAGCGCGGGCATGGGCGGCGGTGACGGTGATCGTGCGTGCCGCAGCAGGCCGGGGATGTAAAGGGTGAGCGTCACGGAGCGGAGCGGAGAGTGCTGCGACGATGGGTGGAGCGACACGGGAGGGTCGGGCGAGCGGCGCGGCAGGGACGGGCGAACGACGCGCCCGTGCCATAATGCACGCCGCTGCACGCCCCGCATGCGACACCGGGCACGTGCATCGAACGCACCGCGCGAACACCGAACGCCCACGACCGAACACCCGCGACCTGACGCGCGCCGCCGCCACCACGGCACGGGCGTGTCTCCATTATCCCCTGCAATGCGCGCCATCGTCATCGATCGCATGACCAACGCCTGCGCGTCACGTGCTGGTGCCAGGGCTCGCGGCGCGCTCGCGGTCCGCTGCTGATCCGTGTCCCCGTACGAGCTCGCGGTCGGGCTGCGCTACACCCGTGCCCGGCGCGGCGCCGGCCGCAACTCGTTCATCTCGTTCATCGCGCTGATCTCCATGTCGGGCATCGCCCTGGGCGTGGCCGCGCTGATCGTGGTGCTCTCCGTGATGAACGGCTTCCAGGAGGAGTTGCGCAACCGCATCCTCGCGGTCGCGTCGCACATCGAGATCCGTGGCGCACCGACGCTGCAGGACGAGCAGGCGGTGGCGAGCACGTCGCTGCGCAATCCCCACGTGAAGGCCGCGGCACCGTACGTGCTGGGTCAGGCGATGCTCTCCACGGGCGACACCAACCGCGGCGTGATCGTGCGCGGCATCGATCCGGCGCGTGAATCGACCGTCGCCGATTTCGGGCAGCACATGCGCGCGGGCGCGCTCTCCGACCTGCACCCCGGCGGCTTCGGCATCGTGCTTGGCGCCGAGATCGCCCGCGGGCTCGGCGTGCGACGCGGCGACACCGTGGTGGTGATCACGCCGCAGGGAAACGTCACGGCCGCCGGCACCCTGCCGCGGCTCAAGAACTTCCGTGTCGTCGGCGTGTTCGAGGTGGGGATGTTCGAGTTCGACAGCGGACTCGCGCTCATCAACATCGACGACGCTAAGACGCTCTATCGCCTCGACGGCGTCTCCGGCGTGCGGCTCAAGCTCGACGACATGTTCGAGGCACCGGAGGTGGCGCAGCAGCTGGCGCGCGTGCTGCCCGCGGACACGGAAGTGCGCGACTGGACGCGCAGCCACGCCAACTTCTTCCGCGCGGTGCAGATCGAGAAGCGCGTCATGTTCATCATCCTGACGCTGATCATCGCGGTGGCGGCATTCAACATCGTGTCGGCCCAGGTCATGACCGTGACCGACAAGCAGGCCGACATCGCCATCCTGCGCACGCTCGGCGCGTCGCCCTCGTCGATCATGACCATCTTCGTGATCCAGGGCGCGCTCATCGGCTTCATCGGCACGGCGATCGGGGTGATCGGCGGCGTCCTGCTCGCGCTCAACGTGGACGTGGTGGTGCCCGCGATCGAGCGCGCGTTCAGCATCCAGTTCCTGGACAAGTCCGTGTATTACATCAGCGAGCTGCCGTCGGACCTGCAGCGCGCCGACGTCGTCACGATCGCTGGGATCGCGCTCGTGCTCGCGCTCGTCGCCACGCTGTATCCGGCGTGGCGTGCGGCGCGCGTCAATCCGGCCGAGGCGCTGCGCTATGAGTGAGGCGCCGGCGCACTTCGGCGATGCCGTTGCGGCCAACACCCCGGTGCTCGCCTGCAGCGGCCTCGCGAAGACCTACCGCAGCGGCCCCCTCGAGGTCCCGGTGCTGGTCGGAGTCGATTTCGCCGTGGCGCGCGGCGAGCGCGTCGCCATCGTCGGCGCTTCGGGATCGGGCAAGAGCACGCTGCTGCACCTCCTGGGCGGGCTCGATGCGCCGACCGCGGGCGAGATCACCGTCGACGGCATACCGTTCGCGCGCCTCTCCGAAGCCGAGCGCGGCGTGGTGCGCAATCGTGCGCTCGGTTTCATCTACCAGTTCCATCACCTGCTGCCGGAATTCTCCGCGCTGGAGAACGTGGCGATCCCGCTGCGCATCCGGCGCGTCGATCCGAAGGATGCCGCGCGCGAGGCGCAGGCGATGCTCGAAGCGGTCGGGCTGGGCCATCGGGTCAGGCATCTGCCGGGCGAGCTTTCGGGCGGCGAGCGTCAGCGGGTGGCCCTCGCACGGGCGCTGGTCACGAAGCCGCGCTGCGTGCTCGCCGACGAGCCCACGGGCAACCTCGACCGCCGCACCGCGGGTCAGGTATTCGATCTCATGCTCGAGCTCAACCGCGTGGTGGGCACGAGTCTCGTGATCGTCACGCACGATCCGGAGCTCGCCGCGCGCACCGATCGCACGCTGCATCTCGTCGACGGGGTGCTGACCTGAGGGAGCCTAACGATCGATCTCGAGCGGCGGCTCGTCCATCAGCGCGATCTGCTCGCGCAGCTCCAGGATGCGGTCCTGCCAGTAGCGCTGGGTGTTGAACCACGGGAACGCGGCCGGAAATGCCGGATCGTCCCAGCGCCGCGCGATCCACGCCGCGTAATGGATCAGCCGCAGCGTGCGCAAGGCCTCCAGCAGGTGCAGTTCCGCGGGGTCGAAGTCGTGGAACTGCCGATAGCCTTCGAGCACGGCGGCGAGGCCGAGCGTCATTTCGTTGCGCTCGCCGGACAGCAGCATCCAGAGGTCCTGGATCGCGGGAGCCATGCGGGCATCGTCGAGGTCCACGAAATGCGGTCCGTGCTCCGTCCACAGGACGTTGCCCGCGTGACAGTCGCCGTGCACGCGGAGGAGCTGCAGCGTGCCGGCGCGGTCGTAGCAGCGCCGCACGCCGGCCAGCGCGAGATCCACGGCGGCGCGGTAGGCCGGTGCGAGGTCCGGCGGCAGCAGGCCGCTCGCCAGGAGGTAGTCGCGGGGCTCGACGCCGAAGGTGATGACATCGAGCCGAGGTCGCGAATCGAACGGTCGCGTTGCGCCGATGGCGTGCATGCGCGCGATGAAGCGTCCCAGCCACGTGAGGGTCGCGCGATCGTCGAGCTCTGGGGCGCGCCCGCCACGGTTCGGGTACACGGCAAAGCGGAAGCCCGCGAATTCGGCAAGGTGGGTGTCCGGCTCGCCAGCCAGGGGGAGCGGTGCGATCACCGGCACCTCGGCCACGGCGAGCTCGTGCGCGAACGCGTGCTCTTCCCGGATCTGCGCGTCGGTCCAGCGTTCCGGACGATAGAACTTGGCGACGATGGTCGAGCCATCCACGAGACTCGCGCGGTAGACGCGGTTCTCGTAGCTGTTGAGCGCGAGGAGGCGGCCGTCGCCCTCGAAACCCGCGCTCGCGAGGGCGTCCAGCACCAGATCCGGCGTGAGCGTGGCGTAGGGCAGGTCGGCCATGGCGCTGCCGCGATCAGTACTCGACCGGCACGGGGTCGAGCGAGCGCCACAGGTACCAGGTGGCGACGCTGCGATACGGCTGCCAGGCCTCGCCGAGGCTGCGCATCGCGCCGACCTCCATCCGCTCGCCGTTGTTGTAGTGCAGCGCCATGGCGCGCTTGAGGCCGATGTCGTCCACCGGCAGCACGTCGGGCCGCAGTTCGTGGAAGATGAGGAACATCTCCGCGGTCCAGCGGCCGATGCCCTTGACGTCGGTGAGCAGGGTGATCAAATCCTCGTCCGGAAGCCGGCGCCACACGGGCGGCGACAGCTTGCCGGACGCGAAATGCTGCGCGAGGTCGCGCAGGTACACCATCTTCGACTGCGACAGCCCCGCGCCGCGCAACGCGCTGTCGCCGAGCTCGAGCAGCACGAGGGGCGCAAGGCGCGGGAACGCCCGTCGCGGCGAGCCCGGCGCGACGGCATCGACGAGGCGCTTCCAGATGGTGTCGGCCGCCTTGACGGAGATCTGCTGTCCCACGATGGCGCGGGCGAGCGCGGTGAAAGGATCGGAGCGGCGCCTGAGGTGCACCTCGCCGTGCGCGCGGATGATCCGGCGCAGCACGCGATCCTGCTTCGACAGGGCCCGTCTCGCTTCGTCCCAGTAGACCGGTTTCATCGCAGCGGGGGGAATACCCGTGTCGGTTACAGCGGTCAGGTCGGGCCGGCCCTCGTGCACAACCATTGCCGCACCTGCGCCGCCGCAGCCGGGGCAGGAGAGGGAAATGGTACATTACGCCGCTTTTTTGCTTCGGGAGTGCATTCGGTGAGGGTTGCAGGGCGACGTGCCATTGCAGTGACCGCACTGGCGATCGTCGTCGGCATCGCCGGGGGCGCTGCGTCGACTGGCGCGCAGGCCGCAGCCGATCCCGGCAAGGTGCTGCGCACGTATTTCCCGACGGCTGAAACGGGCTTCGATCCCGCCCGGGTCAGCGATCGCTATTCGGCGACCATCAACGAGGCGATCTTCGAGCGGCTGCTCACGTACGACTACCTCGCCCGTCCCGCGAAGCTCGCGCCGATGCTCGCGGAGGCGTTGCCGGAGGTCGCGGACAACGGGCGCACGTTCACCTTCCATCTGCGCAAGGGCGTCTACTTCACGCCCGACCCTGCGTTCAAGGGCGTCAAGCGCGAGCTGGTGGCGCAGGACTTCGTCTACAGCCTGCTGCGCTTCTTCGATCCCAAGCTGCGCTCGCCCTACGCGTTCATGATCGAGGGCATCGCCGGGGTGCAGGAGCTCGCGGCGCAGGCGACGAAAACAGGGAAGTTCGATTACGAAGCGAAGATCCCGGGGCTCGAGGCGGTGGACCGCTACACGTTGCGTGTGCGCCTCAGGGAGACCGACTTCAACTTCCCGTTCAAGATCGCGCATACCTCGTATGGGGCGGTCGCACGCGAGGTCATCGAGGCGTACGGCGACGACACCATGGCGCACCCGGTCGGCACCGGGCCGTACGTGCTGAAGGAGTGGGTGCGCGGCTCGAAGATCGTGCTCGAAGCCAATCCCGGGTATCGCGGCTTCGTCTGGGATTTCGCCGCCAGCGAGCCGGCTTGGGACGACGGCGTGATCGCCGTCATGAAGGGCAAGACGATGCCGCAGATCGGCCGCATCGAGGTCAGCATCATCGAAGAAGTGCAGTCGGTGTGGCTCGCGTTCCAGAACGGCGAGCTCGATGCGATCAACCTGCCGCCGCAGTTTCGCGACCGCGCGCTGGCGCCCGACAACAAGCTGCTGCCGGCGCTGGCGAACGAGGGCATCACGCTCTACCAGGCCGTCGACCCCGAGCTCACCTACACGACGTTCAATTTCCGGGACCCGATCGTCGGCGGCTACGGCAAGGACAAGATGGCCCTGCGCCGTGCGCTGATCATGGCCTACGACGAGAAGGCGGAGATCGAGGTGGTGCGCAAGAACCTCGCGCTCGCCAACGACATGCCGATTCCGCGCGGCGTCGTCGGCTACGACCCCAGCTATCGCACGATCAATCCCTACGACCCGGAGCTCGCCAACAAGCTCCTCGACCGGTTCGGGTACAGGGTGGGCAAGGACGGCTGGCGTACGATGCCCGATGGCTCTCCGCTCCTGCTCCGCGTCGCGACCAGCACCGACGCCGTGTCGCGCCAGCTCGACGAGGTGTGGCAGCGCTCGCTCGAGCGCGTCAAGGTGCGGGTGCAGTTCGACGCGTCGAAGTTCGGGGACAACCTCAAGGCCGCCAAGGCATGCAAGCTCATGCTGTGGGGCCAGGCCTGGACGGCGGACATCCCCGACGGGGACAATTTCATGCAATTGCTCTACGGCCCGAACACCGGCCAGAGCAACAACGGATGTTACGAATCGAAGGCCTTCGACGCCTTCTACGAGAAGGCCCGCCTCCTGCCGGAATCGCCCGAGCGGCGCCACCTGTACCTCGAAATGTCGCGGCAGATGGAGGTGGACGGCGCGTGGCGCCTGGGGGTCTCCCGCATGCGCAACCAGTTGATCCGGCCATGGGTGAAGGGGTACAAGTACCACCCTATCCTGCACGCGGAGTGGCAGTACATCGACCTCGAGCCGCGCAAGCGCTGACGCGCGTCAAAACGACCTCACTGGAGTTTCCATGAACCTCATCGCCTCCTGCCGCCGCGCAGTCGCCTGCGCGTTGCTGGTCGCCGCCGCGGGCGCGCTCCCGGCCAGTGCGGCGGACATGAACAAGGTCGTCCGGCAGGTGTTCCCGGCCGCGGAGACCGGCTTCGATCCGCAGGGCATCCACGATCTCTACTCCGGCACGCTGGTGCAGGCCATATTTGAGACGCTCCTCACCTACGACTACCTCGCTCGCCCGGCCCGGCTCGTGCCCCAGACGGCGGAGGCGATGCCGCAGGTCACCGACAACGGCAAGACCTACGTCTTCAAGCTGAAGAAGGGCATCTACTTCACCCCGGACGCCGCGTTCAACGGCCAGAAGCGCGAGCTCACCGCCGCCGACTACATCTACTCGCTCGAGCGGCTGATGGATCCGAAGATCCGCTCGCCGTACGCGTTCCTGGTCGAGAACAAGATCGTGGGCCTCGACGAGCTTGCCGAGGCGGCCAAGAAATCGGGCAAGTTCGATTACGACGCCAAGGTGGCGGGCCTCGAGGCGGTCGATCGCTACACGCTGCGCATCCGGCTCAAGGACACCGACTACAACCTGCCGTACGTGCTCGCGCACGAGCCGACGTCCGCCGTCGCCCGCGAGGTCGTCGAGAAGTACGCCGACGAAGGTGGCCGCGTGATGTCCAATCCGGTCGGCACCGGGCCGTACAAGCTCGCCCGCTGGATCCGCTCGTCCAAGATCTTCCTCGAAGCCAACCCGGATTACCGCAGCTTCACGTGGGACTTCAAGGCCGGCACCGATGCCGAGGACCAGCGCATCGTGAAGGAGATGAAGGGCAAGAAGATGCCGCTGGTCGGACGGGTCGAGGTCAGCATCATCGAGGAGGACCAGGCGCGCCTGCTCGCGTTCCAGCGCGGCGAGCTCGACCTCATGAACATGGAAGGCCCGCTCGCGCCGAACGTGCTCGACGGCGGCAAGCTCAAGCCCGAGTTCGCGAGCAAGGGCGTCAAGCTCTCGCGGTTCGTCGATCCCGAGATCAGCTACCACTACTGGAACCTCATGGACCCGGTGGTGGGCGGGCTCACGAAGGACAAGATCGCGCTGCGACGCGCGATGGCGATGGCCTACAACAACGAGGAAGAGATCCGCGTGGTGCGTAACAACCAGGCGGTCGAGGCGCAGTACCCGATTCCCCCGGGGGTCGTCGGGCACGATCCCAACTACAAGTCGAGCGTGCACTACGACCCGCAGGGCGCGAACGCGCTGCTCGACAAGTTCGGCTACAAGAAGGGACCGGACGGCTTCCGCACCCTGCCCGACGGCAAGCCGCTCGTCGTGCGCTATGCGTCGCGCCCGGATTCGCTGGGGCGGCAGCAGGACGAGCTGTGGAAGAAGGCCTTCGACTCCATCGCCATCCGCATGGACGTGCAGAAGGACAAGTTCCCCGAGCTGCTGAAGCTCGAGAAGCAGTGCAAGCTGATGATGCGCACCGCTTCGTGGATCGCGGACTATCCGGACGCCGACAACTTCATGCAGCTCCTGTACGGCAAGAACGTGTACCAGAGCAACAACGCGTGCGCGAAGATCCCCGAGTACGACAAGCTCTACGAGCAGTCGGTGCGCATGCCCGCGGGGCCGCAGCGCGACAAGCTCTACCACGAGATGGCGAAGATCATCGAGACCTACGCGCCGTGGCGGCTCAACATCAGCCGCTACCGCAACATGCTCGTCGCGCCGCACGTGATCGGCTACAAGAAGCATCCGATCCTGCACGCGGAATGGCAGTACATCGACGTCAACTCGGCGCAGTGAGCGCATGACCCCGGCGCGGCACCGCGGCGCGCAGCGCGAGCCGGCCCGCGGACGATCCGATCAGCATGACCGCCGGGCCGGAGCGCGAAGGAAAGCAATGACCGCGTACATCATTCGCCGGCTGTGGCAGATGGTCCCGACGATGCTGGGGGTCGTGCTGCTCGTGTTCCTGCTCTTCAACTGGGTGGGCGGCGACCCTGCCTACGTTCTGGCGGGCAAGATCTCCAACCAGGAGCAGATCGACAACATCCGCCGCCAGCTCGGGGTCGATCAGCCGTTCTACGTGCAGCTGTGGATCTTCATCAAGCAGATCCTGACCGCGGATTTCGGCGCGAGCTGGAGCACCAACGAGCGCGTCTCGCACATCCTCGCCACCCGGCTCGGCCCGTCGATGACGGTGCTCCTGCCGCTGCTCATCATCGACACCCTCATCTCGCTCGCGCTGGCGCTCGCCGTGGCGTACGTGCGCGGCACGCTGACCGACCGCGTGGTCATGATCCTGTGCACGGTCGGACTGTCGATCTCGATCCTCGTCTACATCATCGTCTTCCAGTACTTCTTCGCCTACAAGCTCGGGTGGTTCCCGGTGCAGGGCTGGGGGGACGACTTCGTCGAGAACCTCTTCCGCTATGCATCGCTCCCGATCCTGATCGGGCTGGTCGTGAGCATCGCCCCGAACCTGCGGCTCTTCCGCACGTTCTTCCTGGACGAGATCAACCAGGACTACGTGCGCACCGGGCGCGCCAAGGGGCTGTCCGAGAACCGCATCATGTGGGTGCACGTGCTGCGCAACGCGTCCATCCCGATCATCACCAACGTCATGGCCACGCTGCCGGGCCTCCTGGTGGGTGCGTTCCTGATCGAGCGGTTCTTCTCCATCCCGGGCATCGGGCGCGAGGTGATCCTCGCCGTCGAGCGCTCGGACTTTCCGGTGATCAAGGCGATGACGGTGTACGTCGCCGCCGCGACGATGGTCTTCAACCTCCTGGCGGACCTGATGTACAAGGCCGTCGATCCACGGGTGCAACTCAAATGAGCACGGGAGCGAGCGAATGAGCACCACTGCGCTGCCGCATCCGCGCGAGATCCCGCACACCGTATCGCCCGGCCTTTGGGTGCTGGCGTGGAAGCGCCTGCAATCGGATTACGTGGGCATGGTGTCGCTGGTGATCGTCGTGGTGTTCCTCGTGATGATGATCCTGTCCGGGACAGGTCTCATCGCCAAGGACTGGTCGCGCGAGGTCGGCGTGAACTACGCGCCACCGACCTTCGTCGGGCCCGCCGCGCCGGATCTCACGACTGCACCGGCCGTCGGCAACGTTCCGGCCGAGGCACCCGGCGCGACGCCCGCACCGGAATTCAAGTCGAGCGTCGTCGATCCGCTGGCCGGGGATATCGCGGAATTGCGCGGTGGCACGGCGCCGTCGACGACAGCCGCGCCTGCCGCCGAGGAATCGAAGGTCGTGGACCCGCTCGCCGATGCCATGACCGACATCCAGAAGGACAAGGATGCGGCCGTCCGACAAGTCGGTCGATCCGCTGGCGGACGTGATGGCGGACATCCGCTCGAAGGCGGGCAAGACGACCGACGCGGCGGAAGCGCGCGCGACGACGCTTCCGCTCGGCGGCGACAAGTGGGGCCGCGACGTGCTGAAGAAGACGATCAAGGGCTCCGAAACGTCGATCTTCGTCGGTCTCGCGGCGGCGGCGCTCGCCACCTTCATCGGCACCGTGATGGGGGCGTTCGCCGGCTATTTCGGCGGATGGGTCGACGACTTCTTCAACTGGTTCTACAGCATCTTCAGCTCGATCCCGTACCTGCTCCTGATCCTCGCAGTCGCAGCGGTGCTGCAGCAGAAGGGAACGATGACGATCATCCTCATCCTCGGGCTCACCGGATGGTCGGGCGTGTTCCGGCTGGTGCGCGGCGAATATCTCAAGCACAAGTCGCGCGAGTACGTCCAGGCGGCGGACGCGATCGGCGCATCGAACATGCGGCGCATGTTCATCCACATCCTGCCGAACGTGAGCCACGTGGTGCTCGTGCAACTATCGATCCTGGTCGTGGCGTTCATCAAGTCGGAGGTCATCCTGTCCTTCCTGGGCTTCGGCGTGCCCGTGGACGTGGTGTCCTGGGGCTCGATGCTGAACGAGGCGCAGAACGAGCTCATCCTGGGCAAGTGGTGGCAGCTCGCGGCGGCGGGAACGGCGATGGCCATCCTCGTGACCGCGTTCAGCCTCTTCACCGACGCGCTGCGCGACGCGCTCGATCCCGAAGCTGCGCGGGAGGGCCGGGTTGTGAGCGCACCGGTGAATGCATCGGCGCGCTGGGCGGGCGGCGATCCGCTGGTCAGCATCCGCGACCTGCGCGTCTCGTTCCGGATCGGCCGCGACAACGTGTACGAGGCCGTGCGCGGGGTCAGCTTCGACATTCCGCGCAACTCGACCGTCGCGCTGGTCGGCGAGTCGGGCAGCGGCAAGTCCGTGACGGCGCTTGCGACCCTCGGTCTCCTTCCGCCGGAGAATTCGCTCATCGATCCGGCGGGCAGCATCCTCTTCGGGGGCCGCGATCTCCTGAAGCTCTCGCAGCGCACGCTGCGCGACGTTCGCGGCGCCGACATCTCGATGATCTTCCAGGAGCCGATGACGTCGCTCAACCCGGTGTTCACGGTCGGGTTCCAGCTGACGGAGGTGCTCCGGCTGCACCGCGGGATGACCCCGGCGCAGGCGCGGCGGCGCTCCATCGAGCTGCTGGACGAGGTCGGCATCCCCGATCCCGAGTACAAGATCAATGCGTTTCCGTCGCAGATGTCGGGCGGGCAGCAGCAGCGCGTCATGATCGCGATGGCCATCGCCTGCGAGCCGAAGCTCCTGATCGCCGACGAGCCGACCACCGCGCTCGACGTGACGATCCAGAAGCAGATCCTCGATCTCATCGCCGCATTGCAGCGCAAGCGCCAGATGTCGGTCCTGTTCATCACCCACGATCTCGCCGTGGTCGGCGAGATCGCCGACTACGTCGTCGTGATGCGCAACGGCGAGATCCGCGAGCAGGGACCGGCGCGCCAGATCTTCGAGGAGCCGCAGGACCTCTACACCCAGGCGCTCCTGAAGTGCCGGCCGCGTCTCGACAAGCGCCTCGCACGCCTGCCGGTCATCGACGACTTCATGTCGGGGCACGCCGAGCGCGCGGATCACCTGCCGGAACGGCGCCGCGGCGTGAATCCCGGCGACCCCGTGCTGCTCGAGGTGCGCAACCTCGGCAAGGACTTCTACAGCCGCGAAGGCCTCTTCGGCCAGCGCAAGTTCGAGGCGGTGAAGAACGTGTCGTTCAAGCTCCCGAAGGGCAAGACCCTCGGCCTCGTCGGCGAGTCGGGATCGGGCAAGACCACCGTAGGTCTCACGCTGATGCGGCTGCACGAGGCGTCGAGCGGGCGAGGTGCTGTTCGAAGGCAAGGACCTGCTGCGGATGTCGCCGGGCGAATTCATGCAGTACAAGCGGCGCATCCAGATCATCTTCCAGAACCCGTACGCATCGCTCAATCCGCGTTTCATCGTCGGCCAGATCCTGACCGAGCCGATGGAGATCCATGGCATCGGCGCCAATGCCCAGGAGCGCACGGAGCACGCGTTCGAGCTCCTGCATCGCGTCGGATTGCCGGAAGCGTCGTTCTACAAGTACCCGCACGAGTTCTCGGGCGGGCAGCGGCAGCGGATCGCCATCGCGCGCTGCCTCACGATGCGCCCGGACATCCTCATTTGCGACGAATCGGTGTCCGCGCTGGACGTGTCCGTGCAGGCACAGGTGCTGAACCTGCTGCAGGACCTGCAGGACGAGTATCACCTGTCGTACATCTTCATCTCGCACGACCTCGCCGTCGTCAAGTACATCTCCGACGAGATCATGGTGATGAACAACGGCGAGATCGTCGAGATGGGCAATTCCGACGAGGTCTACCGGCACCCGCGGGAGCCGTACACGCAGCGACTCCTCGCCTCGATCCCCAAGGGGTGGAATGCGGAGCGCGCAAGCGCTGCCTGAGCAGCGACGAGCGCGTCGCGACGACGATGATGTCGGCCAGGCCCCGGCCCGACCGTGGCCTGCACGGATCTACAACGTGAACGAAATGCCGCGCACCAGCGCTCCCGGCACGCGCATGCTCGCGAGCGCGCGCTGCCCGTAGGTGGACGACTCGAGGCGGAGCTCCGTCTCGCGCGTGAGCGCCTCGAGGTTGTCGCCGAGCATCCGGAACAGCGTGTCGTCGAAGCGCAGCACGTCCACGGGCGCTACGATCGTGCCGTTCTCGACCCAGAACGTGGCGAAACGGGTCATGCCGGTGATGCGGCACGCCGGCCGGTCGGAGTAGTTGAGATACCAGAGGTTGCTCACGTACAGGCCCGTGTCGAGCGCCGCCAGCGCATCCGCCATCGCGAGATTGCCGCCTGCCATTGCGAACGCTTCCGGCGATTCCTCGGCGTTGGCGCCGTTGGTCTCGCCCCCGAACTCGCGTGCCGTACGCGGCGACACCAGCGAGCCGACGAGCTGTCCGGATCGGATGAGCGGCACGGCGTCCGGACGGATGAAACCCGCGTCCTGGAAGAGCGGCGCGACGCCGTCCGCGGTCGCCTCGTCGATGCTGACCTGCGGATGCAGTCGCGGACCGTCGGCGTCCTGCATGCGCGACAGCGCGCTCTGCCGCGTGGCGAGCGCGCGCGCCGAGAATGCGCCCCACTGCAGGATGCCGGCGATCTCCTCCATCGCGGCGGGCGTCAGGAACACGCGATGCTCGCCGGGATCGAGCGTGCGCGCCGGGCGCGCGACGAGCGCGAGCTGGGCTTCCGCCTCCTCCATGCGCGTTGCGATCGCCGCGGCATTCCACGCGAGTCCCGAGAGGCTCGCCTTCACCGCCTTGTCGGCGCGGTGATAGAGGCTCCACTGCAGGTTGAACGACGTCGTCGCGTGCCAGTTGCGCTGCCCGGCGGCGTTCGCGAAGCCGCGCACGACCGGACCGCCGGCGTAGATGCCCACGAGATCATGCCCGCGCGCGGCGTCGAGCACCGCATCGACGATGACCTCCGCCGGCGGCAGTGCCCCGCCGTGACCGCTGTGCGTCGAGCGCACGGTGTCCGGCCGGAGGAGATGGGGATCGTCGTCGAGCACGGGCAGCACCGCGCGCAGCGTGGCGAGGGCCTCGGCGATGGCCGCGCCATCGCGCGCCGCGTGGCCGCACAAGGTCAGGCGATGCGACGCATGCCGATGACCGCGGCCGAGATCGAGCTCGAGATATCCCTGCGCGACACTCCCGGGCTGGCGCACCTTGCCGCGATTGAAGCGCACGAAATCGGACTGCTCCGCAGCGAGCCCCGCCGTGTAGAACTCGCCAGGCACGAGCATGCGGTCGATCGCGGCCGCGAGCTCGTGGAAATACTCCTCGCGCAGCACTGCGGGCCCCGGCACCACCTCCGGCGCGTTCATGCCAGCGTGCCGCGCATCGATTGCGCCGGTCGTTGTCATTGCGCGCCCCCGAACACGTCCACCCCGGTGAACACGCACGCGGGCGAGGCATGGCCGACCCGGATGATCTGCGACGGCTCGCCCTTGCCGCAGTACGGCGTGCCGAGGACCTGCACGGTGTCCGCGTTGCCGACCCGCGCGAGGCTGCGCCAGAAGCTCGCGCTGATGCCACGGTAATTCGGATTCTTGACGACGCCTTCGAGCCTGCCGTGGCGGATCCGCCGGCCGCGCTCGCAGCCGAACTGGAACTTGTTGCGCGAGTCGTCGATGGACCAGGAACGGTTGGTTTCCATGAGGATGCCGTCGTCGATGCCGGCGATCATCGCGTCCAGCGTGGCGGTCCCGGGCTCGAGGTTGAGGTTGGCCATGCGGTCGATGGGCGGACGGTTCCAGCTGTCGGCACGGGCGTTCGCGGTGCCGGGCAGCCCCGCGCGCGCCTGCGAGATGGCTCCGCCGAGAGGACGCTCGAGGATCCCGTCGCGGATGAGCGTAGACCTTGCGTGCAGGCGTGCCCTCGTCGTCCCAGCCGTAGCTCGCGAGCTCTTCCGGACGCGTGGGGTCGAAGGTCACGTTGAGCAGCGCCGACCCGTAGCGGTACGCGCCGAACATGTCCGGGGTGACGAAGCTCGTGCCCGCGAAGTTGCGCTCGTCGCCGAGGATGCGGTCGAGCTCCAGCGGATGCCCGATGGACTCGTGGATCTGCAGGATCATCTGGTCGGGCATGAGGAGTGCGTCCATGCGTCCGGTCGGACAGTTCGGCGCCGCGACGAGCTCGAGCGCCTCCTCCGCGATGCGTCGGCCACAGCCGGTGAATCCGAAGCGCGCGAGCACCTCCTCGCCACCCTGCTGGCAGATGCCGCGATAGCCGTTGAGGGTGCGGGTCTGGGTGTCGCCATCGGCATGCGCCGTCACCGCACAACCAGGAAACACGTACCGGTACTGCTGGATGACGTCACCGCCCGCCGAGGTCACGAGGCGGTGCGTGGCGACCCGCGTCTCGACGCTCACCTCCCAATCGACGATTCGCGCATCGATCGCGGCGGCGACGGACTCGCGCATCAGGAGCTCGAACCACTGGCGCGGCGTGGGCTCGGGCGTGTCGAATCCCGGGGAGGCATAAGCGCCGCGCTCCGCCGGCCGCGGCAGCGAGCGGCTGTCTACGAGCGCGCACCGGGCGGTCGCGCGGGCCCAGGCGGCCGCGCGTTCGAGCGCCGCGCGCAGCCCGTCCGGCGAGAGATCCGCCGTGGCCGCGTAGCCGTAGCCGCCATCGGCGTAGACCGTCGCCATGGCGCCCCGGTCGGTCGCGACCTGCGAACGGCAGCGCCACGTTCTTGCGCACCGCGTGGCTGCGGCTCTGCTCCTCGACGAGGCGCAGCGACCAGAAATCCACGTCGAACCGCGACGGGACGACCGCGAAGGGATCGAGGGGGAGGCGGTCGGCGTCGGGCATGTTGGATGGCGACTCAGTCAGGCGGGGCCGGGCCGCACATTATCCGGGGCGAGGCGTCAGCGCCCGGATGGCGCTTGACCGGCTGGCCCGGCGGGCGGCGCCCCCGCCAAGCGCGTCGAGCGCCGGGCCGACGACCCGCACGATCCGCCAGTCCGGCAGCACTGCCGCACCCAGCGAGCGGTAGAACGCGATCGCCGGCTCGTTCCAGTCGAGCACCGCCCACTCGAAGCGGCCACAGCCGCGGGCGCGGGCGAGATGGGCCAGCGCACGCAGCAGCGCCTTCCCGCACCCTTGCCGCCGGTGCGCAGGCACGACGAACAGGTCCTCCAGCCACAGGCCCGGCCGGCCGAGAAAAGTGGAGAAATTGTGGAAGAAGAGGGCGAAACCGGCAATTTCTTCACCTTTTTCCGCCAGCATGACCTCCGCGAACGGTCGCGGACCGAACAGGGCCGCGGCGAGGTCCGCCTCCGACGCCACGCACAGGTGCTCCAGGCGCTCGTACTGCGCCAGCGCACGGACCATCGCGGTGCACGGCCGCGACGTCGGCCGCCGTCGCGAGCCGGAGCGCGAAAGCGGTGGCTCCATCCCGCGAGTCGGTGCCGGGCGGGCGGTTGCCGTGGTCCGTCATGCGGCGACCCGCCGGCCGAGAATCGCGAGGTCGCGCTCGACGCCGTCGAGCTCGGCGACGCGCGGCAGCCGCCCCCACGCTGCGAAACCGGCGTGCTCGAACAGCGTGACGGACGGAGGGTTGTGGGCGAAGACGAAGGCCAGGATCGTGTGGATGCCGAGGCCGGGAGCCGCTTCGATGGCGTGGGCGAGGAGCCGGCGGGCGATGCCGCGCCGCTGCCGTTCGGGAGCCACATAGACCGCAACTTCGACGGTCGCCCGATAGGCCGGACGGCCGTAGAACGAGCGCAGCGACAACCAGCCCGCCATCGCGCCGAGCCTCGGTGCAGACCCACAGGGGCCGCCGTGCGGGGTCGAACTCGGCGAACCAGCCCTGCCGGGACTCGACCGTGACGGGCGCGGTATCGGCCGTCGCCATGCGGCCCGGAATCGACGCGTTGTAGATCTCGACAATCCGGGGCAGATCGCCCGCTTCGGCGTGGCGGAGGGTCACGTTGGCAGATTTGCAACAGGGACGGCCCGGGCATTGTAACAAGCGCGACATTCTGTTGCGGCCCGAAAGTTGGCTGTTGTAACGTGCCCGAGTGTGCCGAAAGGCGAACATTTCATTCCCTTTTCTGCTCCACTTTCCTCTGGGGGTCCTCCAATGAAGTTTCAGCGAAAGAAAGTCGCGACGGCGCTCGCCTGTGCGCTCGGCGTCAGCGGCACGGTACTGCTGGCAGGCGTTGCTCAGGCGGCCGACATCAAGGTCGACGTCACGGGCACCAACATCCCGCGCGTCGAGGGCGAGACCGCCCTGCCCGTGACGGTGATCACGAAGCGAAGACATCGACCGGTCCGGCGCGGTCACCGCGATGGAACTGCTGAACCTCGTGTCCGCCAACAACAGCGCCGGCAACGTCTCGCTCGGCAACGTGATCGGCGCCACCACGTTCAGCGCCCAGACCGCCTCGCTGCGCGGCCTCGGCGGCGGACGCACCCTCGTGCTGGTCAACGGCAAGCGCCTGACGAACTTCGCCGGCGAAATCCAGGGCGTGCAGGGCGTGAACCTCGCGGCGATCCCGTTCTCCGCCATCGAGCGCGTCGAAGTGCTGAAGGACGGCGCCTCCGCGGTCTACGGCAGCGACGCCATCGGCGGCGTGATCAACTTCATCCTGCGCCAGGACTACCAGGGCGCGGAAGCCACGATCTGGGGCGGCACGCCCACCCGCAGCGGCGGCGGCGACGAATACCAGTTCAAGGCCTCGGCGGGCTTCGGCGACCTCTCCAAGGACCGCTACAACTTCTTCCTGTCCGGCTCGTACGACAAGCAGAAGCCGCTGCTGCAAAGCGACCGCAACTTCTCCAACCACTCGTACGACCTGAACCTCGGCTACGTGGGCGTCTCCGGCAACACGTTCCCGGGGCACATCAGCACCGGCGGCATCGGCACGCCCGAGCTTCCCGAACTGCGCGCCGTCGATCTTCGATCCGAACCTCGGCAACCGCTGCTTCTTCGACCCGGCGATCTACCCCGGCGTCGAGATGATCCCGGACACCGAGACCACGAACTTCTACGGCTCCGGGCGGTTCCAGATCACCCCGAACTGGCAGGCGTACGCCACCGGGCATGTACGCGAAGGCGGAAACGCGCTTCATCATCCAGCCGGTGCCGATCTCCGACCAGTTCGCGATCCCCGACAACAACCCGATCAGCGCCACCTACGGCGGCGTGTCGCGCATCCTGCTGCCGCCGACCAGCCCGTTCTATCCGCATGCGCTGGCTGCCGCGGCCGGTATCGACGGCCAGCCGCTGAACGTGCGCTACCGCTGCGTCGGTGTGCGGCAACCGCGACACCACCGACACCAACGAGCAGTGGCAGGGCGTGTTCGGCCTCAAGGGCTCGGCCTGGAACTGGGACATCGACGGTTCGTTCCAGTACAGCGAAGGCAAGACCCGCGAGCACCTGAACGGCGGCTTCCCGCTGCTGTCGGGCATCCTCCCGCTGCTGAACAGCGGCAACGTGAACCTCTTCGGCGAAAACACCGCGGCGGTCAACTCGCAGGTGTCGGGCACCAACTTCATCGGCGACACCTTCAACGGCACGTCGAAGTCGATGGGCGTCGTCGGCAAGGCATCGCGCGACCTGTTCCAGCTGCCTGCCGGCCCGCTGGCCATGGCCATCGGCGGCGAGTCCCGGCGTGAGGAGCTGACGCAGACGCCGAGCCCCGCGCTGCAGGCGGGCGACGTCTCGGGTTACGGCGGCAACATCCTGCCGATCGACGAGTCGCGCGACTACTACGCGCTGTTCGCGCGAATTCAACATCCCGATCGTCAAGACGCTCGAAGGCAACGCGGCGGTCCGCTACGACCACTACAGCGACTTCGGCTCGACGACCAACCCGAAGTTCAGCCTGCGCTGGCAGCCGATGCGCCAGGTGCTGGTGCGCGGCTCGTGGGGCACGGGCTTCCTCGCGCCGTCGCTCTACCAGATGTTCACCCCGAACATCCAGGGCGTGTCGTCGACCGGCCTGTCCGATCCGCTGCGCTGCCCGGTGACGAACGACAGCAACGACTGCGAACACGCAGTTCCCGGTCACGTTCGGCGGCAACCCGAACCTGCAGCCGGAAACGTCGGAGCAGACGTCTTTCGGCGTGGTGCTCGAGCCCGCGCGCGGAATGTCGCTGTCGGTCGACTGGTTCTACATCCGCCTCGCGAACGTCATCACCAACGGCATCAGCCAGTCGACGATCCTCGGCGACCTCGCCCAGTACGGCGGCCTGATCACGCGCGGTGCGGTCCAGCCCGGCTTCCCGAACATTCCGGGTCCGATCACGAACATCGACCAGCGCTACATCAACCTTGGCGGGCAACACATCAAGGGCATCGACATCGATGCGCGGTATGCGTCGCCGGTGCAGCCCTGGGGTCGCATGAAGCTCGGCGTGAACGGCACGTACTTCACCAAGTACGACGTTCAGCAGACGGATGGCACGTGGGCGGGCTTTATCTCCAACGCCTTCGGGGCCGCCGCGACGGGCATCACGCCGCGCCTGCAGACGTACGCCACCATCGGCTGGGACCGTGGTCCATGGGCCGTCACGATGGCCAACCGCTACCAGAGCGCGTACACCGACTGGCAGACGGACGGCAACGGCGACGAGCGCAAGGTCAGCAGCATGAGCCTCTGGGACCTCCAGGCGATGTACACGGGCTTCAGGAACGTCACGCTGACGCTCGGCGCGAAGAACCTGTTCGATACCAACCCGCCGGCCACCAACCAGCAGAACACGTTCCAGCTGGGCTTCGACGCGTCGTACTACGACGCGCGGGCACGCTTCGTATACGGCAGCATCACCGTCAAGTGGCCCTGATCGGGGTCGTCTAGCGGCAAAGGGCGGGGAGCTTCGGCTCCCCGCCTTTTTTCGCGGTTCCGCCGAAGAACCGCACGAGCGGGCGAACCGCGGAGCACCTACCCCGGTCAAACGCACGTTTCCCCCGCCCCGCGTCTCCCGACGCCGCGCCCCCATCTGGTGCAGTGCTACCGTGCCGACCGCATGCCGGGTCGCGCCGGCGCACTTTTTTTTGATTTTTGCCTTGGACATCAGTAGCATCTCGCCCCTGCATCCGGGAGAAGCGCCCCCGATGCGTGCGAACCCACCGTTCGCGCGCGGAGCCTTCTTGCGCTGTGCGCTGCATTCCATCGCGGCTACCGGTCCAATCTCCCCGATCCAATAATCACTTGCCTGGAGAAATCATGTTGAAGACGACCCGTGCGGCCATTGCGGCCACGGTTCTGCTCGCGATGGCCTCTGCCATCGCACCCGTCGCCACATTCGCGCAGGGTCAGCCTGCTGCGCCGGCGGCACCGGGTGCTGCCGCGACGCCGAGCACAGCTCCCACCCCGGCGGCGACTGCGCGCCACGCCGACGCCCGCGACCCCCGGCGCGGCGATGGCATCGCGCACCACCGAGATCGTCGACAACCCGTACGGCCTCGAAGCCCTGTGGAAGGGCGGCGACATCGTCGCTCGCATCACGCTCGGCATCCTGGTGATCATGTCGATGGGCAGCTGGTACGTGATCTTCACCAAGCTGTACGAGCAGGCCAAGCTCCGCCGTCAGGCGCGCATCGCCAACGAGCAATTCTGGAACGCACCCTCGGTCAACGAGGCGACGACGGCCCTCAAGGACGGCAGCCCCTTCCGCTTCATCGCCGAATCGGGCCTCGAGGCATCCCAGAAACACACCGGCCTGCGCGGCAACGTGAGCATGAACGACTGGATCTCGATGTCGATCCAGCGCGCCATCGACAACGTGCAGAGCCGCATGCAGGACGGGCTTGCGTTCCTCGCCACCGTCGGCTCGACCGCCCCGTTCGTGGGCCTGTTCGGCACGGTGTGGGGGATCTATCACGCGCTGACGGCCATCGGCATCGCCGGCCAGGCGTCGATCGACAAGGTTGCCGGTCCCGTGGGCGAGGCGCTGATCATGACAGCCATCGGCCTTGCAGTCGCGGTGCCGGCCGTGCTCGGCTACAACTGGCTCGTCCGGCGCAACAAGTCCGCGATGGAGGACGTGCGCGGTTTCGGCGCCGACCTGCACGCCGTGCTGATGAGCAACACGCCGAGTCCCGCGAGGGCCTGACCGATGGCAATGAACGTTGGCCCGGCCTCGGGCGACGAGGACGAGGTCGTCTCCGCGATCAACACCACGCCGCTGGTGGACGTGATGCTGGTCCTGCTGATCATCTTCCTGATCACGGTGCCGGTCGTCACCACGTCGATCCCGGTGGACCTCCCGAAAGAGCGCAACGAGGTCCGCGAGACGAAGCCCGAGAACATCACGCTCTCGGTCGATGCGCAGGGACGCATCTACTGGAACGACCTGCGCATGGCCAGCACGGACGCGCTGATCGCGCGCCTGAAGAAGGTGTCCGTGCTCCAGCCGCAGCCCGAGGTGCAGATCCGCGGCGATGGCCGCGGCAACTACGAGGGCGTCGGCCGCGTGATCTACGCCTGCCAGCGCGCGGGCATCACCAAGATCGGCTTCATCACGGAGCCGCCGGTGCGCGGTGGCTAGCGCGCGGCATTTGTCGAGGAACACACGATGGCAATGAACGTGGGACCCGCCTCCGGGTCCGGCGATCCGGAAGTGATGATGGACATCAACACCACGCCGCTGATCGACGTGATGCTGGTGCTGCTCGTCATGCTGATCATCACCATTCCGATCCAGCTGCACTCCGTCAACCTCAACATGCCCGTCGGCAACCCGCCGCCCCCGCTGGTCGAGCCGGAGGTGCTGAAGATCGACGTCGACAGCGGTAGCCGCATCTACTGGAACGGCGAGCTCGTTCCCGATCGCGCAACGCTCGAGGAGCGCTTCAAGGTCGCCGCGGCGAAACAGCCGCAGCCGGAGCTCCACCTGCGGCCCGACCGGTCGGCCAAGTACGAGGTGGTCGCCGCCATCATGGCGTCGGCCCAGCGTCTCGGCATGACCAAGATCGGGATCATCGGCAGCGAGCAGTTCATCGAATAACGAGCACGCCGTCGCGGACGGTTGCGGCGGCGCACGGAGCACCCCATGGATTTCGCACGACGACAGCGCGACCCGAAGCGGCACCTGGTCGGCATCAGCTTCGTCATCCTGCTGCACGCGCTGGTCATCTACGGCCTCATGTCGGGCCTCGCGCGGAAGGCGGTGGAAGTGATCAAGAAGCCGGTGAGCGCCACCATCATCGAAGAGATCAAGAAGCCGCCGCCGCCCCCGCCGCCGCCGCCGAAGAAGATCGAGCCGCCGCCGAAGACGCCGCCGCCGGTGCAGCAGCAGCCGTACGTGCCGCCGCCGGACATTCCGATCGCGCCGCCACCCATCGCCCCGCCGGTGATCACGGCCGTCACGCCGACCGTTCCGGTGGAGCCCTACGTGATCGCGCCGCCGCCGCCGCCGCAGGTGGTCGAGGCTCCGCCCGCGCCGCCGGCGCCGAAGCCCGCCGCGCCGCGGAACCTCACCTATTCGCGCATCGCCGGCGAGGACATGTCGTATCCGCGCGCGGCCATTCGCGCCAATGTTTCGCGCGGGCACATCGTGGCTCGGGTGCAGATCGACGAGGAGGGCAACGTCACCGATGTCACGATCGTCAGCGCCGACCCGCCGCGGGTGTTCAACCAGGAAGTCACCGAGAAGCTCCGGACCTGGAAGTTCAAGCCCGAGGGCCAGAAGTACACCGGTACCGTCGAGATCAATTTCTCGCTGAAGGACTGACCCCGCGGGATCGCCTGCCGGGAACACGAAACGGCCGCTGCGAGCGGCCGTTTCGTTTGCAGGGCGAATCCGAAGGAGGAGGTCGCGCGGGCGGCGTCAGTCCTTCTGCAGCGTGTACACGGTTCCGGCCCAGCTCATTCCGGCAAGGGCGAGGATGACGATGCCGACGTCGGTCAGCGAGAAGCGATGCGTCGCGAGCAGCGAGGCGAGCGCATTGGCGCCATCGAGTAGGGTTCCGGGCAGCGCGGCGACGACGCCGATGCCGGCGGTTGCCCACAATGCCGCGATCGCCGGCCTGCGCCATGCGGGCAGGGTGGCCGGCGCGGGAAGAGCGCCCATCACACGTGCCGTGAAGCCATCGTCGGCGAGGTAGTCGGCGTCGTGCTCATGCGCGTCGGCGCGAAGCAGCTCTTCGAGCCAGGCGTCGTCGGCGCTTGCGGTCTGCGGAACGTGGTCGGTCATTTGGCCTCCGGCGCCCATGCTGCCAGCCTCGCCTTCATCTTCTGCTTGGCCCGCAGGATGTGCGTCTTCACCGTGCCGACGGGACAGCCGAGAACGTACGCGGCTTCCTCGTGCGACAGGTCGTTATGGTAGCACTGCACGATGGCAGCCCTTTCGGCTTCGGACAGCACGGCGAGCGCGCGTTCCATGTCGATCTTCAACGATGCCGAGCGGGCGTGGTCCGCGCCGTGCCCGGCAAGCCCGTCCTGCGCGGACTCGTCCTCATCGGCGACATTCGCGTCCTCGTCGCCCATGAGCTCTTCCCTGCGCTTGCGGTTGTGCGCGAGGAAGGCGTTGGTCGCAATGCGGTAGAGCCAGGTGGAGAAGCGCGCTTCCTGCCGGAACGAGCGCAGGTTGCGATACGCGAGCAGGAAGGTTTCCTGCGCGAGGTCGTCGGCGAGAGCATGATTGCCCGCGGTGAGGCGCCGTAGCGTTGCACGGACGGCTGAGTGGTAGCGACGGACGAGCTCCGAGAATGCATGGCGATCGTCCTGGACGATGACGCGTGCAATGAGTTCGGCATCGGTGACCTCCGCGGGCGCCATGAGGGCCGCATCACCGTCCGTCGAATTCGTGGGCCGCGTGGCTCACGTGGAGGGCCCCGCGGAGCCGGCGTCGCCGCTTGACGGCGTTGCCGGGCGGGTCTCGAACCACCACAGCACGCAGTAGCCGACGCCGACGAAGAGCAGGATGAGCCCAAGCGCGTTCGGCGAGCCGTCGTCGAGCATCGAGAAGAATGTCAGGCCGAGGCCCACCGCGCCGGCGATGACGCCCTTGCGCAGGTCCGACCATGCCGCGCGGGTGCGGATGTCGCGCACCTGGGTGGCCAGCGCCGCGCCCGAGACGGACGTGGTCGCCCCCCCTGCCACGCTAGCGGGCACCTGGCCGGCCGTCAGCGCCTGCATGGCTTCCGCCGGTGGAACGACCCCGCGCTCGGCGAGCCGCAGCATGGTCTCGTTCAGCATCCGCGCCTTGCGGATGCGATACCAGATCACCAGCCCGACGATCAGGACCGGCGAGAGAAAGATGATGGCCACGATGCTCACCGCCGTCCGGGCCACGGACGGCGCCTTGTGGGCGAATTTCTCGAGGTCGTCGAGCTCGCGGTCCGGGCCGGCGCCGGTGATCCGGACCTTCTTGCCGTTCTTCTCGATCACGATCTCGCGCGGGGGGGCGGGATCCGATGCGGCAGCCTTGTCCGCCGGATCCGTGTCGTCGAGCTCGATCCGGGCGGTGATGCCGCGGCCCTTGCCCTTGGTGGCCGCGGAGTCCGCGGGTGCCGCAGGAGCGGCGGCGGAAGGGGCAGGGGTGGACGTGGCGGCGGACGCGGCAGGAGCAGCGTCGGCGGGGGATGGCGCGGCGGGAGCGGCGGCCGTCTGGGCCCGGACCTCCGCGGCTTTCCACGGCAACGCCGCGCCGAGGCCCAGCAGAAGTGCGGTTCCAAGCACGAGCCGGCGCACGAGGGGAGTGGGTACGAGGTTCATCGGTTCTCCGGAGGGCGGATGTTCTCGTTGTTGGATGCGGTGAAGCCCCGGTCCGGATTCAACTTCCGGAACCTGCGTCGCGCGCGCCCCGCCACGGCGTCTGGCGCAGGCCGGAGCGCGTGCTATTATTCCTGAAAACGCGGTGGCGGCCGCGAATTCGCGCCGCGCGACCGGAAAAGCACAGTTTTCCTCTCTGTCCCTGCGCCTGGCTGCGGCGCAGCTTCCGCCCCGGGTTCGCGTGACGCTCTATCCTCCTCCAGGCCGCTGCGCCCGTCTCGCAGCGCTTGTCCTCACCCTGCTGCTCCTCGGCAGCACTCCGGCAATGGCAGCCACCGCCGGCACCGTGGCGGGCGACGACGCCGTCACTCTGAATTTCGTCAACGCCGACATCGATGCCGTGGTGAAAGCCGTGGCCGAGATCACCGGGCGCAATTTCGTGGTCGATCCGAAGGTGAAGGGCGTCGTGAACATCGTGTCCGCCCGCCCCGTGCCGCGCTCCCTCGTCTATCCGACGCTGCTGTCCGCCCTGCGCCTGCAGGGCTTCGCGGCGGTCGAAGGGGAGGGCGTGGTGAAGATCGTGCCCGAGGCCGACGCCAAGCAGCAGGGTGGCCCCGTGGTGCGGGGGCCGATCGGCGCCGGGGGCGACCGTCTCGTCACCCAGGTGGTCACCCTGCGCTACGAGTCCGCCGCGCAACTGGTGGGCGTGCTGCGCCCGCTGATCACGCCGAACAACACGATCGCGGCGTTTCCGTCCGCCAACGCGCTCGTGATCACGGATTACGCCGACAACCTGCGGCGGCTCGATCGCGTCATTGCGTCGCTGGACCAGCCGCCCGCCGGCGAGACCACGATCGTGCCGGTGCATCATGCCTCGGCGCTCGATCTCGTGCCGATGCTGAACCGGCTGCTGGTCGAGCCTGGGCCCGGCGCGGGCGGCGCCGCCGCCGATACGCAGCAGCGCGTCGCACTCGTGGCCGACGCCCGTTCGAACAGCGTTCTCATCCGCGCGGACAATCCGGCGCGCGCGAGCCGCGCCCGCGCACTCATCGAGCAACTCGACACGCCGGGTCGCGTCGGCGGCAACATCTTCATCATCTACCTGCGCAACGCCGAGGCCGCCCGCGTGGCGCAGACGTTGCGCGCGCTGCTGGCGGGCGGCGAGACGCCATCGCCGAGCGGCCTTTCGACCGGCCTGACGCCCACGCCGGTCGAGCACGACCGGCACGAGCAACGCGACCACCATGCCGGCGAGTGCGTCCGCACCGCTATCGGGCAGCACGCCGGCGGGCGTTGCCTTCACCGCGGGCGGTGCCACGATCCAGGCGGATACGGCGAACAACGCGCTGCTGATCGCGGCGCCGGAGCCGGTCTACAACAACCTGCGCGCGGTGATCGAGAAGCTCGACATCCGGCGCGCGCAGGTCTTCGTCGAAGCGCTCATCGTCGAGGTCAGCGCCGACAAGGCTGCCGAGTTCGGCATCCAGTGGCAGTACCTCTCGAACGGCTCGATCAACGGCAACAGCACGAGCGTGATCGGCGGCACGAACTTCAACACCCGCGGCAGCGGCGCGAACATCATCGACACCGCGGCCAACCTGTCGAGCGTCGCGCCCGGGCTCAACCTCGGCGTGGTGCGGGGCTCGATCACCATCCCCGGCATCGGCACGATCACCAATCTCGCGCTGCTCGCGCGCGCCCTGGAGACCGAAGCGAGCGCGAACATCCTGTCGACGCCGACGCTGCTCACGCTCGACAACGAGGAAGCCAAGATCGTCGTCGGCCAGAACGTGCCGTTCATCACCGGCCAGTACGCCACGACGGGCAACGTCACGGGCGTGGCGCCGTTCCAGACCATCGAGCGCCGCGACGTCGGCCTCACGTTGCGCGTGAAGCCGCAGATCACCGAGGGCGGCAGCGTGCGCCTCGTCATCTACCAGGAAGTCTCCCGCGTGGAGGACAAGACCAACGCGGCGGGCATCATCACCAACAAGCGCTCGCTCGAATCGTCCGTGATCATCGACGACAACCAGATCGTGGTGCTCGGCGGCCTGATGCAGGACAGCCTCACCGACGGCACCGACAAGGTGCCGCTGGTCGGCGACGTGCCGGTGCTCGGCCAGCTCTTCCGCTACGACAGTCGCAAGCGCAGCAAGACCAATCTCCTGGTGTTCCTCAAGCCGACGGTGGTGCGCAACGCCGGTACGGCCGCTGCGCTCACCAACGAGCGCTACGACTACCTGATGGGCGAGCAGGAGCGCCTGCGGCCGACCGAGCGATTCTTCTGGAACGATCCCACGGTGCCGCAGATGCCGCCGCTGCCCGCGCCGACAGCGGGTCCGCCTCCGGGTCCGTCCACGACTCCTGCAACTCCGGCTCCGTCGCCCCCCTCACCCGGGGCGGCCGCCCCGTTGCCCGCGCGCTAGCAGGCATGGCGACGCCGACGCTCGGCATCCGGCCGGGGACCGCGCACCTGCGGGCGCGCATTCCGTACACCTTCGCGCGCACGCACGGCGTGCTGGCGTTCGCCGAAGAGGGCGAGAGCGTCATCGTGCTGACGCGTTCCGATGCCACGCTCAACGGCATCGCGGAGCTGAAGCGCGTGCTGCAGCGGCCGCTCGTGACCCGCGCGGTGGACGCGGAGCACTTCGCCGCTGAGCTCGCGCGCGCCTACAACGTCGGCGGCGCCGACGTCGCGGGGATCACCGAGGACCTGTCGCGCGAGACCGATCTCGCCCGCCTCATGCAGGAGCTGCCGGAGGCCGACGACCTCCTCGACAGCGACACGCAGGCGCCGGTGATCCGCGTGATCAATGCACTGCTCCTGCAGGCGTTGCGCGAGCGTGCATCCGACGTGCACTTCGAGCCCTACGAGGCGCGCTCGGTCGTGCGTTTCCGCGTCGACGGGGTGCTGCGCGACGTGCTGCAGCCGCCGCGGGCGCTGCACGCGGCCCTCGTGTCGCGCGTCAAGATCATGGCCAGCCTCGACATCGCGGAGAAGCGTCTGCCGCAGGATGGCCGCATCGCGCTCAAGCTCGGCGACAAGGCCGTCGACGTGCGCGTATCGACGTTGCCCACGGGTCCCGGCGAGCGCGTGGTGCTTCGGCTTCTCGACAAGGACAGCGCACAGCTCGATCTCACCACGCTCGGCATGAGCGCCCCCACGCTGGCCGCGATCGACCGGCTGATCCGCGAGCCGCACGGCATCGTGCTCGTCACGGGACCCACGGGCTCCGGCAAGACGACGACGCTCTATGCCGCGCTGTCACGCCTCGATCGCGGCAGCGCCAACATGATGACGGTCGAGGACCCCATCGAATATGCGCTCGACGGCGTCGGCCAGACGCAGGTGAATCCGCGCATCGAGCTCACCTTCGCGCGGGCGTTGCGCGCCATCCTGCGCCAGGACCCCGACGTGATCATGATCGGCGAGATCCGCGATCTCGAGACCGCGCAGATCGCGGTGCAGGCATCGCTGACCGGCCATCTGGTGCTCGCCACGTTGCATACCAACGATGCCGCGAGTGCCGTCACGCGGCTCGCCGACATGGGCGTCGAGCCCTACCTGCTGGCGTCGAGCCTGCTCGGCGTGCTCGCGCAGCGCCTGGTGCGCACGCTATGCCCGGCGTGCCGCACGACCACGGCCCCGAGCAGCGGCGAAGCGATGCTGATGGCGGAGCTCGGCCTCGCGGGCAGTGCGCCACTGCATGTGGCGCCCGGCTGCACCGAGTGCAACCACACCGGCTATCGCGGCCGCACCGGCGTGTACGAGCTGCTGGTGATCGACGACGTGATGCGGCGGCTGGTGCACGACCGCGCACCCGAGCACGTGGTGCGCGAGGCGGCGCTGCGGGCGGGAATGACGTCGCTTCGGCGCGACGGTGCGCGCTGGGTCGAAACGGGCACCACATCGCTGGCCGAGCTGGTGCGCGTCACCCGCGAGGCCTAGCGCCTTCGATGCCAGCCTTCCGCTACGAGGCGGTCGACGGCGCGGGCCGCCTGAAGCGCGGGCTGATCGAGGCGGAGACTTCGCGGGCGGTGCGCGATCGCCTGCGCACGGAGGGCCTCTTCCCGACCGCGATCGACGCGGCCAACGATGAAGGCGTATCCCACGCGACTGAACGGCTGCGCCTGCCGGCCGTGCTGGTCAGCCTCGCGACGCGGCAGCTCGCGACGCTCGTGCGTTCCGGCATGCCGCTCGACCAGGCGCTCTCCGCGGTCGCCGAGCAGGCCGACGACGCGCGCCTCGCGCGTGTCATGGAGGGCCTGCGCACCCAGGTGGAAGGTGGTGAGTCGCTCGCGAGCGCGCTCGCGCGGTGGCCGCGCACCTTCAGCAGCCTCTATCGCGGTCTCGTCGGTGTCGCGGCGGAAACGGGCCGCCTGCCCGACGTGCTCGCCCGTCTCGCCGACTACCTCGAGGCGCGCGAGGCCCTGAAGCAGCGCTTCACCCTCGCGCTCATCTATCCCGCGCTCGTGACGGTGATCGCGCTCGGGGTGATCGTGGTGCTGCTGACTTACGTGGTGCCGCAGGTCGTCGCGGTGTACGAGCAAAGCCGCCAGACGCTGCCCTGGCTCACTCGCGCGCTGATCGCCACGAGTGCATTCTTGCGCGCAACCGGCTGGCTATGGGGGATCGCGCTCGTCGCCGGCATCGTGGGGTTCGCGCTCGCCAATCGCCGCGAGTCCTTTCGCGCCGGCTGGCACGGCACGCTGTTGCGCTGGCCGCTCGTGGCGCGTCTGATCACCGCCATCGACACCGCGCGGTTCGCCAGCACCCTCGCCATTCTCGTCGGCAGCGGCGCGCCGCTGCTGCGCGCGCTCGATGCCGCAGCGGAAGTGATCTGGTCGTTGCCGCTCTCGCGCGCGGCCGCCGCGACAGCGGCCCTCGTGCGCGAAGGGGTGTCGCTCGCGCGCGCCTTGCGTGAGCAGCGCGTGTTCCCGCCGGTGCTGGTACACCTCGTCGCCAACGGCGAGGCGAGCGGTCAGCTCTCGGCGATGCTCCAGCGGGCTGCGGAGGAGCTGGAGCGCGAGGCCGAGCGCCGGCTCACGTGGTTCGCGGCGTTGCTGCAGCCGGCGTTGATCGTGTTCATGGGTGCCATCGTGCTCGTGCTGGTGCTCGCGGTGATGCTTCCGATCGTGTCGATGAATCAGCTCATCCGCTGAGCGGGACCGGCGCGCGTTGCGCCTGCTGGGCGAGTGCCCACGCGACGTGCTCGCGCACGACCGGACGCGGATCGTCGGCGCGCGAGCGCAGCGCCGCGACCACCTCTTCCGACCACGGCGCGTTCCCGAGCCCCACCGCGAGGTTGCGCACCCAGCGCGCGTGACCGATGCGACGGATGGGACTGCCTTGCAGGCGCGCCTCGAACTCGCTTTCCGTCCACGCGAAGAGCTCCACGAGGCGCGCGTCGTCGAGCCCGTTGCGCACGGCGAAGTCGGCCTCCTGCGTGGGTTGCGCATAGCGGTTCCACGGGCAGACGAGCTGGCAGTCGTCGCAGCCGTAGACGCGATTGCCGATGAGCCGGCGCAGCGGCTCGGGGATCGCGCCGTCGAGCTCGATCGTTAGATACGAGATGCAGCGCCGTGCGTCGAGCTCGTAGGGCGCGACGATCGCGCCGGTGGGACAGGCGGCAAGGCACTTCTCGCAGCTGCCGCAGTGCGCGCTGCGCGCGGGCGTGACCGGCAGTGGCAGGTCCGTGTAGATCTCGCCCAAGAAGAACCACGACCCGCGCTCGCGCGTCAGCAGCAGCGTGTGCTTGCCGCGCCAGCCGAGTCCCGCCTTCGCCGCGAGCGCAACCTCCATCACCGGCGCACTGTCGGTGAACACGCGGTAGCCGAAGGGGCCGACGCTCTCCTCGATCTTCGTCGCGAGCTGCTGCAGCCGCGTGCGCAGAACCTTGTGGTAGTCGCGGCCGAGCGCGTAGCGCGCGACGTATGCACGGTCGGTAGCGGCGAGCACGTCGCTCGCTGCGCGCGCGTCGTCGGGCCAGTAGTCGAGGCGAACGGAAATCACGCGCAGCGTTCCCGGCACGAGCTCCGCCGGTCGCGTGCGCCGCGTGCCGTGGCGTGCCATATAATCCATCGCCCCATGGCGCCCCGCGTCGAGCCATTGCAGCAGACGCTGTTCCTCGACGCCGAGCTCGGTGTCGGCGATGCCCACTTCCGCGAAGCCGAGGTCGCGACCCCAGTCGTGGATACGCTGCGCGAGCGCGTGAAGGTCGCGCGCTGCGCCCGATCCCTTGTTGTCCCGATCAGCAACCTGCATGAATTCTCCGCCCCGACAGCGTAGCGACGGCGCAGCCGCGTGCGAAGTTCCGCCGCTCCACGCGATCACGCTGCGTCTCGCCGATGCCGACGCCACGCTCGCGGCCGGCGCGCGCCTCGCCGTTGCACTGCGCCCGCCGCTGCTGATTGCGTTGCGCGGTGAGCTGGGTGCGGGCAAGACGACGCTCGTGCGCGGCGTGCTGCGCGCGCTCGGCTGGACCGGCGCCGTGAAGAGTCCGACGTACACGCTGGTTGAACATTATCGTTTTTCGAGCTTATACTTTTATCACTTTGATTTTTATCGGCTCGAACGATCCTGATGAATGGGAGACAGCCGGCTTCGCCGAATACTTCTCCGACGACGCCGTATGCGTCGTGGAATGGCCCGAGCGTGCCGGCCGGCATCTGCCCGCGCCCGACGTCGACATCGCGCTCGAATACCTGCCCGATGGCGCCGACCAGGGCAGGATCCTCCGCATCGCAGCCCATTCGCAGCGGGGCCTGGCGTGCGTGACCGCGCTGGACGACGCGGCATAACCCGCTTTTCGCTGGAGCGCCGCAAGGCGTTGCGCTGGCTGGCCTTGCCCATGGCGTCGATGCCGCTCGCCAGCATGCCGGCATGGGCCTCCCTGGGCCGCGTCGCCTCCGCGCGCCTGTGGCCCGCGCAGGAATATACGCGCGTCATCTTCGAGGCCCAGCAACCGATCGCGCACGACCTCACGCTGCTCAAGGACCCCTATCGCGTCGTGCTGGACCTGCCCGCCATGGAGCTCACCACCGAGCTCGCCTCGCTGCCGACGCGCGTGCAGGACACCGATCCGTACATCGCGGCGATCCGCTTCGGCCGGCGGGCACCCGATACGCTGCGCGTGGTCATGCAGCTCAAGACCGAGGCGAGGCCGCAGATCTTCGCGTTGCCGCCGGTCGCCGAGTTCGCCCACCGGCTGGTCGTCGACCTGTATCCGGTGACGCCCATCGACCCGCTGATGGCGCTGCTCGAAGAGAACCGCGCGGGCGCAGGCGATCGTCCGGATGCGACGAGGGCGGATGCAGCACCGCGGGCGGAAGCACAACGCGCCGAGCCGCGCGGTGACCGCAAGCGGCGGATCACCGTGGCGCTCGATCCGGGCCACGGCGGCGAGGACCCGGGCGCGATCGGTCGCCGTGGCACGTATGAAAAGGACGTGGTCCTCTCCATCGCGCGCAAGCTGAAGCGCATGCTCGAGGCCGACCGCGGGATGCGCGCGGTGCTGACCCGCGACGACGATTACTACGTGCCGCTCGCCGTGCGCGTGCAGAAGGCGCGCCGGGTCAAGGCGGACCTCCTGGTGTCGATCCATGCCGATGCCTTCACCGTGCCGACGGCGCGCGGCTCGTCGGTATTCGCGTTGTCGGAGCACGGCGCGACCAGCGCGGCCGCCAAGTGGCTCGCACAGCGGGAAAACGCCGCGGATCTCATCGGCGGGGTGAATCTCGACGTGCGCGATCCGCTTCTGGCGCGAACGCTCCTCGACCTCTCGCAGACGGCCCAGATCAACGACAGCCTGAAGGTGGGACGGCACGTCCTCGACGGCATCGGCATGGTGAATCCGCTGCACAAGAATGCCGTCGAGCAGGCCGGGTTCGCGGTGCTCAAGGCCCCCGACATCCCTTCGATCCTGGTCGAGACCGCGTTCATCTCGAACCCGGAGGAAGAGCAGAAGCTGCGCAGCGACCGTCATCAGGCCAAGTTCGCCGAATCCATGCATGACGGCATCCGGCGCTACTTCGCCGACGATCCGCCTCTGGCACGCTCGGAAACGAGCACCGGCTGACCGCATCCGCCCGGCGCGTGCGTGCCGCGCTCGAGGCAGCGCGACCGTGCCGGCGACCTCGAACTAATTCCCGCAGGCCACAGTCACAAAACCGCGCGTCGCTCGTGCGCGTGCCCTGTTTTCGCTGCCGGTGGCGCCCTTGGCAATGCGGGTCTCCCGGCCATCCCCCATTCTTCCGGAGTCAGCTCGATGAAGCGCACCCCCCCATTCATGTTCGCGACCGGGATCGAGAACAGCGCACCGACCATCAACCAGGGCCGGACCCGCGTCGATGAAATGGAGAAGTGCGGCTTCTACAAGCACTGGCGCACCGACTTCCAGCTGGTCGAGGACCTGGGGCTCACGTTCCTGCGCTTCGGTCCGCAGCTGCACACGACCTACGTCGGGCCCGGCCGCTACGACTGGGGCTTCGCCGACGACACCATGGGCGAGCTCTTCCGGCGCGACATCACGCCGATCGTGGACCTGTGCCATTTCGGCGTTCCGGACTGGATCGGCAACTTCCAGAATCCCGATTTCCCGGCGCTCTTCGAGGTCTATGCCCGCGAGTTCGCGCGGCGCTATCCGTGGGTGCAGCTCTACACGCCGATCAACGAGATGTACATCTGCTCGCTGTTCTCGGCGCGGTTCGGCTGGTGGAACGAGCAGCTCACCGACGATCGATCCTACGTCACGGCCCTGAAGCACATCGTCAAGGCCAACGTGCTCGCGATGAAGGCGATCCTGGAGGTGCGTCCGGACGCCATCTTCGTGCAGAGCGAATCGTCCGAGTACTTCCACGCCGCCGATCCGAGCGCCATCCGCCCGGCCGAGATCCTGAACGAGCGGCGCTTCCTCTCGCTCGACCTCAACTACGGCATGCGCGTGAGCTCGGAGATGTACGAGTTCCTGCAGGACAACGGCATGACGCGCGAGGAGTACCACTGGTTCCTCGAGCACCGCCTGAAGCACCATTGCATCATGGGCAACGACTACTACGTGACCAACGAGCATCGCGTTTCCGCCGATGGCAGCAGCGGGCCGGCCGGCGAGGTGTTCGGGTACGCCGAGATCACGCGCCAGTACCACAACCGGTACTTCCTGCCCGTGATGCACACCGAGACGAACTTCAAGCAGGGCCCGCACGGCGACGAGGCCGTGTTCTGGCTGTGGAAGCAGTGGGCCAACGTGCTGCGCATCCGCAACGATGGCGTGCCGATGGTGGGCTTCACGTGGTACTCGCTCATCGATCAGGTCGACTGGGACACGGCCCTGCGCGAAGAAAACAATCGGGTCAATCCGCTGGGGCTGTTCGACCTCGACCGCAAGATCCGCCCCGTGGGCGAGGCTTATCGGAAGCTCATGCTCGACTGGCAATACATTCTGCCGACCTCGAGCGTGTGCCTGCGGGTGCCGGTGAAGCGACCCAGCGAGTTCGCAGCCCACGTGCCCGAGGAGCGAAGCGCCGCCGGTGACCGCGCGCGCCGCCGCAGCGCGCTCGCGAACACCATGACCGAGGGCCACTCCTGATGGCGGGAAGCCGCTTCGACGGGCGCGTCGCGCTCGTCACGGGTGGCGCGAGCGGCATCGGGCTCGCGACGGCGCTGCGCTTCGGCGCCGAGGGTGCGCGCGTCGTCGTCGTCGACCTCGACGCGGAGAACGCCGGCGCGGCAGCGACCGCCGTCCGCGAGACGGGCGCGCCCGATGCGTCGGGCGTTGCGTGCAATGTCGCCGCGGAGGACGAGGTCGATGCCGCGGTCGCTGCGACCCTGGCGCGCTACGGTCGGCTCGACGTGATCGTCAACAACGCCGCGCGCATGAATTTCCGCCCGCTCGCGGAGCAGACGCGTGCCGACTGGCTGGCGATCCTGGAAGTGAATCTCCTCGGCGCGTTCTACTTCATCCGGGCTGGCCTGCGCACGATGGACACCGGCGGCGCCATCGTGAACGTGGCGAGCGTGCACGCCTTGGCCACGAGCCCGCTGGTCGCGCCCTATGCCGCGTCCAAGGCAGCGCTGCTGTCGCTCACCCGCAGTGCCGGCATCGAAGGCGCGCGCAAGGGTCTGCGCATCAATGCGGTCGTACCCGGTGCCATCGACACGCCGATGCTGTGGGGCAATCCGAACGTGCAATCGGGCGCGGAGAAGATCGATCTGGCCGACGTCGGCAAGCCGGAGGACGTCGCCGCTGCGATCGCATTCCTCGCGTCGGACGAGGCCCGCTTCATCCAGGGCAGCGCGCTGCGCGTCGACGGCGGACGTCTCGACCGCCTCTAGAGCGCCAGGCACGACGCGGGCGTTAGAATGCGCCCGATGCTGCGCTTCCTCACCGCGTTCCTCGTCCTGCAGGCGCTGCTGTTCGGCGCCGAGCTGACGCCATGGGCGCAGGCGCACGTCGTCGCGCCGTGGACGAACGCCGTCGCCCGTGCCAGCGCGACGCTGGTGACGATCTTCGATCCCTCCGTCGTCGCCGCTGGCAACGTCCTGCGCAGCACCGGCAACGGCTTCGCAGTGGCCATCGAGGCCGGCTGCAACGGCGTCGAGGCGTCGATCGTGCTGATCGCGGCCGTCCTCGCGTTTCCCGCGCCGTGGCGCAACAAGCTCGTGGGCGTGGCTGCCGGCATCGTTGCCGTGCAGGGCCTCAACATCGTGCGCGTGATCAGCCTTTTCTACATCGGACAGTGGAGCCTGCGCGCCTTCGAGTGGGCGCACCTTTACGTCTGGCAGGCGCTCATCATGCTCGACGTACTGATCGTCTGGCTGATCTGGGTGCGGATGCTTCCGGGCTCGCGCACTGCGCCGCCGCCGGACGCACCGCGCCCCGGCGCGCCGCTGCCGGCGACCACCTAGCCGTGCGCATTGGCAGCCCGCTCACCCGTTTCGTGTTGAGGGTGCTCGCGTGGCTGCCGGTGGCATTCGCCGTCTGGTATTTCGCGGCGCCGGTGCTGCTCTGGCCGGCGGCCTGGCTCGTGCGCATCGTCGCACGCCTCGCGTTCGGCGATCTCGTGCAGGCGGTGCAGCAGGCCGGCGCCGTGCTCGTGTTCCTGACGACGGTGCGGCCCGGCGCAGCCGGTGCCGTTGGTGGCACGGTGACGATCGAGGTCAATGCGCTGCTGTATGCGTTCGGCCTGCCACTCTTCGCCGCGCTCACGCTCGCAGCGGACCGCGGCCGCTGGCGCACGCTGCTGCTTGGCTATCTCATCGTGCTGCCGGTGGTGGCCTGGGGCACGCTCGCCGATTTCCTGAGGAACATTGCGATCACGGCGGGCCCGCTCATCGCGTCGCAGACCGGGTTCTCGGCAGCGCAGCGCGAGGCCATCGCATTCGCTTACCAGTTTGGATCGCTCATCCTGCCGACCGTCGTTCCGGCGATCGCATGGGTGGTCACCCACCGCGCATTTCTCGAACGCATCCGCGGCGAGGCCCTGGCTCCGGCGCGCTGACGCGGTTGGCGCGCGTCGCGCACGGCACCGTGCCTCGGCGTCATACTCCGGCGCGGTCGCGCGGGCCCCGATCCATGACGAGCAAACCGGCGACGACGAGCAGCGCGCCGATCGAAAGGCCCGCGAGCAGCCGGGCGCGATGCGCACGATCCTGCTGCGCCATTTCCCACAGCGAGCTCCCGGGATAGCTGGTTGCGGGCGGGTCGCTCGCCGGGAACGTCTCCTCGACCGCCTCGTCGAGCATCCACTCCTCGTATCGGGTGCTGCGCGGACGGGAGGTCCGGTCAGCGGTGTTCGCGGCAGCCGGCCTGCGCGGGCTGCGTTCGGGCGGGTCATTGGTCACGGGGTTCTCCTCTTGCGCAGCATGTCGCTCCGACATCGACCATGTGCCGTCGTTCCGGCCGCGCATGTGCTGCCTCAGCCCGCGAGCGCCGCCTTGCGGGCGATCTCGCGCTCGCGCAGCACACGGCGCTGCACCTTGCCCGTCGTCGTCATCGGCAGCGCGTCGATGAACTCGATCTCGCGCGGATATTCGTAGGGCGCAAGATATCGGCGCACGTGCTGTTGCAGCTCGTCCTCGAGTTGCGCCGACGGCGCGCTGCCCTGCGCAAGCACGATGAACGCCTTCACGACATGACCGCGCGTCGCGTCGGGCGAGGGCACCACCGCGGCATTCGCGACCGCAGGATGACGCACGAGGCAGTTCTCGATCTCCGATGGTCCGATGCGGTAGCCGGCCGACTTGAACATGTCGTCGGCGCGTCCCTGGTACCACAGGCTGCCGTCCTCGTCGCGCTTCGCGAGATCGCCCGTGCGGCACCAATCTCCCGTGAACTTGCGCGCCGTGCCGTCGGGGTTGCGGAAGTACTCGAGGAAGAACACCGGGTCCGGGTTGCCATCGGGCGCCCGGCGATGAACCGCGACTTCGCCGACCTCGCCAGCGGGGACTTCGTTGCCGGCATCGTCGATGACCGCGATGCGATGTCCGGGATAGGGGCGGCCCATCGAGCCGGGCTTCGCCGGCCACAGCCGATGCGAGTTGCCGACGATGTAGTTCATCTCCGTCTGCCCGAACATCTCGTTGATCGTGACGCCGAGCGCGCTCTGCGCCCATTCGAACACGGCCGTGCCGACGGCCTCCCCGGCGCTCATGATGCTGCGCAGCTGCACGTCGAACCGATCGCGCGGCCGCGGGTACGCCTTCATGATCATCTTGAGCGCCGTCGGGAACAGGAAGGTGTTGCGGACCTGGTAGCGCTCCATGAGGCGCAGCGCGCGCTCGGGGTCGAAACGGCCGCGATAGCCGACGATCGGCTGCCCGAAATAGAGGGTCGGCAACAAGGCATCCATGAGACCGCCCGTCCACGCCCAGTCGGCCGGGGACCAGAAGAGATCACCCGGTTGCGGATAGCCGTCGTGCGAGTACGTGAACCCCGGCAGGTTGCCGAGCAGGCACTGATGCGGCATCACGGCGCCCTTCGGCGGGCCGGTCGTGCCGCTGGTGTAGATCAGCGTCGCGGGATCGTCCGCACGCGTGACGACCGGCGTCATGCGCGTGGAGGCACCCTCGACGAACGCATCCCACGCAATGGTGAATGGCGCCTCGGCCCCGGCCACCGCGATGGCGTGCTGCAGCCCGAGGCAGCTCGGCGTGCACCGGTACGAGGTTGGGCAGCGACTGCGGGTCGACGAACGCGACGCGGCACTCCGCGTTGTCGAGCCGGAACTGCAGCGCTTCGGGTCCGAACAGGAACGACAGGGGGACGGTGACGGCGCCGAGCTGGTACGTGGCGAGGTGCGCGATCACCGTTTCCGGCCGCTGCGGCAGGATGATCGCGACCTTGTCACCGCGGCCGATGCCGCGCGCGGCGAGCGCATTGGCGAGCCGGTTCGCCTCGCGCTGCAGATCCCAGAACGTGAACGCCGCGCGCGCGCCACCTTCGTCTTCCCAGTACAGCGCGAAGCGGCTGCGATCCTCGGCCCACCGCCCGCAGCAGGCCTGCGCGATGTTGAAGTGCTCGGGGACGTCCCAGCGGTACGCGGCGTGGATCTCGGCGTAGCGATCCGGCGTCGTCATGGCGGCGAATCCTCCAGGTGGATCCGATGCGCTCGACGCAGCTGCGTCAGGTCGCGCCGGCCGGCGCCGTCGCAGCGATGCGGCGCGCGAGCGGCAAGGACTGCACCGCAGCCCACACCCATTCCGGCTGCCGCTCCATCAGGCGCCCGAAGTGGATCGTGTATTCCGAGGTGGCGGTGCGCAGGCGAAAGCGCTTGTGCTCGCCGTATTCGGTGGCCGGCAGGATCAGCGACTGCACGGCGCCGTCGCGGCTGCGCGAGTGCATCGCCAGAAAGAGCCCGCGCAGCGGCCGCCAGCGGCGCGACAGCGTTTCTCCCTCCGCCGCCGCGCCCTCCGCCGCGACCTGCTGCGTGGCCAGGTCCACCGCGGCTATGCTGTCGGCAATCCGCTGCAGTCCGACTTCGGCCGTATCCGCGCTGACGCGCCGCATCCGGCGCACGATGCCGAGGATCCAGACCGGCTCGCGCTGCGCCCGTAACGCCACCAGCGTGCCGAGCGTGAGCGTGCCGACGGCGGCCATGGGGGCGACGAGCCGCAGGCCGGTGAGACTGACGTCCTTCATCTCCCAGGGACCCCCCGGCGCAGCGAAGGCTGCGAGGCGTCTTTGCACCAGGGCGCGGCGCCGCTCCTGCTCGTCGCGCATGCGGCCGAAGATCGCCAAGTCGAGCGTGCCGCTGAACGTCGTGACGCTGTCGACCTCCGTCGCCGGCGCATGCTGCTCCTCGCGGAGGTAGCCCGAGATGTTGTCGAAGCCGACGAGCGCGTCGATCCTTCCCGCGGCTGCCGTGCGCTCGCCCCGGCGCGCCACGGGTCGGTACTCGGTATCGACCTGCGTTGCGACCTTCGTCAGGAGCGCGATGCGCTCGAGTCGCAGCGTGGTTTTCGGTGACAGCGGCTCGCTGCGGATCTTCTGCTCGATGGCGATCACGTACTGCAACACGAGCGAATGCAGCGGCTCGGTGTCGAGGAACAGGACCGCGCCCTCCAGCGGCGTCGCGGTGCGGCGCCGCAATCCTCCGCCATGCGAGAAGTCCACGTACAGCGCGCTCGGCCCCGGCGAGCTGCGCGACAGCCGCAGGCGCGTGCACCACCGCTCGAGCTGCTGCGCAAGCCAGTGCAGCTGCGGGCGGTCGAGGTTGCCCGCATTCGCGAGCTGCAGCGCGAGCACGCCGATGTACTTCTGCTCGATCGTGATCGGCGCGTCCTCGCCCGCGAGCTCGAGCTTGCGCCGGTGCATGCCGTGTCCCAGCGCGAGCCCGAACCGCTCGTGGAGCTCGAGCCACTTCGCCGGGATCCACTGCTCGTAGCGCTGCATGCGCGTCCGCGCATCGGCCGCGAGCTGCATGACCTCGCGCGCCAGGAGCTCGGGCAGCAACGCCGACCAGCGGGCACTGGCTGCGCGCCCGACGATATCGCGCTCGTAGGCGCGATACGCGTGCTGGAAGGCGTTGCCCAGCTCCGAGAGTGCACGCCACAGCTGCTGCTCGACCTTGGGCGACCGGTGCGCGTGATCGATGTACTGGCCTGCGAGGGCGGAACGCAGCGCGACCGTGCCGGCGTCGACGGCGAAGAGCGCCTCGAGCTCGGCAGGCTTGCGACGGCGATTGGGCTCGGCGAGCGGCGCGACCTGCGCGACGACCTGGGCCTGCGTGCCAAGAAGGTCGCTGGGATCCAGCGATGCCAGCCACCGTTGCGCGGATCGCACATCGGCCAGTGGCTGCTTCTCCGCGTTGAACCCGAACATCGTTCTCCCGCCCGTTGCCGCGTCGTCGCGAGGCCGGCGTACGCGCCATGCGGCACACCGCTGCTCCGGCGCCGTGTGCGCCGCCACGGCCGCCACATCACCGCAACCGCTCGGCAGCTGCGCACAGCGGAATCTTGATTCGCCAGCCGGGCCTCTGGATGATGGCGTAAACGAGGCGGAGCGGCAAGCACGTACCGGCTTGGCATGCATCGTGCATTGCACCTTGCGTGTTCCACAGAACGCCGTGACAGGCGGGTGTGGCAACCGCTCGCTGCGGAGTGATTCCGGCAGATTGAACACGGGTGGTTGTCCAGCACAGGCGCCGGTCGCAGGTGACAAAAAACGATAGGGAAGGACAACCATGGGCATCCTGATCAAGGCGCCGACGCGGCGGCGCGAGCCGAGCGTGTCGCTCGCCGAGTCGCCCGGCACGCAGCACGAACCGCGCAGCGCCTTGCACATCCGTGAAGTCGTGCGCATCACGGGACTGCGGCGCGAGCAGCTCTACATGTGGCAGCGCCGTTACGGCTTTCCGTCGCCGTTGCGCGATGCCTTCGGCGATCGCGTCTATCCGCCGGAGCAGGTCGCCCGTCTCAAGCTGATCAAGCAGCTGCTGTCCGAAGGCTGGCGCGCGGGCGCAGTCGTGCCGCTCGCCGAGTCCGCGCTGCAGTCGATGCTCGGGCTGACGGTCGAGGACCCCGCGCCGCTGCCGTCCGAGATCGAGCTCGCGGTCACGCTCCTCGCGGAGCATCGGATTGGCGAGCTGCAGAACCATCTTTCGAAGCTGCTCGTAGGCCAGGGCCTGCGCAAGTTCCTCGAGACCACGCTGATCCCCCTCAACGAGGCCGTGCACGACCGCGTGGTGCGCGGCGAGATGCAGAACTTCCAGGAGCTGCGTTTCGCGGACCTCGCCCAGCGGCTGCTGCGCGACGTGACGCGCCTCGTTCGTCCGACGCGCGATGCAAGGCAGGTGCTGCTCGCCACGCCGCCGAACGATCCCAATCATCTCGGGCTTGCGATCCTCGAGCTCCTGCTCTTCACCGACGGGGTCAACTGCCTCACGCTGGGCGCGGGCGTCCCGGCGCAGGAGATCGCTGGTGCCGCCGCTGCCTACAACGTGGCGGTCGTCGTGCTGCTGTTCGATCGCGGCATCTCGGGCAAGATCGCAGGGCAGGAGATCCGGTCGCTGCGCCATGAGCTTCCCGCAGGCATGCCGCTGATCGTCAGTGGGCGTGCCGTGAACCTCCTTGCGAAGCCGATCACCGACGTGCGGACCGCCGCCGATTTCAGCTCCATCATGGCGGGCATGCGCGACCTCGGCGTGTTGCCGACGGCGTCCGTCAATGTGGTGCTGGCACCGGAAACACTGCGGGCGTAAGCTCGCAGGGTGACCCACAGCGCGACATCCACACCCAGTCCTCGCCCGGTGCAGCGCCTGCCGGGCGATCTCCGCTCGGGCATCGCGTGGCAGCTCGTGAAAGTGCTGCTGGCGGCGCTCCTCGCGTACGCCATCTGGCGCGGCTACCAGAATCCCGATCTCGTGCTGGATCTGTCGGCGCTGCGCCTTTGCTGAGCCTCACGGCTCGTTGAGGAAATCCTCGAGGCTGCGCCGCTGGCGCTTCGTGGGACGGCCCGAGTAGCGCGGCGCGGAGGCCGCGGCGGCCTTGCGCTGCGCCACCTCTTCCGCGCGCGCAGCGGCGCTTTCCGGCGTTTCCGAGTAGAGGAGTGCCGCATCGGTGGCCGACCCGCGCCGGTCCGTCACCGCGGTGACGCGCACCTCCCAATGGAGTCCGCCCTTGCGCACGACGATGGTGTCGCCGGCGCGCACCGCATGCGCGGGCTTGACGCGCGCGTCGTTGAGCCGCGCCTGCCCGTTGTCGACCGCTTCGGCGGCGAGGCCGCGCGTCTTGTAGAAGCGTGCCGCCCACAGCCATTTGTCGAGGCGCACGCGATCGTCGTGCGCCGTTGCGCCGGTGCCCTCGTCACGACGCAACGGGTCACTCTTCGCCATGTTGCGTGCGGCCGTAGGCGCGCATCCAGCCCGCCGTCGCCGCGGCTTCGGCATCCCCCGTGGCGAGCGCGTCGGCAACCCGGCGCTGGTCCTCGACGGGACGGTTCTGCGAGAGCTTGAACTTGGCTTCGAGACGCTTGATGCGCAGGCGAAAGCCCACGATCGCGCCGACCATCGCGTGCAGCGCACGCGGCTCGAGCTGCAGCGTCCACGGCTTCGATCGCGATGATTCGAACCGGTTGACCAGCGCGTCGAGGATGGCGCGCGTGTCTGCGGGATCCTCCGCCAGATGCACCGTGCCGTGGGCATGCACCACCGCGTAGTTCCAGGTCGGCACGGCCGCCGCGGGCGCGGCATACCACGACGGCGATACATACGCGTGCGGACCGTGGAAGATCGCGATCGACTCGCTCCCCTCCGCTGCGGAGGCATGCAGGTTCGCGCGTGCAAAATGGCCGTAGAGCGTGCCGTGCGGCTCGCAATCGGCACACGTGGAGCAGCGGCAGATGCGTGATCAGCGGGTCGGCCCCTTGCGGCGTGAGCAGCGTGGCGAACGGATGGTCGTGCATGAGGCGCACGATGGCCGCCCGGTGCGGAGGGGCGAACTGTGCCGGCACGTACATCGACATGCGCGTGCCTCAGTGCCGCAGCGTGGCGGATGCGCCGCCTTCCGCGGTGTCCATCGCCACGAACAGCGCGCGAGCGGCCTCCGGCGGGAAGGCGTAGGCGCGGTTGCAGAACTCGCAGGTGACCTGCACTTCGCCCTGCTCGGCGAGGATGTCCTCGACCTCGTCGCGGCCGACGAGGCGCAGCGCGTTCTCGACGCGTTCGCGTGAGCAGCTGCAGGCGAAGCGCGTGCCGTGGGCCCGGAAGAGCCGGATGTCGTCGTCGCCGAACTGCGTCGTGAGCAGCGCGGCCGCGTCCGGCGCGACGAGCAGTGCTTCCGGGCGCATCGCATCGATCCGCGCGACCGCGCGCTGCCACAGCGCGTCGTCGGCATCCTTGCTGCCCGGCAGGCGCTGCAGCAGCAGGCCGCGCACGTGCGTGCCGTCGTGCGCGAGGGCGATGCGGCTCGGAATCTGCTCCGAGGTCCCGAGATAATGCTCGATCAGTGTGGCTATGCTCGTCGCCTCGAGCGCAACGATGCCCTGATAGATCGGGCCGCCGTCCTTGGGGTCGAGCGTGATGGCGAGACGACCACGCCCGGCGCCGCCGGCGAGCGCGGCGAGCGCGCTGTCTTCGGGCAGCGCCTCGAGCGCGGGCGTCCACTGGGCGGTCGCGCGCAGCGCGAGCGAGGCGTCGCATTCGACGACGAGGAGCCGCAAGGGGCCATCCCCCTGCAGCTGCACCACGAGGCTGCCCTTGAACTTGAGCGACGATGCGAGGAGCGCCGCGGCGGCGAGGAGCTCCGACAGCACGCGTGCCAGCGGCGCCGGATACGGATGACAGGCGAGAATGTCGGCGCGCGTGGCATCGAGCGACACGACGGCGCCGCGCACGGCGCCGTGCTCGAACACGAAGCGCGACAGGGAATCGCCGAACCCGTTCACGATGCGGACCTCACGCCTTGACGGGAATCGTGTAGAGCGTCATCGGCAGGGCGGAGTTCTTGTCGAATACCGCACCGGCTTCCACGCCGGCTTTGGCCACGGCCGCCGCCGACTTGAGTCGCCCGTATTGCGCGTACATCGCGCCGAGCGCGAACTCGCGCCCGGAGCCGATCGCCCAGTACTGCGTGTACTCGAACACCTCGCGCATCGAATAGACGCCGAAGATCCCGTTCGGGTTGGCGATGAGCGCCGTCACCTGCGTGGACTCGTACGGATCGTCCTCTTCCTCCTTGGGGTTGAGGAAATGCTGCTCCTTCAGGATCGGATGCAGCTTGCTGAACGTGTCGAAGATCGCGGCCTTGGTCGAGAAGTCCAGGTCCTGCTGCTTCGCGAGGATGCTCTCGAAGACGAGCTGGTGCGCGGCGCTGCCGCACAGCCCCACGTACGTGCCGCGGTGCTGGACGATCTTGTCGTAGCTCTTGTCGAAGTCGGCGGACAGCCGGGTGTCGCCGAACGTGGTGAGGGAGTCGGCGGCAATGGCAATTTCATCGTTCTTGCGAACGGCGACGAGCGTGGTCATGTGGGAGTTCCGTTCGGGGCCGCACGGACGGCAAACGTCCGCGGGAAGCCCGCCATTATAGCGGCCGGCCGGCACCCGGGCCGAACGCGGCCGGCGCGGGCAGCATCCGGACGGGTGGCAGGCGGCCCGGTGCCCAGGCCGCGATGGCGTGGCGCCAGAATTCGTCGACGCTCGCCGGGCGCCGGTCGGGCGCGGGCTGGTCGAGGAACTGCCACGCCGCACGCAGCGCCGGGAGCGGGTCGTCCGGCAGGGGGGCCGCACCCGTCTGCTTGGAGAGCTTCTCTCCCACCGCGTTGATCGCGACGGGCAGGTGGAGGTACCGGGGTGCCGGCAGGTCGAGGCGCGACTGCAGGTAGATCTGGCGCGCGGTGGAGGTCAGCAGGTCGGCACCGCGTACCACGTCCGTGATGCCCTGGTCGGCGTCGTCCACGACCACCGCGAGCTGGTACGCGAACAGGCCATCCGAGCGCTGCAGTACGAAGTCTCCGACCTCGTGCGCGAGATCCTGCGTCTGCGCGCCCTGCAGGCGATCCACGAAGGTGATCGCCGGCGCGGCATCGACCCGCAGGCGCCACGCTACGGTGCCGGCGGTCGAAGGCGGGTTCTGGCGGCACGTACCGGGATACAGCGCCTCGCCGCTGATGCCGGCGGGCGCGCCCGCGAGCATCCGCCGCGTGCAGCTGCACGGGAACACGGCATTGGCCCGCTGAAGCTCTTCCAGCGCCTCGCGATAGCGGCCGGTGCGCTGCGATTGCCGCACCACGGGGCCGTCCCAGGCGAAGCCGTAGCGCTCGAGGGTGCGCAGGATCAGCGCATCGGCGCCCCTGCGGGCACGCGGCAGGTCGACATCCTCGATGCGCACCATCCAATCGCCGCGTGCGGCGCGCGCATCGCAATAGCTGCCGAGCGCCGCGACGAGCGAGCCGAAATGCAGCGGGCCGGTAGGTGAGGGCGCGAAGCGGCCGCGATATCGTGGCGGATCCACGCGGGGAGCGCGGGCGGCGAGGCGCGCCCTGAGTCAGCGGACGACGGACTGCGGCTGCGCGACGTGGGAGACCGTGGTGTGCGCGGCCAGCGGGCCGATCGATGCAGCCGACAGTTGCGGGGTGGCGTAGCGCCAGAAGCGATTCATGTTGGCGAGCACCGCGTCGGGATACTCCGGCCGACCGAGGCTCCCGTTGTAGCGACCGAGCGCGCGGAAGAGGTCGCCGCCCTCGACGTCGAGGTAGTGGCGCAGGATCACGCAGCCATAGCGCAGGTTGGTGCGCAGATGGAAGAGGTTGTGCTCGGTCCCGCCGATGAGCTTGGTCCAGAAGGGCATCACCTGCAGGTAGCCACGGGCCCCCGCGGTGGAGACCGCGTACTTCTTGAACCCGCTCTCGTGCTGGATGACCGCGAGCAGGAGCTGCGGGTCGAGGCCCGCACGGCTCGCCTCGTAGTGCACGGTGGCGAGGAACTCGGTGCGCTCGCGGGCATCCGGGATGCGGGTGGCAAGGCGCGGGTCCATGGCGTTGAGCCAGGTGCGCACCTGCAGGTTTTCCGCGTAGCGCGCCGGCACGGGGCTGTCCGAGATCGCCCGCGACAGGACCGTCACCACCGACGGCGCGAGCCGCTCCTCGACCTGCGCGCCGGCCAGCGCCGGGGCACACGCAAGGAGACTCGCGACCGCTGCGGCGGTCGCTGCGAACAGCTTGAAACGATGCATCGTAATTGTCAGTGGGCGAGGCGTTCGCGGAGGAAGGCGGCAATGCCGTCGACCGGCACCGGCTCGGCCGGACCGCCGGCGCGCCGGGACTGGTACTCGACCTTGCCTTCCTTGAGCCCGCGGTCTCCGATCGTAATACGGTGGGGGACGCCGATCAATTCGAGGTCTGCAAACATCACGCCAGGGCGTTCGCCCCGGTCGTCCAGGAGGACCTCGACGCCGGCTGCCGCGAGGTCTTCGTGCAGCCGATCGGCGACTTCCCGGACCGCGGGGTTGCGATCATACCCTACGGGGGCAATGGCCACCCGGAAGGGCGCCATGGCGTCGGTCCAGGCGATGCCCTTGCTCGTCGTGGTTCTGCTCGATCGCGGCCGCCACCACCCGGGTCACCCCGATGCCGTAGCAGCCCATCTCGATGAGGTGCGACTGCCCCTGGGCGTCAAGATACGACGCGCCCATGGCCTCGGAATAGCGGGTGCCGAGCGCGAAAACGTGCCCGACCTCGATGCCGCGCTGGATCGCGAGGGTGCCCTTGCCATCCGGGGAGGGGTCGCCTTCGACGACGTTCCGCAGGTCGGCCACGAGGTCCGGCTCACGCACGTCGCGCCCGAAATTGACGCCCCGCAGGTGATAGTCGACTTCGTTGGCGCCGCAGACGAAATCGCCCATGACGGCGACGGACCGGTCGACGATGAGCGGCATGTCGGCCGGGATGCCCACCGGACCGAGGTAACCGGGCGCACAGCCGGTCGCCTGCCGGATCTCGGCGTCCGTAGCCCAGCGCCACCCGGCGAGCCCGGGCAGCTTGCCCACCTTGACCTCGTTCAGCATGTGATCGCCGCGGATGAGGAGCATGTGCACCTTATCGCCGGCGACGAGCATGATGCACTTGGCCGTCCGGCCGAGCGGAAGCTTCAGGAGGTCCGCCACTTCCTCGCAGGTCGACATGCCCGGCGTGGGCACGCGCTGCAGCGTCTCGTGGCCTTCCTGCCGCGCATGCGCGGGTGCCAGTGCTTCCGCCTGCTCGACGTTGGCGGCGTAGTCCGACTGCGGAGACCACGCGATGGCGTCCTCGCCCGAGTCGGCGAGGACCTGGAACTCGTGCGACGCGAACCCGCCGATGGCCCCGGTGTCCGCCTCCACGGCGCGAAAGCGCAGCCCGAGGCGCGTGAAGATGCGCTCGTACGCGTCGTACATCGCGCGGTAGCTGCGCATCAGCGCTTCGCGGTCGGTGTCGAACGAGTACGCATCCTTCATCAGGAACTCGCGACCGCGCATGACCCCGAAGCGGGGGCGGATCTCGTCGCGGAACTTGACCTGGATCTGGTACAGGTTCACCGGCAGCTGCCGATAGCTGCGGATGTCCTTGCGCACGACGTCGGTGATCACCTCCTCGTGCGTGGGCCCGAACAGGAAATCGCGCTCGTGCCGGTCGCGGATCTTGAGGAGCTGCGGCCCGAACTTGTCCCACCGTCCCGTCTCCTGCCACAGCTCGGCCGGAACGACATGCGGCATGTATACCTCGATCGCGCCGGCGCGGTTCATCTCCTCGCGCACGATGGCCTCGACCTTGCGCAGCGTGATGAGACCGAGCGGCATCCAGGTGTAGATGCCCGACGAGACCTTCTTGATCATGCCCGAGCGCAGCATGAGCTTCTGGCTCATGACCTCGGCTTCGGCGGGCGCTTCCTTGAGGGTCGCGAGATAGAAGCGTGAAACGCGCATGATCCTGTTTCGCCGGGCAAAAAAAGGGCGCCAATTGTAACGCAGCGGGACGTCCGCGCCGGCGGGCAGTCCCAGGCTGGCTGCCGCGGTCCGGAGCCGCGCGCCACCGCAAACGGCACCGCCGCCAAAGAAACGGGGCGCCCCGCGGGACGCCCCGGCCGGTCGTCGCTGGGGGTCAGCGAACTACGATGACCGGTAACTTCGAATGGGTGAGCACCTTCTGGGTCTCGCTGCCGAGGAGCAGCGCCGACATGCCGCGACGGCCGTGCGACGCCATCACGATCGCATCGCACTTGTTCTTCTTGGCTGCAGCCAGTATCGCTTCCCACGGCGCGCTCGCAATGGCGTGCGCAGTCTTGCATTCCACACCCGCGGCCGCGGCTTTCTTGCTCACGGCCTCCAGAATCTTCTGGGCGTCCGCGGCGGCGAGCTTCGTGTATTCCTTCTTGCTCACGGGCTCGTACACGACGCCATCCGCGTACGCGGGCATCGGGTAGTCGGGCGCGGCATAGAACGCGGTCAGGCCGGCCTTGATCGCTTGCGCGAGGTCGATGGCGTGGCTCACCGCCTTGTCCGAAAGCTTGGATCCGTCGGTGGCAACGAGCAGGTTCCTGTACATGAATGCTCCCGGGGGTGGGAAAGAGACTGATTTCACTATAGCGGCGGTCGCCGATCGCGCGTTGACGGAGGTCAACGAGGGTCCCGACGTCGCGACCGCGACAGGCGAACGATGTTCCGCCTGCGCCCGTTCACGGCGGTGAACCTTGCGGCCCATCAAGACCGGTGCGCAATGCGCTTGACCCCTCCGGGAGCGCTCCGTAGATTCCCCGCGATGCCGATGACCACTGCCGGCGCCGTCGAAGCTCTGCCGGCGCCGCCCGCCTTCACCCAAACCTCCGCCCTGCCCGACGCGCAGTGCTACCACTGCGGCCTGCCCAATCCGCCGGGTCACCGCTGGCACGGCGTGTTCAAGGGCGCGCCACGCACGTTCTGCTGTGCCGGCTGCCTCGGCATTGCGCAGACGATCCACGCCGCGGGCCTCGACGCGTTCTACGCGCAGCGCACCGCTTCGGGCGCTCGCCCGGATGCCGCCGACGTACACGGCGACGAGTGGTCGGCCTGGGACGACGCCGCGACGCAGGACCGCTTCGTTCGCCCGGCGGGGAAGATGCTCGAAGTGTCGCTGCTGCTCGACGGCGTGCATTGCAGCGCATGCACCTGGCTGATCGAGCACTGGCTGCTGCGCGAGGCCGGGGTCGCCGAGGTGAGCGTGAACTACGCGACCCGCCGCGCGCGCGTCGTCTGGGACCCGGCGCAACGCAGGCTCTCGGAGCTGCTGCGTGCGATCCTGCGCATCGGCTATCGCGCGTTCCCCTACGATCCTGCCCGGCGCGAGGCGCTGGCGCGGCAGGAAGCGCGCTCGCTGCTGCTGCGCATGGCGGTTGCCCTGCTCGCGATGATGCAGGTAATGATGTTCGCGGTGCCCGCGTACCTCAGCAGCGACGGCGTGGAGCCCCAGCATCGGCAGTTGCTCGACTGGGCTAGCCTCACGCTGACGGTGCCGGCGCTGGTGTACTGCGCGTGGCCATTCTTCCGCGGCGCGTGGCGCGACGTGCGCGTCCGCCGGCTCGGCATGGACGTGCCGATCGCCCTCGGGCTCGTGGCGGCGTTCGCGGCGAGCGTCGTGGCGACGCTGACGGGGACCGGCACCACGTACTACGACTCGGTGACGATGTTCATCGCGCTGCTCCTCGTGGCGCGTTACGTCGAGTTCCAGGTGCGCCGTCGGGCGGGCGAGGCGATCGAGGGCGTGGCCCGCGTGCGCCCGGTCGTCGCCGATCGCCTCGAGCGATGGCCCGACAGCGATGTCGCGACACGCGTCACGGCCGCAACGCTGCGGGCCGATGACGTGCTGCTCGTGCGCGCCGGCGCGGTCGTGCCCGCCGACGGCGTGGTGCTCGAGGGCCAGTGCCACGTCGAGGAGGCGATCCTCACCGGCGAGGCACGCGCGTGCGCGAAGGAGCCGGGCAGCCGGGTGCTCGCCGGAAGCATGGCGCGCGACGGCACGCTCGTGGTGCGTGTGACCGCAGTGGGGGAGGCTACGCGCCTGGCCGCGGTCGAGCGCCTCGTGCAGCGGGCCGCAAGCGAGCGGCCCCGCGCGGCGCGTCTCGCCGACGTCGTCGCGAGCCGCTTCGTGACCGCGCTCCTCGCGGTCGCCGCGGTGACGGGTATCGCGTGGTGGTTCATCGCTCCGGAGCAGACGCTCACCGTGGTGTTCGCGGTGCTGGCCGTGTCGTGTCCGTGCGCGTTGTCGCTGGCGACCCCCGCGGCGTTGTCCGCAGCGGCTGGCGCGCTCACGCGACAGGGTGTGGTCATCACACGACCCGATGCACTGGAGACACTCGCCCGCGTGACGCATGTCGTGTTCGACAAGACTGGCACGCTGACCTGCGGCCGCATCGCGCTGCTCGGCACGTGGCCCGCCGCGGGTCACGACGCCCTCGACGTGCTGGCGATCGCGGCGGCGCTGGAGCGGCAGTCGGAGCATCCACTGGCAACCACGCTGGTTCGCGCCGCCGCCGGGTTGCCGGCGCCGATCGTGCGCACACCACGCGTCGTGCCGGGCGAAGGCGTCGAGGGCACGATCGACGGCCGGCGCATGCGGATCGGCCGATTCTCGTTCGTGGCGGATCTCGCCGGCGCAGAGCCGCCGGTGCCGGCCGGCGTGGATGCAACGGCCACGCTGGTTGCGCTCGGTGACGCGAGCGGCGTGGTGGCGGTGTTCACGTTCGGCGACCAGCTCCGCCCCGGCGCGCGTGCATTGATCGAGCGCCTGCATGCGCTCGGGCTCTCGACGATGCTGCTGTCCGGTGATCGCGCGCGTGCCGTCGAGGCCGTCCGCGTGAACCTCGGCATCCAGGCGGCCGAGGGCGATGCGCTGCCGGAACGCAAGCGTGCGGTGATCGCCTCGTTGCAGGACCGGGGCGCGGTCGTGGCGATGGTGGGTGACGGCGTCAACGACGCGCCGTCGCTCGCGCAGGCGCAAGTCTCGATGAGCCTCGGCAGCGCCACGCCCCTCGCGCAGTGGACAGCCGACGTGGTGATCCTCGCGGACGATGTCGAACACATCGGTGCAACCCTCCTGCAGGGTCGCCGGGCGTTGCGCATCGTGCGCCAGAACCTCGCGTGGGCCTTCGCGTACAACGTGCTGGCGATTCCCGCTGCCGCGTTCGGCTACGTGACCCCACTCGTCGCGGCGGCTGGAATGTCGCTCTCGTCGCTCTTCGTGATCCTGAATGCGCTGCGTGCGGCCCGGCGCACGACAAAGGACGCGACCGCCGTCGGCGTGCCGGCGAGCGCAGCAGCGTAGCGTCATCCGATCGCGCGGTCGCGCCGGCGCAGCCGATGGAAATCCTGATCCTGCTCATCCCGTTGTCGGTCGTGCTCGCGCTCCTCATCGGTGCGGCATTCTGGTGGTCGGTGAAGAGCGGGCAGTTCGACGATCTCGAAGGGCCTGCACACCGGATCATCGCGGATGACGACACTTCGGACGTGATTCCCGACGACGCGTCTCGACAGACGACTCCGGAACGCGAGACGCGACCACCCGTTTGACCTCGGTCAAGTCGTCGCACCTTTCCCGCCGTTAGCATCAGGACTTCCTTCGCGCACGGGTGCATCGCGCCCGCAGCGTCGATCCATCACTGCCCTTCGCCGGCGAAGCGCGCCGGCATTTCGGGGAATCGCGCACCAGCGCATGCGTTGCACACATGGAGTCCCGATATGAGTGAGCAGAGGAGCGCGGCAGCGACCTTCAATTACAACGTGGTGCGCCAGTTCTCGCTTGCCACCGTGGTCTGGGGCGTGGTCGGCATGCTCGTCGGCGTGATCATCGCCGCGCAGCTGCTGTGGCCCGAGCTCAACTTCGACGTCCCGTGGCTCTCGTACGGGCGCCTGCGGCCGCTGCACACCAATGCCGTCATCTTCGCGTTCGGCGGCTGCGCTTTGTTCGCGACGTCGTACTACGTCGTGCAGCGGACTTGCCAGGTGCGCCTCTTCTCCGATGCGCTGGCGGCATTCACCTTCTGGGGCTGGCAGGCGGTCATCGTGCTCGCCGCGATCACGCTGCCGCTGGGCTACACCACCGGCAAGGAGTACGCGGAGCTCGAGTGGCCGATCGACATCCTGATCACGCTGGTATGGGTGTCGTACGCCGTGGTGTTCTTCGGCACGATCATGAAGCGCAAGACGCCGCACATCTACGTGGCGAACTGGTTCTTCGGCGCCTACATCCTGACGATCGCGCTGCTGCACGTGGTCAACAGCGCCGAGATGCCGGCGTCGCTCTGGCCGATGAAGTCGTACTCCGCGTATGCCGGGGTGCAGGACGCCATGGTGCAGTGGTGGTACGGCCACAACGCGGTGGGCTTCTTCCTCACCGCGGGTTTCCTCGGGATGATGTACTACTTCGTGCCCAAGCAGGCGGGCCGGCCCGTGTATTCGTACCGGCTGTCCGTGGTGCACTTCTGGGCGCTGATCTTCACCTACATGTGGGCGGGCCCGCACCACCTGCACTACACCGCGCTGCCCGACTGGACGCAGTCGCTCGGCATGCTGTTCTCGCTGATCCTGCTCGCGCCGTCGTGGGGCGGAATGATCAACGGCATGATGACCATGTCGGGTGCGTGGCACAAGCTGCGCGAGGACCCGATCCTCAAGTTCCTGATCGTCTCGCTGTCGTTCTACGGCATGAGCACGTTCGAGGGGCCGATGATGTCGATCAAGACCGTCAACGCCCTCTCGCACTACACCGACTGGACCATCGGCCACGTGCATTCCGGCGCGCTCGGCTGGGTGGCGTTCATTTCCATCGGCAGCATGTACTACCTGATCCCGCGCATGTTCGGGAAGGTGTCGATGTGGTCGACGCGGCTCATCACGGTCCACTTCTGGATTGCCACGATCGGCGTCGTCCTCTACATCACGTCGATGTGGATCGCCGGGGTGATGCAGGGCCTCATGTGGCGCGCGGTCAACGTCGACGGGACGCTCACCTACGCCTTCGTCGAGGGCGTGAAGGCGACGTATCCGTTCTATGCGATCCGGCTGCTGGGCGGGTGTCTCTTCCTCGCGGGCATGCTGATCATGGCCTACAACACGGTGCGCACCATCGCCGGCAGCAAGGCGGTCGAGGCGCCCATTCCGGCGCTCGGCACGCCGGCACACGCGTGATGGCCCGCCACATGCACGTCGCGCGTGATCCAGGAGTCCATGCATGAAGCTCAACCAGGAACTCATCGAACGCAACATCGGCTGGATGATCGTGCTGATCGTCCTGGTCGTGAGCGTGGGTGGTCTCGTCGAGATCGTTCCCCTCTATTTCCAAAAGTCGACGACCGAGCCCGTTGCCGGGGTCAAGCCGTACACGCCGCTCCAGCTCGCGGGGCGCGACATCTACCTGCGCGAGGGCTGCTACAACTGCCACTCGCAGATGATCCGGCCGTTCCGCGCGGAGACGGAGCGCTACGGGCACTACTCGGTCGCGGGCGAGTTCGTGTACGACCATCCGTTCCAGTGGGGCAGCAAGCGCACGGGCCCGGATCTCGCCCGCGTGGGCACGAAGTACTCCGACGAGTGGCATCGCGCGCATCTCAACAACCCGCGCGACGTCGTCCCCGAGTCCAACATGCCGGGCTATCCCTGGCTCGCGCGGTCGGCCGCCGATGCGGGCTCGATCCAGGCGCGGATGACCGCACTGCGCAGGGTCGGCGTGCCCTACAGCGACGAAGAGATCGCCACGGCGCCGGGCGCAGCTCACGGGCCGCACCGAGGAGGACGCGCTGGTCGCGTACCTGCAGAACCTCGGTCTCGCGATGAAGAACACGAGGTAGACATGAACTGGTACAGCGTTCTCGCCAGCATCACGACCGTATTGAGTTTCGTGCTGTTCCTCGGCATCACCGCGTGGGCCTGGAGCGCGCGCCGCCAGCCGGCATTCGCCGCCGCCGCGGACGCGCCGTTCGCGCTGCCCGACGAAGCGGCCGACGACGCCAGCCCGCATGGAGCGGCAGTCATGAGCGATTTCACCTCGGATTTCTGGAACTGGTACGTCATCGTCTTCACGCTCGCTTCCATCGCGTACTGCGGCTGGCTGCTGTGGAAGATGAGCAAGACCAGGCTGCCGGCCGGGCAGGCGACGACGGACACCACCGGGGCGGGCAAGGGCGCCGAGCTGACCGGCCACGTATGGGATGGCGATCTCGCGGAATACAACAACCCGCTGCCGCGCTGGTGGATGTGGCTCTTCTGGATCACGATCGTGTTCGCGCTCGCCTACCTCGCGCTCTATCCGGGGCTTGGCCGCGTGAAGGGTGTGCTCGGCTGGACGTCGCAGTCCGCGTACGAGCAGGAAAGCGCCGAGATCGATGCGCGCGCGAAGCCGCTCTACGACCGCTACGTCGCCATGGACCTGAAGCAGGTCGCCGCCGACCCGCAGGCGCATGCGATGGGCGAGCGCCTGTTCCTCAACAACTGCGCGCAGTGCCACGGCTCGGACGGCGGCGGCGTCGCGCGGCTTTCCGAATCTGCGCGACAGCGACTGGCTGTATGGCGGCGAGCCCGACGTCATCAAGCTGAGCGTGATGAACGGCCGCAACGGCGTGATGCCACCGCTCGGCCCGTCGCTCGGCGAGGACAACGTGCGCAACGTCGTCGCCTACGTCCGGTCCTTGTCGGGACTGCCGAACGACAGCCTCAAGGCGCAGCTCGGCAAGGCCGTGTTCGCGCAGAACTGCGCTGCGTGTCATGGCCCGGAAGGCAAGGGCAACCAGGCGATCGGCTCACCCAATCTCACCGACAAGGTGTGGCTCTACGGCGGCTCCGAGCAGACGATCACCGAGACCGTCATGAAGGGCCGCGGCGCGGCCTCGATGACGGAAGGCCAGAGCGTGATGCCGGCGTGGGGGCCGAGGCTCGGCGAAGGCAAGGTGCACGTGCTCGCCGCCTACGTGTGGAGCCTGTCGCACGACGCCGCCACGAGCAAGTAGGACTCCTCCCCGGCCGCGGCAGCGAAAGGTTGCCGCGGCCGGCTTTTTTCAGCACGCCAATCGAGTGCCCCAAGACGTGTCAGCTTCACAGAAGACCATCCCGATCGCCGTCAGCACCCCTCGACACGCGCAGCGCAGCGCCGGTCGAGGAAGTCGCGCTCTACGAGATACGCAAGAAGATGTATCCGCGCGCGGTGCACGGCGTGTTCGCGCGCTGGCGCTGGACGCTCGTCATCCTGACGCAGGTCCTGTTCTACGGCCTGCCATGGCTCGGCTGGAACGATCGCCAGGCGGTGCTCTTCGACCTTGCGGCGCGCAAGTTCTACATCTTCGGGCTCGTGTTCTGGCCGCAGGACGTGATCTACCTCGCGGTGCTGCTGATCGTCGCGGCGCTGTCGCTCTTCCTCTTCACCGCGGTTGCCGGGCGGCTCTGGTGCGGCTATGCGTGCCCGCAGACGGTGTACACCGAGATCTTCCTGTGGGTCGAACGCAAGATCGAGGGCGATCGCGTCGCGCGCATGCGCCTCGACGCCGCGCCGTTCTCGCTCGAGAAGCTGGTGCTGAAGGCGTTCAAGCACATCGCCTGGCTGATGATCGCGCTGTGGACGGGCTACACCTTCGTCGGCTACTTCACGCCCATCCACGATCTCGGCATCCGCGCGATCACGTGGCAGCTCGGGCCGTGGGAGGCATTCTGGATGCTGTTCTACGGTTTCGCGACGTACGGCAACGCCGGCTTCATGCGCGAGCAGGTGTGCAAGTACATGTGCCCCTACGCGCGCTTCCAGTCGGTGATGTTCGACCGCGACACCCTCGTCATCACGTACGACGCCGCCCGGGGCGAGCCGCGCGGGGCGCGCAGCCGCAAGGTCGATCCGGCGCAGGCGGGCCTCGGCCACTGCGTGGACTGCAACATCTGCGTGCAGGTGTGCCCGACCGGCATCGACATCCGGCAGGGCCTGCAGTACGACTGCATCGGCTGCGCGGCGTGCATCGATGGCTGCAACCAGGTCATGGCGAAGATGGGCTATCCGGACGGGCTCATCCGCTACACGACCGAGAACGCGCTGGCGCGCCACTTCGACCGACGCACGATCGTGAAGCGCGTGTTCCGCCCGCGCACGCTCGTGTACCTCGCGCTCCTGATCGCAATCGTCGGGGCTGCCGGCGGGGCGCTGTATCAGCGCAACCCGCTCAAGGTCGACGTCATCCGCGACCGCGGTGCGCTGTCGCGTGAAGTGGAGGCCGGCCTGATCGAGAACGTGTACCGTCTGCAGATCATGAACACCGACGAGACGCCGCGCGAGTACAGGATCGAGGCGAGCGGCATCGACGGCCTGAAGGTGGTCGGCGTTGCACAGCCGTTGCTGGTCGAAGCAGCGGGCACGCGGCTCGTGCCGCTTCGCCTCCAGGCGGCCGCCGCGGCGGAGGCGACGGCGGAGCATCACGATGGCGAGCGCGCCGACAGGGACGGCCACGCGAAGTCGCGCCGGATCGAGATCATCGTGCAGGCCGTCGACGATCCCGGCATCGTGCGCCGCGAGCGCTCGAGCTTCGTATTCCCGAGACAGGAGTCGCGATGAACGCCGATGCCATGCCTGGCCGCGCGCCGATACGCTGGTACCGGGAGCGCTGGCCATGGCTCCTGATGCTGGGGCCCGCCGTGGTGGTGGTCGCAGGGCTCTTCACCGCGTGGCTCGCGGTCACCAGCGATGACGGCGTCGTGGCGACCGACTACTACAAGCGCGGGCTGCTCATCAATCGCGACATCGAGAAGGCTGCGCGTGGTGCGGGTGTGGGCGCGGTGGTGACGGTTCGCGTCCGACGGCACGGTGCACGCACGGCTTTCCGGCGCCGCGGTCGTCCCGGGGAGCTCCGGCGACGCCGTGGCGCCCGCGGTGCTGACGCTGCGCTTCGTGCATCCGACCCGCGCCGGCCTCGACGCGGTCGCGACGCTGCGGGCGATGCCGGACGGCACCTACGAAGGAACGCTCGCGGAGCTCGCGCCCGGGCGCTGGCTGGTGAGCATCGAGGGCGACGCCTGGCGCCTGCCGACGCTCGAGGTGACGACACCGACGGCGGAGGTCAGACTGGGCGCCGCGGCGCCGCCACAATGAACGCGATGGCCACGGACACTTCCCGGAAGGACCGCGACATGACGCACAACCTCGCGCAACGCATCATGTGGGTGCTGTGGCCGGCGTTCCTCGTCGCCGCCGTCGCCGAGACGCTGTTCTTCACGGTGTTCGATCCGCTGGACCTGCACTTCTTCGGCGCGACGCTGGAGCTGTCGCGGCAGGCGATCTACACCGTCGGCTTCTTCGCCTTCTGGGCGCTGTGCGTGGCCTCGTCGGCGCTGACGGTGTTTCTCGAGCGCTCGCCGTGGGAGGCGAACCGCTGTCCGCTCGATGCCGAGGGACGTCCCGTCGGATGTCCCAAGCGGATCGTGGGAATGGAAGCGGAGGAGGGGGTGCGCGCGAAGTGAGGTCGCGCGGTGCGCTCAGCCGCGCTGGCCGACGAGCTGCTTCAGCGCCGTGAGGTCGATCAATTTCACGGCGCGGCCCTGCACCTGAATCAGGCCTTCCTCCTGGAAGCGCGAGAACAGCCGGCTGACCGTCTCGAGCTTCAGCCCGAGATAGCTGCCGATCTCCTCGCGCGTCATGCGCAGCACGAACTCGGTCGAGGAGTAGCCGCGCCGGCGATAACGGTCGGAGAGGTTGAGCAGGAACACGGCGAGGCGTTCCTCCGCGCGCATGCTGCCGAGAAGCAGCATGATGTTGTGGTCGCGGGAGATCTCGCGGGACAGGAACTGGTAGAGGTTGTGCTGCAACGCGGGCAGTTCGCGCGCGAGCGTCTCGAGGCGCTCGAACGGCAGCACGCACATCTCGGTGTCTTCGAGGGCAACCGCCTGGCAGCCGTGATGGTCGGTGCCGATGCCGTCGAGGCCGATGATGTCGCCGAGCATGTGGTAGCCCGAGACCTGCTCGCGACCGTCCTCGGCGAGGACGGTGGTCTTGAGCGAGCCGAGCCGCGTCGCGTAGAGAGCCGTGAACGGATCCCCGGCGCGATAGAGCGACTCGCCCTTCTTGAGCTTGATGCGATGGCCGACCAGCGCGTCGACCTGCTTCAGGTCTTCGGGCGACAATCCGACCGGGAGGCACAGCTCGCGCATGCTGCACGTCGAGCAGTGGCTCTTGAGATCGCGCAACGAGATGACGGGCGCGGCGTAGGAACCCCGGCTGCTTCCAGCGAGCGCCGCGGATGCGGCACCGGAGACCGGATTCTTGGCGATGGACGTCATGGATTGGTCAGCTGTACGCGGGACCCATTAGGTCGGAGCGCTTGATGATTGTCAACGGTAGATTTTACCCTCCTGCACACCCCGTGGCCAGACGCGCGAGCGCGCGTCCAACCCCCAGGTGCGGCGTGGGGCCGCGCCGGGACGACGGGCGTTCCGCGGTTCTGACTGGCCATTCGTGATCGCCTGGTCGGCGCTGATCGGCGCATGGCTCGCAGGTCTCCTGGGTGGCGCGCATTGTCTTGCCATGTGCGGCGGTTTCGTCGCCGCGATGGCCGGCGGCTCGCCCCGTGCCGTTCCCTTGCGGCCGGCGCGCGCCCTCGCGTGGGCGCAACTGCCGTACAACCTCGGCCGGATCACCACGTACATCGCGCTGGGGGCGGTGGCCGGCGGCGTCGGCGGGGCCGCTGCTCGCGACGACCGACTGGCTCCCGCTGCAGCGTGCGATGTATGTGATCGCCAACCTCGCGCTGCTCGGCCTCGCCTGGGTGATCGTCACGCGGCGCGAGGGCCTCGCCTGGCTGCAGCAGGCGGGCAGCAGGCTCTTTGCGCGCCTCGCACCGGCCATCGGGCCGCTCGCGCACCGGTCGGGTGCCGCGCCGCGGTTCGCGCTCGGCACGTTATGGGGGTTCGTGCCCTGCGCCATGACGTATTCCGTGCTGCCGGTGGCGCTCTTCGCCGGCAGCTGGTGGCAAGGCGCCCTGGTGATGGCAGCATTCGGCCTCGGCACCCTTCCGAACCTCCTTGCCGCAGGCTGGTTCCTGGCCACCGGCCGACGCTGGCTGGACCGGGCAGGCGTACGCGCCGGCGCCGCGACCCTGCTCGCCGCCTTCGCCGTCGTGGGGATCTGGCGGGCGTTCGGCGATCCCTCGCTGCTGGCGCAAGGCCCGTTCTGCCTCGTGCATTGAATGCATCCGCGACCGATCAACATGACCAACCCCGCCGCGTTTCCCGATCCGCGCGACTTCACTGCCGGCGTCGACGGACGTGCGCGCCGGCAGGCTGGTTCGCGCTCACCCGCGACGTGCTCCGCGCCGAGACGGCTGCGCAACGCGACGTCGTCGACGCGCGACTCGCCTCGCGAGCTGGAGCACGCTTGGCGAAGGTGATCCAGAGCGGGTCGCAGAGGCCATCGAACGCGCTCCATCGGTCGACATCGCGCGTCATCTGTGGCGAACCGTCGACAGTGCGTGGGATCGCGCCGACGACCGGGCGACAGGAGACCTTCACGTCACGCTCTTCGCCATTCCGCTGGTGATCGTCGCCGGCGCGACATCCGTCGGCGGAAAAGGTGATCGACGCCGAGCTGACCAATGCCGACGAGGTCGCCGCGATCCTGCGGGTGGGGCGCGCCCTGGGCGGGAGCGAAACGATCGCCTTGAGTCCCGTCCTCGTCCCCGCACCACGGCTCGGCATCGCGCAGCTTGCGCAGTGGCACAGGGTGCGCGAGCTACCGGCAGCGGGGCGACAGCAGGAGGCGGCCTCTTCGGGCCGCCTGTTCGAGTCCGCGCCGCTATGCGTCCGGCCGGGGGTCGAGCAGGCGCACCTTCGTTTCCTCGTCGGCACGGCGATGGCTGCGCGCGGCCGCGACCTGCTCGCCGATCCGTCGCTGGAGCGTTGGGCCGCGGACCTCTCGCGCGCGGTGGGCCGGCAGCTGTCGACGACAGGGGTCTCGGTCCTTGCGCTGCCGCGCGCTCCTGCGCGGCCATTGCCCGCGCAGCATCAGGGTCTGGTCGCGCAGCGCGAGGTGGCGGCACAGCTTTTCGCGACCAATGCCATCCGCCGCTTTCGCGCATCCGTGGGCGAGCCGTCCGCGGTGATCAGCAGCCATCGCGCGCCGGACGCGCGCGGCGGGGGCGAACTGCGCCTGTCGCTGTCATCGCCTTTCGACACGCGCGATGCGGAAGGCTTCCGCTGTCCGCTCCAGCCGATCGAGGCGGTCGGCACGCCGCTCGCGATGCTGGTCGACCTGTTGCGTGATTGCCGGGTGCACGACATCCGACTCCTCGCAGGGGTCCATCCCGACCGGGTACCCGGGAGCGCGATGCCACTCTTCTTCCGGGCCGACGCGGTCCCCGACGGCGCGCTGCTGCAGTAGCGTCTGCGGGGTGGTTCGCACCGTCACCCGCTGATTCACATCACTGCGTCGCGGTCTCAGCCGCTGTCCCGCCAGCGGCGCTCCGCCTCGTCCCACGCCGTAAGCGGCTGCAGGTCAGGCACCCACGCGAGGCCCGAGGTCGCGTCCGCCGACACGGCTTCCGGCGTCACGACGACGTCGAGCAGTGCGGGCGCGTTGGCGAAAGCGCGATCCAGCGCGCCGTCCAGTTCCTCGTAGCGCTCGACGCGCTCGGCGTGCATGCCGAACGCACGTGCCATGGCGGCGTGGTCGGCGAACTGCAGGCGGGTGCCGACGACGCGGCCGTACGTCTTCTGCTGGTCATCGACTTCAATCTGCCAGGCGCCGTTGTTCGCGACGACGATGACGACACGGGCGCCGTGGCGCACGGCCGTATCGACCTCCATGGCATTGAAGCCGAACGCACCATCGCCCGTCGCCACCACCACGCGCCGCTGGGGGAAGGCCAGGCTCGCCGCGATGCCGAACGGCGTGCCGATGCCGATGCAGCCGAGCGGGCCGGGATCGAGATAGGTCCCGGCGGACAGAGCGACCCGCGCGAAGCTCAGGAAATCCCCGCCGTCCGCGATGACGATGCTGTCGCGGTCGAGCTTGCGTTGCACGGCGGCGAGCAGCGCGTACGGGTGCAGGCGCCCATCGCTGCCGGTTCGTGCGTCCGCCATGCTGTGGCGCAGCCGGGCCACGCGCTCTTCGTGCTTCGCGCGCAAGGTGTGCGCCCACTCGCGGTCGACGGCAGGCTCACGGCCCCGCGCGACATCGACCAGCGCGCGCAAGGCGAGGCCCGGGTCCGCGAGGATCTCGACGGCGCCCCGCCGGTTGTCGTGGAGCTCGGCCGGGGTGTCGGCGATGCGCACCATCGTGGCGTCGCCGAACACGGCCGGCGAGCCGTACGCGAGCTGGAAATCGAGCCGCCGGCCGAGTGTCACGACCACGTCGGCGGCGCCCATCGCATGCCCGCGCATGGCATTGACGACGGACGGATGCGCGTCCGCCACGAGGCCGCGGCTCTCGCCGGTGTCGAGGTGGACGGCGCCGAGCGCGTCCAGAAAGACGGGAAGCTCGCGTGCCGCGCGGCGCGCGCCGCGCCCGCTGATGACGAGCGGACGCCGTGCGGACCACAGCACCTCGACGGCCTGCGCGATCGCGTCGGGATGCGGCGCAAGCGGCGGGCGCACGCGGGCGTGCAGGTGCTCGTCGCGCTGCAGTGCGCGCGGAACCTCCGCGCGCAACGTGTCCGTCGGAAACTCGAGGTATACGGGGCCGGGCTCGCCGCCCGCTCCGAACGCACGTTCCACCGCAAGGTCGAGCTCGCGCAGCACGGCGGAGGGCTCGCGCACCGTGCGCGCGTGGCGCGTGATGCTGCGTACGAGCTCGACGTGCGCGATGTCCTGCAGGGCACCGCGATGCTCCTGTGCGCGCGGCGGCGTGCCCGATAGCACCAGCACCGGGGCACGCGCCACGTGCGCATTGGCGATGCCGGTCATGGCGTTGGTCACCCCGGGACCGGCGGTGACGAGCGCGACGCCAATGCCGCCGGTCAACTCGGCGTGGGCGTGCGCCATGTACACCGCGGCGCGCTCGTCGCGTACGTCCACGATGCGGATGCCCTGGGCGTCGACGCCCATCCAGATCGGCATGATGTGTCCGCCGCACAGGCCGAACACGCGGTCCACGCCGCGGGCCCGGAGGAAGCGCGCGATGACGTTCGCTGCAGCATCGACGGCGATGGGTGTCTCGTTCATGATCGACTCGCGTGCAGGTGAAGTTGCCGACACCACCATGCGCCGCTGCCGCGCAGCGGTGCGCTGATCAAACCGGATGACATCGATGCCGTACCGCGGCGTTATGCTTCCGGTCGAACCATTGGCGGTCGTTCGAAGCCAATACTATCCCGCACCAGAGCAAGGAGGAGCCGTGGACGCAACGCATGCACCGGTCCGGGTGCTGATCGCGAAGGTCGGGCTCGATGGGCACGATCGGGGCGTGAAGATCGTCGCCCGGACGCTGCGCGATGCCGGCATGGACGTGATCTACACGGGACTCCACCGCACGCCCGAAGAGGTCGTCGATGCCGCCGTGCAGGAGGATGTGGACGTCGTCGGCATCAGCATCCTTTCGGGCGCGCACATGACCGTGTTCCCGCGGGTCATGGATTTGCTGCGCAAGCGCGGCGCCGACGACATCCTGGTCGTCGGTGGGGGCGTGATTCCCGACGACGACGTGACCGCGCTGAAGGACGCCGGGGTGAAGGAGCTGATGCTCCAGGACACGCCACCGGACGAGATCGTCGCCATGGTGCGGCGCATCGTCGCCGAACGCGGCCCGCGCTGAGGCCGCCATGGAAGCGTGGACGTTTCCACCCCGCTACGACGAAGACTACGTGCCGCCGTCGGGGTCGCGCTACTGGTTCCCGGTGCGCGAGACGATGCCGCCCGCCGAGCGCGAGCGTGCGATCGTCGAGCGGCTGCGGCAGGTGACGCCGCCATGCATGGGATCACGCACCGTTCTACCGGCGCAAATGGGAGGAGGCCGGCTTTCATCCCGACCAGCTGCGCACCCTCGAGGATTTCGAGCGCCGGGTGCCGGTGGTGACGAAGCAGGACCTGCGCAAGTCGCAGGCGGAGCATCCGCCATTCGGCGACTATCTGTGCATCCCGGAGCGCGAGGTGTTCCACATCCACGGCACGTCGGGCACCACGGGGCGGCCGACGGCATTCGCCATCGGACGTGACGACTGGGCGTCGATCGCCAATGCGCACGCCCGGATCATGTGGGGCATGGGCATCCGTCCCGGCGACACGGTGTTCATCGCGGCGATCTTCAGCCTCTACATGGGCTCGTGGGGATCGCTCGTCCGGCGCCGAGCGGCTGCACGCGAAATCGTTCCCCTTCGGTGCGGGCGCGCCGGGCATGACCGCGCGCGCGGCGATGTGGCTCGAGCTCATGAAGCCGCAGGCGTTCTATGGCACGCCTTCGTTCGCGCTGCATCTCGCGGAAGTGGCGCGCAGCGAGGGCTACGATCCGCGCTCGTTCGGATTGCGCACGATGTTCTTCTCGGGCGAGCCCGGCGCGTCGGTGCCGGGCGTGCGCGATCGCATCGCGGACACGTACGGAGCACGCGTGATCGACTGCGGCTCGATGGCCGAGATGTCGCCGTTCATGAACGTGTCCGGCACCGCACAGACCGACGGCATGCTCTGCTGGCAGGACGTGATCTACACCGAGGTCTGCGATCCGAAGACCTATCACCGCGTGCCCTACGGCCAGCGCGGCACGCCGGTGTATACGCACCTCGAGCGCACGTCGCAACCGATGATCAGGCTCCTGTCGGGCGATCTCACGCAATGGGTGGACGGTCCGAACCCGTGCGGCAGGACGTATCCGCGCCTGCCGAACGGCATCTTCGGGCGCATCGACGACATGTTCACGATCCGCGGCGAGAACGTGTATCCGAGCGAGGTCGATGCGGCGATGAATGCGCTCGACGGCTACGGCGGCGAGCATCGCATCATCATCAGTCGCGACGGCGCCATGGACGAGCTGCTCGTGCGCGTCGAAGCATCGGCGCAGGTGAGCGCAGGGGGCGACGAGCGCATGCACGCGCTGCGCGCGGAGACCGCCGCCAAGCTGCAGAAGATGCTCGGGCTGCGGGCCAAGGTGGAGGTGGTTCAGCCCGGCACGTTCCCGCGCACCGACTTCAAGGCGCGGCGCGTGATCGACGACCGCGAAGTGTTTCGCGAGATGAACGCGCGGCTCGACTGATGGCCTACATCCCGTCCGCACGAGCTGGTGCCCGGCGGCGAAGGCGGGCGACATTCGCGCGATTGCGCGGCTTGCTCACGCGCGCGGAATCGGCCAGCGCCGAAAGCCGGGACGCACTGGACGCGATGTTCGCCGCCGCGGGTCGTGCCCACGTGGTCGGCATCACCGGCGTGCCGGGCAGCGGCAAGTCGACGCTCGTCGCGCTGCTCACGGCCGAGATCCGGCGCAGCGGACGCAAGGTGGGCATCATCGCGATCGATCCGTCGAGCCCGTTCTCCGGCGGCGCGATCCTCGGCGATCGCATCCGCATGGGCGAGCTCGCCGGCGACCCCGGCGTGTACGTACGCAGCATGGCCACCCGCGGTGCGCTGGGCGGCCTCGCGAGCGGCACGCTCGAGGCCGTCGACGTGCTCGATGCCGCGGGCTACGACATCGTGCTCATCGAGACGGTCGGCGTCGGACAGGACGAGGTCGACGTCGCGCGCGCAGCGCACACGACCGTCGTCGTCTCCGCGCCCGGCCTCGGCGACGACATCCAGGCGATCAAGGCCGGCATCCTCGAGATCGCCGACGTCCACGTGGTGAGCAAGTGCGACCGCTCCGACGCCAACCGCACGATCGTCGATCTCAAGGCGATGCTCGGGATGGGGCTCACGATCGCAGGGCGCCGCGACTGGAACGTGCCCGTCGTGGCGACGAGCTCGGCGAAAGGCGAGGGCATCGTCGACCTGCTCGATGCCATGGATGGGCACTGGAAGCACCTCAACGACGGCGGCCGCATCGACGAGCGGCGGCAACAGATCAACGAACGCCGCCTGCTGAAAGCGGGCGAGCAGATCCTGCGCGACCGCTTCGCACGTCACCGCGATGGCAAGGTGACGCAACTGCTCGAACGGCTGCAGGCGCGCGCCATGAGTCCGCACGCCGCCGCGGCCGAGCTGCTCGAATCAATCCGCATTGGAGACGAGGCATGAACGATCCCGTATTTCGCGGCCACGCGCCGGTCGATCCGCAGGCCCTCGAGAAGCTCGCATCCGCGGTCGAGTCGTGGGAGAACGACGAGGTCGCGGGGTTCCTCGCCCGCGCGCCGGAGCGGCGTCCGGAGTTCACGACGCTGGGCGGCATTCCGCTCAAGCGCACGTACACCGCGCTCGACGTCGCCGACACGCCGCTCGAGGACATCGGCCTTCCCGGCCGCTATCCGTTCACGCGCGGTCCGTATCCGACGATGTATCGCGGCCGCTTCTGGACCATGCGCCAGATCGCCGGCTTCGGCACCGCCGAAGACACCAACAACCGCTTCAAGTACCTCATCGGCCAGGGTCAGACGGGCCTGTCGACCGACTTCGACATGCCCACCCTCATGGGCTACGACAGCGACCACCCGATGAGCGAGGGCGAGGTCGGGCGCGAAGGCGTCGCGATCGACACGCTCGCCGACATGGAGCATCTCTTCGACGGCATCGACCTCGAGAAGATCTCGGTCTCGCTGACGATCAACCCGTCGGCGTGGATCCTGCTCGCGATGTACGTCGCGCTCGCGCAGAAGAAGGGCTACGACCTGCACAAGCTCTCCGGCACGATCCAGGCCGACATTCTCAAGGAGTACATGGCGCAGAAGGAGTGGATCTTCCCGATCGCGCCGTCGGTGCGCATCGTGCGCGACTGCATCACGTTCTGCGCGCGGCACATGAAGCGCTACAACCCGATCAACATCTCGGGCTACCACATCTCCGAGGCGGGGTCCTCGCCGCTGGACGAAGCGGCATTCACGATGTGCAACCTCATCACGTACGTCGAGGAGGTCACGAAGACCGGCATGCACGTCGACGAGTTCGCGCCGCGGCTCGCCTTCTTCTTCGTGTGCCAGGCCGACTTCTTCGAGGAAATCGCCAAGTTCCGGGCGCTGCGGCGGGTGTACGCGAAGATCATGAAGGAGCGCTTCGGCGCGCAGAACCCCGAGTCGATGCGCCTGCGCTTCCACTGCCAGACCGCGGCGGCGTCGCTCACCAAGCCGCAGTACCAGATCAACATCGTGCGCACCGGGCTGCAGGCGCTCGCCGCGGTGCTGGGCGGTGCGCAGAGCCTGCACACCAACGGGATGGACGAGGCGTTCGCGATCCCGACCGAGGAGGCGATGAAGATCGCGCTGCGCACGCAGCAGATCATCGCCCACGAGAGCGGCGTGGCGGACGTGGTCGATCCGCTCGGCGGCTCCTACTATGGTCGAGAACCTCACCACGCAGTACGAGCGCGCGATCTTCGAGGTGATCGACGAGGTCGATGCCAACGGCGGCACCGTCAAGCTGATCGACGAGGGCTGGTTCCAGCGGCGCATCGCCGATTTCGCCTACGAGACCGCGCTCAGGAAGGCGAGCGGCCGACAAGCCGGTGATCGGCGTGAACATGTTCGCCGACCCCGCGGAGAAGGCCGACATCGAGCTCCATCCGCACGATCCGACCACGGCGGAGCGCCAGATCGACCGATTGAAGCGCGTGCGGCGCGAGCGCGACCACGCCAAGGTGCACGCGCTGCTCGAGCGCCTCGTCGCACGTCGCGAACCATCCCGACGAGAACATCATGCCGATCACCATCGAGCTCGTGCAGGCGGGCGCAACGATGGGCGACATCGTCGAGCGGCTGAAGACCGTGTGGGGCACGTATCGCGAGCGACCGGTGTTCTGAACCGTCGTCGTTTTTGTTGTGGCGTCAGGCTGAAGCCTTACCTACATGGGTTGCAACGCTCAATGCGCAATGCAATCGAATCCGTCGTCGTTGTCCGTTGTGGCGTCAGGCTGAGGCCTGACCTACATGGGTTGCAACGCTCAATGCGCCATGCAAGCGAATGTCCTGTAGGTCAGGCTTCAGCCTGACAAACCAGGAGCGCCGCGCGCCGGTCAAACCGTGCGATCGTGCAGCGAGTCGCGCATGCGAAACTGTGCGCCCCTGATCGCTGACCATCCCTGCAATGCTCCTTCCGTACCGCGAGTTCCAGCCCACGCATGGCGCCGGCGCCGACATCGCGCACGATGCCGCGCTGATCGGTCGCTCGCGGGCGGGCGACGGCCTCGTGCTGCGCTCGCTGGCCACGCTGCGCGGCGACGGTGAATCGATCACCATCGGCGAGAACGCCTTCTTCGACGAGCGCGCGACGGTGCACATCGCGGACGGGCTCATTCCGTCCGCAGTCGGTCACGAGGTCACGGTCGGCAAGTACGCCCTCGTGCACGCGTGCACGCTGGAGGATGGCGTCGTGGTCGGGGACACCGCAGTGGTCATGGACGGTGCCGTCGTCGGCGCTTTCGCGGTCATCGCCGCGGGCAGCCTGGTGCCGCCGCGCAAGAACCTGCCCGGCGGTTTTCTCTACGCCGGCAATCCGGCGCTGCCGGTGCGCGAGATCACGCGCGACGAAGCACGCGCGTGGGCGGCGGCGATCCGCAATGATGCCGCGGTCGAGCCCGTCGAGGCCGCGAGCCTGCCCCCTGTCGCGCTCGGTGAAGTCGAGCTTGCGCTCGCCGCAGGCGGCACGCCCGCCGTGGACCGCGCGTACGTGGCGCCGACGGCGCTCGTCGTCGGCGACGTCAGGATCGCGCCCGAGGCCGGCGTGTTCTTCGGCTGCATCGTGGCGGCCGGGGATGGCTCCATCGTGATCGGGCCGGGCACGAACATCCAGGACAACTCGCTGCTCGTCACGCACCGTGCGCGCGGCGATCTCGTCATCGGCGCCGGCGTCACGGTGGGTCACAACGCACGCATCGGTTCGGGCACCATCGGCGACGACGCGCTCGTCGGCATGGGCTCGGAGCTCGGCGACCACGTCACGGTGGAAGCCGGCGCATGCGTGGGCGCGCGCTCGTTCGTCGAGCCGGGAACCGATCGTGGAATCCGGATGGATCTGGGCGGGACGGCCCGCGCGCCGCTTTCGGCAGGTGAAGGCGAGCGAGCGCGAGGCGTTCGCGCGCTTTCGCGACATCTACATCGGCTATTCGTCCGCATATCGCGGTCTCGCGTGACGGCGCACCGACGATCGCCGCCGTCGCACGCGTCATCGCCGGCCCGTGCCGCGGCGCATAATCGGCACGTCACTGCCTTCCACCAAACTCCATGAACCTCGATCGCGTTCCTGCCGGCAGGGACCTGCCGAACGATTGCAACGTCATCATCGAGATCCCGATGCATGGCGATCCCATCAAGTACGAGGTCGACAAGGAGACGGGCGCCGTCTTCGTGGATCGCTTCATGTCGACGGCGATGCACTACCCGTGCAACTACGGCTACATCCCGAAGACGCTGTCCGACGACGGCGATCCGTGCGACGTGCTCGTGCTCTCGCCCGTGCCGCTGATCACCGGCGTCGTCGTGCGCTGCCGCCCGATCGGCATGCTCAAGATGGACGACGAGGCAGGCGGCGATGCGAAGATCCTCGCCGTTCCGATCGACAGGCTGTCCGCGCTCTATCGCGCGATCCAGTCGCCGCGCGACCTGCCGGAGATCACCACGCTGCAGATCTCGCATTTCTTCGAGCACTACAAGGACCTCGAGCCCGGCAAGTGGGTGCGGATCTCGAGCTGGACCGGTGCCGGAGGAAGCGAAGCAGGAGATCCTCGACAGCGTGGCGCGGTTCGAGGCGGGCACGGGCAGCGGCGGTGCGACCGGAGGGCACTGAGGCCGTCGCCGCGCCTGCGCACGACACGGCCGCGGCCGTCGCGCACGCGCGGCGGCAACTCCTCTTTCCCGCGCTGTTCGTCGTGCTGTGGAGCACCGGCTTCATCGCGGCGAAGTACGGCCTGCCGTATGCGCCGCCGCTGACGTTCCTCTGGTATCGCTTCCTGCTCGTCGCGGCGCTGATGACGGTCGTCTCGGTGGCCACCCGCGCACCGTGGCCGGGGAGTGCGCTGCAGATCGTCCACATCGCCGTTGCCGCCTGGCTCGTGCACGGGGCGTATCTCGGCGGCGTGTTCGTCGCCCTTTCGCAGGGCCTTGCGGCGGGAACGGTGGCGATGCTGGTCGGCCTGCAACCGCTGCTGACGGTGCTCATCGCCCGAGGTTGGCTCGGCGAGCGCGTCGACGCGCGGCAGTGGCTGGGCCTCGGGCTCGGGCTCGTCGGCGTGTGGCTGGTGCTCAATCACAAGGTGCAGTTCGCCGCCGGGGCCCCCGGCCTGCTGCCAACGGGGCTCGCGCTGCTGGGGATCAGCATCGGCACGCTCTATCAGAAGCGCTTCTGCTCGCGCGTGGACCTGCGCAGCGGATCGGTGGTGCAGTTCGCTGCCTGCGCGTTGCTCTACGCGCCGCTCGCGCTCGGTGAGCACGCGCCGGTGCGATGGACGGCCGAGTTCATGTTCGCGCTCGGCTGGTCGGTGCTCGTGCTATCGGTCGGCGCCATCAGCCTGCTCTACTGGCTGCTGCGTCACGGTGCCGCCGCCGAACGTCGCGCGGCTCTTCTATCTCGTGCCGCCGGTGACGGCCCTGCAGGCCTATCTTGTCTTCGGCGAGACCCTCGAGCATGCTGGCCATGGCCGGGATGGTGCTCATCGCCGTCGGCGTCGCGTTGTCGCGCGCCGCGGAGCCCGGGCGTCACCGCAGTGATCAGGTCTTGGCCGCCGCTCGCGCGCCGTTCACGCACGAGCCGCGTCCCCGCGATGCGGTCGTGCAGGAACTGCCGGTCCGGGTCGACGCACGCCCACGCGACGTTGAAGGCGAGCAGCCACGCCGCGTGGCGTCCCGCGCCGAGGGCATAGCGCCGCACGGCAAGCGCCGGCGCGATCCACCCCGCCGCATAGCGGACCAGCGCGCGGGACGCCGTGGGATTGGCGCCCACGCGATCGACGAGGCGCAGGTGCCAGGTCTTCATCGGCAGCGTGCGGCGACCGCCGCTCCAGAAATATCCGCAGTATCCGGCGAGCACCAGGAACAGCACGCCGAAGGAGAAGAGCCGCGCGGCGCTGCCTGGCACGAGCAGCCGGCTTTCACCGCCGGGGTGGGTGGTGAACGGCAGGAGCGCAAAGCCGGTGACGAGCAGCAGCGCAGCGAGCAGGAGCATTTCGTAGGCGAGCGCGGCGACGCGGCGCCGCAGGCTCGCGCGCTCGTCCGGGCCATGCTCGCCCGGGAGGGCGTTCACCGCGCAGGCGGGTAGGGCGGGGCGTAGTACGGCGCCGGTCCGGGCGCAGGCCGGTAGCGCGAGACGCCGCCATCCGGACGTCGCAGCGGCTCGGGCGGCCGGCGCGCGAGCTCGCGTCGCGCTTCCGGGCGGCAAGGTCCGGTATTGCTCCCACCGCTGGCGCATTTCCTGGCGCTTGTCGGGAGGAAGCTCGCGCAAAGACCGGTAGCGCTCGCGGGCGGCACGACGCTCGTCGGGCGTGAGCTCCGCCCAGGGCCGCATCTGCTGCTGCAAGCGCTCCTGCTCCGGGGGCGCGAGGCGCGGGTAGCGTTGCGGCGAGGCCGCGCCACTTGTCCTTGCGCTGCGGATCGAGCCGGTCCCAATCGGGCGCGCAGCGGCGCGCAGCACCGCTGCTCGTCGGGCGAGAGCTGCGACCAGCCCGGTCCGGCGGCCAGCGCGCTCCGCCGGACGCCGACGTGCACCACACGCGAGGACGACGCGAGGCCAGCAGGCGTGCGCGGACGCCTCAGTTCTCGTCCAGGTGCCGAGCCAATTCTGGAATCCCCTGTCCAGGTAGGCGTCGATCGGCAGATCGGACGTCAGGATCGCGGCATCGGTCTCGTCGAGATCGTTGCGTCTGCTGCTGCGCTTGCCAGTGCTCGTAGCCCTGGTAGCCGAAGTCGCAATCGCGATCAGTGCGATGCCGAGCCACAGCTTGCCGCTCGACCAGAAGCTACGACCGCCGCCCAAGCCGACCGAGCCGCTGCCGCCCGCGGTGGCGCCCGCGAGCTGCGGCGTCGCTCGCGTGCTCGGGGGCGCCAAGACGTGCCAGCGCCTGCTGCCGTGCAAGCTGCAGCCGATACGCCGTGCCGGCGCGCATCGAAGCGGTCCCCTGGTCCAGGTAGCCGGAGATCCTTTTGCCGAAATCGTCGTCGTCGAGTTGTCATGGCTTGATTCCTTTGGCCGACAACATCTCGGCCAGGGCGTGCACCGCGCGCGAGCAATGGGTCTTGACGCTACCTTCCGAGCACCCCATTGCCGCGGCCGTTTCCGCCACATCGAGCTCTTCCCAGTAACGCAACAGAAATGCTTCGCGTTGACGCGCCGGAAGCCGCGATAGCGCCTGCTCGATTATCCCGATGATCTGCGCCTGCTCGAACTGCTCCGCCGGGTCGGCGGTGGCATTCGAACCCGACTTCGCCGCGAGAGTTTCGAGCGGATCGTAATCCTCGTCCTTTTCGTCGCCTTTGCCCATGGCGGACAGGAGCGTCGTCCACGTCGACCGCACCTTCTGGCGCCGGAAATGATCGTGGATCGTGTTCTGCAGGATGCGCTGGAACAGCATCGGCAGCTCGCCGGGCGGTTTTCCCGAATATTTCTCGGTCAGCTTGAGCATCGCGTCCTGGACCACGTCCAGCGCGGCGTGCTCGTCGCGGACGGCGAACATCGCCTGCTTGAAGGCGCGACGCTCGACTTCGGCGAGAAAGGCGGAGATTTCTTGGTAGGAGGCCAGTTCGGTTCCCGGGCGCAGGGGGCGGGGCATTATAAGGGGCGCCGCGACCGAGGCCCGGCGGCGCGACCCGAAGGGCTCCGGAACCTGCCTCCGGGAGGTTGCGACCGGAAGCAGCGCCGGCGCGGTAGCGCCTTTGTGCGCTGCAATGCTTGACCGGCGACACCGGCCGGCGTAACGTAACGCGTTGGCTGGAAACGGCCAATGCTGTGCTGCAATACGGCGTTCAACGTCCCTCCGGCGAGGCCACAAGCGTCTCCGGATCATCCCTTGGGACAGCGCTGCAGCAAGTTCAAATCGCGGCTATCTACCCGATCCAAGCCTTGGTGGGCGCGTCCACCCCAGTTGCGCGCCATGCAGTGAGGGACGGTTTGCGTTCCTCAAGCTTCCCCGCATCCGGCCTTTCATCGCCAGGAGCCGGGGGTTCGTCACCAATTCGCTTAAGGCATTGCCATGCAACTCACGGGCGCAGAAATCGTCCTCCGCTGCCTGCAGGAGGAAGGCGTCGAGTACGTCTTCGGTTATCCGGGCGGCGCGGTCCTCAACATCTACGACGAGTTCTTCAAGCAGGACAAGGTCAAGCACGTCCTGGTGCGGCACGAGCAGGGCGCCGTCCACGCCGCCGACGGCTACTCGCGCTCGTCGCAGAAGATCGGGGTGTGCCTCGTCACGTCGGGGCCGGGCGTCACCAACGCGGTCACGGGCATCGCGACGGCCTATATGGATTCGATTCCCATGGTCGTGCTCACCGGCCAGGTGCCGACGCACGCCATCGGCCAGGACGCCTTCCAGGAGTGCGACACCGTCGGCATCACCCGGCCGTGCGTCAAGCACAACTTCCTCGTGAAGGACGTGAAGGACCTCGCGACGACGATCAAGAAGGCGTTCTACCTGGCGGCGACCGGCCGGCCCGGACCGGTGCTGGTCGACATCCCCAAGGACGTCACGCAGGCGAAGACCGAGTTCAGCTATCCGAAGACGATCTCGCTGCGCTCGTACAACCCGGTCACCAAGGGTCACGCCGGGCAGATCAAGAAGGCGGTGCAGCTCCTCCTCGACGCGAAGCGTCCCATGATCTACGTCGGGCGGCGGCGTGGTGCTGAACGACGCCGCGCCGCAGCTCACGCGCCTCGTGCGTCTGCTCGGCTACCCGTGCACCAACACCCTGATGGGACTCGGCGGCTTTCCGGGCACCGACCCGCAGTTCACCGGGCATGCTCGGAATGCATGGCACGTACGAGTCCAACATGGCGATGCAGCACTGCGACGTTCTGCTCGCCGTCGGCGCGCGCTTCGACGATCGCGTGATCGGCAACCCGGCGCACTTCTCGCGCGCCGACCGCAAGATCATCCACATCGACATCGACCCGTCGTCGATCTCGAAGCGCGTGAAGGTGGACGTGCCGATCGTCGGCTACGTCGCCGAGGTCCTCGACGAGATGATCAAGCTCATCGAGGGCTCGCCGCACAAGCCGGATCCCGCCGCCCTCAAGGCCTGGTGGTCGGACATCAAGGAGTGGCAGCGCAAGGACTGCCTGCGCTACGACCACAGCAGCGCGCTCATCAAGCCGCAGGCGGTGGTCGAGAAGCTCTACGAGATCACCAAGGGTGACGCGTTCATCACCTCCGACGTCGGCCAGCACCAGATGTGGGCCGCGCAGTACTACAAGTTCGACAAGCCGCGGCGCTGGATCAACTCGGGCGGTCTCGGCACGATGGGCTTCGGCCTGCCCGCCGCCATGGGCGTGCAGATGGTCAACCCGCACGCAACGGTGGCCTGCATCACCGGCGAAGCCTCCATCCAGATGTGCATCCAGGAGCTCTCGACCTGCAAGCAGTACCACCTGCCCATCAAGATCATCAACCTCAACAACCGCTACATGGGCATGGTGCGGCAGTGGCAGGAGTTCTTCTACGGCAACCGCTACGCGGAGTCGTACATGGACGCGCTGCCCGACTTCGTGAAGCTCGCCGAAGCCTACGGGCACGTCGGCCTCAAGGTCGAGAAGCCGGGTGACATCGAGGGCGCGCTGCGCGAGGCGCTCGCGCAGAAGGAGCGCCTCGTGTTCCTCGACTTCATCACGGACCAGACCGAGAACGTGTTCCCGATGGTGCCCGGGGGCATGGGGCTCACCGAGATGATTCTTGCCGAAGAACTCTGAGAGAGACGTCCATGCGACACATCCTGTCCATTCTGGTCGAGAACGAGGCGGGCGCGCTGTCACGCATCTCCGGCCTCTTCTCCGCCCGGGGCTACAACATCGAGTCGCTGACCGTGGCGCCGACCGAGGACCCGACGATGTCGCGGATGACGGTCGTGACCGTCGGGTCCGACGAGGTCATCGAGCAGATCACCAAGCAGCTCAACAAGCTGGTCGAAGTGGTGAAGGTCGTCGATCTCACCGAAGGCAACCACATCGAGCGCGAGCTGATGCTCGTGAAGGTGCGCGCCGCCGGCAAGGACCGCGAGGAGATGAAGCGCCTCGCGGACATCTTCCGTGGTCGCATCCTCGACGTGACCGACAAGAGCTACACGATCGAGCTCACCGGCACCGGCGTGAAGCTCGACGCGTTCCTGCAGTCGATCGAGCCGGGGGTCATCCTGGAGACGGTACGCACCGGCGCGTCCGGCATCGGCCGCGGCGAGCGGATCCTCCGCGTCTGATCGCCACCCAACGCGGGCGCCGCCCGCCAACGAAGAGGAAAAGAAGATGAAGGTGTACTACGAGAAGGATGCTGACCTGTCGCTCATCAAGGGCAAGAAGGTCACCATCGTCGGCTACGGCTCGCAGGGCCACGCGCACGCGCAGAACCTCAACGACTCCGGCGTCAAGGTGACCGTCGGCCTGCGCAAGGGCGGCGCGTCCTGGGACAAGGCCAAGAAGGCCGGTCTCAAGGTGCAGTCCGTCGGCGACGCCGTGGGCGGCGCGGATCTCGTGATGATGCTCATGCCCGACGAGCACATCGCCGCGGTGTATCGCGACGAGGTCGAGCCGAACATCAAGAAGGGCGCGACCCTCGCGTTCGCGCACGGCTTCAACATCCATTACGGGCAGGTCGTGCCGCGCGCCGATCTCGACGTCGTGATGGTGGCCCCCAAGGCGCCGGGCCATACGGTGCGTTCCACTTACGCGCAAGGCGGCGGGGTGCCGATGCTGATCGCCGTGCACCAGGACAAGAGCGGCAAGGCGCGCGACGTCGCGCTGTCGTACGCCGCGGCCATCGGCGGCGCACGCGCCGGCGTGATCGAGACCAACTTCCGCGAGGAGACCGAGACCGATCTCTTCGGCGAGCAGGTCGTACTGTGCGGCGGCACCGTCGAGCTCATCAAGGCCGGCTACGAGACGCTGGTTGAGGCGGGATACGCGCCGGAGATGGCCTACTTCGAGTGCCTGCACGAGCTCAAGCTCATCGTCGACCTCATCTACGAGGGCGGCATCGCCAACATGAACTACTCGATCTCGAACAACGCGGAGTACGGCGAGTACGTGACGGGGCCGAAGATCGTCACGGAAGAGACCAAGCGCGTCATGCGTCAGGTGCTGAGCGACATCCAGACGGGCGAATATGCGAAGAGCTTCATCCTCGAGAACCGCGCCGGCGCGACGACGCTGTCATCGCGCCGCCGGCTGATGGCCGAGCACTCGATCGAGGTCGTCGGCGAGAAGCTGCGGTCGATGATGCCGTGGATCAAGAAGAACAAGCTCGTCGACCAGACGCGCAACTGATCGCGGCGTGAGGACGGCGCACCGGGATTGACGTCGCGGTGCGCCGGAGGCAACCTCCTGCAGGGCATTCCGCAAAGGAGGCAAAGATGCGCGCACCATGCAGCGGCGGCATGCGTCGGCAGCGCGGGTGGGCCGGACTCGTCGTCCTGCTGCTCGCGCTCGTGATCGTCGGGTTCCTGATGCGCACGGTGACGCGCGAGATGGGACTCACCGGCGAGCGTCCCGTGACCGCGAGCAGCGCGGCTGCTGCAGCGGCTGCCAGCGCCACCGCTGCCGGAGTGGCGACCCCGCAGAACCAGGTGCGGGCCGTGGAAGCGGAGGTCCTGCGCCAGGGTGCCCGGGCCGCCGAGCGTCTCGAGGCCGCCGACAAGTAAACCTCCGCGGCCGACCCGGCTCCATCGTCACGGGGTTGCATCGGCCGTCCGCAAGCCTGGCGCTTGGCCGATGTTACTATCGGCGCGCCGCGCCACAGCCGGGACTGCACTTGTCGAACTATCCGCATCCGATTCTCGCCCGCGAAGGGTGGCCATTCATTGCGCTGACGCTCGCCGTCGCGCTCGTGCTGTCGCTGCTGCACTGGTGGTTCCTCGCCGTGCCCGTGTGGCTGGCTTTCATCTTCGTGGTGCAGTTCTTTCGCGACCCGCCGCGCGAGATCCCGCAGCAGCCGAACGCCGTGCTGTGCCCGGCGGACGGACGCGTGCTCAAGGTGGAGCGCGGCCTCGATCCGTTCCTGAACCGGCAGGCGCTGAAGATCAGCGTCTTCATGAACGTCTTCAACGTGCACTCCAACCGCAGTCCCGTGGACGGCACCGTCGTGGCGGCCTGGTATCACGCCGGCGGGTTCGTCAACGCCTCGTTCGACAAGGCCTCGGCGGACAACGAGCGCAATGCGCTGCACCTGCGTACGCCCGCGCGGACAGGATGTCACCTGCGTGCAGATCGCGGGCCTCGTCGCCCGGCGCATTCTCTGCTACGTCAAGGCGGGCGACACGCTCTCGCGCGGGCAGCGCTTCGGATTCATCCGCTTCGGTTCGCGCGTCGACGTCTATCTCGCGCCGGAAGCGCAGCCGCGCGTCGCCATCGGCGACGTCGTCAAGGCGACCGAAACCATCCTCGCCGAACTGCCGGTGTAGCGATGCGTCGCGGGCGGACCCTATGACCGACTTCGACACCCAGCGCGCGCTGCGGAAGAACCGGGTGCGCCGGCGGGGGATCTACCTCCTGCCCAATCTGTTCACCACCGCCGCGCTGTTCGCGGGGTTCTACGCGATCGTGCAGGCAATGAACACGCGTTTCGACGTCGCCGCCGTCGCCATCTTCATCGCCATGGTGCTCGACAGCCTCGACGGCCGCGTCGCGCGCCTGACGCGCACTCAGAGCGCATTCGGCGCGGAATACGACAGTCTCTCCGACATGGTGTCGTTCGGCGCCGCGCCGGCGCTCGTGATGTACGAGTGGGCGCTGAAGGGCATGGGCAAGCTGGGCTGGGTCGCCGCGTTCGTCTATGTCGCGGGCGCGGCGCTGCGTCTCGCGCGCTTCAACGTCATGCTCGAGGTGGCGGACAAGCGCTGGTTCACGGGCATTCCCAGCCCGGCCGCGGCCGCGCTGGTGGCGGGATTCGTATGGATCGTCGACGACTACGCCATCGATCCGACCAACCTGCGCTGGTGGGCGTGGGCGATCACGCTCTTTGCGGGGCTGACGATGGTCAGCAATGTGAAGTACTACAGCTTCAAGGCGATCAATCTGAAGCGGAGCGTGCCGTTCGTCGCGGTGTTCCTGATCGTGCTCGCGATGGCGCTCGTCTCCTACCAGCCGGCTCTGGTGCTCTTCGCCGGATTCGTCGCCTACGGCGTCTCCGGTTACGTCGGCTCCGCATGGATGGCGTGGAAGCGCCGCCGCGGTGCGCTGCCGACGACGCCCTCGTGAGCGCGCCCGCGATGACGCCACGCGCGATCGTGCTCACGCTCCTTTGCGTTACGCTCATCGCGGTCGGGCAACTCCTCTTCAAGGTCGCGGCGGGGCAGTGGCGCGCGGACAGCTGGAGCTGGGCCAGCGTGCTGGATTTCTTCTCCGCGCGCATGCTGCTTGCGCTGCTGATCTACGGCGCGGCCACGGTGCTCTGGGTGTACGTCCTGCGCACCACGCCGCTGTCGACGGCCTATCTGCTCTTCTCCCTCGCGTTCGTGATCGTTCCGCTGCTGTCGCACTACGCACTCGGTGAGCCGCTCAAGCTGACCACTCTCGTGGGTGGTGGCCTCATCGTCGCCGGGATCGTCATCGGCTCGCGCTGACGTGAGCGGCGCCGCGCCCTCCATCGCCGTCGTCATTCCCTGCTACCGCGTCGCCGATCGCGTGCTGCCGGTGCTCGCGGCCATCGGTCCCGAGGTGGAGCGCATCTACGTCGTGGACGATGCCTGTCCGGAAGCGTCCGGGGAGCGCGTGCGCGCCGCGTGCGCCGATCCGCGCGTCTGCGTGATCACGCACGAGCGCAACGGCGGCGTGGGCGCTGCCATGGTCACCGGGTATCGCGCGGCCCTCGCTGCCGGCGCCGACATCGTGGTGAAGATCGATGGCGACGGCCAGATGGATCCGGCGCTGCTGCCGCAGATCGTCGCGCCCCTCGTGCTCGGATTCGCCGATTACGCCAAGGGCAACCGCTTCTACGATCTCGACTCGCTGCAGGAGATGCCGCGCCTGCGCCTCGTCGGCAACGCGATCGTGTCGCTGGTGAACAAGGTTGCGAGCGGTTACTGGGACGTGATGGATCCCACCAACGGATACACGGCGATCCATCGCGCGGCGCTCGCACGCCTGCCGCTCGACAAGCTCGACGCGCGCTATTTCTTCGAGTCCGACATGCTGTTCCGGCTGTATACGGTGCGCGCCGTGGTGCGCGACGTGCCGCTCTCGGCAAGGTATCGCGGCGAGCGCAGCAATCTGTCGCTGCCGCGCACGGCCGTCGCATTTCCGTTGAAATACGCACGTGCGGCGCTGAAGCGCCTGTTCTACGCTTACCTGCTGCGCGACTTCAATGCCGGAACCGTGCTGTTCGTGCTCGGCGCGGTGCTCGCTGCGGCAGGCGCCGCATTCGGCGCCTACGAGTGGCATCGCTCCTACGTGAGCGGTATTCCCACGACGTCGGGCACCGTGATGATCGCCGCGCTCCCCGTGCTGATCGGCGTGCAGCTCCTCCTCTCCGCATTGCAGTTCGACGTGCAGAACGTGCCGCGCGAGCCCCTGCAGCGGCTGTATCAGCGCGGTGCAACGGCAGGCGAACGCCTGCCCGGCGTCACTGGCCGCTCGGCCTGACGGCGCCCACGAGCCGGCCGTGCGCCTGCCAAATGGGCGTCAGTCGGGTCCGGCAGAACGCGCGCACCGCAGGGGTGTCGTCCTCCTCGGGAGGCTCGCGGCATACGACGTGCGTGAGCTCGTAGCGACGCGCGATGTCCTGCAGGTCGTCGGGGGAGCGCGCAGCCACCACCGCTGCGAACACCGGCGGATCGTGCCAGTTCGCGAGGCGCGGCGGGCCGAGATATCCGGCAGGTCCCGGCGCGTTCGGCATGAAGAATCCCAGCTTCGCTCCCGCGGGCAGCAGCCTGTTGAGCGTCTCGCCGACGAGCCGGTCCGGCATGAACGTGGCGATGAAATCGTCGCGCTCGGCAGGGTCGAAGCCGCAGCGCGGACACAGTCGCGCGTGGGTCCAGCTCCCGGCATCGATCAGCCGGAGCTGCACGGCACCGAGCACCGCGGCGACGACGATGATTGCCGCGCCCGTCGCGCGTGACGGCGGGAGCGTGCCCAGCGCCCATCCGCCAAGCACCGCGAGCAGCGCGAACACCGGGAGCAGGTAGCGCAGATAGGATTGCTGGGCGAACACCACGACGAAGAAGAACGCGCCCAGTGCCAGCAATGCCCATGGCGCGCGTCGCGAGGTGCGCAGCAGCGCCACCGCCAGCACCGGCAGGAGCAGCAGCCAGTGGAAACCCGCCGCCCCGTCGCGGCCCTCGATGTAACGATGGCTGTGCAGGAGCGCGTCGTAGAAGCTCGCCGGCGTCAGCGGCGTGGTGTAGATGGCGTTGGCGAAGTTCGCTGCGGTGTCGAACGCCGGCGCACGAAAGACCGCATTCAGGTACGGGAACACCGGATTGCCGGTGCGCAGCCAGGCGTTCGCATAGGGCCAGAGCGCGATCACGATTGCCACCAGCAACCACGTCGCCGCGCGAGCGTCGCGCGGCAGCGGCACCTTGCGCCAGGCGACGAGCAATCCGAGGAGCACCGGCGCGATCCACACCGCGCCAATCACCTTGCATTGCAGCGCCCCGGCCGCGAGGAGCGCGAAGGCAACGAGCGCGCCGGGAGCCGCGTCGCGCGCATGGCGCAGGGCGATCCACAGCGCCGCCAGCAGGAACGCAAGCCACAGGTTCTCGACGAACAGCGAGCCCGTCTCGAGGAACGCCAGCGGCGTGGTGGCGAGCAGCGTGACGCTGGCAAGGGCGATGCTGCGCGGTGCGCTCGCGCGGACCACGGCGTAGATGACCGCGCCTGCCAGCGCACCGAAGCACAGGTTCGCGAGACGCGCGGCCGCCTCACCCCCCACCATGTAAACCGCGGCGAAGGCCCAGTCGGCACCCAGCGGCATCACGGCCCATGCGCGATGCGTCACGTCGAAGGAGAAGCGGTGCGCGTTCGCGAGCGCCAGCGGCACCTGGAGGTGCATCGTGTTGGCGTCGTAGCCGACCTCGGGCTGCGCGACGACGAACACGTGCAGGATCACCACCGTCGAGAGCAGGACGGCCCACGCCAGCTCGAGCGGAGAGGCCGCGTCATCGTGCGCGAGCACGCTGCCGCGGAGATCCGCCACCGCGGCGGCGGTCTCGCGCCACGCGATACCGAGCGGCAGGAGCAGCGCGATTACGTACACCGGCGCGTAGTGGATCTTCATGGCGGCCGTGGCGGCGATCGCGCCGATCCACAGCGCAACGCCCGTCAGCACCGGCACCGGGCCGCGCAACTCGTCGTGGAGTCCGAGCGACCGCAGCGCAAGCCGGCCGATCACCAGGGCATTGAGCAGCCACAGCGCGACCACGATGACGGGTCCGGGCGTGAGGAGGGCCGCCGCCACGAGCAGGACCAGGCCGAGTGCGGCCGCCGCGGGGCGCCGCCGGCCGAGCCCGACCACCACGGCCGCCGTCGCGAGCGAGCCGAGGCCGATCCGCAGATACGGCAGCGGCTCGTACATCGCGAAGTGCTGCGCCAGGGCACCGGTCACGCCCCCGACCAGCAGCCACGCATGCAGGACGCCGAGCAGCACCAGCAGCACGACATCGCGGCGGCGCCAGCGGGAGGGAGGCTCGGAGAACGGCACGGGGACAGGTTCGGGAGTGGGGCGTTGGCGCGAAAGATACAGTAAGCGCACGCCGCATCCCCGCTGCGCCCCACGCTTGCCAAGCGCCGCGCGCCGCGGTTATAGTGGCTCGTCATGAGCAGCTCCTTGCACCTCCACGGCCCCCGCGCGCTCCCCGCGCTGTCCCCCCTGCTGGGTGGCCTGCTGCTCCTGCTGCGCCCCGCGCGCAGATAAAACACTCCCCCTTCCTGCCGAGTTGTGCCCGCTCCGTCCGAACCGGACGGTCGATTCATTTCGTTATGGCTCCACGGAGCCTCCACTGCCCATGAGCCCTCTACCCGCGAGCAAGTACCGACCATTCCCGCCGATCGATCTTCCCGACCGGCGCTGGCCCTCGACCCCGATCACCCGCGCGCCGACGTGGTGCAGCGTCGACCTGCGCGACGGCAACCAGGCCCTGATCGAGCCGATGGACGCCGAGCGGAAGCTCCGCCTGTTCGACCTGCTGGTGCGCATGGGCTACAAGGAGATCGAGATCGGCTTCCCGGCGGCATCGCAGACCGAATTCGATTTCGTGCGGCAGCTCATCGAGAACGATCTCATTCCCGACGACGTCACGGTCCAGGTGCTGACGCCAGGCGCGCGAACCGCTGATCCGCCGCACGTTCGAGGCGGTGCGCGGCGCGCGTCGCGTCATCGTGCACCTCTACAACTCCACGTCCACGACGCAGCGGCGCGTGGTGTTCGGCCTCGATCGCGCCGGGATCAAGGCGATCGCCGTCGAAGGCGCCAAGCTGATCGCGCAGTGCGCCGCGGCGCAGCCGGATACCGAATGGGTGTTCCAGTATTCGCCGGAGAGCTTCACGGGCACCGAGCTCGACTACGCGGTGGAGATGTGCGATGCGGTGAGCGACGTGTGGCAGCCGACGCCGCAGCACAAGATGATCGTCAATCTGCCCGCGACCGTCGAGATGGCGACGCCGAACGTGTATGCCGACCAGATCGAATGGATGGCACGGCGGCTCGCCCGGCGCGATGCGCTCGTGCTTTCGATCCATCCGCACAACGATCGCGGCTGCGCGGTTGCCGCCGCCGAGCTCGCGCTGATGGCCGGCGCCGAGCGCATCGAAGGCTGCCTCTTCGGCAACGGCGAGCGCACCGGCAACGTGTGCCTCGTCACGCTGGGGCTCAATCTCTATACGCAGGGCATCGATCCCGGCATCGACTTCTCGGACATCAATGCGGTGGTCCGGGTGGCCGAGCAGTGCACGCAGCTGCCGGTGCATCCGCGCCATCCGTATGCGGGCGACCTCGTGTTCACCGCCTTCTCGGGCTCGCACCAGGACGCGATCCGAAAAGGCCTTGCGGTCCGCCCGAAGGACGAACACGGCGGCATGCAGTGGGACGTGCCCTACCTGCCCATCGATCCGGCCGATGTCGGACGCACCTACGACGCGGTCATCCGCGTGAACAGCCAGTCCGGCAAAGGCGGCATCGCGTACCTGCTCGAGCGCGACTACGGCCTCTCGCTCCCGCGGCTGCTGCAGATCGAGTTCAGTCAGGTCATCCAGCGCATGACCGATGCATCGGGCAAGGAGCTGACGGCGCCGCAGATCCATACCGCGTTCGAGCGCGAGTACATCGGCCTCCATACGCCGTTCGCCTACGTCGATCACGCGACGCGCACGCACAGCAGCAGCGGCGAGGAGCTCGCCGCGACGCTGCGCATCGACGGACAGGAGCGCGTGCTCGCGGGCCGTGGCAACGGACCCGTGGAGGCGTTCGTGCACGCGCTCCGGGAAGGTGCCGGACTGCCCATCCACATCCTCAACTACCACGAGCACGCGGTCGGCAGCGGCGAGGACGCGCTCGCTGCAGCGTACGTACAGCTGCGGATCGGCCACGAGCACGCAGCGTATGGCGTGGGGCTCGACCGCAACATCGTCACGGCGACGCTGCGCGCGGTCGTGAGCGCGGTCAACCGGGCGTGCGCGCGCGGCTGGACGGCGGCAGCGGTGCAGCAGGCCGCCCCCGCTCCCGCCACCGCCCAAGCCTGAAGGGGCTCTCATGAGCGACCATCTCATCGTCTTCGACACCACCCTGCGCGACGGCGAGCAGAGTCCCGGCGCATCGATGACGCGCGACGAGAAGATGCGCATCGCGCGGCAACTCGAGCGGCTGCGCGTGGACGTGATCGAGGCCGGCTTCCCGGCCGCCTCGAAGGGCGACTGGGATGCGGTGCACGCGATCGCCGGTGCGATCAAGGACAGCACGGTGTGCGGTCTCGCACGCGCCAGCGAGCAGGACATCGAGCGCTGCGGCGAGGCGATCCGCCACGCCGCGTCGGGACGCGTGCATACGTTCATCGCGGCTTCGCCCATCCACATGCAGATGAAGCTGCGCATGACGCCGGACGAGGTGCTCGCGCAGGCCGTGAAGGCGATCGGCTGGGCGCGCGCGTACACCGACGACGTCGAGTTCTCGCCCGAGGATGCCGGACGCTCCGAGCCCGATTTTCTCTGTCGCCTGATCGAGGCGGTGATCCGCGCCGGAGCGACCACGGTCAACATCCCCGACACGGTGGGATACACCATGCCGTGGCAATTCGGCGAGCTCATCCGGAGCCTGCGCGAGCGCATTCCCAACGCCGATCGCGCGGTGTGGTCCGTGCACTGCCACAACGATCTCGGCGTCGCGGTCGCCAACTCGCTCGCGGCGGTGATGGCCGGCGCGCGCCAGGTCGAGTGCACGATCAACGGCCTCGGCGAGCGTGCGGGCAACGCGTCGCTCGAGGAGATCGTCATGGCCGTGCGCACGCGCAAGGATCTCTTTCCCTGCACGACGCGGATCGACACCACGCAGATCGTGGCGGCATCGAAGCTCGTGTCCGGGATCACCGGCTTCCCGGTGCAGCCGAACAAGGCCATCGTCGGGGCGAACGCCTTCGCGCACGAGTCGGGCATCCACCAGGACGGCGTGCTCAAGCACCGCGAGACCTACGAGATCATGCGCGCCGAAGACGTCGGCTGGAACGCGAACAAGCTCGTTCTCGGCAAGCTGTCGGGGCGCAACGCCTTCCGCACGCGCCTCGTCGAGCTCGGCATCGACGTCTCCGACGACGCGATGATCAACGTCGCGTTCGGCAAGTTCAAGGAGCTCGCGGACAAGAAGGGCGAGGTGTTCGACGAGGACCTGCAGGCGCTGCTCTCCGACGAGTCGGTGACGCCCGAGCAGGAGCATTACCGCCTGCTCTCGCTCAGGGTCGTATCCGAGACGGGCACCGTGCCCGCGGCACACGTGCGCATGGCGGCGGGCGACGACGTGCTGGAGGCCGACGCACACGGCGACGGGCCGGTGGACGCCGTCTTCAAGGGGATCGAGAGCGTGGTGCATTCCGCCGCGCGCCTGCTGCTCTTTTCGGTGAACGCGATCACGACCGGCACCGACGCGCAGGGCGAGGTCACCGTGCGGCTCGAGCGCGGCGGCCGCATCGTCAACGGCAACGGCGCCGACACCGACATCATCGTCGCGTCCGCCAAGGCCTACCTCAACGCCCTCAACAAGCTGCAGGGTCCGGGCCTGCGCCTCAATCCGCAGCGCGACGCCGAGGCCGAGACCGTGTGACGCAACACACCGCGGCACCCCGCCGCGGTGCTCGGCGCATTCACGCCCGCCGCCGGTTCGCGTAGCGGCGGGCGGGTCGCCGCTCTGCTAGAATTTTGCAGCGCAATAACGCAGTGATCGCGCGGCCACCGTCCTCCTTCGCGAGTCTCCCCATGTCCCTGATCGACGCATCTTCGAACGCCCATGTCGGCTCCCCCTCCGGCTCGCAGTACGGTCCCGGCGTCGAGATCACCGGCCGCATCACGCCGGAATTCGCGCAGATCCTGACACCCGACGCGGTCGGCTTCGCGGTCCGGCTCCAGCGCGCGTTCGGCCACCGCCGCGAGCAGCTGCTCGCGCGACGCACCACCCGGCAGGCAGAGTTCGACGCGGGGCGGCTGCCCGATTTCCTGCCGGAGACCGCACGCCATCCGCGAGAGCGAGTGGACCTGTGCACCGGTACCTGCGGACATCGCCGACCGGCGCGTCGAGATCACCGGTCCGGTCGATCGCAAGATGATCGTCAACGCGCTCAACTCGGGCGCGAGCGTGTTCATGGCGGACTTCGAGGACGCGAACACGCCCCGCTGGGACAACAACATCCAGGGTCACATCAACCTGCGCGACGCCATCCGGCGCCGCATCGACTTCACGTCGCCCGAAGGCAAGCGCTACGCCCTCGGGGAGAAAACCGCGGTCCTCTTCGTGCGTCCGCGCGGATGGCACCTGCCCGAGAAGCACGTGCGGGTCGACGGTCAGCCGATCTCCGGCGGCATCTTCGATTTCGCGCTCTACTTCTTCCACAACGCGAAGGAGCTGCTGGCGCGCGGCAGCGGACCGTACTTCTACCTGCCGAAGCTCGAGAGCCATCTCGAGGCACGGCTGTGGAACGACGTGTTCGTGATGGCGCAGGACGCGCTCGGCATTCCCCGCGGCTCCATCAAGGCGACCGTGCTGATCGAGACGATCGTCGCCGCGTTCGAGATGGACGAGATCCTCTACGAGCTGCGCGAGCATTCCGCGGGCCTCAACGCCGGACGCTGGGATTACATCTTCAGCTGCATCAAGAAATTCCGGAACAACCGCGACTTCTGCCTCGCCGACCGCACGCTGGTCACCATGACCACGCATTTCATGCGGAGCTATGCTGAGCTCCTGATCAGGACGTGTCACAGGCGCAACATCCACGCCATGGGCGGGATGGCGGCGCAGATCCCGGTGAAGAACGACGAGGCCGCCAACGCGGAGGCCTTCGCCAAGGTGAAAGCCGACAAGGAGCGCGAGGCGACGTACGGCCACGACGGCACGTGGGTCGCGCATCCGGGCCTCGTGCCGGTCGCGCTCGAGGCGTTCAACCGCCTGATGCCGATGCCGAACCAGATCGCGGCGAAGCGCCGCGACGACGTTCGCGTGACCGCTGCCGATCTCCTCAAGTTCGAGCCCGAAGCCCCGATCACCGAGAAGGGCCTGCGGCTCAACATCAACGTGGCGATCCAGTACATCGGCGCATGGCTTGCGGGGCAGGGCGCCGTCCCCATCTTCAATCTGATGGAAGATGCCGCGACCGCGGAGATCTCGCGCTCGCAGGTGTGGCAATGGATCCGGTCGCCCAAGGGCAAACTCGACGACGGGCGCAAGGTGACCAGGGAGATGGTCGCATCGATGATCCCGGAGGAGATGGCGCGCATCCGCGAGATCCTCGGCGGCGCCTTCGGCTCGGGGCGCTACGACGAGGCGGCGGCGATCTTCGCGACGCTGGTGAACGACGACAGCTTCATCGAGTTCCTCACGCTGCCCGCGTACGAGCGCATCGACTGACGCGCACGCGACCCCCGTCGCCGATTGGCTGAGCCTATCGATCGGATCGGCGCAATCGATTGGACGCACGGCTGCCGTCGCGCGTAGAGTGCATCGCGTGAGGCCGACGTTTTCGGGCGCCGCCGATCGGCCGGCGCCACCAACGCAACAGGAGGCACCAATGGCAACTCTCAAAGGCACCAAGACCCACGACAACCTGAAGGCCGCGTTCGCCGGCGAATCGCAGGCCAACCGCCGCTATCTCTATTTCGCAAGCAAGGCCGACGTGGAAGGCCAGAACGACGTCGCCGCGCTGTTCCGCTCGACGGCGGAAGGCGAGACGGGGCACGCGCACGGTCACCTCGACTACCTCGCCCAGGTCGGCGACCCCGCGACGGACCTGCCGATCGGCTCCAGCCGTGACAACCTGAAGGCCGCCGTTGCCGGCGAGACGCACGAGTACACCGACATGTACCCGGGGATGGCGAAGGCCGCCCGCGGCGAAGGCTTCGACGAGATCGCCGACTGGTTCGAGACCCTCGCCAAGGCGGAGCGCTCGCACGCGAACCGCTTCCAGAAGGCCCTCGACGCGCTGGCCGACTGACGTCACCCGTCGCGTCGTGGCAGGCGGCACGTGCGTGCCGCCTGCCCGGCGCGCCGCCGGCAGCGCGCAGGCCGGCACCCGCAGCACTCCCGCGCCGCGCGCGCTCCCCGATCGCACCCATCATGGCCGTACGCGAAGGTCAGCCTCGACGCCCCGACGCGCCACCCCATCGACTGGCGCCACCCCGATTACACGGCCGACGAGCCCGTGTACGCGGAGATGCAGCGCGTCTTCGACATCTGTCACGGATGCCGGCGCTGCGTGAGTCTCTGCAATGCCTTTCCGACGCTCTTCGACCTCGTCGACGACAATCCGACGATGGAAGTGGAAGGCGTCGCGAAGCAGGATTACTGGAAAGTCGTCGACCAGTGCTACCTGTGCGACCTCTGCTACATGACCAAGTGCCCGTACGTTCCGCCGCATCCGTGGAACGTCGACTTTCCGCACCTCATGCTGCGCGGCAAGGCGAAGAAATTCCGCGACGAGGGCGCGCGCTTTCGCGACCGCATGCTCACGAGCACCGACCGCATGGGGCGGCTCGCCTCCATTCCGGTCGTCGTGAAGATGGTCAATGCCGTCAACGCGAACCCCGCGGCCCGCAAGGCGATGGAGAAGGTGCTGGGGGTCGCTTCGCAGGCGCGCCTGCCGGCCTACGACAGCGCTCATTTCCGCGACACCGCCGAACGCTCGCTGGCATGGCCCCTGCGCAACGGCGAGCGCACGCCAGGCAAGGTGGCGATCTTCGCGACGTGCTACGTCAACTACAACGACGGCCGGGCATCGGGCATGACCTGGTGCGCCTGCTCGTGCGCGACGAGGTGCGTACCGGTTGCTCGAGAAGGACCTGCTGCGCATGCCGAAGCTCGAGCTCGGCGACCTCGAGTCGGTCGAGCGGCTGAAGGACATCGACATCCCGCAGCTCGCGGCGTTCGCGCGTGACGGCTACACGATCCTGACGGCGGTGCCATCGTGCACGCTGATGTACAAGCAGGAGTTGCCGCTCCTGTTCCCCGACGACGAGGACGTGCAGGCCGTCGCGGCCGCGATGTTCGATCCGTTCGAGTACTTCCGTGCTGCGCGACAAGGACGGCCTGCTGCGCAAGGACTTCGAGCGTCCGCTCGGCAAGGTGGGCTCTGCGCGTACCCTGTCGCTCGCGGTACAACCACGGGCCAGAGAAGCGCGCAAGGTGCTCGATCGATCCGGACGCCACAGGAGAATACCGTCGAGCGCTGTGCCGGCCACGACGAGCGCCTGGGCGATCAAGGCGAGAGTTCTACAACAATTCCATGAAGATCGGGCGTCAGGTGTTCGAGCGCATCGCCGAGGGCGAGCCGGATCGTCGATTGCCGACTGCCCGTCCCAGGCGCGCGTCCACACCGCATCGACCTGTCCGGCGCGCCTCGCCACGAGCGCAAGCACCGCTGCACGCTGCTGCGCATCGCCTACGGCTGGACTCGATCGAGACCACCCGCGTTCCCGGCGCGCGCCTCAACGAGACGCCATGCCACGCATCACCGCGAGCAGCCTACATGACGCTCAAGGCCTGCGCAAGGCGCGCAAGGATTCCGCGCCCGCGTCCTCGGCGCAGAAAGCCGCGCAACGTCCAGCTCGGCGGCACATCACCCTGCTGTTCAAGGACGAGCGCCCATCCGCTCCCCAGGTCCAGGAGATGCTGCGCATCAAAGATGTCGACGAGGACGGCATCCAGGAGGCTCGACGCCTACAACCCGCTGCGTGCGCAACGGCTCCAACTTCAAGGCCACGCTTTCTGCTTGAGTACGAGGACGTCGAGGAGCCGCGAGGTCGCGCTGCAGAAGCGAAGAGAATCGAGACCGCGTGTACGTACAGGTCCGAAGGCGCTCGCGCGTATACGCGATCACCGACGAGGATCTCGGCGCGAGAACGGCCGACCTCGTCGCCGTGCATTTCGTCGCTTCGGCTGCACGCGCAGATGGTCCGCGCTGAAATACTTCGGCGTCGCGCTCGCGGTCGGCGTCGACCAGGCCTCGATTACACGCCGGCGGGTCGAGCAGTGCCGCCGGAGACGCGCGCCGCTGCTCCTGCCCGTCCTCCTCGCCTGACCCCGGCGCTTCGCCTACCCGCCCGCCGAACCGGCGATGGGTCAGGCGTCCAGGCGCGCCCGGGCCCGGAAGGTTCCTCGCACGCTCGATGCGCGCCTGCCACGCTTCGCGCGCGATCGAACGCGCGCGCGCCGGGGGGCCGCCGCGGTCGACGCATGCCTGCGATCGACTTCGCGCATGCCGCACTTCTGCGTCGCCCAGCCGAACACCGGTTGCGCGGCAGAGGTGCATCACACCTGCGCGAGCTCGAGCTCGAGGGCGCGAAAGGCGGGCGCAGGAGTCCCGTCGCAGCGCCGCGTGGCGTAGCCGCCGGCGGCCCAGAGCGAACCGCTCCATCCAGTCGCCGATCAGTCGGCCGACCAGGTAGGGCACGGGCGCACCGAAGCCGCCCACCAGGACCTCGTCGGTGCAGCGCAGCGCCGCGAAGGTGCTGCTCCGTCGCGTCGTCGTCCTGCACCACGATCCACTCGCCGGCCATACCTTTCGTGTACGGATGCGAACAGGCTCGTCGATCTCCACGACCTCGCGCCGCTCGCGAGAGCTCCGCGACGCGTGGCAGGCGACCGTAAGCGTGCGAAGGACCGAGCAGCACGACGCTGCCGAAGGCGATCCGCACCGGAAAGCACGACGCTTCGGATCGTCGCGAAGTTTGTTGAACTGCACCGGATAGACGGTGATCGTCTTCTTCGCCAGGGCGATACGCGTTCTCCAGCTCGTCGCGCTTCGCGCCGAAACGCGCGCCGCGTCGCCCTCGATGCTCGCCTGCACCTTAAGCTAGCTCCTTGAGCAGCTGACCACCTTCTTCGCTTCCTGCTCAGCAGTACGTC
>CAVTHT010000007.1:0-352548 GCA_963734575.1 uncultured beta proteobacterium | reverse complement strand
AGCTGGAAGATCTGCACGAACTTTCGCGAGCTGACGTCGGGCATGCGCCGGAAGCTACCACGGCCTCGGGGCCGGATTGGAGCGGAGGCGTGCCATTTTGGTGCTGGAAAACGGGCGCCGCTCTGGGCTCTGGGCGGCACGCGGCTGGCAGTCCCTTGCCGCGAACCCGAGGAGGAACTCATGGCGATCCCGAACTCCAACCGAAGCCATCCAGCGCATCTCCCTGAAGAACCGCGAGTACGCCTACATCGAGGACGCGAACCGCGGCGTCGTGCTGGTGGAGATCGGCCCCAAGGTCCTCACCCTGGAGGCCCACCTCACGCTCGTCACCAAGAGCCGGATGATCGAGCTGGGCACCGGCAACTGGTGCGTGGTGCGCAACCCCGTGGTGCGCGAGGGCGGCAAGGTCGCGCTGGACGAGTTCGGCCAGGCGCGCATCGCGGTGGGAGATCGCGAGGTGCGCGTCGGTCCCCAGGTCTTCCCGCTGTACCCCGGCGAAGAGATGGAGGGAGAGATCACCCCCGAGCACGTGCTCGGAGTCTACGACGCGCTGCGGCTGCAGGCGCTCAACGCCTTCATGGACGAGCGGGCCCCCGGCGGGCCGCGTCGCCGCGAGGCCGGTGACGAGTGGCTGGTCCGTGGCCCCGGCCGCTACGTGCCCAATGCCGCGGTGGTCGTCGTCTCCGCCGAGAAGGCTCGCATGCTCAAGGAGACCGAGTACTGCGTGGTGCTCAACCCCGTGGACCGCACCACCGGGAAGATCCAGGAGGGCCGCCGCAAGATCATCTCCGGGCCGGACGTCTTCTTCCTCGAGCCGGGCGAGGCGCTCGAGGGCGACGTCCGCCGCAAGCACGTGCTCTCCGAGATGCAGGGGCTGAAGCTCCAGGCGCTCGATGACTTCTCCGAGCCGGACGAGGGCGGCGAGTCGCGGGCGCGCAAGGCGGGTGATACGTGGATCGTGCGCGGGCCTCGGACGTACGTGCCCAACGAGCGGGTGCTGATCCACAAGGAGATCGTCGCGCTGTCGCTGGGGCAGGGCGAGGGCCTCTACGTGAGGGATCTGCGCTCCGGCAAGGTGTCGCTGGTCCAGGGCCCGTGCCAGTTCATGCCCGAGGCCCACCAGGAGCTGCACGAGAAGCGGCTCTCCGCGGAGGCCGAGGCGCTGCTGGGGCTGGCGCCGCCTCCTCCCGCGCCGCAGCTGGCCGCCGTGGATGGCAAGGACCCCAAGGCGCCGCGCTCGGCCGCGCCGTCTCCGGAGCGGATCGACCGCACGCGAGCCATCGTGCTGCGCATCGAGGACAACACGGCGGTGCTGATCAACGACTTCGAGACCAACCACGCGCGAGTCGAGTTCGGCCCGGCGAAGGTGATGCTGCGCCCGTACGAGGACGTGACGGTGCTGGACCTGTCCGGCAGCACGCCCAAGCGGCCGAGGCAGCTCAAGGTGCTCATGCTGCGCCTGGGGCCGGACTTCGCCACGGATCTGTTCGAGGTGGCCACGCGGGATCACGCCCGGCTGCGCATCAAGCTCTCGTACAAGTGGCAGTTCGACGTGGAGGGGGACTCGGAGAAGGACAAGGCCATCTTCCGGGTGAACGACTTCATCGGGTACGTGTGCGAGAACCTCGCCTCGCGCATCCGCCAGGTGGCGGCGGAGAACGACTTCGAGACGTTCCACAAGAACGCCAGCGTGCTCATCCGCCGCGCCATCTTCGGCGTGGATGAGGCGGGCAAGGCGCGCAAGGACCGTGCCTGCACGACTCGCCCCGGCGAACGTGCTCGTCGCGCGTCTCGTCGACATCAAGAACGTGTTCAGCGCGCGCGTCGCCGCGCAGCCCGCGGGCGACACGATGACGGTGCTCGACTGGCAGGGCGTGCAGCTCGAGGCGCGGCACGCGCGGGCTTCGAGCCCGGAACGCAGGTGGCGTGGACGATTCCCGCCGACGCGGTGATCCTGCATCGGCGCGACCGGCCCTCGCGCGGCGAGCACGAGAACCCGGTGCAGGGCGTCATCGCCGAATTCATCCCGCTGGGCGCGCAGGCCAACCTGAGCATCCACGTGAACGGCCGCCCCGACATGGCATTGCACACGACGCTCACGATGCACGTCGCGATGCGCAACCGGCTCGCCAAGGGTGAGCCCGTCGGCGTATCGCTGCTCGCGAGCGGGATCCACGTCATGCCCTGGCAGGACGTGCCGGAGGAGCTTCCCGCCGATCCGAGCGCGGGCACCGCTCCTGTAGCGCTCAGGACGCGGCGAACGCGGCGAACACCGGCACGTCGAACGCGCGCTCGACGAGCCACACCGCCGCGACCGCGGCGATGACCGCGGAGCCGCCGGCAAGCGCGACGCGGCGGTAGGCGCGACGTCGCGCGCAACGCGAACGCCGAGCGGCAGGAACGCCGCGACGATCGCGAGCTGGCCGAGCTCGACGCCGAGGTTGAAGCCGGCGAGCGAAAGCGCGAGCGAGCCCGACGGCAGGCCGAGATCCGCGCAGCGCGCCCGCGAAGCCGAAGCCGTGCACGAGGCCGAACGCGAATGCGGCGATCCAGCGTCGCTTGGCGCACGAGCGGGAAGCAGGTTGTTGAGCGCGGCGAGCACCACCGAGAGCGCGATCGCCGACTCCACCCAGCGCGACGGCAGCGCAACGACGCCGAGCGCCGCGAGCGACAGCGTGATCGAGTGCGCGAGCGTGAACGCGGTGACGACCTTCGCACGTCGACGAACGCGGCACGGAACGACGCCGCCGGCTGCCAGCGCCGCGTCGCGGCGCACGAGCACCGCGGGCAGCAGCAGCGACAGCAGGAACAGGATGTGGTCGAACGCCGAGCCAGATGTGCCACACGCCTTCGCGCACGTAGGTGGCGGAACTGCGCAGCGCGCCGCCGGCTCGCCGCCGACGACCTGTCGCGGCGCGGTCCGCCGGCGAAGACCACGCTGGTGCGTGCCGCCCGCGCTCCACGAACTGCAGCAGTCCGCGATGCTGCGGGTCGATGTCGAACAGCAGGCCGATAGCTCGACTGTCGAGCGTGCGGGCCGCTGCGGGCAGTCGCCGACGAGCTCGAGCACCGCGTAGGCGCCGTCGGTGTGGTGATCCACGCAGCTGCGCGACGTGGCAGCGCGCACGGCTCGCCGCCGGAGCGCAGCGCCAGGCGCGACAGGGCGTACGCGGCGATCGCCGCGCGCGCGCGCGCGCAGCTCGCCCCAGGTGATCTCGCCGTCGCCGTTGGCGTCGAGGCCGATGCGCGGCGTCGAGGTCGCGCAGCGCGATGTCCCAGCGGCCCTGCACGCCGCGCCGTCGCGCTTCAGCGTGAGATAGCTGTCGCTCGGCTTGTGCGCGAGCGCCGCCGGTCGCGAACGTGGCACGCCAGCAGCGAGCACGGCGAGCAGCGCATCGATGCGCTTCATGCGCGCGCTCTCCCAGTGCGGCGACCACCGCGACGTCGTCGCAGTCGGTGCGTCGTGCCGCCAGCGGCGCACGACGTCGAGGCGCGTCGCTCGTTCGTCGCGCGCGTGCGGCCTCGACGAGGATGCGCAGGTCCGCCGGCTCCGCGCTGCACCGCCCAGTTGGCGCGGGCCAGCGCCAGAGCGCGCGGCGGCATCGCCTTCGAGCAGCAGCGCATAGCGCGCCTCCTCGCGCCGGTGCACGATATCGCCGCGCGCCGCGACGCATCGAAGCGGGCAGCGAGGTCCTCGCGATGTCGGCGGCAGCGCGCCGCTCTCCGCTGTCGCATCGGTGAAGCGCGTTTCCGCGAGGGCGAGGCGCAGCAGGAGACCGTCGTTGCGCAGCTCGCCCGCGACGAGTGCAGCGGCTTCGCGCGGCCGGCCGCGATCGAGCAGGAAATCGGCGTACGCGCCGCGCAGGTAGGCATCGCGCGGATCGGCGGCGAGTGCCTGCCGGAAGTGCGCCTCCGCGGCGGTCGCGTCGCCGCGGCGTGCGGCGATCTCCGCGGCGAGGGTATGGCCCCACGCGGCCAGCTCCGGCGTGGTCGCGCCGGGTGCGCTGCAGGGCGCTCGCCAGGCTTGCGTACGCTTCCGCCGCGCGTCCGTCGAGGCTGGCGGGTGCCGCACGGCACGCGCGAGTCACGAGCTCGACGGCGAGGCGCGCGAGCGCGTCGCAGTCGCGCGTCGCCTCGTCGTAGCGGCCGACCACGGTGAGCATCGGTGGCGCGGGTGAGCCGCGCCTGCGCCGTGCGCGGGTGCGATCGCCAGCACGCGATCGAGATCGCGCGAGCGCTGCGGGGAAGTCGTGCAGGCTCTGGCGGATCGTCGCGCGCAGCACCACGATGTCCACCGGCGCGTCCGGCGCGTTCCACCATGGCGCCAGTGCCGCCTGCGCCTGGCCGAGGAAGCGCGGATCACCGGTCTCGCGCGATGCCTCTATCGCGCGCCGCGCGAGGCGTGCGGCGAGAGTGGTGTCGTCTGGTCGCCGCACGAGCGCCGTGCGCAGGCGCTTCAGTTCCGCGAGCGACGGATCGAGCTTCTCGGGCAGGCGCTCCAGCACCACGTCGTCGGACGCCGGCGTGTACGGCGCCGCCGCTACGGTCGCGACGACGGAGAGAAGAGCAGGGCTGCGACGGCAAGGCGTGCAGCCCTGGGGAACGAGCGGTAACGGAGCATCGCGACCTCGCGTGCGGATGCAGGAAGGACGGTGCCGCACCGGGAGGCGCGGCACCGCTCGCGCTACGTCAGCGCTGCTTCGCCTTCAACGGGTTGTCCGGCGTTCGGCGATCCCGGGATGCGGCGCGCGCAGGAACGGAAAGTCCGCCGAGAAGTACGCGTCCGTGATGTAGGCGCCGTCCGTGTAGTGCAGCGTCCCAGCCGGCGCATCGGCCGGCGTGCAGCCGCCGAGCGACAGCGTGCACAGCACGCCCATCGCCACGCGCAGCTCGATGTCGACGACGTCGTCACCGGGCCGGCGCCCGTTCGGGAATCCCGCGTTGTCGCCGGCGAGCACGCCGAGGCGCTTCTGCGAGCCCTTCGGGCGTCGGTGCGATGGCCGTGTTGAGACGCAGCATCTCGGAGGCCGTGACGCTCGCGGGCTGGTTGAGGCCCGGCACGCCGGTGAGGAAGGCCGCCACGAGGTCGGTGCGCGGGAAGTTGGTCGGCGCTTTCACGCCGGCCTTGCCGAACAGGATCTCGATCAGCGCCGGCAGCGTCGGGTTGGTCACGTAGTCGGCGAACTGCGCGTCGTCCTTGGGCTCGCTCGCGTTGAAGCGGTTCTTGTCCTTGAGCCCGATGACGACCTCGTTCACCAGCGGCATGCCGAGGCGCGAGACCTGCACGTACTCGCCGCTTTGCGTCGTCGGATCGAGGCCGCTGCCGCCCGTCGCCGCGAGCACCTGGCTTGCGGGAAGGCTCGCGCGTCGTCCACGCGCCGATGACCGTGCCCTTGCCTTCGGTGAGGCACGCGATCGGCACCTCCAGTGATGATCGAGGTGACGTTCTTGTCGGACAGCGTGTCGACCGTCGCGAATTCGGCCGCCGGGTTGAGCTCGACGGCGGGATACTTGATGTTGACGAGGTCGAAGGTCTCGCCGAGGTTCACGACGAACGGATCCTTGCGCTGGCCGACGAACACCCGGCCGCCGCCGGTGCATCCGGGAATCGCGACATCCCACACGTGGCGATTGCCGTAGCGGACGTAGTCCGAGATGGTCTTCATGCCGATGTTGTCGACCGGCTTGTCGAAGCTCGTGCCGCCGGTGTTGAGGTTCGTCACCGGCTGCGCGGTTGCCGGTACGGCGCGGGCCGCGGACGACGTCGACGGTGTACGTCTCGTGCACGTTGAGCGCCGGGTCGTTGGGCTGGTTCACGTCCTTGACGCCGTTCTGCACCAGCGGGATCGAGACCTGCTTGCCGCCGACCGTGAGCTGGTTGTCGTCGTTCACGTTCTGGAACCGGAACTGGAACGTGAGGTTCTCGCGCGCGCCGCCGTCGTTGACGACGTGGATCTCGTACAGCGCATTCGCGTCCAGCTTGAAGAAGTTGGGACCGCCGTAGGCATCCTGCAGCGGGATGTAGTTGGCGACCAGGACCACGTAGTCCTCGCGGCCCGGCTCGTAGCTGCGGAACATGTAGAAGTCGCTCGCGTCGACCTTGGGCAGGCCGGCGATGAAGGGCGCCTCGCGATGGCTCGAGGCGTGCGTGGGCGGGGCCCACGCCGCGGCGATGGCGCTCGCGAGTAGCAACGGGGCGAGCGCGCGCCGGAAGGCGGGCAGGGTGGCAGCAGCGGACATGATTGGATCTCCTCTCCGAACGTTCGCGGGCGACGCCATGTTCTGGCGCCGGCGGCCGGGCGGCGATTGGCGACGCCTGGCCGTGTCCGATGTACGTAGCGCAGGCAAGACTGGATGCAGCGAACCGCGCGTGAATCACGCCGGCCATGCTGGTTCCTCGCGGGAAGAAGGGCCGGCGGCGCCGTCACGCGGCCGCGCGCAGCTCGGCGATCATGGCGAGCGCCTGTTGCGCGTAGCCGCCGCCGAAGAGGTTGCAGTGGTTGAGCACGTGGTAGAGGTTGTAGAGCGTGCGCCGCGTGGCGTAGCCCGGGTCGAGCGGCCAGGCTTCCCGATACGCCGCATGGAAGTCGGGCCCGAAGCCGCCGAAGAGCTCGGTCATGGCGAGATCGGCTTCGCGATCGCCGAAATACACCGCGGGGTCGAACACCACGGGGGTGCCGTCCTGCAGCCGCCCGGCATTGCCGGACCACAGGTCGCCGTGCAACAGCGACGGTCGGGGTTGATGCCCGGCGAGCAGTGCGGGCACCCGCGCGAGCAAGCGCTCACCCGCGTCGGTAAGCTCGCGGACGCCGCGGTCCCGCGCGCGCCGGAACTGCGGTGCAAGACGGCGATCGCGGAAGAACTCCATCCACGTTGCCGACCACGCGTTCTCCTGCGGCGTGCTGCCGATCGTGTTGTCGCGCGTCCAGCCGAAGCGCTCGGACGTGCAGCGATGCAGCGCAGCCAGCGCCCGGCCGAGCGCGGCGTCGCACCCACCGCGGACCAGATTCAGCCACTCCAGCGCGAGGAACGCGTGGCGCTCCGTGCCACCGAGCGCGGCCACCGCCGGCACGCGCACCGCACGCGTGGCTGCCAGCGCGGCAAGTCCCGCCGCTTCGCCATCGAGCATGGCGTGCCGCTCCGGCGGGCCGCACTTCACGAAGAAGCTTCCGGCGCCGCAGTCGAGGCGCCAAGTGGCGTTGAAGCTGCTGTTCGCAGCGACCCGCCAGCTCGCCGGTGCGCCGCCCGCCCCGAGGGCCGCCAGCACGGCCGCCTGGAGCTCCGGCGCCGGCGTCACCTCAGTGTCGCAGGGCGTCGATGCCCTGCCCCACCCCGTCGAGGGTCAGCGGGAACATGCGCGGTCCCAGCACCTGCTGGATGATCTGGGTCGAGCGCGTGTACTCCCACGCGCGTGGCGGCTCGGGATTCCACCAGATGGCGCGCCGGAAATGCTCGACGAGGCGCGTGAGCCACACGACCCCGGGCTCGTCGTTGCTGTACTCGACGCTGCCGCCGACCTCCATGAGCTCGTACGGGCTCATCGCGGCGTCACCGACGAAGATGAGCTTCCAGTCCGGGCCGTAGGTGCGCAGGATCTCCAGGGTCGACCTCCGCTCGTTGCGGCGCCGGCCGTTGTCGCGCCACACGTGGTCGTAGACGCAGTTGTGGAAGTAGAAGTACTCGAGGTGCCGGAACTCGCTCTTCGCCGCCGAGAAGAGCTCCTCGCAGGCACGCACGTGCGGATCCATCGAGCCGCCGACGTCGAGGAAGAGCAGCACCTTGATGCGGTTGCGCCGCTCGGGCATGAGGTGGAGATCGAGCCACCCCGCGTTCTTCGCGGTGCCTTCGATCGTGCCCTCGAGATCGAGCTCCTCGGGCACGCCCTCGCGCGCGAAGCGCCGCAGCTTGCGCAGCGCGATCTTGAGGTTGCGCGTGTTGAGCTCGACCTCGCCGTCGAGATTGCGGAAGCTGCGCTCGTCCCACACCTTGACCGCGCTGCGGTTGCCGCTGCCCACCTGGCCGATGCGGATGCCCTCCGGGTTGTAGCCGTACGCGCCGAAGGGACTCGTCCCACCCGTGCCGATCCACTTGGAGCCGCCGGCATGGCGCTCCTTCTGCTCGGCGAGGCGCTGCTTGAACGTCTCCATGAGCTTGTCGAGACCCCCGAGCGCCTCGATCCTCGCCTTGTCCTCGGCGCTGAGATGGCGCTCGAACTCCTTGCGCAGCCACGCGTCCGGGATCTCGGCGCGAATGTCGAAGATCGCGTTGATGCCCTTGAAGTACGAGCCGAACGCGAGATCGAAGCGGTCGAAATGCGCCTCGTCCTTCACGAGGCACGTGCGCGCGAGCACGTAGAAGTCGTCGAGCGAGAGTGACACCACCCGCTCGTCCAGCGCCTCGAGCAGAGTTAGGAATTCGCGCGTGGAGACCGGCAGGCGCGCGGACTTGAGATGCAGGAAGAAGTCGACCAGCATGGCCGCCTCTATTCGCGGCCGACCCCGGCGCCGCCGTGGCGCTCGAGGCGCCAGGCGAGGTGCCTGCGCACCGCCGGCCACTCGTTGTCGAGGATGCTGAACACCACGGTGTCGCGCCGCGTGCCATCGGGCAGCAGCATGTGATTGCGCAGGATGCCGTCCTGTTTCGCGCCGAGGCGTGCGATCGCCTCGCGCGAGGCGAAGTTGAACGCGCTGGTGCGGAACTCGACGGCGATGCAGCCGAGCTGCTCGAAGGCGTGACCCAGCAGCAGCAGCTTGCACTCCGTGTTGACGGCGGTGCGCTGCACGCGCTTCGCGTACCACGTGTGGCCGATCTCCAGGCGCCGGTGCGTCGCCTCGACGTTGAAATAGCGCGTGGTGCCGACGATCGCGTCCTCGGCGTTGTCGCGCACCACGAACGGCATCGCGCCGAGGCGATCGCGCATGTCGAGTGCGGTCTCGATGTACGCGCCGACCCGCTCGGGCGAAGGCACGGAGGTGTACCAGAGGTTCCACAGCGCGCCGTCGGACGCGGCCGCACGCAGTGCCGCTTCGTGCCCGTGCGCGAGCGGCTCCAGCGTCACGCGCCGGCCGGCGAGCACGACGGGATCGACGAAGGCCACGGCGGGCCCGTCAGCTCCTGCCGGCGCGGGCCATGAAGGCGACGCGCTCGAAGAGATGCACGTCCTGCTCGTTCTTGAGCAGCGCCCCGTGCAGCGGCGGGATCAGCACCTTGCGGTCGGTGCTGTGCAGCGCCTCCGGCGGGATGTCCTCGGCGAGCAGCAGCTTGAGCCAGTCGAGGAGCTCGGACGTCGACGGCCGCTTCTTCAGTCCCGGCACGTCGCGCAGGTTGAAGAACACCTCCAGCGCCTCCTGCAGCAGAGCCTTCTTGAGCCCCGGGAAGTGCACGTCGACGATGCGCGTCATGGTCTCGCGATCGGGGAAGCGGATGTAATGGAAGAAGCAGCGGCGCAGGAAGGCGTCGGGCAGCTCCTTCTCGTTGTTGCTGGTGATGACGACGAGGGGCCGATGCCGCGCCCGGATGGTCTGCTGCGTCTCGTAGACGTAGAACTCCATGCGGTCGAGCTCGCGCAGGAGGTCGTTCGGAAACTCGATGTCGGCCTTGTCCACCTCGTCGATCAGCACGACGGCCGGGGTCTCCGCCTCGAACGCCTCCCACAGCACGCCGCGCTTGATGTAGTTCGCGATGTCGGCCACGCGGCCATCGCCGAGCTGCGAATCGCGCAGCCGCGACACGGCGTCGTACTCGTACAGGCCCTGCTGCGCCTTGGTCGTGGACTTGACGTGCCACTGGTAGAGGGGTCGCTGCAGCGAGCGCGCGACTTCCTCGGCGAGCATCGTCTTGCCGGTCCCCGGCTCGCCCTTGACGAGCAGCGGACGCTCGAGCGCGATCGCCGCGTTGACCGCGAGCATCAGGTCCGGGGTGGCGACGTACGTGTCGGTGCCTTCGAAGCGCATGGGATCTCCGGGGGAGAACTGCAATGTTAGCCGATGGCAGCGCCCCGGTCAGGCCGCGGGCAGGACCGTGGCCTCGAGAATCCACAGCGTCGCCATGCCCGTGACGAGCGTCGCGAGCGTGCTGCGAGTGCGGAACGCCACCACCCCCGCCACGAGCGCGGCCCACACGCGCGCGTTGAGATGGACCGGCAGCACGCCCGCAGGTGCCGCCAGGATCATCGGGACGATCAGCGCGGTGAGCATCGCAGCAGGCACGTACTTGAGCGCCCGCGCCACGCCGGTGGGCATGCTCCGCCGCGAGAAGAGCGCAATGAACGACAGGCGCGAAAGGTAGTTGAGCCCGCCGACGACGACGATCACCACCCAGATCTTCAGCATCGGGCTCACTGGAGTGCCCCGCGCTGCGCGCTCCGGCATTCGGGCTGGGGGCGGCCCGGCGCCCTCATGCGCGCTTCGCCCGCGCGTGGCCGAACTCGGTGGCCACGCCCGCGGCGATGCCGAGGAGCCCGGCCGCGATCAAGTTGAGCTTCATGGGCAGCCCGCCGAGCAGCAGCACGCTCACGCCCGCGGTGACGGCGGCGGCGACGTGCGCGGAGCTGCGCAAAGCGGGCGCAACCAGCGCGAGGAAGCACAGCGGCACCGCGAAATCGAGCGACCACGACGCCGGGATCGACGCGCCGGCGAAGAACCCGATGATGTTGGTCACCTGCCAGCCGATCCACAGCGCGGACCCGCCGCCGAGGAAATGCGATGCGCCCGCGTGCGGATCGGCGCTCGCGTCGAAGCGGCGGATCGACGCGGCGAAGGCCTGGTCGGTGAGCAGGAACGCGAGCCCCTGCTGCCACCGCGCGGGCAACGGCCGCAGGTACGGCGCCATGGCAGCGCTGTAGAGCAGGAAGCGCAGGCCGGCCACGAAACACGTCAGGATGATGACGCCGACCGGCGCACCGCTCGCGAAGAGCTGCGCCGCGAGCACCTGCGCCGCACCGGAAAAGATGATCGCGCTCATCCCGAGCGCGGCCCAGAAGTCTGCACCGGCCGCCGCAGCGCCGATACCCGTCACGAGACCGAACGGGATGAGGCCGATGCACGCGGGCAGCATCTCCACGAACCCTTCGCGGAAGTCGCTGGCGGAAAAGGCGCGTGACATGGCAGCGTGATCGCGGGCAACAAAAAAGGGAAGCCGGCGCCTCCCTGGTCGAGCCGCATTATAGGTCACGCTGCGGCGCGCGATTGCAACGACCGTGCCGGCGCGAGCGCGAGGGCCGTCGCGTAGAATCGAGCGCATCTCCTGCGCCGCAGTTGGCCGCGATCGTCGACCATGCCTTCCCTCCTCACCCTGCGCCACGACGATGCCGTCGTGGATCTCGCGCCGACGACGGGCGGCGCGATCGCGCGCTTCGACTGGCGGGGCGCACCGGTGCTGCGCGCCACGCCGTCCGACGCGATCGCCGACGGGGACGTGCGCCGCCACGCGTGCTATCCGCTCGTGCCGTACTCGAATCGCATCGAGCGCGGGCGCCTCGCGTTCCGCGGCACGATGCACCAGCTCGACCGCAACTTCGGCGATCACCCGCACGCGATCCATGGCGTCGGCTGGCAGCGGCCGTGGGACGTGCTCGATCACGACGAGACGAGCGCGTTGCTGGCCTCTGAACACGAACCGCGCAGGAGCGGCACGGGGGATGCCAATGCACGCGCATGGCCATGGCCGTTCCGCGCGACGCAGTGGTTGCAGCTCGGTGGCGACGACACGAACGCGGTGCTGCGCATGCGCCTCACGCTCACGAACCGCGGCGATGGACCGTTCCCGTTCGGCCTCGGCTGGCATCCGTTCTTCCCCGGCTCGCCCGACACAACGCTCGGCTTCGGTGCGAAAGGCGTGTGGGAGACCGACGACACGATCCTGCCCGTGCGTCACGCCGCCGTCGCCGGCAAGTTCCTGTTCGATCCGCCGCGCGGCATCGCCAATCTCTTCCTCGACAACGTCTACACCGGCTGGCAGGGCGCGGCCGAGCTCCGTCATCCGGCAGCAGCGCGCGTGACGACGCTGCGCGGCGACACCGCATGTCCCTATTTCGTCGTCTACGTTCCGCCGCACGGCACGTTCCTTGCCATCGAGCCGGTGACGCAGATGACCGACGCCTTCAATCGCGCCGAGCGCGGCGAGCGCGACACCGGCACGCGCGTGCTGGGTGCCGGCGAATCCTTTTCTTGTACGATGGAGATATCCGTCCGGGCAGCCGCATGAACGATTCGTCTCCATCCACCTCCGCTTTCACGTGCGTGCTCGACGCCCGCGCGAGCCTCGGCGAAGGTCCGGTATGGTCGCTCGTCGAGCGGGTGCTCTACTGGATCGACATCAACGAGCCCTCACTCAATCGGTTCGATCCGCGGAGTGGGGACAACGTGAAGATGAAGCTGCCGGAATCGATCGGCTGCTTCGCGCTGTGCCGCAGCGGCGGCTTCATCGCGGCGATGCGCAGCGGCGTGTGGCGCCTCGACCGCGCCGGGCAACCCCTGCGCAGGATCGCCGACGCGCCCTACGACACGGCGACGCATCGCTTCAACGACGGCCGCTGCGATCCGCAGGGGCGCTTCTGGCCCGGGTACATGAACGAGCGGCGCGACGGCGCGACGGCCGCGCTGATGCGCCTCGAGCAGGACGGCACGCTCACGCCCATGGTGGGCGAGCTGACCATCTCCAACGGCCTCGCATGGAGTCCCGACGGACGCACGATGTATCACGCCGATACGCCCGCGCAGACGGTGCGCGCGTTCGACTTCGATCCGCGCACGGGCGACATCGGCAACGGCCGCGTGTTCGCGCGCTTCACCGCGCCCGGCGATCGGCCCGATGGTGCGGCCGTCGACAGCGACGGCTGCTACTGGGTCGCGCTCTATCACGGCGGAGCCGTCGTGCGGTTCTCGCCGCGTGGCGAGCTCCTCGCGCGCTACGCACTGCCGGCGAGCTGTCCCTCGATGTGTGCGTTCGGTGGCGCCGACCTGCGCACGCTGTACGTCACCACGGCGCGCCAGCGGCTGTCCGACGACGAGCTGCAGCGCTTTCCCGCCTCGGGCGGATTGTTCGCGATGAACGTCGACGTGCCGGGACTTCCGGAACCGTACTTCGCCGGCTGACGCGCGAGCCGGCCGATGCCTTTCGACGCCACCTCGTACCTGCGCCTCGAGGCGCCGCATTGCATCGGCTCGACGTCCGCCGGCGCATCGTTCGCAACGTCCACCGGCGACATCCTCGAGGTGTCGTCGTTCGGCCCCGGCGTATTTCGGCTGCGCATCGGACCGAAGACGCGGCCCGACCACGGGCTCATCGCGGGGCGCGCAAAGCCCTGCACGTTCGCGCAGGAAGCCGGCGTCTATCGCTTCGGCAGCGGCGACGCCACGCTCGAGCTGCGCGGCGCGCCGCTCGCCTTCCGGCTCGTGCGCGAAGGCGTCGCGCTCGTCGGCTCCATCGAGGACGAGCTGCCGGACGGCACGACGCGCCTGCCGGCGTTCGGTCGCGTGCGCCAGGGTGGCCAGTGGATGGCGGCCTTCGCGCTCGCGGCAGGCGAGCCGGTCTATGGTCTCGGCGAGAAATACGGGCCGCTCGATCGTCGCGGACAGCTGCTGCATTCGTGGGTGCAGGACGCGCAGGGCGTCAACGCCGGCCTCGCGCACCACGAGACGCCGTTCGCCTGGAGCCCGGGGCGTGGCAAGGGGGCGTGGGGCGCGTTCGTGCACACGCCCGGCGCGGTGATCCACGGCGTCGGGCATCCGGACTGGTCGCATCGCACGTACGGCTTCGTCGTCGACGACGAGGCGCTGGACCTCTTTCTGTACGCCGCCGACACGCCCGCGACGATCCTCGAGCGCCACGCCGAGGTCACCGGCCACGCGCCGGACGTGCCGCTGTGGAGCCTGGGGCTGCAGCTCGCGCGCAGCGCCTACGCGACACCCGAGGATGCGGCGCGGGCCATCGCCCAGCTGCGCCGGCGCAAGATCCCGTGCGACGTGATCGCGCTCGATGCGGCTGCGACGTGGACCACCGAACGCGGTTTCGATTTCGACTGGGACCCCACGCGATACGGCGAGCCCGCCGCAGCACTGCGCGACATCAAGCGCCACGATGTTCGCGTCGCGGTCAGCGAGTCGCCCTACGTGTCGGTGCATTCGCCGCTCTTCGAGGCGCTCGCGAGTCGCGGCTACCTGCTGCGTGCCGCGCACGGCGGGCCGTACGTGCTGAGCGGCGCATGGTTCGGCAACGCGTCGGCGGCCGGCAAGTCGGCGCTGGCGCAGCCGCCCGACTGCGGCCTCGTGGATTTCGCCAACCCCGCGGCGGCGAGCTGGTGGCGCGATGCCCATGCAGATCTCTTCGCGGTGGGTGTCGATGCCGTCCAGACCGAGGGCGGCGAGCACGTTCCGGAAGATGCGTTCGCGCACGGCGGCGAGCGCGGCGCGCGCCTGCACAACGTCTATCCCGTGCTGTTCAACCGTTGCGTGCACGATGCCGCCGCCCGCTTTCGCGCGCCGCAGGACGGACCGCCCCTCGTCGTGGCGCGTGCCGGCTGGAGCGCGGGTCAGCGTGCCGCCGTGCCCGCGGGCCGCGCCGCGCAGAACGACTGGGAGGGGCTCGCCGCGACGATCCGCGGTGCGCTGTCGCTCGGCATGAGCGGCATGCCGCTGCACGCCTTCGCGGCACCGGGCACGTATGGTGCGGGACCCCACGATGCCGAGCTCGGCATGCGCTGGCTGCAGGCCGCGCTGTTCGCCTCGCATTGCGTGGTGCGCGGGCCGGCGGAGCGCGAGCCGTGGGCCGGCGGCGAGCAAGCCGAGGCGATCGCGCGCAAGTGGATCGCGTTTCAGGTACCGCCTGCTGCCGTACCTCGAGCGAGTCCTGCAGCAGGCCTCGCGCACCGGCATGCCGGTCATGCGCGCGATGCCGCTCGCCTTTCCGGGCAGCACCCTCGCGCGGCGCTGCGAAACCCAGTTCATGTGCGGCGATGCGCTCCTCGTCGCGCCGATCGTGCAGCCCGATGGCGAGGCCGAGATCGCGCTGCCGCCGGGCGGCTGGTTCGATCTCAACTCGCGCCAGCGCGTGCCCGGCAATCGCGTGATGCGCTACCGCGCGACGCTCGATCAGTTCCCGGTCTTCGGGCGTGAAGGCTACGTGCTGCCGCTGGGACCCGCGGTGCAGCACACCGGCGACATCGACACGGCGCGCCCGCTCGCGCAGCTCTGGCTGTTCGGCCGGCCGACGCAGGCGCTCGATGGCTTCGCGCAGGCGGCGGTCGCGATGGACGGCGCGCACGCACGGATCTCCGTGACGGAAGACGTGAAGGTCGAGCGGTTCGGCGACAGCGACGCCTGCGAGGTCACCATCCGCTCATGAGCGCGTATCCCACCATCGCGTTGACCGCCGGCGAGCCGGCCGGCATCGGTCCGGAACTTTGCGCGATGATCGCCGCCCGCCATGACGCCGCATCGCGCGCCGCGCGCATCGTGGTAATCGGCGATCGCCCGCTGCTCGAGGAACGCGCGGCGCGCATCGGCCTGCATCCGGTCTACGTCGATCACGATCCCGCCGCGCTCCACGCCCCGCCCGGCGCAATCGAGGTGTGGCACCAGCCGGTCGCCGCGCCGGTGCGGCCCGGCCATCCCGACCCGACCAACGCGCACAGCGTGCTGCTCATGCTGAGCCGCGCCTGCGACGCGTGCGCGGCCGGCGCATTCTCGGCGATGGTGACCGCCCCGGTGCAGAAGAGCGTGCTGCTCGACGCGGGCATTCCCTTCTCGGGCCACACCGAGTTCCTCGCCGAGCGCACGCACACGCCACGCGTGGTGATGCTGCTGGTCGGCGGCGAGGCCGCGCACCCGCTGCGCGTCGCGCTGGTCACGACGCACCTGCCGCTCAGGGACGTGCCGACCGCGATCACGGACGCGGCCGTGGAGGAAACCATCGCCATCGTCGCGCACGATCTCGCTGCGCGCTTCGGCATCGCGCATCCGCGGCTCGCGGTGTGCGGACTCAATCCCCACGCCGGCGAAGGCGGCCACATGGGGCGCGAGGAGATCGACGTGATCGCGCCGGCGATTGCCGCTGCACGCGCGCGCGGCATCGACGTCGACGGGCCCGTGCCTGCCGACACGATCTTCGTCCCCGCGCACGCCCGCGGCTACGACGCGATCATCGCCATGTTCCACGACCAGGGCCTGCCGACGCTCAAGGCGGCAAGCTTCGGGGGCGGGGTCAACGTGACGCTGGGGCTGCCGTTCATCCGCACATCGGTGGACCACGGCACCGCGCTCGATCTGGCCGCCGATGCCCAGAAGGCGCGCACCGCCGATCCCGGCAGCCTCGAAGCTGCGCTCGCGCTCGCCATCGAGCTCACGTCGGGCGGTGCGCGCGCCGCCTGAAGCGGCCGTCGCGGCAGCGTGCCCGCAGCGCACCAGCCCCGCAAGCGCTTCGGCCAGAACTTCCTGGTCGATCCGCATTACATCGCGCGCATCGTCGATGCGGTGTCGCCCCGGCATGGCGAGACCATCGTCGAGATCGGTCCCGGTCTGGCGGCACTCACGCGCTCGCTCATCGAGCGCGCCGGGCACGTCACCGCGCTCGAGATCGATCGCGATCTCGCCGCGCGGCTCGAGGAGGAGTTCCCGCGCGAGCAGCTGACGCTGGTGGTGGGTGACGCGCTCGAGTTCGATTTCAGCGCCCTCGGCCGCGACCTGCGCATCGTCGGCAACCTTCCCTACAACATCAGCTCGCCGCTGCTGTTCCAGCTCGCCGGGTACAGCGACCTCCTGCGCGACGTGCACGTGATGCTGCAGAAGGAAGTCGTCGCGCGCATGGCCGCACGCCCCGGCACGGCGGACTACGGCCGGCTGACGGTGATGCTGCAGGTGCGCTTCGCGATCACGCGGCTCTTCGTCGTGCCACCCGGCGCATTCCGGCCGGCGCCGAAAGTCGACTCGGCGGTAGCGCGTCTCGTGCCGTTGCGCAGCGCTGCTCCCGGCATCACCGATCGGGATCTGTTCGAGCGCGTCGTTGCCGCGAGCTTCGGCCAGCGCCGCAAGACGCTGCGCAATGCGCTGCGGCCGATCTGTGACGAAGGCAGGATCGCGGCCGCGGGCATCGATCCCGGTGCGCGCGGCGAGACGCTGGCCGTGCTCGGATTTCGTGCGGCTCGCCAACACGCTCGCGGCGAGCGCCTGAGCGGTCGCTACGGCGACGGGCCGCGCCCCCAGTCGCGATCGGGCCGGTGCACGGGGTCGTCGATGCGCACGAGCTTGCGGCGGGCGGTCTCGCCGCGCAGCAGCGCGACTTGCCGCAGCGGCACGCCGAATGCGTCGGCAAGGAAGCGCAGCAGCGCGTCGTTGGCCTTGCCTTCGACCGCAGGCGCGGCGAGGCGAATCTTGAGCGAGTCGCCATGCACACCTGCGACCTCGCTGCGCCGCGCGCCCGGCTGGGCATGCACGCTGAGGATCAGCGCGAGGGAGGGACCCGAGCGCTCGACGCGGCACCACGCCGCGTCGGACATTACAGCGCGCCGCCGCGGAAGGCCTGTACCACCGCGCCTTCCAGCCATCGCACTGGCAGCATGAGCACGAGCTGGGCGATCACGATGAAGATCAGCGCCGACAGGTCGAGCGTGCCGCCGATGGGAGGCACCATGCGGCGCAGCGGCGACAGGAACCGGAACGTAAGCGCGTTGAGGAGTCCCGCCAGCGGTCCATCGGGCGCGACCCACGACAGGATCGCCTGGGCGAACACCGCGATGATCAGGATCCAGATCACCGCCTTCACGAGCTCCACGATCGCGAGCAGCGCGAACATCGCCACCGCCGGTCCCGAGAGCGCGCCCGCCGCGACCAGCGCGAGCACGAGCAGCCACAACCATTGCGTGAGCCACGCGAGGAGAAGCGTCGCCCAGTCGACGCCGCGCACCCCGGGCACCACGCGACGCACGGGCTTCACCGCCCAGTCGGTGAGCGCCATCACTGCCGGCCCCAGCGGATTGCGGAAGGGTGCCCGAAGTGCCTGCATCAGGAACCGCAGGAGGAAGCTGTACATCAGGAGGCCGAAGGCCGTATCGATCAGGAAGCGCAGCGCCTGATCCACGCTCACGCCTCCTTGCCGAACAGATCGCCGAGTTCGTTCGCGCGCGCCGTCGCCGCCATCACGGCCTTGACGATCGCGTCCCCGACGCCATCCTCTTCGAGGCTCGCCAGGGCCCGCTCGGTGGTGCCGCCCTTCGAGGTCACGTTCGCACGCAATTCGGCCGGCGTGCGCTCGCTCGATTGGGCGAGGGCGATCGCGCCTGCGAACGTGGCGTAGGCGAGGGCGCGCGCCTCCTTGTCCGCGAAGCCGAGCTCGCGTGCCGAGCGCTCGAGCGCCTCCATGAAATAGAACACGTAGGCGGCACCGCTGCTCGAGATGCCGGTGATCGCGTCGAGCTTCGCCTCCTCGCCCACCCACACGACCTCGCCGCCGGCCGCGAGCACGCTCGCCGCGAGCTCGCGGCCCGGCGGCATCCACCGATGGGGCCGCGTACATGCCCGCGATGCCCTTGCCGATCAGCGCGGGCGTGTTGGGCATGGCGCGCACGAGCTGGTCGTAGCCGCCCAGCCAGCGCTGCAGGTCGGTCAGCCGGATGCCTGCCGCGATCGACAGCACGACGGGCCGTGAGCCGAGAAACGGCACCAGCGGCCGTACCGCGTCACGCATCTGCTGCGGCTTGACGGCGAGCACGAGGAGGCGCGACCGCGCGAGGGTGGCCGATTCAGCGGCGGCCGCAGCCACGTCCACCCGCGGCAGCCGGGCGCGGAGCGCGGCCTGCTGGGCGGGTGCCGGATCGACGACGCCGATGGCGGTGCGCGCATCGCGGGCGGTGAGGCCGCCGATCAGCGCCTGCGCCATGTTGCCGCCGCCGATGAAGGTGATTGCCATGGATGTTCCGTGCAGTTCGGTGGGCGCGAGTGTGGCACGCGCCGGCGATTCATGGCGAGGGACGCTCGCCGAAGATGGCGCTCCCCACGCGCACCAGCGTCGCGCCTTCGGCGATGGCCGCCTCGAGATCGGCCGACATCCCCATCGACAGCGTGTCGACGTCGAGGCCCTCGGCGCGGGCACGCTCGAGACACTGCCGCAGCGTGCGGAACTGCGCGCGCTGTCGCGCGTCGTCGGGTGTGGGCTCGGCGATGCCCATGAAGCCGCGCAGGCGCACCTGCGGCAGCGCGGCGACGTCGCGTGCCAGCGCCAGCGCTTCCTTCGCGTCGATGCCGCTCTTGGTCGCTTCGCCGCTGATGTTCACCTGGATGCAGAGCTGCAGCGGTGCCCGCCCCGCAGGCCGCGCCGCGGCGAGGCGCTCGGCGATCTTCAGCCGGTCCACGGTATGCACCCAGGCGAAGCGCTCGGCCACCACGCGCGTCTTGTTGCTCTGCAGGGGACCGATGAGGTGCCACGCGAGGTCGGCGAGGTCGCCCAGCGCGTCCATCTTGGCGAGGGCTTCCTGGACGTAGTTCTCGCCGAAGGCCCTGGCTCCGGCGGCGTGGACGGCACGAATGGCGTCCGACGGGAAGGTCTTGCTGACCGCGAGGATCCCGACTGTTGCAGGATCGCGTCCGGCGGCGACCGCCGCCCGGGCCACCCGGGCCACCACGCCTTGCCACCCGTTCTCGCGCAGGCTCATAATCCAATGACAACGGCATGGTCAGCGCAGCGGCGGCCCTCTGGCATGTGCCTTGCCTCTGTGCGATGTCCGACCGGACCGCCGAAAGTATAAATGGACATCACCGAGCTCCTCGCCTTCTCCGTCAAGAACAAGGCCTCCGACCTGCACCTGTCCGCGGGGCTGCCGCCCATGATCCGCGTGCACGGGGACATCCGCCGGATCAACCTGCCGCCGATGGAGCACGAGGACGTCCACGCCATGGTGTACGACATCATGAGCGACCAGCAGCGCAAGCACTACGAGGAGAACCTCGAGTGCGACTTCTCGTTTGCGGTGCCGAACCTCGCGCGCTTCCGCGTGAACGCCTTCCGGCAGGAGCGCGGCGCCGCGGCGGCGTTCCGGACGATTCCCTCGAAGGTGCTCTCGCTCGAGGACCTCAAGGCGCCGCGGGTGTTCGCCGAGCTGACCACGCGCCCGCGCGGCCTGATCCTCGTGACCGGGCCGACCGGGTCGGGCAAGTCGACCACCCTCGCCGCGATGGTGAACCACGTCAACGAGAACGAGTACGGGCACGTGCTCACGATCGAGGATCCGATCGAATTCGTGCACGAATCGAAGAAGTGCCTCATCAACCAGCGCGAGGTCGGGCCGCACACACTGTCGTTCGCCAACGCGCTGCGCAGCGCGCTACGCGAGGATCCCGATTACATCCTGGTCGGCGAAATGCGCGACCTCGAGACCATCCGGCTCGCGCTCACGGCCGCGGAAACGGGGCACCTGGTGTTCGGCACCCTGCACACGAGCTCGGCCGCCAAGACGGTGGACCGCATCATCGACGTCTTCCCCGCCGCGGAGAAGGACATGGTCCGCGCGATGCTGTCGGAGTCGCTGGTCGCCGTGGTTTCCCAGACGCTGCTGAAGACCAAGGACGGTCAGGGGCGCGTCGCCGCGCACGAGATCATGATCGGCAATCCGGCGATCCGTAACCTGATTCGCGAGAACAAGGTCGCGCAGATGTACTCCTCGATCCAGACCAATCAGGCGATGGGCATGCAGACGCTCGACCAGTGCCTGCAGGAGCTCGTGAAGCGCAACGCGATCAACATGGCGGAAGCGCGCACGCGCGCCGTGAACAAAGATTTATTTATGGGTTGATTACCCGACACGAGGCGGTGCCTCGCGCGTTGAACGGCGCGAGCCAGCGCCTCGAATTACCAACGGAACCCCATGGAACGCGAACGCGCCACCAAGTTCGTCCACGAGCTTCTCGAGCTCCTGGTGAAGCAGAACGGCTCCGACCTCTTCATCACCGCGGGCTTCCCGCCCGCGCTCAAGATCGACGGCAAGATCTCGCCGGTGTCGAAGACCGCGCTCACGCCGCAGCACACGATCGAGCTCGTGCGCAGCGTGATGAACGACAAGCAGGCGTCCGAGTTCGAGGCGACCAAGGAGTGCAACTTCGCGATCGCGCCGCCGGGTGTGGGCCGCTTCCGGGTCAATGCCTTCGTGCAGCAGAGCCGCGTCGGCATGGTGCTGCGCACGATCACCACCGACATCCCGAAGTTCGAGGAGCTCGGCCTGCCGCCGGTGCTGCGCGACGTGATCATGTCCAAGCGCGGCATCATGCTGTTCATCGGCGCGACCGGCTGCGGCAAGTCGACGTCGATGGCCTCGCTCCTCGGCTACCGCAACCAGAACAGCTACGGCCACATCATCACGATCGAGGACCCGATCGAGTTCGTGCACGACCACCGCAACTGCATCATCACGCAGCGCGAGGTGGGCGTGGACACCGACGGCTGGCAGATCGCCCTCAAGAACACCCTGCGCCAGGCCCCGGACGTGATCCTGATCGGCGAGATCCGCGACCGCGAGACGATGGACTACGCGATCTCGTTCGCGGAGACGGGACACCTCTGCCTCGCCACGCTGCACGCGAACAGCACGAACCAGGCGCTCGACCGGGTCATCAACTTCTTCCCGGAGGAGCGCCGCACGCAGCTGCTCATGGACCTGTCGCTCAACATCCGCGCCTTCGTCGCCCAGCGGCTGATCCCGCGGCGCGACGGTCGCGGCCGCGTGCCCGCGGTCGAGATCATGCTGAACTCGCCGCTCGTGTCGGACCTCGTGTTCAAGGGCGACGTGTTCGGCATCAAGGACATCATGAAGAAGTCGCGCGAGCTCGGCATGCAGACGTTCGACCAGTCGCTGTTCGACCTCTACGAGGCCGGGCTCATCAGCTACGAGGACGCGCTGCGCAACGCCGACTCCCTCAACGACCTGCGGCTCGAGATCAAGCTGCACGGCAAGGAATCGAAGAACCGCAACGTGTTCTCGGGCATCGGCAACCTCGAAGTCATGCCGGAAGCCTCCGCGCCGCCTACGATCTAGGGCGGCACGCCGCAGCAGGCGCTGTGCTAACCTTTCGCTCCGCACCGAACCCCGGTGCGCAGCGAATCCATGCCTGCCGAACCGAAAGTCCCGCACCCCACCGGCATCACGCTGCACCAGCAGTCGCGCGTGCTCGAGGTCGCATTCGACGACGGCCGCACGTTCCGCCTGCCGTACGAGTTCCTGCGCGTGCACTCGCCGTCGGCGGAAGTGCGCGGCCACGGCCCCGGGCAGGAGACGCTGCAGACCGGCAAGCGCGACGTCGCGGTCACCGAAGTCGAGCCCGTCGGTCACTACGCGATCCGCCCCACGTTCTCCGACGGTCACAACTCGGGCATCTACGCCTGGGATTACCTCTACGACCTCGGCGCGCGCCAGGACGAGCTCTGGCAGCGTTACCTGCAGCGCCTCGCCGCCGCCGGTGCGAAGCGCGAGCCCTGAGTGCACCCATGAGCGACTCGACCCATTTCGGTTACGAGGAAGTCCCCACCGAGGAGAAGCGGCGGCGCGTGCAGGGCGTATTCGATTCCGTCGCGGGCAAGTACGACCTCATGAACGATCTCATGTCGGCCGGCCTGCACCGCTGGTGGAAGCGCTTCGCCGTCGAGGCGACCGGCGTGCGCCCGGGCATGCGCGTGCTCGACCTCGCCGGCGGCACCGGCGATCTCGCGCGCCTCTTCGCGGAGCGCGTGGGTCCCGCCGGCACGGTCCTCCTCACCGACATCAACCACGCGATGCTCGCCGCGGGACGCGACAAGCTGCTCGACCGCGGCCTCGCGGTGCCCGCCGCGCAATGCGATGCCGAGAAGCTGCCGTTCCCGGATCGCAGCTTCGATTGCGTCAGCATCGCGTTCGGACTTCGCAACGTCACCCACAAGGAGCAGGCGCTCGCCGAGATGGCGCGCGTGCTGCGGCCGGGCGGCATCGCGGCGGTGCTCGAGTTCAGCCGCGTGTGGCGGCCGCTGCGACCCGCGTACGACTGGTACAGCTTCAACGTGCTGCCGCGCCTCGGACAACTCGTCGCAGGCGACGCAGCGAGCTATCGCTATCTCGCGGAATCGATCCGCATGCATCCCGACCAGCAAACCCTGAAGGGCATGATGGAACAAGCAGGGTTTGGCAGGGTCGAAGTGTCCAATCTTGCTGCCGGTGTGGTTGCACTGCACGTCGGCCGCGTGTTCTGACCAGGAGGTTCGCGTGCGAAGCAAAGGATGGATGGCTGCCCTTGCAGTAGTCGTAGCCCTGACGACGGTGGTCGACAGCGTGGATGCCCGCCGGCTCGGCGGTGGCCGCAGCTTCGGCGCGCAGCGCCAGAGCATCGCACCGCCCGCGGCCCCGCAGGCGTCGGGTCCCGCGGCGCAACCCGTGATGCCGGCGCAGCCTTCGGCCAGCGCGCCGCGGGCCGCGGCGCCGATGGCTCCGGCCGCGGCACCCGCGCGCAGCGGACTGTCGCGCTGGATGGGCCCGATTGCCGGCATCGCCGCTGGCCTCGGCCTCGCGGCGCTGCTTTCGCACTTCGGCCTGTCGGAAGGCTTCGCGAGCCTGCTCCTGCTCGGGCTGCTTGCGGTGGGCGTGATCTTCGTCGTGCGCGCATTGTTCATGCGCCGCGCAGCGAGTCCGGTGCAATATGCCGGCGCTGGTGCAGGCGCGCGGCGCGCCGAGCCGATGCTGTCGGGCAATTCCCGCACCGACAGCGCGTGGGGCGGGCCCGATCGCGTCGAGCCGGTGCTCGGTGCGAGCTACCGATCGCCGCATTCCGGCGGGCTTCGATCGCGACGGTTTCCTGCGCGAGGCGCGGCGCCAGTTCAACGCGCTGCAGGCCGCATGGGATGCGGCGGACCGGCGCACGCTGTCGACCGTCACGACCCCGCAGATGTTCGAAGAGATCCAGCGCGACCTCGCCGGCCGCAGCGCGCACGAGCCCACCGCCGTCGTTCGACTCGACGCCGAGCTGCTCGAGGTCGTGACCGAAGGCGCGCAGCACTGGGCGAGCGTGCGCTTCACCGGCCTCCTGCGCGAGGACGGCAGCGACGTCGCCAAGCCCTTCGACGAGACCTGGAACCTGACGAAGCCGGTCGACGGATCCTCGGGCTGGCTGCTCGCGGGCATCCAGCAGAACGAAGCGGCCCTCGCCCACTAAGGCCGCCGTGGATCCGGCGGCCAGCCTGGCCAACAGCATGCTGGAGCGCGAGAGCTGGGCGCGGCAGCGGCTTGCGGCGCACGCCGGGCGGACCTTCGTGGTCGTCTCCGGCCCGGTGGTGGTGGCGCTCCGGATCGACGACACCGGACTGCTCGCGGCGCATGCCCTGGCGGACGCCCCGCCGGACCTGCGCCTGGTGATCCAGCCGTGGTCGGTCCCGGGACTCCTGGCCGACCCCGCCCGCTGGGACGCCGTCGTGGCCGCGGAAGGCGATCCCGCGCTCGCCGCCACGCTGCGCGAGCTCGCCCAGACCACGCCGTTCTGGATCGAGCAGTTCTTCAGCCGCTGGCTCGGCCCGATGGTCGGCCAGCGCCTGGCCGGTGCCGGCAGGCAGGCCCTGGCCATGCCCGAGCACGCTGCCGGTCGGCTGGCAGAGAGCGTCGCGGCCTATTTCCACGAGCAGACGGACCTCCTCGCGAGCGGCGAGGAAGCCCGCGTCTTCGGCGAGCAGGCAAGCGTGCTCGCCCAGCGGGTTGACGCCCTCGAGCAGCGCCTCCAGGCCCTCGCGACGCGCCTCGACGCCAGGCCGGCTTAGCTCCATCGCCGGCGGACCTCCTCGCGGGGGTCGGCCATCGCCTTCTCTCCGGCGCCCACCAGCCGGTTGCCTGCCCCCTCGACAGGCGCCCCCGAACCGCATCCGTAAGCGATCCGCAAGCCGCGCGACGGCAAACTGCCGTCCATACCGCGGCTGCCGGCGTCGTTGCCGTGCGGCCCTCACGCAGGACACTGGAGAGAACGATGAACGCAGTACAACCGATGCCGGTCCGCAGGGCCGGCACCCGGGTCGACGCTTCGGCCGACCGCCCGGGGAGCGCCCTCGAGGCGCTGCCGTGGTTTTCCTTCGCGGTCGCCATGAGCCGAGGCCAGGACGACGCCGCCGCCTTCTGCGCCGATGCCGCGGAGCGCCGCTACGCCAAGCTCGCACGCCGTTACGGCATCGAACCCCGCCTGACGCTGCTCATCCTGGACGCCGCCGACTGGGCCGCCCATGCGGAGCACCCCATGTATGGCAAGGCGCATCTCGCCGGCGCCACGACCCTGGTCGTCCCGGCGCACGCCGCGCGCGGTCCCGCCGACGCCGACCGCGCCGTCGCGGATCTCCTCGCACGCCTGTTCGCATCGCACGCCGCGATCGCGAAAGCGGCAGCCTGATCCATGGCGGCTCAACGTGAACGGCGCGGCAACCGCCCCGCCGAAGCCGATCCCTCCACTTCCAGCAACAGCGACACCGATACATCGAACGTGACCGGCGGAGCGCTCGACGAGGCGGACGCCAGCCTCCCGAGCGACACCGAACCGGCGCCGAAGCCGCCCCGCAAGCGGCGTCCACGTTTCGTGCTGCGGCGCCAGTCCGATGCGTCGTGCTGCGTTTTCATGCGCTGAGCCCTCCTCCGAGCTCGCGAAGCCGCGCCTCATGCGCGGCTTTTTTTGGCTATTGCAAGGTGCGCGGATGAGCGCGGTCAGGCGGACCGTTGCTTTGGTCGCGATGGGATCGCTGCGTTGACCGGCTCCGGGTGGGCGCACCCGCCTCGGTGGCGCGGGTGCGCAAGACGTTCTTGCCGCAATGTGACCGCTGCGGTGCCCGGCTCCGGGTGGCGCACGCGCCTCGGTGGCACGGGTGCCCGGCTCGCGGACCGCCGCTCAACCCACGAGCGGACGGCACGCTCGCCACCCGCGCTCCACCGACTGCGCCAACGTCGCCGGCCCCGCAGCGATCCCATCGCGGATGGCGACGGCGCTCCGCTATCGCCCGGGGTCTCGATCGCGTTCAGCACCACAGAACCGGGCGACGATGCAGCGACGGAGGTGCCAATGGAGCAGGGGCGAATCCCGGCGCAGCGACTTTGAGCCGCGCGCTCCGTCGCGGGTGGCGCGGCGCGTGGGGCGTGTTGGGTCACGACCCTGCGCTGCGCCGGGACCCGCAGGAGTGCACGCTTGCGGCGACCCGGAGCCAGCCGGGATTCGCCCCTGCGCTCGATCGCTGCCACTACACGATCAATAGCAGGCATCGACCGCTGCGCCGGATCGTGCACAACGGTCGTCTCCGCGCGGCACGCAATCGGTGCCAGGGATGTGCGCGCGGGCCGCACTTCCTGCATCCCTTACAATCCGCCGATGCGCTCGACCCGCCTCGCCCGCATCATGTTCGTCGCGCTGCGCTACGGCCTCGATGAATTCCTCCTCGGGCACGAGCGCTTTCGCGCCGTGCGGCCCGCTGCGCGCTTCCTGCGCTTCGGCCGCGACTTCACCACGCCGCGCGCCGTGCGCCTGCGCCTCGCGCTCGAGGCGCTCGGTCCCATCTTCGTCAAGTTCGGACAGATGCTCTCGACGCGGCGCGACCTCATGCCGCCCGACATCGCCGACGAGCTCGCGCGGCTGCAGGATCGCGTGCCGCCGTTTCCGTCGGAGCAGGTGGTCGCGATCCTCGAGCGCAACTACGGCCGGCCGGTGGACGACGTGTTCCGCGATTTCGAGCGCACGCCGGTGGCGAGCGCATCCGTCGCGCAGGTGCACTTCGCCGAACTGCCCAACGGCACGCCGGTGGCGATCAAGGTGCTGCGTCCCGGGATCGAACACGTCATCGGCAAGGACCTGTCGCTGCTGCACGACCGCGGCAGTGATGGTCGAGAAGCTGTGGTCGGACGGCAAGCGGCTGCGCCCGCGCGAGGTCGTCGCCGAGTTCGAACGCTCGCTGCGCGACGAGCTCGACCTGTCGCGCGAGGCCGCGAACTGCTCGCAGCTTCGCTACAACTTCCGCAACTCGCCGCTGCTGCGCGTGCCCGACGTCTATTGGGACTTCTGCACGACCGAGGTGATGGTGATGGAGCGCATGTCGGGCATCCCGATCGCCCAGATCGAGCGCCTGCGCGAGGCCGGCATCGACATCAAGCGCCTCGCCCGCGCCGGCGTCGAGCTCTTCTTCACCCAGGTGTTCCGCGACGCGTTCTTCCACGCCGACATGCACCCGGGCAACATCTTCGTGGCGGTGGACGCGGCCAATTTCGGCAAGTACGTGGCGCGTCGACTTCGGCATCGTCGGGACGCTCTCCCCGCGCGACCAGAGCTATCTCGCGCAGAACTTCCTCGCCTTCTTCCGCCGCGACTACCACCGCGTCGCCACGGCGCACGTGGAATCCGGATGGGTGCCGCCCGACACGCGCGTCGACGAGCTCGAGGCCGAGATCCGGGTGGTGTGCGAGCCGATCTTCGACCAGCCGCTCAAGTACATCTCGCTCGGCAAGCTCCTGATGCAGCTCTTCCGGGCGTCGCGTCGGTTCAACGTGGAGATCCAGCCGCAGCTCGTGCTGCTCCAGAAGACGCTGATCAACATCGAGGGTCTCGGGCGGCATCTCGATCCCGAGCTCGACCTCTGGGTGACGGCCAAGCCGTTCCTCGAGCGCTGGATGCGCGACCAGATCGGCTGGCGCGGGCTTCCAGCGTCGGCTGCTCGCCGAAGCACCGTACCTCGTCAATCACCTGCCCGAGCTGCCGCGCCTCATCCACCAGCGCCTGCTCACCGTGCCGGTGGACATGGACAACCGCTTTCGGGAGATCGGCCGCGCGCAGCGCGAGCGCAACACGCCTGCTCGGGATCATCGCGCTCCTGCTGACGGCGGCGTCGTGCTGCTCGCCGTGCAGCTTTTCTAGCGCGGCGCGTCAGGCCGTGGTGCGGGACGGGAAGCTGCCCGACGCCTTGGCCAGCGCGGCGTCGTGGCGGCGGGCGCCCATTCCTGCAAGAGGCGCGCGGCGCAGGAACTGGTTGTTCTCGCCCAGGATGAAGTGGACGAGGTCCTCGAGCGCGGACTCGTCCAGCGCGTTGCCCGCGAAATCGAGGATGACCGACTCGAAGCGATCGATGTTGCGCAGCGTCACCTCGCACCGCTGCCGGCGGTAATCCGGCTCGAAGCGCACGTGTGCCGTGATCTCCGGGCTGACCGTGAACACGCCATGGCGCACGACACGGTGCTCGTCGAGCTCGGTGTCGTAGCGGAACTGCAGATGCGACGCGCGCAGGCGCTCGTCGATGGCGGCTGCGGAGCCCGGCTGCACCTTGAGCACGATCGGCGCGTCGGTGGTCAGCCGGTAGAAGAGCTCGACGTGCTCGAGAAGATCGAGGCCCCCCACGGCGCGCCGCCGATAGTTGATGAAGCCGCGCTCGTAACGCGGTGCGTTGATCGTCAGCACGCCGGAGAGCTGGAAGGCGTGCTGCACGCGCGGCCGGATCACCTCGAGATGACGCAGCGCCTCGTCCAGCCAGCGGAACGCGCTCCACAGCTGGCGGTCCATGGCCCGCATCGTGTCCTCGATGGGACGGCTCTCCTCCTGATTCTTGCGCAGGGCATCCGATTGCTTGCGCAGCTGGTCGAGGAAGCGGGAAGATGGCTGCTCGCTGGGCATGGGGGGACTCTACTACGGGTTCGCTGCCGAAGCATCGCGGTGGCAATGCGCTTCAGGCGGTTTTGTCACAGTTGCAGCGCCGGTGCAACGCCATGGCGCACGGCCATGTGGCCTAGGCTCCCCATGCGTCGTGCGTTGCACGCTGTAAGCGACAGGCAATGCGCAGCCAGGAGATCATGGTCGTTTCCGCTACAATCGCGGCGCAGCAATTCACCAGGGCCGCAGGATTATACGCCGATGGCGCTTCTCGAAGTCAGGAACGTGACCCGCCGGTTCGGGGATTTCGTCGCCGTCGACGATGTTAGCTTTAACGTCGACGCCGGCGAATTCTTTACCCTTCTCGGGCCCTCCGGCTGCGGCAAGACGACGCTTGCTGCGGATGATCGCCGGATTCGACCTGCCCGACGCCGGGTCGATCGTGCTGAACGGCGTGGACCTGCGCCGACCGCCCCCCGAGCACCGCCCGGTGCGCACCGTGTTCCAGAGCTATGCGCTGTTCCCGCACATGACGGTCGAAGGCAACGTCGCCTTTCCGCTGCAGATGGCGCGCACGCCCGCGCGGGAGATCCCCGCCAAGGTCGCGGCCGCGCTGGAGGACGTGCGCCTGACCGGGATTCGGCCGCCGCTACCCGCACGAGCTCTCCGGCGGTCAGAAGCAGCGCGTGGCCATCGCCCGCGCGCTGGTGACCCATCCCGCGCTCCTGCTGCTCGACGAGCCGCTCGCGGCGCTCGACGCGAAGCTGCGCGAGGAGATGCAGATCGAGCTCATCAACCTGCAGAAGGAAGTGAACATCTCGTTCATCTACGTCACGCACGACCAGACCGAAGCGCTGGCGCTGTCGCACCGCATCGCGGTCATGAACCAGGGCCACGTCGAGCAGCTGGACGAGCCCTCGCGCATCTACAGCGCGCCGCGCACGCGCTTCGTCGCCGACTTCATCGGCACCTGCAACCTGCTCGAAGGCAACGCCGTCGAGGGCGATGGCGCCGGTCTCGTCATCGACGTGCCGGACCTCGGCCGGGTGCGTGCGGTAGGCGCGCAGGGGGTCGGGAAAGGATCGACCGGCGTGATCGCGCTGCGCCCGGAGAAGATCCAGCTCGGCCGCAAGCCTCCCCGGGGCCCCGGACCAGAACCGTTTCGACGGCACCGTCAGCGATCTTCTCTACATGGGCGACGTGACCGTGTACATCGTGACGACCACCCGCGGGCGCAAGATCGAGGCGCTCTCGCCAACTCCGCGCCGGGCCGCACCAAGTTGTTCGAGGTGGGTGACGCAGTCGAGCTCGCGTGGCCGGTGGACGCCGGCCACGTGATCGCCGCCTGAAGGTCGTTCCGCGGTGAGCCTGCAGACTCGCGCGGCGCGGACCGGCAAATGGCTGGTGGGCGGTCCGCCGCTCGCTGTACCTGATCGTGTTCTTCGCCCTGCCCGCGCTGATCATGGTGCTGGCGTCGTTCCGCTCGCCCGGCGAGTTCGGCGGCCTCGCGCCGCTCGTCGACGAAGCCGGGCAAGCTCGACCTCGAACCTCGAGAGCTACGCGCGCTTCATTCCGGAGCCCGATCTACGCCGAAGTGTTCCTGAAGTCGGTCGGGTACGCCGCGATCACGACCCTCGCCTGCCTCGCCCTCGCGTACCCGCTGGCCACGCTGATCGCGCGCAGCCCGAAGCGCGCACCGCGATCTCCTGCTGCTGCTCGTCATCCTGCCGTTCTGGAGCAACTTCCTGATCCGCATCTACGCCTGGATGATCATCCTGGGTCCGCAGGCGCGCGCTCGCGCGCGCCGTGAACCGCGTGCTGGCGATCGTCGGCGCCAGCCCGGTGTCGCTGCTCTTCTCGTCCTTCGCGGTGCTGGTCTGCCTCGTCTACGTGCACCTGCCGTTCATGGTGCTGCCGCTCTACGCGAACCTCGAGAAGCACGACCAGGCGCTGCTCGATGCGGCGCAGGATCTCGGCGCCAACGGCTGGCAGCGTTTCTGGCGCATCACGTTCCCGCTCTCGCTGCCGGGCGTGTACGCTGGCGCCGCGCTGGTGTTCATTCCCGGCGCTCGGCATCTTCGCGATCCCGGACATCCTCGGCGGACCCGACGACAGCCTGATCGGCAACGTCATCAAGCAGCAATTCCTCGAGACGCGCGACTGGCCGTTCGGCAGCGTGCTCTCGATCGTGCTCACCATCGCGGCGCTGGCGCTTGCAGGGCTCGCCGCGTGGATCGGGCGCAGCGGCGGCCGCGCGGGGGCCGCAGCGTGCGTAGGCATCGCTACTGGCTGTGGGCGGCGGCGCTGCTGGGCTACGCGTTCCTGTACCTGCCGCTCGTCATCGTGATGGTGTACTCGTTCAACGACTCGCGCCTGAATGCCGAGTGGGTGGGATTCACGCTGACGTGGTACCGGCAGCTCTTCGCCGACGAGGCGATGCTCACCGCGGCGGCCAACTCGCTCCTGATCGGGCTCGTCGCAAGCCTCGTTTCCACCGTGCTCGGCACGATGGCCGGCGTCGCGATGTACCGCTACCGGACGCGGCTGCTGCCCGTGCTGGTGCTGACTCCGATCGCGATTCCCGAGATCCTCGTGGGCGTGTCGCTGCTGATCTTCTTCGTCCTGCTGAACTTCACGCTCGGCCTCGCGTCCGTTGCGCTCGCGCACATCGCCTTCTGCATCGGCTTCGTCGCGATCGTGGTCCGGGCCCGCCTCGCAGGGATGGACGAAAGCCTCGTGGAGGCCGCGCGCGATTGCGGTGCGACCGCCTGGCAGGCGTTTCGCCACGTGACCCTGCCGCTCATCATGCCGGGCGTGGTTGCCGGGGCGCTGATGGCCTTCACGCTGTCCATCGACGACTTCGTGATCACGTTCTTCACGGCAGGGGCGGGCACCGTCACGCTGCCGCTGCAGATCTATTCGATGATCAAGATCGCCGTCACGCCGGAGGTGAACGCGGTGTCAACGCTGCTGATGCTGCTGACGTTGCTGCTGATCGTCATCGCATCCAAAATCTCGCCCAGCCTGCTCCGTGCCGAACAGGAGGTATCCCCATGATCCGCATCCTCGCCCTGCTCGCCGCGCTCGCGGCCATGCCCGCCATCGCGGCCGACCAGCTGCACCTCTACAACTGGAACAACTACATCGCCCCCGAGACCGTGAAGCGCTTCGAGGCGCTCTGCAAGTGCGAGGTGGTGCAGACGTACTACTCCGACAACGAGGAGCTGCTCGCCAAGCTCGCGGCGGGCGCGAAGGGCTACGACGTCCTCGTCCCGACATCCAACGCGGTGCAGGCGCTGATCCGCGGCGGTCAGCTGCAGCCGCTCGACAAGGGCAAGCTGCCGAACGTGAAGAACGTCGATCCGGCCTATCTCAACACGCCGTTCGACCCCGGCAACCAGTACTCGGTGCCGTATGCGATGTCGACGACGATCATCGGCTACAACGACGAGAAGATGAAGGAGCTGGGCCTTCCGACCGACACCTGGGCCGTCATCTTCGATCCGAAGTATCTCGAGAAGGTGAAGGGACGCGTCACGGTGCTCGACAGCGCCAACGAGCTCTTCGCCGCGGCGCTCAAGTACCTCGGCTACTCCGCCAACGACGTCGACGAGAAGCACTGGCGCGAGGCCGCGGACCTCATCAAGAAGGCGAAGCCGTACTGGGCCGCGTTCAACGCCTCGTCGTACATCAAGGAGCTGACCGTCGGCAACATCTGGCTCGTGCACGGCTATTCGAACGACATCTTCCAGGCGAACCTCGACGCGCAGGCCGCGGGCCGCAAGTTCCACATCCTGCAGGGCTTGCCCAAGGAAGGCGCCGTGCTCGCGGTCGACAACATGGTGATCCACAAGAGCGCACCGCGCCCCGACCTCGCGCTCCAGTTCATCGATTTCATGCTCGACGGAACGCAATTCGGCCGAGCTCACGAACCTGATCGGCTCCGGCAATCCGAACCTCGACGCGCGGAAGTACATCAAGCCCGAGCTCCTCAAGTACCCGGCGATCTTCCCGCCGAAGGAAGTGCAGGCGAAGCTCGAGCAGCTGAAGGACCTCACCACGGCGCAGCGACGCCTGCGCAGCCGGCTGTGGACGGAGATCAAGGCCGGCCGCTGACGACGCGGCCGCCGCGCGCGCTGGTGCCGAGGTGACGCGCCCAGCGAGCCCGCCTGCGCTCCCGTCGACGTGCCTGGAACGGCCGCTCGTCCGCGATCGCACGCACGCCGTGCGATCATGATGCGCATGACCGAGAACGACCTTCGCATCGAGCCGCTCACCCCGGCCCGCCGTGACGACTACCTGCGCTTCTTCGATCACGAGCGCGGCGCCGCATTCGCCGACAATCCGAAGTGGGCGAAGTGCTACTGCCACTTCTATCACGTGCCCGCACACGATGGACTGGGCCGCGTTCGACGGTCGCCGCCAACCGCGTCGCCATGGCGTCACGGATCGAAGTGGGCGAGATGGAGGGCTATCTCGCCTATGCCGGCGACGATGTCGTCGGGCTGGGTCAACGCGCAGCCGCTGCACAAGCTGCCGCATTGCTGGGGCACGGCATGGAGGTGCGCGCCGCCGGCATGCCGGATCTGCCGCTCGCGGAGCGCGCCGCCATCGTGTGCTTCGTCATCGCACCTCCGTGGCGGCGGCGCGGCGTGGCGCGCGCGTCTGCTCGCCGGCGCACTCGATTCGCTCGCCGTCTCGCGGCGTGCGCGCGGTGTATGCGTTCCCGTTCCGGAGCGAAGGCAACGCGGCGCCGACCGCGCACTACCACGGCCCGGAAACGCTCTTCCGCGAGGCCGGCTTCGTCGCGGTCGACACGACGCCCGACATCACCGTCATGGCGACGGCGCCCTGCGCAGCGCCGCGTAGGTCGACCGTCGAGTCGCCGCGATCATGCCGAGCCCGCACCGCAGTCGTGCTGCCGCACGCCCTCGCGGTGATCTACGGGCTCGCGCATCGTGTATGCGAGCCTGCAGCCCTTCCACCCTGGATCGCCGTGCCGCCCGGCACGCACTTCTTCCTGTTCACCGGGGCGAGCGCGCGCTATACGCGCTTCGACGTGCTGGCCAACGTCCTCGCCTACCTGCCGCTCGGTTTTCTGGTCGTCGCCCTCGTGCCGCGACGACTGGATCCATGGGGTCGGTTCGCCGCCGCCCTCGCCGCCGGCGCCGCGCTGTCGTTCGCGATGGAGAGCCTGCAGATGCTGCTTCCGCCGCGCGACGCCAACGTGATCGACCTCCTGAGCAACAGCGTCGGCGCGGCGTTCGGCGGGGCGTTCGGCATCATGTTCGCGTACTCGGCACGGATGCGCGCCGCGATCTCCGGCGCGCGCCATCGCTGGTTCCTCGGCGGCAAGTCCGGCGACGTCGGACTGGCGCTCATCCTGGTCGTCGGCTCGTCGTGCAGGTCAATCCCGGCATCCCGCTGTTCGCGACCATGTTCGATCCCGCGACCGAGCTGCCCGCGCTGCCGGGCGTGAACCACGTCGGGCATGACCGCGGATCTCGCGACCGCGCTCGTCGAGGCCGCCCACAGCGCGTTCCAGCTGCTCGGGTGTCGGGCTCTTCCTCGCGCTGCTGCTGCGCGAGCGACGCTGATCGGCGGCGCGGTGCTGATGCTGCTCGCGCCGGCCGTGATGACGAAGGCGATGGCCGCGGCGCTGCTCCTCACCCGATCGTGCTCGAGCGGTGGCTGCGTCCCGGCGTGTCCACCGGCGTCGCGGTCGGGCACGCTCGTCCTGATGCTCGCCATCTGGCTGCCGCGCCCGGCGCAGGTGGCGATCGCCACGATCGCGCTGCTGTCGTCGCTGCTCGCCACCCTGCTCGCGCCGGAGCTCATCTTCACGCGCGCGCCGCTCGCGCTCTTCAACTGGTCCTACGGCCACCTGCTCAACTTCAACGGCCTCACCCACACCGTGCTGCTGCTCTGGCCGGTGGCGGCGAGCGCGTTCCTGTTCACGCTCGCGGGACGGCCCGGCTGGGGCGAGCCGCGGTGAACGCAGCCGCTCCGATATAATCCAACGTTCGTCAGCCGCTCGCCTGGCGATCCCCTTCCGGCGGAGCGCGTCCGCCACTCCGCCCCGTCATGAGCTACTACCAGCGTCACGTCTTCTTCTGCTGCAACCGGCGCGAGGCGCCGGAGGCGTGCTGCGCGAACCATGGCGCCGACGAGCTGCACCAGTACGCGAAGGGCCGCATCAAGGCGCTCGGCCTCGTCGGGCAAGGGCAAGGTGCGGATGAACCGCGCCGGGTGCCTCGACCGCTGCGAGGAAGGCCCCGTGCTCGTCGTGTACCCGGAAGCGGTCTGGTACACCTACGTCGATCGCAGCGACATCGACGAGATCATCGATCGCCACGTCGTCGGCGGCGAGATCGTCGAGAGGCTGCGCATTTGACGCCCAGGAGCGGCGAGCGGCTCGCGATTCCCGGGCCGGCGGGCAGGCTCGAGATCGTCATCAACGCGCCCACGCACGCGCCGTGCGGCATCGCGATGGTGGCGCATCCGCATCCGCAGCAGGGCGGAACCCTCGACAACAAGGTCGCGCAGACGCTCGCGCGCACGTTCCTCGCGCTCGGGTACGCCAGCGTGCGCCCGAACTTCCGTGGGGTCGGCGATTCCGAAGGCGACTTCGACGAGGGTCGCGGCGAGACGGACGACATGCTCGCGGCGCTCGCCTACGCCCGCGAGCGGTTTGCCGGTTCCGGCGCCTCGCGTGTGGTGCTCGCCGGCTTTTCCTTCGGCTCGTACGTGCAGACGCGGGTCGCGAAGCAGGTGCAGGCCGAGCGGCTCGTGCTCGTCGGGCCCGCGGTGAAGCGCTTCGAGCTCGAGACCGTGCCCGCCGACACAGTGGTCATCCACGGCGAGGAGGACGACGTCGTCGCACTCGCCGACGTCTTCGCCTGGGCGCGGCCGCAACAGCTGCCCGTGATCGTGTTCCCGGGCTGCGGCCACTTCTTCCACGGCCGGCTGCCCCAGCTGCAGCGCGTGATCACCGGCATGTGGCATACGCGCCCGGCCGTCGCTCCCGGTGCGTGAGGCGCCGCCCGTGCTGACCACGCCGCCGCGCGACGCGCCCGCCGCGCCGGTCGCGCAACGCCTGCCGCAGCACGTCGCCGCGCGACGATGACGTCGTGCTGCGCGTGCACGGGCCTGCGCAAGTCGTATGGCGCGAACGAGGTCGTGCGCGGGCTCGATTTCGCCATCCATCGCGGCGAGTGCTTCGGCCTGCTCGGCCCCAATGGCGCCGGCAAGACGACCACGCTGCGCTGCTGCCTCGGCCTCATCGATCCCAATGCGGGCGAGATCGAGCTCGTCGGCCAGCCGGTCCCGAAAGCAGCGCGTCAGGCGCGCATGCGCGTCGGCATCGTGCCGCAAATGGACAACCTCGACCCCGATTTCACGGTGGTGGAGAACCTGGAGATCTACGGCCGGTACTTCGGCATCGCGCGGTCGACGCTGACGCAGCGCATCCCGAAGCTGCTGGAGTTCGCGGGCCTCGGCAGCAAGGGCGACGTCGGCATCCGCACGCTGTCGGGGGGCATGAAGCGGCGGTTGACGCTGGCGCGCGCGCTGATCAACGATCCCGAGCTGCTGATTCTCGACGAGCCGACCACCGGCCTCGATCCGCAGGCGCGGCATCTCATCTGGGACGGCCTGCGCCAGCTGCTCTCGCAGGGCAAGACGATCCTGCTGACGACGCACTTCATGGACGAAGCCGAGCGCCTCGCGACGCGTCTCGCGGTGATCGACCACGGCACGCTCATCGCGTCCGACACGCCGCGTGCGCTGCTGCAGGCGCACGTCGAGCCTGAAGTGGTGGAAGTCTATGGCGACGAGGCGCGCCCTTGGGCGCAGACGCAGGGCCGCGCACTCGCCGCGCGCCTCGAGGTCGCCGGCGAGACGGCGTTCTGCTACACGCGCGATCCCAAGCCGCTGCTCGACGCGCTGGCGTCAGTGCGCGGCGTGCGCTACCTGCACCGGCCCGCGAACCTCGAGGACCTCTTCATCAAGCTGACGGGGCGCGAGCTGCGCGACTAGGGACCCTCTGCGGTCGCAACGCCCGCATCACGAGAGGTTGAACACCCGCTCGGCGTTGCGCCCGCGGACCTTGTCGCGCGCGCTCTCCGGCAGGCCGTTGACCCGCCGCAGGCACCCTGGCATGTCGCCGATCGTGTGCGGATAGTCGGAGCCGTAGATCACGTTGTCGGCGCCGAACACCTTGACGCAGAGATCGAGCACCTCGGGCGCGAATACCACGGCGTCGGCGTAGATCGCGGGCAGGTATTCCGACGGCCGCACCGCGATCTTCTCGCGGCAGGCCGGAATGTTGTCGAAGCACTGGTCCATGCGCGACACGATGTACGGGAGCGCACCACCGCCATGCGCGGCGATGATGCGAAGCCTCCGGTAGCGATCGAAGAAGCCGTCGAAGATCATGCGCGCCACGGCGAGCGACGTATCGAACGTGAAGCCGAGGGACGCGGTGAGCTGGAACCGCATCATGTCCATCTCCGCCACGCCCGGCGGCGCCGTCGGATGCACCAGCACCGGCAGGCCGCGCGCATCGATCGCTTCCCAGATCGTGGCGAACGCGGGATCGGTCAGGGGCCGGCCATTGACGTTGGCAAGCACCATCACGCCGGACGCGCCGGCGGCGCACGCGCGCTCGAGCTCCGGCAGCGCGAGCTCCGGATACTCCCACGGCACCGACGCGAACCAGCGCAGGCGGTCGGGATACGCGCGGCGCGCGGCGGTCATGTCGTCGTTCATGATCCGCGCCGCCTTGAGGCTGATCTCGGGACCGCCCCAGTAGCAGTTGGGGCACGTGAGCGAGACGATGCCGATGTCGACGCCCACTTCGTTCATCGTCCGGATGCGCAGGTCGTAGTCGAACATCGGCGGCACCGGCGTCATGAACGGTGCACCGTCGAGGTGGATTGCCCGCAGCCCGCCGAGCACCGGCTTGACGCTGTAGCGCGGCGCGCCGTGCTGCTGCAGGAGCTGGAACCACTCTTCGGTCAGGCAATGCGTGTGGACGTCGATGACGGGACTCAACATGGACTCCGGTGAAGTAGGTGTGGCCGTGCAGCGAGAAATTCGCGGGTCGCCGTACCGCACCGCACTCCCGGCCGGCGTGCCCGTGCGGCCGCGAGGCGGGTTTCGCTAGTCGATCTTCGCGCCCGAATCCCTGATCGCGCGCGCCCAGCGCGGCTGCTCGGCCTCGATCATCGCCGCGAACTGTTCCGGCGTCTGCGGCGCGAACGGCTCCATGCCGAACTTCAGGAGCTGCTCGCGAAATTCCGGCGTCGCCTGGATCTTCTGCAGCTCGCCAGCGAGCAGCGCGACGATCGTCCTTCGGCGTGCCCGCGGGCGCGACGATGCCCTGCCATGCCTGCCAGTCGAAACCCGGTACGGTGGCCGCGACCGGCGGCACGGTGGCGATCAGCGTGGTCTGCCGGGCGGCCGACGTGCCGAGGGCCTTGACCTTCCCCGCCTGGATGTTCGGCACCGCGACCGTGGCATCGCAGAACATGAAATGCACCTGCCCGGTAAGGAGATCGGGCAGGGCGGCCTGCGTTCCCTTGTACGGCACGTGCTGGACGACGAGCCCGTGCTCGCTTTTCAGCGCTTCCATGAACAGATGATGCGGACTGCCGTTGCCGACCGAGGCGTAGTTGTACTTGCCCGGCTCGCGCTTCAGCACGTCGATCATCTCGCGCACGCTGGACGCGGGAAAGGCCGGGTTCGCGATCAGGAAGAAGTTAACCGTGCCGACCGGCGAGACCGGCGCGAAGTCCTTCACCGGGTTCACCGGCGAGGGCTTGTACAGCGCGGGGCTGATGCCGAGGGTCGTGCTCGTTGCCATGAGCAGCGTGTATCCGTCGGGCGGGGACTTCGCGACGAACTCGGCGCCGACGAGCGTGCCGGCGCCGGGCTTGTTGTCGATCACGACGGGCTGCTTCAGGTTCGCCGCCAGGCGCTCGCCGATCGCCCGCGCGAGAAGATCGGTGAGAGCGCCGGCCGGATACGGCACGACGATCCTGATCGGCCGGTTGGGATAGCTCCCCTGCGCGTGCACGGCGCCCGCCACCAGCGCGAGCAATGCAGCGAGCATGATCCGGCGGGTGACGCGCGACAGCATGGGAAGCATGAGCGACCTTTGGTGAAGGCTTCGTGGATGACCGCGAGACGTTAGGTGAGCGCGGCGGCAGGTGTCAAGCGTGTACAGTAGCGCGTTTCGCCGTACCCGCCATGTCCGTCCTCGTGCTCCCCACCTCGTCGTTCGTGCAGCAGCAGCTCGACGCGCTGCGCACGCTGGCGCCGCACGAGACGTTCGAGACGGACCCCGCAACCGCGGCCGTCGACGACGTCGAGGCGCTGCTCGCGTTCCGCCTGCGACCGGGCGTCGCGAATGCATTGCCGCGCCTGCGCTTCATCGCCTGCGCCGGTGCCGGCGCCGACGAGATCCTCGCGACCCCCGACCTGCCCGACGTTCCGGTCGTGCGCCCGGTGGACCCGTTGCAGGCGCAACGCATCGCGCAATACGTCACGCTGATGACGCTGCGTTTCCATCGCGATCTCGCGCGCCTCGAAGCGCAGCACCTGGAGGGACGCTGGGAGCGTTTCGCGCCCGCGCCCGAGGCGCAGCAGCGCGTGGGCGTGCTCGGCTACGGCCTCAATGGGCAGGCCGTAGCAAGCGCACTGCGCGCGCTGGGCTATGACGTGACTGCATGGCGGCGCGCGAAGTCGAGCGACGCGGACGGCGCGGCGTGGGGGCCCGATGGCCTGCGCGAGCTCCTGCGGAAAGTGCACGTCCTCGCGTGCACCCTGCCGCTCACTCGCGAGACGCGCGGGCTGCTCGACGCCGACGCATTGCACGCGCTGCCGCGCGGCGCATTCGTCATCGACGTGTCGCGCGGCGGGATACTGGACCATGCGGCGCTGTTGGAGGCACTCGACGAGGGCCACATCGCGGGCGCCGCGCTCGACGTCTTTCCGGAGGAGCCGCTGCCGCCGTCAAGCGCGCTCTGGAGGCATCCGGGCGTGCTGTGCACGCCGCATGTCGCCGGCACGCCACGCCCGGAGGTGGCGGCGGCGCAACTCCTCGACAACCTCCGCCGTGCGCGCGCCGGGGAGCCCCTGCGCAACGAAATCGATCGGCGCCGCGGCTACTGAGCGGCACGCGCGCCTTCACTCGACCCGGGAACGCACCATGAACGCCACCGTCATGCTGAAACCGCCGGAGCTGTCGCTGCGCTGGACGCCCGTGTGGAGGCGCAACCTGCTCGTCTGGCGCAAGCTCGCCATCGCGAGCGTGCTCGGCAACATCGCCGATCCGCTGCTCTACATGCTGGCGCTCGGCTACGGCATCGGCGCCTTCGTGCCGGTGGTCGGCGGCATGCCCTACATCGCCTTCATCGGTACGGGCATGGTGTGCCAGAGCGCCATGTTCACCGCGAGCTTCGAGGGCATGTACTCGGCGTTCTCGCGCATGTTCGTGCAGCGCACATGGGACGCGATCATCAACGCCCCGCTGTCGCTCGACGACGTGCTCGTCGCGGAATGGATCTGGTGCGCGACGAAGGCGCTCATGTCCACGGCGGCGATCCTGTGCGTGCTGATCCTGCTCGGCTACGGGCACACCTGGTACGCGCTGTGGATCCTGCCGCTCGGCTTCCTGATCGGGCTCGCGTTCGGCAGCTTCGGCCTCATCATGACCGCACTCGCGCCAGGGTACGACTTCTTCACGTACTTCTTCACGCTCGTGCTCACCCCGATGCTGCTCCTGTCGGGCGTGTTCTTTCCCGTCGAGCAGCTTCCCGCAGCGCTGCAGGCGGTCGCCGCGTTCCTGCCGCTCAAGCACGCGATCGATCTTGCCCGGCCGCTTGCTCACGGCACAGGTACCGGCAAACATCGCGCTGCATCTCCTCGTGCTGGTGGCGTACGGCTGCGCGGGATTCTTCGTGGCACTGGTGCTGACGCGCCGGCGGCTGCTCAAGTAGCGCGATGATCGAGCGGTTCTTCGCGCCCTGCCCGCGCGGCCTCGAGGCGGCCCTCGCTGCCGAGCTCACCGCGCTCGAGTGCCAGTACGTGGCGCCGGTCGACGGCGGCGTGTCGTTCTCGGGCCCGCTGTCGCTCGTCTATGCCGTCAATCTCGAGTCGCGCCTCGCGAGCCGGGTGCTGTGGCAGGTCGCGCACGGGCGCTACCGCAGCGAGGACGACCTGTACGCGCTCGTGCAGAAGGTCCGCTGGCCGGAGCTCTTCCGCGCCGATCGCACGCTGCGCGTCGACACCGCGGCGACGCGCTCGCCGCTGCGCAGCCTGGAGTTCGCGACCCTCAGGGTCAAGGACAGCGTCTGCGATGTCTTTCGCGCGCATCACGGCACGCGGCCCTCGGTGGACAAGCAGCGGCCCGACGTCCGCGTGCACGTGTTCCTCACCGCGACGGAAGCGACGATCTATCTCGACACTTCGGGCGAGCCGCTGTTCAAGCGCGGCTACCGGCGCGAAGCCGACGTGGCGCCGCTGCGCGAGAATCTTGCCGCGGGTCTGGTCCTGCTGTCCGGATGGAGCGCGGGCACGCCATTCCTCGATCCGATGTGCGGCAGCGGCACCATCGCGATCGAGGCCGCGATGATGGCGGCCGATCGTGCACCGGGCCTCGCCCGCACTTTCGGGTTCCAGAAGCTCGCGTGGTTCGACGGACCCGCGTGGCAACGCCTGCGCCAGCGGGCACGCGATCGCGTGCGTCCCGATCCGACGATCCCGCCGATCTTCGCGAGCGACCGCGACGAGGGAGCCGTGCGTCAGACCGGGCTCAATGCCGCACAGGCCGGCATCGGAGGATGGCTCGGGATCGAGCACACGGACGTGCTGCAACGCCCGGCTCCGGCGCCTGTCGGCGTGCTCGTGGCCAATCCCCCCTACGGCGTGCGCCTCGAGGACGAGGCGCGCCTCGCCACGTTCTATCCGCGCCTCGGCGACGCACTGAAGCAGCACTTCGCCGGGTGGACCGCGTGCCTCTTCACGGGCGATCTGCGCCTGCCAAAGCTCATCGGCCTGCGCCCTTCGGCGCGTACGCCATTGTGGAATGGCGCGATCGAGTGCCGCCTGTTCCGTTTCGAGCTGGTCACGGGTCGTCCCACGCGCACCGTGGCGGGCTCCGCGGGGCAGGACGTCGCGCCGGAATGATAAGATCGCGCTTCGACGGCGAGACCCGCCGGAGCACGATCATGATGTTGCCTTCCCGACACTACGAATCCGACTTCACGAAGTTCATCCGCGAGCTGAAGGCCGACAGGCCCGAGCTCGATCGCGAGCAGCAGAACGGCCGCGCGATCTGGTGGGACAAGCCGCCGCAGGATCTGGCGGAACGCCGGCGCATGGACCAGGGCCGCGTTCAGCAGCAGGCGTACGTCTACCAGAACGAGGTCGAGTAGCCGCATCGGAGTGCGGCACGACGGGTTCGCGCACTCCGAGGGTCGACTGCTCCGCACCGTGCGCGGCGAGCGCGCTTCCATGCCGCGTAGCGCCACGCTCCGTCTCCCGCAACATCGTTTGCTGTGATCCTTTCCTGGCGCGACCGTCGCGTGCGCGTCGCTCTGGCGGCGCTCGTCGCCATCCTGCTGAGCGCGGGCCTCTGGTTCCGTCTCGGGGTCGTCACCACGCCGCCGGCTCCGACACCCGCGCCCGCGGCGTCCGCTGCGCCCGCGGTCGCGACTGCACCCGTCGGATGGATCGACGCACCGACCGGCGAGACGATCGTCGGCACCGAAGTGCACATCACCGGCTGGGCGCTCGATCGGAGCGGCATCGATCGCGTCGAGGTGCGCATCGGCGGCAAAGCGCAGCGTGCCCGCTACGGCATCCCGCGGCCCGACGTTGCGCAGGCAAGGCCGGGCTATCCCGATTCGAGTGCCGCCGGCTTCGAGTTCGCCGAACCGCTCGACACTTCGGTGCTGCAGCGCCAGCCGGTCGAAGTGGTGGCGATCAATCGCGCGGGTGTGGCCACGACACTCGGCATGCGCAGCGCGATCGCGCCCGAGGCATTGTCGCTATGGCGCGCGCAGACCCCGTCACGCGCAAGCAACGATGATTCGTTCGCGTTCCTGATGATGACGTCGGGTGTCGCCGCGGGTGGCGCTGCCGAGACGGACACCGAGTATCGCGCCTACGTCTCCGGCACGCAGCGCGTCGGCATCTCGGTGCCGATCCTTTATCTGCGCACGACGAAGGGCGCCGCCAACGACTGGGCGTTCGATCCCACGTTCGATCTCGGCCACAAGTGCCGCGACCGGCCCGTCGCCGAGGACAACCTGCGCAACGTAATTACCTGGGCGGTCGAGAAGCGCGTTCCCGTGCAGTTCAACCTGAACGGCGGGATCTGGGGCGATGCGACGTGCGACACGCCGGAATGGGACGTGAACGACGCGCTGGAGCGCGATCCTGCGAACTGCCAGTGGAACCAGGACAACCAGGTGCTCGCCGACGATTTCCTGAAGCACCTGCCCGGCTCCACGGAATCGCCCGAGCTCGGCCGCAGCCTCACCTATCACGTGTACGCGACGCAGGTGCGTGCATACAAGCGCCGCAACCTGCAGGCCGCTGCCGCCATCATCGCCGCGTTCGCCCGCGAGCATCCCGACCTCTTCGTCGGCGTGAATCTCGACGCCGACACGTACATGAACCCGTTCGTACGCCGCGGTCACTGGTTCGACTACAACCCGGGCATGCTGCGGCAGTTCCGCGAGTGGCTCTCGGGCACCGGCGCGTACGGCGGCAAGCCGCAACCCGGCGTGCCGGACCTGTCGCGCTACCGCCGCACGCCGTCGCTGACGCTCGCGCAGGTGAACCGCATGGCGCGCCGCAACTGGTCGCGCTGGAGCGAAGTCGATCCGCCGCGCCGCCTGCCGGAAGATCCGCGCAGCGTGCCGTCGGGCGAGACGCCCTTCTGGGAAGAGCCATGGTTCCTCGAGTGGGATGCGTTTCGCAAGCACGTGGTCGCGCTCCACTACAGCGAGCTCTCCGAATGGGTGCACGCGACGGGCATTCCCGAAGCGAAGATCTTCTCCGCGCAGGGATTCATGACACCGGATCCGGGATTGAAGCCGATCGCCATACGCATCCGCGGCGACAGCCCGAACTACGATTCGGCAGGCGTATCGATCGAGGGCGCGATCCCCAGCGCCGGCCATCTCGGCGCCATCCTGTACGGACCCGCGGCCGCCAACGACAATCCGCTCGCCAATGGCCACAGCCTCTTCGCCACGATCGCGCGCATGGACCCCGGCTGGGCGGTGGTGGAGATGAACCCGACCGACCTCAAGAAGCCGACGGAAATGCCCGGCTATGCGGTTTCATACCGCGCGTTCCGCGATCTCTTCAACTTCGATGCACGTCAGGTGTCGCTGATGGCGTGGAACGGCGCCAACGGTCTCTTCGCCGGGCAGCCCGGCTACGTGCCGTACACGTCCTGGCGCAACACGGCGGGTGAAGCCGCCATGCGTGATTTCCTGGTGGCGCATGCCGACCTGCCGCTCGGGTCGCGGCTGTGGACCTTCGGCGCGCCCGGACATGCCGACGACGACGGCTGGAGCCTCGACTGCGGCCCGCTGGCAGCGAGCGGCGGTCACGTGGACGCGCATTGTCCCGGCAACCGGTTGGTGTTGCGCTCCCCGCCCGACCAGGTGATCCGCACGGACCGCAGCGCGCATCTCGTGCTCGGATTGGCCGCGCCGGCGGAAGTCGCGTCGGTGCAGGTGCTGGCGCGGACGTCGCCTGAATCGTCCTGGGTCGACGTCAGCGGCGTCGTATCCGCGGGCAAGCTCGCGCGCTCCGCGGCGGGCTGGAACGTGCCGGTGACGTGGCCGGCGCGATGGCAGGCGCAACGTGCGATCGTGCAGGAGCTCGGCATTGTGGTGACCGTGGCGGCCGCGACGGCCGATGCACGGATTGATAGAATCGCCATCGTCTATCCCGCACCGGCGCGCGCCGCAACGTCGCGACAGCAGCGCGCGAGCGGCACAGGCAGCATCGCCGCGCGCTGAGCCGCGCACCTTCACAACCTCCAGGCCCCCGCCATTTTCCGCGTGCGCGTCCGCCCAACACGCGCACACGTTGCGCCGACGCCCTCCATGCCCGCCGCGGGCCGCACGTGGCCGCTCTTCCTCGGCGTACTGGCCATCGTCGCGGCGATCAGCGGCATCGAGCTGTACGCGCTCGCCACGCGCGGACGCGCAGACCGCGCGCCCGTCTCCGCAACCCAGCCCACGACACAACCCGCGGCGCAATCCTCCGATCCGATCGGCAGCGTGACCGCTCCGCCTGGCGACGCGCTCATCGGCCCGACCGTCACGCTCGCGGGATGGGCGCTCGACACCGCCGGCATCCGCGGCGTCGAGGTGCGCATCGATGGCCAAACGTTCGCCGCACGCTACGGGCTTCCGAAACCCGAGGGCGCCGACGCGCCGGCGGGTTATCCCGACAGTGGCGCGCCGGGATTCGCAATCACCGCGACCCTGCCCGATGCGGTGCCTCCGGTCGATCGGCGCCGCGTCGAGATCGTGGCGATCGCACGCGACGGCCGCGAAAGCGTGCTCGCGACGAGGAACGTGATCGAGCCCGCCGCGCTGCATCGCTTCGCGGAGTTCCCGCGTCCTGCCGCCGCGACACCATTCCACGTGCTGCCCGCGCTGTCGGCGATCGGCCTGGGCGGCGCGGCAGAGCTCGACACGTGGTACGCGAGCTACGCGTCGCCGACGGTACGCACCGGGATGCGCGTGCCGATCCTGTACCTGCGCACCACGCGCGGCGCCGCCGCCGACTTCGTATTCGATCCCGATTGGGACATCGAGCGGCGCTGCGGGGCGCGGCGCATTGCCGAGGATTCGCTCGGCAATACCATCGCGTACGCCGTACGGCATCGCATTCCGGTGCTGTTCACGCTGAATGGCGGGGTATGGGCCGATGCCTCGTGCGACGTGCCGGACTGGGATCTCAACGATCATCTCGAGCAGGATGTCGCGAACTGCCAGTGGAACGAGAAGAACGCCGTCATGGCGGACGACTACCTGCGCCACCTGCCGGGCTCGCAGGAAGCGCCCGAGCTCGCACGCACGCTGACGTTCAACGTCTATGCGCGCGACGTGCGGCGCTACAAGCGACGCAATCTGCAGGCGGCGGGCAGGATCGTCGCGGCGTTCGCGCGCGAGCACCCGGACCTTTTCGTGGGCGTCAATCTCGATCCCGACACCTACCTCAATCCGTTCTTCGACCAGACGCAGTGGTACGACTACAACCCCGGCACGCTGCGCCAATTCCGCGACTGGCTCGCGGGCACCGGGCCGTATGCCGGGAAGGGCGGGGCCGGCGTGCCGGACCTGCGCCGCTATCGTCGCGCCAAGCCGTTGACCCTGGCAGAGGCGAGCCGGCTCGCCGGCAAGCGCTTCGCGCGCTGGGACGACGTGGATCCGCCGCGCAGCTTCCCGCGCGAGTCGAAGGATGGCCGGCCCGCGTTCTGGGACGATCCTTGGACGCGCGAGTGGGAGACGTTTCGCCGGCACATCGTCGATCTGCACTACGACGAGCTCTCCGCGTGGCTCGCGCAGGCGGGCATTGCTCCGGAGCGCATCTGGTCATCGCAGGGATTCATGGCGCCGCACGAAACCGCGCGGCCGTTCGCGGTGCACATCGCGAGCCCGATGAAGAACTACGACACCGGCGGCATGAGTGTGGAAGGCGCGATCCCGGCCAGTGGCCACCTGGGTGCGATCCTGTACGGTCCGTCGGCGGTCAACGCGATCCGCATGGAAGCGCCGGGGTCGCTTTTCGCCACGTTTCGCGCGCTCGATCCGGGATGGGCGGTCGTCGAGATCAACACCGCCGATTTGCGCCATCCCGCGGAACAGCCTTCCTACGCGGTGGGCTACCGGAGCCTGCGCGACGTGTTCAACTTCGGCGGGCGCTTCGTCTCGCCGATGGCGTGGAACGGCTCGAACGGCGTCAACGCCGGCAAGCCGGGGTACGTCACGTTCACGGCGTGGCGCAACACGCCGTTCGAGGATGCGGCGCGCGACTTCATGCTGTCGCACGCCAACGTGCCGCGCGGTGCGCGCCTGTGGACGTTCGGCACGCCGCAGCTCGCCGACAACGACGGCTGGACCGCCATGACGGGCACCATGATTCCGCAGCCGGGTGCACTCGCGCTTGCACCGGATGGCGACGCCGTGACGCTGGTCTCGCCGGCGGAGCTGGTTTTCGATCCGGCAACGTTCGGTGAGGTCGTGCTCGGCCTCGAGGACGCGCAGGCCCTGCGCAGCGTGCGCATCGCGGGTCGCGAGAGTGCGCAGCGGCCCTGGCGTGCCATCGCTTCGCAGGACCGCGGCTGGAAAACGACGTCGGGAGGCGTGGCCGTGGCGCTGCCTGCAGGCCCGCACGCGCGTTTCGATCAGCTGCGCATCGAGCTGCGATTCGCCTCCGGGACGCGCCCGCGCCTGCTGCGCGTCGCGCTGTGGCCGCGCGTGACGGTCAGCGAGCCTCTGCGCAACCGCGCGTCACGTGGTGTCGCGCAGAGACTTGCTACCGCTCCTCGGCCTTGATCTCGACGTAGGCGCGATCGCGCGTCTGCCGGACCCAGTCCTGGAACGCCTCGTCCGACTTGCGCTGACGGAGCGCGAGGCGCGCCTGATCGCGCTTGCGTTCCGCGGTGATGTCCTGCGTACGCCGCTCGACCACCTGGATCAGGTGCCAGCCGAACGGCGTGCGCACCGGCGCCGAGAGCTCGCCCGGTTGCAGCGTCTTCATCGCGTTCTCGAAATCCGGCACCGTGTCGCCGGGCGAGATCCAGCCGAGGTCGCCGCCCTTGACCGCCGATGCGTCCTCCGAATTGAGCCGCGCCTGGTCCTCGAACTTCGCGTTGCCGCCGTCGATGCGGTCGCGAATGCGCTCGATGCGAGCCTTCGCCTCGGCTTCGGACGTGGCCTCGTTGACCTTGATGAGGATATGACGAGCGTGGGTCTGCTCGACGACGGTCGGCGCGTTCACGTTGCGCGTCTCGAGCAGCTTGACGATATGGAAGCCGCTTGCCGAACGGAGCACGCCGGACACGTCGCCGGGCTTCATCGTGCGCACGGGCTCGGCGAACACCGACGGCAGTCGCGCCGGCGCGCGCCAGCCCAGCGCGCCACCCTGCAGCGCATCGGGAGCATCGGAGAAGCCCGCCGCGACCTGCGCGAAATCCGCGCCGGACCTGATCTGCTGCAACGCTTCCTCGGCCCGGCGGCGCTTCGCCTCGATCTGCTCCGGCGTGCCTTGGTCGGGCGCGAGCACGAGGATGTGCGCCAGGCGGTATTCGGTGTCGCCACCGGTCTGCGCAGCCATCGTCGCGAGCAGGCCGTCGACCTCGGCATCGGTGACCTGGATGCGCGCATCCACCTCGCGCTCGCGCATGCGCTGCACGAGGATCTCCTTGCGCAGGCCGTCGCGATACTGGTCGAACGGGATCCCTTCCTTGATCACGGCCTGGCGCAGCTGATCGGGCGTCAGCTTGTTCTCCTGCGCGATGCGCTCGATCGTGCGCTCGATCTGCACGTCGTCGACCTTGAGGCCGGACATCTTGGCGTACTGCATCAGCGCGCGCTCGGTGATCAGCCGGTCGAGCACCTGCTTCTCGAGCACGTCGGGAGCGGGCGGCGCGACCTTCTGCGCGCGCATCTGCTCCAGTGCCGCGTTCTTCTGCTCGTCGAGCTCGTGCTGCGTCACGGCCTCGTCGTTGACGATAGCGACCACCCGGTCGAGCGGCACGGCGCGCGAGGCCCGTGGCGCCGGGGCGGTCGGTTGGGATGCTGCGGGAGTCGCGGCGCGGGCCGGACCCTGCGCAGCGCACTGTCCGGCAAGGAGGAGCGCGGCGAGCAGGAGCGCGCATGCATGCACGCCCCGCGGGGCGAAGGAAGACGCTGCCATTGCATGAACCTCAGAATTCGGGAAAGAGGTTGCCGCGCTCGCGGGGCGAGACGGCGGGATCGTTCGTTTTCAGGTACCCCGGGACCGTGCGACGCAGCAGTTCCAGGGGATTGGTGCCGAACCGCGCGAGCCCGGTGAGCTCGAGCTGCAGGTACACCGATGTCGTGGTCGTCTGGGTGGTCGTCGTCAGGCGCTGCGCGACGACGCGCACGACCCAGCAATCGGCATTGTACTCGACCCCGACCACCCCCTCCAGGGTCTTGCGATCGACCAGCGAGTAGTTCCACCGCCCGAGAAACGTCCAGTTGGCGGTGATGGGCCACTGCGCCGCGACGTCGAACTGGCGAAGCTCCAGATTGAGTCCCGAAGGATCGACGAACTGGCGCGTGTAGCGGTAGCTGGCGCTCAGTATCCTGCCCGCCGCCGGCGTGTAACGCGCGCCCAGGTCGAAGCGTTCCGAGCGCGACGCGGCGAAGTTGTACTGCATCAGGCCCGCCATCGACCAGGCCTCGTTCAGCCGTCCTTCGGCGAGGAGCAGCACGTCGGAGCGCGATGCGGAGCGCGCGGGCTCGTTCAGCGTGACCCGCTGGTTCTCGAAGTAGAAGCGTTCGCCCAGCGCCACGCGCAGGCGCTCGGCCCCCGTCGGCGGATCGATGAGGCGCGAGGTGAGCGCGACCGTGAGCTGGTTGGCGTCGCCGATGCGGTCGTTGCCGAGATAGCGGTTCTCGCTGAAGAGCTGGCCGAAGTTGTAATCGTCGATCGCCGTGTCGAACGCGGGGATCGCGGCTCTGGTCGCGATACGGGATGTAGACGTAGAACGCGCGCGGCTCGAGCGTCTGCACCACGTTGCTGGCCGAACGACATGCCAGTCGCGCTCGAAGACGAGGCCGGAGTCGAGCGAGGTGATCGGGATTGCGATAGTCGGCGGTGGTCGGCCATCGACCGGGCTGGTCGAGATCGTAGTGACGCGCGTGCACGCCGGCGCGGGCGGTCACGAACCACGCGGCGCCCTGGCGAGCCCACGCCGCGGTCGGATACGCGTACACGCGCTGGCCGGTCGGCAGCGTGGGATGCGGAAGCGCACGTACTCGCCGGTGCCGGCGAACGTGAGACCGCGCCAGTCGATCTCGCGCATCGCGGCCACCAGCTGCGGCATGCGGTTGTACGGCGTTCCCACGGGCGGAGCGTTCGGATCCTGCAGCGTCTGGAACGCCTGCTCGCGCGCGAGGAAGCGCCACGGCCCGCGCGTATAGGCGAAGCCGCCCTCGCGCGGCAGCGTCGTCTGCCGACGTGATCGCGATGCGGTCCGCGAGATCCGCAGAAATACGTGTCGTCGGAGACCTTGTTCGAGGTCCCAGTACGCGGCGAGGCCCTCACCCACGAATCGAGGTTCTGGTTGTGCTTCCACGACGAGCGCGTAGCGGTTCGTCCCCGTCACGCGATCGTTCGGCAGGTCCTCGACGTTCATCTCGCCGCCGCGGACGGCTCGCAAGAGATACCGGAACTGCGCGCCGAGCTGCACGCCGCGCTTGGTCATGAGCCGCGGCGTCACCGTCGCGTCGTAGTTGGGAGCGAGATTGAAGTAATACGGCGTCGCGAGCTCGAAGCCGCGCGTGCCGGTCGAGCCGAGGATCGGCGCGAGAAAGCCCGACTTGCGCTCGTCCGAGAGCGGGAACGACATCCAGGGCGTGTAGGCGATCGGCGCGCCGAGGAAAACGACGGCGCGTGGTGCGCCGTGCCGATCTTGCGCGCCTGGTCCACCTCGAGCTCGCCCATGCGCACGTACCAGTCCTCGCGCGGCGCGACGCACGTCGTGAAGCGCGCCTCGGTTGCCTCGAACTGATCGGGTCCGGTGAAGCGAATCTCGCTCGCGGTGCCGCGTCCGCCGATCTCGCCCAGGTAAGTAGCGCGGGGTGGCGAAGAACCCCGTCTGCGTCTCCGGCCGGTATTTCGCTTCGGGGCCGGTGATCCAGTCGATCCCGCGACGGAGCACGACGTCGCCCTTGCCCCAGACCTCGTCCGCCGTGAAGTCGTAGCGCAGCCAGTCGGCGAGCACCGTCTCGCTGCGCGCGCGCAACTCGACGTGCCCCTCGGCGTCGACGTGGTCGGCGGCCGTCGCCTTCGAGCCGGTCGGCGCGCAGGAACAGCGCGCCCTGCTCGGCTGGGCCGTGCGCCACGTCGCGGGCGCGCGGCCGCGTACCCGGCACGCGCATCTGCACGCGCGCCGGCGGCGTGAGGTCCGGCGCGAGCTTCAGTCGCGGCGCGGGAGTAGCGTCGGCAGATGCGTTGCCCTCCGCCGCGATTGCACGCGTCGCGATGGTGCCGGCAGCGGCGAGGACGAGGAGTGAGCAGAGGGAATGCTTCATTGCTGCGGATGCAACGGCGCTGCTGCCAAGCTAGAATCCGGGCATTCTACTTGGCCAGCGACGCACCTCGTCCATGTGGTGTGACGTGAACGCAGCGACCGCCACCATTTCCCGCCGCACGGCTGCCGCCGGTGCGCCGCATTGCACCCGCCGACGATGGATCCTGCCGCGCCCGTTCTCTCGACCTCGCCCGCCGACGCCGCGCGTGCCGCGCGTGACGCCGCGTCTTGGCTCCCTGACGCACTGGGCTGCGGGTGTCCTCGGCAGCATCGAATTCACTCTCGCGCCGGCCTCGGACGATGCGAGCTTCCGCCGTTATTTCCGCGTGACGCTCGCGCACCCCGTGGCGCGGACATCGCACGCTCGTCGCGATGGACGCGCCGCCGCCGATGGAAGACTGCCGCCCGTTCGTGCACGTCGCGACGCTCCTGCGCGAGGCGCAGGTGCACGCGCCGGAGGTGCTCGCGTCCGACGTCGACGCGCGGCTTCCTGCTGCTCACCGATCTCGGGTCGCGGACCTACCTCGCCGCGCTCGATCGCGAGTCCGCGCGTGACCTCTACCTCGACGCCATCGACGCGCTGGTGCGCTGGCAGCTCGCCACGCGCGAAGGCGAGCTGCCCGCCTACGACGAGGCGCTGCTGCGGCGCGAGCTCGACCTCTTCCCCGACTGGTACGTCGCGCCGTCACGTCGGGGCAACGCTCGACGCGAAGCGAGCGCGACGTGCTGGAGCACGCCTTCCGTCTCGTCCTCGACAACAACCTCGCCCAGCCGCGCGTGTACGTGCATCGCGACTACCACTCGCGCAACCTGATGGTGTGCACGCCCAATCCCGGCGTGCTCGATTTCCAGGATGCGGTCATCGGGCCGATCACCTACGATCTCGTCTCGCTGCTGCGCGATGCGTACATCGCGTGGGACGAGGACGAGCAGATCGACTGCGCGGTGCGCTACTGGGAGCGCGCGCGCGCGGCGGGCCTGCCGGTCGACCGCGACTTCAGCGTACGTTTGGCGCGACTTCGAATGGATGGGCGTGCAGCGGCAGCTCAAGGTGCTCGGCATCTTCGCGCGGCTGTACCATCGCGACGGCAAGGCCGGCTACCTCGCCGACATGCCGCGCGTCATGGCGTACCTGCGCGGCGCCTGCGCGCGCTACGCCGCGCTCACGCCACTGCTGCGCTCTGCTCGACGAGCTCGAAGGCATCGCGCAGCGCGTCGGGCTACACGTTCTGACACGCCATCGCATGTCCGCATGCATCGACGGCAGCATCGGCGCCATGATCCTCGCCGCCGGGCGCGGCGAGCGCATGCGTCCGCTGTCCGACGCCGTGCCGAAGCCGCTGCTCGCCGTCGGCGGCAAGCCGCTCATCGTGCGGCAGATCGAGGCGCTGCGCGCGCCGGGCATCATCGACATCGTGATCAACGCCTCGCACCTCGCGCAGCGGCTCGTCGACGCGCTCGGCGACGGTCGCCGCTACGGCGTGCGCCTGCAGTGGTCGATCGAGGCCGAGCCGCTCGAAACCGCGGGCGGCATCGCGACGGCCTTCCCGCTGCTGACGGACGGCATCCTGCTGATCGTGTAGCGGCGACATCTGCACCGACTTCGACTACGCATCGCTCCACGGCTCGCGTCGCGCGCGATGGCCGTCGATGCCCGCGCGCCGCGCGCGCACCTCGTGATGGTGCCCAATCCGCCCTACCACCCGGACGGGGATTTCGTGCTCGACGGGGGAGCGGATCGCGCTCGATGGCGGGCCGCACCTCACCTTCGGCAACATCGGGCTCTACGACACCGCGCTGTTCGCCGAACTTCCCCGCGGCGTGAAGCTCAAACTGCTGCCCGCTCTTCCGGGCCTGGATCGGCGCCGGCATCGTCAGCGGCGAAATCCACCACGGCCGCTGGGCCAACGTCGGCACCCCCGACGACCTCGCGCAGCTCGACGCCGAGCTGCGCCGGCGCGACGCGGCCCCCGCCGCGTCCGCCAGTCTCTGAACCCTTTCCTGCAGGACATACCATGGACGCATCCGCCGCCAATCCGCTGCTCGACTTCTCGGGCCTGCCGCGCTTCGAGTCGATCCGCGCCGAGCACGTCACGCCCGCGGTCGACACGCTGCTCGAGCAGGCGCGCGCCTCCGTCGAGCGGGTCGCGCAGGACACGGGCGAGCCGACCTGGGACAACGTCGTCGAGCCGCTCGCCGACGCGCTCGACCACCTCGAGCGCGCGTGGGGCGCGGTGCGCCACCTCAACGCCGTCGTCAGCACGCCCGAGTTGCGCGACGCCTACAACGGCAACCTGCCGCGCATCACGGCGTTCCACACCGAGCTCGCGCAGGACGTGCGGCTGTACGCGCGCTATCGCGCGCTGCGCGAGTCGACGGCGTTCGCCGCGGCTCGATGCGGCGCGGCGCAAGCTGCTCGACAACGAGCTGCGCGATTTCCGGCTCGGCGGCGCCGAGCTGCCGGACGAGAAGAAGGCGCGCTTCAAGGCGCTGCAGGAGGAGCTCGCGTCGCTGTCCGCGCAGTTCGACGACAACGTGCTCGACGCCACCAACGACTGGACGCTGTACGTGGACGACGCGAAGGACCTCGCCGGCGTGCCGCAGGACGTCGTCGACGAAGCGCGTGCCGCGGCGGCAAGCGACGGCAAGGAGGGCTGGAAGCTCACCCTGCGCATGCCGTGCTACCTGCCGGTCATGCAGTACGCGGACGACCGCACGCTGCGCGACGACGATGCATCGCGCGCTTCGTGACGCGCGCGTCCGACCTCGGCGCGAAGCCCGACTGGGACAACACCGCGATCATCGGCGAGATCCTCAAGCTGCGCCACGAGGAGAGCGTGCTGCTCGGCTACCGCAATTTCGCCGAGGTGTCGCTGGTGCCCAAGATGGCGGCGAGCTCCGACGAGGTGCTCGCGTTCCTGCGCGACCTCGCGGCCCGCGCGAAGCCGTTCGCCGAGCGCGACTACGCCGAGCTCGTGGCGTTCGCGCGCACCGACCTCGGGCTCGACGCAACTCGAGCCGTGGGACGTCGCGTACGCATCCGAAAAGCTCAAGGCGAAGCGCTACGCGTTCTCCGAGCAGGAAGTGCGGCAGTACTTCCCCGAGCCCAAGGTGCTCGCCGGGCTGTTCCGCGTCGTCGAGACGATCTACGGCGATCCACATCCGCGAATCGCAAGGCCCCGACCTGGCATCCGACGTGCGCTTCTTCGACATCGTCGATCGCGACGGCGCGATCGATCGGCCAGTTCTACCTCGACAACTACGCGCGCGACGGGCAAGCAGGGCGGCGCGTGGATGGACGACGCGATCAACCGCCGCCGCATCGGCGGCCACGCTCCAGCATCCCGGTCGCGTACCTCACCTGCAACCTGCTCGGCCGCCGGTCGGAGGCAAGCCCGCGACCTTCACCCACGACGACGTGATCACCATCTTCCACGAATTCGGCCACGGCCTGCACCAGCTGCTGACGCGCGTCGAGGTCGCCGGCGTGTCGGGCATCCAGGGCGTCGAGTGGGATGCGGTCGAGCTTCCCAGCCAGTTCATGGAGAACTTCTGCTGGGAATGGGACGTGGTGCGGCACATGACCGCGCACGTCGACACCGGCGAGCCGCTGCCGCACGCGCTCTTCGACCGCATGCTCGCCGCGAAGAACTTCCAGAGCGGTCTCGCGACGGTGCGCCAGCTCGAGTTCGCGCTGTTCGACATGCTGCTCCACTCGGCCTACGACCCGCACGGCGGCAGCGCCTAGGTCTCGCCGCAGGCAGTGCTCGACGCCGTGCGCGACGAGGTGGCCGTGATCCCGCGCCCCGACTACGACCGTTTCATGCACGCGTTCGGGCACATCTTCGCCGGCGGTTACGCCGCCGGGTACTACAGCTACAAATGGGCCGAGGTGCTCTCCGCTGACGCCTACAGCCTGTTCGAGGAAGCGGGCGTGCTCTCGGCGGAGGCCGGTGCGCGCTTCCGCGACGAAGTGCTCGCGCAAGGGGGCAGCCGACCGGCTATCGAGTCATTCGTAGCGTTCCGCGGTCGGCCACCGCAGATCGAGGCACTGCTCCGCCATAATGGGATGATCACCCCGCCCTAGAAGGAGGAGCAATGACTCGTCACGCTCCGCCACGGCCCCGCACCCCCGCGCTGGTCTGCGCCGCCGTTGCCGCGCTCGTCTGCGCCGGTGCGTTCGCGCAGGGCCAGCAGGTGTATCGCTACACGGATCCCGACGGGCGCGTGGTGTATTCCGACCGGCCGCCGCCGGGCGCAGCGAAGAACGTGCAGCCCAAGCGGCTGGGCGCGAACTTCATCGAGAACGACGCCATCCCGCTGGCCGCGCGCAATGCCGCCGAGAATTTCCCCGTGACGCTCTTCACCTTCGCCTGCGGCGAGATCTGCCAGATGGCGGAGGCATTGCTCAATCGCCGCGGCATTCCGTTCACGCAGGTGAACGTGGAGGAACCGAAGGGCGCCGAGCGTCTCAAGGCGCTGACCGGCGAGATGACCGCGCCGGTGCTGCAGGTGGGGGACAAGCTCGTCGCGAAGGGCTACAACGAGCCCCGGTGGCATGCGCTCCTCGACGAGGCCGGCTATCCCAAGTCGATGCCCGCGAAACAGCGGCCGGTCGCGCCGAAGGCGGTCGAGCCGCCGCCGAAAGCGGAAGCCGAGCCCGTCCCACCCAACGTGGGCGGCGGCTACCCCAAGAACTGAGCGAAGGTGCCGTAGGCGCGAGCAGCGCCGCGCAGGCCGCCGGCGTGAGTCCGCGTGTGCTTCGGCGCGGCGGCGCTAGCCCGGCCGCGCGCTGCCCTTGCGCAACTCGGGCTCGAGGCCGAGTTCCTGGATCTTGCGCGTCAGGGTGTTGCGCCCCCAACCGAGCCATTGCGCGGCTTCCATCCGGTGACCTCCGGTGTGCGCGAGCGCGCGCAGGATGAGGGTGGTCTCGAATTCCCTTTCCAGACGATCGCCCACCGCGCGCTCGCCACTCAGGAGCGCCTGCGCGAGCTCGCGATCGAGCGCCGCGCGCCAGCTCCCCTCGCCCGCTTCGCGCGAGACACCGGGAATCTCCTGCAGCTCCGGCGGCAGGTCCGCCGCCTCGATGCGTTGTCCCGGCGCCATCACCGTAAGCCAATGGCAGATGTTCTCGAGCTGGCGCACGTTGCCGGGGAACGAGAAGCCATGCAGGGCCTTCAGCGCACCGTCCGACAGGACTTTCGGCTCGACCGCAAGGTCGCGTGCGCTCTTCTGCAGGAAGTGGCGCGCGAGCAGCGCAATGTCCTCCTGCCGTTCGCGCAGCGGCGGCAGACGCAGGCGCACGACGTTGAGCCGATGCATCAGGTCCTCGCGGAACAATCCCTGTCGCACGCGCTCCTCGAGGTTCTGGTGCGTGGCGGCGATCACGCGCACGTTCGCCTTCTGCGGTGCGTGACCCCCGACGCGGTAATACTCGCCATCGGCCAGCACGCGCAGCAGTCGCACCTGCAGGTCGGGCGGCATGTCGCCGATCTCATCCAGGAAGAGCGTGCCGCCTTCCGCCTGCTCGAAGCGCCCGCGGCGCGATGCCTGCGCGCCGGTGAATGCCCCGCGCTCGTGACCGAAGAGCTCCGATTCGAGCAGGTCCTTGGGGATGGCCGCGGTGTTGATCGCGATGAACGGGCCCGCCGCGCGCGGACTGTGCCGGTGCAGTGCCCGCGCGACGAGCTCCTTGCCGGTGCCGGACTCGCCGGTGATGAGCACGGTCGCGCTCGATTGCGAGAGGCGTCCGATCGCGCGAAACACTTCCTGCATCGCGGGTGCCTGCCCGAGCATCTCGGGTGTTTCCGCGACACCCATCGCGGGAGCGCTCGCCACGTGCGTCTCGATGCTCGCGCGCCGGATCAGCGCGACCGCGTGATCGACGTCGAAGGGCTTCGGCAGGTACTCGAATGCGCCGCCCTGGAATGCCGCCACGGCGCTGTCGAGGTCGGAGTAAGCCGTCATGATGATGACGGGGATCTGCGGATGTTGCTCCTTCACCTTCGACAGCAGCGCGAGCCCCGACTCGCCCGGCATGCGGATGTCGGACACGATGACCTGCGGCTGGCTGTGCCCCAGTGCCTGCAGCACTTCGTACACCGATGCGAACGTGCGATACGGGATCGCTTCGCGCGCGAGGGCCTTCTCCAGCACCCAGCGGATGGAGCGATCGTCGTCGACGATCCACACGGGCTTCATGACCGCGGTGCGCGGCGCATCGTAGGTGATCGCATTCATGGCGCTCTCCTGCGCTTCAGCCCGCGGCCCGCGCCGGCTCGAGCGGCAGCACGATGGTGAAGACGGTATTGCCGGGGATGCTCTGGCATTCGATGGTCCCATTGTGCTGGGCGATGAAGGTCTGCGCGATGGTCAGGCCCAGCCCGCTGCCGCCCTCGCGCCCCGAGACCAGCGGATAGAAGATGCGGTCGCGGATCGCATCCGGAATGCCGGGGCCGTTGTCGGCAACCGCGAGCGACAGCGCGAGGCGATGCCGCTTCTTGGCGAGCGTCACGTAGCGCGCGACCCGCGTGGTGAGGCGGATGCGCGGGTCGGCCGTCGCGCCCGTCACGGCCTGCGCGGCGTTGCGCACGACGTTGAGGATCGCCTGCATGAGCTGCTCGGAATCGGCTTCGAAATCGGGCAGGCTGATGTCGAAGTCGGGATCGATGCTCACGTGCGGAAACTCCGCCTGCACGACGCCCTTCACGCGCACGAGCAGCTCGTGGATGTTGGTCGGCTGGAAGCGCGGCAGGCGATGCGGCGTGAGCAGGCGATTGACGAGCGACTGCAGCCGGTCGGCCTCGCCGATGATCACCTGCGTGTACTCGATGAGCGGCGGCCGGTCGAGCTCGCGCTCGAGAAGCTGCGCCGCACCGCGGATGCCGCCGAGCGGATTCTTGATCTCGTGCGCGAGGCTGCGGATCAGCTCGCGATTGGCCTGCTGCTGCTCGAGCAGCCGCTCCTCGCGGGCGATCTTGAGTTGCTGGTCGATGTGCCGGAACTCGAGCACGAGGCGTGCCTCGTCGAGGTCCACCGGCGACACCGTGCAGGTGAGATGCAGCTTCTGGCGCGCGGCCGCGATCTCGATCTCCTGCTCGGTGTACGACGCGCCGCTCGCCTCGGCCTTGGCGATTGCCGCGAGCAGGCCGGTCGCGTCGCCGAAGAGGTCCGACGGCGAGCGGTCGACGAGCTGCTTGCGCGAGATCTCGAAGAGGTTCTCCGCCGCAGGGTTCGCATAGACGATGCGTTCGTCGTCGCCGAGGAGGAGGACCGCGGTGGCGAGCAGGTCCAGGCCGCGATACGAGTCGTTCGTGTCGTCGGGGGCGTGCGCGGGGAGGTAGCCGAGATTCACGAGGGGCGGGGGAACGGCCGGTGATCGATGTTTAGCAATATCTGCGCCCGGTTCCCCGAACGCAATCGCTGCGCGACCATGCGCCGCTACCACCGCCCGCCCGCGCGCGACGCGCCGCCCGGCGCGTCCGCACGGAAGTCAACGCAATCCGCCGATCTCCTTCTTGAGCGCCTCGACATTGCGTTCGTGCAGAGTGACGGCCTGGCGCAGGCGCGCGAGGCGCTCGCGATACTTGTCCGCGCTGCTGCGCTCCTCGGGCAGTGGCGCGGGCGCACCGTCGGCGAATGCCGTGCGTGCTTCCACGAGCAGTTTCTCCTCGGCGGCGAGCTCGTCCTGCAATACGCGCCGGCGCACGTCGTCGCGCCCCTTCTGGGTTTCCGCATCGACGCGCGGGAACGCACTGGTGCCGGGCCGCACCGCAGGCACCGTCCCTGCACCATTGCCGGTCGCAGGCGGGCCGCTCGTGCGCGGGGATGGTGCTGCACTCGACGACGTGCCCTCGACGCTGAAGTACGACGTGCCCGAAGCGGTGTCGCACTTGTAGAGCATCGTGCCTTCCACCGGCTTCGGGCGCGACGTGCAGTGCATCTCCTTGACACGGTCGCCGAGGGTAGCGGCGCCCGCAGCTGCGGCGCCGCCAAGAGTAAGCGCGAGCGTCATCACGAGGAGACGGCACCGCGATGACCGGATCACGGAAGCAGGAGCGATGGGTGGGGTGCGCATCGGGGCAGTGTAGAGAAAATCCGGCGGAGCCGCCGAGCGCAGCCGATTGCCGGCCATGAAAAGGGGCGGGCCCGCCAGGACCCACCCCTAATTTACCCCGAGCAACGCGCCCGCCGGGCGCGCGGTTTACAGGCTGTAATACATCTCGTACTCGACCGGATGCGTGGTCATGCGGAAGCGCGTGACCTCCTCCATCTTGAGCTGCATGTAGCCGTCCAGCATGTCATTGGTGAACACGCCGCCGCGCGTGAGGAACTCGCGATCGCGCGCCAGGTGATCGAGCGCCTCGTCCAGCGACGCGCACGGATGCGGCACCTGCGCGGCCTCTTCCGGCTCGAGGTCGTACAGGTTCTTGTCCATCGGGTCGCCCGGGTGGATCTTGTTCTGGATGCCGTCGAGGCCGGCCATCAGCAAGGCGGAGAACGCGAGGTACGGATTCGCCGTCGGATCCGGGAAGCGCACCTCGATGCGCCGGCCCTTCGGGTTCGTGACGTAAGGAATGCGGATCGCCGCGGACCGGTTGCGTGCCGAATACGCGAGGTTGATCGGGGCCTCGAAGCCGGGCACGAGACGCTTGTACGAGTTGGTGCCCGGATTGGTGATCGCATTGAGCGCCTTCGCGTGCTTGATGACGCCGCCGATGTAGTACAGCGCGAGCTTCGGAGAGGCCCGAGTAGCCGTCGCCCGCGAAGAGGTTCTTGCCGTCCTTCCAGATCGACTGGTGCACGTGCATGCCCGACCCGTTGTCGCCGACGATGGGCTTCGGCATGAACGTGGCGGTCTTGCCATACGCATGGGCGGTGTTGTGCACCGCGTATTTCAGCATCTGCAGCCAGTCCGCCCGCTTCACGAGCGTCTCGAACTTGGTGCCGATCTCGCACTGGCCGGCGTTCGCCACCTCGTGGTGATGCACTTCGACCTCGACGCCCATCTGCTCGAGCGCGAGACAGATCGCGGAGCGCACGTCCTGGAGGTGATCGACCGGGGGCACGGGGAAGTAGCCGCCCTTCACCGACGGCCGGTGGCCCATGTTGCCGCCTTCGAACTTCTCGGCGCTCGACCATGCGGCCTCGCTCGAGAACACCTTGCAGTAGCTTCCCGACATGTCCACCGACCACTCGACGGCGTCGAAGATGAAGAACTCGGGTTCGGGACCGAAGTACGCGGTGTCGCCCAGTCCGGTCGACTTGAGGTACGCCTCGGCGCGCTTGGCGAGCGAGCGCGGATCGCGCTCATAGCCCTTGCCGTCGGACGGCTCGACGACGTCGCACATGACGTTGAGCGTGGTCTCGTCCATGAACGGATCGATGTAGGCCGTGCCGGCGTCCGGCATGAGCAGCATGTCGGAAGCCTGGATGCCCTTCCAGCCGGCAATCGACGAGCCGTCGAAGGCGTGGCCGTTCTCGAACTTGTCCATCGTGAACTGCTTGGTCGGCACCGAGACGTGCTGCTCCTTGCCACGGGTATCCGTGAAGCGGAGGTCGACGAACTTCACCTCCTTCTCCTTGAGCATCTTGAGCACGTCGGCGGGGGTCGTCATTGCTGTCTCCTGGTGGAAGCCTTGTTGGGCTGAATATGGGGGGTGCCCGGTAATAGCGAGAAGCATGCCGCCGCAAGTCGGCCGTTCGGAGGCCCGGGCGCCCAATGGGTTAGCGATTCGTCGGCACGCCGAGGTGAGCGTGCGCACCGACTTGGTGCGAACGCTTCAGGCGGATTGGCTACATTGGTGCAACTGTACCTTCCTCCGGGTACGCCTGCCGGGACCGAGCGCCTGTCGGGCCTGCGTCGAGGCCGCCGAATATCCCACTGCGTTCACGTAACAACATGAATTTCAATGACTTTCGTTGCTTCGATAATGCACCATAATGATGCATCACGGATAGAACAGGTATAGCCGGTAGCCCGCCTGGCTCGTGGCACTGGCGTCGATGAAAAGCTTGAGCGGCACTTCGCCGTTCGCGGGAATCCCGCCCGCGAGATCGGCGGTACCGCCCGCGTACTCCGCAGGAAGGAGGGCGCGGCGGGCGACGACCTGGTCGCGCGCATCGGTGAGGGTCAGCTCGACGTGGGGGTAGGCGAGCGCCCACGCCGCGCGATTGCGCAGCGTGGCCGTTAGGACCAGCAGCCCGCGGTGCGCGGGATCGGCCTGCAGGTCGGAGGCTTCGATGGAAAGGTTGTCCACGTCGCGCACCGGCTCGACGGCGCAACCGGAGACGCGGCACATGCCGAGGAGGGCCGGGCGCATCGCGGGCCAGCGCGCCGCCACGGTGTCGCGGAAGTGATAGAGCGCCTGCCCGGCCAGGAGCAGCACCAGCAGCGGAACGCCGATCCCGTAGAGCAGCGTCGCGCTGCGGCGCTTGCGCTCGTCGTCGGGCCAGGTGAAGCGCTCGTGGTACGTCGCCTGTCGCCCGCCCAGCGTACCGGCCATCGCGGGGGCCGCGACAGGCGCAGGCGCGGCAGCGGGCTGCGGCATGCGCAACGTCATCGTGGCCGGGCCCATGGTCGCTTCGTCGTAACCGTCGTCGGCGTTTGCGGATGGCGCAGCCACGGGGAGAAGCTGTGCATTGCCATCGAACACCGTCTGGCATTGGCCGCAGCGCACCTGGCCGGCACGCACCGCGAGCTGCTGCGCGGTCACCCGGAAGATCGTCTTGCAGGCCGGGCAGCGCGTGTATTTTTCTTCGGGCATTCCGGGGCGGGTGGAGCGTCGTTGGCGTGGTGATCAGCGCAGGCGCGTTCCCTCGAGCGCGACCCAGCCGTCCTCCTCCTTCCACGGCGCGATTCTAAACCAGGGGCGGTACGCTTCCTGTACCTCTGCAGCCTGCGCGACGAGGATGCCCGACAGCAGCAGCCGGCCACCGGGCACCACACGGTGCGCCAGCGCGGGTGCGAGCACAATCAGCGGATTGGCCAGGATGTTGGCCACCACGACGTCGAACAGCCGCTCGGACGGGACAGCGTCGGCCGCGAAGAACCGGGCCGCGACGCCGTTGCGCGCCGCGTTGTCGCGGCTCGCGACGATGGCCTGCGGATCGATGTCGGTGCCGACGACATCGGATGCGCCCAGCCGCGCGGCGGCGATCGCGAGGATGCCGGACCCGCAGCCGTAGTCGAGCAGCGGTCGCGCCTCCCGGCAGGGTCGGCCGACAGCCAGGCGAGGCAAAGCCGTGTCGTCGGATGCGACCCCGTACCGAAAGCGAGACCGGGGTCGAGCACGAGATTGACCGCGTCCGGATCGACCGACGTCCGACCACGACGGGATGATCCACAACTGCTCGTCGATGCGTATCGGCCCGAACTGCGCCTGCGTGGCGCGCACCCAGTCCTGCTCGGGTACGTCGAGGACCACGTACGGCGGCACGGGTCCCATCGTGGCCACGACGTCCGCGAGCGCGCGGTCGAGGGCGTCCTGGTCGCCGAAGAGCGCCGTGAGGCGCGTGGCAGGCCATGCCACTGCAACGTCGCTGCCAGGCTCGCCGTAGAGCGGCGACTCGGCGACGGTTTCCGCGTCGCGGTCCGCGAGATCCACCGACAGCGCGCCGGCATCGAGCAACGCGTCCGCCCACCTCTCGGCCGCCGCCGCGTCGGTGTCGAAGCGCACCGCCCGATAGCCCATCGCGGTGCCTGTCAGGCCGCCTCGGACATCGTGCGTCGCTCAGCCGTGCGCCAGCGTCGACCTCGCGCGTCGATTCGGCCCGGTCGCATCCCCACTGCGTGGGGCCCCTGCTCCCCGCCTCACGCCGCCTCGCCCTCCGCTCGCGTGTCGCCGTGTCGAGCGCGTCGGGATCGACCTCGCGCGTCGATTCGGCCCGGTCGCATCCCCACTGCGTGGGGCCCCTGCTCCCCGCCTCACGCCGCCGCCTTGCGCTTCGCGAGCTTCTCCTCGAGATAGTGGATCGACGTTCCGCCGCGCAGGAATTTCTCGTCCATCAGGAGCTCCTGGTGCAGCGGGATGTTCGTCTTGATGCCCTCGACCACCATCTCGGAGAGCGCGACCCGCATGCGCGCGATGGCCTGCTCGCGGGTATCGCCGTACGCGATCACCTTGCCGATCATGGAGTCGTAGTACGGCGGCACGAAATAGTTGTGGTACGCGTGCGAATCGACGCGGATGCCCGGCCCGCCCGGCGCATGCCACGAGGTGATGCGGCCCGGCGAGGGCACGAACGTGTAGGGGTCCTCGGCATTGATCCGGCATTCGATCGCGTGGCCGCGGCGCACGATGTCGCGCTGGCGGAAGCGCAGCTTCTGCCCGCACGCGATGCGGATCTGCTCCTGCACGATGTCGATGCCGGTGATGAGCTCGGTCACCGGGTGCTCCACCTGCACGCGCGTGTTCATCTCGATGAAGAAGAACTCGTCGTCCTCGTACAGGAACTCGAACGTGCCCGCGCCACGGTAGGCGATCTTGCGGCAGGCCTCGGCGCAGCGCTCGCCGATGCGCGCCAGGGCGCGCGCCGGGATGCCCGGCGCCGGCGCCTCCTCGATGATCTTCTGGTGGCGCCGCTGCATGGAGCAGTCGCGCTCGAAGAGGTACACGGCGTCCTTCTGCGAGTCCGCGAGCACCTGGATCTCGATGTGCCGCGGATTGGCGAGGAACTTCTCCATGTACAGCGTGGGATTGCCGAACGCGGCGCCTGCTTCGGCGCGGGTCAGTGTCACCGCCGAGAGCAGCGCCGCCTCGGTGTGCACGACGCGCATGCCGCGCCCGCCCCCGCCGCCCGCCGCCTTGATGATGACCGGATAGCCGACGGTGCGCGCGATGCGCACGATCTCCTTCGGATCTTCGGGCAGCGCGCCTTCGGAGCCGGGCACGCACGGCACGCCCGCCTTCAGCATGGCTACCTTGGCGCTCACCTTGTCGCCCATGAGCCGGATCGTTTCCGGCTTCGGACCGATGAACACGAAGCCGGAGCGCTCCACCTTCTCCGCGAAGTCGGCGTTCTCGGAAAGGAAGCCATACCCGGGATGGATCGCCTGCGCGTCCGTCACCTCGGCCGCGGCGATGATCGCCGGGATGTTGAGATAGCTCTGCGCCGAGGACGCAGGCCCGATGCACACCGACTCGTCGGCCAGGCGCACGTACTTCGCATCGCGGTCGGCCTCCGAATGCACCACGACCGTCTTGATGTTGAGTTCACGGCAGGCACGCTGCACGCGCAGCGCGATCTCGCCGCGATTGGCGATGAGCACCTTGCCGAACAGCTGGTTGGGATTGCGGGTAGCCAAGGGAGTCGCGGAAGTCAGCTGGCGCGCGTCGCCAGCCGGGATGCAGTGGCCGGCGCGGCGGTGCGCGACCGGTCAGCCAATGAGAATGAGGGGCTGCCCGAACTCGACGGGCTGGCCGTTCTCCACCAGGATCTGCTTCACCACGCCGGCCTTGTCGGCCTCGATCTCGTTCATGAGCTTCATGGCCTCGATGATGCAGAGGGTGTCGCCGACCTGCACGCGTATCCCCGACGTCCACGAAAGGCTTCGCACCGGGCGTCGCCGCGCGATAGAACGTGCCGACCATGGGACTCTTGAGCACGTGCCCTTCCGGTTCCGGCGGCACGGCCGGTGCCTCCGCAACCGCTGCGCCCGCCGCAGCCGGCTGCACGGCCGGCGGCGCCTGCACCATGACCGTCTGGGCGGGAAGCGGAGACGCGCGGGTGATGCGAACGCGTTCCTCGCCCTCCTGGATCTCGAGCTCGCCGATGCCGGAGCTCTCGACCAGCTCGATCAGGGTCTTCAGCTTGCGCAGGTCCATCGTCACCTCGCGCCGTGCGTGGATCGTTGCGCCAAGTTGCGCGAAGTTGCCTGCAGGAACGCGTCGGCCGGCGTCAGCACGGCCGCGTGAGCGGGGGCGCTCGAATGTGCCATCAGCAAAGTCCGGACGCGGAATTGCGGGAGTTTGACGCAATTGGGCCCATCTTGTCCAGCATTGCCGGAAGTTGCCGATTCGCCGCTAGAGCAGCTCCTTCACGATGGAATGCAGCTTCACGGGCGCGAGCGGCCCCAGTTGCGTGTGCACGATCCGGCCACTGCGATCCACGACGACGGTGAAAGGCAGCGCCATCAGCCTGTTGCCGTAGACCTTCGACAGCTCCATCGCGCCGAACCCGCCGATGAGCGCGGGGTAGTTGAGGCCGATCTCCTGGGCGAATTGCCGCACCTTCGCGGGCTCGTCGACTGCGATGCCGACGAACTGGAGGCCGCGCTGGCCGAACTCGCCCTGCGCACGCACGAATTGCGGCATCTCGTCGCGGCACGGCGCACACCAGGTCGCCCAGAAGTTGACCACGAGCACCTTCCCGCGCCACTGGGCGAGCGACTGCTCGCGTCCCTCGCCATCCGGGAAGCGACACGGCGAACAGGCTCTCGGCCGACGCGTCGTTGCGGTCGCCGAGCCGGCCGGTGCCGGCGAGGAACCCCAGCACCAGCGCGAGCAGCGCGGCGACCGCGAAGGTCGCCGCGATCGCAAGGCGGCGCCGGGTCATCGCGGTGATTCGCCGGCGCGTTGCCTGTTTGCGGCGTCATCGGAACCACCCGTGCTTCGGCGCCGCCTCGACGAATGCCGCGGCACGCGCCCGCGGGCGCGGCACGGTGACCACGACCTGCTGTCGTTGCGGGGGGATAGCAGACGCCGAGATCCGCGCACCCCTGGGATTCGGCGCTGACCGTCACCGGCTGTCCGGCGCGCACCTGATCCACCGCAAGGCGCACGAGCAACGTGCCGCGGTATGTTTCGCTGTCGCCGAAGAACTCATCGTGCTTCATCTTGTCCACGCGGTAGGTCCGGTGCCGCGCCGAGGATCCCCGGGTCGACGGCGAAGCGGAGCTTGTCGCGATAAAGGTAGTAGCCCGGCGCGACCACGAACCGCACCTCGATGGTGCCGGGATCGAGGGCCCGCGCCGCGAAGGCGAACGCGCGCTCGTTCTCGAGGAGGTCGGGCGCCTGCCCGCTCGCGATCGCCGCGACGCAAAGCAGCGCAAAGGCTGCGATGCGCGCCGCGACGCCGGCGCGCTGCCGCCGGGCCGTCAAAAAGCCGCGTGGCGCGGGAACTGGTTCACGTTCCGGAAGTCTCGGCCGTAATCCACTGCAGATAAGGCGCCAGGCCATCGGTGATCGGGACTGCGATGATCTCGGGAAGTTCGTACGGATGGCGCGCCCGGATCGCCGACTCGACGGCATCGTAGCGGTCGCGCCGGGTCTTGATGATGACCGGTACTTCGGTTGCAGTTTCGATTTGCCCGCGCCAGTGATAGAGTGAATCGACGGGCGCGCCGACGTTGACGCAGGCGGCGATCTTCGCCTCGACGAGAGCACGCGCAAGCGTGTTGGCCGAGGCGCGGTCGGGCAGTTGCGTCAGGACCAGGATCGCCTCGCCGGCCAAGGAGTGTTCCATGCGTTACATCCTGCTCGGGATTGTACTGGGTTTCCCCGTCGCGGACCTTTACGCGACGGTGCGAGTCGCGCACTGGACCGGCATTCCGGTATGGCTCTGGCTCGCGTGCTCGACGCTCGCGGGCTTCTCCCTGCTTCGCGCCGAGCGCAACGCGTTCCGCTCGGCCACGGTGGCAGTGATGCATGGCGAGCAATCGCTCCTGCGCGGACTGGTGGACAGCGGGCGCAAGGTGCTCGCAGGACTGCTGCTGTGCCTGCCCGGCGTGGTCAGCGACGTGATGGCGCTCCTGCTGCTCGCGCTGCCGCTCAATGTCGGCCACGCCTACGGACCGCAGACCGTTCCGGCGCCGGCGCGGCGCCCGCGCGCCATCGACGGCGATTTCCGGCGCCTCGACTGACCGCGCGCATTGCACGCAGGCCGGGTGTGGTGCGCCGGCTGCTGATGCGCGGCCGGATCGCGCCGCGCCTTACGCCGCTGCTAGCTCACTTGAGGTGATCGATCACCGTCGGCTGGGCCTTCCCCGAGCGCCGGTACGCCCACACCATCATCGTCAGGCCCGCGACGATCATCGGGAACGATAGCCACTGCCCCATCGACCAGCCGAGCGCGAGCAGACCGAGGAAGCTATCGGGCTCGCGACCGAACTCGGCGATGAAGCGGCACGTTCCGTAGCCCACGAGAAACAATCCCGACGCGGCGCCGAGCGGCCGGCGGCGGCTCGTGTAGGTCCAGAGCACGAGGAAAAGCACCACGCCTTCGAGCAGGAACTCGTAGATCTGCGACGGATGCCGCGGCTGCGGCCCGGCGTACGGGAACACCATCCCCCAGGGCACGTCCGTGACGCGTCCCCACAGCTCGCCGTTGATGAAGTTGCCGATGCGACCCGCCCCCAGCCCCAGCGGGATGAGCGGGGCGACGAAATCGGTGACCGCGAGCCAGCGCTTGCGCCGGTTGCGGGCGAACAGCCACAGCGCGATCAGCACGCCGATGAACCCGCCGTGGAAGCTCATGCCCCCCGTCCATACCTGGAACACCTCGAGCGGGTGCTCGAGGTAGTAGAACGGCTTGTAGAACAGCACGTAGCCCAGCCGGCCGCCGAGGATCACGCCGAAGATGCCGTACCACAGCATGTCGTCCACATCGCGCGGGTGCCAGCCGGTCAGCAGGTTCTGCCGCGCGCGCAGCTTGCCGAGCACGACGAACAGGATGAAGCCCACGAGGTACATGAGCCCGTACCAGCGCACCGGCAGCGCGAGCGTCGCGGAGCCGATGTGGAACGGGCCGATGGTGAACGCGATCGGGTCGAACTCGGGGTGGACCAGCATGCGTCGCCAATGTTGGTTGTTAGAATCGGGCGTTTCGATTATGACATCGTAAGGCGCCGCCCCCATCGCAGCGCCGACCACCGCCCCCCGGAGCCCGCATGGCCTTCAATCGCCGTTCCCACCTCATCACCCAGGGCATCGCCCGTTCGCCCAACCGCGCCATGCTGCGCGCCGTCGGCTTCGGCGATGGCGATTTCGAGAAGCCGATCATCGGCGTCGCCAACGGCCACAGCACGATGAATCCGTGCAATGCCGGCATCCAGCCGCTGGTCGATCGCGCGATGGCGGCGCTCCACGACGCCGGCGCGATGCCGCAGGTTTTCGGCTTCCCGACCGTCACCGATGGTATCGGCATGGGCACGGACGGAATGAAGTACTCGCTGGTGTCGCGCGAGGTGATCGCCGATTCCATCGAGGTCGCGGTGAACGGCCAGCTGATGGACGGCGTGCTCTGTGTCGGCGGCTGCGACAAGAACATGCCGGGCAGCATGATGGCGATCGCGCGCATCAACCAGCCCGGCATCTTCGTCTACGCCGGGACGATCAAGCCGGGCTTCTGGAAGGGCCAGGCGCTGACCATCGTGTCCCCCTTCGAGGCGGTGGGCGCGTTCGCGGCCGGCAAGATGTCGAAGGAGGATTACGACGGCATCGAGCGCAACGCCTGTCCCACCGTCGGAGCATGCGGCGGGCAGTACACGGCCAACACGATGTCCTCCTCGTTCGAGGCGCTCGGCATGAGCCTGCTCGGCTCGTCCCAGCTCGCAGCACCCGATCCCGAGAAAGCGGATTCTGCGGCGGCATCGGCGCGGGTGCTGGTCGAGGCGGTGAAGAAGAACCTGCGGCCGCGGGACATCATCACGCGCAAGTCGATCGAGAACGCGATCACCCTCGTCATGGCGACGGGCGGATCGACGAATGCGGTGCTGCACTATCTCGCTATCGCCTCCGCGGCCGGGGTCGAATGGACGATCGACGATTTCGAGCGCATCCGCCGCCGCGTGCCGGTCATGTGCGATCTGAAGCCCTCGGGACGCTTCGTCGCGGTCGATTTCGATCGCGCCGGGGGCGTGCCGCAGGTGCTGCGCATGCTGCTCGACCATGGTCTGCTGCACGGCGACTGCATGACCATCACGGGACGCACGATGGCAGAGGAACTCGCGAGCGTGCCCGCCGAACCGCGCGCCGACCAGGAAGTCATCCGGCCCTGGGGCCGCCCGATGTACGCGCAGGGCCATCTCGCGATCCTCAAGGGCAACCTGGCGCCGGAGGGCTGCGTGGCGAAGATCACGGGGCTCAAGAACCCGGTGATCACCGGTCCTGCGCGCGTCTTCGACTCCGAGAACGAGTGCATGGACGCGATCATGGCGAAGAAGATCCAGGCCGGCGACGTGATCGTGATCCGCTACGAGGGCCCGAAGGGCGGGCCGGGCATGCAGGAGATGCTGGCGCCCACTTCGGCCCTGATCGGACAGGGGCTCGGCGAGTCCGTGGGGCTCATCACCGATGGGCGCTTCAGCGGCGGCACCTGGGGAATGGTCGTCGGCCACGTCGCGCCGGAAGCCTACGTCGGCGGGCTCGATCGCCCTGGTGGAGGAAGGCGACTCCGTCACCATCGACGCGCATCGGCTGCTGATCCAGCTCAACGTGGCGGAGGACGAGATCGCCCGGCGCCGCGCACGCTGGAAGGCGCCTGCGCCGCGGTTCGAGCGCGGCGTGCTCGCGAAGTACATGCGCCTCGTGTCGACGGCGAGCCTCGGGGCGATCACGGACGCGGCGCCGTGAGGTCCGCGCTGCATCTGCTCCTGGGACTCACGCTCGCCGCCGCGGCGGGCGCGGCTACCGCAGCCGAGCCGGCGAAGGAGGCCGAGTCGCAGGTGAACACCCCGGCCTCTGCCGGACGCGTGCCCCTGCGCCCGCGCGCCGAGCAGACGGGGGCACCCGCAGTCGCAGCGGCCCCGGCGACGGGCGGCGCCAGCCTCGTCAAGCTGCGCAATCCTGGCTTCGAGGAAAAGCCGACAACGGAGGACCCGCCCGGCTGGGTCACGGGACAGCATGCGGGCGCGCCGTCGTACCTGTTCACGCTCGACGAAGCCGAGCGCCACGGCGGGCGGCATAGCCTGCGCATCGACAACATCGGCCCGGAGCCCTTCGGCGCCATCTACCAGGCGGTGCCGGTGACGGGCCTCGCCGGGAAGACACTGCGCCTGCGCGGCTGGGTGAAGGCACGCGATGCCGGCGGCCGCCGGGCGGGCTGGGGAACGGCGCTGCAGCTGCAGGCCAAGAAGGGTGGCTCGCCGCTCGCGTACAACACGCTCGCCGATCACATCATCCGCGGCTCGCACGACTGGACCCAACGCGAGGTCGTGCTCGCCATCCCGCCCGACGCGGAACTCGTCGAGGTGGGCATCCTGCTGCGCGGCGCCGGCTCGGTGTGGCTCGACGACGTCGAGCTCGCCGTCGTGTCACCGGCGCCCTGAATCCCCGCAACGCCATGCTGCACTGGCTGTGTCTCGCGGGAGCGATCGTGCTCGAGGTTGCCGGCACGACGTCGATGAAGCTGTCGCAGGGCTTCACGCGACTCGTGCCCTCGGTCCTGCTGTTCGTGTTCTACGCGCTGTCGTTCGCCCTGATGACGATCGCCGTGAAGCGAATCGACATGAGCATCTCCTACGCCATCTGGTCGGGCGTGGGCATGGCGCTGATCGCACTCATCGGCTACGCCGTGTTTCGCGAGCCGCTCACGCCGCTCAAGATCGGCAGCATGGTGCTGATCGTGATCGGCGTCATCGGCCTCAACATCGAAGGCCTGCGCGCGGGGTGAGCAAGGAGCGACGCGACCGGAACTGCCGGGCGCGCGCGGTGTCCTCCGCATACGCGCCGCCAGAGCGCGCAGCCACGCCCGGAGGCATCATGTCTGCATCGTTCTCGAGGATCCGTCGCGCCTTGTGCGCCGGCGCGGCCCTGCTGGTTGCCGGCTGCGGCGGCACCTTTCCGATCGGGCAGGACGGGCCCTCGGTGCCCGCACCCAGCTACGCGGTCGGCGACCGCTGGGTCTACCGGGCCCAGGATGGGTTCCTCCGACCCATGGTCTGGGAAGAGACGCGCGAGGTATTGAGCGCGGGCGACGGACGAGTCACCGTGCGCGTGACGCAACATGGCCCCTCGGTCAACAACGAGCGCACGGAGCAGTGGACGGGGCCGGGCCTCGTGAAGGTGGGCGCCGTGTTCGACGAGGAGACGCGTCGCTTCGAGGAGGACCTGCGTCGCTACGAGTTCCCGCTGGAGCCCGGCAAGCGCTGGAACCAGTGGGTGCGCAATTACAACGAGCAGACGCAGCGCACGGGCGACCTCAACCGCTACGTCAGCGTCGGCGGCTGGCGCAAGATCGCCACGCCCGCGGGCACCTTCGACGCAATCGCGCTGCACGTGGTGATGCACCTCGACGACGAGGAGTTCTGGCGCGAGCGCACCGACTGCACGTATCTCCTCTGGTACGCGCCGGCGGTCAGGGCCGTGGTGCGCGAAGAGAAGGAAGCCCAGTACTTCGAGAAGTCCGGGAAGATCGACAGCGGGGCGATCCGCAGCCAGCACGCGCTGCTCGAGCTCGTCGCGTACGCTCCCGCCGCGCGCTGATCGACCGGTCGCGCGTCAGTCCTGCGCGACGCCGCCGCGGGCACGCTTCGCCGCCTTGCGCGGTGCGCCTTTGCGCCGCAGCGCCGCGGCATGTGCCGACTGCAGCCATGGCGCCATGTCCGCGGGACCTTCCAGCGCATCGGCCGGTGCGCGGTAGTAGCTCATGACGTGCACGTCGCCTTCCTTGGTGACGTAGCGAAACGGCTCGAGGCCGAGCCCCGCGAATACGGCGCGGTTCTCGTCGTCCGTCTTGAGGTACAGCACGTCGTCGATGACGATCGCGACGATGAGGCCGTCGATGTACACGCCGTGCCCGCCGAACATGGCGCGCGTGGTTGCGACCGCGGTCGGCCGCATCAGCTCGAGCACGTGGTCGAGATAAGTCGGGGTGTTCTTCACCGGGACAGCTTACGCCCGGGCGCGCACGGCCAGCCAGCGACCGGCGCCTCGGCTCAAAGCCCGAGACGCTGCCAGATGGTCGTGCTGAGCGCCGCCTGGTTGAGAGTGTAGAAGTGCAGGCCCGGCGCGCCGCGCTCGAGCAGCCCGGCGCAGAGATCGGTGACGACGTCGAGACCGAAGGCGCGGATCGACGCCGCATCGTCACCGAAGCTTTCCAGCCGCTTGCGGATCCAGCGCGGTATCTCCGCACCGCACGCATCCGAGAAGCGCGCGAGCTTGCGTGAAGCTGCCGATGGGCATGATCCCCGGCACGACGGGGATGGAAGTGCCCGCCGCCGCGCACTGGTCGACGAACTGCCAGTAGGCGTCGGGATTGAAGAAGTACTGCGTGATCGCGGAATCGGCCCCGGCATCGACCTTGCGGCGGAAGGCGTCGAGGTCCTCGTGCGCCGTGCGCGCCTGCGGATGCACCTCCGGATACGCGGCGACGTCGACGTGGAACCAGTCGCCGGTCTCGCTGCGGATGAACGCGACGAGCTCGCTCGCGTAACGGAACTCGCCGGCATCCATCGAGCCCGACGGCAGGTCGCCGCGCAGCGCCACGAGATGGCGGATGCCCTGCTCGCGATACTGTGCGAGCACTTCGCTGATGCCCGCGCGCGACGAGCCGATGCACGAGAGGTGCGGCGCCGCCGGCAGTCCTTCCTCGCGGATCTGCAGCACCGTCGCGAGCGTGCCCTCGCGGGTCGACCCGCCTGCGCCGTAGGTCACCGAGAAGAATGCCGGATGCAGCTGGGCGAGTTGCCGCCACGTCGCGCGCAGCTTGGCCCGCGCCTTCCGCGCGTCTTGGGCGGGAAGAACTCGAAGCTGCAGAGGCGGCCGGGCGCGCCGCCGGGCGATGGCGATGGAATCAATCACGGTTGCGCAGGAGGATGGCCGACAGCAGCCACGAGATGATGCTGTACACGATCGCGCCGAACACGCCGGCCCAGAAGCCGTCCACCCTGAACCCTTCCACCCACGTGCCCACGGCCCAGAACAGGAGACCGTTGATCACGAAGATGAAGAGGCCGAGGGTGAGCACCGTCACGGGCAGCGTGAGCAGCACGAGCAGGGGCCGGATCAGGGTGTTGATGAGTCCGAGGATCAGCGCCGCGACGAGCGCCGACATGAAGTCGCGCACGTGCACGAACGGCAGCACGTAGGGCAGCGCGAACAGCGCGACGGCGTTGATGAGCCAGACGAGCAGCAGGCGCATGGATCCTCCTCAGCGTGGCGCGCCGTCGATGTAGGGCTTGACGGCGGCATAGAGCGTCGCGTGCACCGGCGTCGCGATGCCGAGCTCGCGGCCCATGCGCGCGACTGCGCCCGAGAGCCACGGCGCCTCGAGGCGGTTGCCGTTCGCGAGGTCGTGGAGCATCGACGCCTTCATCTCCGCGCGGCAGGCCGTCCGCGAAGCGCATCTGCGCCGCGACGTAGTCGTCGGCGAGCTTCACGCCGCGCGCCCGGCCGACCGCCAGGCTTCGGTGATCGCGGCTTCGAACACCGCGCGCATGTCCGGGTCCGCACGGATCGACGCCCACGGGTGGCGCGTCGCCGTGGTCATGCCGGAAAGCGCCACCAGGAACCCGAACTTCTCCCACAGCGCCCGCACGATGTCGCGGCCGATATCGGCATCGGCACCGGCCGCCTTCAAGGCGGCGATCAGCTCCGCGCGACTGGCGGCGGATCGCCTGCGGCCGCGCCGACGCGGATGCGCTGCATCGTGCCGAGTGTGCACGATCACGCCCGGCTCGCCGATCGACGCGGCGATGTGCGCGGTGCCGCCGAGGACGCGCTCGCGTCCCACCACCGCAGCCGATGCGCTCCATGCTCTCGACGCCGTTCTGGAACGGGATGACCGAGGCCCCGTGCGCCACGAGTGGCGCGATTCTGCGCACCGCGGCGTCGGTGTCCCACAGCTTCACCGCGAACAGCACCACGTCGATGCCGCGAGCGCCGACGGATCGTCGGTCGCACTGGGTGGGCTGAGATGAACGTCGCCGGTGCGCTGCGCACCGCAGACCGCGCTCGCGCATCGCCGCGAGATGTCGGCCGCGGGCGATGAACGTGACGTCGTGGCCCGCTGGGCGAGCCGCGCGCCGAAGTATCCGCCCACGCCGCCCGAGCCCATCACTGCGACGCGCATGCTTGCCTCCCGATGTTGCAATAAGCCTCGGGCCGAAGCTCGCGCCCCGGACCCGTCAGCGCGCCTAGTAGCGGTACGTCTCGGGCTTGTACGGACCCGTGACGTCGACGCCGATGTAGCGCGCCTGCTTTTCCGAGAGCGGCGTCAGCATCGCACCGAGCTTGGTGAGCTGCAGTCGCGCGACCTTCTCGTCGAGGTGCTTCGGCAGCATGTAGACACCCACCGGATACCGCTCGGGATTGGTCCAGAGCTCGATCTGCGCCATCATCTGGTTGGCGAACGACGAGCTCATCACGTACGACGGATGGCCCGTGCCGCAGCCGAGGTTCACGAGGCGGCCTTCGGCGAGGAGGATGATCCGCTTGCCGTCGGGGAAGATGACGTGATCGACCTGCGGCTTGATGTTCTCCCACTTGTAGGCCTTCAGCGCCGCGACGTCGATCTCGTTGTCGAAGTGACCGATGTTGCACACGATCGCGTTGTTCTTCATGCGCTTCATGTGCTCGTGCGTGATCACGTCGATGTTGCCCGTCGCAGTGACGAAGATGTCCGCCTTGTCGCAGGCATAGTCCATGGTCACGACGCGATAGCCTTCCATCGCGGCCTGCAGCGCGCAGATCGGATCGACCTCGGTGATCCACACCTGCGCCGACAGCGCGCGCAGCGCCTGCGCGGAGCCCTTGCCGACGTCGCCGTAGCCGCACACCAGCGCGACCTTGCCGGCGACCATCACGTCGGTGGCGCGCTTGATGCCGTCGACGAGCGACTCGCGGCAGCCGTAGAGGTTGTCGAACTTGCTCTTGGTGACCGAGTCGTTGACGTTGATCGCCGGGAAGCCGAGGCGGCCTTCCTTGTGCATCTGGTACAGGCGCTTCACGCCGGTGGTGGTCTCCTCGGTGACACCGCGGATGCCGGCCTTCAGACGCGAGTAGAAATGCGGGTCCTTCGCGAGTCGCGCCTCGATCGCGGCGAAGAGGGCCGTCTCCTCCTCGCTCGTCGGATGCTTGATGCACGCGCGATCGGTCTCGGCCTGCGTGCCGAGGTGCACGAGCAGCGTCGCGTCCCCGCCGTCGTCCAGGATCATGTTCGGCCCCTGGCCCTGCGCCCATTCGAAGATGCGGTGGGTGTATTCCCAGTAGTCGGTCAGCGACTCGCCCTTGTAGGCGAAGACCGGCGTGCCGCGCACGGCGATGGCAGCGGCGGCGTGGTCCTGGGTCGAATAGATGTTGCACGACGCCCAGCGTACGTCGGCGCCGAGCGCCTGCAGCGTCTCGATCAGCACCGCGGTCTGGATCGTCATGTGCAGCGAGCCCGCGATGCGGGCGCCGCGCAGCGGCTGCTCCGGCGCGAATTCCTCGCGGATCGCCATGAGGCCGGGCATCTCGGTCTCGGCAATGGCGATTTCCTTGCGGCCCCAGTCGGCGAGCGACAGGTCGGCGACACGGAAGTCCTTGAAAGCCTGTTCGGTGACAGCGTTCATCATCGAGTCTCCTCGTTGGTGACCGCCGTGCTGGCAACGGCAGGAAGGCCCGTTGTCCCGTGAGCGGTCACGGTTAACGAGCGCCGTTGCGGAAGCGAGGCCCCGAGCCTGGTCCGGAAGGTCCGGATTGCAGCGCTCCTCGGAGCCGATGGGAACGGAATTCTACTCGATCCCGCTGCTGCCGCGCGACGGCGCCTTTGCAGCGCCGGGATCAGGATTTCCCGGCGCGGCGGCGGACGCGTGCTGCGCCAGCAACGCGTTGGTCAGACTCGATTCGCGCTTGTAGAAGCCTTCCGTGTGGAAGGTCTCCTCGAGCATGAACAGCTCGTAGTCGAGGTGGTGGCCGATCTCGTGGATCAGCGTGCGCAGGAACGAGCGAAAGGCGACGACCTGCGCGCGCTTCGCGGTACGCATCCAGACGGTGATGTGCGCGCGCCGCCGGCCCTCGCCCGGTTCGTAAAGACCATGCAGCTCGCCGTAATCGTCGCTCGGTCGGCGCGCGAGCACGCGCACGCGGATCGGCGGCACGCGAAAGGCGTCGACGAGCCGGTCGACCAGCGCCTGGCACGCGCGCTGCAGGTCAAGGCGATCGGCGGATGCGAGCGCGCGTGCGATCGCACTCACGAGGTCGCCGGCGGCGACGTGCGGCGGCAGCTCGGGCGGCGTGAGGGCGTCGCTGCGGCGGTAGATGCGGCGCTGCACGGCAGAGAGGCGCCCGTAGTACGCGAACGGCATGGTCCGGTCTCAGACAGCCCGCGCGGCGCGAAGATCGCGCACAGGACGCGCCACCGCACTCCCGAAACGACGAGGGCCGCTCGCGCGGCCCCGATGCGACGACTGCGATGCCGTCAGATCTTCTTGATCTTCTCGAGCATCTTGAAGATGCCCTTCGGGGAGCCGTTGAAGAGGCGCTTGTACGACTTGCCGAGGCAGCGGCGCTCGAGCGTGTTGCGGCGGGTACGGGTGCGTTCGGCCATGCGGGCTCCGGTGCGACGACGTGGGAAAGTATTGGATTTTAACGCGTTTTGCTGCCCGCCGGTAGTCCGGCTGGATTCATCGCTCGGCCGGTCGTCGTGTCGCCGAAAGCGCCGGCGGCGTTGCGCGGCAACGCCCGCCAATACTGGCGCGGCGCGGCGACGGTACCCCGGAGTGCGGCGGCCGCATGCCACGCCCACCGCGGATCCCAGAGAAATGCCCGGGCCATGGCCACGAGATCCGCTTCTCCAGTGGCGACGATCGTTTCCGCCTGGATGGGCTCGGTGATGAGGCCGACGGCCATCGTCGTCATGCCCGTACGCTGGCGGATCTCCCGGGCGAAGGGCAGCTGGTATCCGGGCCCGACCGGAATCTTCTGACGCGGCGAGACGCCGCCGCTCGACACGTCGATCCAGTCGCAGCCGCGCGCCTTGAGGCGCTGCGCGAGTTCGATCGTTTCCTCGAGGGTCCAGCCGCCGTCGACCCAGTCGGTGGCCGACACCCGGACGCCGAGCGGACGCCGCTCGGGCCAGGCAGCGCGCACCGCATCGAACACCTCGAGCGGGAAGCGCACCCGGTTCTCGAAATCGCCGCCGTAGCGATCGTGGCGCCGGTTCGCGAGGGGCGACAGGAACTGATGCAGGAGGTAGCCGTGCGCCATGTGGATCTCGAGCGCATCGATGCCGATCCGCTCCGCGCGGCGCGCTGTCGCGGCGAAATCCGCGCGGATCCGCGCCAGCCCGGGCTCGTCCAGCGCCGCAGGTGAGGGCTCACCCTCGCCGTGCGGCACCGCCGACGGCGCGACAGGCATCCAACCGCCTTCCTCCGGCGGCACCAGCGATCCCGTCTCCCACGGCGGCCGCGACGAGCCTTTGCGGCCGGCATGGGCGAGCTGCAGGCCGACCGCGGCGGCAGGCGCCTGCCGCCGCGCGCGCGCCAGGCGATCGCCCAGCGCGGTTTCGCACGCCTCGTCGTAGAGCCCGAGGTCGGCGGGAGAGATCCGGCCTTCCGCGTTCACGGCCGTGGCCTCGATGCACACGAGGCCGGCGCCGGATTGCAGCAGCTGGCCCCAGTGCACAAGGTGCCAGTCGGTCGCGCAGCCATCGACCGCGGAGTACTGGCACATCGGCGACACGACGATGCGGTTGCGCAGCGTGAGGTCGCGCAGCGCGGAGTGGCTCGAACAGGGCGGACATGCAGTAAGCAGGCTCGGATCAGCGGTCGTCGTGCGCGCCGGACAACACCACGTGCCGGAAGCGTTCGAAGCCCGCGTCGCGGTCGGTGAAGCGCGCCGCGGATCATGCGCGACCTGGCGCTCGCGCTCAGCCGCGATGAACGCATCGATGCCCGCGCGCTGGTACGGCTCGAGGTTGCGATCGCCGTCGCGCAGGATCTGCGCGGCGAGTGCGCCATCCACCTGGTCGAGATCCGCGAGATAGAGGCGCGCGGAGGACGGGAGATGGACGAAGAGCTCGGCCAGCGCATTGTCCGCGGCGGGCGACCCGATCACCACGATGTCGGGCCAGCGGGCGAGACCATCGGCGACCGGCGGCCACGCCGCGCCGAGGTAGTGATCCGGCGTATGCACGACGGCGGCCTCGCCCTCGATCACCGCCGCGGAGACCACCCGCACGACGAGTCCCGTCCAGCACGACGGATCGAACCGCGCAGCGAGCCGCCGCAGCCACGGACGGGGGTCCGCCGCGTCGGTCATGCGGCGGTCACGCGGTGGCCGGGGTGCGGATCTCGGCGCGCAGGATCTCGGTCTTGTCCGTGGCTTCCCAGCTGAATTCCGGCTCGTCCCGACCAAAATGGCCGTAGGCCGCGGTCTTGAGATAGATCGGGCGGAGCAGATTCAGCATCTGGATGATGCCCTTGGGCCGCAGGTCGAAGTGCTCGGTGACCAGCTTCGCCAGCTTCTCGTCCGGCAGCTTCCCCGTGCCTTCGGTGTACACCGTGACGTTGATCGGGCGCGCGACGCCGATGGCGTACGACAGCTGGACCTGGCATTGGCGTGCGAGGCCGGCTGCGACGATATTCTTGGCCACGTAACGCGCGGCATAGGCCGCGCTGCGGTCGACCTTCGACGGATCCTTCCCCGAGAATGCGCCGCCGCCGTGCGGCGCTGCGCCGCCATACGTGTCGACGATGATCTTGCGTCCGGTCAGCCCGGCGTCGCCGTGCGGGCCGCCGATCTCGAACCGGCCCGTCGGATTGACGAGGTATTTGGTGCCCGTGAGCATACGCGCCGGCAGCACCGGCTTGATGATCTCCTCGATCACCGCTTCCGCGAGCTGCTGCTGCCGCTCGTTCATGCTGGGGTGATGCTGCGTCGACAGCACGACGGTGTCGATGGCCGCCGGCTTGCCGTTTTCGTAACGCACCGTGACCTGCGACTTCGCGTCGGGCCGCAGCCACGGCAGGCGACCGTCCTTGCGCACTTCGCTCTGCCGCTGCACCAGCCGGTGCGCGTAGTAGATCGGGAACGGCATGAGCGCCGGCGTCTCGTCGCAGGCGTAGCCGAACATCAGGCCCTGGTCACCGGCGCCCTGGTTGAGGTACTCGTCGGACGCGTGATCGACGCCGCGGGCGATGTCGGGCGACTGCCGGCCGTAGCACACCATCACTGCGCAGCCGTCGGCGTCGAAGCGCAGCTCGGGATCGCTGTAGCCGATCTTCCGGATGGTTTCTCGCGCGATGCGCGCGTAATCGTGTCCCACGTGCGTCGTGATCTCGCCCGACATCACGACGAGTCCCGTCGAGACGAGCGTCTCCGCGGCGACGCGCGCATGCGGGTCTTGTTCTATGATCGCGTCCAGCACCGCGTCCGAGATCTGGTCGGCCACCTTGTCCGGATGACCTTCCGAGACCGATTCGGACGTGAACAGAAAATCGCTCATGCTCTCCCTTTCGCCTGGCGCGTATCGATCCGCGCCCTCTGGCTGGTGTGTCGGCTGATGGCTTGTTGCGCGGCGTCGTCGGACGTGCGCACGAGGTGGGCGATTCTAGCAGACGGCCCCCGCTCGCCCGGGGGGCCCGGATGCTCCGGCCGGATGCGCCCGATGAGCCACTTGGCCGCGCGACGGCCACGCGCGGCACGCTTCTCCAAACCCGCGGCATGATCACCGCGGCCGGCGACGAAGCCCTCGCGCGCGCCGTTGCGCTGCTGCGCCGCGGCGAGCTCGTCGCGTTCCCCACCGAGACCGTCTACGGACTCGGCGCCGATGCGCGCAACGCCGACGCCGTGCGGGCGATCTTCGCGGCCAAAGGTCGCCCCGCCGATCATCCGGTGATCGTGCATCTCGCGAGCGCCGCGGAGCTGCCGGACTGGGCCGCGCACGTGCCCTCATCGGCGCGGCTCCTCGCCGCTGCCTTCTGGCCCGGGCCGCTGACGCTGATCGTCCCGCGCGCAGCGGGCGTGAGCGATGCGGTCACCGGCGGGCAGGACACCGTCGGTTTGCGCGTGCCCGCACATCCCGTGGCCCAAGCGCTGCTGCGAGCCTTCGGCGGCGGCATTGCCGGACCGTCGGCGAACCGGTTCGGGCGCATCAGTCCGACGACCGCGGCGCACGTCGCGGAGGATCTCGGCGACCGCGTCGCGCTGATCCTCGACGGCGGCGCGTGCGACGTAGGCATCGAGTCCACGATCGTCGCCTGCGTCGACGAACGACCGGTGCTGCTGCGCCCGGGCGGCGTGAGCGTGGAAGCGCTCGAGCGCGTGCTGGGCCGTACGCCCGGTCTTCCCGACGCACAGGCGCCGCGGGCATCCGGCACGCTCGCGTCGCATTACGCGCCGCGGACGCCGGCGCGGCTCGTGAGCACGACCGAGTTGCAGGCGCTCGCCGGCGGGCCCCCGGCCGTCCGGCGCGGCGTGCTCGCGCGAACCCTCGCGGAACCGTCGGCCTTTGCCGGCACCTGGCTCGCGGCGCCGCGCGACGCCGCGGGTTACGCGCATGCGCTTTATGCGAACCTGCGCGCCCTCGACGCTGCGGGGGTGGACGAGATCGTGATCGAGCAGCCGCCCGCCGAGGACGCATGGCTGCCGGTGCGCGATCGCCTGCAGCGGGCGACGCACGCCGCCGCTGCGGACGACATCGAAGACATGGACTAGGGTACTTCCAGCGGGCGTCGTCAGCAGCCGCCCGCTGCGACACGATCGAGAAAGCGCACGATCTCCTGCGCGAGGAGCTTCTCGGTGCCATCGAAGTAGTGATCCGCGCCGGCGACGTGCACCTGGCCGGAGCAGCGGTCCGGCGGCAACGCTTTCTTCCGCGCCGGACTGGTTTCCACCACGGGCTGGCAGGTCGCGCTCGGCGATCACGTCGAGCACGGGCTCGCGCGGCGCGACGGAAAACGGCACGAGCATGCCGACGGGCACCCACGCGTCGATGCGCGCTGCGGTCGGCCGGGCAAGGTACGCGTCGGTCATGCTCGCGCCCATGCTGTGGGCGACGATCGCCACGCGCCGGGCTCCCGCATCGCGCAGGTGCGCGACCGCCGCAGCCAGGCGCTCGCCCGCTGCATCGAAGGTGGTGGCGTACTCGTCGCGCGGCGCGTCGGCGGGAAGCACGGGCATCTGCACGGCCAGCGTGACGTAGCCCGGCGTCGGCGAGGAGCCCGCGCAACGTGCCGATCATGCCGAAGTCCGGATGCACGCCCAGGCCGTGCACGATGACCACGGCCCCCTTGGCCGTGCCGGACGGACGCGTCTCCAGCGCGAGGACGCGGGCGCGCGACGGTGTGCGCAGATACACGGCGTCACCGGTCATGAGGGCCGGCAGGATCTCCTGCGCGAGTCGCTCCTCGCGGGCGTAATCGATGCGCGGCTGCGCGTAGGCGAATCCTGCAGCGAAGAATGCGAGAGCGACGAGCGGGCGCAACAGGCGCAAGCGGCCTCCGATGGGTGATCGCGGCCGGGGATCGGCCGGGGTGCAATATCGGCTACGTTAAACTGCACCGACGCTCAAGCGCAAACCGCCATGACGGTCATCGTTCTCGCTCCCGACAAGTTCAAGGGCTCGCTCACCGCACAAGAGGTTTGCGCAGCGATCGCGCGCGGCCTCCTGCGCGTGTGGCCGGATGCCGAGGTGCGTTCCCGGCCGATGGCGGACGGCGGCGACGGCACGCTCGACGCGCTTCTGGCGGGGAGTGGCGGCGAGCGCTGCACGCACGCCGCATCGGGTGCGGAAGGCAGAGCGTCGCCCGCTGCCCTATGGCGTGCTGCGCGATGGGCAGGGCGAGCTGGGCGTCATCGAGGCGGCCAGCGTCGTCGGCATCACCGATCGCGACGGCATGCATGCTCCCGTCCATGCACGCAGCACGCGCGGCATGGGCGAGATCATGCGCGCGCTCATGGACCGCGGCATCCGCCGTTTCATGGTGGGCCTGGGCGGCAGCAGCACGAACGATGGCGGCGCCGGGCTCCTCGCTGCGCTCGGCGCGCAGCTCCTCGACGAACATGGCGCTGCCGTCGAGCCGACCCCGCAGGGGTTGACGCGACTGGCGCGCGTGGATGCGTCAACGATCGATCCACGCATCCGCGAGTGCTCGATCACGGTGCTGTCGGATGTCGACAATCCGCTGACCGGTCCGCGCGGCGCGACGGCGGTGTTCGGCCCGCAAAAGGGCGTCGGCGCGGAGGAGGTGAAGAGCATCGATGCCACGCTCGCCCATTTCGGCGCGTGCGCGGAGCAGGCCTTCGGAAAATCCGTCGCAGCGTTGCCGGGTGCGGGAGCCGCGGGCGGACTCGGCTTCGCGCTGCTGCTGCTCGGCGCCAGCGCTGCGGCCCGGCGCGGAAGTGGTCGCCGATCTGATCGACCTCGATGGTGCCCTGGCGGGGGCCGACTGGCTGATCACCGGTGAAGGACGCACCGATGAGCAGACGCTCGGCCGGCAAGGCGCCGTGGATTGCCGCGTCGCGGGCGCGCCGTGCGCACGTGCCGGCGACGCTGATCGCCGGCGCGGTCGACGCTCGAGGCCCTGCCCGCGCTGTCCACCGTCTTTGCCGGCTGCTTTGCGTTGCCGGATGCACCCATGACGCTCGACACAGCGCTCGCGCGCGCCGACGCCCTGCTTGCGGACCGTGCGGAGCAGGTCGCGCGACTGTGGGCAGCGGCGCGAGTCCGCTAACGTCTGAGGAGCGTCTCCAGCGCGGCGGCGTCCGGCGCATCCAGCAACGCTTCGACGCCGCCCCAGTGCGCGAAGGCGGTCGCCAGCATGGCCAAGCACCGGATCGGTCTCGATGCACGCTGCGAGCGCATCGGCGTCGAGCCCCGTCACGCGCGCCACCGCCTGCCGTTCCATCGCGACGACACGAGCCTCCCGCAACGCAAGGAGGCGCGTCGCCTGCAGCGCGTGCGAGAAGAATGCCGCGCTGTGACCGCATCCCGCCAACAGCCCGCGCACTTCCACGCCACCGTGGCGCAGGAGCGCGAGCACGGCGGCGTGGTGGGCGAGGAAGCGCGAGAGACAGCGCTCTTCCGCACTGCGCGACACTTCGTGGCCGAGCGAATCCTCGACGAGCAGCAGCACGTCGCCGGGTTTCGCCGTGCCGGCAACGTGCTCCAGCAATGCGGAGTCGAGTGCGTGCACGCGTTCCGGACCGACGTGATGCCGACCCGCCGCGGCGGCGATCCATGCGCCACCCGTGCGTGACCGGAACAGGCCGCGCGCCGCGTCGACCGGAACGACGAGGTCGCGCCACGCCGCGGGCAAGCTCCACTCGATAGCGCCGGGCGCAACCGCGCGCGCGAGCTGTGCGGACAGCGCTGCGTGCTGCGTGGCGATCGCCGCGGGAAACGGTTCACGCGCTGCAATCACCGCGGTGAGCCAGCCGCGCAACGCGTCCGCGTCGTCGGCGACGAGATCCGCCTGGCGGCGCGCGAGTCGTGCCGCGGCGCCGAAGATTGCATCGATGGCAGCACGATCCGTCGGGTCGAGCTCGGCATCGCCGCGCGCGGTGGCGATCACTTTCGGACCCGACAACCCGAGGCGTGCGGAGGGCAGCATGCCGACGCGGTCGGCCGCACAGGTGAGGACCGACGCGCCGCCGAACACGTCGCCGCACGCGAGCGCGAGCACCGGCACGCCGGCCGCGCGCAGATCGAGGAGCGCGCGCAGCGCGTGCGCGAGGGCGAGCTCCGCCGGATTGGCCTCGTGCAGGCGCACGCCGCCGGATGCAGCGAGGAGCACGACGGCGGCGGGACGCTCGCGCTGCGCATGCGCGAACAGCTCCTGCAGCGCGGCCGCCTGACGCTCGCCCACCGCGCCGCCGAGGAACGTTGCGTCCTGCGCAGCGAACAGCACGCTGCGGCCAAGAAGCTCACCCCCGCGGATGACGACGCCATCGTCGTCGCGCGGCGCGATGCCCCAGCGGGCGAGATGCGGGCTCGGCCTGGGCGCGTCGAACGGGTCGATCGCGCGCGCCGTGCCGGGATCGGCCAGCGCCTCGATGCGTTGCGCGGGCGTGCGCGACGCGAGCGGCTGCGCCACGCGCTACTCCCGGCCGCGCGGGCTTCGCGCCACTCCACGCCCCTCGGGAACCGAACCCCGACCGAATGCGGCGCTCATTTTCCGGCACCCATGATCCAGTTCGGGAACGCGACGGCGATGCCGGGGAAGATGCAGATCAGCACGATGGCGACGAACATCAGCGCGACGAACGGCAGCACCCCGTAGATCACGTCGCGCAGCGGTATGTCGGGCGCGATGTTCTTGATGACGAAGATGTTGAGCCCCACCGGTGGATGGATGAGGCCCATCTCCATCACGATGGTCATCAGGATCGCCGAACCAGATCAGGTCGAAGCCGGCCGCGCGCAGCGGCGGCAGGATGATCGGCGCCGTCATCAGGATGATGCTCACCGGCGGCAGGAAGAACCCGAGCACGACGACGAGCAGCAGGATCGCCGTGAGCAGCAGCCACTTCGACAGGTGCATCGCGACGATCGCCTGCGCCGCCGACTGGCTGATGTGCAGGTAGCTCATCACGTAGGAGAACAGGAGCGACATGCCGATGATGAACATCAGCATCGTCGATTCCTTGAGCGTTGCCCCGAGGATGGGCTTGAGGTCGCGCGGTCGCCACACGCCGTAGACGAACGCGATGAGGAGCAGCGCCAGGACGGCGCCGAGGCCGGCGGTCTCCGACGGCGTGGCATAGCCGCCGTAGAGCGCCGCCATGACGCCGATCAGCAGGATCACGAACGGCAGCACGCGCGGCAGCATCTCGACGCGCTCGCGCATCGTGTAGCGCTTTTCGCCGAGGTAGGCCGAGGCGTGCCCGTGCTCGCGGAAGGCGAGATCCGCCGCGGCGTATTCCTTGCGGAACCGGTACATCGCGTACCCCGCGAACAGCGCGACGAGCAGGAGCCCGGGGCCGATCCCCGCGAGGAAGAGGCGGCCGAGCGACACCTCCGCGGCGACTGCGTAGAGGATCATCGTGATCGATGGCGGCAGCAGGATGCCCGAGGTGCCGCCGGCGGCGATGATCCCCGCCGCGAACCCCGGCGAGTAGCCGCGCTTGCGCATCTCGGGGATGCCGGCGCTGCCGATGGCCGAGCACGTGGCGGGGCTCGACCCGGCCATCGCGGCGAACAGCGCGCAGGTGAACACGTTGGCGATGCCGAGGCCGCCCGGCACGCGCTGCATCCACGCGTGCATCGCGAGGTAGAGATCGCGCCCGGCATCGGACCGGCCGATCGCTGCGCCCTTGAGGATGAACAGCGGGATCGAGAGCAGGGTGATGCTCGCCATCTCCTCGTAGACGTTCTGCGTCACGGTGTCGAGCGAGGACGCCGGCATGAAGAAATACATGAAGCCCACGGCGACCGTGCCGAGCGCGAACGAGATCGGCATGCCGGAGAACATCACGACCAGGGTCACGGCCGTGAACAGCAGGCCGAGTGCGAGCATGCTCATCGTGGCGCGCGCCGCCCGACGGCGTGCCCGACGCATTGCAGCAGCAGCTGCAGCACGAGCAGGGTCATCCCGAACGACATGAGGCCGTAGGGAATCGCGAGCGGCGGCGCCCACGTCGACGACGTCGTCTGGTTGTCCACCCATGCCTCGTGGAACAGCGTCCACGACTTCCACGCGAAGAACGCGCAGAACGCCAGCGTCAGCACGTCCACGATCACCTGGCGGACACGATTGACGCGGCGCGGGAGGATGCTCGCCACCGCCTCGATGCCGATGTGCCCGCGCTGCCCCTGCACCCATGCACCGCAGAGGAACGTCGCACCGACGAGGCAGAACACGGCCGCCTCGTCCTGCCAGTCGGTGTTGGCGTGGAAGAAATAGCGCGACAGCACGCTGTAGGTGAGCACCAGCGCCGCGGCGACGAGCGCCAGCATGCTCACGAACAGCACCGCGCGATTGATCCACAGCATCGCGCGGTCGCCGGCGCCGAGCAGGCCGCCGGCATGAGGCGTGGGCTCGGCGCTGGTCAGCCCGGGCGACTCACCCGCACCGGTCACAGCAGCTTCTGGGCAGCCGCAAGAAGCTTCGCGCAGCCTTCGTTCTTGTCGGCGTAGTCCTTCCACACCGGACCGGCGAGCGCCTGCCACTTGCGCAGCGTGGCATCGTCGAGGTCGTACACCTTCGCGCCGGCCTTGGTGTACACGTCGGCGACGGCGATGTCGTCGGCCTTCGCGCTTTCCACCGCGAACTTCTCCATGTCCGCGCCGACCGCCATGATCGCGTCCTGCTGCGCCTTCGGCAGCTTGTCGAAGATCTGCTTCGACATGATGAGCGGCTCCAGCATGAACCAGTACGAGCGGCCGCGGCCGCTCGTGAGGTGCTTCGACACTTCCTCGAGGCGGAAGGAGATGAGGCTGGTGGACGACGTCAGCGCCGCGTCCATCGCGCCGGTCTGCATCGCGGCATAGATCTCGTTGGACGGCAGCGACAGCACCGACGCTCCCGCGTTCTTGAACATCATGTCCATCTCGCGGCTGCCGCCGCGGATCTTCATGCCCTTCGCATCGTCGGGTTGCACGAGCGGCTTCGACCGGCTCGCCACGCCGCCCGCCTGCCAGATCCACGAGACCATCACGATGCCCTTCTCGGCCAGCATGGCGCTGACGAGCTTGCCGACCTCCGCATCCTTCCAGCGGCGCGCCCACCTCGTAGGACGGCACCAGCGCCGGCAGCAGGCCGATGTTGGTCTCCGGAACTTCGCCGCCGGAATACGAGATCGGCACCAGCGACAGATCGAGCGCGCCGCGCCGCAGCGCACTGAACTGCGAGTTGACCTTCACCAGCGACGAGTTGGGATAGATGTCGAACTTGAGCGCGCCATTCGTGCGCTTCTCGACGTCCTGCGCGAAGCGGCGGCAGAGGCGGTCGCGAAAATCGCCCTTGTCGATCGTGCCGCCGGGAAACTGGTGCGAGATCTTGAGGTTTCCGGTGCCCTGCGCGAACGTGCGCGAACCCGCGAGGGCGAGGGGAACGGTCGCGAGTGCTCCGGCGACCAGCCGGCGTCGATGGATGTTCATGTTTCCTCCGAAAGTGGCGCCGGCATGCGGCGCGAGAATGGCATGCGTCCTGCCTCTTGTTGTGCCGACACCTTAGTGGCATGCGCCGTCGGAGCGCAAGCCACGCGGCGGCCGCGCTTTGCCGGGCACCGGGCGTTCCGCACCCCTGTGAAATAATGCCCGACCGTCGTGCTTGCGCGCCCGTCCCGGTCCTTCATGAACGCGAACCTCTATTCCCTTTTCGCGAGCCACTTCGGCGACGAGCCCGAGCAGCCCTGCGTGCTGATCCCGGACGGCCCGGTGATCCATTACGACGACCTCGCGGCGCTGTCGGCGCGCTATGCGCATGCCCTGCGTGACGCCGGCTGCCAGCCCGGCGATCGCGTGGCCGTGCAGACCGACAAGCACTGGCAGGTGATCGCGCTCTACCTCGGGTGCCTGCGCGCCGGCTGCGTGTACCTGCCGCTCAACACGGGCTACCAGCGCGGCGAGCTCAGCTACTTCTTCGACAATGCGGAGCCGCGGGTGATCGTGTGCCGGCCCGAGGCGGAGGGCGTGCTCGCGCCCCTCGCACCGCGGGCGAAGGTGCTCACCCTCGGCGCCGCCGGCGGATCGCTGGACGAGCACGCGCGGGGACAGGACCCGACGTTCCCGACGGTCACCTCGGCACCCGATGACCTCGCCGCGATCCTCTACACGTCGGGGACGACGGGGCGCTCGAAGGGCGCGATGCTGACGCACCGCAACCTCGCGTCGAACGCGCTCGCCCTGGTCGAGGAATGGGGTTTCGTGCGCGGCGACGTGCTGCTGCACGCGCTGCCCATCTATCACGTGCACGGGCTCTTCGTCGCGATCCACTGCGTGCTGCTCTCGGGCGCGCGCATGCTCTGGCTGCCCAAGTTCGATGCGGCCGAAGTGATGGCGCTCCTGCCGCGCGCCACCGTGATGATGGGCGTGCCCACGTTCTACACGCGCCTGCTCGCGGAGCCGACGTTCGATCGCAACGCATGCAGCACCATCCGCCTCTTCGTCTCGGGCTCGGCGCCCCTGCTGCCGGAGACGTTCACCGAGTTCGAGGCGCGCACGGGTCAGCGCATCCTCGAGCGCTACGGCATGACCGAGACGGGCATGAACACGTCCAATCCGCTCGACGGACCGCGCGTGGCCGGCACCGTCGGCCGCCCGCTACCCGGCGTGGAGCTGCGCATCGTCGACGACGAAGGGCACGCGTGCGCCGCGGGCACCGTGGGGGCCATCGAGGTGAAGGGACCGAACGTGTTCCCGGGCTACTGGCGCATGCCCGAGAAGACGAAGGAGGAGTTCACGGCCGACGGCTTCTTCCGCACCGGCGACATGGGCACGTGGAGCGCCGAGGGTTACGTGCAGATCGTGGGACGCGCCAAGGACCTCATCATCACCGGCGGCCTCAACGTGTATCCGAAGGAAATCGAGGAGCACATCGACGCGCTGCCCGGCGTCGCCGAGAGCGCCGTGATCGGCGTTCCGGACCCGGACTTCGGCGAAGCGGTCACCGCGGTCGTGGTGCCGAAGGCGGGATGCGAGCTGTCGGAGCGCGACATCATCGTCGCGCTCAAGGCGGAGATCGCGAGCTTCAAGGTGCCCAAGCGCGTGGTGTTCGTCGACGAGCTGCCGCGCAACGCGATGGGCAAGGTGCAGAAGAACGTGCTACGTAGCCAGTGCGCGTCCGGCGGCTGACGCGCTGTCGTCTCGTGCGGCGCACCGGCAGCGCTGCGGCGCGCGCCGTTTCCCGGTGCGGTCCGTGCGGCTGCGAGATCGATCACGCCGGCCGATGTGCGTGCGATCTCGCCCAGAGCATCGGCAAGGCGCCTGGTCAGCGCGAACACCGCGTCGAGGTGCGGCGTCGGCGTTTCGGTGAGGCGCGCAAGCTCGACCACCGATCCGAGCAGCGCGTCGATCTCCGGCTCGCGTCCGGCTTCCACGTCCTGCAGCATCGACGTCTTGTGGGCGCCGACCTTTTCGGCGCCCGCGATGCGCTTGTCGATGGGCACGCGGAACGTGATGCCCAGCTTGCCCGCGACCGCCTGGGCTTCCGTCATCATCGCGTGCGTCAGCTCCCGCGTCAGCGGGTCGCGGCAGATGTCCACGAGCGTGGAACGCGTGAGCGCGCTGATCGGGTTGAAGCTCAGGTTGCCCCAGAGCTTGAGCCAGATCTCGGCGCGGATGTTCTCGCAGCACCGGCGCCTTGAGGCCGGCGGCCGTGAACGCGTCCGCGATGCGCGTCACGCGCGCCGTTACGGTGCCGTCGAGCTCACCGAGCGGGAACCGGTTGCCCTCCACGTGGCGGACGACACCGGGCGCTGCGAGCTCGCAGGCGGGATAGACCACGCAGCCGATCACGCGCTGCGGCGGGACGTGGCGGCCGAGCATCCCTGTCGGATCCACGCTGCGCACCTGCGTGCCTTCGAGCACGCCACCGTGGCGATGGAAATACCAGAACGGGATGCCGTTCTGCATGGTGACGACCGCGGTGTCGCGCCCGAGCAGGTGCACGACGTCCGGCGCGATCGCGTCGAGCTGGTGCGCCTTCACGGCGAGGATCACGAGGTCCTGCGGTCCCGCCGCGGCACACCGTTCCACCGCGCGGATGTCCCTGGCCACGCGCTCGTTGCCGTCCTCGATCAGGCGCATTCCGTGCAGGCGCAACGCATCGAGATTGGCGCCACGCGCAACGAACGTCACCTCATCGCCAGCGAGCGAGAGCTTCGCGCCGACGTATCCGCCGATGGCTCCAGCTCCGATGATCGCGATCTTCATGTGCGGCTCCCTCGTCGGTCGCGGGCGGTCGCGGCCCCCGCCGTGTTTTGTGCGTCGCAAGACCGGTGCCCGGTCGGTCGCACGCCCGTTGGCTCACGCCTTGCTGAATTCTGATGCTGCACTGCAACATACGCGTTGACCGCTGTCAAGCGGGGCGCGCTGCAACCGCGGCGCGAAGTCGCAGAGCCGTTGCCGGGAGGCCGCCGAGCGCTCGGTACAATCGCTGGCGCGATGTAAACAGGGAAGCGATGTCATGAATGCGATGCAGGAACTGCCGACCACGATGCGCTATATCGCCGCGCGCGAGTCCGGTCCACCGGACGTGCTGGCGCTCGCGGAGATGCCGGTGCCGCGGCCGCGCGCCGGAGAGGTGCTGATCGCCGTGCGCTATGCGGGCGTGAATCGGCCGGATTGCATCCAGCGCGCCGGCGGTTATCCGCCGCCGCCGGACGCGTCACCCGTGATCGGACTCGAGGTCGCAGGCACCGATCGCCGCGCTCGGCGACGACGTGACGCAATGGCGCGTCGGCGATGCGGTGTGCGCGCTCGTTCCCGGCGGCGGCTATGCCGAGTACTGCACGACGCCGGCCGGCTTCTGCCTGCCGCTGCCCGACGGGCTCTCGATGCTCGAAGCCGCGAGCCTGCCGGAGAACTACTTCACCGTCTGGCACAACGTGTTCGAGCGCGGACGCCTCGCCCCCGGCGAGAGCATCCTGATCCACGGCGGCTCGAGCGGCATCGGTCTCACCGCGATCCAGCTCGCGAAGGCGTGGGGCGCGACGGTGTACACGACCGTCGGCAAGGACGACAAGGCCGCGTTCTGCCGCAGCATGGGCGCGGACCATGTCATCAACTACCGGCAGAGCGACTTCGCGAAGGAGATGGCGCGTCTCACCGACAAGGCGGGAGTCAACGTCATCCTCGACATGGTCGGCGGCGACTACATCGAGAAGAACCTCAAGTGCCTCGCGCTCGAAGGCCGGCTCGTCATCATCGCCTTCCTGCAGGGAAGCAAGGTCGAGGCAGACTGGCGTTTCATCATGATGAAGCGCCTGACGGTGACCGGCTCGACGCTGCGCGCGAGCCCCGCTGCGCGGAAGGTCGCGATCGCCGCGGCGTTGCGCGAGCACGTCTGGCCGCTCTTTCCGTCCGGTCGCCTCAAGCCCGTCATCTTCCGCGTCTACCCGCTTGAAGAGGCTGCGGCCGCACACGCGCTGATGGAATCGTCCGAGCACATCGGCAAGATCATGCTCGAGGTGAAGCCGGCTGTGGGTCGGGCTTCGGCCTGACGACGAACGGCCGAATGCGCTGTAGGTCAGGCTTCAGCCTGACGCCGAACGGCCAAGCGCTGTAGTCAGGCTTCAGCCTGACCACGAACGGAGGATTGCGCTGTGGGTCAGGCTTCAGCCTGACATCGGCCGGCCCCATGTCAGGCTGAAGCCTGACCCACGACAGCGCGAAGGGCGATCGTCCGCCCGCCGTAGCTACTTCTTCTTCGCGCTCGGATTGAGGCTCGTGATGCGACCGCTTTCGGTGCCGGCCGCGTGTCAACAGGAATCCAGATTTCCCCAGACATAGGAATCGAAATCTCCTCACCCCGGTTCACGCCTCGGCCTCCTCGGTGCTGCGAACGAGGCCGGCCTTCAACTTCTCTTTAAGTCGATACGAGTTGCCGCGAATGTTGAGCGTCACTGCGTGATGCAGAAGGCGGTCGAGGATCGCGGTGGCGATCACCCGGTCGCCGAATACGTCGCCCCACGCGGCAAAGCTCTGGTTGCTGGTGAGGATCATCGGCCCGCGCTCGTAGCGGCGGCTGATCAACTGGAAGAACAGGTTGGCACCCAGGCGCTCGATCGGCAAGTAGCCGATCTCGTCGATGATCAGCAGCCGCGGCAGTGGTGTAGAACTTGAGCTTCTCGTCGAGCCGTCCTTCGCCGTGGGCCTTGCGTGAGAGGGCGATCAGGTTCGCGGCGGTGGTGAACAGCACCCGGTAGCCTGCGCTCGATCGCTTTGAGGCCCAAGGCGACCGCAAGGTGCGTCTTGCCGACTCCGGGCGGGCCGAGCACCAGGACGTTATCGCCATGCTCGATGAAGTGGCAGCTCGCGAGCGCCTGCACCTGCTTCTTGTCGATCGAAGGCTGGTAGCTGAAGTCGAAGGTTTCCAACGGCTTCACGAACGGGAAGCGCGCCATGGCGGTGCGCATGGTGACGTTCTTGCTGGTCTTGGCCACCACCTCCTCGGAGAGCACCTGTTCGAGGAAGTCGGCGTAGGCGAGCTCGCCGGCGGCGGCTTCCTGCAGCAGCGCTTCCAGCCGCTCGCGCACCTTGAACAGTCGCAGCTTGCAGCAGTAGTTCGCCGAGCCGTTCTGGTTGGCCGGCGTTCATGCGACCTCCAGCAGCTGTTCATAGACGTCGAGGTCGCGCACTTCGACTGCGCTGCACGTCGTTGGCCGCATGAACCGGTGAGCGGTGCACTGAAGCGGGTGCGAGCGTTGCGCGCCACTGCACCGGGGCCGTGGGCAGGATCGACCAGCACCTGATGCGCGACCGGTGAGCACCGGATGCTCGGCCACCGACCGCGCCGCCGTGGGAGATCTGCCAGCTCGAGCCCACCCGCACCACGCTCGACCGTCTTGCCAATGAGCCGCCACGGTACCGAGTAGCGGTTGGCGTCGATGGCTGACCAGCCAGTCGTCGGCCACCACCGCTCCCGCTGTAGCGCCGGAAGAACGCTGGCTGGTCGATGGTGCGCACCAGGGCGCCGGCTTCGCGCGCAAAGCGGTCGATCGGCCGCTCATGCGTGGTGCCGTGCACGCGCACGTCGGCGACCTCGCCGAGCCAGGTCGCCAGTTGGTCGTTGAAGTCGGCGAGATCGACGAACACCCGGCCGGGATGAAGTTGCGCTTGACATACTTCACGCCCGACTCGACCTTGCCCTTGGTCTGGGCCCGGTACGGCCGGCACAGCGCTCGGCTCGAAGCCCCAGTGGCGGAAGAAGCTCTCGAAGGTCGGATTCCACTTCGCCTTCTCCGCGGCGGGCTTCATGGTCACGGTGCGCATCCGGTCGTAGAGCAGCTCCGCGGGACGACCACCGAAATGCGAGAAGGCGTGTTCGTGCGCTGCCAGAAGTGAACCCATGCGCTCGTTCTCGTAGCCCTCCGCCCACGCTCGACGCGAGTAGCCAAGCGTCAGCACGAACACATGCACCGTCGCCGGACCGTTGGCGAATTGCACACGCACCTGGCCCCAATCCACCTGGCCTTGCTCGCCCGGCTCCGTCTCGAACCGACACTGGGTGAGCGACGCCGCCGCGGCTTCCCGGCGCAGCGGGCGCACGGCATTGCGCACGGTGTCATAGCCGCCCTGGTAGCCGCGCGTCGCGCGCAGTTCCTGGAACAGAATCCGCGCCGAGTAATTCACCTGCGGAGCACGCTCGACTAGCCACCCGTGGTGGATCGAAAGCAGCGTCTCAGCCACCGGCGCCCGCTGGTATGGCACCCATTCGAGCTTACGCAGGCCAGCGCGCACCGTCTTGCGGTCCAAACCCGCCGTGCGGGCGATCTGCGAGATCGACTGCCCCAGCGCGTGCAGTCGCCGCAATTGCTCCCACCGTTCTTTGCTGATCACCGGCATCTCCGCGCCCACCTCGGGCACGGCGACGATACCGGCGACCTCCACTGCCACTTCTTGCGTCCCTTCCATCTGCGATCTCCTGATCGAGGATGGGTGAGGAAAATTCAATTCCTACAGCTGGGGATTATTGGATTCCCACTGACAGCCGCCTCATCGATCACCGCATTGATGAGCGTCGGCCTGCGCGAGCGGATGGCTTCTTCCATCGCCTTGCGCAAGTCAGCCGGCGTCGTCGCATGCACGCCGACGCCGCCGAAGGCCTCCATCAGCTTCTCGTAACGCGCGTCCTTGACGAACACCAGCGGTGAAGGGTCGGAGCCGCCCGTAGGATTGACCTCGTCGCCGCGGTAGACGCCGTTGTTGTTCATGATGACGACGCTCCCCGGCAGGTCTTGGCGGCGCCAGATGGCGGGCGCGCTCTCTGCATCATGCTCACCGCGTGCGCAGGCTACTTCTAGCAACGAGCAGGAGAATACCAACGAGAACAGCAATCGAAATTGGATTGGACGAGGGGATGGGGTTCGGTGGGCTGGATGTTCCTTGGTTCGATACCACCAGCGTACTGGAAGCTGCAAGAACCGGCGGGTCCGGGAGGTGAAGGGCCAACAAGAAGTTGATCGTGTACGTTCCAGCGGGCAACGCTGTCAGCGTGACCAGTCCGCACATGCCGGTGAGGTGAGGCGGCGCAGGACTGAATAGTGCCCCGTTCATCGTGACGTCGATGGATTGGCCATTCACCGTCGCCGCGACTGAAGTGCCCACAACCTGATTCGGGGACGAGCTGTGGTCGCCTGCCGAAACTGTGATTGATATCGCTTGATTGGTATCAGGCGATGGCGGCGCAATTACGATGGTAGGCACGCCAACGGGTCCTTGAATGCAACTAAAGAGCTGCCCGGTTTGCGCGCTCGCCGAGCCAGCGCCGGTGCAGGTTCCGATCACCAACAACGCGGTGATAAGGGCTAATCGCATTCTTTGCTCCAGTGAGAATCGGACGTGCCAAACGTCATCCACGTTTCGGGACTACTTTCCTGTTTCGTCAGCGATATGATTGGCTTGACAAACGCGGTTGATTGTCGCGCCTGGCATGGTGTCTTGAGTCTCATCACGCTAAGCGTTCTTGCCGCCAACATTAATACCTCGCTGACGCCCCGGTCAAGCACGCCGCATGTCGTTACCGCCTGCACGCTGCCTTGACGACAACACACTCAGCGCAGATTTCGTTTCATTCGGATACTGAATACGATTCGACCACGTGGTTGGGACCGGCGCCTCCCAATTTGCAGCGCAGCTAGCGCCGAGCCCCGCATCGAAAAGCCGCCGCCGGACACTCTTAAGGTGGGTGCCGTCGGAAATCCGGATACGAGTGCTACTGTCGCGACGGATGCACGCAAGGTCCATGCGGATTATCAACCTCATTGACCCAAATCAATCACGTTCACGAAGCGCGGGCGGTAATGTTGAATCGTGACAGGCATACTACCCCACAGATCTATATCCAATTCGTGCTGGTTTCAAAACGGTTTGGGGACGCTCGGATGGAAGGGCTTCGTGGCCGGCGCTACCTGCCCGAGGAACGGATCCACGCGTGGACTGAACTGGAAAAAAACAACGTGCATGCGCTCGGCAAGGCATTTAACAATCCTGAGTTGACTAACAACCCCGTCCTCGCCCGGCGCGGATGGTAATGCGTAAACAGTTCCAATCTCGATGGTGAGTGTGGCCATTAGGTACATCATCGTCTTGCGACCCGGGCGACGCACTGACGCAAAGGAAAGACCAGAATGAAATGGGTTGAAGCTCCCCCGTCAAGTAGACAGTTCTAAACTGGAGTTCCGCCGAGCAAACGCTCGCGGTAGCGCGCTGGCGGCAGGCTGCCCAGCGCGTCGTGTGGACGGATCTCGTTGTAGCGCTCGATCCAGTCCGCTGTGATCTCACGCACCTCGTCGAGTGAGTCGAACAGGTAGGCGCTCAGGACCTCCTCGCGATACGTCCGGTTGAATCGTTCGATGTAGGCGTTCTGGTCTGGCTTGCCGGGCTGGATGAAGCGCAGCTCGATGTCCTGCTCCTTGCACCAGTCGGTGAAGGTCTGGCTGGTGAGCTCCGGGCCGTTATCACAGCGAATGGCTGCCGGGCGGCCGTGCAGATCGATCATTTGCGCCAGAAACGTGATGACGCGCGCCGCGGGGATGCTCACGGCGATGTCGATGCCCAGCGCACCACGGTTGGCTTCGTCGATGACGTTGAGGGTTCGGAACACCCGACCGCTGTAGAGCGTGTCGCGCATGAAATCGAGCGCCCAGACTGCATTCATACGCGGCTCGACGATCAGCGGTTGCCGTTCGCGTTGGGGAACACGTCGCTTGGTGCGGCGCGGCAGGTTAAGCCGAAGCTGGCAGTACACCCGCCACACGCGCTTGTGGTTCCAGCCGTAGCCTTGCGCACGCAGCCGGTCATGGCACTTCCAGAAGCCCCAGCGCTGCTCTTCGACGACGATCGCCTGCAAGGCCACGATCACCTCGGCATCGCGCGCCATTCGGTCGACGCCCGGCTTGTAGTACGCCGCCCGCGATAGCCGGGCAATCTGGCAAGCGCGAACGATCGGCAGATCGTGTTCCGCGGTCATGATCCGGATCACTTCGCGCTTGGCTGACGGCGTCAGATTTTTCGGCTGAGCACGTCCTTGATCGCAGTGTTCTCGAGCGCCAGGTCGGCATACATGCGCTTGAGCTTCGCGTTCTCGGCCTCGAGTTCGCGCAGGCGCTTTAGCTCCGACACGGCAGCTCCACCGTATTTCGATTTCCAGTGGTAGTACGTAGCGGCACTGATCCCGTGCTTCCGGGTGAGCTGGGCGACGGCGACGCCGGCTTCTCCCTCTTTGAGAATCGCGACGATCTGCGACTCCGTGAATCGGGACTTCTTCATTGGACCCTCCCTCCAGGCAAAATCCTGCCAGAAAAGTCCAGTCATCGCTGTCTACCAGGAGGGGGAGCTTACGACTGCACCGCAGGTGTGCAACGCCTTCGGCTCATTTCTTCTTCGCGGTCGGATTGAGGCTCGTGATGCGACCGCTTTCGGTGCCGGCGGCCTCGTCGATCACCGCATTGATGAGCGTCGGCCTGCGCAAGCGGACGGCTTCTTCCATCGCCTTGCGCAATTCAGCCGGCGTCGTCGCATGCACGCCGACGCCGCCGAAGGCCTCCATCAGCTTCTCGTAACGCGCGTCCTTGACGAACACCAGCGGTGAAGGGTCGGAGCCGCCCGTAGGATTGACCTCGTCCCCGCGGTAGACGCCGTTGTTGTTCATGATGACGACGCACACCGGCAGGTTGTAGCGGCAGATGGTCTCGCACTCCATCCCGGAGAAGCCGAACGCGCTGTCCCCTTCGATCGCGATCACCGGCTGGCCCGTGACCACCGCTGCCGCCACGGAGAAGCCCATCCCGATGCCCATCACGCCCCAGGTGCCGACGTCGACGCGCCGCCGCGGCTTGTACATGTCGACGATGCTGCGGGTGAAGTCGAGCGCATTGGCGCCTTCGTTGACCAGCATGGCATCGGGATTCGCCTTGACGATGTCGCGCACCACGTTGAGCGCGCTGTGGAAATTCATCGGCGACGGATTCCTGGCGAGCGTCTCGGCCATCTTGCGCGACGTTCTTGGTCTTGCGCTCGGCGATCGCGTCGAGCCAGTCCGACGGCGGCTTGGGCCACTGGTTTCCGATCGTGCCGAGCAGCGCGGCGACGCACGAACCGATGTCGCCGACCACGGGCGCATCGATGCGAACGTTGCTGTCGGCCTCCTGCGGCGAGATGTCGATCTGCACGAATTTCTGACCGCCCCACGCCTTGGTGCTCTCTGCCGCCCCATGTCTTGCCCTTGCCGTGCGAGAGCAGCCAGTTGAGGCGCGCACCGATCAGCATCACCACGTCGGCCTCGGGCAGCACGTACGAGCGCGCGGCCGCAGCGGATTGCTCGTGGTTGTCGGGCAGCAGGCCCTTCGCCATCGACATGGGCAGGTACGGGATGCCGGTCTTCTCGACCAGCGCACGAATGTCGTCGTCGGCCTGGGCGTAGGCGGCGCCCTTGCCGAGAATGATGAGCGGCCGCTTGGCGCTCTTCAGCAGGTCGACCGCACGCTGCACGGCATCCTGCGCGGGGATCTGGCGCGGTGCCGGATCGACCACTTTGATGAGCGACTGCTTGCCGGCTTCCGCATCCACGCCCTGCGGGAACAGCTTGGCCGGAAGATCGAGGTAGACGCCGCCCGGACGCCCGGACACCGCGGCGCGGATGGCACGCGCGATTCCGACGCCGATGTCCTCGGCGTGCAGCACGCGGAACGCGGCCTTGCACAACGGCTTGGCGATCGCGAGTTGGTCCATTTCCTCGTAGTCGCCCTGCTGCAGGTCGACGACCTCGCGCTCGCTGGAGCCGCTGATGAGGATCATCGGAAAGCAGTTGGTGGTGGCATTGGCGAGGGCCGTCAGGCCATTGAGGAACCCCGGCGCCGACACGGTCAGGCAGATGCCCGGCTTCTGCGTCAGGAAGCCCGCGATCGACGCGGCATAGCCGGCGTTCTGCTCGTGCCGGAACGAGATCACGCGCAGGCCGGCGGCCTGTGCCTTGCGCGTGAGGTCCGTGATCGGAATGCCGGGGAGGCCGAAGATCGTGTCGATGCCGTTGAGCTTCAGGGCCTCGATGACGAGATTGAAGCCGGTGGTTTCCTGCGCTTCGGCGCTGGCATTGGCTTGGCCGCCGCTCGTCATGTCCTGGGTCGCCTGCATTCCGGCCGGGGCCGGTTCCTTGCGCGTCGCTGGTCAGTGTCCATGGTGGCTCCTGTAGTCGTTCGAGATGTGGCCGCGACTCTGATCGGCCACATCTCGTGTCGCGTCAGATTATTCCCGCGCCACGCGCCCATTTGTACTTCGCGCCGAGCACGGCGACGGGCATCTCGGTCGAGTAGGGGTACGCCGGAACGCCGTGATCGAACAGATACTCCGCGGCTTCCTCGACCTCGACGTCGCCCGCGAGCGAGGCGACGATCGGCTTCGAGATGCCCTTGGCTCGGAACTCCTCGACGACTTCGGCGACGAGTTTCGCGAACACCATCGGCGGGGTGATGATCGTGTGCCAGTAACCGAGGATCAGCGCGTGGATGCGCGGGTCCTCGAGACCGAGCCGGATCGTGTTCTGATACGTCTTCGGCGGCTCGCCGCCGGTGATGTCCACCGGGTTGCCGGAAGCCCCGAACGGCGGGATGAACTTCTTGAACGCCGTGTCGAGATCCGGCGGCATCGTCATGAGCTGCAGGTTGTTGTCGACGCAGGCATCCGACAGCAGCACGCCGGAGCCGCCGGCGCCGGTGATGATCACCACGTTCTCGCCCTTCGGCGTCGGCAGCACGGGAATCGCCCGCGCGAATTCCAGCAGGTCGCGCAAGCTGCGCGCGCGGATCACGCCGGACTGCTTGAGCACGTCCTCGTAGATCTTGTCGTTGCCGGCGAGCGCACCGGTGTGCGAGCTCGCGGCGCGCGCCCCCATGCTGGTGCGGCCCGCCTTCAGCACCACGACCGGCTTCTTTTTCGACACGCGCTTCGCAACTTCCGCGAAGGCGCGCCCGTCCTTCAGGTCCTCGCAGTGCTGCGCGATGATGTGCGTGTTGTCGTCCTGCTCGAAGAAGGTGAGGAGATCGTCCTCGTCGATGTCGGACTTGTTGCCGAGTCCGACGATCGCCGACACGCCCATCTTGGCCGAGCGCGAGAAGCCGATGATCGCCATGCCGATGCCGCCCGACTGCGACGACAGCGCCGCGTGGCCCTTGACGTCGTACGCCGTGCAGAACGTCGCGCAGAGATTCTTCCACGTGTAGTAGAAGCCGTAGATGTTCGGTCCCATCAAGCGCACGCCGTACTTGCGCCCGATCTCCTGGATCTCCTTCTGCCCCTCGACGTTGCCGGTTTCCGCGAAGCCCGACGGGATGAGCACCGCGCCGGGGATCTTCTTCTCGCCGACCTCGGTGAGGGCCTGCGCCACGAACTTGGCCGGGATCGCGAACACCGCGACGTCGATCTTGCCGGGCACGTCCTTGACGCTCTTGTACGCCTTGCGCCCCATGATCTCGTCCGCGGACGGATGGATGGGATAGATCTCGCCCTGGTAGCCGCCGTTGATCAGGTTCTTCATCACCGAGTTGCCGATCTTGCCGGCCTCGTTGGACGCGCCGATCACCGCCACCGCATCGGGCTTCATGATGCGGTTCATGTCGCGCACGATGTCCTCGTGCTTCGGCCGGAACCGCGCGGGCGCGGGATTCCAGTCCACCACGATGCGCACGTCCGCCGCCGTGGCGCCCTCCTTGGTGGCGAACACGGGGTTGAGGTCCATCTCGGCGATCTCGGGGAAGTCGGAGACGAGGCGCGACACGCTCTCGATGAGCGACGCGAGCGCGTCGCGGTTCACCGCGTCGCCGCCCCGCACGCCCTTGAGGATCTCCGCCGCCTGCACGCCGTCGAGCATCGACAGCGCGTCCTCGCGCGTCGCCGGCGCGAGACGGAACGTGATGTCCTTCAGCACCTCGACGAGCACGCCGCCGAGGCCGAACGCGACGAGCTTGCCGAACGACGGGTCGGTGACGGCGCCGACGATCACTTCCTGACCGCCCTTCAGCATCTGCTGCACCTGGACGCCGAGGAGGTTCGCCTTCGCGTCGTACTTCTTCGCGTTGGCCATGATGGTGTCGAAGCCCTGCTCCGCTTCCTGCGCGGACTTGACGCCGACCAGCACGCCGCCGGCTTCCGTCTTGTGCAGGATCTCCGGCGACACGATCTTGAGCACCACCGGGAAGCCCATGCCGGCCGCGAGCTGCGCCGCCTCCTGCCGCGACGTCGCCACGCCTTCGCGCGGCACGGGAATGCCGTAGGCGTCGCAGACGAGCTTGCCTTCGGGCGCGGTGAGCGAGGTGCGTCCGTCCGCCTTGACCTTGTCGAGAATCTGCCGGACTGCCGTCTTGTTCTGCGTCATCGTTCCCCCTGAATGCATCTTGTCGTCCGCCATTGGCCTGTCTCCTGGTGCGGCCCGCGGCGTGGCCGCGGACCCGTGGGCGGGGCCTGTCGCCCCGCGTCAGTCGTGCGGGGCGGCAGCCGCCCCTGCGAATCCCGCCGGCGCGCTCACGCCGTCTGCTCTTCCGGCAATACCTGCCCGCCGCCGAAGCTCAAGTGCTCCGCGACGTCGCCGCCCGCACGCACGCGCACGGCGCAGTACTTGAACTCCGGAATCTTGCCGAACGGATCGAGCGCGGGATTGGTGAGCTTGTTCGCCGCTGCCTCGTAATAGCAGAACGGAATGAATACGGCACCCGGCGGCGTGCCCTCGTCGGCGCGCGCGTAGAGCGCGATGCGGCCGCGACGCGATTCCACGGTGACGACATCGCCCGGACGCAGGCCGAGGCGCGTGATGTCGCCGGAGTTGAGCGACGCCACCGGCTCGGGCTCGATGGCGTCCAGCACCGAAGCGCGGCGCGTCATGCTGCCCGTGTGCCAGTGCTCCAGCTGACGCCCGGTGATCAGCACCATCGGGTAATCGGCGTCGGGCCGCTCGTTGGCCGGAATGAGGTCGGCGGGCACGAGGCGCGCGCGATGCGTCGGCGTCGGGAAATCCTCGGTGAACACGACCGGGTCCCCGGGATCGCCTTCGTTCACGCACGGATAGGTCACCGCGGATTCGCTTTCGAGACGCGCCCACGTGATGCCGGCGATCGAAGGCATGGCCTTGCGCATCTCGTTGAACACCTGCGACGGCTCGGTGTAGTTCCAGTCGAGCCCGAGGCGCCGCGCAATCTCCTGGATGATCCACAGGTCCGGCTTGGCCTCGCCGGGAGCGTCGAGCGCCTTGCGGCCGAGCTGCACCAGGCGGTCGGTATTGGTGAAGGTGCCCGTCTTCTCCGGGAATGCCGTGGCGGGCAGGATCACGTCGGCGAGGTAGCAGGTCTCCGTGAGGAAGATGTCCTGCACCACGAGGTGCTCGAGCTTCGCGAGCGCGCCGCGCGCGTGGTTCACGTCGGGGTCGGACATCGCGGGGTTCTCGCCCATGATGTACATCCCGCGGATGGCGCCGGCATGCACGGCATCCATGATCTCGACGACGGTGAGGCCGGGCCGCGGGTCGAGCGGCGTGTTCCAAAGCTTCTCGAACCGGGCGCGCGCTTCGGGATTGTCGACGCGCTGGTAGTCGGGGAACACCATCGGGATCAGTCCCGAGTCGGACGCGCCCTGCACGTTGTTCTGGCCGCGCAGCGGGTGCAGGCCCGTGCCGGGCCGGCCGATCTGGCCGGTGATCATCGACAGCGCGATCAGGCAGCGTGCATTGTCGGTACCGTGCACGTGCTGCGAGATGCCCATTCCCCACAGGATCATCGAGGCGCGCGACGTCGCGAAGAGACGCGCCACTTCCCGGATCGTCGCCGGCGGGAATGCCGCAGATCGGCGCCATCGCCTCGGCGCTGTAGCCTTCGACGTTGCGGCGCAGCTCGTCGTAGCCGTTGGTGCGATCGGCGACGAAGGCTTCGTCCACGAGCCCTTCCGTGACGATCGTGTGCATCATCGCGTTGAGCAGCGCGACGTCGGTGTCGGGCTTGAACTGCAGGTAGTACGCCGCGTGGCGCGCCAGTTCCGAACGGCGCGGGTCGGCGAGCACGAGCTTCGTGCCCTGCTTCGTGGCGTTCTTGATCCACGTCGCGGCGACCGGATGGTTCACGATCGGATTGGCGCCGATCAGGAGCACGACGTCGGCCTTGAGCACGTCCATGACCGGATTGGACACGGCACCGGATCCGATGCCCTCCATGAGCGCCGCAACGCTCGACGCGTGACACAGTCGCGTGCAGTGATCGACGTTGTTGCTGCGAAACCCGGTCCGCACGAGCTTCTGGAAGAGATACGCCTCCTCGTTGCTGCCCTTGGCGGAGCCGAAGCCGGCGAGTGCGCCCGGACCGTGCTCGTCGCGCACCCGGCGCAGCTTCCCGCCCGCGAGCTCCAGGGCCTCCTCCCACGTCGCCTCGCGGAACACGCGCATCACGTCTTCCGGATCCATCGTGAAGTCGGCGGACTTCGGCGCGCCTTCGCGGCGGATCAGGGGCTTCGTGAGCCGTTGCTTGTGATGCACGTAGTCGAAGCCGTAGCGGCCCTTCACGCACAACCGGCCGTGATTGGCCGGGCCGTCGCGGCCCTCCACGCGCACGATGCGGTTGTCCTTCACGTGATAGGTCAGCTGGCAACCGACACCGCAGTACGGGCACACGGAATCCACCGTCCTGTCGGCCTCGACGAGATCCAGCATCGCGCGCCGGCATCAGCGCGCCGGTGGGACACGCCTGCACGCACTCGCCGCACGCGACGCACGTCGAAGCACCCATGGGGTCGTCGAGATCGAACACCGGCAGCGAACGGTTGCCGCGGAACGCGTAGCCGATGACGTCGTTGACCTGCACCTCGCGGCAGGCGCGCACGCAGCGCGTGCACTGGATGCACGCATCGAGGTTCACCGCAATCGCCGGATGCGAGAGATCCGCCCCCGGCGACATGCGCGGCTCGAACCGCGGCTTGCCGACCTCGAGCTCGCGCACGTAGTGCTGCAGCTCGGAATCGAGCTTGTAGTCGCGCGGCGGCATGTCCGATTGCAGCAGCTCCAGCACCATCCGCTGCGAATGCAGGGCGCGCGCACTGACGCTCGACACCACCATGCCTGCGCTCGGCGCGCGGCAGCACGACGGGGCGAGCACGCGCTCGCCCTCGATCTCCACCACGCACGCACGGCAATTGCCGTCCGGGCGCATGTTCTCCGCGTAGCAGAGATGCGGGATGTCCACGCCGTGACGCGCCGCAGCCTGGATGATCGTCTCGCCCGGCTGCGCGCTGACCGCCTTGCCGTTCAGCGTGAACGGTACCGCCGCCTGCTCTGCCGCAATGTCCACCATCAGATTCATTTCGCCATCCTTGGCCAGCGCCCGCCGTCAGGCGATCTCGTGCGGGAAGTACTTCATCACGCAGCGGATCGGGTTCGGCGCCGCCTGCCCGAGGCCGCAGATGGATGCATCCGCCATCGCCTGGGCAAGCTCCTCGAGCAGCGGCTGGTCCCAGCGCGGCGCCTGCAGCAGGCCGACGGCCTTCGCCGTGCCCACGCGACACGGCGTGCACTTGCCGCACGATTCCTCGGCGAAGAACTCCATTACGTTGACCGCGGCATCGCGCGCGCGATCGTGCTGCGACAGCACCATGACCGCTGCCGAACCGATGAAGCAGCCATGCGCGTTCAGGGTGTCGAAGTCGAGCGGGATGTCCGCCATGCTCGCCGGCAGGATGCCTCCCGAAGCGCCGCCCGGCAGGTACGCGTAGAGCTCGTGGCCCGGCAGCATGCCGCCGCAGTATTCGTCGATCAGCTGTCGCACGGTGATGCCCGCCGGCGCGAGATGCACGCCGGGCTTGCGCACGCGACCGGACACCGAGAACGAGCGCAGTCCCTTGCGTCCATTGCGGCCCTGGTCCGCGAACCACGGCGCGCCCTTTTCCAGGATGTCGCGCACCCAGAAGAGCGTTTCCATGTTCTGCTCGAGGGTCGGCCGGCCGAAAAGCCCGACCTGCGCGACGTACGGCGGGCGCAGGCGCGGCATGCCCCGCTTGCCCTCGATCGACTCGATCATCGCGGACTCTTCACCGCAGATGTATGCTCCGGCGCCGCGCCGCAGGTGAATGACCGGCAGCGGACACGGCGGATCCGCGGCCAGCGCCTCGAGCTCGCGGGTGAGGAGCTCGCGACACGCGGCGTACTCGTCGCGCAGGTAGATGTAGATCTCGGCGATGTCGACCGCCCACGCAGCGATCAGCATGCCCTCGAGGAACCGGTGGGGATCGCGCTCGAGATAGAAACGGTCCTTGAACGTGCCGGGCTCGCCCTCGTCGATGTTGACGGCGAGTAGACGCGGTGCCGCCTCGGCACGCACGATGCGCCACTTGCGCCCGGTCGGGAATCCCGCCCCGCCCAGGCCCCGCAGGGCCGAGCTTTCCATGGTTGCGAGCACGTCCTCGAGCGGCCGCTGTCCGGATACACACTGCACGAGCGTGCGGTAGCCACCCTCCGCGCGGTATTGCCGGTAGTCGATGTAGGGCGCCACGGCCGGACGGAATGCACCGCTCGCCACGACGTCGCGCACCGAGGCCACGGTCGCGTTGTCGACCGGGTTCCACCCGACCAGCGCGACGGGCGCCGCATGGCAGCGGCCCACGCAGGGTGCAGGCACCACGCGCACGTCGGCGCCGAGCTGCGCGGGCAGCGCATCGAGGAGCTCGTGCGCGCCGGCCATTGCACACGACAGCGACTCGCACACCCGGACGGTGTGCTTCGGCGGCGCGCGCTCGCCTTCCTTCACCACGTCGAAGTGATGATAGAACGTGGCGACCTCGTACACCTCGGTCATGGGCAGGCGCATCTCGGCCGCGAGCGCCACGAGGTGCGTCGCCGGCAGGTAGCCGTAGGCGTCCTGGATGCGGTGCAGGTGCTCGATGAGGAGGTCGCGGCGCCGCGGCACATCCCCGAGCAGCGCACGCACTTCCTCCGCCGCCGCCGGGTCGACGACGCGTCCCTTCGCCGTCGCGCGCACCTTCGGCCCCTGCCGGCGGCCGGTGCTGGCGATCGGGATCACGCCTTGTCGCGTTGCAATCGGTGAGCTCAATGCGTCTCCATCGACACGTACCCGGTGCCTGCGCTGGTGCAGCGCGTCAGGCCGCCACCTTCTTCGGGGCGTCCTTCGAGAACGCGCCGGCGTCGCGCATGCGGTCGATGTCGGCCTGGGGCGTGCCGAGCACCTCGCGCAGGATCTCGTCGGTATGCTCGCCAAGCGTGGGCGAGCGCCGGATCTCCGCGGGGGATGCCGACAGCTTGATGGGCATGCCGACGTTGTACCACTTGCCACGCTGCGGATGATCGAGCTCGACCATCATCTGCCGGCCGAGCACGTGCTCGTCGCTGAAGAGGTCCTCGGTGGACATGATCGGGCCGCACGGCACGTCGAGCTCGTTCAGGATCGCCATGAACTCGCGCTTCGTGTACTTGAGCGCGAGCTCGCCGATCAGCTCCCACATGTCGTTCTGGTGGTTGCGCCGCTCGGCGATGGTCGCGAAGCGCGGATCGTTGACGAGGTCCGGCAGGCCGAGCTCCTGGCCGATGCGCTTGGCCAGATCGGCCCACACGACCTCCTGCACGACGATGTACAGGAAGTCGTTCGGGCCGCCCGGCTTGCAGCGGATGGCGTTGCCGAGCTGGCCGCCGCCTGAATCGTTGCCGGCGCGCGGCACCGCGCCCATGCCCTGGTGCGTTCCCACCGAATACTCGGCGAGCGGGCCGTGGAACAGGCGCTGGTGATCGCGGAACTTGACGCGGCACAGGTTCATCACCGCGTCCATCATGGCCACTTCGACGTACTGACCTTCTCCCGACTGGTGCCGATGCTGCAGCGCCGCGAGGAGGCCGATGACCAGATGCAGGCCCGTGCCGGAGTCGCCGATCTGCGCCCCGGTCACGAACGGCGGGCCTTCCGGCACGCCGGTGGTGCTCATTGCGCCGCCCATGGCCTGCGCGACGTTCTCGTACGCCTTGAAATCGGAGTACGGGCCGTTCGAGCCGAAGCCCTTGATCGAGCCCATGATGATGCGCGGGTTGATCTCGTGGATCTTTTCCCAGGTGAAGCCGAAGCGGTCGAGCACGCCCGGTCCGAAGTTCTCCATGATGATGTCGCACTTCTTCAGGAGCTCGACGAAGACCTTCTTGCCTTCGGCATTCTTCATGTTCACGGTGATCGAGCGCTTGTTGCAGTTGAGCATCGTGAAATAGAGGCTGTCTGCATTCGGCACGTCACGCAGCTGCGCGCGCGTGGCATCGCCGACCGGGTTCTCGAACTTGATCACGTCCGCCCCCATCCACGCCATGAGTTGCGATGCCGTGGGCCCGGCCTGCACATGGGTCATGTCTAGAATGCGGATACCCGACAACGCTTTCATCTCGTCTCCTTTTTTGCGATCACACGACGCGGCGTGGCCGCCGCGTCGTTCCGTTCCATGGGCCCGATCGCCCGTGTTGCATGTCATGCCGGCTGCGGGACACTGCCGGCGGGCGCCTCGGTCTTGCTGTTCTCGATCAGTGCGCGCCGCATCGGGCGAAGCACGAACCACGCGAGCAGGGCCGCGAGGATGTTGAGCGCCGCCGCAGATTTCCGTGCAGTGCGTAGTTTTTGTCGGTGACGCGAACACTTGCGGTGCCCCCCAGCGGTGATTGGCCGGCAAGGCAGAAGGTTGTGATGCGGGTTTTTTGAATCGACAGGGCGATGCGCGGGACCAGCGCGGGCAGCGACCAGGATCGGCTGTCGCGGGAGGATGGTGCGTGCGAATCGGCCGGATTACGAGGATCGCATCCCACGCTCGTTTGATCGAAACACCCGGGCGCCGTGGCGAGCAGCCCGATCCCAAGGGTACTGCGCGGCGCACCATAACGACTAATCAGAACTTCCGATGATGACGATAAGCAATCGATTATGGTTCGCCGATGCACCCTCGTCCGCCGTCGCGCGGCGCGCGTTCAGTCTTCGCCGCCGGCCTCGCGATAGCGATGCGTCGTGCGCATCGTGCGCAGCTCGCTCTCCACACTCTGCACGCCGGGCACCGCGCGCGCCACCGTCAGCGCCACCTGGCGCTCGGCGTCGTTGACGACGACACCGCGCAGGATGACGCGCCCGCCGTCGACCTCCGGCGTGATGGCAATATGGGCTTCGGGATCGTGCGCTCGCAAGGCGGTCTGGATGCGCGCCTGCAGCGCGAGATTGTGCAGGCCCGCGACGCTTTCCGCCGTCGGCTGGAACTCGGGTCGGCGCGCCAGCTCGACCACCTGTTCGATGCAGCCCGCGATGGAGACACGTCCCGTGTTCAGCACCATGTCGTACAGCAGCGGGTCGCCGAGGGTGACGCCGAAGACGTGCTGGATCCGGGCCGCGTGGGCGGCATCGGAGCGGTCGATCTCGTCGCGCGCCACCTGCGGGTCGTCAGTGTCGAGACGCTCCATCAGCCAGCGCACCCGGTTCTCCATGGGCGCGCAGACGCGAATGCACGGCACGTGCCGCACACCGTAGAGGAGCACCGTCGCGCCCCAGCCGCGGATCAGGACGTCGCCTTCGAGCGCGTGCTCGTAGACCTGCTCGGTCGTGAAGAGCGCAAGGCTGCTTTCGTCGACGCGGCGCTTCTCGAACCAGCCGACCTGGCCTTCCCGGAAGCGCCTGATCAGGCTCTTCTTCACGCGCATCCGATCGGCCGCGGCGTCGCCGATCTCGTGGCGCACGAGCTTGAGACCCAGCGCCTGCGCCACGCCGGAGGCGACGTCCCGGCCCAGCGTGCCCATTTCCTGCGACATTGCGATGACGGTCATGTCTGCACCCAGTCGGCAAGCGCTACGTGGCGATTTCGGGCGTGCCGGCGCGCAGCCTTGCGATGACGTGCGACACCAGCGGCCAGACGAGCAGCACGAGGGCCAGCGCCGTGATGCCGCCGACCAGCCCGTTCGAGAAGAAGATGCTCATGTCGCCCTGCGAGATGAGCATCGACTGGCGGAACGAATCCTCCGCGCGGTCGCCGAGGACGAGCGCGAGCACCAGTGGCGCGAGCGGATATTCCAGCTTCTTGAACACGTAGCCGATGACGCCGAAGAGGATCATGAGCCAGATGTCGAGCATCGCGTTGTGCACGGTGTACGCGCCGATGGCGCAGATCACCACGATGATCGGCGCGATGATCGAGAACGGGATGCGCAGGATCGCGGCGAACAGCGGTACGCAGGTGAGCACGATGATGAGGCCGGCGATGTTGCCGAGGTACATGCTCGCGATCAGCCCCCAGACGAACTCCTTCTGTTCGACGAAGAGCAGCGGGCCCGGCTGCAGGCCCCAGATCAGCAGGCCGCCGAGCAGCACCGCAGCCGTCGGCGAGCCCGGGATACCGAGCGCGATCATCGGCAGGAGTGCCGACGTGCCCGCCGCATGCGCCGCGGTTTCCGGCGCCACGACGCCTTCGATCTGCCCGGTGCCGAACTTGGCGCCGTCGCGCGACATGCGCTTGGCGACGCCGTAGCTCATGAACGAGGCCGGCGTCGCACCACCGGGCGTGATGCCCATCCAGCAGCCGATGAGGCAGCTGCGCAGCGAGGTCATCCAGTAATGCGGCAGCTTCGCCCACGTCTGCAGCACGACCTTCGGATCGATCTTGGCGGTCTTGCCGGTGAAGGACAGTCCTTCCTCCATCGAGAGCAGGATTTCGCCGATGCCGAAAAGACCGATGACGGCGATCAGGAAGTCGAAGCCGCGCATGAGCTCGGTGAAGCCGAAGATGAGCCGCAGCTGCCCCGTCACCGTATCCATGCCGACGGCCGCCAGCGCGAAGCCGAGCATCATGGACGCGAGCGTCTTCCACGGCGAGCCCTTGCCCATCCCGATGAAGCTGCAGAACGTGAGCAGGTACACCGAGAAGAACTCCGGTGGACCGAAGCGCAGCGCGAACTTCGCGACCATGGGCGCGAGGAACGTGATCATCACGACCGCGACGAACGCGCCGACGAACGACGAGGTGAATGCCGCCGTCAGCGCCTCGCCCGCGCGGCCCTGTTGCGCCATGGGATAGCCGTCGAAGGTGGTCGCGACCGACCAGGGCTCGCCGGGAATGTTGAAGAGCACCGACGTGATGGCGCCGCCGAACAGCGCGCCCCAATAGATGCACGACAGCATGATGATCGCCGACGTCGGCGGCATCGTGAACGTGAGCGGCAGCAGGATGGCGACGCCGTTCGCGCCGCCGAGGCCGGGGAGCACGCCGATGATCACGCCCAGCACGATGCCGATCATCATCAGCAGCATGTTGAACGGCGTCAGGACTACCGAGAATCCCTGGAAAAGTGCGCTGAGTTCTACCACTGCGTCTCCTAGCGGCGGGTGGGATCAGTAGCCCAGGAAGCCGAGCGGGTTGAGCTCGCCCTTGAACAACGGCACCTTGAACCAGACTTCGAACATCAGGAACAGCGCGACGTTGACACCGATGCCCACCGCCAGGCTGCGCAGCCAGGAGTAGTGGCCCAGCCAGACCATGAAGACCGTGATGTAGATGGCGGACGCGATGTAGAGCCCGATGTACTGCACCGCGAGCACGTAGACCGCCGCTGGGATCAGCACCGTCAGCACGAGCTTCAACGGTCCCCACGTGACGAAGAGCTCGCCCTTCATCGCCGAGTTGGCGAGGCCCTGGACGAAGATGATGCCGCTCGCGATGCACAGCAGCACGCCGATGTAGAACGGGAAGTATCCGGACTGCGGGCCGTCGGCGCCCCACTTCGAGCCGAGCCGGTAGCTGTCCACGAGGACCAGCATTCCCAGCGCGAAGATCAGCAGCGCGACGACGAGCTCGACCGTGCGGGCGGAGACGCCGCCTTCGTGCGCGACATGCGGTTGTTCGTTCATGAGCGTGATTGGAGGTTGCGATGCGCCCGTGACGGACGCCGGGAAAGCGCGAGGGCCGCCGGGACGATGCCCGCGCGGCCCTCGCGAAGGAAAGCTACTGCTTGGCCAGGAAACCGGCCTCCTTCATCAGTTCACGGTGCGTACCTTCGGCCTTCTCGACCCACTTCAGGTACTCCGGCCCCGTCATGAACGTCTGGGTGAACGCGCCGTCTTCCATGAACTTCTTCCAGTCGGGCGTCTCCCGCACCTTCTTGAACAGGTCGACGTAGTAGGCCACCTGGTCGGGGCTGACGCCCGGCGACATGAAGATGCCGCGCAGCATCTCGTAGTCGATCGGCACGCCTGCTTCCTTGCAGGTCGGGATGTCGTTCCAGGACATCTTGTCCGTCACCTTGTTCTTGTACGGCATGCGCTCGGCGCCGAACACGCACAGCGGCCGCAGCGCGCCGGCGCGCCACTGCGCAACCGCCTCGATCGGATTGTTGACCGACGAGTCGATGTGCTTGCCGACGAGTTGCACCGCGACGTCGCCGCCTCCCTTGAACGGGATGTAGGTCATCTTGACGCCCGTGGCCTTCTCGAGCGCGACCGTGATGATCTGGTCTTCCTGCTTCGAGCCCGTGCCGCCCATCTTGAACTTGTTCGCGCCACCCGTCTTCACCGCGTCGACGTACTGCTTGGCGCTCTGGTACGGCGTTTCGGCGTTGACCCACAGCACGAAGTTGTCGAGCGCGAGCATCGCGACCGGGGTGAGGTCCTTGTAGCTGAACGGCACGCCCGTCGCGAGCGGCGTCGTGAACAGGTTCGACAGCGTGATGATGATCTTGTGCGGGTCGCCCTTCGAACCCTTCACGTCGAGGAAGCCTTCTGCGCCGGCGCCGCCGGACTTGTTGACCACGATGAGCGGCTGCTTCATCAGGTTGTTCTTGGAGATGACGCCTTGCAGCAGGCGCGCCATCTGGTCGGCGCCGCCACCCGTACCGGCGGGCACGATGAATTCCACCGGCTTCGTGGGCTCCCACGCGAACGCGGGGATGGCGGCAACTACGAGCGTTCCGGCAGCGACGGCGACAGCCGAGCGCTGCAATGCAGACTTGATGGACACGGTTCCTCCAGAGGTGACTTGAGATGTGACGGGCGACCGCTGCTGCGGCTCTGCATTGGCTCCCAAGTGCCAGTCACTACCGCGGTCTTGTACCTGTTCGGAAGGACTCGCGTCAAGATGCGCGCGAGTGAAATTGCAGGGAGTTTTCGTCGCGGTCCGGAGCGGTGCGCGACGAGCGGACGTGCGAACACGTTGCGCTGCATTGCGCAGCGCAACGAACGAGTGCGACGGTGGGCGGCGCGAGTGCGCCGGCTGTCAGAAGCCCGTCTGCCCCGTGGCGTAATCAGCGCAGTCGGCGCAACGACCGGGCCGCGCCGACGAAGGCGCATCGCGGCGGAACGCTTCGGCCTTCGCCGCGCACACTGCCTCGACCAGGAACGATGCGTCGTAGGCCTTGAGCAGGTGCGGCTCGCGCGTCTCGAGGTACGTGCGAACGCGCTCCGCATCCGTGGCGCTGCTCTTCAGTGAGCGGAACTGCGCCGCGTCCCAGTGCCAGCGCAGGCCGAGCTCGCGGAACGCGGCGTTGAACGCGTCGCGCTCGAGGCCGTCGGCCTCTGCTTCCTGCAGGTGATCCGGTCCGTGCTGTGATCCCATCGCTGCCTCGCACCCTGGTGGCCGCCGCTGGCGGCACTCGATGGCGAGACATTAAATTGCGGAGACCATAAGAGATAGTCAAACTTTTTGATCGATACCATAATGATAAGGTTATCGACCCGACGACCACGCCATGAAGAATGCCACGCTGCGCCAGCTCAAGGTCTTCGAGGCCGTCGCCCGGCGTCTGAGCTTCTCCCGCGCCGCCGAGGAACTGCATCTCACCCAGCCCGCGGTGTCGGCGCAGGTGAAGCAGCTCGAGCAGCACGCCGGACTCCCGCTTTTCGAGCAGCTCGGGAAGAAGATCTATCTCACGCCGGCGGGCCGCGAGATGCTGCACTACAGCCGCGCGATCATCCAGCAGTTCCACGATGCCGAGGCCGCGATGGCGCAGCTCAAGGGCGTCGCGGGGGGCACGCTCAACGTGGCCGTGATCAGCGCGGGCGATTACTTCTTCCCGCGTCTCCTGGCCGAGTTCACCCACCGGCATCCGGGCGTGATCCTCAACCTGCAGGTGCACAACCGGGAGGCACTCCTGCGCGAACTGCTGGAGAACCGCACGGACCTCGCGGTCATGGTGCGGCCTCCTCTGGATCTGGACACCATCAACGAGCCGTTCGCGCCGCATCCGTACGTCATCGTCGCACCACCGCAGCATCCCCTGGTCGGCAAGAGGCGCATTCCGCTCAGCGCGATCCTGCGCGAACCGTTCGTGGTGCGCGAGCAGGGGTCGGACACGTGGAATTCGATGGGCGAAGCTTTCGGCGACGAGCTCCGCGCGCTCAACGTGGTGATGGAGCTTCGCAGCGCGGAGACGATCAAGCAGGCCGTCATCGCCGGGATGGGCCTTACGTTCCTCTCGGCGCACACCATCAGCCTGGAGCTCGCGATGGGCAGCCTCGCCGTTCTGGATGTGCAGGGCTTCCCGCTGATGCTGAACTGGTATCTCGTGCATCGGCGCAACAAGCGCCTGCCGCCGGTGGCGCAGGCATTCCGCGAGTTCCTGATGACCTCCGGCGGCGCGCTCATCCGCCAGATCACCGGCATCGAGCCGGGCGGCGCGCGGCGCGAGCGGCCGGACGCGAAAGCGGCGCGGCCGAAGCCGGCTCCGGCCGCGCGGCGGCGCGAAGCACGATAACGCGCCGGCCGCGTTACAGGCGCAACGCCTTCCACACCATCGTGCCGGCCAACACGTAGAGGAGGCAGGCAAACGCGCGGCGCAGGGTGCGCACGGGCCAGCGATGCGTGAGACGGGCGCCGACCGGTGCGAGCAGCACGCTGCCCACGACGATCGCGCCGAGCGCCGGAAGGTAGATGTAACCGAGGCTGTAAGGCGGCATGTCGGTGGCGTCGCGTCCGGCGATGATGAAGCCCACGGTGCCCGCCACGGCGATCGGCAGTCCGATGGCCGCCGCCGTCGATACGGCGCTGCGCAGGTGAACGTTGCACCACACCATGAACGGCACGCTCAGGAAGGCGCCGCCTGCGCCGACCATGCTGGAGACGAGCCCGATACCGGCCCCGACCGCGGCGAGCGCCGGTTTCCCCGGCAAGGACCGCGTGGGCCGCGGCTTGCGATCGACGAGGATCTGCGTCGCCATCAGCGCCACGAACACGCCGAAGAACACCGCGAACGCCGCCGTCGAAAGTCCCTTCACGAGCTGCGGTCCCGCGATGGACGCCACGATGACGCCGGGCGCGAGCGCCGCCACCACGGGCCAGAGCACCGCGCCGTGACGGTGATGCTCGCGGGCCGACGACATCGACGTGAACACCATCGCGCCCGTCGCGGTGGCCACGGCTGCGTGCACGACGTGATCCGCCGGAAAACCATCGCGCGCGAAGAGCAGGGTCAGGAGCGGGACCATCGTGAGCCCGCCGCCGATCCCGAGCAGCCCCGCCAGGAACCCGACCGCGGCACCGAGCACCACGAGCGTCAGCAGCAGCTCCGGGTGCACTGAATCAGACTTTGCGCGCGGCGAGCTCCAGCACGACCGTCCACTCGGCAGGATCGACGGGCGTGATGGAGAGCCGGTTGCCGCGCTGCAGGATGCGCATGTGCGCGAGACGCGGCTCCGCCCGCAGCTCGGACAGAGCGACGAGCCGCGTCTTCTTGACGAAGCGGACCTCGACGTTGACCCAGCGCGGCGCATCGCGCGGCGAATGCGGATCGTGATAGGGACTCGAGGGGTCGAACTGCGTCGCGTCCGGATAGGCCGGCGCGCTCACCTCGCAGATCCCGGCGATGCCGGGCTCGGGGCAGCTCGAGTGATAGAAGAAGGCACGATCGCCGACGCGCATCACGTCCCGCATGAAGTTGCGCGCCTGATAGTTGCGCACGCCGAACCACGCGGTGGTCTTGCCGGGCGCCGCGGCGAGATCGTCGATGGAGAACTCGTCGGGCTCGGACTTCATCAGCCAGTAGGCCATGGCGATCGATCGTCTCTCGAGCCCACGAATCGCAGCGCGCGCACAACGCCGCTGCACGGCGCTTGAACGTGGATGATGCACGCCAGGCATGTGCCCGCCGCGCACCGTGCTGCCTTGCCGCACTGCGCGCCCGCCGTCGCGGGCGCGCTTCTGAAGGGTGTTCCCCACCTGTGCCGTACCGTCCGTCATCTTGAACCGAGGTTCAAGAGTGGTCACCTGCCAGAGCCTTAAGGCACTTCCGCTTGGGAGCGCACACCAGCTCGAAATGGCTCGGCAACCTCGCTAAGTTAGCATTGGTTCAAAGAGTGTATGGACGACTCGAACACCGCAGGGAACATTGATGGGCGCCACCGCATCGGTTGCGGCGGCGGGATGGAATCACGCGCCGGCGAGCACCTGGTCGATCGCGTCTTTCATGGAATCGATTCTACGCTGCATCGCGGCTTCGTCCAAACCTGAGACTGCGGATCCGCCCGGTGGTTCGCGGCGCAGGCGCAGAAGGTCGTTGGCGATGTTGAGCGCCGCCATGACGGCGATGCGCTCGATGCCGGCGATGCGGCCGGAATCGCGGATCTCCCGCATGCGGCGGTCGAGGAACGCCACGGCGTCGGCGAGGTCCGCACGCTCCTCCTCGCGACACGCGACCTTGTACTCGCGCCCGAGCACCGTGACGTCGAGCGTGATCGCGTGATCGGCATCCGCTGCGGCCCGCGCATTCATTCGGCGACCTCCGGCAGCTTCGCGAGGAGCGCGTCGATCCGCGCGGTGGCCTCGACCACCCTTTCCGCGAGTGCGCGGTTGCGGGTCTGCGCCGTGGCGAGATCGCGCCGCAGCGCCTCGTTCGCGGCGCGCAGCGCGCGCACGTGGCTGATCAGCGACGCGAGCTTGCGCTCGAGACCTTCGAGCTCCGACGCGACGTTTTGCGGCACGCCGTCGTCGGATGGAAAGAGGGAAGCCATGCAGGCGACTATAGGTGTTGGCTCGGCGTGGCGTCAACCATCCGCGGCAGCATCGGCCGCCCCGGTTGCCAGTGGCACGTAGCGCACCGACAGGACATCGAGCTCCTCGGTTCCACCCGGCGTGCGCAGCACGACGGTGTCGCCTTCGCGCGCCTTGAGGAGCGCGCGCGCCATCGGCGACACCCAGCTGATGTAGCCGCGCGTGGTGTCGATCTCGTCGACGCCGACGATGCTCACGGTTCGCTCCTCGCCGCGGGCGTTCGCGGTGGTGACCGTTGCGCCGAAGAACACGCGATCCTCGTCGTCGGCGTCGCGACGCGTCACCGGATCGACGACCTCGGCGAGATCGAGGCGGCGAATGAGAAAGCGGATCCGGCGGTCGATCTCCCGCAACCGCCGCTTGCCGTAGATGTAGTCGCCGTTCTCGGAACGATCGCCGTTGGACGCGGCCCACGCGATCGTGGCGACGAGCTCGGGACGATCCTTCTGCACCAGGCGCTCGAGCTCGGCCTTCAGGCGCGCGAAGGTGCCGGGTGTCATGTAGTTGCGCGCCCCGGAAGGCAACGGCGCGGCCTGCTCGAGATCGTCGTCCTCGAGGGCGTCGTCGGTTTCCCTGGTGAATGCCTTGCTCATGGTCTGCGGCACGCGCGTAGTGCGGCCCCTATAATGACACCGCCCCGCCGCGTGCGTTCATCCCGACGACGTCCATGATCCTGCGCCCCGTTCTGCGCACGCCGGCAGCCGTCATTGTCCTCCTGCTCGGGCTGACCGCCCTCGCCGCGCTTGCCGTGGCGCTGGCGCTCGTCCGTGGGAAGCGTGCACCTGCCGCCTGGCCGCATCATCGAGGGCGTGTTCGGCGGTGCTACCGACATGGAGTCCGCGATCGTGCGCGACCTGCGTCTGCCGCGCGCACTCGCCGCATTCGCCACCGGCGCGTTGCTCGCCCTCGCCGGCGCATTCATGCAGGTGCTGCTGCGCAATCCTCTCGCCGATCCGTACGTGCTGGGCCTCTCCGGTGGTGCAGCGGTCGCGGCGCTGACGGCGATCGCCGGCGGGTACGCCGCGTGGGCGAGCCCCGCGGCGTTCGGTGGGGCCGTGCTGTCGACGATCCTCGTGTTCGGCCTCGCGCGCCGCGGCGCGCAGCAGGCGCCGTGGACCGCGAATCGCCTCCTGCTCACCGGCATCGTCATCGCATCGGGCTGGGGTGCGCTCATCGCGCTGCTGCTCTCGCTCGCGCCGGAAGTGCAGTTGCGCGGCATGCTCTTCTGGCTGATCGGCGATCTCTCGTCCGCGGGGCCCGCTTTGCCGGCATTCGTGATCCTCGTGATCGTGATCGCCGGCGGACTCGCGCTGGCGGGCGACCTCAACGTGCTGATGCGCGGGGCGGACGTGGCAACGAGTCTCGGTGTGTCGAGCGCCCGCGTGACCACGGTGCTGCACGCGCTCGCGGCGCTCGCGACCGCCGCTGCCGTCACGACCGCCGGCAGCATCGGCTTCGTCGGCCTCGTCGTGCCGCACGCGCTGCGGCTCGTGATCGGCAACGATCAGCGCGTGCTGCTCCCCGCGTGCGCGCTGGCCGGCGGTGCGCTGCTGGTGGTCGCCGACACCATCGCGCGCAGCGTGCTGGCCCCGGTCCAGTTGCCGGTCGGCGTGGTGACGGCGCTCATCGGCGTGCCGGTGTTCCTGTGGCTACTGGGCCGGCGATGAGCGATGCGGGCCACGATGCGCACACGACGGCCCGCAACGTCGTAAGCGCGGGTGAAACGACGAGCGCTGCGTCGCGCCTCGGTGTGACGGAGCTCGCGGTCGGCATCGCGGGTCGCCGGTTCTGCGAGCAGCTCGACTTTGCGATTGCGCCGGGCGAATGCGCCGTGATCGTCGGTCCGAACGGCGCGGGCAAGACCACGCTGCTTGCCGCCCTCGCAGGACTGCGCGCTCCGTCGCACGGCCGCATCGCGTACAACGGTCAGCCCATCGAAGGGCTCGACCCGCGGCAGCGCGCACGACAGCGGGCGTGGCTGCCGCAATACGATCACGATGCTTTCCCGGCGACGGTGCTCGAGACGGTGCTGGTCGGCCGGCATCCGCACGTGAAGCCGTGGCGCTGGGAGTCCGCGCACGACATGGCCACCGCGCGCGCTGCGTTGGCGAGCGTCGACCTCGGCGGCCTCGAATCGCGCGAGGTCGCGACGCTCTCCGGCGGCGAGCGCAGACGCGTCGCCATCGCCTGCGTCCTCGCGCAGGATGCGCCGCTCCTCCTCCTCGACGAGCCCACCGCGCACCTCGATCTGCGCCATCAGATCGCGATTCTCGACCTGCTCGCGAGCTACAAGCGCGAGCGGGGCGCGGCGCTCGTGCTCGTGCTGCATGACCTGCATCTCGCGCTGCGCTACGCCGACACGGCCATCGCCATCGGCCACGGCCGCGCGTGCTTCGGCGCCGCCACGGAAGTGCTGACGGCGAGCCGCATGTCGGAGCTCTTCGACCAGCCGCTGGTGTCGGTCGGCGACGCGTTGCATCGCACACTGCTTCCCGCCTGAGCGTTCCTCAATTCGCAACCCGCGCCCGGTTCGCGCGGGCGCGCTCGAGGATCTCGCAGAGCTCCGCGACGCCGTCGACGAAGCGCGGACCGGGCCGGTGCAGCAGATCGGCGCTCGCGGCGAAGAGATTGCCGTGCACCACGGCCGGAAGCGCGACCCAGCGCCGCCATTCGTCCAGCCACGGCGGGCGACGGCCGCCATCCGCGCCGGCCACGATCGCTTCCGGGCGCGCCTCCAGCACCGCCTCGATGCTCACGTTCGGCGCCGGCAGGTCGAGCGCTGCGAAGACGTTGCGTCCGCCGCAGGTTTCCAGCGCACGCGTCACGAGGTGCGGACCACCCAGCGTGACGAGCGGCGCAGGCCACACCTCGTAGAAGACGCGTACCGGCGCGCGTGCGGCGTACCGCGCCTGCAGGGCCGCGGCGCGATCGCGGATCGCCGCCGCCGCGGGTGCTGCCACCGCCGACGTGCCGAGCAGCGCGCCCAACCGTTCGAGGTCGGTGGCGATATCCTGCACGGAATGCGGATCGATGACCACGATCGGGATGCCGCGCGCGCGCAGCGGGGCGAGTTGCGCCGGCACGGTGAAGGGCCAGGTCACGATGAGGTCGGGTTGCAACGCCAGGATGCGCTCGATGTCGAGGGTCATCGCATCGCCGACGCGCGGCAGCGCACGCGCCGGCGGCGGGTAATCCGAGCTCGCCACGGTGGCGACGATGCGCGCACCGCCGCCAGCCGCATAAACCATCTCCGTCACGTTCGGCGCGAGGCTCACGACGCGCTGCGGCGGTCGCGCGAGCGCGACGGTGGCGCCGGCATCGCCAGTCATCGTCGGGCCGGCGGCGCCTGCCAGCGACGCGGCGATGGCCAGGACGAGCACGGCGAATGCGTGCCCGATCATCGCGACTGCCAGCGCAGCGCCGCGAACAGCATCGCCCCGCCGGTCGCGTAGTTCGCGGCGAGCTCGTACGGCTTGTCGAAGACGTTGTCGGCACGCACGAGCAACGACCAGCCGGGCGCGAGCGTCCACTGCGCCGTCATGTTCACGATGCCGTAGCCGGCGAGACGCCGCAGGTTGTCGACGTCGTCGTAGCGCGCCGAGGAAGCGACGAACTCGGCAGTGAGGATCACCGCGCCCCATCGCTGCGCCACGTTGATCGCGCCGTGGCGGCGCGCGCGACGTGGCAGCAGGTGATCGGTGCGCTCGTCGCGTGGGTCCTGCAGGTCGAGCGACGCGGTCAGCGATGTATCCCCGCGACGGGCATCGAGGCCGAACGTGACGCCCGCGAGCGTCGCATCGGACACGTTCTGCGGTGCGCACGCGAACTGCGCATCGCACTGGAACACGATCAGGTCGCGCACGAGATTGCGATACGCGACGCCCGTCGCCTCCCACGCGATCGGCACGGTGCCGGCCACCGTGCTGGCGCGCCACGTCACGCCGGCCTCGACATTGCGCGAAGTCTCCGGACGCAGCGCGGGATTCGAGAAGCCGGGAAAGTACAGGTCGTTGAACGAAGGCGCCTTGAACGCCGTGCCGGCCGACGCCGACACCTCCAGCTCCCGTGAAAGCTGGAAGGCATACCGGCCGCCGCCGGTGTTGCGTCCGCCGAATTGCGACGAGTCATCGCGCCGCACGTTGGCCTGCAGCGCGTGCGGTCCGCCGCGCCACTGATACAGCGCCAGCGCTGCATTGGTGTCGCGCGCAGTCACCGCAAAGCCTGCATCGGCGGCGATGCGCTCCTCGCGACGCTCGAGCCCGAGCGTGAGTGCGCCGCGGGCAGCGTCAGGTCGTTGCAGCCAAGCGTATTGCCGCTCGCGCGTGCGGAACGGGAAGTCGCCGAAGCCCGTGCGCGACACGCTGTCGTCGGTGCTCTGGCCCGACGGTGAGGCGGGACAGCCAGTTGCGCGCGAGCCGGTTGTCTGCTCGCAACCTGCGCGGTCTCGACGACCGTGATCGTGCGATCGTCGTGTCCGGGCCCTGCATCGTATTGCGCGTCGAGCCGGCTGCGCAGGTACGTGCCGTCCAGCACCTGCCCGGGCGCCCACGTCCATTGCGCATTGGCGGTGCCGGCGTCCGCACAGGTAGCCGTCGCGGTCCGGGTCGAAATTGAAGTCGGCGGGATCGCTCACTGCATTGAAGCCCCGGCTGGCGCGATGCGATCCCGATACGGCGAAGCGCACCGGACCCGCCGCCCCGGCGATGCTCCCCGATGCCTCGCGCGTGTCGTACGTGCCATACCCGGCGCGAACGGCACCGGTCGTGCTCGAACCACCCCGGCGGGTGAATACCTGGATCACGCCGCCGATGGCATCGGCGCCATAGAGTCCGGAGGCGGGGCCGCGCAGGATCTCGATGTGATCGATCTCGTCCAGCGGAATGGCTTCCACCGTGGCAGCGCCGCTGCTGGCCGACATCACGCGCACGCCATCGATCAGCACGATGGCCTGGCCGCGGTTGGTGCCGCGCAGGAAGATGCCGGACACGCCGCCGGGCCCGCCGTTGCGCGTGATCTCGACGCCGGGTTGACGCTGCAGCAGCGCCGCGAGGCCGTTCGGTCCGGCGCGCTCGATCTCGTCGCGCTCGATGACGGTGATGTCGGCGAGGGCGTCCCCGGCCTGTTGCGGGCGATCGGGTTGCCGTGACGATCACCGGCGGAATCATCGGCTTGTCGGCGACGGGCTGCGCACGAACGGGAGCGGCGAACAGGCACGACAACCGCGAATGCGCACGCGCAGGCGGGCGCGACGCACTGCGAGGCGAAGGAACGGGACATGCTGCACTCCACAAGCCATGCGACCCCGCACGGCAAATTGGCGTGGAGCGGATGGCGCAGAGAGCGGGCCGTCCGCGTGGACCGGCACGCCGCGCGAGCAGCGGCCGGGCGCAGGCCGGTCTCCGGGCTCGCCAGTCCTGGACGCCCGCCTTCCCATCGCGTTCACCTTCCGGCGTAGCGACAGTGGCGCGTGGACGTCCCACACTGGCCTACCGTTGCGGGGGCAGCCGCGGCTTGGCGCGATGAATCGCGCAGCACCGCATTCCCGTTTCACCCGCCGCACCGGAACGTGCGGCGGACACCTGCTGCACGAATCTTAGCGCAGCCGCGTCGCTTACTCGGCGCGCTCGTGCGATGACCCCGCACTTTGGTCGGGTATGTGATCAGACAAATGGTCGATTCGAAACGACGCGCGACCGACAGACGCTGGTGCGACATTCGAGTACACTCGGCGACCCCTGTATTGACGTCGTCTGTCTGCCCCGGACAGTGGCGGTCGCCGTGAACCGCAAGCTTTACATCCGCACCTTCGGGTGCCAGATGAACGAGTATGACTCGGCCAAGATGGCCGAGGTGCTCGGCGCGTCCGATGGTCTGTCGCTCACCGACCAGCCCGAGGACGCCGATGTCATCCTGTTCAATACCTGTTCCGTGCGCGAGAAGGCGCAGGAGCGCGTGTTCCACGACCTCGGCCGCGTGCGTGCGCTCAAGCAGGAGCGGCCCGATCTCATCATCGGCGTCGGCGGCTGCGTGGCGAGCCAGGAAGGCGCGGCGATCGTCCGCCGCGCGCCCTACGTCGACGTCGTGTTCGGTCCGCAGACGCTGCATCGGCTGCCAGAGCTCATCCGCGAGCGCCGCTCCAGCGGGACCCCGCAGGTCGACATCAGCTTCCCCGAGGTCGAGAAGTTCGATCACCTGCCGCCGCCCACGGTCGAGGGTGCCAGTGCGTTCGTGTCCATCATGGAAGGCTGCAGCAAGTATTGCTCCTTCTGTGTCGTGCCCTACACCCGCGGCGAGGAAGTCTCCCGCCCGCTTCGACGACGTCCTGACGGAGATCGCCGATCTCGCGGACCAGGGCGTGCAGGAGGTCACGCTGCTCGGCCAGAACGTCAATGCGTATCGCGGACCGGCCACGCGCGGCGCAGCCGAGGTCATGGACTTCGCAACGCTGGTCGAGACGGTCGCCGAGATCCCGGGCATCGAGCGGATCCGGTACACGACGTCGCATCCGAAGGAAATGACGCCGCGCCTGATCGCGCTGTACGGCCGCCTCGACAAGCTCGTGGGGCACCTGCACCTGCCCGTGCAGTCGGGCGCCGACCGCATGCTCGCGGCGATGAAACGCGGCTACACCGCACTCGAGTACAAATCCATCGTGCGCCGCCTGCGGGCACAACGCGCCGATCTCTCGCTGACCTCCGACTTCATCGTCGGGTTCCCCGGCGAGACGGAGGCGGATTTCGAGGCCACGCTGCGCCTCGTGGAGGACGTCCGCTTCGACGGCGCCTTCAGTTTCGCGTACAGCTCGCGGCCGGGCACACCCGCCGCCGAGATGTCCGACCAGATTCCCCCGGCCGTCCAGCAGGCGCGCCTTGCGCGTCTGCAGGCGCTTCTCGACGCGCAATACCGCGCGTACAGCGAGGCGATGGTCGGTTCCCGCCAGCGCGTGCTCGTCACGGGCGCGGCGGCCAAGGACAAGACGGAGCTCGCCGCGCGGACGGCGAACAACCGCGTCGTCAACTTCGCGGGGGCCCGCGACCTCGTGCATCGCTACGTCGACGTCGCGATCACGGCTGCCCTCCCGCACTCGCTCCGCGGCGAGTTGTTCCATCCCACCGCATGAGCAGGCTGATGAGGGAGATGACATCAGCCCGTGGAAAACGGCCGACTGTGACCAGAGCCGTGCGGCGAATCCTTGCCACCTTCGGTACCCGCCCAACCGGGACGCCGACCATCGTCGAGGTCACGACATGCAGAGCTTCCCCGCCCGCTTCATCCCGTTTCGCCTGCGCCGCTCCGCGCTCGCGCTGATCGCCGCAGGCTCGCTTCTCTCCGGCTGCGCGTCGATTCCGATCGACCACCTGCTGTCGGCCTCGAACGGCGACGCCGCCGACGCGGCGAAGACGGGCATCGCCGCGGCCCAGGCCGCAACCAACGCACGCAGCACCAACAATCCCAGCGGCAGCACCCAGGCGATGCCGCCGGCGGCTGCTGCGGCTGCCGCGGCTGCTGCGGCCGCCGTCTCGCAGGGCCAGCCGCGGCCCTTCGCCGATGTCGTCAAGGACGCGAAGGAGATCCCCGGCTATTTCCGCATGTGGCAGAAGGACGAGAAGGTCCTGATCGAGATCGCGGAGGACCAGCTCAACGTGCCGTTCCTGTTCCAGCTCAATCATGTCCGCGGGATCGGCGAGAAGGGCGTGTACGGCGGGATGATGGGCTTCAGTCAGGTGGCGCGGTTCAAGCGCGTCGGCAACAACGTGCAGCTCATCGCGCGCAACACCCAGTTCATCGCCAAGGAAGGCACGCCGATGGCGCGCATGGTGCAGGAGAGCTTCTCCGACAGCCTGCTGTCGTACGCGCCCGTGCTGAGCCAGCCGCATCCCACGCGCAAGTCGATCCTCGTCGAAGCCAACATGCTGCTGCTGAACGACCTGCCGGCGGTGTCGCGGTTCGCGGAGGGGGTATACAAGCGCGGCTATTCGTTCGATCCGCGCAACTCGAGCATCGAGAAGGCGTACGGGAACGCGGAGGAGAGCTCGTTCCTGATCCTCGCCCATTACAGCAGCGGCAAGGGTGGCGCGCGGCGGGCCGGCCGGCGCGGCGTTCGAGAACCTGCCGGATGCGCGCAGCCTCTTCCTCGGCATCCAGTACAGCTTCGCCGAGCTCCCGCCGCCGATGACCGCCGCGCACCGCGGATCCGCGCGTCGGGCATTTCGCGTCCGAGGTGTGGGACTTCACCGACGACCTGCACTACACCGCACGCAAGCACTACGTGGATCGCTGGCGCCTGGAGAAGAAGGACCCGGCGGCGGCGCTGTCCGAGCCCGTGAAGCCCATCACGTTCTGGATCGACCGCAACGTGCCCGGGAAGTACCGCGCCGCAGTGCGCGAGGGCATTCTCGAATGGAACAAGGCGTTCGAGCGCATCGGCTTCCGCAATGCCATCGTGGTGGAGCAGCAGCCCGACGACGCCGAGTTCGAGACGGCCGACGCCCGCCATGCGACCGTCCGCTGGTTCTCCGGCACCGACGTCGGCTTCGCCATCGGGCCGAGCGACGTCGACCCGCGCACCGGCGAGATCCTCGATGCGGACGTCGCGATCCCCGAAAACTGGGCCCGCGGCGACCGCCGCTTCCTGCGCGAGGACGTTGGCACGGCAGCGTGGCCGGCAGCGCATGCCGCTGCAGCGGCGCAGGAGCACCGGTCGCGCAACGACCGCTTCTGCGATTACGCCGCCGCGGCGCTCGACGAAACGCAGTTCGGCCTCGATCTCCTGGAGGAACGGGGCGACATCGACGCCGACGGCCCCGAGGTCGAGGCGTTCGTGATGGGAGCGCTCAAGGACGTCGTGATGCACGAGGTCGGGCACGCGCTGGGATTGCGTCACAACTTCCGCGGTTCCACCGCCTACCCGCTCGAGAAGCTCTCCGATCGCGGCTTCACTGCCACGCACGGCCTCGCCGGATCGGTGATGGATTACGCGCCGGTGAACATCGCGCCCAAGGGCGAGCCGCAGGGCGAGTTCCATCAGTCCACGCTGGGACCGTACGACTACTGGGCAATCGAGTACGCCTACAAGCCGCTCGACCCGGCGGTCGAGAAGGCGGAGCTCGGCAAGATCGCGGCACGGGGCTCCTCCGAGCCGGAGCTCGCGTTCTCGTCCGACGAGGAGTCGGTTTCCGGCGTGGATCCGGCCGCGAGCCAGTTCGATTTCGGCAGCGATTCCCTCGCCTACCTGCAACGTCGCTTCCGGCTCACCGACGAGCTGTGGACGCGCCTGCAGGGCAAGAGCCTGTCGGTCGGGCAACCCTACGACGTGCTCCGGCGCAGCTTCGACTCCGGCCTGCGCCAGACGCTGCGCGCCGCGCAGGTCGCATCCAAGTACATCTCCGGCGTGTCGTACGTGCGCGACTATGCAGGCACGGGGCGCAATCCGCTCACCCCGGTGTCGGCCGACAAGCAGCGTGCGGCGCTGAAGCTCCTGACGGACAGCATCTTCTCGGCGGACAGCTTCCGGTTCGATCCCGAGTTCATGCAGCGCATGGGCGTCGACTACCTGATGGCGCAGTGGCCCACGAATCCGGACTTCAGCCTCACCAGCCGCGTGCTGGCGCTGCAATCCGGCGCGCTCGGCCAGCTGATGGACGCCTCGGTCGCGGCGCGGCTCCTCGACTCCGAGTCGAAGGTCGGCAACCCCGAGCAGGTGCTGCGCCTGTCCGAGCTGTACGACGCGCTGCAGAAGTCCATCTGGAGCGAGCTCGCGACGCGCCGCGACATCAATCTCTTCCGGCGCAATCTCCAGCGCGAGCACGTGGGCCGCATCGCGGCAGCGCTGGTCCGGCCGGCCGCGTCGATGCCCGCCGATGCGCGCGCGCTGCTGCGTGAAGAGGCGCGCGAGCTGCGCGGCGAGATCCTCGCGGCGCAGAACAAGTCATGGTTCTCGAAGGAGGCCCGGGCGCATCTCGCGGAGAGCTACGCCACGCTCGACGAGGCCATCCGCGCGCCCATCGTGCGTCCGGGCGTTTAGCTCGCGTACAGCCGGGCGCGGAGAACCCCGCCGCGCCCGACCGGAGCCGGGAGCACGGCTGGATGCCATAATCGGCCTCCATGCCTGCTCCCCGCGAACAGGTCGAGCTCTCGTTCGACCCTCTGGACAATCGCGCGCTCGCCAACCTGTGCGGGCCGCTCGAGGCGAACCTCCGCCAGATCGAGGCCGCGCTCGACGTAACCATCGCCCACCGCGGCGGTGATTTCGTGCTGACCGGCACGCCATCGCAGACCGCACTTGCGGCCGAGGCCCTGCAGCGCTTCTACGCCATGGCGGAGAAGCCGTTGTCCGTCGACGACATCCAGCTCGGCGTCATCGAGCTCTCGACGCAGGCGCCGGCGCTCGCGCCCTCTGCGCCGCCACCGTCCGACGCGGAGGGCCTGCCGTTGCTGCGTACGCGCCGCGCCGACCTGCACGGACGCACGCCGAACCAGAACGTCTACCTGCGTCACATCCAGGATCACGACATCACCTTCGGCATCGGCCCCGCCGGGACGGGCAAGACCTACCTCGCCGTCGCCTGCGCGGTGGATGCCCTCGAGCGCGACGCCGTGAAGCGCCTCGTGCTAGTGCGGCCCGCGGTCGAAGCGGGCGAGCGCCTCGGCTTCCTGCCCGGCGACCTCGCCCAGAAGGTCGATCCGTACCTGCGCCCGCTGTACGACGCGCTGTACGACCTCATGGGCTTCGACAAGACCGGCAAGCTCTTCGAGCGCGGCACCATCGAGATCGCCCCGCTCGCCTACATGCGCGGCCGCACGCTGAATCACTCCTTCATCATCCTCGACGAGGCGCAGAACACCACGCCCGAGCAGATGAAGATGTTCCTCACGCGCATCGGCTTCGGCACCAAGGCCGTGATCACCGGCGACGTCACGCAGATCGATCTCGCGCGCGGCCAGAAGAGTGGGCTCATCGAGGCCGATCGGATCCTCGCCGGCGTGCGCGGCATCGCCTTCACCCGCTTCACGAGCGCCGACGTCGTGCGCCATCCCCTCGTCCAGAAGATCATCAACGCCTACGAGCGCGACATCGAAGCCCAAAAGGGCGCGGGCACCAGCGATCGCTAGCGGCACCGGCGGCGCCGCGCGGAGGCAGGCGCGCCTGGTCCTGCGGGTCCAGTACGCCGTGAGCGCCGCGTCGCTGCCGACCGCGGCCAGCGTCCGCCGCTGGGCACGCGCGGCCGTCGAGCGCGATGTCGACGTCACGGTGCGCTTCGTCGGTGAAGCCGAGGGGCGCCGCCTCAACGCCGCCTACCGCGGCAAGCCCTCGGCGACCAACGTCCTGACCTTCGTGTACGATGATGTCGCCCTCCTCGCCGGCGACCTCGTGCTGTGCGTGCCGGTGCTGCGGCGCGAATCGCGCCTGCAGGGCAAGCCCTTGATCGATCACTGCGCCCACCTCGTCGTCCACGGCATGCTGCACCTGCAGGGCTACGATCACGAGCACGACCGCGACGCGCAGCGCATGGAAGCGCGCGAGACGTGCATCCTCGCCGGCCTCGGCGTGGCCGATCCGTACGCCGCGTCCGCGCCAGAGCGGGCGCGGGCGCAGCGCGCCTGAACCGACATGGCCGTCGACGACGCCAAGCCCGAATCGCGCCCGACCCTCATCGAGCGGCTCTCGGCCTTCCTGACGCGCGAGCCGGAAGACCGCGAGGAGCTGCTCGAGCTCCTGCACGGGGCGTTCGAGCGCAAGCTCCTCGACGCGGACGCGCTGTCGATGATCGAGGGCGTGATGTCGGTGTCCGAGATGACGGTGCGCGACATCATGATCCCGCGCGCCCAGATGGACGTCGTCTCGCTCGAGGACGATCCGGAGGACTTCATCCCGCTCGTGCTCGAGACGCGCCACTCGCGCTTCCCGGTGATCGGCGAGAACAAGGACGACATCGTCGGCATCCTGCTCGCGAAGGAGCTCCTCAACTATTACGCGAATCCCGAGGGGTTCAACCTGCGCGACACGCTGCGTCCCGCGGTGTTCGTGCCCGAGTCGAAGCGCCTCAACGTGCTGCTGCGCGACTTTCGCGCCAATCGCAACCACATCGCGATCGTCGTCGACGAGTACGGCGGGGTGTCGGGACTCGTCACGATCGAGGACGTGCTGGAGCAGATCGTCGGCGACATCGAGGACGAGTACGACTTCGACGAGAGCGAGGACAACATCATCGCGGAGGCCAACGGGCGCTATCGCGTCAAGGCCCAGACGGAGATCGCCGACTTCAATACCCGCTTCGGCGCCGACTTCGCCGATGACGAGTTCGACACGGTCGGCGGACTCGTGCTGCAGGCCTTCGGCCGTCTGCCGAAGCGCGGCGAAGCCGTGACCATCGGCGACTTCCGTTTCCGGGTGATTCGCGCCGACAGCCGTCGTCTCTACACGCTCCACCTCGAACCGCTCCGGCCCGCGCCCGGCGGCAACGGCGAAATCGCCGCCCGCCCCGCGCACCGGTGAGCGCCGCGTCCCCGCCGCATCCTCGTCGCCGCGGGCGCTGGGTGACCCGGCTGGCCCCGGCGGAGCAGCGCGCCCCGTTGCTGCTTGCGCTCGTCGCCGGCATCGCGACGGTGTTCGCGTTCGCGCCCTTCCGCCTTCCTTTCCTTCCGATCGTCACGCTCGCGCTGCTCTTCCTGCCGTGGCGTCGAGCCTCGCCGCGCGATGCGCTGCGCTCGGGCTTTGCGTTCGGCGCAGGCTTCTTCCTCGCGGGCGTGTCCTGGGTGTACGTCGCGCTCAACACGTTCGGCGAGATGGATGCGCTGCTTGCCGGGCTCGGCACCGCGCTTTTCTGTCTGTACCTCGCACTGTTCCCGGCATTCACCGGGTACGTCGCCGCTCGTGTCGCACCGGCCGGAAGCGCGGCGCGGCTCGTCGCTGCGGCGGCCGCATGGTCACTGTTCGAGTGGCTGCGGAGCTGGCTGTTCTCGCGGCTTTCCGTGGCTCTCCATCGGCTATGCCGCGCTGCCGTTGCCGCTGCCCACTGCGCTGGCGGGCTACGCTCCGATCGGCGGCGTATGGCTCGTGAGCTTCGCATATGCGGGCATCGCCGCCGCCTGCGCCATCGGCGTGGATGCGTTCGTCGAACGCCGGCACAGGGACGTGGCAGGCACCGCGCTGGCGGTGCTCGCAATCGTCGCCGTGGGTGCGGCGCTGCGTACGGTCTCGTGGAGCGTCGTGGCGGGCGCCCCGCTCGCCGTCTCCCTCGTGCAGGGCAACGTCAGCCAGGACGTCAAGTTCGATCCCGCGATGCGCGACGCCACCTTCCGCCTGTACACGACGCTGGCACGCGAGTCGCGCGGCCGGCTCGTGGTCCTGCCGGAAAGCGCGCTGCCGGCGTTCGCCGACGAGGTCCCGCGCACCGTGCTCGAGGACCTGCTCGCCGTCGCCGCGCAGCGCGACGGTGCGGTGATGACCGGCCTCTTCACCGTCGAGCCGCCGGAGCCCGGCCACACCGGACTGCGCTATTACAACAGCGTGATCAGCCTCGGCGTGGCTGCACCGCAGGTCTATCGCAAGCGCCACCTCGTGCCCTTCGGCGAGACGATTCCGCTGGAGCCCGTGGTCGGCTGGTTCATCCGCTCGGTGCTGTCGATCCCGCTCGCGAACCAGAGCGCCGGCGCGGCCGACCAGCCTGCCTTCGCCATAGCGGACCAGCGGGTCGCGGTGAACATCTGCTACGAGGACGTGTTCGGCGCCGACATCCGTCCGCAGGCCGCCGCGGCAACCGTGCTGGTGAACGTCACCAACGACGCGTGGTACGCGCGCTCGCTCGCCGCCGAGCAGCACAACCAGATCGCCGCCATGCGCGCCGTGGAAACCGCACGTCCGCTGCTGCGCTCGACCAACACCGGCATCACGTCGGCCATCGCGTACGACGGCCGCGAAATCGCACGCCTGCCGTGGTTCACGCGCGACACGCTCGAGGTGAGCGTCGAGGGACGACGCGGCGAAACGCCCTATGTGCGCTGGGGTGACGGCGTCGCCGTGGCCGTCGCCGCGCTCGTGCTCGCGCTGACCGCATGGACCGCGCGCCGCAGCGGCCATCGCAGCAGGCGACCGGGGCAGGACGGTCCCGCACGCTAAAATGGCGGTTTGGATCGTGCGCGAGCGCGCCGCACATGGCGCACATCGCTTCATCATGCTCACTTTTCAGCAGGTCATCCTCAAGCTGCAGGACTACTGGGATCGTCAGGGATGCGCTCTGCTGCAGCCCTACGACATGGAAGTCGGCGCCGGCACGTCGCACACCGCGACGTTCCTGCGCGCGCTCGGACCGGAGCCGTGGCGCGCCGCATACGTGCAGCCCTCCCGCCGTCCCAAGGACGGTCGCTATGGCGAGAATCCGAACCGCATGCAGCACTACTACCAGTATCAGGTGGTGCTGAAGCCCTCGCCGCCGGACATCCTCGACCTCTATCTCGGCTCCCTTGCCGCACTCGGCTTCGATCTCACGAAGAACGACGTGCGCTTCGTCGAGGACGACTGGGAGAACCCCACCCTCGGCGCCTGGGGCCTCGGCTGGGAGGTATGGCTCAACGGCATGGAGGTGACGCAGTTCACGTACTTCCAGCAGGTCGGCGGGCTCGACTGCAATCCCATCACCGGGGAGATCACCTACGGTCTCGAGCGCCTCGCGATGTACCTGCAGGGCAAGGAGAACGTGTTCGATCTCGTGTGGGCCACGTGGGACGAGCGCACTCCGCAGGGCAACGTCGAGCGCACCCTCACCTACCGCGACGTGTTCCACCAGAACGAGGTGGAGCAGTCGACGTACAACTTCGAGCAGTCGAATGCGCCCGAGCTCTTCAAGCTGTTCTCGTTCTTCGAGAGCGAGGCGAAGCGTCTGCTCGAGGCGAAGCTGCCGCTGCCCGGCTACGAGATGATCCTCAAGGCAGCGCACACGTTCAACCTGCTGGATGCGCGCGGCGCGATCTCGGTCACGGAGCGTGCGGCGTACATCGGCCGCATCCGCAACCTCTCGCGGATGGTGGCGCAGGCGTACTACGAGTCGCGCGAGGCGCTCGGATTCCCGATGCTCGGCAGCGCAGTCGCGAAGGCGGCGGCGTGATGGCGGACTCGGACATGCTCGTCGTCGAGCTCCTCACGGAGGAGCTGCCGCCGAAGGCGCTCAAGCGGCTCGGCGAAGCCTTCACCGACGCACTGCAGGCGGGGCTGCGCCAGCGCGGCTATCTCACGGCCGGCAGCGAGGTCACGGGCTTCGCGACACCGCGACGTCTCGCGGCGCGGATCACGCAGGTGCTCGCCCGCTCGCCCGACCAGCCGGTGGTGCAGCGACTGATGCCCGCCAACGTCGCGCTCGACGCGACGGGGCCGACGAAGGCGTTGCGCAAGAAGCTCGCCTCGCTCGGACGCGAGGCGCTCGCAGAGCGCTGGCCGGATGCGGGCGATGGTCCCGACCGGCTGTACGTCGAGAGCGACGGCAAGGTCGATGCCGTGTTCCTCGAAAGTATTGCCGCGGGCCAGCCGCTCGCGCGCGGCCTCGCCGAGGCACTCGACGACACCATCGCGGGCCTGCCCATCCCCAAGGTGATGAGCTACGCATCGTCATCGTCCTCGGGCCAGAACGACGTTAAGTTCGTGCGTCCGGCGCACCGTCTGCTCGCGCTGCACGGCGCGGACGTGGTGGACATGTTCTGCGAGCGCCTGCAGCTTCGCGCCGGGCGCGTGACGAGCGGCCACCGCTTCCTGAGCCGCCCCGATCTGGCGATCCGCACCGCGGAGGCCTACGAGGAGACGCTCGAAGCGGAAGGCAAGGTCGTGCCGCGCTTCGGCGAGCGCCGCGGCCGCATCATTGCCGCGCTGGAGGAAGCCGCCGCGGGCGCGACGGTGATCATGCCCGACGCGCTGCTGGACGAGGTCACGTCGCTCGTCGAGTGGCCGATGGTGTACGCCGGCACGTTCGATCCCGCATTCCTCGAGGTGCCGCAGGAGTGCCTGATCCTCACCATGCAGCAGAACCAGAAATACTTCGCCCTCGCGGGCCCCGACGGGCGGCTGCACAGCCGCTTCCTGCTGGTGAGCAACCTCGCCACCGAGGATCCTTCGGCGATCGTCGGCGGCAACGAGCGCGTGCTGCGCGCGCGCCTCGCCGACGCCCGCTTCTTCTACGATCAGGACCGCAAGCAGTCGCTCGCCGATCGCATCCCGCGCCTCGCCTCGATCGTGTATCACAACAAGCTCGGCACGCTGGCCGAGCGCGTCGACCGCGTCGTCGCGCTGACCGGCGGGATCGCCGAGCGCCTGGATGCCGACGTCGTCTTCGCGCAGCGGGCCGCACAGCTCGCCAAGGCCGATCTCCTCACCGACATGGTCGGCGAGTTTCCCGAGCTGCAGGGACTCATGGGGCGCTACTACGCCGAGTACGACGGCGAACCTGCGCCCGTTGCACGCGCGATCGAGCAGCACTACTGGCCGCGTTTCGCCGGCGACGCGCTGCCGGAGGATGCGGTTGCGCGGTCCGTGGCGCTTGCGGACAAGCTCGAGCTCCTGGCCGGCATGTTCGGGATCGGCGCCCAGCCCACCGGCGACCGGGACCCGTTCGCACTGCGCCGCGCTGCGCTCGGGGTGCTGCGCATCCTCATCGACGGGCAGCTCGCGCTGCCGCTGCCCGAGCTCGTTGCGCTGGCCTTCAGCGCGTTCGACGGCGTCCCGGCGATGCAGGACGCGCAGACCGACGTGCTCGCATTCGTTTACGAGCGCCTGCGCGGCTATCTGCGCGAGCAGGGCTACACGGCCAATCAGGTCGCCGCCGTGGTCGATGCGCTGCCCCCCGACGTGCATCTCGTCCCCGCGCGACTCAAGGCCGTGCAGTCCTTCGAGGCCTTGCCCGAGGCGCAGACGCTCTCCGCCGCCAACAAGCGCATCGTCAACATCCTGCGCAAGGCGGAGGACGAGGCGGCGATGGCCGTGGACCGGGCCCGCCTCTCCGAAGGGGCCGAGCACGACCTCTATCTCGTGTTCCAGAAGCTCGAGCCGCTCGTGCACGACCGTTGCGCGGCAGGCGACTACACCGGGGCACTCACCGCACTCGCGACCGCGAAGCCTGCCGTGGACCGCTTCTTCGACGACGTGATGGTCATGGCCGACGATCCGGCCATCCGCAGCAACCGGCTCGCGCTGCTGCGCGGCGTCGCGGCGACGATGAATCGCGTCGCCGACATCTCCCGACTTGCCGTCTGACGCGGGCCGGCGCGCGCGAGAGCCTCCACGATGCCCTACCGCGCCACCAAGCTCATCGTGCTCGACCGTGATGGCGTGATCAATCACGACAGCGAGCAGTTCATCAAGACGCCCGAGGAATGGCGTGCGATCCCCGGCAGCCTGGAAGCGATCGCACGCCTGCACCACGCGGGCTATCGGGTGGTCGTCGCCACCAACCAGTCGGGCATCGGCCGCGGGCTGCTCGACATGGCGACGCTCAACGCCATCAACGAGAAGATGCATCGCGCCCTCGCCCTCGCCGGCGGGCGCATCGACGCGGTGTTCTACTGCCCGCACACCGCCGACGCCATGTGCGACTGTCGCAAGCCCAGGTGCGGCATGCTGAAGGAGATCGGCGTGCGGTTCGGCGTCGACATGGCGGGGGTTGCGTGCGTCGGCGACAGCCTGCGCGACCTCCAATGTGCGGAAGGCGTCGGCGCCCAGCCGATGCTCGTGCTCACCGGCAAGGGCGAGAAGACCCTGCGCGAGGGCAACTTCCCCAAGAACACGCTGATCTTTCCCGATCTCGCCTTCGCCGCATCGGCACTCCTATCAGGCGACTAGCCCGCCATGCGGTCCCTGCTGTTCATGCTGTACCAGATCGTCGTGACGGCGTTCTATGCCGTGCTGATGGTCGCCACCTTCTGGCTGCCGCGGATCGGCCGCTATCGCCTCGCCGCCAGCTGGTGCGCGGTGAACCTGTGGGGCGCGCGCGCCATCTGCGGCATCCGGTGGCAGGAAGTGGGACGTCGCAACATCCCGCACGGCGCGAAGGCGGTACCGCACATCGTGATGTCCAAGCACAGCTCGACGTGGGAGACGCTCGCGCTCACGCGCTATTTCCCGCCGCTCGCCTACGTCGCCAAGAAGGAGCTCCTCTCGATTCCGCTGTTCGGCTGGGGGTTCGCGCTCGCGTCGCCGATCACGATCGATCGCAAGGCCGGCACGACGGCGATGCAGCAGATCGCCGAGCAGGGACGCGAACGGTTCAGGCAGGGCTTCTGGATCGCGGTGTACCCGGAGGGCACGCGCATCCGGCCGGGCACGCGCGCCAAGTACAAGACCGGCGGCGCCCGTCTCGCGCTGAATCTCGGCGTGCCGGTGATCCCGGTCGCGCACAACGCGGGCTACCTGTGGCCCAAGGGTGTCTTCGGCAAACGCCCCGGAACCGTTACCATCTCGTTCGGCCCGCCGATCAGCTCGGCCGGCAAGGACCCCCAGACGCTCACGACGGAAGTCGAAACTTGGATCGAGAACGAAGTCGCGCGGCTCGGCGCGCCACGCTGACCGGCGGCAGGCGCAGCGACGACAAGGAAGGCCAGACCCGCCGCATCGTGCTCGGCGGCGAGACCATCGATTACCGCCTTCATCGCGCGCGCCGGCGCTCCATCGGCATGCAGGTCGGGCTGTCCGGACTGACCGTGCGGGCGCCGCGCTGGGTCACGCTGCACGACATCGAGGCGGCGCTCGAGGAGCGCACGACGTGGATCCTGCGCACGCTGCGGGAATGGCGCGCGCGCCGGCGCGACGTGCTGCCCGCGGAATGGAAGACGGGCGCTTCGATCCTCTTCCAGGGCGCGGAGCTCGCGCTCGCGGTGTTTCCGTCGCGCACGAAGGCGATCGAGGCCGACCTCTTCCACGTGACCGTGCGCCATCCGCGGCCGCACGAGCAGCCGCTGCTCGCGGGGTTCGTGGGTCACTGGTTGCGCGAGGAGGCGTTGCGGCGACTCGCCCCGCACGTGACCCATCTCGCCGCGCGCCTGTCGCGGCGGCCGTCGGTCGTGAAGCTCACCAACGCGCGCACCGAATGGGGAAGCTGCAATCACAAGGGCGAGATCCGCCTCAACTGGCGGCTCATCCATCTGCCGCCGCTCCTCGCCCAATACGTCGTCGCGCACGAGGTCGCGCACCTGGTGGAGCTCAACCACTCGCCGCGGTTCTGGGCGGTCGTGGAGGCGCTGTTCCCCGGTCACGCGCACGCGCGGCGCGAGATCGGCAACTGGACCGCGCTGCTCGAAGCCTGATCGCGGGCGTCGCGCTAGTCGCGCGGCGCGGTGAGTGTCGGGAACGCGGGCTCGAGGCGCGCCTGGTTGGCAAGCAGCGTCCGCAGCGCCGCGGCAAGCTCGTCGCCGCGAGCGCGTGTCCTGCCAGCGTCCGTCCCGGGCGCGGAAGTGAAAGCCGCCCGCACGCGCCGCAACCCAGATCTCGCGGTTCGGCACGTGCCGGTTCACGATGAGCTTGCTTCCGTCCTCGCACTCGATCTCGAGGATGCCGTCGTTGAGGCTCCAGTCGAGATCGATGTCCGAATCGGCGAGCGCCTGGTCGAGGGTTTCTCCGATGAGCGCGAGGGTCGCGTCGGCGGCAGCGATGAATTCGGATTCGGTCAGCATGGTGGTGGACTCCGCGCCTTGGCACGCGCCGATGCGCGTGGATGGGCGTGCTAGCATCGTTCCATGGTACGTGATGCCGAACATTCCTTGCATGCGGCGCGCGCGCGCCGCGCGGCCTCGCTGCTGGCGCTCGCCGCCGCGATGATGCTGGCCGCGTGCGGCATCAAGGGGCCGCTCGTGCCCGCACCCGCCGCAACGCCGCAGCAATCGGCGCCGGCGATCCCCGATGCGGTGCCCGCGCCGAACGCGCCGGCGCCGGCACAGGTGCCGACGCCGCCGACCAGTCCCGCCGGCACGTCGCGGCCGTGAGCGCATTCGCGTACGTCGATGGCGAGCTCCGTGCCGAGCAGGTGCCGCTGTCGCGCCATCGCCGAGCGCTTCGGCACGCCCTGTTATGTCTACTCGCGCGCTGCGCTCGAGGCGAGCTATCGCGAGTACGACGCCGCGCTCGCCGCGCGGCCGCACCTCGTCTGCTACGCGCTGAAGGCGAACTCGAATCTCGCCATCCTCGACCTGCTCGCCCGGCTCGGCAGCGGCTTCGACATCGTCTCCGGCGGCGAGCTCGCCCGCGTGCTCGCCGCCGGCGGCGACCCGGCGAAGGTGGTGTTCTCGGGTGTCGGCAAGACCGCCGCCGAAATGGAGGCGGCGCTCGACGCCGGGATTCTCTGCTTCAACGTCGAATCGGCGAGTGAGCTCGATGCGCTGAACGCGGTGGCGGCGCGCCGTGGAGTACGCGCACCGGTGAGCTTCCGCGTGAACCCGGACGTCGACCCGCGCACGCATCCGTACATCGCGACCGGGCTCTCGGAGAGCAAGTTCGGCGTCGCATTCACCGAAGCCCGCGCGCTCTACCAGCGCGCCGCCGCGCTCCCGCACATCGCGGTGCGCGGCATCGACCTCCACATCGGCTCCCAGATCACCACCCTGGAGCCCTATCGCGAGGCCGTCACCAAGGTGCTGGAGCTCGTCGACACGCTGCGCCAGCAGGGCACCGTGCTCGAGCACATCGACCTCGGCGGTGGCCTCGGCATTCGCTATCGCGACGAGACGCCCGTGCCCATGACGGCGTACGCAGCGATGATCGGGGAGCTCTTCGCCGGCCGCGACGAGCGCCTCCTGGTCGAGCCCGGGCGCCGGCTCGTCGGTGCTGCCGGCGTGCTGCTGACGCGCGTGCAGTTCCTGAAGCCGGGCCGGGAGCGCAACTTCGCGATCGTCGATGCGGCCATGAACGATCTCATCCGCCCGGCGCTGTACGAGGCATGGCATCCGGTCGACGCAGTGCGTCCGCGCAGCTCGCCCATGCAGCGCTGGCAGGTGGTCGGCCCCGTCTGCGAGAGCGGCGATTTCCTGGCGCACGACCGCGATCTCGCGCTCGTCGAAGGCGACCTCCTCGCCATCGGCGCGGCGGGTGCCTACGGCTTCGTGATGAGCTCCAACTACAACTCGCGGCCCCGCGCATGCGAGGTGCTGGTCGACGGCGCGACCGCGCACGAGGTCCGCGCACGCGAGAGCGCGGCCTCGCTCTTCGCCGGCGAGTCGGTCCTTCCGTAGCGTGTCATCGCCCGCGCGGTGCGCGACGCATCGCGCGCAATGCGGCGCGGAAGCGCGCGCTGAGCGCGCCGGAATGCGTGTGCGAATACGCAACATCGCGCGCGCGACGGCGTGCAAAGCTGGCAGATTTCTTGCAATTCAATAAAATGTGGCTAGAATTCAGGCAGCAGGTAGCAATGGGTTTGTCAAGTGGTCCGAAACAAAACGACACCCGTGCTCTCCTGCTGTGAAGCAGTCAAAACAGTCAAAGCAACTCAGACAGGAGAATGAAATGGCTGACATGATGTCGATGATGACGCCGACGGCTGCGGCCCCGGCGAAGGCTCCCGCGAAGAAGCGCTCCGCGGGGAAGAAGTCCGCTGGGAAGAAGACCGCAGCGAAGAAGCGCGGCGGCGCCAAGAAGTCGGCCGCGAAGAAGCGCACGCGGCGCCAAGAAGTCCGCCACGAAGCGCGGCGGCGCGCGGAAGACGGCCGCGAAGCGCGGCGGCGCGAAGAAGTCCGCAGCGAAGAAGCGCGGCGGCGCCAAGAAGTCGGCGGCGAAGAAGCGCGGCGGCGCCAAGAAGTCGGCCGCGAAGAAGCGCGGTGGCGCGAAGAAGTCCGCAGCGAAGAAGCGCGGCGGTGCGAAGAAGTCCGCAGCGAAGAAGCGCGGCGGCGCCAAGAAGTCTGCCGCGAAAAAACGCGGCGGCGCCCGGAAGTCCGCAAGCCGCAAGTAATCGCGGACGCCGGCTCGCTCTTCGGGGCAGCCGACGAAAAACAGGCGACGCAGCATGCGTCGCCTGTTTTGTTTCAGGCGTCCGTCAGCGCGCCTTCGCTTTGCCGCCGTGGCGCCGGCGCGGCGCCGGGCTGGGTGGATCGGAAGCCTTCTGCAGTTTCGGCGTTGCCTTGTGCCGGGTCCGCGCGGCGGGCGCAACGGCCGCCTTGGCGCTGGTGCCTTGTGCTGCCGCGCCCGTCCTTCCCTTGCAGCAGGACTCTCCGCGTGCCGCCACGCTGCGCACCGGCTTGGCGTTGCCGCGCTTCGCCACGGTGACCTGCGGGGCCTTGTCGCTCGTGATGCGCAACTTCTGTCCGGGGCGCACCTCTGCCTTGCCGAGGCCGTTCCAGCGCCGGATGTCCGCGGCGCTCACGTCGTAACGTGACGCGATCGTGGCCATGGTGTCGCCGCGCGTGACGCGGTAATAGAACGTGCGGCCCTGGGGCACCGTGGTGAAGACCGCGTGCACGAAGCTCTCGGCGGATTCGCGCGAGCTGCGTTGCGCGGGCACGAGAAGCGCGTGCCCAGGCGGGACCGTCGAGCGCGCGCCGATCCCATTGACGGCGCGCAGCGTCTCGAGCGTCATGCCGTAACGCACGGCGACGCTCTGCAGCGAGTCGCCGGGACGCATCCGGTACGCCTGCCAGGAAACGAGCGGCTGGTCGATGAGGTCGAGCTTGGCCGCGAAGAGCTCCGCCTTGTCGATCGGCAGCAGCAGGGTGTATTCGTCCGCGCCGGCGATGACCGGGCGGTTGTGGTGCGGGTTGAGGTACTGGAACTCGTCCACCGACATCTCCGCGAGCTCTGCAGCACGCTTCACGTCCATCTCCTTGCTCGTCCGCACGACGGCGAAATACGGCGCGTCGGGGATGTCGCCGAGGTGCAGCCCGTACTTCTCCGGGTTGCGGATGATGTTCTTGACCGCCTGGAGCTTGGGCAGATAGTTGCGCGTCTCGTCCGGGATCGGCAGGGTGGCGTAGGTGGCCGGCAGGCCCGCACGACGCTTCCTGTCGATCGCGCGCGCCACGTTGCCCTCGCCCCAGTTGTAGGCGGCGAGCGCGAGCTGCCAGTCGTCGAACTGCGTGTGCAGCTTGTCGAGGTACGCGAGGGCGCTGGCGGTCGCCGCGAGCACGTCGCGGCGCGAATCGAACCAGAAGTTCTGCTTGAGGCCGTACGACTTGCCCGTCGAGGGTATGAACTGCCATATGCCCGACGCGCGGCTCGTGGACATCGCGTTCGGGTTGTAGGCGCTCTCGATCATCGGCAGCAGCGCGATCTCCGCCGGCATGTTCCGTTCCTCGACCTCGACGACCACGTAGTACAGGTAGCGCCGGCCGCGATCGATCATGCGTGCGACGTAATCGGGCCGCGATGCGTACCACTGTTCCCATTTGGCGACGTCGGCGTTGTCGATCTCGGGCAGCCCGAAGCGTGCCTTGATGCGATCCCACAGGTCTTCAGCGGGCGCCGGCAGTTCCTCGAGCTCGGCCGCGGCGGTGGGATGGAACGGTTCCGGCGGCGCTTCGGCGATGCGCGCGAGCGGCGGTGGTGCGAGAACGGGAGAGGACGGGGAGGACAGCGGCTGGGTTGGAATGCCGACGCTCGCGGAAGCGACGACGGCGGCGATGGAGACTTCCGGCGCCTTGGGCGCGCTCGCGCAGGCACCGAGGGCAAGCGCTGCGGCGATCGTGCAGGCGACTTTGTATATTCGCAATTCGATGAATCCTCGCAAGGTGCAACGGCGACGGCGTCGCTCAAAAACGAGGCGATGGTAGGCGCGCATGCCTCGAGCGTCAACCCGCGGCACGGGTGCGCGCGCCCTGCGCCGCGCGGGGCGCATTGGCGCTCAGAAGCGGTCTTTCCAGGCCCGCACGACCGCGAAGCAGTCCACCGCGTCCGTCACGGGGCGGCCCGCATGCGCCGCCGCCGCACGCATGACGGCAGGTTCGGCTGCGCGCAGGAACGGGTTCGTCGCCCGTTCGTCGGAGAGGAGCGACGGCACGGTCGGCTCCCCACGCGCACGGCGCGCCTCTTCACGGGCGATGCGCGCCTCGATGGCCGTGCTCGAAGGCTCGACTGCGCGGGCGAAGCGCAGGTTCGACAACGTGTACTCGTGGGCGCAATAGAGGCGTGTGTCATCGGGCAACGTGGCGAGCTTCCCGAGCGACGCCGCCATCTGCGCCGGCGTGCCCTCGAAAAGCCGGCCGCATCCGCCGGCGAACAGCGTGTCGCCGACGAATGCGAGCGGGCCGATGCCGCGCTGCGGCGCGCGCATCACGTATGCGATATGTCCCGCGGTGTGTCCCGGGACGTCGTGCACTTCGAAGCGCAGGCCGATGCCCGGCACCTCGATGCTGTCGCCTTCATGCAGCGCGCGGGTGATGCCGGGTATGCGCTCGCGTGCCGGGCCGAACACCGGCACCGCCGCGTGCGCGAGCAGTGCGGTGTTGCCACCCACGTGATCGTTGTGATGATGCGTGTTGAGGATCGCGCAGAGCTCGAGGCCTTCGCGCGCGAGATAGTCGAGCACCGGGCGGGCGTCGCCGGGGTCGACGACCGCAGCGCGCGGGCCTTCGCGCAGCAGCCAGATGTAGTTGTCCGCGAAGGCCGGGATGGGGATAATCGCCGCCATGGAAGCATCTTCGGGAGCGCCGGCACCGCTGTCAACGACGCTCGCGGACTGGTTGACCACGCCGCCGGGTCGCTATCTGCTCGCGCGCGAGCAGGCGTGGTTCGATCGCACCGTCGCCGACATCTTCGGCTTCCACGCCATTCAGATCGGACTTCCCGCCTGCGAGTTCCTCGCGCAGAGCCGCATCCCGACGCGCTGGCTGGTCGATGGCGGGGGACCCGCGCAAGTGCTCGCCGATCCGCATTGGCTGCCGTTTCCCGAAAGCTCGCTCGATCTCATCGTGCTCCCGCATGCGCTGGAATTCTCCGAGCGAGCCGCACCGGCTGCTGCGCGAAGTGCATCGTGCCGTGCGACCCGAGGGCCAGCTCCTCATCTCCGGCTTCAACCCGTTCAGCCTGCACGGCGCGAAGCGCTATTTCGGACGCGAGCAGGCGCCGCCATGGAACGGCAACTTCATCGCCCTCTACCGGCTGAAGGACTGGCTGGCGCTGCTCGGCTTCGAGGTGACCGGCGGCAGTCTCGATTGCTATGCGCCGCCGTTCGCGCAGGAAAAATGGCTGCGCCGGTTCGGCTTCTTCGAGCGCGCCGGCGATCGCTGGTGGCCCATCGCGGGCGGCGCGTACTTCCTGCGCGCGACCAAGAAAGTGCTGGGCATGCGCATCATCACGCCGGCATGGGAGCGCGCGACCCGCGGCCTCGCGACCGCCCCACGCCAGGTGCGCGAGTGCATCGAGCGCGTCGAGTGATGGTGCACGCATGCCATCGCGGGCGCCTTGCGCCGTGCCTGCGCATGGCCGCGCGCTGCACACGATGAGCGGCACGGTCGAGATCTATACCGACGGCGCGTGCAAGGGAAACCCCGGGCCCGGCGGCTGGGGCGCCCTGCTCGTCTGGGGCGACCACGAGCGCGAGCTCTTCGGTGGCGAGGGACACACCACCAACAACCGCATGGAGCTCACCGCGGTGATCCGCGCCCTGGAGTCGCTCAAGCGGTCCTGCACGGTCGAGCTCTACACCGATTCGCAGTACGTGAAGAACGGCATCCAGCAGTGGATCCATGGCTGGAAGCGCAACGGATGGAAGACCGCGGACCGCAAGCCCGTGAAGAATGCCGAGCTCTGGCGCGAACTCGACGAACTCGCCGCGCGGCACGAGATCCGCTGGCACTGGGTGCGCGGCCACAACGATCATCCCGGCAACACGCGCGCCGACGCGCTCGCCAATCGCGGCGTCGGCACGCTCCCGGGACGCGCGGCGCCCTGACGGGCACCTGCGCAGGCACGCTAAACGGCGTCGCCTCCTGCTCGACTGCTTTCGATGCGACGCGCGAACACGCGCATCTCCTTCCCCGCCTGCTTGTCGCCCTTCGCATCGGCCACGCTGATGCCCTGCCGGTAGGCGGCCAGCGCATCGTCGCTGCGACCCGCCGCGGCCAGCGCCTTGCCGTAGATCTTCCATGCCGCGGTGTAGCGCGGATCGAGCTCCACCGCGCGCGCAAGATGCTCCGACCGCTTCGGCGGCGTCCCCGGCCTTCAACAGCTCGTTGCCGAGCGCGAAGCGCAGGAGCGCTCCGTCCTTGCCCGCCTCCAGCATGCGCCGGAAGTTCTGCAGTGCTGCCGAGGGCGCGACGTCGGTCACGGTCGTCACTTGCGGATGAATTCGCCCGTCGCGCAGTCCACGCGCCGCATCGGATAGATCACCTTGCGGTCGGCGCCCTTCACCTTGCCTTCGACTTCGGTGTAGAGCCAGCCCTCGCTCGCCCGCCGGTATCCGATCCGTTGCGGGAAGTCGCGCGCAGGATCGAGGAACACGAAGGTGTGCGCGTCTTCCTTGTCGACGAGCTCGGAGGTGAGCTTGAACGCCTCCTCGGGCTTGTTCGGCGGCGAGACGACGTAGTACACGGCGTCGCCGCGCGGCTCGAGGCGCAGGTACTCGTAGTCGAGGGTCTTGTCGGCCATCACCGTCTGGCTGACGCCGATCATCATGCCGCCGCGCTGGGGCAGCCACACCTCGCGAAAGTCGCGCTTGTTCACGCTGCCCTGCCAGCAACCCTCCAGCCATTGCATCGACGCGAGCGTTGGTGGCGTTTCGGTGGGCTTGCCCGCGGCATCGGCGGCGGCGGTTCCCGCGGCCGGCCTGGGCGCGGCAGTATCCGTGGTCGGCGCGGCCGGAGCGGCGGGCGTCTGCGCCACGACCGTGGCCGCCGTCATCGTCAGGCCCAGTGCGGCGATGGCCGCAGCGACGCCCGACAGCGCGCGTGCGCGCGGCGAAAGCAGGGATGCGATTCATTGTGTCGTTGCCAGGGGAAGATTCAGGAGAAGGTTCTGCGGTTTCAGCCGCAACAGCTGGCGCTCGTCGATGGCCATCGCCAGGTACACGGGCCGTCCGGCGATGGCGGGTCGCATGTCCGCCGGATTCTCGAAGCGCAGCTCGAACAGGCACAGCAGCCGGCGGCTGCGCTCCTCGTCCACCTCCACGCGATTGTAGATGTCGTTGAGGAGCGCGCTCGCCTGGGCATCGAGGCCCACGTGCCAGACCCAGCGGCTGTCGTCGATCTCGCGCTGCGGCTTGATGGACACCGGAACGCCCAGGAAGTGCGCAATCCAGCGCTCGAGCACGCGACACAGGGCTCTGAGCGCGGGCCCACCCCGATTCAGGCTGATGGCAAGGTCGAAACGCTCGTCGCGCGACCAGTAGTCCGCGGCATTCTCCTCGCCCAGCACGTCGAGATCGACCGTGCGGGTCGGAATGCGATTGCGCTGCAGCAGCTCGCCGAGGCTGCCGAAGCCTCCGGTCGTGGCGTGCGTCTCCACGACCTCGGCGTCGGCGGCCATGACGGCGCCGTCCTCCAGCACCGCGATCTTCTGCGGCCGGTAGAGCATCTCCGCCGCACGCACCTCGAGCGCGTCGTCGACGTCGCGCAGGATGTGCCGCAGCAGGATCTGGGTGAGCTGATGCACGAATACCGGAGGCACGTCCACGCCGTCGCGGAAAAGCGCGATGTACGCGGCCTCGATCGACGGCGCGGCGAGAAGGCGATCGCGAAAGCGCAGCCACACGCCGTAGTTGTGCTCGACGTCCTCGTCCCCGAGATCACCGAGTGCGGCGGCAGGGACGGCCTGGCGCGGGTTCGCGAGCAGCGCCTCGTGCAGCGCGAGCTCCGCGGCGGAGGAGGTCGGCACCGGCGCGAGCTCCGGGCGCAGCAGCGATGCCCGCAGGAACGCGTCCGTCAAGCGAAGCCGACCGTCCGATGTCGGTGCGAGAAGTCGATAGTTCGACGAGGCCCAGAAGTCGTGCTGTCCCATCGCTGGCGTGCGCGGTCGATGCGGCGGCGTCAGCCGCCGAGCATCGCCTTGCGCAGGTCCGCCTGCACGGGGTGGTCGCCGAGCCACACCTTCAGCAGCGCGCGATTGAAGGCCTCGCCGGGAATGGCTTCCTTTGCCTGCCCGTTTAGGCCGATGCGCGTTCCGCCGTCGACGTAATCCATGGTCACGACGTCCTTGTCGTGTACTTCCTTGAACGATTTCATGATCGACGTGAGTTGCTCGGTCTGCGCCTTGATCGCTGCGAGCTCCGCCTCGGTATTGTTTTCCTTGAGGCCCTCGTTGAACGCATCGACGAGCTGGTCCGCCGACAGCGTGCGCATGATGTTGAGCTGCACGCGCCGCGGCGTCGCGTTGAGCGCGGTCGTGGCGTCGGTTGCCTTCGCGGGAAGATACAGACCCGCCACGTACACCTTGAAGAATGCGCGCGTGCGGATGCCGGCGCCGTTCAGCACGAGCTCCTTCCCGCCGACGGTTGCGCGATCGTCGAGCTTCACGCCCGCGACCTCGGCAGCGAGGCACGTCCCCGTGCCGATCATCAGGATGACTGCCAAGAGTGCATTGCGCATGACGGATTCTCCTTGGGCGAGAGCGCCGGTTCGATGGGGGGATGATCTCATCTGCATGTCAGGCTCAATCCTGTCACGACGATGTCGTGCTCGCATGTCAGGCTGAAGCCTGACCCATGGCGATATACGCCGGATAGCCGCGAAACGGGACGCAGGCGAGGCGCACCGGAGCTTTCGCCCGGAACGTACTTGGAGATACGTGAGGACGAAAGCGAGGAGCAACGAAGCATGCGTTCCGTTCTCGCGAGCTAGACGGCTTCGAAGAGGCCGGCGGCGCCCATGCCGGTGCCCACGCACATGCTGACCATCCCATACTTCTGCTTCCTGCGCCGCAAGCCGTGCACGATGGTGGCGGTGCGCACGGCGCCCGTCGCACCCAGCGGATGTCCGAGTGCGATGGCGCCGCCAAGCGGGTTCACTCTGGCGGGATCGAGCGCCAGCTCGTTCATGACGGCCAGGCTCTGCGCAGCGAAGGCCTCGTTGAGCTCGATCCAGTCGATGTCGTCCTTCGCGATGCCCGTCTGCCGCAGCAGCCTGGGGATGGCGGCAATCGGCCCCACGCCCATGATCTCGGGCGCCACGCCAGCGACCGCGTATCCCACCCACCGCGCCAACGGTGCAAGACCGAGCTCGCGCACGACGCGTTCGCTCACGAGGATCGATGCGCCGGCGCCGTCGGACATTTGCGAGCTGTTGCCTGCGGTGACGCTGCCGCGCGCGGCGAACACGGGCCGCAGCTTCGCGAGGCCGTCTGCGGTCGTGTCCGCACGCGGACCCTCGTCGCGATCGAACGCACGGCTGCGATGCGTGATGGCACCGCTCGCGAGATCCGGCACGTCCTCCTGCAGCGGATACGGCGTGATCTCGCCGGCGAACTCGCCGCTCGCCTGCGCGGCGAGGGCCTTGCGATGGCTCTCCAGCGCAAACGCATCCTGCGCCTCGCGCGAGACGTTCCAGCGCTGTGCCACCTTCTCCGCCGTGAGACCCATGCCGTAGGCGATGCCGAGGTTCTCGTCCCTGGCGAAGACTTCCGGATTGAGCGCAAGGCGACCGAGCATCGGGATCATGCTCATGCTCTCGGTCCCGGCCGCGATCACCACGTCCGCTTCACCCGTGCGGATGCGATCGGCGGCAATGGAGACAGCGTTGAGTCCCGAGGAGCAGAAGCGGTTGATGGTCATGCCGGGCACGCTGTCGGGCAGGCCCGCAAGGAGGACGCCGATGCGCGCGACGTTCATCCCCTGCTCGAACTCCGGCATCGCACAGCCGACGATCACGTCGTCCACGCGCGCGGCCTCCAGGGCCGGCACCTGCGCCAGCACCGCGCGCAACACGTGGGCGAGCATGGAATCCGGCCGGGTATGGCGAAACGCGCCCCGCGGGGCCTTGCCCACGGGCGTCCGCGTGGCGGCGATGACGTATGCATCCTGCATCTGGCGTTGCATGGGAGGCTCCATTCGGAACAACGGTGCGCGCGGTGTTTGGTCCCGGCGCGGGCCGCGGGGTTCCGCGGCGGGCGCGCAGCGCGCGTTCAGTTGCGCAGCGGCTTGCCTGTCTTGAGGGTGTGCGCGATACGCTCCTGCGTGCGCGGATTGCGCACCAGATTCATGAATTCGGCGCGCTCGAGATCGAGCAGCCACTTCTCGTCCACGACGCTGCCCGGCTCGACCTCGCCACCGCACAGGACGCGTGCCACGCGCAGCGACACGTCGAAATCGTAGGCCGAGATGAAGCCGCCGTCGCGCATGTTGACGAGCACCATCTCGAGCGTGGCAATGCCCGTCTTGCCCGCGACAGGTATCGCAGCCATCGGCAACGGGGGCCGGTATGCCGCATCGGCCAGCGCTCTCGCCTGGGCATGGGCGACGAACAGCAGCTCATGGGGGTGGAAAACCACGACGTCTGACGGTCGGAGGTAGCCGAGCTCCTTCGCTTCCAACGCGCTCCTGGCGACCGTTGCCTTCGCGATCGTCTGGAAATACGTGCGCAGGAACGGAAACTGGTCCATCTGGCCGCCGCTGCCTCCGCGCGCGGATTCCTGCACGGCGCGCAGCGCGAATTCCTTGCATCCGCCGCCCGCGGGGAGCAGTCCCACGCCGACTTCGACGAGGCCGATGTACGACTCCAGCGCAGCCACGGTGCGATCGCAATGGAGGATGAACTCGCAGGACCCGCCCAGCGCCATGCCGCGGACCGCGGCAACGGTCGGCACGAGGCTGTAGCGCAGGCGCTGCGACGTCTGCTGGAACTTGGCCACCATCGCTTCGATCGCGCTCCAGCGGCCCGCCTGCACGTCCGGCGCCACCGCCTTCAGGTTCGCGCCGACCGAGAACGGCTCGCGCGGCTGCCAGATGACGAGCGCGCGAAAGCCGCGCTCGGCACGCTCGATGGCGTCGAGCAGGCCGTCGAGGACGTCCTCGCCGATCGTGTGCCCCTTCGACCGGAACGACACGATCGCCACGTCGTCGGCGAGGTGCCAGGTCCGTACCCCGGTGGTCTCGCTGATCGTGGTCCCGCGCGGCCAGCGCTCGGCGAGCACCGGGTCGGGAAAGTGCTGTCGACGGTATACGGGCAGCGACGACCGCGGCGCGAACGTGCCCTCCGCCGGGCTCCACGCCCCGTCCGCAGCGTGCACTCCGGCGGCGGCAGGTCCTTCACGCACCCATCGAGGGAGCGGAACCGCAGCCAGGGTCTTGCCGCCGGCGATGTCTTCGTCGATCCACCCCGCGACTTCCGCCCAGCCGGCCGACTGCCAGGTCTCGAACGGCCCCATCTGCCAGCCGAAGCCCCACCGCAACGCGAGATCCACGTCGCGTGCGTCGTGGGCGATGGCGGTCAGGTGATACGCGCAATAGTGGAAAAGGTCGCGGAAGATCGCCCACAGGAATTGCGCCTGCGGCTCGCTCGACGCGCGCAGTGCCGCGAAGCGCTCGCGCGGCTCCGCGATCGCGAGGAGCTTCTGCACCCCGGGCGCGACCTCGCCGGCTGCCGTGCGATACGCACCCGACGCGGGATCGAGCACCTGGATCTCCTTGCCCTGCTTGCGGAAGAAGCCGGCCTTGCTCTTCTGCCCCAGCGCACCCTGCTCGACAAGCCTGGCGAGCACCGCCGGCGTCTCGAAGAGCGCGTGCCACGGGTCGTCCGGCAGCGTGTCGCGCATGGTTTTCACGACGTGGGCCATGGTGTCGAGGCCGACGACGTCGCTCGTGCGATACGTCGCGCTCTTCGCGCGCCCGATCGCCGGTCCGGTGAGGGCGTCGACGACGTCGAAGCCGAGTCCGAACGCCTGCGTGTAATGCATGGTCGCAAGCACGGAGAAGATGCCGACGCGATTGGCGATGAAGTTGGGCGTGTCCTTGGCCCGCACCACGCCCTTCCCGAGCATCGACGTGAGGAACGTCTCCAGCGCATCGAGCAGCCCCGGCTCACACGCGGGTTGCGCGATCAGCTCCACGAGATGCATGTACCGCGGCGGATTGAAGAAATGCACGCCGCAGAACCGGCCGCGCAACGCCGGCGGCAGCGCCTCCGCCAGTGCGCCGATCGACAGCCCCGACGTATTCGACGCGAGCACCGCGTGCGGCGCCACGTGCGACGCGATGCGCGCGTACAGGTCGCGCTTCCAGTCCATCCGCTCCGCGATCGCTTCGATGACGAGATCGCACTCCTGCAGCCTGGCGAGATGCTGGTCGTAGTTGGCGGGCTCGATCGCAGCGAGGCGGTCGGCAGCCGCGAGCGGCGCCGGCTCGAGCTTGCGCAGGCCGTCGAGAGCGCGGCGCGCAATGCCGCTGGGGTCGCCCTCGCGCGCGGCGAGATCGAACAGCACGACGGGAATGCCGGCGTTGGCGAAGTGCGCGGCGATCTGCGCGCCCATCACACCCGCGCCCAGCACGGCGGCGCGGCGGACGAGGAATGGAGACGTGGACATGGTGGAAATCCTGCGGTGCAGCCCGTGCGGCGGGCGGTCGCGTGCCTGCACCCCGAAAGAAAACGCGGCCGGGGATGCCCTCGGCCGCGCCCGCTATTGCAACGACGTGGCCGTCAGAACGAGTAGGCCGCCTGCACCGAGAAGATCGTCGCGCTCACGTCGTAGTTGCCCTTGATCAGGCCGTTCTGCGCCGTGCTGCCGCCATTCTGGTCGATGCTCGCCTTCTTCGTGCCGACGATGTACGTGAAACCGCCGTCGAGCTTCAGTTGCGGCGTCACCGCGTACTGTGCGCCGATCGAGAACCAGACGCGATCCACGTCGGGCAGCCGCGGCGTGCGGTCGGTGTCATTGGCGGGGCCCTGGTCGTAAGCGAGGCCACCGCGAAACATGAGGCGCTCGTTCTGGTGGTAATTGGCCCCGACCGAGAACCGCCACACATCGTCGAAGTTTTCCGGGTTGCTGCCGAGGACCGCACCCGTGGTGCGCACGAACTTGAGGGTCTGGAAGCTGCTCCAGCCGGTCCACTGCGCGTCGGCCATCACGTCCCATTTGTCGTTGATCCGGCGAAAGTACGAGATGTTCGCGGTGTCGGGCACTTCGAGATCGCCCTGCACGCCACCGTTGAAGAACGTGGCGTTGACGAGGGGAGCCAGCGCTGCGCCGATCGGCGCGAGCGCGGGCGGCAGTGCCGGCAGGGCCGGATGGTCGAACGACGCGTTGCCGACGACGTTGTACTTGATCTTGGAGCGATAAGCCAAGCCGATGCGCGAGTTCTGGTCGAGGTCGAAGAGCAGGCCGACGTTCCAGCCCCATGCGCTGTCGTCACCGTCGATCTTCACGCCGGAATCGAGCCCGGGCGTCGCCGCGATGAAGCCCGGCACGGCAGCAGCAGGGATCAGGCCGCCCGCCGCGGCCTGCTGCGCGGCCTGCGCAAGCGCCGCGGAGTAGTTGGCGCGGCTCGTCAGCGTCGCGTCGATGCGCTGGTAGCTCGCCCCGATACCGATGGCGAATCGGTCGTTCACCTTCCACGACAACGCCGGATTCACGTTGATGGTCTTGATGTTCGACTCGATCCCCTGGAAGCGGCCGAGCCAGCCTTCGCCGTAATGCGTCACCAGGCCAAACGGCCCATTCAGACCCAGCCCCAGGGCGAGCTGGCGGTTGATCGGCGCCACGAAATACGCATTGGGTACGAAGTTCACCGTCCCCGCGTCGCCACCGGTATGCCCCAGCGGCTGGAACGCTGCAGCCTGCGAGCCATTGTCGTTGAACTCGAACGACGGCGTGATGACATGAAATGCACCCACGACCTGCATCGAGCCGATACGCGACATGCCTGCCGGATTGGACCACACGGTGCCTGCATCCTCGGCGGCCGCTGCCCCGCCGGCGAACGCGTTGCCGAGGCCGCTGCCGGACGTTTCCTGGAGCGCGAAGCCGCCGCCATAGGCGTGGCCGGAACCCAGCGCGATGACAACGCCGCCAAGGGCGAGCGCAAGGCGGGTGCGACGAAACGGGGTGTGCGTCATTCTTCTTCTCCTCGGTGAGATCCTGTCGGAGCAGCGCCGCGCAACGGCACACGCTCCCGGTGTTGGTGCAATGCAAGGGTCGGCAATGCGCGGGCACTCATCCCGGCAGCCACTCGTTGAATATACCCTCGCCGCGCCGGGTTTCCGAGGTACGGCGGGCCGGACGGCCCGAAGCCGCGAGCGGTTGTTGCATTTGTTGCGCGACAGGCCGCCGCGCAGTCATTCCGGCGGCAGTTCCCGGGGCCGGCGATCGGGTCCGACGGCGACATAGGTGAGGCTCGCTTCGGTCACCTTGACGCACAGCACGTCGGTGGGATTGCGCTGGGCGAACACCTCGACGTCGACCGTGATGGACGTCCTGCCGACGCGGCTGATGCGCGCGTAGAAGCTCACGAGATCGCCGATCAGCACCGGCTGCTTGAACACGAAGGAGTTCACGGCGACCGTGGCGATGCGGCCGCGCGCGCGGCGCGAGGCCGGCACGGACCCCGCGATGTCGACCTGCGACATGATCCATCCGCCGAAGATGTCGCCGTGGTAGTTCGCGTCGTGCGGCATCGGCACGACGCGCAGGGCCGGCTGCTCGTCCGGGAGCGTGACGGCTTCCGCGGACGGCGTGGCTTGACTGGACGTCATCGGGCGGCGCGTGCGCGCGATGCGTACATGTTCAGGCCGCCTTTTTCGCTTCGTCGCGCAGCTCGCGCCGCAGGATCTTGCCCACATTGGACTTGGGCAGCTCCGCCCGGAACTCGACCTCCCTCGGCACCTTGTAGCCCGTGAGATGCCGCCGGCAATGGCCGAGGATGTCCTCGACCGTGACGTTCGCATCGCGCTTCACGGCGTAGAGCTTCACCGCCTCGCCGGACTTCACGTCGGGCACGCCGACGGCGGCGCATTCGAGCACGCCGGGATGCATGGCCACGACGCCCTCGATCTCGTTCGGATAAACATTGAAACCCGACACGAGGATCATGTCCTTCTTGCGATCCACGATCCTCACGTAGCCCTGCGGATCCATGATGCCGACGTCGCCCGTCGCGAACCAGCCGTCCTTGTCGAGGACCTTGGCGGTCTCGTCGGGGCGCTGCCAGTAGCCCGCCATCACCTGTGGGCCGCGAATGCAGATCTCGCCGGGCTCGCCGATGCCGACGGTGCGCCCCTCGTCATCGCGCAGGATGACCTCGGTCGAAGGAATCGGCAGCCCGATGGTGCCGTTGTACGTCGGCAGATCGAGCGGATTGATCGTTGCCGCCGGCGAGGTCTCCGTCAGTCCGTACGCCTCGATCAGGGGCACGCCCGTGATGTCCTTCCAGCGCTCGGCAACGGCTTCCTGCACCGCCATGCCCCCGCCCAGGACGAGCTTAAGCGACGAGAAGTCGAGCTTCGCGAACTCGGGATTGTTGAGCAGCGCGTTGAACAGGGTGTTGACGCCGGTGATCGCGGTGAAGCGATGGCGCGCGAGCTCCTTCACGAAGCCCGGGATGTCGCGCGGATTCGTGATCAGCACGTTCTCGCCCCCGAGCGCCATGAACACCAGACAGTTCGCCGTCAGCGAGAAGATGTGATAGAGCGGCAGCGGTGTGATGATCACGTGCCGCACGTCGCCGAGGAACGGCCGGACCCACGCGTCGGCCTGCAGCAGGTTGGCGATGATGTTCCGGTGCAGCAGCATCGCCCCCTTGGCGACGCCCGTCGTGCCGCCGGTGTACTGCAGGAACGCGATGTCGTCGTGCCCGAGCGGCACCGGCTCGAGCTTGCGCCGGCGGCCTTGCGCGAGGGTCGTCGACAGGCGCACGGCCTGCGGCAGCGACCACGCCGGGATCATCTTCTTCACGTGGCGCAGCACGAGATCGACGATGATGCCCTTGAAGCCGAGCAATTCGCCGATGCTCGTCACCACCACGTGGCGCACCTTGGTGCGGCGCACGATCTCCTGCAGCGTGCGGGCGAAGTTCTCGACGACGACGATCACTTCCGCGCCCGAATCGGCGAGCTGGTGCTCGAGCTCGCGCGCGGTGTAGAGCGGATTGACGTTCACCACGGTGCACCCCGCGCGCAGCGTGCCGAACAGGCAGACGGGGTACTGCAGGATGTTGGGCATCATCAGCGCGACGCGCGTGCCCTTGCCGCAGCCGATGCCCTGCAGGTAGGCGGCAAATGCCCGCGAGAGAACGTCGAGATCCGCGAACGTGATCGACTTGCCCATGCAGGTGAACGCCGGGCGGGGCGCGAAGCGCGTGACGGTCTCGTCGAAGACGTCGCGCACCGACGCGTAGCGGTTGATGTCGATGTCGGCAGGGATGCCGGGCGGGTAATGCTTGAGCCAGATCTTGTCCACGGGGATCCTCGTCGAAGCGGCAGTGGCGTCGGCCCTTCGGCCGGCTTCGTGCTCCGTCTCCGCCAGGCCGTGGCGGGCGCTCATCGCGTGCATTCGCCGCGAATGCTACACCGGGACGATGCCGTTGCCTTGCCGCTCGTCCGATCGACCTCGGCCCGCGACCCCAAGCCGCGCCGTATCACGCGCCAGCGAGGCGTGCGGACGCCAGGCCCTGCTCGTGCGCGTAGTGCAGGGGTCCACCGCGAAACGGTGCGAATCCCGTCCCGAAGATCGCGCCGGCGTCGACGAGATCGGCGTCGTCCACGATCCCTTCCGCGAGCGCGGCCTTCGCCTCATTCACGAACGGCAGGATCAGGCGATCGGCGAGGCCGGCGGGAGGCGTTCCTGCCGCCGCCTTGGCCGGCTTGCCGCTCGACCAGTCGTAGAACCCCGCTTTCGATTTCTTGCCCAGCTTGCCGCCGGCGACGAGCTCCGCCAGCCGGCGTGGTGGCTGTGCATCGGGCGTGAGCATCTTGCCCACGGCGACGCAGATGTCGAGGCCCACCGTGTCCGCGAGCTCGATGGGTCCCATCGGCATGCCGAAGGCCAGCGCGGCCTCGTCCACCGTCTCGGGGGCGATGCCTTCGTCGACGCAGCGCATCGCCGTCATGAGATACGGGGCGAGGATGCGATTCACGAGGAATCCGGGCGCGCTCTTCACGGGCAGCGGCAGCCGGTCGATCTGGCGCACGAACGCGGCCGCGCGCGGCAGGAGGTCCGCACGCGTGGAGGCTCCGGCGACGATCTCCACCAGCATCATGCGCGCAACGGGATTGAAGAAATGCAGACCGAGCAGCCGGCCCGGATCGCTGAGCGCGGTCGCGATGCTCTCGAGCGGGATCGACGACGTGTTCGTCGCCAGGATGGCATCGCTGCGCGCCTCGCGCTCCAGCCTGGCGAACAGGCTCCGCTTCGCCTCGAGGTTCTCGAAGATCGCCTCGATGATCACGTCCGCACGCCGGACGCCATCGCCCGCGACGTCGGGTATCAGTCGATCCATGGCGTCGCGCACGCGCCGCGGATCGCGCAGGCGCTCCTTGAAGAGCTTCGCTGCGCGGCCCATGGCCGGCGCGAGGCGCTGCGCGTCCTGATCCTGCAGCGTCACGCGAATGCCGCGCAGGGCGCACCACGCCGCGATATCCCCGCCCATCGTGCCGCCCCCGACGACGTGCACGTGCGCGGCGGTGAAGTCGCCTTCCTTGCCGAGCGACTTCAGGCGCTCCTGCAGGCGAAAGACCCGGATGAGATTGGCCGCCGTGGGCGAGCGCAGCAATGCCGGGATCGACGCGTCGTCCGCAGGCGGCACGGCGAGCGCGTTGCCGTCGTAGCGCGCGAAGACCTCGAGGATCGCGTACGGCGCGGGATAGTGCTCGCGCCGCGCGCGACGCGCCACCTGCTTGCGCGCCTGGGCGGCGATGATTCGCCGCACCAACGGCTGCAAGGTCAGCGACAGCGGGAACTTGAGCTTGCGCACCGGAGGCCGCGCACGCAACAGGCCGCGGACGGCGTTCTCCATCACGCGCGGCGGAACGCATTCGTCGGCGATGCCGAGCTTGCGTGCCTTGCGAGCATCGACCGTCTTCCCGGTGAGCAGCAGATCGAGCGCGGCAGGCGCCCCGGTCAGGTGCGGCAGGCGCTTGATCCCACCCCAGCCCGGAAGGATGCCGAGCATCACCTCGGGCAGCCCGAGGCGTGTCGCGGGCTCGTCGACGACGACGCGGTAGCGGCACGCCAGCGCGAGCTCGAGGCCGCCACCGAGGCAGAAGCCACGCACCAGTGCGACGGTGGGATACGTCACCGCTGCGAGGCGCTCGAACGTGTCCCAACCCCGGCGCACGAGGGCCAGCGCATCGGCCTCGGAGCGCACGTCGCCGAACTCGTCGACGTCGGCACCCGCGATGAAGCCGTTCGCCTTGCCCGATGCGATGACGAGGCCGGCGGGGGGGTCGCGCTGCAGAGCGTCGAGCGCGCGATCGAGCTCCGCGAGCACGGCACCGGAGAGCGTATTGGTGCTCGCCTCGGCGCGATCGAGCACGAGACGCGCGATGCCATCTGGGGTCCCGGGTGAGGCGCCAGTGGCGCAGCGGCGCCGCGCCGGCTTCGGCCGGCCTGAGCGATTGTCCGGCCGATGTGGACGTGCGTGCGGGAGTTTCGGCGGGAATGGTTGCCATGACATGTTCCTTCACGCGGCTACGGGCGCTCGACCAGCATGGCGCCGCCCTGACCCCCGCCGATGCAGATCGACGCGATGCCACGGCGGCCGCCGGTGCGCTCGAGCACCTTCAGAAGATGCAGCACGATGCGCGCGCCGGATGCGCCGACGGGGTGGCCCAGAGCGATCGCGCCACCATCGATATTGAGCTTCGACTCGTCGAGCACGCCGAGCGCGCCATCGAGTCCGAGCTCGCTGCGGCAATAGTCGTCCGATGCCCACGCGCGCTCGCAGGCGAGAACCTGGGCTGCGAACGCTTCGTTGATCTCCCAGGCATCGAGATCGTTGAGCCCAAGACCGTGACGCTGCAGGATGGGTGTGGCCGATTGCACGGGCCCGAGTCCCATCTGCGCCGGATCGAGACCGGCCCACTCCGTATCCACGATGCGCCCCAGCGGCACGAGGGCGTGCTCTTCGACCGCCCGCTCCGAGGCGATCAGCAGCCACGCGGCGCCGTCGGTAACCTGCGAGCTGTTGCCCGCCGTGACGTTGCCGTACTTGCGATCGAAGAACGGCCTCAGCTTCGCGAGGTTCTGCGGCGTGGAATCCTCGCGCACGCCGTCATCCTGCAGGTAGGCGTTCCCCCTGGCATCGAAAAGAGGCACGACCTCGCCCGCAAGGTGCCCGGCCTGCTGCGCCGCCAGCACGCGCTGGTGACTGCGCGCCGCGAAGAGATCCATCTCCTCGCGCGTGATGCCGAAGCGGTACGCGAGGTTCTCGGCGGTCTGGCCCATCAGAAGGCCGACCATCGGGTCCGTGAGGCCCTTCATGATGCCGATCACCGGTGCCAGGTGCTTCAGTCGGAATTGCCCGACCAGCGCTGCGCGTTGTCCCAGCGATTTCGCCGCATACCAGTTGGCGAGCCAGACGACCATGGCATCGGAAAAGAGCAGTGGGGCCCGCGACAGCGCATCGACGCCGCCCGCGAGCACGAGGTTCGAGCGACCCGCATGGATGTTGTTGATCGCCGAATCGATGGCCTGCATGCCGGACGCGCAGTTGCGCATGACGGTCCAGCCCGGCACCTTCTGGCCGCAACCCATGCGCAGCGCGACGACACGTCCGATGTTGACCTCGTCCACCGACGGTGCCGCGCAGCCGAGGATCACCTCGTCGAGCTCGGTGGGTGCGAAGGGCTGGCGCACCAGCAGTGCGCGCCCGGCCGCCGTCGCGAGGTCCGAAGCCGCGAACGGCCCCGGCCGGTTGCGCGCCTTGAGGAACGGCGTGCGCGCGCCGTCGATGACGTAGATCGGTTCCTTCATGCAGTCCCTGCCTTTCACATCGTCACGCAACAGCATTCCTCACGCGGCGGCGGCATCCACCCCGCGGCCGTTTCAAGCCGCAGCTTTTTGCGCCCGCGCCGCACTGCCCTCCGCGCCGGTCGCGCGCGGGGACGCGACCGCCTGCACGAAGGAGGACAGATCCGCCGGGAAGTCGTCCACGCGCACGACTTCCGCCGTGAGCGTGCGGGCGAGCGTCAGCGCTTCGAGCTCGCCGGCATCGATCACCCCGGCCGCATGCGCCCTGCGCGCCATCTCGGCCGGATCGTTCGCCCCCGGCAATGAAAGATCGATGCGTCCCGCCTTGCTGGCGGTGCGAATCTTCGCCTCGATCGGCTCGCCCACGACGGTTGCGGCGAGCGCGCGCTCGAGCAGCGTCACGGGATCGTGCACGTTGCGCGGGATGTGCATGCCGGCGGTGAGGCGGTCGCGCGTAGCCGATGGATCGATCAACAGCCGCGCCACCTTGTGCCCGAGGTGATCCGAGGGGACGACATACGGACGCCCCAGCGGAAACACGAGCACGCGCATGAGGACGGCCACCGCGCGCAGCGGGAAATTCGAGATCACGCCCTCCAGCGCGCCCTGCGCCTTGAACATGGCGTCCCAGATCGCCCAGTGCATCAGCGGCGCATCCGCGCTTTGCCGCCCTTCGCGCTCGTAGCGCTTCAGCGTGGCCGAGCACAGATACAGCATGGACAGCACGTCGCCCAGGCGGGCGGACAGCTTCTCCTTGCGCTTCAGCGCGCCGCCGAGCGAGCCCATGGATACGTCGGCGAGGAACGCGAGTGCCGCCGAGAACCGCGTGAGCTGCTGGTAGTAGCGCCGCGTCTCCGGCGCGACGTCGGCATCGATGCGCACGAAATGCGAGCCCGTGAGCCCCATGACGAACGTGCGCGCCATGTTCGCGAGCATGAACCGGATGTGCCCGAAGAGCGCGCTGTCGAACGCCAGCGAGGCGCGCTCGCGATCGCTGTCGCGCGTGGCCTCGAGCTCCTTCAGCACGTACGGATGGCAGCGGATCGCACCCTGCCCGAAGATGATGAGGCTGCGCGTCAGGATGTTCGCGCCTTCCACGGTGATCGACACCGGCATCTGCATGTATGCCGCGCCGAGGAAGTTCGATGGCCCCATGCAGATGCCCTTGCCGCCGACGATGTCCATCGCGTCGTTGATGATGGCGCGGTTGCGCTCGGTCAGGTGCAGCTTGGCAATGCCCGAGAGCACGGCCGGCTTCTCGCCCAGATCGACCGCCGCCGCGGTGAGCACGCGCGTCGCATCCATCATGTAGAGACTGCCGCCCATGCGGGCCAGCGGCTCCTCGATGCCCTCGAAGCGCCCGATGGCGGTCTTGAACTGCGTGCGTACGCGGGCATATGCGCCCGTGGTGCGCACGGCGAGCTTGGCCATGCCGGTGTTCGACGACGGCAGCGAGATGCCGCGCCCGGCGGCGAGGCACTGCATCAGCATCCGCCAGCCGCGGCCGATCATCGGCTGCCCGCCGATGATCCAGTCCATCGGGATGAACACGTCCTGGCCGCGATTGGGCCCGTTCTGGAACACGCAGTTGAGCGGCATGTGCCGGCGCCCGATCTCCACCCCGGGATGGCTCGCCGGGACGAGCGCGCAGGTGATGCCGAGATCGTCCTTCTGCCCGAGAAGATGATCGGGGTCGTAAACGCGAAACGCGAGACCGAGCAGCGTTGCGACCGGCCCGAGCGTGATGTAGCGCTTGTCCCACGTCACGCGCAGGCCGAGCACCCGCTTGCCCTCGTGCTCGCCCCACGTGACGATCCCGGTGTCGGGGATGGACGCTGCATCGGACCCGGCATTGGGATTGGTGAGCGCGAAGCACGGCACCTCGATGCCCTTCGCAAGACGTGGCAGGTAGTAACGCTTCTGGGCTTCGGTCCCGTAATGCAGCAGCAGCTCCCCGGGCCCCAGTGAATTGGGCACGAGCACCGTCACGGCCACGGTTCCGGAACGCGTCGACAGCTTGGTGATCACCTGCGACTGCGCGTAGGCGGAGAAGCCGAGGCCGCCGTACTCGCGGGGAATGATCATGCCGAGGAAGCCGCGTTCCTTGATGAACTGCCACACTTCGGGCGGCAGATCGCGATAGATGTTCGTCGTCTCCCAGTCCGTCACCATGTCGCACAAGGCGGTGACGTCCTCGTCCAGGAAACGCTGCTCCTCCGCCGTGAGAGCCGGCACCGGCACTTCGAGCAGGCGCTTCCAGTCGGGACGGCCGGAGAAGAGCTCGCCATCCCACCACACCGTGCCAGCCTCGAGCGCCTCGCGCTCCGTATCGGACATGGGGGGCATCACCTTGCGGAACGCGCCGAGCACGCCGTCGCTGATCAGCCTGCGACGCAGGGTAGGCACGTTCAGCGGGATCGCCAGCAGCACGAACGCGAGTGTCGCGACCAAGGTCACGAGCGGATGCAGCGCGTGCGTCACCCATGCGGCGACCAAGGCGGCCGCGATGGCCGCGGTCCAGAGCCGGCCCGAGGCATTCACATAGGCGAGCGCGAGGCAACCGGACAGCACGACAACGATCCAGAGTGCGGTGATCATGTGGACTCCGTCTGGGTGAAGGCGCGCATCAGGGGCGCGCGTGCCCGTCGCGCTCGAGTGCGCGCGTGACTTCGGACAACTCGGGGAGCGGCGCCGTCAGGCCGCCGAGCAGGAACGGCGCGAGACGCCGCAGCAGGATCTCGTCGTTGGCCCCTTCGCCGGGGGCGAGCTCCTCGATCATGCGCAGCGCGTCGGTGCCGGCGAGGGTGTAGGAAAGCGCACCCATCATGAAATGCAGCCGCCACGACAGCTCGCGCGGCGGCAGCGCGGGCAGAGCCCGGCCGAACGCCGCCTTGAACCGCGCGATCATCGTCGCGTACTGGTCGGACAGGAACTGGCGGATGAAGGGCGCCGGGTCGGCGTAGGCGCGACCGAGGAGGCGCAGGAAGTTGCTGCCACCGCGCAGCGGGTCGCGCGCAAGGTGCAACGCGGGGATGAAGAGCGCGGTCAGGATCTTCTCGCATGACACGGGCGCCGGGCGCGGACTCGGCCTCGAACTGGCGCAGCAGCTCGACCCGGGCCTGGTTCATCGGGTCGAGGCGGCGACGCAGCACGGCCTCGAAGAGCTCTTCCTTCGAGCCGAAGTGGTAGTTGACCGCGGCGAGGTTGACGCTCGCCGCGGTCGTCAGCTCGCGCAGCGACGTGCCCTCGAAACCTTGGGCCATGAACATGGCTTCGGCCGCATCGAGGATGCGATCCTTGGTCAGGGCCGCGCCTCGTTCGCCGAACGAAAGCACCTTGCCATCCATTGGTATCCCAGGAAGTGAGGGCACGCTAACCGCGTTCGGATACAGCGATCTAGCGACGTGAGTCGAACGTTCGTTTGAATCGTACGACCGACCCAACGGCGTGTCAATGCGGCGCCTTTGCCGCAGGCACCGGTCGTATACTTCGGCGCCATGGCCACGCTCTCCATCGTCAAGAAGCACGGACTCAGCCACGCCAAGGCGAAGATCGCTGCCGGCAAGGTCGCGGAGGACCTCCGGGCCCGCTTCGACCTGCAGTACAGCTGGGACGGCGACCGCATCGCCTTCCATCGCGCCGGCCTGTCCGGCGAGCTCACCGTCGGCAAGCAGGACGTGCGGCTGGACTGCACCCTCGGCTTCCTCCTGTCCGCGCTTCGGCCGGCGATCGAGAAGGAAGTGCACAAGGAATTCGACAAGCGCTTCGGCGACCACGTCGCCTGAGTCCTCGAACGCCGCGTCAGACGGCGGGGCGCGGCGGCTCCGGGAATGGCGCATCGTCCCCCGCGAAGATGCGCTCCAGCAGCGCCATCTCGCGGCTTCCGATCGTCGCGAGGAATTCCTGCGCGCCGTCCATCGACCGGAACGAGCCGAAGCCGCGCTCCAGGAAATCGTGCAGCGCGCCGAACCCGGCGAGATGCGCCGGGCGGCGCATCATCGAGAGCGCGGTGCGCACGAGCGGCTTGCGCACGTGACTCTCGAGTGCGGCGCCGACCTCGCCGATGAGCGTGATCTGGCGCTCCCGCTCGCCGCGCCGACCCATGGCGCGATACGCCTGGCAATACTCGGCCACGGTGAAGCCCTCCGTGCGCGGCAGCTCGCGTGCCAGCATCGTGTCGAGCTCGTGCGACAGCGCGTTGAGCTCCACCGCGTGCGCGACGGTATGGATGACACGCTCCGGCAGCATCCGCACCATGATCGGCACGACGCGCGCGAGATCGGAATCGCGGCGCGCGAAATCCGCGCTGCCGTAGAGATCGTTCTCGAAGAACGTGATCGCGGCAGCGTAGCGCGGCTGCGCCGCCAGATCCGCATAGGTCTGGCGCAGTCGCCGGGCCTGCCACCGGGCGATGCCGTCGAGCGCGGCAGCGAGCGCGGGCTGGTCGCGGCGCAGCGCATGCAGCCGCGCGACCCTTGCGAGCTGCTCCTGCAACGCGGCATGTGCGGCGTGATGGGGTGCGTGCGTCGGAATCGAGGCCATGCTGATCATATGAAGAGGCAGGCGCGAGTCTATCGCGCAGCCATGTTGCCAGGATGCCGCGCCGATTTAGGTTGTTTCATCTAAACGCTGCGGCTAGATTGCAGGAGCGTGCCGGTGGAACGGTGCGCCATCCCGATGCTGACGCGCCGCACCTTCCTGATCACCGGACTCGCCGGATCGGCCGTGCTCGCCGGCGCGTGGTTCCTGCGCGGTTCGCTCGGCGGGCACGGCGTGTCCACGGTGCTCGCCGCCGACGCCACCCCGATCCTGGAAGCCATCGTGCCGGTGCTGCTCGACGGTGCACTGCCTGCCGCCCCGGCCGATCGCCGTGCAAGTGTTCAGGGCACGGTGGGCAACGTTCGCGCGGCCATCGCGGGCCTGCCGCCCACGGCGCAGGACGAGCTCGCGCAGCTCTTCACCATTCTCGCGTGGCCGCCGACGCGCCTCGCCTTCGCCGGATTGACGCAACCGTGGAGTGACGCATCGCATGACGAGGTCGCTGCGGTGCTCGCGCGCTGGCGCACGAGCCGCATCGACCTGCGTCGCAGCGCCTACGACGCCCTGCATCAGCTGGTGCTCGCGGCGTGGTACGCGGCCCCCGGATCGTGGGCCGGCATCGGGTATCCGGGACCGCCGGAGCTGCCGTCATGATCGCCATCAACCGCGCTGCCCCCGATGCCTATCGCGACGCTGCGTCGCGGTGGAACGTCGTCGATGCCAGCGCGGGCGGCGCCGATCTCACGCTGGAATGCGATGTCGCGATCGTCGGCACAGGTGCGGGCGGCGGCACCGCCGCGGAAATCCTGAGCGAGCGCGGCCTCAAGGTGGTGCTGATCGAGGAAGGGCCGCTGCGCAGCACCGCCGACTTCCGCATGCTCGAAGCGGAGGCCTATCCCGACCTGTACCAGGAATCGGCCGCGCGCAAGACCGCGGACAAGGCGATCAACATTTTGCAGGGGCGTTGCGTCGGCGGCGGGACGACCGTCAACTGGACGAGCTCCTTCCGCACGCCGCCGCGGACCCTCGAGCACTGGGCCCGCATCCATGGCGTACGTGGGTACGGGACTGCAGAGCTCGCACCCTGGTTCGAGCGGATGGAGGCGCGCCTCGCCATCGGACCGTGGAGCGCCACACCCAACGAGAACAACAGTGTCCTCGCGCGCGGCGCGTCCGCCTTGGGGATCCCGACGGCATCCATCGCGCGCAACGTCAAGGGTTGCCTCGACCTCGGCTATTGCGGCGTGGGCTGCCCCGTCAATGCCAAGCAGTCCATGCTGGTCACCACGATTCCCGCAGCGCTCGAGCGCGGGGCCACCCTGCTCACGCGCACCCGCGCGCAGCGCCTGGAAGCACGCGGCGACCGCGTGGTCGCGCTGCATTGCGTGGCACTGGACGCGGCGGGCGTGAGGCCGACGCAGCGTCGCATCACCGTGCATGCGCAGGCCTTCGTCAGTGCGGCAGGCGCGATGGGCACGCCTGCGCTGCTGCTGCGCAGTGCGTTGCCGGATCCCCACGGTCTCGTCGGCAAGCGCACCTTCCTGCACCCGGTGGTCGTGTCCGCAGCGCTGATGCGCGACACCGTCGCGGCGTACGCCGGCGCCCCGCAGTCCATCTACACCGATCACTTCCTCGACAGCGTCGCCCTCGATGGACCCATGGGCTACAAGCTGGAAGCGCCTCCCGTGCATCCGGTGCTCGCCGCGATCACCCTGCCCAATCACGGCGCGGCACACGCAGCGTGGATGCGCCAGCTGCCGCGCATGCAAGTGCTGCTCGCATTGCTGCGCGACGGGTTCCATCCGGAAAGCGCCGGCGGCATTGTCCGTCTGCGCGACGACGGCACGCCGGTACTGGACTATCCGCTCACCCCGTATGTCTGGGAGGGTGCGCGGCGCGCCTTCGCCAGCATGGCCGAGATCCAGTTCGCTGCGGGCGCGATGAGCGTCATGCCGGTGCACGGAGAAGGCATCGCCTTTCGCACGTGGTCCGACGCGCGCACGGGCATCGCCGCCTTTGCACTCGCACCATTGCACACGCCGGTGGTGAGCGCGCACGTGATGGGCGGATGCGCACTCGGACCCGACCCGGCGCACGCGGTCGTGGACCTGCACGGTCGGCATCATCATGCGACGAACCTGTACGTGATGGACGGATCGCTCTTCCCGACCTCCGTGGGCGCCAATCCGCAGCTCTCGATCTACGGCATCTGCGCACGCCTCGCGGATGGCCTCGCGCGGACGATGCGCCCGCTGCACGATTAGGGTGTTTGCTCTAACGGTGCGGCGTAGAGTGAGTTCACTCGCCGGCAAAGCGAGCCTCTCATCACCGCAGGAGTACAAAATGCGTCTGCAAGCCACGCTCAAACACAAACCCACCGAGCTCTCCGGAGCCGCGCTGGCCGCATCGCGCCAGGTATGGCTCGCCGGACTGGGCGCCGCTGTCGTCAGCCGCGACTGGATCCAGGCCGAGGCCGGCAACACGTTCCGCACGCTGGTGAAGGAAGGCACGGTCGTCGAGTCGCGCGCCATCCGTTACGTCGGCGACCAGGTCGAAGCGTCCATGACCCGAGCCAACGCGTTGTGGAAGCAAACCCGCGCCACCGTGCAAAGCACCGTGCGCCAGGCGGCCGATTCGGCCACGCTGTTCGTCAAGGAAACCCTGCCGCGTTCGCTGCCAAAGGTCGCGCTTCCCACGACTGCCGCCGCTGCGAAGCGTCGCAAGGCCGTCGCGAAGCGTGCAACCAAGGGGCCGGCCAAGCGCGCCACCAGCAAGACCCGCGCGAAGAAGCGCACTGCAGCCCGCGCGTAAGCGGGTGTCGCTGATCGCGACGGCACACGCATGCGGGAGACGAGGGTGATCGGGCGCGCAGCATCGTCGCGCGCCCGAGGCGCTGCATCATCGCGCGTCGGTCTCGCTCTGGCGGGCGGCGGTCCGCTGGGCGGCATCTACGAGGTCGGCGCGCTGCTGGCGCTGAGCGACTCGCTCGAGGGCATCGCGTTCAACGAGCTCGACGTCTATGTCGGCGTGTCGTCGGGCAGCTTCGTTGCGGCAGCGTTGGCGAACGGACTGTCGCCGGCGCAGATGTACCGGCTGTTCATCGCCGACAGCGCCGACGCGAAGCTCACTCCGGAGCTCTTCCTGCGGCCCGCCCTGCGCGAGTTCAGGCAGCGGATGTTCACGCTGCCGCGCCTCGTCGCACGCGTGACGTGGCAGTACCTGCGGGATCCGCTGCATCACAACCTGATGGAGTCGGTGTCGATGCTGTCGCGCGCGATGCCGACGGGCCTCTTCGACAACGGCGCCATCGATGCCTTCCTCGGCGACCTGTTCGCCGCGCCGGGACGCACCAACGACTTCCGTGCGCTGCGCCACAAGCTGTTCCTGGTCGCGACGAATCTCGACTCCGGCGCTTCGGTGACGTTCGGCGGTCCGGGCTTCGACACGGTGCCCATCTCCCGCGCGATCGAGGCCTCCGCGGCGCTGCCTGGCCTGTTTCCGCCCGTCGAGATCGGCGGCGAGCACTATGTCGACGGCGCGCTCAACAAGACGCTCCACGCCTCCGTGGCGCTCGAGCAGGGCGTCGATCTCCTGCTGTGCATCAATCCGCTCGTGCCCTTCGACGCGAGCAAAGCCACCCGTGGCGGACGGCTGACGATGGAGAAGCTGAACCAGGGTGGGTTGCCCCTGGTTCTGTCGCAGACCTTCCGCGCGATCATCCATTCGCGCATGCGCGTCGGGATGGAGAAGTACGACCGGCAATATCCGGACGCGGATGTCGTGCTCTTCGAGCCGGACCGCGAGGACGCCGACATGTTCTTCGCGAACATTTTCAGCTACGCGCAGCGCCGCACGCTCTGCGCCCACGCGTTCGCCAAGACGCGCCAGCGCCTGCTCGCACGGGTGCCCGAGCTCATGCCCGTGCTCTCGCGACACGGCATCGTGGTGCGCACCGATCGTCTGGACGCGATGCACCGGCGCATCGAGGATGCGCTGTCCGACGTGAGGCCACTGCGCACCTCGCCTGCGGCGCGGGCCGACGTGCGCCAGGCGACGCGCGATCTCACGCATACGCTCGACGCGCTCGAGCGCTGGCTGCGGCTCGCAGCCTGACGCACGCATTCGGCACCGCTGCGACCATGGCGCCCTCCCGGCGCGCCGAGGTGCCTGCTAGACTCTGCGCACCCGAACGCAAGGCCCCTGAAGGCCCTGATGGCCGAACGCAAGCGTCCTCGCCGCACGCGCGAGCGCATCCTGGCAACGAGCCTCGACCTCTTCAATCGTTTCGGCGAGCCGCGCATCACCACCGCGGACATCGCCAACGAGATGAACATCAGCCCGGGGAATCTCTACTATCACTTCCGGAACAAGGACGAGATCGTGGGCGAGCTGTACGCGGCGTTCGAAGCCGAGGTGCGGCCGCTGCTCACCACGCCGCAGGGCCGTCGCGTCGACGTCGAGGACTTCTGGCTGCTCGTCCATCTCCTGCTCGAGCGCATGCAGGCGTACCGCTTCCTCTACCGCGACGTCACGGATCTGGCGCTGCGCCAGCGGCGACTCGGCGCCCGGTTCGCGCACCTGCTCCGCGACGGCGAGGCGACGATGCGCGCGATCTTCACCGGCATGCGCGAGGCCGGTGAACTCGCGGCCGACGACGGCGCTCTGGCAGCGCTCGCGCGCAATGCCATGCTGAACATCACGCAATCGATGACGTACGAGCGGCTGTGCCACGCCGACCGGCCCGACGCCGCCGAGACCGATCTCAATCGCGTCGCCTACCACGTGCTGATGCTGATCGAGCCGCATCTCGCCGGAGCCGCCCGCGCTCTCATCGCTCGCATCTCGCTCGACTACCTCGCCGCCGGAGATCGCTCGCGCGGCACTGCCGGAGTGGTGCAATGACGAAGAAGTGGACGCAAATTCCCGTATGCCGACGCGACCTACGCCTACGATCCTGCTGGGCTGAAGAAGCACTGGGCACGGTTGCACCGCGGCGACTGCGAGCCGCTGCCGAAGAACGCCGGCGCGCTCGATGCGTGGCGCCTCTTCCATGCGGGTGAATTCGCGGCCGCGGTCGAGCACGGGAGGAAAGCCGGCGGCGCCGCGACGAACGCCGCGATCAAGGCGCAGGGCATCTACGCGCACTACGTGGAGAAGAACGAGAAGACCAGCCTCGCCCTGTTCGAGGAGGCCGCACAGTGGGCGGACGCCCGCCGCACGGAGGCGCCCAAGGACGCCAACGCGCACTACCTCTACGCCTTCAACCTGGGCCGCTATGGCCAGGGGATCTCGGTCGCGAAAGCGCTGGCGCAAGGCTTCGGCGGCAAGATCAAGGACGCGCTCGCGACGGCGCTCGCGCTGCAGCCCAAGCATGCGGAGGCGCACACCGCGTACGGCGCCTATCAGGCCGAAGTGATCGCGAAGGTCGGTGCGCTCGTCGGCGGCATGACGTACGGTGCCAAGAAGGACGCTGCCCTCGAGCACTACGAGACGGCGATGAAGCTGCACCCGGATTCGGCAATCGCGCGCTCCGAATACGGCAACGGCCTCCTGCTGCTGTTCGGCAAGAGCCGCCTCGCCGAGGCCGAGAAGCTCTACCGCGCTGCGAGCGAATGCCGGCCGATGGATGCGATGGAGCGGCTCGACGTCGAGCACGCGCGCGCCGAGCTCGAGCTGAGCGCGTCGCGGCGGCGTCAGTGCGCGCCGACGGCAGCGGCGGCCAGCGCCGGATCGAGGTCACCTTCCCACGGCCATGGTGCCATCAGCGTCGTCAGCACCAGCGCATCGAATGCGCGCTTGAAGCCGGCGGCGATGCGCTCGGGTTCCGGGCAGATCTCGCGATCCGTGATGAGTCCGAACTGCACGCGGCCGTTGTAGGAGATGATCGACGCGCCCATGCCGATGTTGCCGGATTGCGGAACCCAGAACATCATCGTGTCGACGGCGCTGCCGGCGAGATGGAGCTCCTGCTGCGGTCCCGGCACGTTGGTCATCACGGCCGTCGCATTCCTGGCCAGCGTTTCGAGGAGCTGGTCCTGCAGCAGCTTCGGTCCGGCACCCACGGCCGCGAGCAAACCGAGCGTGAGCACCGGCTGGTAGGAGTCCTTCAGCGCGCGCATGTTGGCGCGCACCGCATAGAGCCGCTCGACCGGATTGCGCAGCCCCAGGGGAAGATCGAGGAACACGAGGCCGAACTGGTTGCCGAGCCGGTACGCATGGGCCAGCGGGCGCAGGTTGACCGGCACCAGCGCGCGCATCATCACCCCGTCGCACGGGATCCTTGCGGCTGCGCAGATAGTCGCCCAGCGCGCCGACGGCACACGATATGAGCACATCGTTCACCGACGCGCCCAGTGCCCTGCCGATCGCCTTCACCTCGTCGAGGTCGAGGGGCTCCGCCCAGGCGACGTGCTTTTCCCCGCGCGGCACGGACTTGAAGCGCGTCGGCGAGTCTTCGCCCATCAGCGCGAGGTTCGCGATCTCGCGCGCGAAGGCGCCGCCCTGCTGTGCGAGATCGATGGCCTTGAGCGGGTTGACCCAGAGCTCGACCCCCTTCTCGACGAGCGTGGTGCCGACCTTCGTCGCAAGGCGCATGGCGCCGTCGAGCGGCTGGGTCAGCCAGTTGAGCTCATCGCTCGCTTCGGCGCGCGACGCGCGGCGTGGTGGCGGCGGGAGCGCGGGCGAACCGTTGCGGCCCGCATCGGTCATCGACAGCACGACCTGGATCAGCGCGATCCCGTCGGCGTAGCAATGGTGCATGCGCGCGACCAGCGCACTGCCGCGCTGATAGTTGCGCACGAGCATGAAACTCCCACAGGGGCCGGTCGGGATCGAGCGGCGTGCCGGCGAGTGTGCTGACGAGCCGCTGCAACTCGACCTGCCCCGCAGGTTCGGGCAGCGTGGTTTCGACGACGTGCCGACGGATGTCGAAGGTGCCGTCGTCTTCCCAGAACGCCGTGCCGGCCTCCTGGACCGGGCGCTGCCGGAAACGGCCGAAGCACAGGAACCGCTCGTCGATCGTGCGCCGCAGGCGCGCCAACGGGACGCGGGAGCGCAGCAGGAACACGCCGCAGATCATCATCGGATTGCCCGGCCGGTCCATGCGCAGCCAGGCGGTGTCGACGGCCGATATCTTTTCGCGCCGGGGCATGGGACGAAGGTGAACCTTGGGCGTGGCGGGCCAAACCGCGGAAGCGCGATTGGCTACGTTTTGATGTTCGCGCTAAAGTAGCACAGATGCCCGAAGCGGCACGAAGCCCGAGGTCCCCATGGCAACCGCAGCGAAGAAACCCGATCTCAAAGCGCAGTTCGAGGCCGCGGCCGCCGCGGCCAAGCAGACGAAGAAGCGACCCGACAACGCCACGATGCTCAAGCTCTATGCGTTCTACAAGCAGGCGAGCGACGGCGACGTGAAGGGCGAGCGCCCCGGCGGGTTCGACTTCGTGGGTGGCGCGAAGTACGACGCGTGGACCAAGGTCAAGGGAATGAGCAAGGACGAGGCCATGCAGAACTACATCAAGCAGGTGGAGCGGCTCAACCGCGACTGACGCGATCTCCCGCCCAGCAAAAAGGCCCGCGCGATGCGGGCCTTTGCACGTGGCAGGTGCTGTCGCTCAGCTGGCGGCCTGCTTCGTCGCGCGTGGCGTCTTGCGCGCAGGCGCGCCGTGCCGACTTGCTCGTCGTGCGCCGCGCGCCCTTCTTCGCGGCACTCCGTTTAGCGGTGGACGATCCGCCGCGCTTCGGCGCCGCCACGGGTGTGCCCCCCTGCGCATTGATCAGTCGGTTCACGGCCTCGCTCAGAGCGTCGACGCGCTGCGCCAGCCGTTCGACATCGTTCTGGGTGTAGACGCCGAGCTTCGACAGCGCCCGCGCGACGCGGTCCTCGAAAACCTGCTCCAGCTTGTCCCACGTTCCACCGGCCATTTTCTGCATCTCCTTCGCCTTCGCGCTTGCGGCGCCGCGCGCAGCGGTCGCGGTGTCTGCGGCGGCCTGCCGCGTGCGCGATTCGAGTTGCTGGCCCTGCTGCACGAGCGTCTCGAACACCTTCATGCCTTCCTGCTGCGCGCGGGCGAAAGCCCCGAGCCCTGCCAGCCAGATCTGGTGCGAGGAATTGAGCACCGACTGCGAAAGCTCTTTCGCCTGTTCCATCGGTCCCGCCGTCGCTTCCGCCTTCGCCTTCTTCAGCATGCCGGTCTCCTTGGTCTACGTCTCGCGCACGATGCATTGTAGGCCGCGGCGTTAGAGGAATCATTCTAAAGCTCGCGCCCGTATAATCCGCGCGTGCCGTGCCGAGCGACGCCGCACCGTCGCGCCGCCGTCATCGAGGAGCGAGCCATGCCCTATTTCGTCACCGGCGCGACCGGCTTCATCGGTCGATTCCTTGTCGCACGACTGCTGGAGCGGCAGGAAACCGTCTACGTTCTGGTGCGCAAGAGCTCGCTCGACAAGCTTGCGTCGCTGCGCGAGTTCTGGAACGCCGACGAGCGCCAGGTGGTGCCGATCATCGGCGACCTCGCCAGGCCGCGCCTCGGCGTGTCCGATGCCGACGTGCGCAAGCTCAAGGGCAAGGTCCGGCACTTCTTCCATCTCGCGGCGATCTACGATCTCGCCGCGAGCGCGGAGGACCAGATGGTCGCGAACGTCGACGGCACGCGGCACGCGGTCGAGTTCGCCGAAGCCATGCAGGCCGGCTGCTTCCATCACGTGAGCTCCATCGCGGCAGCGGGACTTTACGAAGGCGTGTTCCGCGAGGACATGTTCGAGGAAGCCGAGGAGCTCGACCATCCCTACTTCCGCACCAAGCACGAGGCCGAGGGCATCGTGCGGCGCGAATGCCAGCGGCCGTTTCGCATCTATCGTCCCGGCTTCGTCGTCGGGCATTCGAAGACCGGCTACATCGACAAGATCGATGGCCCGTACTACTTCTTCAAGCTCATCCAGAAGCTGCGCAAGGCCCTGCCGCAGTGGATGCCGACGATCGGCATCGAAGGCGGGCGCATCAACATCGTGCCGGTGGATTTCGTCGCCGATGCGCTCGACCACATCGCCCACAAGAAGGGGCTCGACGGCAAGACATTCCACCTGACGGATCCCGCACCACACCGTATCGGCGAAGTGCTCAACATCTTCGCGCGTGCCGCGCATGCGCCGCAGATGACGATGCGCCTCAACGCGCGCATGTTCGGCTTCATCCCGGCGCCGATCCTTTACGGTCTGGGATCGCTGTCGCCCGTGAAGCGCATGTTGCGAGCGGTGCTCACCGACCTGGGCATTCCGCGCGACGTGTTCCAGTTCGTCAACTGGCCGACGCGCTACGACAATCGCGAGGCGATGAAGGCGCTGAAGGGCTCGGGCATCAGCGTGCCGCACGTCGCAGACCTATGCCGCGAAACTGTGGGACTACTGGGAGCGCAACCTCGATCCGGACCTCTTCATCGACCGCTCGCTGTCGGGGCGCGTGAAGGGCCGCGTGGCGGTGGTCACCGGCTCGTCGTCGGGCATCGGGCGTGCCACCGCGCTGCGGCTCGCCGAGGCGGGCGCGCACGTGATCCTCGTGGCGCGCGGCGAGGAGAAGCTCCTCGAGACCAAGGCCGAGATCGAGAAGCTCGGCGGCAAGGCCTGGATCTACACCGCGGACCTGTCCGACCTCGCGTCCTGCGACGCGCTCGTGGCGCGCGTGCTGGACGAGCACGGCGGCTGCGACTACCTCATCAACAACGCGGGGCGCTCGATCCGCCGCGGCATCATGAACTCGCTCGACCGCTTCCACGACTTCGAGCGCACGATGCAGCTCAACTACTTCGGCGCCGTGCGGCTCATCCTGGGGTTCATGCCGAAGATGGTCGAGCAGCGCCGCGGGCACGTGATCAACATCTCGTCCATCGGCGTGCTGTCGAACGCGCCGCGCTTCTCCGCCTACGTCGCCTCGAAGTCCGCCCTCGATTCGTTCGCCGCGTGCGCGGCATCGGAGTTCCTCGACAAGGGCATCAACTTCACGACCATCAACATGCCGCTCGTGCGCACGCCGATGATCGCGCCGACGAAGATGTACGAGAACGTGCCGACACTCTCGCCCGAGCAGGCGGCGGACCTCGTGGCCGAGGCGATCGTCTACAAGCCCGTGCGCATCGCCACGCGCCTCGGCATCTTCGGTGCGGTCTGCCACGCCATCGCGCCCGAAGCTCACGCAGATCCTGCTCAACACCGCCTACAACATGTTCCCCGACTCGCCGGCTGCACAAGGCCGCAAGCAAGGCGAAGGGCCACAGCAGCTCTCCGCCGAGCAGATGGCTTTCGCGCAGCTCACCCAGGGCATTCACTGGTAGAGCGCGCCGCCACGGTCCGCGGCTCGCGGCACGGCGCCGTCGCGCAGCTCGTCGCGGCCACGACGCTGCGCGCCACCTCCGGCTCGCGCAGCAGCGCGTTGTGACCGATGCCGGCGAGGGCGACGTTGCGTGCGCCGTCGAGACAGGCCGAATCCTGCGGCGCGACCATCGAGTCGTGCCAGGACCAGATCGACACCATCGGAACGTCGTTCGGCAAGGCGTCATTGAGCTCCCGCAGCCACGCGTTGCCCGGCCGCAACTGGGCGAGGCTTTTCCCGAGGAACATCCACGCATGCACGCTGCCGCGATGCGGCGTGCCGATGGTGATCACGCGCGCGACGCGCAGCGCTGCCGTAGCGGCGCAGGTAGGCGCGGGCGACGAGGCCGCCCATGCTGTGGCCAACGAGCGCCACGCGCGGCGCCCCGGTGGCGGCGACGATGGCTTCGATGCTGCGCGCGAGCTGCGTCGCGAATTCGTCGATGGACGCGAGCGGCGGGCCGTAGGTGATCGTGTACACCGGACCCATGCCGAGACGGTGCAGCGCGCCGCGCATACCGAGCCAGACGCCCGCGTTACAGAGCACGCCATGGATGAGCAGCACCGGCGCCGCTGCCCGCTGCGGTCGGGGCTCGCGCATGAACCACCAGCCGAAGCCCATACGCAGCCCGGAGCCCATGAGCGTCAGCCATTCACGCCAGAAGAGGCGCAGGGTGGCGCGCATGCCGAGCTGTACCTCGCGTGGTCGCTGGACGCGGTAGACCCATGCGAGGGCGAACCACGCGGCGGTCACGACGCCGAACACCGCGCCGTAGAGCAGCAGCGCGCCCGCGGCGAGCCACAGGGCATCCGCTCCGGAGTGCCACGCCGAAGCGGCCCAGGCCAGGTACGCCGCGAGCCCGCCGAGGAACACGATCGCGAGCGAGATGGCGGTCGTCATGCCGGATTCATCCGCGCATCGCCGGCACCATGGCGCGGCGCGTCAGCCGCCCGTGAGGAACGGGGCTGCCTGCGCCCAGTGCGCGCGCCAGCTCTTCAGCGCGCCCGCGGTCGCGGCAAGTTCCGGAATGAGCACCACCCCGGGCAGCGTCTTGCGGATCCGGCGGGTCATCTCGCCGCCCGCCCACAGCGTGGTCGTGGGCGGCAGCTCGCGACGCAGCGCGGCAAGACCGTCGCTCGCCTGGCGCACCGGGAAGCCCGCGGAGAACGAGAGCGCAACGAGGTGCGCCTTGTGCGCGATCGCGGCGCGGCGCAATTCCTCCAGCGGCGTCTCGACGCCGAGCGAGATGCAGAACGCGCCTTCGGCGACGAGCACCGCTTCCACCATCAGCAACCCCAAGCCGTGCTGCTCGCCCGGAAACGTGGTGAGGATCACCTTCGGTGTGCCGTCGGTCCGCGGAAAGCCATTGATGGCACTGCGCAGCGCGGCCTGCATCTGCTCCGTGTAGAGGTGCTCCTCGAAGATCTGCAGCTCGCCGCGCATCCAGCCGTCGCCCACCGCACGATTGAGCGGCGTGGCCGTCTCGAGAACGAAGCGCTGCACGCCCTGGCGCATGATGAGATTGGCCAGCGCGTGCTTGAGGCCCACGACGTCGTGGTTCTGCAGGAGGCCGATGACGTCGCGCTCCAGCGCGGGGGCCACCGCCTCGCGCCGCGGCTCGGCGCGCGAATCCGCCAGCGCGTTCAGCTCGTCGAGCGAGCGCTCGATCAGGCGTCCCGGGCGCATGCCGATGTCCATCAGCCGCTTCACCGCGCGCAGCTTGGCGACGTCGGTCGGCGTGTACTGCCGCTCGCCGTTGTCGTCACGGCCGGGCCGAGGGAAGCCGTAGCGGCGCTCCCACATGCGGAGCACGTCCTTGGAGAGTCCCGTCTCGCGCTCGACGGCCGAGATGTTGAGCGTCATGCCTTGATGGACCATCGGATGTTGCCCGTCCTCGATTGCGTTTAGCCGCCGGATTCTATCGGTAATGTCCGTTCGCCGTCGCCAGTCTCAGCTGTCGCGCAGGCTGGAGATCGCCCGCGCCACCAGCAATGTCCCGTTCGCGATCAGCAGGCCCGCGATCATCTTCATCACGCCGGTGCGCGACAGGGCGTGGTGCAATCGGTTGCCGCACGCGTAGCCTGCGAACATGACCGGGACCATGAGCCCGGCGGCCACGAGCAGTCCGCGCTGCATGAGCAGCCCCGATGCGATGAACACGGCCATCCGCAGCAACACGCTCACCGTGATCAGGAGCGACGAGGTCGCGCGCAGCTCGGACTTGTCGTGGATGCGGGCGGTCAGGTAGACCATGTAGATCGGACCGCCGGTTCCGAAGAGCACGCTGAAGACCCCGCCAATGAAGCCGATCGGAACCGCCCAGAAGCCGCGGATGGACTCGCGCCGGCGTGGGCCCAGCAGGAGGTAGACCCCGTAGACGGTGACGAAGGATCCGAGCGCCAGCAGTGCAGGCGCGCGCGGCAGGCGCACGAGGAGCGTCGCGCCCGTGACGATGCCGAGCAGCAGCGCCGGCAACAGGCGCCGGAACTCGTCGAAGCGCGCGTGGCGCCACTGCCGGTAGCTGGCCGTGGTGGTTGCGGCGCAGTCGAGCGTGGTCACGAGCGGCACGGCGAAAGTCAGCGGAAACGCGTGCGCCAGAGCCGGCACGGCGATGATCGACGAGCCGAAGCCCGTCGCGCCGAACACCGTGTAGGCGATCAGGATCACCAGGGGCAGCAGCGCCAGCACGTGCCACGGTGCGTCGGGCAGCCAGTCGAGAAGCACGGAAGGGATAGCGGGTGGGCGGGCGGATGAGGTGACGAAGCGGAGGATCACCCGCCACTTTGACCAGCCTTGCCGGGTTCGCCTATAATTGCCCCCCTTCGGCGAACTAGCTCAGCTGGTTAGAGCAGAGGAATCATAATCCTTTGGTCCGGGGTTCGAGTCCCTGGTTCGCCACCAAACAACGCAATGGCCTGCCGCCCGGCAGGCCATTTTCGTTGGTGCGACCGAGCGTGTGCTAGCCCGCGAGTGCGTCGCATACCGCCCGGGTGACCTCCGCCGTAGTCGCGCGCCCCCCCAGGTCCGGAGTGTGCACGCCACGCGCGGTGACGGCCTCGATGGCACGCATGAGGCGCTGCGCGGCAGCGGCCTCGCCCAGATGCTCGAGCATCATCACCGCCGTCCAGAAGGTCGCGATCGGATTGGCGATCCCTTTCCCGGTGATGTCGAACGCCGATCCGTGGATGGGCTCGAACATCGACGGAAACTGTCGCTCCGGATTGAGATTGGCGGTCGGCGCGATGCCGAGGCTCCCCGACAGCGCCGCTGCGAGATCGGACAGGATGTCCGCGTGCAGATTGGTCGCGACGAGCACGTCGAGGGTCTGCGGCTTCATGACCATGCGCGTGGTCACCGCGTCGACGAGCTCCCGGTCGGTCGCGACGTCCGGGTATTCCTGCGCCACTTCGAAGAAGACCTCGTCCCACAGGACCATGCCGAACCGCTGCGCGTTCGACTTGGTGACGAGCGTCAGGTGCTTGCGGGGACGCTTGCGCGCGAGCTCGAACGCGAACCGGTGGATGCGCTCGACGCCGGCGCGCGTGAACACCGCCACTTCCGTCGCGACCTCGAGCGGCAGGCCGCGATGGGCGCGTCCGCCGTGGCCCGCGTACTCCCCTTCCGAGTTCTCGCGGATGATCACCCAGTCGATGCCCGCGCCGTGGCGCAACGGACTCGTCACGCCCGGAAGGACGCGCGCCGGGCGCACGTTGGCGTACTGGTCGAAGCCCTGCGCGATCGGCAGGCGCAGCCCCCACAGCGAGACGTGATCGGCGACCTCGCGGCTGCCCACCGCGCCGAAGAAGATCGCATCGAACGTGCGCAGCCGCTCGAGGCCGCCTTCGGGGATATAAGTGCCGTGCTCGAGGTAGTAACCCGAGCTCCACGGAAAGTGCTCGACCACGACGCGAAAGCCGCCATCCTGGTGCGCGACGACATCGAGAACCTCCAGCCCGGCCGCGATGACCTCGGGGCCGATGCCGTCGCCGCCGATCGCGGCGATCCTGTGGTGGCGCATTCCGTCTCCAGTCCGTGTGCGAAGCGCGTGTGGCGCGAGGGTGAAGGCGCGGCGCGCGCTACTTGCCGAGATTGAGGCGCTTCGCCCCCTCGGTGTAGAGCTTGATCTTCTCCTTCATGAAGGGATCCATCTGGTCGAGGCCCACGCTGATGAGCTCGAACCCGCTCTTTGCGGCGAGCTCCTTCATTTCCGGATCGCTGTTGAGCGATGCGAAGAGCTCCGACAGCCGCTTGCGCGCTTCGGGCGGCGTCGACTTCGGCACGCCGATCCCGCGGTAGGCGCCATCGACCCAGTCGACGCCGAGCTCACGGAACGTGGGTGTGTCCGGCAGCAGCGGATGGCGCTTCTCCATCGCGACCGCGAGTGCGCGCACCTTGCTCTTGTTGTTGATCGCGAACGCGGTGTACGACATCGCCCCATCGACGTGCCCGCCGATGATCGCCGTGGTCATGTCGCCGGTCCCCTTGAACGGGACGTAGGTCGTCTTCACGCCGAACACGGCATCGAGGCGCTCGTGCGCCGCATGATTGGCGGAATTGAGTCCCGATCCACCGAGCGAGATCTTCTCGGGAGACGCCTTGGCCGCCTTCACGAAATCCTGGAACGTCTTGATCGGGCTCGACTCGGGCACCACGAGCGCGTCGGGCGTGTAGTGGAACCAGAAGACCGGTGTCACGTCGTCGGTCTTGTACTGGACCTGGCCCTTCGATGGGCTGGAACACGATGTGCGGCAGGTTGATGCCGACCACGTTGTAGCCATCGCCGGGCAGCTGGTTCATCTGCGACCACATCAGGCCGCCGCCCGCACCCGCCTTGTACTGGATGACGGTGTCGATCGCCGCGCAGTGCTTCTTGAGGACGACCTGCTGGTGCCGGGCCGAAAGATCCGATTCGCCGCCCGGCGGAAACGCCTGCCAGTACAGGATGTTCTTGTCGGGGCAGGTCTCGGCGGAGACAGCGGGAACGACGCACAGCGCAAGCAGCGCGATCCATTTCTTCATGAGGTCGATTTCTCCAGGGGCCGATCGCCGGCGGCGTCGCCGGGATGCGTCCGGATTGTAGTACGCCTCGGCCGCGCGCTGAGGCTGCCGGTTCGAGCACCTTGTAGGCGACGTCCGACACGAATCATCGACACGCGCCTACCGCAGCGCAGCGAAACCTGCGGTACAAGTAAGCCTCGCCAAGAGCCGCCAGGACGGACACGATGATTACCTTGCAGCGCGATGGGCTGCGCATCGAAGCAGCCGCGGTCCCCGAGACCGACGGGTCCTGCTGCGTCACGGCAGAGGTCTTCCGCGGCCCGCGAATGATCCGCGGCTACTACCGGCGCATGGAGATCCCGCCCGCCGGCTATGGCCAGGCGGAACGCGAGATCGCCGAGGAACTCGCCTGCATGGCAGGTGAAGCCGAGTAACGCGCGAGAAGGCGTACCTCGCGTCCGCCGTCCCGGCGACTCAAGGATCCGAACCGAGTCCCCCTTGCAGTCCGGCGCCGTCGCCGCCGGCGGTGACCTGCGCGTGGTTGAGCGTGGCGACGAGCGTCACTCCTCCCAGCACGTTGCCGATCAGCGTTGGCAGCACGTAATCCCCGAGCACGGTGCTCCACGGTGCCCCGCCCATCGCCGCAAGCGTGAACGTCTCGATGGACCCTGCAATGATGTGGCTGAACTCGCCGAGACCCACGAGATAGGTGATGATGATGATCACCCAGACGCGTGCAGTTTCCGCAAACGGGAAGCAGCCATACCATCAGCGCGATCAGCCATCCGGCGAAGACCCCGCGCAGCAGCACCGTTCCGAAGCCATTCTCCATCGCTTTCGCGCCGATGTCGCGGAAGGCGCGTTGCACTTGGATGTCGAAGGCACTCGTGTGCGCGGCGACCAGTGCGATGGCGAGCCCTCCGAGGAGATTGCCGACCAGCACCACCGACCATAGCCGCAGCACGTTGCGCGGCGTGGCACCCGGCTTGCGCTGCAGGAGCGGGAGAATCGGGGTGAGCGTGTTTTCCGTGAAGAGCTGCTGACGCCCGAGCACCACGATCAGGAATCCCGCGCTGTAGCCGAATTTCGCCACCAGCGGCTGCCACCGGGCATCCGGAAGATAGGTCTGCAGCAGGCCTTGCGCGATCATCGACATGCCCATCGCGAGTCCGGCCGCGATGCCCGACCAGAACAGCCCGGAGCTGGAGCGCGCCAGTTCCTCCTCGCCCTCCTTCAGGATTGCCTTGTAGACGACCGACCCGGCCGGTGCGCTGCGCTCGTCGGCTTCCCTCGCCTCGGCCGCTTCCTTCGCGGCATCGGCGCGCACGGGTGGCGGCTGCGCACCCACGTCCATACGCACGCTCCTCTTCATCTTCCCAAGTGCCCGGCAGTCGCCGGGGTGGCGGTGCACGCTCGGATCGGACGATGGAGCTTGCAAGAACGATGCCGTCGGGACGCGTGCACGCATGCATGCGTGCGTCACCCGCGTCAGAGCTGCTGGCGCTTCGTTAGGAACATCCAGAGCACGAGGGCGATGCAGAAGACCAGCACCGCCAGCACCGATCCCGTGTAGAAGAGCGCCGGGACGACGGAAGGTCCGGTGGCAGCCTCGGCGCCCTGCGCCGCGAGCGCGGTGACCGCGGTGCAGAACAGCCAGCGACCCATGTAGGTGGGCAGGCAGCCACGCATCGCCAGGTTGTGCCGCCACGATGCGCTGCGCCTCAGGAGATCGCCCTGGTTCACGTCCCGGAACAGCCAGTCCCAGAAGAAATAGCGATACAGCAGCGACCACAGCGGTTCGCGTGCCGTACCGAACAACCGGGGATCAGTGCGCAACATTTCCGCGTATATACCGCGCGAGCCGGGCGGGCGGCAAGACGTCGCCGACCATAGGACCGGTACGACACCAGCACGGTTCCTGCGCAGCGAGCGCGGGTCGCGCATCGCGGCGCTGCGTGCGTCGACGAAGGCGATGCGGGAAACGTCGGTCGGGCGCGGAGAGAGGTTACAGGCCCCAGCGGCCGTTGGTGGCAACACCCGCCGCCGCCGACATCGCTCGAGCCGCTCTCGCCATCGCTGGCGGCCATCGTGATCAACGCGACGAGCAGTGCGCCGGCGTAACCGCCGACCACGAATGCGCCCACCACCCACCAAGCCGATACATCCATCGCGCGTCCCTGTGGCTTTCAGTCGTGATGCCGAGAGCCTTCGGGCGCGGTTCGCTCGCACGACGCGTGCAGCGTGTGCGTGATCCGGGCTACCAGCGGCACTCAACAGCGCACGGTACTGCGCAAGAGGCGTGCCATTGGAGAATTGTTCAATGCCGACGCACCCTTAGAGTGCGCGGCGCACGCGTTTCGAAAGGGACCTGTAAAGATGGCCGACTGGCCGGACACGCGATCGCGCTGTCCGGCCACCCGGGCCTCAGGAGGAGCGTCCGGTATCGGCCGGACGACGCTTGCCCTTGAGCAGCGCCGGATCCTCTTCCTTCGCGTGGCTGCGACCGATCTGCTCGGCGTCCTTCATCTCCGCGGCTTCCCCCGCATCCTTGCGGCGCTGCGTTCTGGGCAGCTTCCTCCACCTGGCCCGACTCGATGAAACGCTTGGTCCGTTCGTTGTAATCGCGCGTGGCCTTGTAGTTGCCCTCGCCGTATTCCTTGTTGTCCTTGGTCATCGTGTGCTCCTTGGTGGGTGGGCCGCACGGGCGGCGGAACGCTGCCGGCGCCGGGCCGGCACGCATCCTCGACCGGGCATCGTAGACGCGCGCGACGGGAAGCTCGATCAGCGCGACGCTGATCGACGCGTCTCCCGGCGTCCTACATTTCGGCGCCATGTCGATTGCCCGCATCCGCCACGCACTCGCGTGGCGGTGCAATTTGTTCCCGGCAGAGCGCGAAATTTCGCTAGATCGCGCCGCCGACGTCGCCGAACGCCGATTGCGGCATGACCGGATTGCCGCCCTCGCCTTCCCATCGAGTGCGTCTCGTGCGACTCGTGCAATCCATTGCGCCGTTGCCGCTCCTCGCGGATGGCGGTGGAACAGAACCGCGCCAGCCCGACTGCAGCCGCCCCGACGCCCAGCATCAACAATCCCTTCACCATCTTCGTTCTCCCATGCGTTGCCGACGACCGGCACGCACCTCGCGTTGCAGCAATCGTGCCGACCGCGCAAGCGGAAAAAGGCTGGCCCGAGCGCGCGCTTTTTTCCGCCGGGGCCATTGTCCGGCGTGCCACGGCTGCCAACGGCGCGCGGGTGGCACGTGCAATGCATGGCGCAGGGTATCGCAGGCCAACCGAGGGAGCAGGCATGAACTGGGATCGCGTGGAAGGCAACTGGAAGCAGTTCAAGGGCAAGGTGAAGGAGCAATGGGGCAAGCTCACCGACGATCAGCTCGACATCATCGGTGGCAAGCGCGAGCAGCTCGCCGGGCGCGTGCAGGAGGTCTACGGCGTCACGAAGGACGAGGCCGAGCGGCAGATCAGCGATTTCGAAACGCGCAACGCCGACTGGGACCCCGACGCGCCCACGGCCGTGGGCAGGGGCCGCAGCACGGGCGGCTCGTCCAGCCTCTAGGAGGAACCATGAAGCACTTCTGGACGCGCCCCGAGCGCCTGCTCGATGCGCTGGTGCTGGGCCTCGCGGTGCCGACCATCGCCATCGCTGCCGGCATGACCGGCGCCGAGTACAACGCAGCCAAGGACCGCGCCACCGCGAACTACAAGGCGGCGGTGGCGCGCTGTGACACCGTCGCCCGTGGGCCCGAGCGCGACGTGTGCGTGGCCGATGCCAAGGCGGCGGAGAAGCGGGCGAAGGCCGAGGCGGATGCGGCGTACAAGAACACCGACAAGGCCCGGCGAGACGCGCGCCTGCAGATCGCGAATGCCGATTACGACGCCGCGAAGGCGCACTGCCGGGTCAAGCGCGGCAACGAGCAGGACGTGTGCATGGCCGAGGCGAAGGCCGCGGCGCAACGCGCGCAGGCCGATGCGAAGGCCCAGGCGCGCATCGCCGATGCGCAGCACGATGCGGCGGACGAGAAACGCAAGGCCGCATACAAGGTGGCCGCAGAGCGCTGCGACGCCCTGGCAGGCGCCGAGAAGACGGCGTGCCTCAGCGAAGCCAAGGCGCGTTATCAGCAGTGATGTAAGCGCCCGCCTACAGGGGTTCGAGCCGGCGTCTTATGCCGTGGGCGCGCGCGCGTCCTTATCATCGTTGCGGATAAGGAGAGCCCCGCCATGTTGCCTCGCAGGACATATCACGCGCCGCCGCAGTTCGTCTGGATCGCTGCGGCGATCGCCACGGCGCTTGCGGCCATCGGTGCGCTGATCGTCGTGGGAGCGGGCCCGACGCCGGTCGGCCGGATCATGGCCGTGCTGGTCGGCTTCCTGCTGCTCGGCGCGGGCGCGGTGGTCGCGCTCGCGATCGCCGCCCCCGAGGAACGCTGGCACTCGAGCGACGACTGGAACTGGTGACAAACTACAACAAGGGACCGACATGACTACTTCACAACGCATGCGCCTCATCGTCGCACTCTGTGCCGTCGCCGGACTCGCGGCCTGCCAGCAGGAGCGCAACACCAGCGCGCCGGTCAGCTCTGCGCGCGACGTGCCGCCGGCCACGGCCGCCGCGGTGACCACCGCCCAGCCGGCGCAGGTGCCTGCCGGGGACCCATCCCTGCCGCCGCAGAGCGCCGCGGTCGAGGCGCCGCAAAGCAGCGGCACCGAGGGCGCGCACAGCGCTCTCACCAAGGGCGAACGCGACAACGCGCAACCGCTCGAAGGTCAGGTCAACAATTACAGCTCTGATGCGTTTGCAAAGCGTGGCGACGAGCAGATCCCGCGCGGATCGCCCGACGCGCCCCGCGGCAACGAAGCGGTGTCCACCCCCAACTCGTATCCCAAGGACTCCAAATGAGCCTACGTCGACATCTCCTTCCGGCCGCGCTGCTTGGCAGCGCCCTGGTTCTCGGCGCCTGCGCGCCGTACCCGCTACTACGGCCCGACGACGACCGTCGCCCCGCGCGTGCAGTACGGCGTCGTCGAGAACATCGACATCTTCCGCAGTGACGGCTCCGGCCCGGTCGGCGTGGGCGCGCTGCTCGGCGGCATTGCCGGCGGCGTGATCGGCCACCAGTTCGGCAGCGGAAGCGGCAACACGGCGGCGACCATCGCCGGCGCAGTGGGCGGCGCGGTGGTCGGCAACGAGGTGGAGAAGCAGAATCGCGTCGAAGGCAGCCGCTATCGCATCACGGTGCGCACCGACTCCGGCTCGCTCATGCAGCTCGACAATTCCAACGATCTCAACCTGCGTGTGGGCGATCGCGTGCGGATCGAAGGCAACCGCGTGTTCCGGATGTAACGCGGCCACGCATTGCCACGGCAAGGGGCGCGGTTCGCGCCCCTTTTCATTGCGTCGTCGTCCAGCGCGCGTCGGGTTCGTCCGCCGTCGGCGCCTGGGCCGCGATGCGTGTCGCGTCCTCCTGCGCCTCGAGTGACACCGCCGTGAATTCGGCGCCGAGCAGGAAGACCTGCGCCGAAAAGTAGATCCACAGCATCAGCACGACCAGCGCCGCCGCGGTGCCATACGCAGCCCCCGGCGTCGCGCGGCCGATGTACCACCCGATCGCGAACTTCGCGATCTGGAACAGGACCGCGGTCAGGAACCCGCCGCCGATCGCCAGCCGCCAAGGCACGCGCGCGATCGGGCAGCACCTTGAGCACGAGACCGAAGAGCACCGTCGCGATGCCGAGAGTGATGCCTTCGTTGGCCGCCAGCGTCGCCCATTTGGTGACGCGCGCCGGTCCCTCGAACCAGTCGAGGCTGCGACTCACGAACGCGGTCACGGCGAGGGAAGCGACCAGGAGCACGCCGACGCCGACCACCAGCAGCAGCGACCACAGCCGCGACGTGAGGCGTCGCGCGCATGCCCCGGCGCTCCGGAATGCGGAACACGCGATTGAGCGTGGTCTGCAGCTCCGCGAATCCGGCCGTGGCGCCCGCAAGCGTGCTCACGAGCCCGATGGCGGCCGCCCAGCCCTTCGCCTGCGCCGAGCCGCCCGCGCCGAGCATCCCCTTGAGCAGAGCACCGCCCTCGGTGCCGACGAGGGCGCCGCTCTGATCGACGATGTAGCCGCGCGCTGCTTCCGGACCGAGGAAGAATGCCGCGACGGCGGCGAGGACCAGCAGGAAGGGCGCAAGGCTCAGCGTGGCGTAGAACGCGATGGCCGCGCCCTGCCGGCTCGCGCCGTCCTCGATCCAGCGCCGGCATGCGCGGCCGAGCAGTCGCGCGGTACCGCGCCAACGCCCTCGCCGGGCACGTCACCGCCTCCGGTCAGGGGCCGAGAAACTCGGCCCAGCCGGCCATCGCTTCGGTGTGCTGCGCCCACACCTTGGCGATGATGAGGATCGGGATCGCCACGATCATCCCGGGGATGCCCCATAGCCAGTACCACAGCAGCAGCCCGACGAAGACGACGACCGGGTTGAGCTCGACGCGACGGCCGACGATCATCGGCGTGAGGAGCTGTCCCTCGACGATCGTGATCCCGGAGAAGGCGACCGGGACGAGCAGGATGTCGCGCGAGGGTCGAGAAGTGCGCGGCCGACGCCGTCGTGAGCAGGCACAGGCTCACGAACGGCCCGATGTACGGGATGAAGTTCAGCACGCCGACCATCGTGCCCCAGAGGATCGCGTTCGGCAGGCCGAGGTACCAGCACACGGTGCCGACCACGATGCCGAGCCCGGCGTTGATCATGGTGACCGTGAGCAGGTAGCGGCTCACCTCCTCCTGCACGGTCCGCACGATCTTCAGCGCATTGACCTTGTCGCGGATGCGCGGGATGACGCGGATGAGCTTCTGCAGGAAGAGATCGCCGCTGGCGAGCAGGAAGAACGCGAGCACGAGCACCGTCGCCGCGCCGAGGGACGCGGTGAGGAGGCGGCTGAAGAGCACGGCCGAGGCGGCGTTCTTGCCGGCCGCGGTCCACTCGTCGAGGCGGGCGGCGACCCATTCCGCGAACGGCGCGCCCATCGTGTAGCGCGCGACGCGCAGCGTGCGGCGCACGAGACCTTCCATCGCGGGGAGCTGGTCCAGCGCTCGTGCGAGCGGTTCCAGCAGCGCATCGATCGCCAGGAACAGGAGGCCGACGACCCCGAGGATCACGAGGAGCGAAGCCACGATGCGCGGCAACCGCAGTCGCTCGAACTGCGCGACGATCGGCGACAGCAGCATGGACAGCAGCGCCGCGGCGACGATCGGCAAGAACACCTCGCGCCCGAGCGACAGCACCACGCCCCCGGCGATCACGGCAAGCATGATCGTCGCGATCCGCGCAGCCTGCGCCGACGCGCGCCGCGGAACGGATGCGGCAACCGCCTCGACGGCGGCCGCGGCTGCGGCGCTCGCGGCGGCCGTCGTGCTGGCGTCGGCTTCCGGGCGCTCCTGCCGCGGACGGTGCGGTCGGCTCCGCCGCCGGCGCGGCGACGTCGATCACCGCGGCGGTGCTGCCGGCGGCCCCCGCGCCACTAGCCCCGGGGTCGCCGGAGCGGGTCATCCCCGCGCGGCGCGCGCGAGTGACGTATCCGCGGCGAGCAGGCTGGCAAGATCGTCGGCGTGCTCTTCCTCGACGGCGAGGATGTCCTCGAGCATGCGGCGGGTCGTCGAATCGCCTTCGCCGATGAACGCGACCATCTCGCGATAGCTGTCGATGGCGATGCGCTCGGCGACGAGGTCCTCCTTGATCATGTCGACGAGGTCCTTGCCCGGAACGTACTCGGCGTGGCTGCGCGCCGTCAGCGTATCCGGGGCGAAATCGGGCTCGCCCCCGAGCTGCACGATGCGCGCCGCAATCTGGTCGGCGTGCTCCTGCTCCTGCTGCGCGTGCTCGAGGAACTCCGCCGCGGCCGCGTCCGACTGCGGCCCCTCGGCCATGTAGTAGTGCCGCTTGTAGCGCAGCACGCACACGAGCTCGGTCGCGAGCGCTTCGTTGAGGAGCTTCAGCACCACGTCGCGGTTCGCGCCGTAGCCCTCGGTCACGGCACCCTCCTCGATGTGGCGACGCGCCCGCTCGCGCAGGGTCCGCACGTCACTGATGAAAGGCGTGCTGCCCTGCGGCCGCGGGGGCTGGGCTCCTGCCTTTGCGCTTGCTGCGATGGCACTTGCGGTTGCGCGTTCATGACGTTCCTCTTCTGTACGCCAGTCGGAGATCGGTGAATCTGCGGAAGTACTTCCATATCGCGAGCCCGAACATGGCGGGACGCACGAGGCGCGCAGGGCCGTACCGGCGCAGAAGCCACACGGCACCGCCCAGCGCGCCGAGCGGCAGCACCGCGCGAAAGCCCCGCGTGAAGCCGCTGATCCGCCGCTCCTGCACGTAGGCCTGTCGCTCGAGCGCATTCCAGGCCGCAGCGAGCTCGAGGCGCTGCTGCTCGAGCTTCCTCTCGACGCGCGCACGGCGCTCGAAAAGCGGCTCCTTGCGTGGCTTGACGGGGGTTGCCATGTCAGCTGCCGCAACGCTTGCGCGTCCTGCCGCAGATCGCGCAGGCTGTCGCGGAACAGCGCCGTCTTGCGGCCGATGAGGCTCTTCAGCCACAGCCACGAGCCGATGCCGATCGCGAGGAACGCCACCGGAATCAGCCACGCAACGACGTTGCGATACTCCGAGTCCCACGCCAGCACCAGCGCGAGCACGCCGGCGAACACCAGCACCATGCCCGCGCACAGCAACAGCAGGCCCGCGGCGATCAGCGCATGGATGAGCCGCTCCTTCTCCTCGCCGATCTCCACCGCGAGCAGCTCGCCGCGCGTGGCGACGTGCTCCAGCAGCGCGCCGGAGAAACGTCGCGCCCGCGCGAGCAGGCCGCCTTCCGCGGGCGATGACGCCCGCACCGTGTCGTCGAGGCTCTCGTTCACGACCGCCGGCTCATCAGCGCGCCGATGAGGAAGCCGACGCCGGCTGCCACGCCGATCGCGGCCCACGGATTGTCGTGCACGTAGTCGTCCGCCATCACGGCCGCCTCGCGGCCGCGGGCACGGGCGGCCGCGGTGTAGTCGCTCGCTCGCGACTTCGCGGTGGCGAGCTGCGAGCGGAATTTCTCGCGCGCAGTCGCAAGCGCCTCGCCCGACAGGTTGGAGGTCGCGCGCAGGAGGCTTTCGCCTTCGGCGATCAGGTTGCGGAACTCGCCCATGAGGTTGTCGCGCGTCGTCTCCAGCGTGTCGGCGGCATCCTGCGCGAGTTGCGAGGCCTCGTCGCCGAGTCGCCGGGCGTCGTCGCCCATCGTGCCCGCGTTCATGTTGTTTGCCATGGTCATTCGCTCCGTGTGTGGTTGTCGTTGATTCACTTGCGCGCGATCAGCCCGTAAGCCAGGCTGGCGATGAACAGCATGAGGAACAGGTAGAACAGGACCTTCGCGATCTCCGCGGCACCTGCGGCGATGCCCCCGAAGCCGAACAGCGCGGCCACGAGGGCGATTACGAAGAAGATCGCTGCGTAACGCAACATGGACAACACCCCTGCCTGGCATGGGCGACCGGACCCGCCGCCGCCGCCGCGCGCCTGCATCGTCGAGCAGGGTTCGTGCCATTGCCGCACGCAGGCGGCGCAGGGCGATAACTCTGCGCGCGAACGACGGTTTGCCGGCCACCTCGCGGTTGCGCGCGGCGCACCGCGAGGTACTTCGTGCTACCGGGGCGGAAAAAAGTACACCCGCACAACGCGCTTGCCAAGCGTGCGCCTGCGCCACAGGGCCGCAGGCGCCGCTGCGGCTCGCGTCACATGCGCTGGCGCAGATCCGAGAGCAGCGTCTTCACCGACCCGAACTGGGTCGACTTGTCGAAGAAGAAATCGGCGCCGCGCTCGCGGCAGGCGACTTCGTATTCCGGGAACGCGTAGTTGGTGAGGACGACGATCGTGGGCGGCGCGCTCGGATACTGGGAGCGCAGCGCGGAGATGACGCCAAAGCCGCTGCCGGCCTTGAGGTTGAGATCGACGATGGCCACGTCCACGCGCTCCTGCGCGAGCCGCGCCACCGACGCGGCCTCGGTCTCGGCATAGCCGACGATCTCGACCTCGCCGGGCTCCGACAGGAAATCCATGAGCCGCTCGCGCACGGACACGGAATCCTCCACCAGGAAAACCCTGAGTGGCGGCTTCTGTCCTGCGGCGGCGCTCGGCTGCGCCACGTTCGCCGTTGTGCCCTGGCCTTCCACGGCGCTACTGGATCAGGCCGTTCTTGATGGCGTAGTAGGTCAGGTCGGCGTTGCTCGCGAGATTCATCTTCTCGAGGACGCGCGTCCGGTACGTGCTCACCGTCTTGTTGGAAAGATGCAGCTCCTCCGCGATGTCGCCGACGGACTTGCCCGACGCGAGCTTGCAGAAGATCTGGAATTCACGCTCCGAGAGCGCGGAATGCAGCGGGCGGCCGTCGCCGTCGACATCGCCGGCGAGAAGCTGCGCCACCTCGTTGCTGATGTACTTGCGGCCGGCGAGGAGCGTGCGCACCGCGACGATGACCTGCTCGGGCACGGCATCCTTGGTGAGGTAGCCGCTCGCGCCTGCGCGCAGCAGGTTCACGGCGTACTGCTGCTCGGGATACATGGAGAGGATCAGGATCGGCAGCGTCGGCTTGTGCGGCCGGATCTGCCGCAGGATGTCGATGCCGGTGCGGTCCGGCAGGGAGATGTCGAGCAGGACGGCATCCCAGTGCTCGGCACGCATGCGCCGCAGGGCTTCGTCGCCCGTGGCGGCTTCGCCTGCAACGTCCCAGTCCGTCTGTGCTTCGAGGAGCGACCTCACGCCCGCGCGGAACAGGGCGTGGTCGTCCGCGATTAGAATTCTAGGTTTGGCGTTCACCAGCGTGTCCCGGTCGGTTTGTGGCAGCGGCGCCCCGATTCTAGCCCCGATGCCCTGGTCAGCAAAGCTGCCAGACGAGCACCGCCAGCAGGACTACCAGCAGCAATCCGGTCCCGGGAGCGTCTCCCGCGACCGGATTCGCCACCGGGCGCCACATGCTCGGAATCCCGGAGTCGCTCCGCTACGGCCGATCAGTTGGCCGCGGCAAGCCGCAGCGAGCCGTCGGTCATGCCGTATTCGGCAAGCTTGTTGTAGACCGTCTTGACACTGATGCCGAGGACGTCGGCGGCCTTGCGCTTGTTGCCGCCGCAGTGATCGATGGTCGCGAGGATCATCTCGCGCTCGGCATCGGCCACCGTCGAGCCTAGCGGCACGCGCACGCAGCCGTCGGACCCCACGCGCGGACCGGCGGTGGGCGCGGGTCGCGTGATCTCGAGCTGGATCTCGTTGTCCGAGAGAATGAAGCTCCGTTCCACGCAATTGCGCAGCTCGCGCACGTTGCCTGGCCAGTGGTGGGCGCGCATCTGTGCCAGCGCGACCGGGCTGAAGCGCTTCGTTGCCGAGTACTTCGTGTTGAGCTTATCGAGGAAGAACTCGGCCAGGCGCACGATATCGTCGCCGCGCTCACGCAGCGCGGGCAGGTTCAGCGGGAACACCGCGAGGCGATACAGCAGGTCCTCGCGCAGGCGTCCGTCGCGCACCGCCTGATACGGGTCGCGGTTCGTCGCCGTGATGAGGCGCACGTCGACGTCGATCTCCTCGCTGCCGCCGACGCGCACGAAGCGGCCGGTCTCCAGCACGCGCAGAAGCTTGACCTGCAGCTCCATCGGCATCTCGGTGACTTCGTCGAGGAACAGCGTACCGCCGCTCGCCCGCTCGAAGTGGCCGATGTGCTGCCGCTGCGCACCCGTGAACGAACCCTTCTCGTAACCGAACAACTCGGCCTCGGCGAGATTGGCCGGGATCGCGCCGCAGTTGACGGCGAGGAACGGCCCGCGACGGCGGTCGGACAGCGAGTGGATCGCGTTGGCGGCGACTTCCTTGCCGGTTCCCGATTCGCCGATGATCATGACGGTCACGTCGGCGCGGGCGACGAGACGGATCTGGTTGAATACCGAGTTCATCACCGGCGACTCGCCGACCATGCCGGAGAGTTCGTTGCCCGGGATGACCTCGGGTCGATTACGGACGAGACCGCGCACGCCGCGCGTCGCAGGACGCGGGAACGTGGCGATCACGACACCATCCTCGGAGCCACCTTCCGTGGCGTTGAAGGGCTCATGGGCGAATGCATCGTCAGTGCAGCGAAGGACTTCCATGTTCGCTCCTAATTAGTTGTTCAATGTCGCCCGTGGCGGCATGTGCACGCATCATGGAGTCACCGACTTGGGATTGAAGTAGGATGCCGGACGAAAACCCTGTAGCAAAACTCCGCCGGCCTTGTAGGAATCGTCCTACAGCGCAGAGACCCTCCGAAATGCACCCCAGCACCGAATCTCAGCCCCCTTCCCGATCGTTGAAACGCGTATCCGCGCAGCTCGGCTTCGTCGTCCTCGGACTCGCTGCACTGTTCAATCTCGGCGCGCTGTCGGTGGCCGAGCGAGGCTTTCGCAACCTCGAGCTTTCGTCGAACGGCGTGGTGCAGACGCAGAGCGTGACGCACGCGATCGAGCGCGTGCGCACCGATCTCCTGGACGCGGAGACCGGGCAGCGCGGCTTCCTCATCACCGGTGACGCCGCATATCTCCTCCCCTACCGCCAGGCGCAGCAGCGCATCGCCGGCGACCTCGACGGGCTGCAGGCGCTCGTCGGCGACAACGCCGTGCAGGCGAGTCAGCTCGGCACCATCAGGCGTCTCGTCCAGGAGGAGTTCCAGCAGATCGAGGCCACGCTCGAAGCGCGCCGCACCGGCGGGTACGAGGCGGCGCAGGAGATCGTCATGACCCACGCGGGCAAGCTCACGATGGACACGCTGCGCGCCGCGCTCGACGGCATGGTGAGCGAGGAGTCGCGCGTGCGCACCGACCGCATCGGCGGGCTCGCGTCGCATCAGCGCGCCATCCGTCTCGGCTTCTTCGCCGAAGCGTCGCTCAACCTCCTGCTCGTGACGCTGGGCGCGCTTTTCCTCTGGGGCGACCTGCGACGGCATCGCCGCGAGCGTCAGGCGTTGCAGGCGCGCGGCGCGACGCTCGAGGCGCAGGTGCGCGAGCGCACGGCGCAGCTCACCGAGCTTTCGCGGTTCCAGGAAAACGTGCGCGAGGACGAGAAGAAGCGTGTCGCGCGCGAGTTGCACGACGAGCTCGGCGGCACGCTGACCGCGGCGAAGATCGACCTGCAGCTCATCTCCGATCGCCTCAAGAACGACGCGGCGATCGCGCCGCGCCTCGCGCGCATCAGCGCGGCGCTCGACGATGCCATCGCGGTGAAGCGACGGATCATCGAGGACCTGCGGCCCACGCTGCTGGACAACCTGGGCATCTGCGCCGCGCTGCGCTGGCAGTGCGACGAATTCGCCAAGCGCACCGGGTGCGCGTGCCACGCGACGTGTCCCGACGGTGACGAGCAGCCGACGCCGGAGCAATCCGTCGCGCTTTATCGCATCGTGCAGGAAGCGCTGACGAACATCGCCAAGTATGCGCACGCCAAGAAGGTCGAGGTCGATCTCGTGCGCGACGACATGCTGTGGCGCCTGCAGGTGCGCGACGACGGCGTCGGCATGGACCCCGCCAAGCAGCACCACCCCACGTCGCACGGGCTCATCTCGATTCGCGAGCGCGTGCACGGCCTCGGCGGCGAGGTGCTGGTGGACGGCCGGCCGGGGTCGGGCACCGCGATCGTGGTCACGCTGCCGGTGCTGGAGCCGCAGCCGGCCGGGTAGTCCCGCGCTTACAACGCATTCAGGCGCTCGCTGATTCGGCAGGCGCGGCGCGCCGTGCACTCTGCTCACCATGAGCGCCATGCCACGATTCTTCTTCCTCACTGCCATCGCGGGACTCGCATTGTGGGTCACGGATGCGCCTTACCCGTTTCCCTTGCTGGCCCTGATCATCATGGGCGGCAGCGCGGGCGGATTCGTGCTCTCGATGGCCTACGTCCATTCGTTCATGCCATGGGAGTGGCATCTCAAGGTCGCCGCGATGCGTCGCTTGTGGCGATCGATGTCGCATCTTTCGGCGCGCTGACGCGCGGCTGCGGCCTGCAGCTGCCCGCTGCCGGCGCAGGGATGCCGCCCGGCAACAACGAAACGCCCCATCCGCGGATGGGGCGTTTCCATTGCGGCGCGCTGTCGGCGGTTCAGCGCGCGCGCACCTCGCCGCGGTTGCTGCCGTCGCCGTCCTGCGGGATCAGCTCGTCGAGATCCGCAAGACCGATCTCGTCCATGAGCTCCTGCTTGCGCTGCGCCAGGCGCACGCCGAGCTCGTCGAGATCGAGCTCCGCATTCTCGAGTTGCGGGAAGAGCTCGTTCTGCTCCTCGTCGATGTGATGCTTGACGTACTCGCCGAGGACCTTGACCTTGGCGTCGTAGAGCTCGTCGCCCGGTTCCATCTCGCCGAGCTGGGCGATGAGGTCCTTGGCTGACGCGTGCTCGACCGTGGCCTCGTCGAAGAGATCGTCGTCGTCGATCGCCTCGCGGGCGGCGGGATAGAAGATCTCCTCCTCGATCGCCGTGTGCACGATGAGCTCGCCGCAGATGCGAGCGACCAGGGCATCTTTCTCCTGCTCGTCGACGTCGTCCTTCATCTGCTCGAACTGATCGAACAGGTCGATCACCCTGGCGTGGTCGGCGCGCAGCAGCGAGAGCGCGTCGCCTCCCGTTTCCTCGGTTTGGCGCGATGGCATGGCTGTCCTTTCTGGGGAGTGCACAGGGGGCGCAACCCCGAAAGGCCGAATGACCAGTGGGTGGCGCCCCCGAGCTGTAGCGGTGATGGATTGGAGCCCGCTCAGGCGAGCTGGCGCTCCACGGCGTTGCGGGCGTTCTTGCGCCGCAGCTGATGGAGTGTGGCCACCGAGCCCGTCGCGGCGCGCGCACGTACCGTCTTCGCGGGACGGGTCTGCGCACGCTTGCTCGAGCGGCGCGTCGCGAGGTCGATCACCTCGCCGTGCTTGCGCACGGGCGACATGCGCGCCGCAGTCTTCGGCGCTTCGACGGCGACGAGCGGACGGCGGCGCGGCGCATCGTTCTGCGCGAGCTGCGCCGCGGCGCGCCGGGGCTCGCTTGACACGGCGGAGCGCGTCGCGGCATTGCGCTTGCCCGGAACGAGTTGGCTCGCGAAGCGCAGCACGTTGAGCACCAATGTGCGGCCGATCGGAATGACTGCCGCGAGCGCCTGCTTCTTCTCGATAACCACGGACGCAAGCCCGACCTTGCGGGTGCGCGTCATGACTTCGCGCAGCACGTCGTACGCCTTGCTGTCGTCCTTGCCCGGATCGAGCGCGTACGGCTTGTCGTAGCACGCCGGCGGGATCACGTCCCCGTCGACGAAGCCCATGATCCTGATCGGCTGTGCCGCGACGGCGTGGCCTTCGGTCGCCTGCGCGACGTTCAACGTGTCAAGTTGTTCGGTTTGCTTCTCCACGATCTGCTCCCTTCGACCGTCGTGCGACGGCACGTTGAATCCGACGGCTACGTGCTTGAGGCCCGGAACCGCAACAATTTGGAGTGGCAGGGGAGAACACGCGGACGGCAACCAGACCCCACTGATCACCCGTTCGAGAACACCCCCACCCCCGGTGCTCTCTCCTGCCAGTGCGAAGATTGCGCTTCCGGCCAAGGCGGTTATGTCGTCTGGGCCCACGATTTTTTGTAGGATGCGGCCTACTGTGTGACGAGCACCTGTCTTCGCTGCACTGGGCACATCACGCTCGCACGCGCGGAACGCGCGGTTGCCGCTGCGGGCACGAGCCGCAGAGAATCGCGAGAACGCACGGCGTTGCAGTCCACACAGCGGGCGTCGCATGTTTCCGCCGCGCGTCGCCGGTGCCTGTAGACGGTGACGCGAGCGCGGCTGCGGCCTGTGCCTTATCATGCCCGCTCGCGCGCCCCTACCCGTCCATGCCGCACGCCGACTTCTCCGCAGAGCTCGAGCGTCACCGCACGTATCTCTTCCGTGTCGCGCACCTTCAGTTGCGCGACACCGACGCTGCGGAAGACGTGGTGCAGGAAACGCTCCTTGCCGCACTCGCCGGAAGCGGCTTCTCGGGCAAGTCGAGCCTGCGCACGTGGCTCACGGGCATCCTCAAGCACAAGATCGTCGATGCCATACGGCGCAGGCAGCGCGACGCGGTCCCGGCGGCCGCATTCGCCGCGATGGGTGGCGAGCTCGACGTCGACGAGCTCGATGGCGCTGTTTCGCGAGGATGGCGGCTGGGACGTGCCGCCGAACGCCTGGGGCAACCCGGATGCGGCGCTCGAGCAGCGGGAGTTCTTCGACGTGATGGATCTCTGCCTCGAGAAGCTTCCGCCCGCGACGGCCCGCGTGTTCGTGATGCGGGAGGTGCTGGAGCTCGAGACCGACGAAATCTGTAAGGAACTGGCGATCACCGCGAATAACCTCTGGGTGATCCTCTATCGCGCAAGGGTCGCACTGCGGATGTGCCTCGAGCAGAACTGGTTCGCCGTGCCGGCCGGGCGCTGAGCGTTTCGAAAACATGTTCCTGCGCCGGCTAACGCACATGGTCACTTGCAGGGAGGCGACACGGCTCCTGTCGCAGATGCAGGACGTCCCGCTCACGCGGCGCGAGCGACTGCGCCTGCGGCTGCATCTCGCCGTCTGCAACGCATGCTCCCGGTTCGCGCGGCAGCTGCGCTTCCTGCGCCGCGCCATGCGCGCCTATCGCTCCTGAGCGCGCGGGCGACAGCACGAACCCTGCCCCCGGACGAACGCGTGTTCCATCGCCGGCAGCGCATGCATTCGCGGCCGAAGCCGACCGCGCCCCGCCGCGCCATGGACGGGCGTCGCCGGCGCCGCCGCGGTGATACGATCGTCGCATGCCCGAGACAACAGTCACCGCACCGGCCCTGCACGTGGTCGTCAACGGAGCGCCACTGGCCATCGGCCACACCGCCACCGTGGCCGACCTGGTCGTCCAGCTCGCCCTCGCCGGCAAGCGCATCGCCGTCGAGCTCAACGGCGACATCGTGCCGCGGAGCCGCCATGCCGCCACCGTGCTTCATGACGGCGACCGCCTCGAGGTGGTCGCCGCCGTCGGCGGCGGCTGAGTCGCGCGGGCGTAAAATGCGCCCATGAACGCCCCGCACACCTCCGCCGAAACCACGCCCGCCGACGCACTCGTCATCGCCGGGCGCACCTACCATTCGCGCCTTCTCGTCGGCACCGGCAAGTACCGCGATTTCGCGCAGACCCGCGATGCGGTGGTCGCATCGGGCGCCGAGATCGTCACGGTGGCGATCCGGCGCACGAACATCGGCCAGGATGCGAACGCGCCGTCGCTCCTCGATGCCCTGCCGCCGCGCGAGTTCACGTACCTGCCCGAACACCGCCGGCTGCTACACCGCGGAGGAAGCCATTCGCACGCTGCGGCTCGCGCGGGAGCTCCTGGACGGACATCGCCTGGTGAAGCTCGAGGTGCTCGGCGATCAGCAGACGCTGTTCCCGAACGTGCGCGAGACGCTGAAGGCCGCCGAGGTGCTGGTGCGCGACGACTTCGACGTGATGGTGTACACGTCGGACGATCCGATCGCCGCGCGCGAGCTCGAGGCGATCGGCTGCGTCGCCATCATGCCCCTCGCTTCGCTCATCGGTTCGGGCATGGGCATCCTCAATCCCTGGAACCTGCGCCTCATCATCGATCAGGCGAAGGTGCCGGTGCTCGTCGACGCCGGCGTGGGCACGGCCTCGGACGCGGCCATCGCCATGGAGCTCGGCTGCGCCGGCGTGCTGATGAACACGGCGATCGCGCTGGCGAAAGACCCGGTGCGCATGGCGCGCGCGATGCGTCTCGCCGTCGAGGCCGGCCGCGAGGCCTTCCTCGCCGGCCGGATGCCGCGAAAGCTCTACGAGGGCAGCCCCAGCTCCCCCACGGCCGGGCTGATCGCCCGCTCCTGAGGATGCGCGCGCCCGACCGCGCCGCGCGCTTCGCCGTCGCGGCGCTTCTCCTCGCATTGCACGTCGCGCCCGCGGGCGCCGTGGCGCTCACGCCGCAGGAGGTCGCCAGCGCGTGCGACGGCGCCGAGGGCCTCGCGCATTGCGGCCGGCGGGTCGAGGAAGTGCAGTTGAAGCGCCTGCCCAGTCTCGCGACGCGCGACGGCGACACCCTCCGCGTCACGCTCTATCCGAGCGGCGAGGCGACCTTCAAGGACAGCATGGCGCCCGACGGCGGCCGCTCGTACGCGCTGTGGGATTACCTCGACAGCGTGAACATGGCCGTCATCTACGCGACGCAGGGCGACGACGCGTCATTCGTGCTGCTGCAGCGCGCGACCGGGCGCAGCTTCGAGGTGCCGGCCGAACCGAAGCTCGCACCGGACCGCCAGCGCATCGCCACCGCCGACTTCTGCTCCGCAGAACTGCAGCAACCAGCTCGCGGTCTGGCGCGTGACGCGCGACGGCGTGCGCAAGGAGGCGTTGTGGACGCCGCCCGAGCCGTGGAGCGACGCGAGCGTGCGGTGGAAATCCGCCGACACGCTCGAGCTCGAGTACACACGTGCGGCCGAGAGCTCGGGGCGTACGCTCGAGCGGCGCCTGGACGAGCCCGGGTGGGGCCGCGTTGCGCAGCCCTGATCCGCCCGACGCTGCGCGATTCCGCGGCGGCGCCGCCACCAACGATCGCGGCCGCATCGCTCCGTGCGCAGCTTCGTGCTGCGCCAGGGTCGCATGTCGCCCGCACAGCGCGCATGCGCTGGCCGCGCTCTGGCCGCGCTTCGGCGTCGACTACGCGCCGCGGCCGCTCGACTTCGGCGAGCTGTTCGGCCGGCGTGCGCCGGTCGTGCTCGAGATCGGCTGCGGCATGGGCGAAACGACGGTCGCCATCGCGCACGAACAGCCCGCCACCGATTTCCTCGGCGTCGAAGTGCATGCGCCGGGCGTGGGCGCGTTGCTATGCGCCATCGCGCAGGCGCGCGATCTCACCAACCTGCGCGTCATCCAGCACGACGCCGTCGAGGTCGTCGCGCAGATGATCCCCGACGGCAGCCTCCACCGGGTGCATGTGTTCTTTCCCGACCCGTGGCCGAAGAAGCGCCATCACAAGCGGCGTCTCCTGCAGCCGGGCTTCGTGCACGAGCTCGCGCGACGACTCGCACCCGGAGGCGTGCTGCACGTCGCCACGGACTGGGAGGAATACGCGCAGGAAATCCTCGTCACGCTGAGCGCGGAGACGCTGCTCGCCAACACCGCGAGCGACTTTGCGGAGCGCCCGGCGTGGCGTCCCCTGACGAAGTTCGAGAAGCGCGGGCTGGGCCTGGGCCACGGCGTGCGCGACCTGCTCTTCACTCGGCGCTGACGAGCTCCTTCGGCGGGTGCTGGCGGTGCGCGGCGGTGCGCCCGGGCGAGGAGCGCCGCCAGTGCCGCACGCGCGACGTCGCGCGAGAAGTGCTGGCGGATGATGGCGCGGCCGCCATCGGACATGCGGTGCCACAGCATCTCGTCGCGATACACCTGCGCGATGGCGTCGGCGAACGCTTCCGCCGTGTCGGCGACGAGCACGTCGGCTCCCGGCGTGAGATGCATGCCCTCGATCGACGGCGTGGTGGCCACGACCGGGACGCCGTAGCTCAGCGCCAGGTTCACCTTGCCCTTGACGCCCGCGCCGTAGCGCAGCGGCGAGATCGACGCACGCGCCCGGGTGAAATACGGCGCGACGTCGGGCACGTGCCCGGTCACGACGAAATCCTCGGCGGCGAGGTCGCGAATCGTGGCCGGCGCATCGGCGCCGATGACGTACGTCCGCACGCCGGGCAGCAGCCGGCGCACGTGCGGCAGCACGTCCTGCGCGTACCACAGCATGGCGTCGGTGTTCGGCGGATGCTGGAACCCGCCGATGAACACCAGGCCCTCGCGATCCGCGAACGGCTTGCCGATCGGCATCGGCTCGTGGATGTTCGAAAGGACTGCGCACCTCGCGCCTCGGGGGCGAGCTCCGCGAGGAGATCCCGCTCGATCGGCGCTCACGACCAGCGTGACGTCGGCCCGGCGGATGAGGGCGAGCTCCTCCTCGCGCTTGGCCCGCGCGGCTGCCTTCGCCATCGCGCCGCCCTCGAGCTCCGCGAGGCGCTCCGCGCGCAGGAAATGCAGGTCCACGGTGTCGAACACGAGCAGGGCTTGCGGTGCGAACGTGCGCACGGTCTCGACGTGCTTGTTGGCGATGTAGTGGCGCGACAGCACGATCGACGTCGAACTCCTCGCCGCGCTCGGCGAGCAGCGCCGGCACGCTGCGCACGTACGGATGGAAGAGAACCTCGACGCCGCGCTGCTGCAGGTCGCCGACGTAGGGCTCGCGGTGCTCGAGGCTGTCGGCGACGAAGGTCGACCTTGCAGTGCAGCTCGATCAGCGAGCTCGAGCACGGCCTGCATGCGCACCGAGCCCGGAATCCTGGTCCGGCGTCAGCATGCAGGCGTCGATGACCAGCACGCGGTGCCGCGCCCAGCGATCGTGCTCGAGCGTGCGGCTCGATGCCGTTGGCGCGGTGCGCGGCCAGCGTCGCACCCCATTTCTCGGCGAAGCGGCGCTGGTTGACCACCTGGTGCTGCTTCATGCCTGCATCGAGATCGGTCCCGCGGTCTGTCCCTCGAAATGCACGATGGTCGCCGCGCGGCTGGTACACGACCTTGCGTCCGGCCGCGCGCACGGCGAAGGCGAGGTCGGTGTCCTCGTAGTACGCCGGCGCATAGCGCACGTCGAAGCCGCCGACGGCGCGGAACACGCGAGCAGGGAATGGCGATGCAGGCGCCGGAGCAGTAGTCGACCTCGCGCACGTAGTTGTGCTCGGGCCGCTCCGGATCCTCGTCGCGTCCGTAGTTCCACGCCGAGCCGTCGCGCCACACGATGCCGCCGGCCTCCTGCAGGCGGCCGTCCGGATAGACGAGCTTCGCGCCGACGAGGCCCGTGTGCGGGCGACGCTCGAATGTCTGCAGGATCGCCTGCAGCCAGCCGGCCGTGACGATGGTGTCGTTGTTGAGGAATACGAGGACTTCGCCCCGCGCGAGCTCGGCGCCGCGATTGCAGCTCGCGATGAAGCCCAGGTTGACGGCGTTGCGCTCGACGCAGATGCCGTGCACTTCGCGCAGAGCCTCCGCCACCGGCTGCGGCGACGCATCGTCCACCACGACGACCTCGTAGCGGCCGGCCGGGGTATGCGCGGCGATGCTCTTGAGGCAGGTGAACGTGAGCAGCGGATCGCCGAACGCCGGGATGACGATCGACGCCCGCAGGCCCGCGGGAGCCATCGGGGGAAACGTCAGCGGGCCGGCAGCGATCTCCTGCGCATAGCGCGTCACGACCGGCGGCCGGTAGCGGCGCTTGCCGGAGAGCTTGTTCCGCACGCGCGTCCACAGCGCAGCCGCACCGTGATCGCGCAGGATCGTACGCGCGATGTCCGCCTGGCGCGGGACGTGCCGGGCCGTCGCATACGTTGCGCGGAACCGCGCCTGCAGCAGCTTCCACCGGCGTCCGACGGTGCGCACGGGGGCGGTGAGGCGCCAGGACGTCGAATGCTCGAACTCCTGGATGCGCGCGTGCGACACGCGCAATGCATGCTCGGCCTGCTCCACGCGCGACTGCGCAGCTTCGTGCTCGGCGAGCGCCGCCTCGCGCAGCGCGACGAGCTCGGCACGCTCCGTCTCGATGTCGTCGAGGCGCCGCACGAGCTCGGTGCGCGCTTCCAGCTGCCCGCATTCCACCCCATAGCGATACAGCTCCGCGAGCGAAAGCGGCTCCTGATCGACGTCGCCGCGCGGCAGGGCGAGATGACGCGCGTCGAGGGTGATCTCGGGACCGCGCTCGGCCGTCGTTCCCGCCAACGGCTCCAGGTACCACGCGCCGTAGTCCTCCGGTGACGATCCCGTCCGGACTGGCTCCCCGGGCGCACGTCGCGGGATGTCCGCGACGCGAAGCAGAGCCTCGTTCCATGCCGCGGGCGGCGCATCGTGCGGCAGCATCGTTGCACCCGGGACGTCCGCCAGGCGCTCGATGTACGCGCCGAGCGCGGAGGCGACGATCGGCACGCCGGACGCGATCGCCGCGGAGAGCACATAGCCGTAGCTTTCCGGCACCTGCGTCGGCAGCATGATCACGTCCGGCCGTTCGGCCGCCAGCAGCGCGTGCAGGGCGTCTTCGGGATATTCGCCGGACACGCTCAGCGGCACCGACGGCGCCTGCACCACCGGCTCGGTCGTGCTGCCGAGGATGCGGAAGAAGAGCGGCAGGTCGTTGGCGCGCGCATGCAGCGCGCAGGCGACGATGACGTGCAACCCCTTCGCCGGCGAGATGCGGCCGGGCGCCACCACGCGGACGATCGCCCGCATGGGCGACGCGGCCGGCTCCGGGTGGGCGCGGACCTGCAACGCGAGATCCGGCCATGCGCGCAGATAACGCTCTTCGACATCGTGCGACGGCGCGATCACGCGCGCAGCGCCACGCAGGAACGTGCCGAAGACGGTGCGCCATTCCTCGAGGGACAGCTCCCAGGGCATGTCGTCGTCGGGGCTGGCCGCGTCGTCCTCGCGCGGCGCGCCACCGTCGCGCACGGGACGCGGATCCAGCGCGTAATAGTCGTGCAGCGTGACGTCGTACGCGACGCCGAGCTGGCGCGGCAGGTCCAGCACGGCGCGCGGCAACCCGTGCACGTGGTGGAAGTGGACGCGTGCGATGCCGACGCTGCGCAGCAGGGCGAGCAGCGTCTCGCTCTCCGCCGGCAACGCGAAATAGGCGCGCGCGGCGCCGTGCGCGCCGCCGATCTCCACGCGCACGGTGCCCCCGGGGCCCGGCACCAGCCGGATCACGTCGCAAGCGTCGGCGATCAGCGCAGCGAGATCGTCCATGTGCCGCTGCACGCCGCCGCCCCAGCCGTGGCTGACGAACAGCACGTGGGTGCGCGGCGACAGGCGCGCCGTGCACAAGGCGGCGTCGAAGGTGACGTTCGGGGGCTTGGATCCGGAAAGCATGGGGAGTTGGCCGCGCTGCAGCCCTGCGGCCCCGCCATTCTAGGCGAACGGCCGGCGCGCGGCCGCGCACGCATATACTTGCCTGGCCCGTCGTCCCATCCCGCCCAAGAACATGACCGGCGCCGTGCTGCACATCACGTCCGCGCCCGGCGGCGGCGTGGATCGCTACATCCGCGACGTGGCGGCGGCGGTCCCGGGACGCCACCTCGCGCTGCACGTCGGCGCGGACATCGACGTGCTGGAAGACCTCGCGGCGCGACGCTACTGGCCGCTCGCGCCGGGCAACGCCGCGACCGCAGCTGGCGGCCACCGGCACACGCCTCGTCCATCTCCACAGCGTCGACCGGCGCGCGCGCGAACGCGCCGAGGCCGTCCTCGCCCACGATGGCACGGTCGGCGTGGTGGCGACCCTGCACGATCTCGGTTTCCTGCACCCGGCGCTCTTCGCCGGTGCTTCGGTCGGCACGCCGGATGTCGCGTGGATCGGTGAGGTGCGGAGGACGCTGCGGCGCGCACGCACGGTGATCGCGCCATCGGAATACATCCGCGCCGAGATGCGGGCCTGGATGCCGGACGTGCCCGTGACCGTCATTGCGCCGGGCGTGCCGCATCGGGCGCCGCATTCGCGCGACGCGCCGGCGGCGTTCGTCGAGCAGGCCCCGCGGCACGTGATCGCCGTCGTGGGTGCGGTCGGCCCGCACAAGGGCAGCACGTTGCTGCGCAGTGTCGCCGACCGCCATTGCCGAGCACGATGCGGCGCTCGTCGTGATCGGTTACACCGACGAGCGGCTGCTGCAGGGCTGGCTCGCGCGCGGGCTCTTCGTGCACGGCCCGTACGCGGACGACGACCTTCCCGGATGGCTCGCAGCGTACCGACCGTCGCTCGCGTTGTTCCCGAATCGCATCCCCGAGAGCTTCAGCTACACGCTGTCGGAGGTGTGGTCCGCCGGCATACCGGTCATCGTGCCGGACGAGGGCGCGCTTGGCGCACGCGTTCGCGCCCATGGCGGTGGCTGGGTGCTGCCCCCGGGCTTCGACGGCGCAACGGCCGCGCGCCTGATCGGCGACCTGCTCGACGGACGGGCGCAGCGAGCGGGCCCGCGTAGAATCGGCCATCGTGTCCGACGATCCCTCCGTCGTTCCTCCGCTCGGCGCGATGGCCGATGCCATCGGCGCGCTCTACGCGCAGTTCGATCTCGAGTCGGCACAGGGCGCGCCGGCTGACGTCCTCGACGCTACGCCTGCAGCGGCTGCTCGCCACCAACCTCGATGGGTTTGCGTTCCGGCAGGAGCTCGTGCAGCTCTGCGAAGCGCTGCAAGCGGCGCAATCGACCGTGGCGGCATCCCACGCATGGGCCGCGAAGCTGCAGGGCGATGTCGACGCGGGGAGACAGTGGGCGGCGAAGCTCGAAGGCGACGTCGCTGCGCTGAATGCCGAGCTGCAGGCGCGCGATCGCACGACCGCGGAGCTTGCCGGCAGGGTCGAACGGATGGCGCAGGACACGGCTGCCTTCGCGCAGCTCCCGCAGCTGGTGCGCCGCGCATTGCGGCGCTGGGCGAGCCGTGGCCGCCGTTGACGTCAGCATCGTCACGTTCGCCCCCGACGACGCGCTGCTCGAAGCGCTCCTGCGCAGCGTCGCGGAGCAGAGCAGCGGCCTGAGGTGCACCTGTACGTGCTCGACAACACGCCGAAGAGGCGCGGCCGTCGCGCGGATCGAGGCGCTGCCGGCACTGCGCGACGGGAAGGCCTTCGCCAGCGTCACGGTGCGGCCGCCGCACCAGCAACATCGGCTTCGGCCGCGGCCACAACGCCAACGCCGCGAGCGGCGCCTCGCCGTGGCTCCTCGTGCTCAACCAGGACTGCATCCTCGAGCCGTCCGTGCTCGCGGAAGCTCGTCGCGACCGCAGAGCGCGACGCACCCGAGGTCGCCGCGTGGGAGCTCCGCCAGATCCCCTACGAGCACCCGAAGGCCTACGACCCCGTGACGCTCGACACGCCGTGGGTGAGCGGCGCCGCGGTGCTCTTCCGTCGCAGCGCGTACCAGGGTGTGGGCGGGTTCGATCCGCGCATCTTCATGTACGGCGAGGACGTGGATCTGTCGTGGCGACTGCGCGCCGCGGGACACCGCGCTGCGCTACGTGCCGCGCTTCGCCGTCGTGCATCGCACGTATCGGCATGCGGGCGAAGTCAAGCCGCTGCAGGTCCTGGGCGGCGTGGAAACGAACCTGTGCCTGCGCGCGCGCTACGGCGGCGTCGGGCGCACGCTGCAGGGCATCTCGATGGTGCTCGCCGAGATCGCTCGCGCCGCCGGAATTTCCGCGCCGCCGGCGCGGATTGCTGCGGGCGCTGTCTGCGCTTCGTGCGGCAGCTGGCCGCAGTTCGCGTCGACCAGGGTGCGGCCGACCGAGACGTTTCACCCGGTGTTCAACGGTTGGAGCTACGAGTTGCGCCGCGACGGCGCCTTCGTCGCGATGCATTCGCGTCGCGAGGAGCCGCGCCGCGACGGACCGCTCGTCTCGATCCTGATCCGCACCATCGGACGTACCGCATCGCTGCGCCAGGCGCTCGAATCGCGTCGCCAACCAGACCTGGCCGCGACGTCGAGGCGGTCGTGATCGAGGACGGACCGCCGCGCTCGCAAGCGGTGTCGACAGCTTCCGCGATCGCCTGCGCATCCACTATCGGCGCGACCGGCCACCGCGTGGGACGCGCGCGCGCCGGCAACCTCGCGCTCGCCGCGGCGCGCGGCGAATGGCTGAACTTCCTCGACGATGACGACGTGCTCTTCGCCGATCACGTCGAGGTGCTGCTCGACGCCGTGCGCGAGCGCGGGCTCAAGGGCGCGTACGGCCTCTCGTGGGAGACGCACACCCATGTGATCGACGGGACGAGCGGCCGGCTGGCGGAGATCGCGCACATCACGCAGCACCGCCAGCCGTTCGACCGGCTGACGCTGTGGCATCACAACTACCTGCCGATCCAGGCGGTGCTGTTCCATCGCAGCCTGTACGAGACGTACGGCGGCTTCGCCGAGGACATGGACCAGCTCGAGGACTGGAACCTGTGGACCCGCTACTCGCTCGAGCACGAGTTCGTGCTGGTCGAGAAGACCACGTCCAAGTACCGCGTCCCGGCGGGCGCCAAGGAAGCCGCCGGCCGGCAGGAGCTGCTCGACCTCGCCTACCGCGACGCGGTCGAGCGCCAGCGCGCGATGCGCCTCACGCTGTCGCCGTACGACATCTCGCGCATGGCCGAGACGTACATGCGCACGCAGTCGCTCGTGCTGGTGAGCCGCCAGGACGTGCGCCGGTTCGTGATGCTGCGGCCGTGGCTCGCCCATGTCGCGGCGTGGCGCGGCCCGTTGCGGCGCCTGCTGACCGGGCGGCGCGCGACGCCGTGACGGATCTCCCGTTCACCGGCGAGCGGTTCGTGCCGGGCGTTGCCGGCGAGATCTGGTACGAGCACTGGCATCGTTATCACCTCGCTGCGGCGCTGGTCGCCGGCCGCCACGTGCTCGACGTGGCCTGCGGCGCGGGCTACGGCAGCGCGCTGCTCGCGCGCCATGCCGCATCCGTCACCGGCGTGGACATCGCGCCCGACGCCGTGGCGCATGCACGCGCGCACTACGGCGCGCAGCCGAACCTGCGTTTCGAGCTCGGCGACTGCGCGCGCCCTGCCCCTGCCCGATCAGGCGTTCGACGCCGTCGTGTCGTTCGAGACCCTCGAGCACATCGCGGCGCAGGACGCGTTCCTCGACGAGATCCGCCGCGTGCTCCGGCCGGGAGGCCTGCTCGTCCTGTCGTGTCCCAACCGGCGCGAATACTCGGAGGCCCGTGGCACGGCCAATCCCTTTCACGTGCGCGAGCTCGACCGCGAAGAGCTCGCAGCCATGCTCGCGCGACGCTTCGCGCATGCCGTATGGTTCGGCCAGCACGCGAGCTTCTTCTCCGTGGTCGCACCGGAACAGGACGCGACGGCCGGCGAGCTGTTCGAGTTGCGCGAGGACGATGCTGCGACACGTCGCGACGGCCATGCCCGTGCGCTGTACTTCCTCGTGGTGGCGAGCGACGACGCCGCTGCGCTCTCCGAACGTGCCACGCACGGTGTCCGTGCTCGCCGATGCCGGGGAGTGGGTGCGCCGGGATTACGAGAAGGTGACGAGCGCGCTGCATGCCGCGCACGAGCGTGGCAACGCGCTGGATCGCGAAGTCGCCGCCTGGCAGGGCCATCATGCCGAGGCGGTACGGCAGCGCGATGGATTGCAGGCCGAGATCGGGGAGATGCGTGCGGTCATCGCCGCCCGCGAGGAGTCGCTCGCCGCAGCGGAAGCGTGGCGGTGCAAGCTCGAGGACGACATCTCGGTGCTCAGGGCGGACGGAGGACGCTCCGGGTTGCCCCGTCTGCTCCGTCACCTGCTCCGTCGTGTTACACGTACGGGCAGGTCGTCCTGAGCCGCATCAGGAGAACGTGACGATCACGGGCTGGTGGTCGGACGCCTGCGTCTGCTGGTCGATCCGCACCGATTGCAGACGTCGCACCAGTGGCGCGTTGACGAACACGAAATCGCAGTGCAGCTCGGGCTCGCCGGGCACCACCTTCTCGTAGATCTTGAACGTGGACGGGTGTGCCTCGCCGGGGTGCGCTGCTTCCCATGCGTCGTGCAGGCGCGGCGTGCCGTCGCCGAACGGCTCGAGCATCCGGCCGTGGAGCGGATCTTCGGGCTCGAGATTGAAGTCGCCGCAGATCACGGTTGCCTCGGGCCGGAGATAGCTGTTGAACGGATTCCCCGACGTGTCCGTGACCGAGCCCTGCACGGCGTGGGCATGACCTTCGGCGTACAACGAGCGCAGGCCCTCCACCTGGCTGCTGCGCTGCCGCTGCGAGTAGTACTCGAGATGCGTGGTGATCACCCGCACGTCGCCGAACGCGGCGCCGACGACGGCCTCGACGGCGATGCGCGGCATGCCCTTCACGCCCGGATCCACCGGAAACGGGAGCAACTGCCGGAACGCCTGCCGCACGGGCAGGCGCGACAGGATCATGTTGCCGAAGCGCCGGCGCTGGTTGTCATCACCCGGGTGGTCCACGGCAGGACCGGGCACGGCGGTGAAGCCGGGCAACAGCGAGGCCAGCATCGCGAACTGGTCTTCACCCGCGCTGCCGGGCAGGCGGGGGTCGGGAAAGTTGTCGGCGATCTCCTGCAGGCACAGCACGTCGAAGTCGGCGAGGCGCTTCGCTTCGGCGACGATGCGGGCGGGATCCACGCGGCCGTCGACGCCGCGGCACCATTGCACGTTCCAGGTGATGAGGATCATGGCGTGGCCTTTCGGGAATGCATCACGGTGTCAGGCTGAAGCCTGACCTACAGAATGAATGGATAGATTGCGCCGCTTCGCGGAGCGTCGCGTCGACATTGACGATGATGGCCCCGGAGATGAGGCGCAGGCGAGGCGCAGCGGAGATTTCGAGCGGAACGTACACGCAAAGTACGTGAGCACCGAAATCGAGCAGCAACGAAGCATGCGCCCCATATCCGCCGGCCAGCGCGGCAATGTCACCGGATGCCGGCGCGCATGAAGGACTGCACGAACTGCCGCTGGAACAGCAGGAAAGCAATCAGCAGCGGCGCCACCGACAGCAAGGTCGCGGCCGTGATGATCGCCCAGTCGATCCCCTGGTCCGTCGCGGAGAACACCTGCAGGCCCACGGTGACCGGACGCGATTCGACCGAGTTCGTGATGATGAGCGGCCACAGGAAGTTGTTCCAGTGGTACGACACGCTGACGAGTGCGTACGCGAGGTACGTCGGGCGGGCCAGCGGAACGTACACCTTCCACAGCACCTGCAGCGCGCTGCAACCCTCGATCCGCGCCGCCTCGTCGAGCTCGCGCGGCACCGTCTTGAACGTCTGGCGCAAGAGGAAGATGCCGAAGGCGCTCGCCATGTAAGGCAATCCGATGGCGAGGATCGTGTCCTTGAGACCCAGTGCCGCCATGGTGCGATAGTTCTCCACGATCAGCACGTCGGGCATGACCATGAGCTGCACGAGCACCAGCGCGAACAGCACGCCGCGTCCCGGGAACGTGTAGCGCGCGAACGCATAGGCGGCGAGCGTCACGAGCACGAGCTGCGCTGCGAGCACCATGCTCACGAGGAGCACGGTGTTCAGGAAGTAGCGCGCGAACGGCGCCGCATGCCACGCCGCGACGAAGTTGGCGAGGGTCGACGGGCGCATCGATCACGAAGCGCGTCGAGAACTCGCCGGGATGGAACGCCGTCCAGAACGCATACGCGAGCGGCAGGATCCAGAGGAGACCGAGCGTCCACGCGCCGGTCGTCTCCAGCGCCTGCATCCAGCGCGGCGAGGCGTCGAGCGGCGTCACTGGTAATGCACCTTGCGCTCGAGGAAGAAGAACTGCAGCAGGGCGACCACGCCGAGGATCGCGAGCAGCACCACGGTCAGCGCGGCCGCATAGGCGGAATCCCAGAAGCGGAAGCCGATCTCGTACACGTAGTAGAGGAGGAGCTCGGTCGCGTTGTCGGGCCCGCCGCGGGTCATCACCACCACGTGGTCGACCAGCCGGAACGCGTTGATCACCGCGTTCACGAAGCACGAACAGCGTGGTGGGCATCAGCAGCGGGAAGGTCACCCGGCGGAAGAAGTACCACCGCGACGCACCCTCGATCGCCGCGGCCTCGGCGAGATTCGGCGACATCGATTGCAGGGCGGCGAGATAGAAGATCATGAAGAAGCCCGCCTCCTTCCACACCGTGACCACCATCAGGCAGCCGAGCGCGGTGTTCTTGCTGCCCAGCCAGTTGTGGCTGCCGAAGCCGAGCGCGCCCAGCCATTTTTCGAGCAGCCCGTACTCCGGCGTGAAGAAGAAGAGCCAGATGTTCGCCACGGCGATCATCGGCAGGATGGTCGGCGTGAAGTACGCAAGACGCAGGAAGCCGCGACCCGCGATGCGCTTGTTCACCCACACCGCCATCAGCATGGCGAGCGCGATGGAGAGCGGGATGGTCCCTGCCGCGTAGATGAGATTGTTGGTGAGCGACTGCCAGAAGATCGGGTCTTCGCCGAGCTGACGGTAGTTGTCGAGCCCGGCGAATCGCGACGGCCGGCTGCCCTTGGGCGTGGTGAAGAAGCTGTGCCACAGCGTGGCGAGCGCCGGATAGTGCGTGAAGAGCGCGAGCAGGGCCACGGCCGGCAGGAGCAGCAGCCACGCGTGCACCCACTCGCGCGAGCGCACGACCACGCCCACCCGGGGTGCCGGCAGGGCGGGCGCGACCGTGGCCATGATCAGGAAGCGCGCGACGTGCGCATCACCGCGCGCCGCTTCATCGCAGCGACGTCGGCGCGCGCCACGCAGGGCTCCATGCCGTCAACGATACGAGCGCAGCAGCCGCTCGGCCTCGCGCTGCGCGTCCTTCATCGCCTGCTCCGGCGTCTTGGTGCCCGTGAGCGCCGCTTGCAGGCCGTCGTTGAGCGCCTTGGTCACGCGCTGGTTGTCGTGCGTGGAAAGCTCCGCCTTGGCGTACGGCAGTTGATCACGCGCGACCACCGCGGCGGGAAAGCCCGCGACGTACTGCTTCATGACCGGCGTGTCCCACGCATCCGCGCGCACTGCCACGTAACCCGTGTCGATGCCCCACTGCGCTGCGCGCTCGGGCGAGGTGACCCACTTGATGAACTTGAGCGCGGCCTCGCGCTGCTGCGGCGTGCTCTTCTTGAAAAGGTAGAAGTTGCCGCCGCCCGTCGGGCTGCCCCGCTGCTTGCCGGCCGGAAGCATCGCCACGCCGAAATCGAACTTGGCGTTGCTCTTGACGTTGGTGAGATTGCCCGTCGTCGTCCACACCATCGCGACCTTGCGCTCGAAGAAGTCCTTCGGCGTGGTGCCCCAGTCGACGATGCCTTCCGGGTGCACCTTGTACTTCTTCACGAGGTCGACCCAGTACTGCAGCGCGTCGATCACCTCGGGACGATCGTAGTACGTCTGCGTGCCGGCCTCGTTCATGAGGTTCACGCCGTTCTCGATCGCGAGCGCCTGGAAGAGCCAGTACGGGAACCCCGACGACGGGATCTGGATGCCCCATTGCGTCACCTTGCCGGAGCCGTCGTGCTTGGTGAGCTTCTGCGCGTAGTCCGCCATCTCCTTCCACGTTCCCGGCGGACGGTTGGGATCGAGCCCCGCTTCCTTGAACAGCTCCTTGTTGTAGTACAGCACGATGGTCGAGCGCTGGAACGGGATGCCCCACGTCTTGCCGCCGGTCTGGCTGTTCTCCATGAAGGCCGGATAGAAGCTCTTCAGCCAGGCGCGATCGTCGTTGGTGCGGATGAGATCGTCGAACGGCACGATCGCGTCTTCGTCGATCAGCGTGAACATGTCGGTGGACAGGAGGATCGACATCACGGGCGGCTCGCCGCTCTTCACCGCCGTGAGCGCCTTGGTGATCGAATCCTGGTAGCTGCCCGAGTAGATCGGGCGCAGCCGGATCCCCGGGTTCTCCTTCTGGAAATCGGCGGCGTAGCCGTCGATGATCTTGGTGATCGGGCCGCCGACCGCGACCGGGTAGTAGAACGAAACCTCCACCGGGGCCTGCGCCAGCGTCGGCGTCATCCATCGCCACCAGCAACGCGACGCCGGCGATCACACGTGCCAACAAGCTCGAGAACATGTCTTCTCCTCCGTGATGAAACGTTGTTGTTGCTACGCGAGCATGGTTGCCGCCGGGGCATGATCGCGCTCGGCGACGCGCACCCCGTCGGGTCCGAAGAAATGCTGCGCGGCGGGCGACCACGTGAGCCACGCCGTGTCGCCTGCCGAGAGTGCGACGCGTCCCGCGCTGCGCACCGTGACGCCGGCGGTGCCGACCCGGCAGCTCAGCAGGGAGTCGGCGCCGAGATATTCGCTGGCGACGACCTCGGCACGCACGCCGCGCTCGAAGGCGAGGCTGACGTGCTCCGGGCGCACGCCGAGCGTCCAGCCGGCGGCGCTCGCCGGCGCGAACGAGGGGCCCGTCGTGCCGGCGATCACCGCGCCGTCGCTGCCCGCGACGAGCGGGAGCAGGTTCATCGGCGGCGTGCCGATGAATCGCGCGACGAACGTGTTCGCGGGCATGTCGTACAGGTCAGCCGGCGCGCCGTTCTGCTCGATGCGGCCTGCGTTGAGCAGCACGACGCGGTCGGCCATCGACATCGCCTCGACCTGGTCGTGCGTCACGTACACCATCGTGATGCCCAGCGTGCGCTGCAGGCTGCGGATCTCCGCCCGCATTTCCTGGCGCAGCTGCGCATCGAGATTCGACAGCGGCTCGTCCATGAGGCACACCGGCGCTTCGGCGATGATCGCGCGGCCCAGCGCCACGCGCTGCTGCTGTCCGCCGGAGAGCTGCCCCGGTTTCCGGTCGAGGAGCTTGCCGAGACCGAGCAGGCCCGCGACCTTGTCGAGGCGGCGCCCGCGCTCGGCGGCGTCGACCTTGCGCACGCGCAGGCCGAACACGATGTTCTCGGCCACGGTGAGATGCGGGAAAAGCGCATACGACTGGAACACCATCGCGATGTTGCGCTGCGCAGGTGGCAGGCCCGTGACATCGCGTCCGGCGATCTGCACGCGTCCGCCGTCGGCCTGCTCGAGACCGGCGATCAGGCGCAGCGTCGTGGACTTGCCGCAACCCGACGGTCCGAGCAGGACGTTGAGCGTGCCCTCGTCGAAGGCGAACGACACCGCGTCCACGGCGCGTACCTGCCCTTCGGCGGTGGTCCAGTGCTTGCTGAGTTTTTCGGCGACGATGGCCGACAAGACGCGCTCCTGGTGGGGCGTGATGCAGTTGGTCAACGCCGTGACCAACGCCCGGGCGCGAGTACGCGCGGGATCAGCAAACGGCAGGAATGATAGCACCGCATTTGCGATGCGATCACGTCCGGGCGTGCGTCAGGCGAACATCGCGCGCAACGCGGCGCCGGGGTCGGCCGCGCGCATGAACGCCTCGCCGACCAGGAACGCATCGACGCCGCGTGAGCGCATGCGCGCGACGTCCGCCGCGGCGTGGATGCCGCTTTCGGTGATCACGAGGCGCTCGCGCGGAATGCGCGGCAGGAGATCGAGCGTGGTCTCGAGGCGGACCTCGAAGGTGCGCAGGTCGCGGTTGTTGATGCCGATGAGCGGCGTGCGCAGCGCGAGCGCGCGGTCGAGCTCGTGCGCGTCGTGCACTTCCACGAGCACCGCGAGGCCGTAGCCTTCGGCGGCCGCCTCGAGCGCATGCGAGGCGGGCATCGTCGAGCGCGGCGACGATGAGCAGCACGGCGTCCGCGCCGATGGCCCGCGCTTCCGCGACCTGGTACTCGTCGACGATGAAGTCCTTGCGCAACGCCGGCAGGCCGCTCGCCGCGCGTGCCATGTCGAGATACTCCGGCGCGCCCTGGAAGTACTGCCGGTCGGTGAGCACGGAGAGGCAAGCAGCGCCGCCGTCCGCATAGCTCCTGCCGATCGCGGCGGGATCGAAGTCGGGCCGCAGCAGGCCCTTGCTGGGGCTCGCCTTCTTGACCTCCGCGATCACCGCGGCGCGGCCCGCCGCGATCGTGCCGCGGAGCGCGCCGACGAAATCGCGCACGTCCGTTCGGCTGCGCGCCATGGCGTCGACCGCGGCGAGCGGGCGTTCGCCGCGCGCCCGTGCGATCTCCTCCGCCTTGGTCGCGAGAATGCGCGCGAGGATGTCGCTCATGTGCGCCCCGGCGCGACGCGAGCGAGGATCCCGCGCGTCATCCGCCGAGCTTCTTCGTGGCTTCGACGAACTGCTCGAGCTTGCGGCGTGCCCGGCCGCTCGCCACCGCCTCGCGTGCGCGCTCGATGCCTTCGGCGATCGTGGCCGCGACGTCGGCGGTGTAGAGCGCCACCCCCGCATTCAGCACCACGATCTCGCGCGGCGTGCCCTCCACGGCGGAGAGCGCTTCGAGCACCATGTCCTTCGACTCGACCGCGTCGGCGACCTTGAGGCCGCGGTTGCTGATCATGCGCAGTCCGAAGTCCTCGGGATGGATCTCGTACTCGCGCACGTCGCCGTCCTTGAGCTCGCCGACCATCGTGGCCGCACCGAGGGAGACCTCGTCCATGCCGTCCTTGCCGTACACCACCATCACGTGGCGGCTGCCGAGGCGCTGCAGCACGCGCACCTGGATGCCGACGAGGTCGGGATGGAACACGCCGAGGAGCTGATTCGGTGCGCCCGCCGGATTGGTGAGCGGCCCGAGGATGTTGAAGATCGTGCGTATGCCGAGCTCGCGCCGCACCGGTGCCGCATGCTTCATCGCGGTGTGATGGCTCGGTGCGAACATGAACCCGATCCCGGTCTCCGCGATGCACGTCGCGACCTGGGCGGGACTCAGCATGATGTTCGCGCCCGAGCGCCTCCAGCACGTCGGCGCTGCCGGACTTCGACGACACCGACCGGCCGCCGTGCTTCGCGACGCGCGCGCCGGCGGCGGCGGCGACGAACATCGACGCGGTGGAGATGTTGAACGTGTGCGCGGAGTCGCCGCCGGTGCCGACGATGTCGACCAGGTGCTCCTGGTCAGGGACCTCGACGCGCGTCGCGAACTCGCGCATGACCTGCGCCGCCGCGGCGATCTCGCCGACGGTTTCCTTCTTGACCCGCAGTCCGACGGTGAGCGCCGCGATCATGACCGGCGTCGCTTCGCCGCTCATGATCCGGCGCATCAGCGCGAGCATCTCGTCGTGGAAGATCTCCCTGTGCTCGATCGTGCGCTGCAAGGCTTCCTGCATGGTGATGGGCATGTGGTCCTCTGGCGGGGGCTGGGTCAGGCGATGGCTTCGGCGGCGACGGACGCGGGCATGGCGAGGAAATTTCGCAGCAGCGCGTGGCCGTGCTCGGTGAGAATGGCTTCGGGGTGGAATTGCACGCCCTCGACGGCGAGGGTCGCGGTGGCGCACGCCCATGATCTCGCCATCTTCGGCGGTGGCGCTCACCCGCAGGCACTCCGGGCAGGCTCGCGCGCTCGATCACCAGCGAGTGGTAGCGCGTCACCTGGAACGGCGATGGCAGCCCGGCGAACACGCCGCGTCCGTCGTGCGTCACCGCGGACAGCTTGCCGTGCATGACGTGCTGCGCCGCGCACGATGCGCCCGCCGAACGCCTGTCCGATCGCCTGGTGTCCGAGGCACACGCCGAGGATCGGAATCATTCCCGCGAAGCGCTGGATGACCGGCACGGATATGCCGGCCTCGGACGGCGTGCACGGGCCGGGCGAGATGACGATGCGCTCGGGCTGCCATGCCGCGATCTGCTCGAGCGTGATGGCGTCGTTGCGGTGGACGTGCACGTCCGCGCCGAGCTCGCCCAGGTACTGCGCGAGGTTGTAGGTGAACGAGTCGTAGTTGTCGATCAGGAGCAGCATGTCACGCCTTCGTCCCGGTGGGACGGCTTCGCATACGGCTGGCGGTGCCACGAAGCGCAGGAACAGGTAGCCGACGAGCGCCGAGAGGAGCGAGCCCGCGATGACACCGACGCGCACGCTCGTCTGGTACCGCTCGCCGTGCGTTTCCACGGCGAGCGAGCCGATGAAGAGGCTCATCGTGAACCCGATGCCGCAGAGCACGGCGACGCCATAGATGTGCGACCAGCGCGCCCCTTCCGGCTTGCTCGCGAGGCCCGTCTTCACGAGCAGCAGGACCGTGAGGAAGACGCCGGCCTGCTTGCCGATGAACAGGCCCGCGGCGATCCCCAGCGGCACGCGCCCGGTGAGATCCTCGAGCGATACGCCGGAGAAGTCGATGCCGGCATTGGTGAGCGCGAACACCGGCAGGATCGCGTACACGACCCATGGATGCAGGCTCTCCTCGAGCGTGCGCAGGGGCGACGGCTCGGATCCGCGACGGCCCTTGAGCGGAACGAATGCCGCGCAGAGCACCCCGGCCAGCGTGGCATGCACACCGGACTTGAGCACGGCGAGCCAGAGCGCGACACCGACGATGTAATAGGCGGTCGGACGCATCACGCCGCCGAGGTTGAAGGCGAGCAGCACGACCATCGCGACGGCGGCCACGAGAAGCGCCAGCGTGGACAGCCCACCGGTGTAGAACAACGCGATGATGATGATCGCCCCGAGATCGTCGATGATCGCGAGCGCGAGCAGGAAGATCTTGAGCGACGCGGGCACCCGGGTGCCGAGCACCGTGAGCACCCCGACCGCGAACGCGATGTCCGTCGCCGCGGGAATCGCCCAGCCCTTGATCGCCACGGGATCGCCGGCGTTGAACAGCACGTACACGATCGCCGGTACCGCCATGCCGCCGATGGCCGCTGCGGCGGGCAACAGTACCTGGCTGCGCGTGGAGAGCTCGCCTTCGAGGAGCTCGCGCTTGAGCTCCAGTCCTACCAGGAAGAAGAAGATCGCCATCAGGCCGTCGTTGATCCACAGCAAGAGCGGCTTCGAGACCCCGAGATCGCCGAACTGCATCGTGACCGGCAGCTGCAGGAACGCGGCGTAGCCGCCGGCGAGCGGCGAGTTCATCAGCAGCGTCGCGAGCACCGCGGCGCCGACGAGCAGGATGCCGCCTGCGGACTCGAGGAGCAGGAAGCGCTGGATGGCCGACTGCACCGCGCGCAATCCGGCCATCGCCGCGTCTTCGGGCGGTCGGGATTCGCTCATTCGAGGTCGAGCCCGCGCTGCACCATGTCGGCCGCACGCAGCACCGCGCGAGCCTTGTTCAGGGTCTCCTGCCATTCGGACGCGGGCACCGAATCGTGCACGATGCCTGCACCCGCCTGCACGTAGAGCGTGCCGTCGACGATGACGCCGGTGCGGATCGCGATCGCGGTGTCGAGGTCGTCCTGGAAGCTCAGGTAGCCGACGGCGCCCGCGTACACCGCGCGCCGGCTCGTCTCGAGCTCGTCGATGATCTCCATGGCGCGCACCTTCGGCGCACCACTCACGGTGCCCGCGGGAAACGCCGCGCGCAGCACGTCGAGTGCTGCGAGCCCGGGGCGCAGTCGTCCCTTCGACGTTGGACACGATGTGCATCACGTGGGAGTAGCGCTCCACCACCATGCGGTCGGTGACGCTGACGCTGCCGATTTCCGCCACGCGGCCGACGTCGTTGCGGCCCAGATCGACGAGCATCACGTGCTCGGCGATCTCCTTCGGATCGGCGAGGAGCTCGGTGGCGTTGCGCTCGTCGGCCTCGCGCGTCGCGCCGCGCGGGCGCGTGCCCGCGATGGGACGCAACGTGACGGTCGCTCCCTCCTTGCGCACGAGGATCTCCGGCGACGCACCCACGACGTGGAATTCGCCGAAGTCGTAGTAGAACATGTACGGCGAGGGATTGAGCGAGCGCAGGGCGCGGTACAGCGAGAGCGGCGACTCCCCGATACGGACGGGACAGGCGCTGCGAGAGCACGACCTGCATCACGTCGCCGGCCGCGATGTATTCCTTGGCCGTGCGCACCGCGTCCTCGAAGGCCGCCTGCCCGGTGCTGCTCTGCGCCTCCGTGACGCGCGTGGCCGGCTGCAGCGGCACGGCCACGGGCGCGCGAAGGCGGCTGCGCAGCGCGTCGAGACGAGCGTGACCGCGTGCATAGGCGTCGTGCTCCGCGGGATCGGCGTACACGATCAGGGAGATCTTGCCGGCGAGATTGTCGACGACCGCGAGCTCCTCGGTGAGCAGCAGCAGCAGATCCGGCAGGCGATCGATGGGCTCGGCGCCGTCTTTCGCACCGGGCGCCAGGCGAGGCTCGATGTGACGCACGACGTCGTAGCCGAAGAGGCCGGCGAGGCCGCCGCAGAAACGCGGCAGCCCCGGCCACGGTGCAGCCCGATAGCGGCGCATGAAGGTCTGGATGAATTCCAGCGGATCACCGCGGTGCCGCTCGAGCACCTGCCTGCGATCGCCGACCTCGATCTCCGTTCCCCGGGCGCGGACCCGCACGTTGGCGGGGAGTCCGATGAAGGAGTAGCGGCCGAAGCGCTCGCCGCCGACCACCGATTCGAGCAGGTAGCTCATCGGCGCATTGGCGAGCTTGAGATACAGCGAAAGCGGCGTGTCGAGGTCCGCGAAGGACTCGAGCACGAGCGGAATACGGTTGTAGCCCTGAGCCGCGAGCGCGCGGAATTCGGCTTCAGTCACGGGACCCTCGTTTCGACCGGTGTTGCAACGGATGCTGCATTGCGCCGCCTGCTTGGCGCGCGGCGCGCGCGCGAACGATCAGGAGCGCCAGCGGCGCCAGTCGTTCGCCCGCCACCACCGCGAGAGAGCGGCGATGTCGTTGCAGAGGGTCAGGTCGAGGCTCATCGGGGGACATGGATGGGGCGGACGCAATCCGCGACCGCCGCCAGCGAGGGGACTATACCATCGGCGTCCACGCTTTGCACCGGCTCGCCCTCGTTGTAGCCGTACGGAACCATGAGCACCGGACACCCCGCCGCGCGTGCGGCCTGCGCGTCGTTGATCGAGTCGCCGACCATGAGCAGATGCCTCGGCGCGACGTCGAACGCCGCCGCGACGTGCAGCAGCGGCCCGGGATGCGGCTTCTTCGTGGGAAGGTCGTCGGCGCCGATCACGATGCGGAAATAGTGCTCGATGCCCGCCTGCGCGAGGTGAGGCCGCACGAAGCGGCTCGCCTTGTTGGTGACGACGGCGAGCGGCAGATCCATGGCGCGCCAGGCGCGCGAGCCCCTCGCGCACGCCGTCGAACATGCGCGTGTGCTGCCCGAGGATTGCGTCGGTAGTGCGCCTGGTAATCCGCGAGCGCCCGCCGCGCCTCCGCATCGTCGATGGTCTCCGGCGCGATCCCGCGCGATGCGGCGAGCGCGCGCCGGATGAGATTGGCCATGCCCTTGCCGACCATCGCCTGCACGCTCTCCGTGGGCAGCGTGCGGCATCCCCAGTCGGCCAGCACCGCGTTCACCGATGCGGCGAGATCGTGCACCGTGTCGAGGAGCGTGCCGTCGAGATCGAGGGCGATGGCGCCGACCTCGAACACCCGCGCCGGGCGCGTCACGGCCGGCCGGTCGCGCGCCGGCTCCCGCGAGCTCGCGGCGCATGCCTGCAATCGTGGCGCGGTAATCGGGCGTCGAGAAGATCGCGCTGCCCGCGACGAAGGTGTCGGCGCCGGCGCGTGCGATGGCGGCGATGTTGTCGACCTTCACGCCGCCGTCCACCTCGAGCATGATCGCGCGGCCGGTGCGTGCGCGCACGTCGTCGATGCGCGCGCGCACGGCGGTGATCTTGTCGAGCGCAGTCGGGATGAACGACTGGCCGCCGAAGCCGGGATTCACCGACATGATCAGCACGAGATCGAGGCTCGCGAGCGTGTGGTCGAGCCAGGCGAGCGGCGTCGCCGGGTTGAGCACGAGGCCCGCCTTGCAGCCGCATTCGTGGATCAGCGCGATCGTGCGGTCGACGTGCTCGCGACGCCTCGGGATGGAAGCTGATGATGTCCGCGCCCGCCTTCGCGAAGTCCGGCACGATGCGGTCCACCGGCTTCACCATGAGATGCACGTCGATGGGCACGCGCGCGTGCGGCCTGATCGCGGCGCAGACGAGCGGACCGACCGTGAGGTTGGGAACGTAATGGTTGTCCATCACGTCGAAATGGACGAGATCCGCACCGGCGTCGACGACGCTGCGCACCTCTTCCCCGAGCCGCGCGAAGTCCGCGGAGAGCAGCGACGGTGCGATTCGGTAGTCGGGCATGGCTTATAATTTCCTCGTGAATGATGCAGGTTCAATGATGGACGAAGGCAATCGGTACGAGATCAGCGTCGACGTCAAAACGGCCTACCTGGCCGACCGCAGCGAGCCCTCGCGCAACGAGTTCGTCTTCGCGTACACCGTCACCCTCACCAATGCAGGCAGCGTGCCGGCGCAGCTCATCAGCCGCCACTGGGTGATCACCGACGGCGAGAACAACGTGCAGGAAGTGCGCGGCCTCGGCGTCGTCGGCCAGCAGCCGCTGCTGCAGCCCGGCGAGAGCTTCGAGTACACCAGCGGCGACGACGCTCGCGACCGCCGTCGGCACGATGCACGGCACCTACCAGATGGTGGGCGAGGACGGACGCTCGTTCGAGGTGCCCATCCCGCAATTCACCCTCTCCGTTCCGCGCGTGCTCCACTGATCACGCGTCCGGACGATCGTCGCCCGCAACGCCCTTCGCGCCTTCGCGCGTGGCATCGCGGCGGCGCGGAGCGCGCATGGTCCACCAGACGATGAATCCGGCGATCGCGAGTGCCAGGAGTGATTCGAGGAACAGCCATTCCATGACGGTCTTCCGGTCATCGCGCGGTGCGCGCTCGCGACGGCACGCGCCGTGGCTGCCGCTCTTCCTGGTGACGCTGCTGGCGGCCTGCGCGGTCACACCCCCGGCGCCGCCTCCCAAGCCGCCGCCCGCGGTTCCGGCGGTGCCTTCGCTGCCCGCGCAGTACCGCGCGGTGTCGTTCGATGCCCTGCCCGGCTGGCGCGACGACGCCGTCGAGGCCGCGTGGCCGGCCTTTCTCGTCGGATGCAAGGCGCTGCTGGCCGATGCGTCGAAGGCACCCGCGTGGCAGGAGCCGTGCGCCGCAGCGGCTGCCATGCCTTCGCCCGATGCGGCGACGGCGCGCGCGTTTTTCGAGCAACATTTTAGCCCATACCAGGTGACGGGCCAGGACGGGCAGGAGACGGGCCTCGTCACCGGCTACTACGAGCCGCTCCTCCTCGGCAGCCGCACGCGCAACGGGCAGTTCACCGTACCGCTGTACGCGCCGCCCGACGACCTTCTCACCATCGATCTCGCGGCACTCTATCCCGAGCTCAACGGCAAGCGCCTGCGCGGACGTGTCGTCGGCAAGCGCGTCGTGCCGTACTGGGATCGCGCGGGCATCGACGGCGGCATGGCCCCCGTCGCCGGTCGCGAGCTCGTGTACGTGCAGGATCCGGTGGAGGCGTTCTTCCTCGAGATCCAGGGTTCGGGACGCATCCAGCTCGAGAACGGCGACGTGGTGCGCCTCGGGTACGCGGACCAGAACGGACATCCGTATCGCGCCATCGGCCGCGTGCTCGCCGATCGCGGCTACCTGACGCTCGAGCGCACGTCGATGCAGAACATCCGCGAATGGGGGCGCCGCAATCCGGACAAGCTGCCCGAGATCCTGGAAAGCAATCCGAGCTACGTGTTCTTCCGCGAGGTGCCGCAGTTTCCCGCGGGCAGTCTCGAGGCGAGGATCGACGGGCCCATCGGGAGCCTCGGCGTGCCGCTGCTTCCGCAGCGCACGATCGCCGTCGACGTGCGCGCGGTGCCGCTCGGCACGCCGGTGTTCATCGCGACGACGTATCCGTCGACCAGCCGGCCGCTCGCGCGCCTGGTGATGGCGCAGGACACCGGCGGCGCGATCCGCGGTGCGGTGCGAGCGGATTTCTTCTGGGGATTCGGCAGCGAGGCGGGCCAGGAAGCGGGCCGCATGCGCCAGGACGGGCGTCTCTTTGTGCTGTGGCCGAAGGGTGCACCGCTGCCCGGATGCTGCCAGGCGAAGATGTGAAACGCGTCGGGCTGAAGCCCGACCTACAGCTGTCGATCACCCGTGCAAGCCACGCTTCCGACCCGCTGCCGACGCTTCCTCATCTGTGGTCGGGCTTCGGCCTGACGCGATGCGCCAAGGCTGTGGGTCAGGCTTCAGCCTGACGAGATGCGCCAAGCTGTGGGTCAGGCTTCAGCCTGACGCTGACCCGCAAGCACGTCCTCCGCCTGCCGATCCGCGTGATACGACGAGCGCACCATCGCGCCGCAGGCGGCGTGACGGAAGCCGAGCTCGTACGCCTTGCGCTCGAACATCGCGAAGATATCGGGATGCACGTAGCGGCGCACGGGCAGGTGTCCCGCGGTCGGCTGCAGATACTGGCCGAGCGTGAGCATGTCGATGTCGTGCGCGGCGCATGTCGGCCATGACCTCGAGGATCTCGTCGTCGGTCTCGCCCGAGCCCGACCATCAGCCCGGACTTGGTCGGCACGTGCGGGAAGGCGAGCTTGAAATCGCGCAGCAGCGCGAGCGAGTGCGCGTAGTCCGAGCCCGGCCGCGCCTCGCGATAAAGGCGCGGCACCGTCTCGAGGTTGTGATTCATCACGTCCGGAGGCGCCGCGGCGAGGATGCCGAGCGCGCGCTCCAGGCGGCCGCGAAAATCCGGTACCAGCACCTCGATCTGCGTCTGCGGCGAGAGCGCCCGCACGGCACGAATGCACTCGACGAAATGACCGGCGCCGCCGTCGCGCAGGTCATCACGATCCACGCTGGTGATCACGACGTAGCGCAGGCGCATCGCCGCGATCGTGCGCGCGAGGTTCGCGGGCTCTTCGGCGTCGAGCGGCAGCGGCCGTCCATGCCCCACGTCGCAGAACGGGCAGCGGCGCGTGCAGATGTCGCCCATGATCATGAACGTCGCCGTGCCCTTGCTGAAGCATTCGCCGATGTTCGGGCACGACGCTTCCTCGCACACGGTGTGCAGGCTGTTCTCGCGCAGGATGCGCTTGATCTCGGTGAACCGCGGCGACGAGGGCGCCCGGGCGCGGATCCATTCCGGCTTGGGCAGGCGCTCCGCCGGGACGATCTTCACCGGAATGCGCGCGGTCTTGCTCCCGCCCTTCTGCTTCACGCCGGGCGCGACGGGTCCCTTTGCCGCGACGTCGTCCATCAGCGTCCCGGGCGTGCAATGGCGGCCGCGATCCGCGGCGCGAGCTCCTGCCCTGCCTCGTCCACGCCGGGGGCGCGGCCGAAGTCCGCCACCTGCGTCACCGCGAGGCCGGGATAGCCGCAGGGATCGATGCCGAGGAAGGGAGCGAGATCCATGTCGAGGTTGACGCTGAGGCCGTGATACGTGCACCCGTTGGCAACCCGGAGGCCGAGTGCGGCGATCTTGGCTTCGTTCCCGCGCAGGTGGGTGTACACGCCCGGCGCGCTTTCCTTGCCGTACGCGGGGATGTCATGCGTCGCGAGCCAGTCTATCACCGCGCCCTCCAGCGCCCGGACGAGCACGCGAATGCCGGTGCGCGAGCGGCGCAGGTCGTGCAGGACGTACAGGACGAGCTGGCCGGGTCCGTGATAGGTCACCTGGCCGCCGCGATCGACCTTCAGCACCGGGATGGCCTGCGCGTCGCGCACGTGCTCGAGACGGCCCGCGAGCCCGAGGGTGTAGATCGGCGCGTGCTCCGTGATCCAGAGCTCGTCGGCATCGCCGGGCCTGCGCGCGGACGTGAAGGCCTGCATCGCGCGCCAGGTCGCGCTCGTAGGCGGTACGGCCGAGCCGGCGCACGACGGGCGCTGCGGACGGCGGCACCGCGACGTCGTCCCGGACCGGCGCGATCATCGCGGCGGGCATCGCGCCACCGTTACAGCACCATCGTCACCATCGGATGCGAGGAGAGCTCGCGATACAGGTCGTCGAGCTGCTCGCGCGACGTGGCGTTGACCGTGCAGGTCAGCGACAGGTACTTGCCCGCCGTCGAGGCGCGCATCTCGAGCGTCCGGGCATCGAAGTCGGGCGCGTGCTTCTGCACGATGGCAACGATGGTCTGTGCGAACTCGTCCTGCGTGAGTCCCATGACCTTGATCGGGAACGAGCACGGAAAGACGAGCAGGGACTCGCCGGGAGTGGTTTGCAGGGTGGGCAGGATAGGCATGGGCGGCTCCAAAGCTCCGATATGGGGTCGGACCGCGCCAAATCCAGCCGGTGCCGAGGCGCCGCCGCGCCGCCTGTGCGGCTTCAGCGGTAGATGTACTCGCGCGTCAGCGGATGGGGCAGTCGACCGTCCGGATAAGGTTTCCCGGCGAGGAGCTGGAAGAGATTCAGCCACCCGCGATCGAAGGCATGCGCCGACCCCGCGAGGTAGATCCGCCAGATGCGGAACTTCTCCTCTCCGACCTCGGCGCGCGCGGTGTCGGCGTTGGCCTCGAGGCGATCGACCCAGTGCCACAGCGTGCGTCCGTAGTGCTCGCGCAGCGGCTCCGCGTCGAGGAGCTCCAGTCCCTGCGTCGCGAGGCCGTCGATGACGCGCGACACGTGGGTGAGCTCGCCGCCGGGGAACACGTACTGCTCGACGAAGTCGCCGATCCCGCTGCCCAGGCTGCTGCCGCCCGGCCAGTTGTGCGTGATGCCGTGGTTCAGCACGAGCCCGCCCGGCTTCAGCACGCGCTGGATCTTGCCGAAGTAGCGCGGGAAGCGCGCCACGCCGACGTGCTCGAACATGCCCACGCTGGCGATCTTGTCGTAGAGCTGCGACTCGGGCAGGTCGAGGTAGTCGAGAAGCTGCACCTCCACCTTGCCCGTGAGGCCGCGCGACTCGATCTGCTGGCGGACGTGATCGAACTGGTTCTGCGACAGGGTGATGCCCTTGGCGCGCACGCCGTAGTTCTCCGCGGCCCAGAAGACGAGCCCGCCCCAGCCGCAGCCGATGTCGAGGAACGTCTCGCCCTCCTCGAGCTGCAGCTTGCGGCAGATGTGGTCGAGCTTCTGCGCCTGCGCCGCGTCGAGGGTGTCCGACTCGCGGCGGAAGTACGCGCACGAGTACACCATCCGCGCATCGAGCCACAGGCGATAGAACGCATTGGAGACGTCGTAGTGGAACTGGACGTTCTTGCGGTTGCTGCGCCGCTGGTGGACGAGCTGCCGCCAACGCGCGCTCACCGGCTCCTTGCCGTGCGTCACGCTGCCGACGATCGATTCGGCAATGCCGAGGATGCGCCGGGCGCTGCCGGAGAAGTCGATCTCGCCGTGCACGTAGGCCCTGGCGAGGCTGCCCAGCGCCGGCGTCGCCAGCGCCTTCAATCCCCTCCAGCTGCGCGCCGTCACCTCGATCTCGGGGCTCGACGAGAGGGGCACGCGCCCGCCGTCGGGCAGCACCAGCGCGATGGGGAGGTCCATGCCGGCGTACCGGCTCGCGATCATCTTCTGCAGTGGCTCGGCCATGTCACACGGATCGATTGGGGAACGGGGTCTCCGCGGCCAGCGGAGCGAATGAGTTTAGCAGCGTCGCGCCGGCGCGGCACGGCCGGCCCCGGCAGGCGCCGCGCGCTGTCTCGCTACGCGGGACGGACTGCGCCGTTTTGACACCCGGGGATGCGCCTGCCTACCATCGGGCATCCCCCCTTCGCCTTCGCGTCCCGAGCCTTGTCCAGTCCACCCCCCGATGCCGCAGCCCCGCGTCCATCGCCGCCGTTCACCGAACGCCAGTTCCGCGACGCCCTGGCTCAGTTCGCGACCGGCGTGACCGTCATCTGCGCCCGCGCCGCCGACGGCGGCTATGCCGGATTCACGGCCAACTCGTTCAACGCGCTGTCCCTCGTGCCGCCGCTCATCCTGTGGAGCCTGCACGAGCGCGCGAACACCTTGGCCGCGTTCGAGCAGGCCGAGCGCTACACCGTCAACGTCCTCGCGCACGACCAGATCGAGCTCGCGCGCCGCTTCTCGGAACCGCATGAGGACCGCTTCGCCGGCGTGCCGTTTCGCCTCGGCATCGCCGACGCGCCGCTCATCGACGGCTGCGTGGCGTGGCTCGAATGTCGCCGCTTCGCCCAGCAGCGCATGGGCGACCACATGCTGTTCGTCGGCGAAGTGGAGCACTGCGAGCGGCGCCCCGGCGTGGGCCTCGTGTTCGTGCACGGCGGCTACGCCATGCCGCAGGACCTGCCGCTGCCCTGACCGGCTCGATCAGGCGGGCGTGACGGCGGCGCGGCTCTTCGCCTTCGCTTCCTGGAAAAGCGCGTGCACGCGCCGGAACACGGGACCCGGCAACCCCGAGGCGAACGGCTTGCCGTCCACGGTGGTCACTGCCAGCACTTCCTTGGTGGACGACGACAGCCACATCTCGTCGGCCGCCAGCGCCTCCTCGCGCCGCACGGGACGGATGAGGAACGGGACGCCGCCCTCGCGCGCGAACTCGATGGCCGCGTCGTAGGTGATCCCCGGCAGGATGAGATTGTCCTTGGGCGGCGCGATGATGGTGCCGTCGATCACCACCAGAACGTTCGACGCGGAGGCTTCGGTGAGATAGCCGTCACGGAACATCACCGTTTCTGCGGCCCCCGCTTCTGCCGCGAGCTGGCGCATCAGCACGTTGCCGAGCAGCGAGATGGTCTTGAGGTCGCAGCGCTTCCAGCGATTGTCCTCCGCGGTCACCACCGCGACGCCGTGCGCGACCTGTTCCGCAGTAGGTGTGGGCAGCGGGTTGCTCATCATGAACACCGTGGGCACAACGCCCGCGGGAAACGCGTGATCGCGCTTCGCCACTCCGCGCGTGATCTGGAAGTACACGCCCTGGTCGTCGAACGGCTGCTCGGCTACCAGCCGCCGGATGATGCGCTCCCACTCGGCGTCGGCATGGGGATTCGCGAGACCGATGCCGGCGAGACTGTTCTTGAGCCGCGCGAGATGGTGCGCCAGACGGAACGGCTCGCGGCCATACACGGGCACGAGCTCGTACACGCCGTCGCCGTAGATGAAGCCGCGGTCCAGCACGGAGATCTTCGCATCCTCGAGAGGCAGGAAGTCGCCGTTCAGGTAGACGATCATGAGCGGTCCTCCGATACGGTCGTTGCGTCGGGCGAAATGGAGAGAAGGTGCAGCGCGGGCGTCACTTGAACCACAGTCGCACCGTGTCCCACGCGCGCCCCGCCATGTTGCCGAGGGCGACGTCCTGCAGGGCGACGAGCGGGAATTCGGCGACCTGGCGGCCCTCGAAGGCCACCTTCACCGCCCCCACGCGCTGCCCCTTGGTCACCGGTGCCGTCAACGGCTCCACGGCGGTCATCGAGACCGCGAGCTTGTCGGCGCGCCCCTTGGGCAGCGTCATGTAATGCTCGGCCACGAAGCCCGCCGGCACCTGGTCCGCCGCGCCCTTCCACACGCGCAAGGTCGAGATGGGCTGTCCGGTCTGGTAGAGCTGCACGGTGTCGAACGCCTGAAAGCCGTAGTTGAGGAGCTTCTGGCTCTCGCTGGCGCGCGCATTGTCGGACGCCGCGCCCAGCACCACCGACAGGAGCCGGCGCTGGCCGCGCTTCGCGGAGGCGATGAGGCACCATCCGGCCGCGTCGGTGTGGCCGGTCTTCATGCCGTCCACGTAGGGGTCGGTCCACAGGAGCCGGTTGCGGTTCGGCTGCGTGATGTTGTTGTAGCGGTACTCCTTCATGGAATACAGCGGGTAGTACTCGGGGAAGTCGCGGATGATCGCCGCCGCGAGACGCGCGAGATCCGTGGCGGTCGAGTAATGCTGCGCGTGGGCGAGTCCCGTTGCATTCACGAAGTGCGTGTTGGCGAGCCCGAGCCGCTTCGCCTCGGCGTTCATGCGCTCGGCGAACGCCGCCTCGGTGCCCGCGACGAGCTCGGCGATCGCGATCGACGCGTCGTTGCCCGATTGCACGATGACCCCGCGCAGCAGCTCGTCCACCGACACGGCCTTGCGCGGCTCGATGAACATGCGCGAGCCTTCCGCTTTCCATGCGGCCGTGGAGACGTTCACCATCTGCGACGGCGTGATCGTCTTGTCGCGCAGCGCGGCGAACGCGAGGTACGCGGTCATGAGCTTCGTGAGCGATGCGGGCTCGCGATGCTCCTCCGCATTCTGGGCGGCGATCACCTGGCCGCTGGTCACGTCGAGCAGCAGGTAGGCACCGGCCGCGATGGTTGGCGCGGGCGGCACGGGCGCGCCGGACGCCGGCACTGCGGGCTGGGCGGACGGGAAGGACGCGGAAAGGGCGAGAACGACGGCGAGCAGGAAGCGGATCACGGCGATGACGATGACGCAAAGGGAAGGATTATAAGCGCGCGCGTTCCGGCGCCTCTCGCTGCAATCGTGGTACGCCGGCCCTGCGATCACATCGCGCGCGCTGTCGTGCGCCACCCAGCGCGGTCACTGCGATCGCAGGAGGTGCTCGATCTCCTCGGGGGGCAGGACCGCACTCAGCAGGAAGCCCTGCACGCAGTCGCACCCGTGCTGGCGCAGGAACGCGAGCTGACCTTCGGTCTCCACGCCTTCGGCGACGACCCGCAGCCCGAGGCGATGCGCGAGCGCGATCATGCCGGCGGTGATCGCGCTGCTGTCGGGATCCTCGGGTAGGTTGCCGATGAACACGCGATCGATCTTGAGGGTGTCCACCGGCAGGTGCTTGAGGAGGCTGAGCGACGAATAGCCCGTGCCGAAGTCGTCGATCGCGATGCGCACGCCCAAAGCGTGCAGCCGGCGCAGGACCTCGGCGCTGTGCTCCATCGACTGCAGCACCGTCTCCGTGATCTCGACCTCCATCACGATGTCCCCGGGACGCAGTCCGTTCGCGTCGAGCGCCTGCTGCATCGTTTCCACGAGCTGGTCGTGGGCGATCTGGCGGCCCGACAGATTGATCGCCATCCGCTGCGGCTTCACCCCGGCATCGAGCCAGCGACGCGTCTGCAGGCACGCCCCCTGGATGACCCACGTGCCCACGAGACTGATGAGCCTGCTCTCCTCGGCCACGGGAATGAACGCATCGGGAAGCATCAGGCTGCCATCGGCCTGGCGCCAGCGCACGAGCGCCTCGACGCCGATGATGCGGCGGCCGTCGATGTCGAACTGCGGCTGGTAGTGCAGCACGAGGCCGTTCTGCGTCAGCGCGTTGCGCAGCCCGTTCTCAACGCGCAGACGCTCGCGCGAGCGCGCCGTGATCTCGGCCGTGTAGAACTCGAACGTCTGGCGGCCGCGTTCCTTCGCGCCGTACATCGCGGCATCGGCCGCACGCGTGAGCTCCACGGCATTCCCGCCGTCGTCGGGATACAGCGCGATGCCGATGCTCGTGGTCGTGACGACCTCCTTGCCGTCCAGCATGAGCGGCTCCGCGACCGCCGCGAGGACCTTCCTCGCGAGCTGCGCGGCCCCGTGTGGCGCCGCGAGATCCTCGAGCACGATCACGAATTCGTCGCCGCCCACGCGCGCGACCATGTCCTGTGCGCGGATGCAGCGCCGCAGCCGTCCGCTCACTTCGACCAGCAGCTGATCGCCGGCGGGATGCCCCAGCGTGTCGTTGATCAGCTTGAAGCGGTCGAGATCGAGGAACAGGAGCGCCACGATCTGGCGATGACGCTGCGCCCGGTCGAGCGCGTGCCCGAGGGTGGCGGTGAAGAGCAGCCGGTTCGGCAGGCCCGTCAGGGGGTCGTGATGGGCGAGATGGTCGAGCCGGTCCACCACCTCCTTCATCGCGCTGATGTCCGACAGGAGCGACACGTAGTGCGTGACGGTGCCGCGCGCGTCCTTCACGGCGCTGACGTTCATCCAAGCGGGGTAGATGTCCCCGCGCTTGCGCCGGTTCCAGATCTCGCCCTGCCACTTGCCCGTCGCGTTGAGCGATTCCCACATCGCCGCATAGAACGCCTCGTCGTGGCGGCCCGATTTCTGGAAGCGCGGGTTGCGGCCCATGACTTCCTCCGGCGCGTAGCCGCTGATCGCGGTGAAGGCCGCGTTCACGGCGACGACGCGCGCGCCGGCATCCGTGATCAGAATCGCCTCGGTGGTGCCATGGAACACGATTGCCGCCTGGCGCAACTCGGCTTCCGAACGCCGGCGCCGCGCGATGTCGCGTACGAACGCCTGCCAGCGCCCATCACGCAGCAGCGTGGCGCTGATCTCGACGGGGAGGTAGGTGCCGTCGTTGCGCAGCAGCGACGATTCCCCGACCGTCGTGCGACCGTGCATCACCTTCGCGCCCCAGAAGCGGTCGACGTCCTGCGCCGGAATGACGTCGCGGATGCTGCGCCCGACGACCTCGTCGCGACTGCAGCCGAGGAGGCGGCAGGCGGCATCGTTGACGTCGGTGTATCGGCCTTGCGGATCGGCGATGAACACGCCCTCGGGCGCCTGGTCGACGAGGGCGCGATAGCGCTGCTCGATGCGCCACAGGCGATCGTGGAAGAGACTGAACAGCACGCCGGTCGCGGCGAAGACACCCGCCGGCAGGAGGTAGCGCAGGTCCTCCTTGAGAAACGCATGCTGGGGAGGCACGAAGAACCACCAGACGAGGAGCGTGGACACCGCGGTCGCCGCGAGGCCGATGCCTCTGCCGCCGATCCACGCGCTGATGAAGACCGCGGGGTAGAAGAGGAACCACACGAACGGGTGCAGGGCGGCATCGAACAGCCACTCCACGCCGAGCGCGACGACCACCGGCAGGAAGGCGAGAATCGTCTTCGTGGACACGCTGCGAGCGCTGAGCGCGCGATCCGGCACCATGCCTCCACTTGCGGTCGAGTTGCGCCGCGAATGCGGGCGCGGTAACGCGGGCAGATGCGCGAACGTTGCACACGCGACGTGCCGCGTCAACGGGTGCGGCCCCGCACGCCGCGTGAACAGCCGGCGGATGCGCCCCGCGCGCACTTGATTATTGTCAAGCGCTCGACGCTCCAGTCGGCGGACGGAAGCTTCTCCTGCGCACCGCGCCGGGCGCCGCCGGCGCCCGCCTCAGCCGCCCGTGAACGCGAAGTCGACTTCGGGCGTGCGTCCGGAAACGAGGTCCGCGATCGCGCTGCCGGAACCGCAGGACATCGTCCAGCCGAGCGTGCCGTGACCCGTGTCGAGAAAGAGGTTCCGGTAGCGGGTGCCACCCACGAGCGGCACGTTGGAAGGCGTGGCCGGACGAAGGCCCGCCCACATCTCGACGCCTTCGCGCTCGCCCGCGTCCGGGAAGAGATCGAACGTGCGCCTGACGAGCGACGCGCCGCGCACCGGATTGAGCGATGTGTCGTACCCCGAGAGCTCGGCGGTCCCGGCGACGCGCAGGCGATCGCCGAGGCGTGTCAGCACGATCTTCCACGCGAGGTCGGTGAGCGACACCGTCGGCGCGCCGGTGTGTCCGTTCACGCGAATGGTGGCGGAGTAGCCCTTCGCCGGATAGATCGGTGCGGGCACGCCGATGGGCCGCAGCACGAAGGGACTGTAGCTCCCGAGCGCGACGACGTACGCATCGGCGACGATGCGCTCGGCCGCCTGCGCTCCGGTGCAGCGCACGCCCGTGATGCGCTCGCCCTCGCGCTCGAGCGCTTCCACCCGCAGGCCCCAGCGAAAGCGCACGCCGCGCGCCGCAGCCCGTTCCGCGAGACCCGCAGCGAAGCGGTGGGCATCGCCCGATTCGTCGCTGGCCGTGAAGATGCCGCCGGCGAGCTGTGGGCGTGCATGCGCGAGCGCCGGCTCGATCGCGACGCATTCGTCCGGCGTCTTCACCACGCGGTCGCATCCGTACGCCCGCATCAGCCCTGCAGCCTCGACGCCGTGCTCGAAGTCCGCGGCATCGGTGTAGAACTGCAGGATGCCGCGTTGCAGGCCGTCATACTCGATGCCGGTCTCGGCGCGCAGCGCCCGCAGGCAATCGCGCGAGTAGAGCGCGAGATTGAGGCACTGGACCGTGTTGTGGCGCGTGCGGTGCGGGAGGCACTCCAGCAGGAACGAGAGTCCCCATTGCCATTGCCGCGGATCGGCGCGCAGACGGAAGAGCAGCGGCGCGTCCTCTCGTCCCAGCCACTTGAGGATCTTCGCCGGCGCCTGCGGATTGGCCCAGGGCTCCGCGTACGACGCCGAGATCTGCCCGCCGTTGGCGAAGGATGTCTCGAGTGCCGGGCCCGGCTTGACGGTCGACGACCGTGACCTCGTGCCCGGCGCGTGCGAGATACCAGGCAGCCGTGACGCCGGTGATGCCGGCGCCGAGCACGGCGACGCGCATCAGGCCGCGAGCGCGGGCGCCGGAGCGGGTTGCATCGTCTCGGTCGCCGCGTAGTCGCTCATCGGCACGCAGCTGCAGAAGAGATGGCGATCGCCGTACGCGTTGTCGACGCGCGCCACGGGCGGCCAGTACTTGGTCGCGCGCAGCCCCGGCACCGGATACGCCGCGAGCTCGCGCGCATAGGCGTGCGGCCACGCGTCCGCGCAGACGGCGTGCGCGGTATGCGGCGCATGCTTGAGCGGATTGTCCTCGCGGCTCGCACTGCCCTCCTCGATCGTCGCGGATCTCCGCGCGGATCGCGATCATCGCGTCGACGAACCGGTCGAGCTCCGCCTTCGATTCGCTTTCGGTGGGCTCGACCATCAGCGTTCCCGGTACCGGAAAGCTCATCGTCGGCGCATGGAATCCATAGTCCATCAGCCGCTTGGCGACGTCGTCGACGGCGATGTCGGCGCTGTCCTTCAGCGGCCGCAGATCGAGGATGCACTCGTGTGCGACGAGGCCGCCATGGCCTGCGTACAGGACCGGATAGTGCTCCGCGAGGCGCCGGGCGACGTAGTTGGCGGCGAGGATCGCATTTTCGGTCGCGGCGGTGAGGCCCGCGGCGCCCATCATCGCGATGTACATCCAGGAGATCGGAAGGATCGATGCGCTGCCGTACGGCGCGCCGCTGACGAGTCCGACGCCGCCCTCATCCGCCGCCTCGACGCGCGTGCGCGGCAGGAACGGAGCGAGATGCGCACGCACGCCCACGGGACCCACGCCGGGACCGCCGCCGCCATGCGGAATGCAGAACGTCTTGTGCAGGTTGAGGTGCGAGACGTCCGCCCCGAAGGCGCCCGGCGCGGCGAGACCGACCAGTGCGTTGAGGTTCGCGCCATCGACATACACCTGTCCGCCATGCGCGTGCACGATCTCGCACAGGCGCGTGATGCCTTCCTCGAACACGCCGTGCGTCGAGGGGTAGGTGACCATGATCGCCGCGAGTGCCTCGCGATGCTGCACCGCCTTGGCCTCGAGGTCGGCGAGATCGACATTGCCTTCGCGATCGCAGCCGACCACCACGACGCGCATGCCTGCCATCTGGGCCGACGCCGGATTCGTGCCGTGCGCCGATGCCGGAATCAGGCAGACGTTGCGGTGCGCTTCGCCTCGACTCGCGTGATAGCCGTGGATCGCGAGCAGGCCGGCGTATTCGCCCTGCGAGCCGGCATTGGGCTGCAGCGAGAACGCCGCATAGCCGGTGATCGCGCAGAGCATCCGCTCGAGGTCGTCGACGAGCTCATGGTAACCCTGCGCCTGGTCGGCAGGCGCGAACGGGTGCAGGTGGGCGAACTCGGGCCACGTGATCGGCAGCATCTCCGCGGTGGCGTTGAGCTTCATCGTGCAGGACCCGAGCGGAATCATCGACCGGTCGAGCGCGATGTCGCGGTCGGCGAGCCGGCGCAGGTAGCGCAGCATCTCCGTCTCGGAGTGATAGCGCTGGAAGGTCGGGTGCGTCAGGAACGCCGACGCGCGCCGCAGCACCGGCGGCAGCGCCTCCTGCGCTTCCAGCATCGATCTGCGCGACGGTGAAGCCGGCGTCGCGACCGTGGACGATGCGCCAGATGTCCTGCACGTCCTCGCGCGTGGTCGTCTCGTCGAGCGCGATCGACAGCACGTTTGCGGCGGGTCGATGGAAGTTGATCCCGGCAGTGAGCGCGCGCGCGACGATGGCGCCGGTGGCGTCGCCCGTGTCGATCGTGACCGTATCGAAGAACGCGGCGGGGACCTCGTTGCCGAGGCGCGACAGGCCGCGCGCGAGGATCGCCGCCAGTCGATGCACGCGCCGCGCGATGCGGACGAGTCCCTGCGGTCCGTGGTACACCGCGTACATGCTCGCCATGACGGCGAGCAGGACCTGCGCGGTGCAGATGTTGGACGTGGCCTTCTCGCGTCGGATGTGCTGCTCGCGCGTCTGCAGCGCGAGGCGGTAGGCAGGGTTGCCCGCTGCATCCACCGTGACGCCGACGAGGCGCCCCGGCATCGAGCGCTTGAATTCGTCGCGCGTTGCGAGATACCCCGCGTGCGGACCGCCGTAGCCCATCGGCACGCCGAACCGCTGCGTCGTGCCGACCACGACGTCCGCGCCCCATTCGCCGGGTGGCGCCAGCAGCGTCAGCGCCAGCAGGTCGGCCGCGACGATGACCAGTCCGCCTGCCGCATGCACTGCCTCCACCCGTGCCCGGTGGTCGGCAACGGTGCCATCCGCGGCCGGGTACTGCAGCAGCACCGCGAACGCCCCGCTCTGCGCAGCCTCGGTGGCGGGGCCCACGCGAACCTCGAATCCCAGCGGTCGTGCCCGCGTGCGCACGACGTCGAGGGTCTGCGCGAAGACGTCGGACGCGACGAAGAAAAGATTGCTCCTGGTCTTCGTCATGCGATGGCAGAGGGTCATCGCCTCCGCGGCCGCGGTGGCCTCGTCCAGCATGGACGCATTCGCGATCGCCATGCCGGTGAGGTCCGTCACCATGGTCTGGAAGTTGATAAGCGCTTCCAGCCTGCCCTGCGAGATCTCCGGCTGGTACGGCGTGTACGCCGTGTACCACGCGGGGTTCTCGAGGATGTTGCGCGCGATGACGGGCGGCGTGATCGTGCCGTAGTAACCCTGTCCGATGTGCGAGCGGAACACCTTGTTGCGCGCGGCGATGGCGCGCAGGCGGGCGAGCGCCTCGGCTTCCGTCATCGGCCCCGGCAAGGTCATTGGCTCCTTGCGTCGAATCGCGCGCGGCACCACGGCGTCGACGAGCGCCTCGCGCGAGTCGAAGCCCAGCGTGCGCAGCATCTCGGCCTGGTCGGCGGGCGCCGGGCCGATATGGCGTGCGGCGAACGCGTCGCGCGCCTCGAGCGCGTCGAGGGTGGCGTCCGACGCGGGAGATTGCAGGTCGCTCATGTTCGTCATCGCAGGTCGGCTCAGTCCTCGCCGATGGTCATCTCGTACGCCTTGGCGTCGAGCAGCGACGGTGCCGCCGCGGAAGCGTCCGGACGGATGCGGAAGAACCATGCCGCGTAGGCGTCCTCGTTGACCACTTCCGGGGTCGCCGTGATCGCGTCGTTGACCGCGACGACCTCGCCCGTGACCGGCGCGTACACGTCCGAGGCGGCCTTCACCGATTCCACGACGGCGCACGCCTCACCCGCGTTCAGCCGGCGGCCGACCTGCGGCAGCTCGAGATAGACGAGGTCGCCCAGCGCCTGCTGGGCGTGATCGGTGATGCCGACGGTGACCGAGCCGTCGCTCTCGCGCCGCAACCACTCGTGCGAGGTCGTGTACTGCAGGTCGGCGGGAATGTTCATCGAATCTCCTCGGGTTGGATGAGGCTCTTGCCATGGCGCGCGAAAGGCGGCTTGACGACGCGCGCTGCGAGCAGTCGCTCGCGCACGGCGACGTGCACGGTGTCGCCCACTGCGACGCCCCGTGGCACGCGCGCGAGTGCGATCGAGACGTCGAGCGTGGGACTGAACGTGCCGCTGGTGATCTCGCCCGGACCGTGCGCCGTCTGCACGTGCTGGTGCGCGCGCAGCACGCCGCCCTTGTCGATGAGCACGAGTCCCACCTGCTGGCGGGCAATGTCCGCGTTCGCAAGCGCGGACTTGCCGACGAAATCGCGCGGACTGCCGAGATCGACCGTCCAGGCAAGACCCGATTCGAGCGGCGACACGGTTTCGTCCATGTCCTGCCCGTAGAGGTTCATGCCGGCCTCGAGGCGCAGGGTGTCGCGCGCGCCGAGACCGCACGGGCGGACGCCCGCCGCGGCAAGTGCATCCCAGAGCGGTGCCGCGCGTTCGTTCGGCATCATGATTTCGAAGCCGTCCTCGCCCGTGTAGCCGGTGCGGGCGACGAAAAGATCGTCGTCCACCGCGACACCGGTGAACGGCTTCAGCGGCTCGGTCGCCGTGCGCGTCCCGGGCAGCACGCGCCACACGGCTTCGCGCGCGGCGGGCCCTTGCACGGCGATCATGGCGAGGTCGGTGCGCTCGCGCAGGCGAAGCTGCGATGCGGCCTTCGCCAGCAGGGAGCGAAACCACGCCACGTCCTTGTCCGCGGTGCCCGCGTTGACGACGATCCGGAACCAGTCCTCGCGCAGGAAATAGACGATGAGGTCGTCGATGACGCAGCCGTCCGGGCGCAGCAGGCACGAGTAGAGCGCCTTGCCGGGCGTCCGCAGCTTGTCGACGTTGTTGGCGAGCGCACCGCGCAGGAAATCACGCACGCCGGGGCCCTCGAGATCGAGCACGCGCATGTGCGAGACATCGAACATGCCGGCCCCGCGGCGCACGGCATGGTGCTCGTCGATCTGCGACCCGTAGTGCACGGGCATGTCCCAGCCACCGAAATCGACCATGCGCGCGCCGGCGGCGCGATGCGTTGCGTTGAGCGGCGTTTTCCTGAGCACGCGTGTTCCCCCGGCAAAAACAAAGGGCGACAGCGCACGATGCGCGTCGCCCGTCTGTCCTTTTACCTGAGAGATTGCGGCGGTACACCGTGTCGGTGTGCAGCCGGTGCCCCTTCGGTGGGCCGGCGCCATTGCAGCCGCGCGGCCTCTCTCCAGAGTTGCTGTACGTCCGGCAGTCCTTTTGCCTGAGCGGTTGCGGGAGTTGCGCCTTCGGCGGCGGCGGCGGAGCTTCCCGGCGCCGCGCTCTCCTGCCCGGACCACGACAGGTTACCGGCTCCCGCGGCCAGCGTCAAAACACGGGCCCCGGCGCGCGGAAACGAAAACGGCTGCAGCATTGCCGCAGCCGTCGCCGTAGAGAGCGGTCGCTTACTTCTTGGCCGCGCCGCCCAGGTTGAGGATGAACGTGATCATCGTCTTGAGGTCGGCGTCGCTCACCTGCGGATTCGGCGGCATCGGGACTTGTCCCCACACCCCCGAGCCACCCTTCTTCACCTTGTCCATCAGGCGGGCGGCAGCGCCCGCATCGCCCTTGTATTTGGCGGCGACGTCCTTGTACGCCGGGCCGACGACCTTCTTGTCGATGGCGTGGCAGGCCGTGCAGCCGTTCTTCTTGAGGAGGTCTTCACCGGACTGGGCGTTGGCCGCAGTGGCGGCGGCGAGGCCCGCGAGGGCGAGCAGGATGGCAGCGGTCTTCATTGGAATCTCCGTTGGCTGGTCGAATTGCGGGGCGAATGGTACCGGAAAGGAGCCGGCCACGGCCGCGCCCGTCAGTTGCGGACATAACGTCCGGCTCTAGCGCGCGTTGACCCCGAGGCCGTCAGACAGCCGGCCCCAGGGCCGCCTCGATCTCTGCGAGCGAAGACATGCCGGGCAGACATTGGGTTCCTCGGCAGATCCAGCCGGCTGCGCCCGTGCCCGGCAGGGTCCCCTTGGCAAGCTCCGGCGGCACGTCCGTGGTCCCGAGGTCGAAGATGGTTACCGACGGACGCCCGGTGCGCTCGAGGGCCTGGTGCCAGGCCGCGGTGGTCGCCGGATCCCCCCGCAGCAGCACGGTCGTCGGCGGTTGCTCCAGGTCCTCCAGCGCCTGGAGCAGCGTGGAGAAGCCGCCTGGCGACTCCCGGATCGATCCGCCGAAGGCGCGCACCGCGCGCTCCGCCGTCTCCACGTAGCGCGGTTCGGCGGCGAGATGACCGAGCGCGATCAGCGCCTGCGCCGCGACACCGTTTCCGGACGGCGTCGCGTTGTCCGGACCCGGCTTCTGGCGCTGCAGGAGCTGCTCGTGGTCGTGACTCGTGAACCAGAAGCCACCCGCATCGCGATCCTCGAACTGCGCGAGCAGCACGTCCGCGATCTCCCGCGCCCAGGTGTAATCCTCGAGCCGGAAGCGCGCCTGCATGACCTCGAGCAGCGCGGCGAGCAGGAACGCGTGGTCGTCGAGATACGCGTTGAGATGCGCGCACGACGCTCGGCGCGTGGCAAGGAGGCGACCGCCGACCCACTGCGTGCGACGCAGCGAATCCGTCGCGGCGAGCGCAAGGTCCGTCCAGGCGGGTTCCCGGAGCGCCCGGCCGGCCCGCGCGAGGCCCGCGATCATCAGCGCATTCCAGGAGGTGAGGATCTTGTCGTCGAGGCCCGGGCGCACGCGCTTCGACCGCGCCTCGAACAGCGCGGCTTTCGCGGCCACGAGACGCGTCTGCGCATCGGGGAGGTCGATGCCGAGCGTTCGCGCCACGTCCGCCAGGGGCATCACCACGCGCAGATGCCACGCGGCGTTCTCGAAGTTCGGTGGCTCATCGAGCCCGAAGTGCGGCGCCGCGACGGCGAATTCGTCCGCCGAGAGCACGTCGCGCACTTCATCGCGCGACCATACGTAGAACTTCCCCTCCTCGCCTTCGCTGTCGGCATCGAGGCTCGACCAGAAGGCGCCGTCCGGCGCGCGCATCTCGCGCACGATCCAGCCGACGATGCCGCGCGCCACGCGCGCCAGCGTCTCGTCCCGCGTCACGCGCGCAAGGTCGGCATACAGGCCGAGCAACGGCCCGTTGTCGTAGAGCATCTTCTCGAAGTGCGGAATGCTCCACTCCGCGTCCACCGAATACCGGCAGAAGCCGCCGCCGAGCTGGTCGTGGATGCCGCCGTCGGCCATGGCGGAAAGCGTCCGCTGCACCATGTGCAGGGCCTCGGCATCGCCATCGCGCGCAAAGGCGCGCAGGCAGAACGCAAGCTCGGCGGGGTGCGGGAATTTCGGCGCGCCGCCGAAGCCCCCGTGCACGGCGTCGAAGCTGTTCTTCAAACCCTTGAGCGCCAGTGCGCCTGCGCCCGACGGCAGCGCGGTGTTCGCGGGCTGCGGCGCGAGATTCGCGAGCGCTTCCTGCAGCCGCGCGTTCTGCTCGGCGATGGCGGGACCCTGCTCGTGATATGCGGCCGCGAGCTTCGGCAGGAGGTCACGGAAGCCCGGCAGGCCATAGCGGCCCTGCTTCGGAAAGTACGTTCCGCCGAAAAAGGGCTCGCCGCCAGGGGTCAGCGCCATCGTCAGCGGCCAGCCGCCGGAGCGCCGGGTGAGCAGCGCATGCGCGAGCTGATAGACCTGGTCGAGGTCCGGACGCTCCTCGCGGTCGACCTTCACGTTCACGAAGTGCTCGTTCATGATCGCCGCGACCTCGGGATCCTCGAACGACTCGTGCGCCATGACGTGACACCAGTGGCAGGCCGAATAGCCGATCGACAGCAGGATCGGCTTGTCCTCGCGCCGGGCGCGCTCCAGCGCCTCCTCGCTCCACGGGTACCAGTCGACAGGGTTGTCCGCGTGCTGCTGCAGGTACGGACTGGTCTCGCTCGCGAGCCGATTGGGCATGCCGGCCTCCATGATGCAATGGCCGTACGAGCGATCCCGGCGCGGCGCGGTTCCCCACGCCGGGGGAGCGCTACGCTTCGGGAACGTCGAAGGCGACGCGCTCGAAGTCCGCGCCGCGCTGCAGGAGGCGCGTCAGGCGATAGGTGCGCTCGGGGCCGCCGTCCATGGTGCGCACGACCCGGCTCGGCGTAAAGGTGCGCGGTGGCAGGATGAGGCTCGGCTTGTCGTCGGGCGCCTCGGCCAGCAGGAGGCACGGCACCGGCGGATCCTCGCCCAGAGCCGTGGAGATCGGCCGCACCGCAAGAGCGTGCGGCTTGCCGGAGAACAGCCGCACCGCGACGTGCAGGCTGCTGCCGTCGCCCTGCGCAACGCGGGTCACGTAGCCGAGACGCAGCCGGTCGGGATCCTCCAGCACGACCAGCTGCTCGAGGAACCAGCGATGCAGCACGTTGCCGGTGCGCACGAGCAGGCCTTCACGGTGCTCGTACGTTCCTTCCCAGCGTTCCCACGCCCACTTCCGTTCGGCCTCCTCGCGCCCGCGATCGTAGTCGGTGACGGCGCCGAGGGTCTGCAGGTGCAGGCCGCGCGTGCCGCCCTGGTACGTGGCATTGCGTCCCAGCGGGTCGCTGCGTTCGAACGTGCGGCCGCTCACGCGGAAGAACGCCGCCGGCAGGCCGCCGCCGCACATCGAAACGGTCGCCGTCGCCACCCCGGCGAGGCTGCGCGGCAGCTGGTACCACTTCGCATCGAGATGGCCGAGCAGCGTCGTGCACTGCTCGATGCCGCAGTCGCGTCCGAGCTGCAGCTCGGCGGGATCGGCGCCCGATTGCAGGCGCTTGAGCCGGCCGCGCACCGACGTGGAAAGCTTGTGCGGATAACCGAACCGCATCGAATCCGGGGGCTGCCTCGGCGCAGCGGAGACGAGTGCCGCCCCCGAGCCTGCATTGAGATCGATCAGCAGCACGGGACCTTCGGCGGCGCGCTGTTCGGCGTACGGAAAGACCTTGCGCGACCACATCTGCAGCCAGCGATCGGTGAGCTCGATCTGCTTGACCGTCATCGCGCACGGATCGGCGAGTGCCAGCAGCAGCGCGTGCACGTACGTGGAGTAGCACGACAGGCCCACGGCGTTCGGCATGAGCTCGTCGGACACCGCCGAGCCCGCGCATTCGAGCATCTCCGCGAGGCGGTAATACGCGTGGATCTCCTGCCACAGCTGCGGCGGCGGCGCGCGGCGCGCGAGACCGTGGACCAGCACGAGCTGCTTGCCGACGTAGAGCCCGCGCTGCAGCACCTTGGCCTTGACGCCCTCCAGCTCCGGATCCGCCTCGAGCAGGGGCTTCAGGCACGCCGAGTATTGCTCCCACAGCGCGTGCCACAGCGCGATCGCCTGGTCCGCGGCGTCGAGCTCGCGCTCCGCTGCTGGCTGCGGCTTGCCCGCGTAGCGCCGGGCGAGCTCGGTGTGCACGTGCGCGACCTGCTCGCGGATCACCTCGGCGATGCGCGCGCGCTCGCGCGGCGGAAACTCCAGCAGGCTCATGGCGCGCAACTGCGCGAGCAGCGCCGTGCCGAGCTGTGTCGCGTTGGTGAGCGGCAGGGACTTGATCCAGCGCACCGCGCCATCGACATCGGCGAACGGCACATCGGAATCCGGGGGATCGGAGTGCGGGACTTCCCGCACCGGCGCCGCCACTTCGGGCGGCATGGCTTCTGGGGTCAACGTGTGCATCCGCGCGGCCTTCTCATGCAGACATCCGGCTCATGCTGAGTTATCGGCATCGGGCGCTTATAGCACAGGGATTGCGCGCAATCCGCGGCGGCCGCCGCAGCGGTCGCGCGGATCCGCCGAGCGTGAATTTTCTGCAACGCATTTGCCGAATGCTCGCGTGCGCGCAGAGCGCGGGCGAGCGAGTCTGGAGGCATGCGGTTACCTCCATCCGCCGGCGCAGCCTTGGCCGGCGGTTTTTTCGCGCTTTCGACGGCTGTGGCGAGGCCTACAAGATGTAGGTCACAGCGGACCGCGTGAATCGGCGAAGCCCTGCCGTCACACGCTGGTCGTCAGGCGGCGGGGTGATCTGCGTCCAAGCCGGCCTGCCCGGAAGAGACATGGCTCGGACGCGGGCATTCCTCACCCGGCGCGGCCTCGCACGCGCAATGCTTACAGCAGCACGCGCTCGATGCCGCCGTTGGTCGCTGCTTTCACGTAGTCCGCCATCCAGTTCTCGCCGAGCAGGTGGCGCGCGATCTCGACCACGATGTAGTCGGCCTTCGTGCCCGAATCCGCATCGAAGCGCGACAGTCCCTGCAGGCATGACGGGCACGAAGTCAGCACCTTCACTTCGCCGTCGAAGCCGTCCTCGCGCACCATGGTGGCGCCCTTGCGCATCTCCTCCTCCTTGCGGAAGCGGACCTGCGTGGAGACGTCGGGCCGCGACGTCGCGAGCGTGCCGGACTCGCCGCAACAGCGATCGTTGAGGATCACCTTCGTGCCCATCAGCTCGTTCACAACCTTGAGCGGCTGGTACTGCTTGATCGGGGTATGACACGGGTCGTGATACATGTAGCGCACGCCGTCGATGCCCTCGAGCTTCACACCCTTCTCGAGCAGGTACTCGTGGATGTCGATCAGGCGGCAGCCCGGGAAGACCTTCTCGAACTCGTAGCGCTCGAGCTGATCGAGGCACGTGCCGCACGACACCAGGACCGTCTTGATGTCGAGATAGTTGAGCGTGTTCGCGACGCGGTGGAACAGCACGCGGTTGTCGGTGATGATCTCCTGACCCTTGTCGTGATGGCCGGCGGCGGTCTGGGGATAGCCGCAGCAGAGGTATCCCGGCGGCAGCACGCACTGGGCTCCGACGTGATAGAGCATGGCCTGGGTCGCGAGCCCGACCTGCGAGAACAGGCGCTCCGACCCGCAGCCCGGGAAGTAGAACACCGCGTCCGATTCGTCGCTCACCTTCCTCGGGTCGCGGATGATCGGCACGATCGTCTCGTCCTCGATGTCGAGGAGCGCACGCGACGTGCGCTTCGGCAGGCCGCCGGGCATCGGCTTGTTGATGAAGTGGATCACCTGCGCAATGACGGGAGCGCGTCCGGTTGTCGATGGCGGGCGCTTCGTCTGCGCCTGCGTCAGGCCGAGCCGCTTCGCGACGCCGTGCGCGAGGCGCTGTGCGCGATAACCGAAGTCGATCATCGCCGTCTTGGTGAGCTTGATGGTCGTCGGATCCGTGGCGGAGAGGAAGAACATCGCCGCCCGGGTGGCGAGGCTCGTCTCCTGCTTGCCTTCGCGCCGCAGCAGATTGCGCATGGCGATCGACACGTTGCCGAAATCGATGTCCACCGGACACGGCCGCTCGCACTTGTGGCAGACGGTGCAGTGCTCCGCCACGTCGCGGAACTCGTCGAAGTGCCGCAGGCTCACGCCACGGCGCGTCTGCTCCTCGTACAGGAACGCCTCGACGAGCAGCGACGTGCCCAGGATCTTGTTGCGCGGGCTGTAGAGCAGGTTGGCGCGCGGCACGTGGGTTGCGCACACGGGCTTGCACTTGCCGCAGCGCAGGCAGTCCTTGATCGAGTCGAGGATGTCGCCCGTCTCGGACTGCTCGAGGATCAGGCTCTCGGCGCCGAGCAGGCTGAAGCTCGGCGTGTATGCGTTGCGCAGGTCCGCGCCCGCCAGCAGCTTGCCGGCGTTGAAGCGTCCTTCGGGATCGACGCGCCGCTTGTACTCGGCGAACGGCGCGATCTCTTCCGGCGTGAGGTATTCGATCTTGGTCACGCCGATGCCATGCTCGCCCGAGATCACGCCATCGAGGTCGCGCGCGAGGCGCATGATGCGCGCCACCGCGGCATTCGCTTGCTGCAGCATCCCGTAATCGTCGGAGTTGACCGGGATGTTGGTGTGCACGTTGCCATCGCCGGCATGCATGTGCAGCGCGATGAACACGCGGCTGCGCAGGATCTCCTTGTGGATCCCCGTGTATCGGTTGCGGATCGCGACGAACGCGATGCCCGAGAAGATCTCGTCGAGCTGCGCCTTGAGCTCGGTCTTCCACGACACGACGACCGAATGGTCCTGCAGCGCGGGAAACGTTTCGTCCATGCGCTGCAGCAGGTCCTGCCAGCGCTCGCGCGTGGTCTGTACCAGGGCGCGCGCCTCGTCGAGCTTGGCACTGACGATCTCCTCCGCGATGCGCTTTTCGTCGCCCGCATCGGGCATCGGCCCGCGAAAGAAATCCGCGAGCGCGTCGCACAGCCGCAGCTTGTTCTGGATCGACAGCTCGATGTTGATGCGCTCCACGCCGTCCGTGTAGTCGCCGAGGCGCTCGAGCGGAATGACCACGTCCTCGTTGATCTTGAAGGCGTTGGTGTGCTTGGCGATCGCTGCCGTGCGCGAGCGATCGAGCCAGAAGCGCTTGCGGGTCTCCGGCGACACGGCGATGAAGCCCTCGCCGCCGCGCGCGTTGGCGATCCGCACGACTTCCGAAGCTGCCTTCGCGACGGCGTCCTCGGTCTCGCCCACGATGTCGCCCAGCAGCACCATCTTCGGACAGCCGTGGCGCTTGGCCTTGGTCGCATAGCCCACCGCGCGCACGTAGCGCTCGTCGAGGTGCTCGAGGCCGGCGAGGATGGCGCCGTGCGGCCGGGCGTCGAGGAAGGTCTTGATCTCCACGATCGCGGGCGTCGAATCGCGCACCTGGCCGAAGAACTCGAGGCACACGGTGCGGATCGCCGGCGGCATCCGGTGCAGGACGAACCGTGCGGACGTGATGATGCCGTCGCAGCCTTCCTTCTGGATGCCCGGCAGGCCCGCGAGGAACTTGTCCGTGACGTCCTTGCCGAGACCCACGCGACGGAAATCCGGCCCCGGGATGGCGAGCGTCTCGCGCCGCCGCGCCGTCTTGCCGTCGCGCTCGTACCACACGAGCTCGAACGTGGCGGAAGCGGCGTCGTGGATCTTGCCGAGGTTGTGGTCGACGCGCGTGACTTCGAGCCAGTCGGCGTCGGGCGTCACCATCTTCCACGAGAGCAGGTTGTCGAGCGCCGTGCCCCACAGCACGGCCTTCTTGCCGCCCGCGTTCATGGCGACATTGCCGCCGATGCACGAGGCGTCCGCCGACGTGGGATCGACGGCGAACACGAGCGATTCGCGCTCGGCGACGTCCATCACGCGCTTGGTGACCACGCCCGCGCCGGCCTCGATGGTCGGTATCGGGTTGGGATGCCCCCGCAACGGCACGCGCTCGACGACGGACAGCCGCTCGAGCTTCTCCACGTTGATCACCGCGGAGCGCGCGGTCAGCGGAATCGCGCCGCCCGTGTAGCCGGTGCCGCCGCCGCGCGGAATGATGGTGAGGCCGAGCTCGATGCAGCCTTCGACGATCCCGCGCACCTCGGCCTCGGTATCGGGCAGCAGCACGACGAACGGGTATTCCACGCGCCAGTCCGTGGCATCGGTGACATGCGAGACGCGCGCGAGGCCGTCGAATGCGATGTTGTCCCGCGCGGTGTAGCGCGACAGCACCTGCCGGGTCCTGCGCCGCAGCTGCGTGATCTCGCCGAACGAGCGGGCGAAGCGGTCGACGGCGCCATGTGCGGACTCGACGAGGCGTCCCACCTTGGCGTCGCGCTCCGGATCGGCTTCCGCGTACTCGCCGCGGCGCCTGTCGATCTCGCGCAGCCGGTGGCGCAGCGCGTCGACGAGGAGCTGCTGGCGTTTCCTGTTCTGCAGGAGATCGTCCTGCAGGTAAGGATTGCGCTCGACGACCCAGATGTCGCCGAGCACCTCGAACAGCATCCGTGCAGAGCGGCCCGTGCGCCGCTCGCCTCGCAGCTCCTCGACCGTGCGCCACATGTCGGCGCCGAGCAGGCGGATGACGATCTCGCGATCGGAGAACGAGGTGTAGTTGTACGGGATCTCGCGCAGACGCGGTGCGTCGGCTTGCCCGGCTTGCAGGAAGCGTTCCGTGATGGCGTTCATGGGAACAAAGAAGTATAGCGGAGGCCCCGCGCCCGTCCGGAGAGTGCGCCCGGGGACGCAACCGGTACGTGGCCGGTAAGGATCGCGCCTGGCAGCCCGTTAGAGGCGTCGTCCGGGCCGCGGTTCAACCTCGTCCCGAAAAAATGGGCCCTCCGCAGGCCCATTCCGTACATCGCCGGCACACGAAAGCGCGGCGCGCCGCGCGAACCGCGACGGCCGGCGGTTACGCGTGCGCGCCAAGCGAGCGCGTCATTCCACCTTCAGCCCCGTGGCCTTCACGACGCGCCCGGTGGACTCCATCTCGTCCTGCACGAGCTTGCGAAAATCGTCCGCCGTACTCGTGACGACCTCGGCTCCCTGTTTCGCGAAACCGTCCCGGACTTCGGGCAGGCTCACGGTCTTCAGGAGCGCCGCGCGGAGTTTCGCAACGACGGCCGGTGGGGTGCCCTTGGGGACGATCAGACCATTCCACGCGCTGTAGCTGTAACCCGGAACGGTCTCCGCCACCGTGGGGATGTCCGGCAGGAGAGGCGTGCGCTGCGGCAGGCTTTGCGCGATCGCGCGTACCGTTCCGCTCTTCGCCTGCCCCACCACCGACGACGCCGGCGTGATGGTCCATTGCGCTTCGCCGGAGATCACCGCGAGCACCGACGCGCCGCCGCCCTTGTACGGCACGTGCACCGAAGGGAATGCGCCGGCCTGCGTGAGCATGGCGCCGGCGAGGTGGCTTTGCGATCCCGGACCCGCCGACGCCATGAACACGTCCGACTTCGCGCTCTTCGCATAGTCGATCAGCTCCTGCAGGTTCTTCACCGGCAGCGATGGCGTGACCACGAGCATGTTCGGCAGCACGGCATAGGTCGAGATGTAGACGAAATCGTTCAGCGGGTCGTACGGGAGCTTCTTGTGGAGGTTCGTGGCGATCGACGTGGCCGCCGGGGTGGCGGCCACGATCGTGTAGCCGTCGGGTGCCGAATTCTTCGCGATCTCCATGCCCACGACGCCGCCCGCGCCCGCGTGGTTCTCGACGACGACCGGCTGCCCGAGCGTCTCCGAGAGCTTCAGCGCCAGGATGCGGCCGAGCACGTCGTTCGCGCTTCCCGGTCCGTTGGGCAGGATCAGGCGGATCGCCCGCCTGGGGTAATCGTCGCCCTCCGCGCCCACCGCCCCCCTGGCTCCGACCGCCAGCACGCCGGCGATCATGACGGCCAACAACATTGCCTTGCGCATCGCTTCTCCTCGTCGTTGAGTGCGTGGTCGGGAACGCGGCGACCTAACTTTTCGAATTCCGGGCCGCCACCGGAGCGCGCGGCCGCAGTGACTCGGCCTGCGGCTCGAGGAGGCGCATGACTTCGGCGCCGGCCCGCGTCGATTCCTCGCGCATGACCGCTTCGGCACGTTCCGCATCGTTGGCCTTCGCGGCCGCGAGGAGCGCCTGCAGCGCGCGGATGCTCTCGCGCGACCGGCGCTGCGAACGGTTGGGATGGCCGAGGCCGAGCGCACGCCAGCGCCAGATGCGCGCGTGCAGCATGCCGAGCATCGACGAGAGCGTCTCGCTGCCCGCGCCATCGAACAGGCGGCGATAGAACTCGTTCTTGGCCCGCAGCACGGAATTGGGATCGCCGTCTTCGTAGGCTCGCACCGTCTCCTGCAGGGCGTCGCCGAGTGCCTTGCGCTGCGCCGACGTCGCCTGCTCGACGAAGAGGCGTGCCGCCAGCCCTTCGAGGAGGGCGCGAATGGCGTAGAGGTCGCGCGCCTCGTCGGTGGTCAGCGCACGCACCACCATGCCCTTCTTCGCGTCCGTCGTGACGAGCCCCTCGGATTCGAGCTGCCGCAGCGCCTCGCGTACCACGGTACGCGACACGCCGAGCATGTCGATGAGCGAGCGCTCGATGAGGCGCGCGCCCGGCGCCAGCCGGCCGTCGACGATGGCCTCGCGGACCTGATCCAGCACCTGCTCGCGCAGCGGCGCAAGCGAGCGGCGCACGGCGGGAAGCGGCGGCGGGTCGGGGAGCAGGTTTGACCGGTTCGTCATACGATCATATGATATTACAACTGAGCGCGCCGGGACGTCCAGCGCGCCCGACGCGAACCGGGGAGATCGAATGGCTGCAGGTCCAGTGAAGGTAGGTATCGTCGGGCTCGGCCGCTGGGCGAAGGTGCTCACGCGCGCCGCGAAGCAATCCGACCGGATCCAGGTGGTGTCGGCCTTCAGCCGCTCCGAGGAGAAGCGGCAGGCCTTCGCGAGCGAGATGGGCGTGCCGGCGGTGGCCGAGCTCGCGCAGATGCTCGCCGATCCCGAGATCAAGGGCGTCATCCTCACCGTGCCCAACGAGCAGCACCTGCCCGTCGCCGAGCAGGTCGCGCGCGCCGGGAAGCACGTCTACACCGAGAAGCCGATCGCCCACACTCTCGAGGACGGTCTCAGGCTCGGTGCGCTGCAGCAGCAGTTCGGCATCACCGTCACCGTGGGCCACAGCGCGCGCCTGATGGCCGGCATCCGGATCATCAAGGACATGGCGGAGCGCGGCGAGCTCGGACGCGTGGCGTTCATCGAGGCGAACTTCTCCAACGAGCGCGCACTCGAGCTCACGCCGAACACTTGGCGCTGGTACAAGAGCCGCGCTCCCGGCGGGCCGCTGTCACAGCTCGCGATCCACCAGTTCGACGTGCTGCATCTTCTCGGCGGCGAGATCGCCGAGGTGTCGTCGATGGCCTCCAAGCTCTCGCCGGTAGGTGCGGAGGTCGACGACCAGTCGATGACGCTGCTCAAGTTCGCCGACGGCAAGGTCGGCTACGTCGGGTCGTGCTGGACTTCGCCCGGGGTGTTCGCGGTCCGCGTCTTCGGTTCGAAGGCGCTCGTGCATTACGAGATCGACTTCGGAACCTGGGACACACCGCATCTATTGCACCAGAGCTCGACGCTGTACGTGCAGCGCGGCAAGAACGGCTATGCCAAGCGCGAGGAAATCGCGCTGCCCGAAAGCGACATGTTCCGCGCCGAGCTCGAGATGTTCGCCGGCAGCTGCACGACCGGCCGCGAGAACGAGCTCACCGCGTACAACGGCAACGTCGCCGTGTCGGTGGTCAACGCCGCCCTGCGCTCCATCGACCGCAAGGGTCAGGCCGTGCGCGTCGCGGACGTGCTCGAGGAAACGCGGGCGAAGATCGGGCTCGAGTCCGTGGCTGCATGATGGGCGACGCACCGACCGCCGTCCCGGCGAGCCGCTATTTCTGGGAGCTCACGCAGCCCGAGATCGCGGCGCAGTTCAGGCGCCACCCGCTGGTCATCCTGCCCGCCGGCAGCGTGGAGCAGCACGGGCCGCATCTGCCCACCGGCACCGACATCTTTGCCTCGAACGTCATCGGGCATGCCGTCGCCGAGCGCATGGACGGCGTCGTGCTGCCCGGCGGGCCGCTCGGCGTCACGCCGATGCACATGCCGTTCGAGGGCACGATCACCCTCACACCCGAAACCTACCAGCGCGTGGTGGTGGAAACCTGCGCCTCCACGGCGAAGCACGGCGCGAAGTACCTGCTGATCCTCAACTGGCACGAAGGCAACATCCCCTCCCTTGCGATCGCGGCCGAGGCGCTGCACCGCGAGCACCACATGAGCGTCCTCACGGTGCAGGCCTGCTACGTCGCGGCGGAGCTGTACGGGCACGACTGCGGAGGCCTCACGCACGGTGGCGAGATCGAGGCGCTCGCGGTCCTCGCACATCGTCCCGATCTCGTTCACCTCGACCGCATCGAGTACTCGTCCGACCATGCGCAGGGCCGCAAGTGGGACAAGCTGCGGCGCACGCGAAGCTACCAGCCCGTCCTGCGCGACATCCGGACCATTGCACCCACGGGCTGGTACGGCGCGCCGCAGCACGCCACGGTCGAGAAGGGCGTGCGCATGCTCAACGACATCGCCGGGGCGATCGCGCAGGAATCCGCCGAGCTCTTCCGTCTCCTCGACGAGGCGCAGGGCGGAACGGCGGAGATCACGCGGTTGCGCCAGGTCGGGTGACATGCGCGTCATCCGGCTCTCGGAAGCCAAGCGCGTCGCGCTTCCCGGTCGCACGTCGCACGAGATCGTCTCGGCGGCGCAGGGCGCCACCGGTGTCACCCTGCGGCGGGTGGAGATTCCGGTCGCCACGTCCACCGACGCGGCACGGGCGCCGCACCGGCACGCCGACTTCGAGGAATGCATTCACGTGCTTTCCGGCCGTGGCATGACCTCCTTCGACGGCAATGACATCGCGGTTGGCCCGGGCGACACCATCCTCGTGCCGCCGGGCGAATGGCACGCCACGCGCAACATCGGCGACGAGCCCCTGGTGCTGCTCTGCTTCTTCCCCGTCGGCGATATCCGGCCCGGCACCGAAGAGCCGGGGCCCGCGTCCACGAAAGCATCGTGATGCCGGAAGTCCTTTGCCTGCGTCCCGCCGCGGACTTCGCTCGCGTCGGCGTCACGCCACCGTTCGATCTCGACGTGCATTACCGCGCGCCGGCCGATGCGGACGTGCCCGCGCTCATGCGCAAGGTGGCGGCGCTCGTGATGCCGGCCGTCGGGCCGAAGCTTGGGGCGGAACTCTTCGCGGGCGGTCGACTGTCGCTGGTGCAGGTCACGGGCGCCGGGGTCGATCGACTCGACCGCGCGGCGCTGGTCGCGCAGGGCGTACCCGTCGCCAACGTGCCCGGGGGCAGCAACGACGCCGTCGCCGAGTACGCCGTGACGGCGGCGGCATCCCTCCTGCGCCGCTTTGCGTGGTCGAACGACGAGATCCGCAGCGGCAACTACAGCGCGTTCCGCGCGCGCCTCATCACCGACAACGTGGGCGGCCTCGAAGGATTGCTCGTGGGCATCGTCGGGATGGGCACCATCGGCAAGGCCGTCGCGCACGCGTTCCATCGTGCCGGGTGTCGCATCGCGTTCTACGACCCCGCAGGCGAGACCGGCGAGAGCGTCCCGGCCTGGGCGCAGCGCATGGCGTTCGACGCGCTCCTCGCCGCCGCGGACATCGTGTCGCTTCACGTGCCGCTGCTCGAGGACACGCGCAACATGATCGATGGCGCGGCACTGTCGCGCATGAAACCGGGCGCGGTGCTGATCAACGCGGCGCGCGGCGGCATCGTCGACGAGGGCGCCCTGGCGGCGCGTCTGGCCGAAGGGAAACTCTCCGGCGCCGCGGTGGACGTCTACGCCACCGAGCCGCCAGCTGCCGACAACCCTTTGCTCTCACTCACCGGCGAGGCCGCGCATCGTCTGCTGCTCACGCCGCATATCGCGGGCGTCACGCGCCAGTCCGCCGCATTCCTTTTTCGCGAGGCCTGGAAGAACGTCGAGCGCGTGCTGCTGCACGGCGACGCGCCGAGGTTTCGGGTGTACTGACCCGGCGCTGCGCGGCGTGTGATCACGCTGCCGCGCGCTCGAAGCGGCGATACGACAGCGCTTCCGCGACATGCCTCGTCGTAACGGTCCCGCTGGCTTCGAGGTCCGCGATGGTGCGCGCCACCTTGAGCACGCGATGGTAGCTGCGCGCCGACAGCGACAGCCGCGTCATCGCGGCGGCGAGCACCACGCTCGCCTCGGCGTCGGGCGCACACCAGCGCTGCACATCGCGCGGCTGCAGGCGGGCATTGGGCCGTCCCTGTCGCGACTGCTGGACCGCGCGAGCGCAGCCGACATCGCGGCGCGCGACTTCTGACGTCAGCGCGCGGTCGGCATCACCGTCGGCGGCCGCGAGGACGTCCGCGTCGACGGCAGGCACCTCGACGCCCATGTCGACGCGGTCGAGCAACGCACCGGAGACGCGCGCACGGTAGCGATGCACCTGGTCCGGCGTGCAATGGCAACGACCGCTCGGATGGCCGAGCCAGCCGCACGGGCACGGGTTCATCGTCGCGACGAGCTGGAACTGTGCAGGGAACGTGCTCTGGCGCGCGGCACGCGAGATGTGGATCTCGCCCGACTCCAGGGGTTCGCGCAACACCTCCAGCACGCGACGGTCCCATTCCGGCAGCTCGTCGAGGAAGAGCACGCCGTGATGCGCAAGTGAGATCTCGCCCGGCCGCGGGTCGCCACCGCCACCGACCAGCGCGACGGCGCTCGCGGTGTGATGCGGCGCCCGGTACGGCGGCACGCCCCATTGCGCAGGCGAGAATCGACCCGCGAGCGAGGCGATCGCGGCGGTCTCCAGCGACTCGTGCTCCGAAAGCGGCGGGAGGATTCCCGGCAGGCGCTGCGCAAGCATCGTCTTGCCGGTGCCGGGCGGACCGATCATCAACAGGCTGTGCGCGCCGGCGGCGGCAATGACCAGCGCGCGCTTCGCGTGCGCCTGGCCGCGCACGTCCGCGAGGTCGCCGCGGGTCTCTTCACCGGCACCGGCTGCGGGTGCGGTGGCGGCGCGCTCGAGCGGCGGCAGCGGTGCGTCACCGGCGAGGTGCGCACACACCTGCAGCAGGTCACGCGCACCGAACACCGCGGCATCGCGCACCAGTCCTGCCTCCGTCGCGCTCTCGAGCGGCAGGATGAAGCTGCGTCCGGCACGGTGCGCGGCCATCGCCATCGGCAGCGCACCGCGCACCGCCCGCAATGCGCCCGTCAGCGCGAGCTCCCCGGCGAACTCGCAATCATCCAGTCCGCGCGCAGGAAGCTGTCCCGTCGCGATCAGGATGCCCAGTGCGATCGGCAGATCGAACCGCCCGGACTCCTTGGGAAGATCCGCCGGCGCGAGGTTGACGGTGATTTTTCGCGCCGGGAATTCGAAGTTCGTGTTGTGCAGCGCGGCGCGGACGCGGTCGCGCGCCTCCTTCACCTCGGTATCGGGAAGGCCGACGAGATTGAAGGCGGGCAGCCCACCGGAGAGGTGCACCTCGACGACCACCGGAGGTGCGTGCACGCCCGCGAGGGCGCGCGAATGCAGCACGGCGAGCGCCATGGCGCCGGTGCCCGCCGATTGGATGAGATGGCTCGGTGTGCGCGGGTCAGCCGCCGGAGCCGGGATTGAAACCCGGGCCGCCCGGGCCGCCGCCCAGGAGACCCGCCCATCGGCGGCTCGTTCATCCCGGCCCCGCCCATGGGACCACCGCCCGCGGGCCCGCCATAGCTCTGGCCCATGCCGCCCTGCGCATTCATGTATTGCCCGCCACCCATGCCGAGCCGCGATTCCATCTCGGCGAGGCGGCGCTCCATCGCCTCGAGCTTTTCGCGCGTGCGCAGGAGCACCTGCGCCTGGACGTCGAACTCCGAGCGGGGCACGACGTCGAGCCGGGCGAGGCCATTGCTGAGGAGCTGCTTGATGTTCTTCTCGATGTCCTTGGCCGGGCTGTTCTCGAACGCCTGCCCGATGCGGGCAGCGAGTTCATCGAGGGGACGCGTGTTGAGCATGGCGTACTCCGGTTGACGACGATCTTCGAAAGACGCAACCGAGTCTAGCAAAGTTCAGCGGGGCTCCGGATCCACCGGACGGCCGAACGCCCCAGCGTCGTGCGGCGGCACTGCGTGTCGCACCGAAATCGCGCGCCGCCCCGCCTGGCGAACGTGCCCGGACTCTCACGGGCGTCGCAAGTACTTGAACGACCAATGCTTTCGAACGTGGCACGCCAAATGCTGAAAGGAGACCGAGCAACGCCCAACAACCCGAAAAGGATTCCCTCATGCCGGCCCCCTTACTGCGCCTCTCCGTCGCTGCAGGCGCAATCGCCCTAGCGCTGTCGCTGCCTGTTGCAGCACAGACGGCCGCTCCCGCCCCCGCTCCCGCCGCCGAGCCCGACTGGACGTTCACCGGCAACGTCGGGATCTACAGCCAGTACGTGTTCCGAGGCGTATCGCAGACCAACGAGAAGCCCGCTCTGCAGGGCGGCTTCGATCTCGCGCACAAGAGCGGGTTCTACCTCGGCACGTGGGGATCGAACATCAGCTGGCTCTCCGACGCCACGCCGGGCGTGTCCGCCAGCCTCGAATGGGATGCGTACGGCGGCTACAAGGGCGCGCTCTACGGCGACCTCGGGTTCGACGTCGGCCTGCTCTACTACTACTACCCGGGTTCCTACCCCGCCGGCTACACGAAGCCCGACACGCTCGAGGGCTACGCCGGCCTCACGTGGAAGTTCGTTTCCCTCAAGTACAGCTACGTGCTCAACAACAAGACGTTTGGGTTTCCCGATTCGGGCGGCAGCGACTACATCGACCTGACCGCGAACTACGACGTCATCGACAAGGTGAGCGACGTCATAGGCAAGGTCACGCTCACCGGCCACGTCGGACACCAGCGCTTCAAGCACTTCGGCGACTTCAACTACACCGACTGGAAGGTCGGCGCGTCGACGGAGATCTACGGCCTGACGACCGGGCTCTTCGTCACCGGCACCGATGCACACGACGAGCTCTACACCAACCCGTTCGGCAAGAAGATCGCCGACACGCAGGTCGTGGTGTACGTGCAGAAGACGTTCTGAGCGGCCACAGCATTCACCACCGGGAGGCACCATGAAACTCATCACCGCCATCATCAAGCCATTCAAGCTCGACGAGGTCCGCGAGGCGCTGTCCGCGATCGGCGTGCAGGGCATCACCGTGACCGAGGTCAAGGGTTTCGGTCGCCAGAAAGGCCACACCGAGCTCTACCGCGGCGCGGAATACGTCGTCGATTTCCTGCCGAAGGTGAAGATCGAGGCCGCCATCCGCGACGATCTCCTCGAGCGCGCGATCGAAACGATCGAGCAGGCCGCCAACACCGGGAAGATCGGCGACGGCAAGATCTTCGTGTTTCCGCTGGAGCAGGTCGTGCGCATTCGCACCGGCGAAGTCGGCGCGGAAGCGCTTTGAGGGGAACGACATGAAACGACTGATTGCATCGATCCTGATGGCTGCCGGCTGCGCGCTCATGGCGCCGGCGGGCGCCAACGATTTTGCGAGCACTGCCGTAGCACCCGCGGTCGAGCGCGTGCTGCTCGCACAGGCAACCACCCCCACACCGACCGCGACTACACCTGCCGCGCCGGTCACCGCAACCACCGCCGCGCCTGCACCCGCTGCAGCGCCGGTCGCGGCAGCGGCGGCGGCACCGGTCGCAACCCCGACGCCCACACCCAACAAGGGCGACAACGCGTGGATGATCGTCGCCACGCTGCTGGTGATCATGATGTCGATCCCCGGCCTCGCGCTGTTCTACGGCGGACTCGTCCGCTCGAAGAACATGCTGTCGGTGCTGATGCAGGTGTTCGTGATCTTCTCGCTGATCACCGTGCTGTGGGTGGTGTACGGCTACAGCCTCGCGTTCACGGAAGGGAGCGCCTTCGTCGGCGGGTTCGATCGCCTGCTGCTGAACGGCATCTTCACTCTCAAGGATGGCGTGGGTGCCTTCTCGACGGCAGCGACGTTCAGCAAGGGCGTGGTGATCCCGGAATACCTCTACGTCGCGTTCCAGGCGACGTTCGCGGCGATCACCGTGGGCCTCATCGTCGGCGCGTTCGCCGAGCGCGTGAAGTTCTCCGCGGTCCTGCTCTTCGCCGTGCTGTGGTTCACGTTCGCCTACCTGCCGATCGCGCACATGGTCTGGTTCTGGCCCGGTCCGGACGCGTTCACCGACGCGAAGGCTGCCGAGCTCGCCACCGCGAAGGGCGGCTGGCTGTGGATGAAGGGCGCGCTCGACTTCGCCGGGGGCACCGTCGTGCACATCAATGCGGGGGTCGCGGGTCTCGTCGGTGCCTACGTCATCGGCAAGCGCGTAGGCTACGGCCGCGAGGCGATGGCACCGCACAACCTGACGTTCACCATGGTTGGCGCCTCGATGCTGTGGGTCGGCTGGTTCGGCTTCAATGCCGGATCCGCTCTGGAAGCCGGTGACGTCGCGGGCCTCGCCTTCATCAACACGCTGATCGCCACCGCCGCCGCCGTCCTCTCCTGGATGGCAGGCGAATGGATGACGAAGGGCAAGCCGTCGATGCTGGGTGCCGCGTCGGGTGCCGTCGCGGGTCTCGTTGCGATCACCCCCGCATGCGGCTTCGTCGGCACCAGCGGTGCGCTCGTGCTCGGGCTTCTGGCCGGCTTCGTGTGCCTGTGGGGCGTGAATGGCCTGAAGCGGATCCTCGGCGCCGACGACGCGCTGGACGTGTTCGGCGTGCACGGTGTCGGCGGGATCCTGGGCGCGCTCCTCACCGGCGTCTTCGCCGCGCCGAGTCTCGGCGGCCAGGGCATCTACGACTACGTCGCGAACAAGGTCGGCGATTACGACATGGCGCACCAGCTGTGGGTCCAGGCGCAGGGCGTGCTGACCACCGTCGTCTGGTCGGGGGTCGTCGCCTTCATCGCCTACAAGATCGTGGACCTCACCATCGGCCTGCGTGTCGCCGAGGAAGAGGAACGCGAAGGTCTCGACATCAGCTCGCACGGCGAGTCGGCCTACCGGATGTAGCAGCAAGAGCTCGTGCGGGGGTCGGCCACTCACCGACCCTCCATGAGCCGGGGCCTTCGCCCCGGCGCAGTTCGGGCGGACTCCCTCTGCCCTGCAGCAAGCGAGGCTCCTGCCTCGTGTCTCCTCCTCAGTGGCTATTGGGGACGCCCGCAAGGCGTCCCCTTTTTTCGTCATCTTGCGTCAGTTGCGTGCGACTCCGCTGACAGACGCCGTGGGCGCGTGACGATAGGGTTGGCGGTTGCTGGTTGGTGGTTGGTGGTTGGGCGCTCGGCAACCGCTGCGTTGCCCGGCTCCGGGTGGCGCACCCGTGTCGGTGGCGCGGGTACCCGGCTCGCGGACCGCCGCTCAACCCACGAGCGGACGGCGCGCTCGCCACCCGCGCTGCACCGACTGCGCCAACGTCGCCCTGCCCCGCAGCGATCGCCTCGCGGATGCATCGATGTCAGGTCCACCATTGCCACAGCCCCATCGCAAACGCCAGCGACGATGCAGCGACAGCGCTGCGCATGCGGGCAGGAGCGAGTCGCGCGCAGCGACTTTGAGCCGCGCACTCCGTCGTGGGTGGCGCGGCGCAGAGGGAGTGGTGGGTCACGACCTGCTGCGCGCCGGGCACCCACAGGAGTGCATGGTTGCGGCGAACGGAGCAAGCGGGAGTCGCACTGCCCGCAGGCGGCCGGGATCAACAAGCAGGGCAGTGTCGCGCAGCACGCACTGCCGCGGAGAGCATGTTCGCTTCGGCTACAATCCCACGCTTTCCCGAGCGCCATGATTCCGCATCTCACCACTGCCCTCACCGGGCCTCTGCTCGATCTCGAGCAGCGCTTTCTCGACGGCATGCCCGACATCGAGCGCTGGCTGCGCACGCAATGGCAGGAGCACGCGGTCCCCTTCTATGCGTCGGTGGATCTGCGCAATGCGGGGTTCAAGCTGGCGCCGGTCGACACCAACCTGTATCCCGGGCGGGTTCAACAATCTCAACGGCGCGTTCATGCCGCTCTGCGTGCAGGCCGTGCAGGCGGCCGTCGAGCGGGTCTGTGCCGACGCGCGCGGCGTGCTGCTCGTTCCCGAGAACCACACGCGCAACATGTTCTACCTGCGCAACGTCGCCACGCTCGAGAGCATCCTGCGCCAGGCGGGCATGCGGGTGCGCATCGGCACGCTGATCCCGGACATCACGGAGCCCACGCGCATCGAGCTCGACGGCGGGAGCGCAATCACGCTCGAACCGATCGTGCGCAACGGTCGCCGCGTCGCCACCGCGGGATTCGATCCCTGCATGGTGCTGGTCAACAACGACCTCTCCTCGGGTGCGCCGGCGATCCTGCAGGACATCGACCAGCCGATCGCGCCGCCGCTCGAGGCGGGCTGGTACAACCGCAAGAAGTCGCATCACTTTCACGTCTATCGCGATGTCGCGCGCCGCTTCGCCGACACCCTGGACATCGATCCTTGGCTCATCGATCCGTACTTCGGCGTCTGCGGGGAGATCAACTTCCAGGACCGCGCCGGCGAGGAATGCCTCGCGTCCAACGTCGCGATGCTCCTCCACCGCATCGAGGCGAAGTACAAGGAATACGGCATCGGCGAGAAACCGTTCGTGATCGTCAAGGCCGATGCCGGCACGTACGGCATGGGCATCATGACCGTGCGCGATGCGTCGGAAGTGACCGGGCTCAACCGCAAGCAGCGCAACAAGATGGCCGTCGTGAAGGAAGGCCTCGAGGTGAGCTCGGTCATCATCCAGGAAGGCGTGCCCACGTTCGAGTCGATCAACGAGGCGATCGCCGAGCCCGTCGTGTACATGATCGACCGGTTCGTCGTGGGCGGCTTCTATCGCGTGCACACGTCGCGCGGCAAGGACGAGAACCTCAACGCTCCGGGTGCGCAGTTCGTGCCGCTCGCGTTCGAGACGCCATGCATCCCCGACCTCTCCGGTCCCGCGGGATGTCCGCCCAACCGCTTCTACGCGTACGGCGTCATCGCCCGGCTGGCACAGCTCGCCGCGGCCATCGAGGTCGAGCAGCTCGCCAACCCGGCATGATCGCGCCGGAGTACTGCCACGTCATGGCACGGTACAACCGCTGGATGAACGAGCGGCTGTATGCGGCGCTCGCGGCGCTCCCCGACGCGGAGCGCAAGCGCGATCGCGGCGCGTTCTTCGGCTCGATGCACGACACGCTGAATCACCTGCTGTGGGGCGATCGCATGTGGCTGGGCCGGTTCATGGGACAGCCGTGCCTGGTTGGCGATTTCGGCCGCGGCATGTTCGACGACTTCGACACGCTCGCGCGGGAGCGCACGAGCACCGATCAGGCGATCCTGCAGTGGGCGGCGAACGTCACACCCGAATGGCTGGCTTCGTCGCTGCGCTACACCAGCCGGGTCGACGGCCGCACGCGTGAGGTGCGCGCAAGCATCGCCGCGGTCCATCTCTTCAACCACGGCACGCATCACCGCGGCCAGCTCACGACCTTGATGTCGCAGGCCGGCATCGATCCGGGGCCGACGGACCTCCCCTGGCTTCCGGGCGTGCTGCGCATCCTCGACGAGGATCCTGCAGCCTGAACTTGGTCCTGCCGCGCTACTTGCGTTTCTTCGCGCGCGGATGCGCCGCGTCGTAAGCCTTCGCGAGGTACTGGAAATCGAGATGGGTGTAGACCTGCGTGCTGGCGATGCTCGCGTGGCCGAGCATCTCCTGCACCGCGCGCAGGTCGCCCGACGATTGCAGCACGTGCGACGCGAACGAATGTCGCAGCATGTGCGGATGCACGTGACGATCGATTCCCTGCCGCACCGCCCAGTCCGCAAGCCGCCGCTCGATGCTGCGCGTCGTGATGCGCCGTCCCTGCCGGCCGACGAAGAGTGCGGTCTCCCCCGGCGCAACGAGCGCGTCGCGCGTCGTCGAGCCATGCGGCAATGGCTTCGCGCGCCGGCGCGCCCACCGGCACGATGCGCTCCTTGGCGCCCTTGCCCCATACGCGCACCTCGCCCGTCACGAGATCCATGCGGTCGACGTCGAGGCCCGCGAGCTCGGACAACCGCAGCCCCGACGAGTAGGCGAGCTCGAACAGCGCGCGATCGCGGACATCCAGCGCATCGTCGCCGGTGATGGCGACGAGCTGGACCGCTTCGTCGGGTGAGAGTGCCGAGGGCAGGCGTCGCGGCGCCTTCGGGGCCTTGAGTCCGGTGCACGGGTTCTCGCGCACCGCCGGATCGGTCTCGATCAGGTGCCGGTAGAACGCGCGCCACGACGACAGCGTGCGCGCGAGGCTTCGTCCGGAGAGACCGCGACCATGCAGCGTGGCGAGCAGGCGCCGCACCTGCGCGCCGCTCAGGTGCGCGATGTCGTCGTCGCCGGCGAGTACCGCGAGGCTCGCGCACGTCGCGCACGTAGGCATTGCGCGTGTGCACCGGACGCGTCGCGAGATGCTGCTCGAAGGCGGCGACGTGCGCCGCGTTGCGCGGGCTTGCGGGCGGCGGCGCATCGTGCGATCCTGCCGCGTCGCACACCCTTCATGCTCAGTCGAAATCCGTCACGCCGGAGGCAGGTAGCGCGCCGTCGCGACGCTCGCGAGCTCGGCGAGGCGCGTCAGGTACATCGTGCCCATCCCGGCGTAGAAGCGATCGGGATCGTCGCTCGCAAGGCCCAGGAGACCGAACGTGTGCGCGGTGCGCAGCGGCAGGAACGCGAACGACTGGCAGGCGCCGCCGTCGTCGAACCAGTCGCGCGCCTCGAACGGCGGGTTCGGCCCGCAATAAGGTGCGCCGAGCTGGTCCGTGTACTGGCGCAGCTCGTGGCTCGTCGCGGCAAGCTCGGGCAGATAGGACTGCTCCGGCACCTTCCCCCACAGCCGCGCAGGCGACCTGCGGCACGCCGAAATCCTCGGTGAGGCTCTGGTACAGCACCGCGAGCGTCGTCTCGAGATCCGGCGCCGCGAAGAGCGCGAGGGTCGAGCGATGCAGCTTCTCGCTGATCGAATCGTTCTCGCCGCCGAAGCGGATGAGCTCGCGCAGGCGGTGATCGAGCTCCTGGTTGCGCTCGCGCAGCGTGATGATCTGCCGTTCGGCGATGGGAATCGCGTGGCCGCCGTGCGGGTGCGGGATGAAGACCTCGGCCATCAGGTCGGCGTACTCTTCGAAGAACTGCGGGTGCTGCTTCAGGTATTCGGCAACCGCTGCGGCATCCATCCGGTGGTCCTATCCTCTTCCGTTGTGGGCAGATTGCGCAGCGATGGGCCACTCGCCTTCGAACACCGTTTCGGCGGGTCCCGTCATCCGCACCCCGTGTCCCGGACCTGCCCAGTCGATCGCCAGCACGCCGCCGCGCGTATGCACCGTCACGTGCGCGTCGAGGAGTCCACGTCGAATGCCCGTCACGACCGCTGCGCACGCGCCGGTGCCGCACGCGAGCGTCTCGCCCGCACCGCGTTCCCATACGCGCAGCCGAATGGTAGCGCGATCGACGATCTGCATGTAACCCGCATTCACGCGCTGCGGGAAGCGGGCATCGCGCTCGAGGCGCGGACCCTGCGTCGTCACCGGCGCCCGCTCGACGTCGGGCACCACCTGGACCGCGTGCGGATTGCCCATCGACACGACGCCGATCTCCAGGCGCTCGCCATCGAGATCGAGCGCGTGCGTGACGCGCTCGGCGGCGGCGGCGAACGGGATGTCCTGCGGCTCGAAGCGCGGGCACGCCCATGTCGACCGACACGAGGCCGTCGTCGCCCAGCGAGGGCGTGATGACGCCGCCGGCCGTCTCGACGCGGATCGTGCGCTTGTCCGTGAGCCCGCGCTCGCGCACGAACTTCACGAAGCAGCGCGCGCCGTTGCCGCATTGCTCGACCTCGCCGCCGTCGGCATTGAAGATGCGGTAGCGGAAGTCGGCGTCCGGAATGGTCGGGCGCTCGACGAGGAGCACCTGGTCGCAACCGACGCCGAAGCGCCGATCGGCAAGGCGCCGCAGCTCGCGCGGCATCGAGCTCGATGCGCTGCGCGATGCCGTCGAGCACCACGAAGTCGTTGCCGAGTCCCTGCATCTTGGTGAAGCGCAGCGTTCTCATCGCAGTCGCCCCAGAAGGTCGGCGAGAGGCAGCTCGCCGCGGCGGTGGAAATCGAGCGCGCATCCCGACTGGATCACGGCCGAGCCCGTGACTTCGTACGCTGGCACGGAGGCTGCGCAGCATGCGCTCGATCAGCGGCCGCAACGCAGCAGGGTCCGGCCGCGCCTCGACGTCGACGCTGGTCCTGCCCGATGCGACGAGGGTCACGGGAGCAGGAAGGAACGCGACGGCGACCGGCACGTCCTCCACGCGCAGCGTCGCATCGATGCTCTGGATGGATATCGCGTAGGCGTTGGGATTGTCCACGGCAAGGCGCACGCCGAGGCGTGGCTCGCCGGCGGGGCCGATGACGAGGCGCACGCCATCGACCTCGACTTTCGGCGGCAACGGTCGCGGAGCAAGCGCGGCGCAGGCTGCGACGAGCGCAGCGGCGCCGAGCGCGAGCAGCGTGCGTCGCCGGGTCATCACACGTTGAAGCGGAAGTGCATCACGTCGCCGTCGCGCACCACGTACTCCTTGCCTTCGAGGCGCATCTTGCCGGCATCCTTCGCGCCGTGCTCGCCCTTGCAGGCGAGATAATCGTCGAACGCGATCACCTCGGCGCGGATGAAGCCCTTCTCGAAGTCGGTATGGATCACGCCGGCGGCCTGGGGCGCGGTGTCGCCGACGTGGATCGTCCAGGCGCGCACTTCCTTCGGTCCGGCGGTGAAGTACGTCTGCAGGCCGAGCAGCTTGTAGCCCGCATGGATGACGCGATCGAGGCCGGGCTCGGACAGGCCCGAGGTCGGCGAGGAAGGCGAGCTTGTCGTCGCCTTCGAGATCGGCGATCTCCGCCTCGAGGGACGCGCACACCGGCACCACCGGTGCGCCCTCCTTGCGCGCGTGCGCCTCGACCGCGTCGAGCAGCGGGTTGTCGTGGAAGCCACGCTCCGCCACGTTGGCGACGTACATCGTCGGCTTCATCGTCAGCAGGAAGAGTGGACGCAGCACGGCGAGCTCCTCCGCGTACAGCTCGGCGGTACGCGCCGGCCGACCCTCGTTCAGCACGACCTCGACCTTCTTCAGCGCCGCGACGAGGCGCTGCGCCTCCTTGTCGCCGCCGGCACGCGCCGTCTTCTCGTACTTCGCGAGCTGCTTCTCGACCGTCGCGAGATCGGCGAGCGCGAGCTCGGTGTTGATCGTCTCGATGTCCGACACCGGATCGACCTTGCCGGCGACGTGCACGACGTTGTCGTCGCGGAAGCACCGCACGACATGCGCGATCGCGTCGGTCTCACGGATGTTGGCGAGGAACTGGTTGCCGAGGCCCTCGCCCTTGGACGCGCCCGCCACGAGGCCGGCGATGTCGACGAATTCCACCACCGCCGGAAGCACGCGCTCGGGCTTTGCGATGGCTGCAAGCGCGCCGAGGCGCGGATCGGGCACCTCGACGATGCCGACGTTCGGCTCGATCGTGCAGAAGGGATAGTTCTCGGCCGCGATGCCGGCCTTGGTGAGGGCGTTGAACAGCGTGGACTTGCCCACGTTGGGCAGGCCGACGATGCCGCATTTGAGACTCATGGCATTTCCTTGCGGGTGTGCAGCTCGAGCATGGCGCGCTCCATGTCGCCCACGGCGATCGCGGGCCACGCATCGAGCCCACGCTGGATCGCGGCGTCGATGGGCGCGCGCTCCTCGGCGCGCGGCGGACGCAGCACGTAATCGACCACGGGTTGCTGCGGGAATTCGGAGTCGCGGGGGTGTCCGATGCCGATGCGCAGGCGCCAGAAGTCCGGGGTGCCGAGCTGCGCGGTGATGTCGCGCAATCCGTTGTGCCCGGCGTTGCCGCCGCCGAGCTTCATCTTCACGCTGCCCGGCTTGAGATCGAGCTCGTCATGGACGACGACGATCTCCTCGGGAGCGACGCCGAAGAAGCGCATCAGCGCAGAGACCGACCGGCCCGAGAGGTTCATGTACGTGCCGGGCTTCAGGATGCGCAGGTCGCCGTCACCGCGCGCAACCTGGCCGTGGAAGCGGCCTTCGGTCACGAATGCGGTGCCGAGCCGGCGCACGAGCAGGTCGGCGAACCAGAACCCGGCGTTGTGCCGGGTGCCGTCGTGCTCCCGCCCCGGATTGCCGAGGCCGACGAGAAGGCGAATGGGCGCAGCCATCGGAAATGAAGTCGAACCTGGTTACGGAAGGCGGATGGATAAGTCCAATGGCGCGAGGACGGCGATTCGCGCAGCGAGCGCGCGGCGGCATCCGTAGCGCACCAACAAAAAGGCCCGCCAGCTGGACGCGCGGGCGGGCCTTGCTGCCGGCGCAGCGGCAAGGTTACTTCTTCTTTTCGTCCTTGCCGGCTTCCTTCTTCTCGGCACCCTTGGCTGCTTCGGCAGGCTTCGCCGCGGCCGCCTCGGCAGCAGGCGCGGCTTCGGCGCCCGGCGCGGCTTCCTCGGTCTCGACGAGGCCACGCGGCACGACGGCGGCGGCAACGACCGGGTCCGTCTTGCCATGCGGCACCGCGGTGACGCCCTGCGGAAGCTTCAGCGCGGAAAGGTGGATCGAGCCGCCGGCCTCGAGCGTCGACAGGTCGACCTCGATGAACTCGGGCAGGTCGCGCGGCAGGCACGCGACATCGATGTCCGCCATCACGTGGCTGACGATCGCGCCGGCGAGCTTCACGGCCGGCGACGCTTCGCCGTTCACGAAGTGCAGCGGCACCTTCATGCGCACCTTGCGGTTCTCGTCGATGCGCTGGAAGTCGACGTGCAGGATCTCGTTCTTGAACGGATGCATCTGCACGTCGCGCAGCAGCACCTTGCTCGCGCTGCCGTCGACCTTCATCGTCAGGATCGAGGAATGGAACGCCTCGTTGCGCAGCGCGTGGAAGAGCGCGTTGTGGTCGAGCTCGATCGGCTGCGGCGCGGCGGCGCCGCCATAAACGATGCCGGGGGCGCGTCCGGACCGGCGCAGGCGGCGGCTGGCGCCGCGGCCTTCGGTGCCGCGGGGAAAAGCGGTGAACTCGAATTGCATGTGAACTCCTGTGTCTGCGGCCTTCCGGTGGCGTGCTCCCGACGTTCGTCAGGGAGAGTCCGGTCGTCCGCGGTGGCGACGGAAAGCTTTGAATTATAACAGGATGAATCTGCCCGCCGCAACGCGGGGGCGGGGCCGCGCTACTCGGTGAAGAGCGAGCTCACCGACTCCTCGTTGGAGATCCGCGACATGGTCTCCGCGAGAAGCTGCGCGCACGAGAGCTGGCGGATGCGCGGGCAGGTCTTCGCTTCCTCGCTCAGCGGGATGGTGTCGGTGACGACGATCTCGTCGATCTCCGACGCCGCGATGCGCGGAACGGCGCCGCCCGACAGCACGGGATGGGTGCAATACGCGACGACCTTCTTCGCGCCGTGCTCCTTGAGCGCGGTGGCCGCCTTGCACAGCGTGTTCGCGGTGTCGACGATGTCGTCCATGATCACGCACGTGCGCCCGCCGACGTCCCCGATGATGTTCATCACCTCGGCGACGTTGGCATGCGGCCGGCGCTTGTCGATGATCGCGAGATCCGAGTCGAGGCGCTTGGCGATGGCACGCGCACGCACCACGCCGCCGACGTCCGGCGACACGACCAGCAGGTCGTCGTAGTTCTGCTTCCACACGTCGCCGAGAAGGATCGGCGTCGCATAGATGTTGTCCACGGGAATGTTGAAGAAGCCCTGGATCTGGTCGGCGTGGAGGTCCATCACCATCGCGCGGTCGACGCCCGCGGTCTGGAGCATGTCGGCGACGACCTTGGCGGTGATCGGCACGCGCGCCGAGCGCGGGCGGCGATCCTGGCGGGCATAGCCGAAATAGGGAATCGCCGCGGTGATCCGCGCCGCCGACGCGCGCTTCAGCGCGTCGACCATCACGAGGATCTCCATCAGGTTGTCGTTGGTCGGCTGGCAGGTCGACTGCAGCACGAAGACGTCGCGACCGCGCACGTTCTCGAGCAGCTCGACCATCACCTCGCCATCGGAGAAGCGGCCGACGATGCAGCGCCCGAGACTGAGGTTGAGATGCCGGCAGACGGCCTCCGCGAGCTTCGGGTTCGCATTCCCGGTGAAGATTCTCATGCGCTCGAAGGCCATCGCGAAACGACCGTCAGTGATGGCGTCGCACGGGCGACGCGGTGGGGATGGCTGGGGAGGTAGGGATCGAACCTACGAATGCCGGAATCAAAATCCGGTGCCTTACCACTTGGCGACTCCCCAGTGGGAAACTGGGCAACAGCGTGCGATGCGTGCGCCACGGCGCGAGCAACCGACAGGCGCGCTGCACGCGCGGCAATGCGATGGTATTCCGAAAATCATGCAAAGTCGGCGAGCGGATGGCGGGCAAGCACGCGGACAACCATGCCGTGCATCGCGGGCGCATGACGGAGGGTCGATGCGACCGCCGCTTCCGCGGCGCCGCGCGAGGTGAATCGCGCGAACACGCAAGCGCCCGAACCGGTCATCCGCGCCTCCGGGCCGTGGCGCCCGAGCTCCGACAGCGCCGCTGCGATCGCAGGAAAACGCGCTGCTGCGACGGGCTGCAGATCGTTTCGGCCATAACTTTCGGAAAAGACGTCCATTTTCGCCGACGGCGTGTTGCGTGTCAATTCGCGCGCGGCGAAAACGGCGGCGGTCGCGACGTGCACCGGCGGCACGATCAGCGCGATCCAGTAGCGCGGCAAGGTGACGGCGACGAGCTCGTCGCCGATCCCGCGCGCCATCGCGGGCACGCCGAACACGAAGAACGGCACGTCCGCGCCGAGCTTCGCGCCGAGCCGCGCAAGCTCCTCACGTCCCAGACCCGCGCGCCACATCCGGTTGAGGCCGAGCAGGACGCTTGCCGCGTCGGAGCTGCCGCCGCCGAGTCCGCCTCCCATCGGTATGCGCTTCTCGATGCCGATGGTGACGCCGCGGTGCGACGCGGTTTCGTCCTGCAACGCGCGCGCGGCCCGCACCGCGAGATCGTCCTGCTCCGGCACGCCCGCGACGGTTCCGGAGCGCACGATGCGCGCATCGTCCCGGGCCTCGAGGGTGATCGTGTCGCAAAGATCGATCGGCACGAACAGCGACTCGAGGCGTGTGATAGCCGTCGCTGCGCCGTCCCGTGACGTGAAGGAAGAGATTGAGCTTCGCGGGCGCGGGCACGACGAGGCGCTGACCTTCCATGCGCACATTGTGCCGCGTGACCCGCGCGTCAGGTCCGGCGGGCTACTCGAGGCGATCGACCACGAGCCGGATCTCCACGCCCGGATACGTCAGGCGCAGCCGCACGGGTTGCACCGTCGAAGCATCGCCATAGTCGAGCACGATCTCCCAACCGTCCTGACGCAGGAGCGCGACGCGTCCGGCAGTGTCGGGTTCGGTCGTGAACGCCGAACCCGCATGGGGGCCGCCACGCACCCAGGCCGACAATCCGAGCACCGGGATCGGAATGCCGAGAGCGCGCTCCGTGAGCGAGGTCCAGTCGGCGGCTTCGAGATTCCGGCCATCGGGCAGGCGCACCGCGGCATGGCCTGCGTCGCCGTCGAGTTGCGCCACCGTCTGGCCCAGGGGCGTCGCGAGCTCCAGCGCATCGCGCTCCGGCGCGTGGCTCCAGCGGAAGTTGGCGCTCACCGCATCGTTGCCGTGCCGCGCCGAGAGCCGGCCCTCCGCCGTGAACGCGCGATCGGCGAGCGCCCGCGTCTCGCCGGCCCGCTGCGGCGGCACGCTCGCGCATCCGGCAAGCAGGAGGGCAAGTGCGACGCAAGCTGCGGCACGCCTCGCCGGCGGCGGAATGGCACGCACGGGACCGCGGTCAGCGCGCGAGGCGCCGCACTGTTTCCAGCAGCACCGGATTGTCGGGCGCTGCCTTGAGCTGGGATTGCCAGATCTCCTGCGCGCGGTCGCGCTCGCCCTTGACCCACAGCACCTCGCCGAGATGCGCGGCGATCTCCGCGTCCGGCCGGCCCTTGATGGCGCGGCGCAGGTACCGCTCGGCATCGTCGAGCTGTCCCATGCGGAAGTGCGCCCATCCCATGCTGTCGAGGATGAACGCATCGTCGGGCGCGAGCTTCAATGCACGCTGGATGTACTCCAGGCCTTCCGCATGACGCGGGGTCCGGTCGACGAGCGTGTAGCCGAGCGCATTCCAGGCCTGTGCACTTTCCGGCCGCAGCTCGACGACGCGCCGGAGACTCTTCTCGGCATCGTCGATGCGGTCGAGCTTCTCGGCCATCATCGCGGCGTCGTAGAGGAGGTCGGGATTGTCCGGGTGCTCGCCGAGCGCCTTCTGCAGCACGCCATACGCGCCGGCGTAGTCGTGCGCCTCGCGGTAGAGCTGTGCCTCGGCCTGGCGCACCTGGATGCGTTGCTCGATCGTCACCGCCGGCAGGTCGGCGAGATGCCGGCGAGCGTCGTCGACGCGATTCATCTTGGCGAGCACCGACGCGATGCGCAGCTGCGCCGCCCAGCCGCGCTCGCCTTCGGGCACCGCGCGATAGCGCTCCAGTGCGAGCGGCAGGCGGCCGGATTCCTCGGCGATCTCCGCGAGGTAGAGGGCGATGGCGCCTTCGTCGTCGCCGGCGTCACCCTTGATCGCCAGGAACTGCGCCTCGGCCTCCGCCCAGTCCTTCATCTGCATCGACAGCGCTGCGCGCGCGAGACGGATCTCGCGACTGGAAGGATCGCGCGCGAGCATCGCGTCGAAGATCGCGCGCGCCTCGGGATAGCGTCGCTCCTGCACGTAGAGCTGCGCGAGCGCGGCGTTCGCAGGACGCGACTCGGGCTGTGCCTCGAGGAATGCGCGCAGCCAGGTGATTGCGGATTCCGTCGATTGCTTGCCGAGAATCTCCGCCTTGAGCAGCGCCGCGCGCTCGGAAGTGGGATCGAGTGCGATCGCGCGCTCGACTTCCTTCATGGCAAGCGTCGCCGTGGCCATGTCGGTCATGCCGGTGTTGTAGGCGGCGAACGCCACGACGAGATGCGCCTCCGGTACGGCGTCGTAAGGCGCCGCCAGCGCCTGCGCGAGCTTCAGTGCGGCCGCGTGGTCCTGCTCCTGCGCGAGCAGGCGGTTGAGCTGCAGGAAGCTCTCGCGAATCGCGGGGCCTTTGGTGGCGGCTTCGGCGAGCAGGCGTTCGAGATGCCCCTGCACCGACGACGAGCCGGTAAGCCCCGCTGCCGCGCCCTCGACGCCTTCGGTCTGCAGCGCCGGTGATGATCTGCTTCGCGCGCTCGGCGTCGGGCTCGAGCTCGCTCCACAGTCGCGCCGATTGCAGCGCGACGCCCTGCTGTCGCGTCGCGAGCCCGATCTCCGTCGCACGGCGCGCAAGCAGCGGACTGCGGGACTCGCGGGCCGCTTCGTAGTACGCCCGCGCCGCGAGTGCCGGCTGGCCGCGCTGCAACGCGATATCGCCGACGAGCAGGCGATACATGATCTCCGGCGAGAGATCGGCCTTGCTCGCTGCCGTTGCTGCCGGCGGCTCCGCAACCTCCGCGGGTTGCGCCAGCGCGGGCGCGACCGAGCCACCGATCAGCGCGGCGAGCAGCCCACCGCGCGAGCGTGCGGCCGCCGCGCGGGCGTCGCAGGGCGAGGCGGAGATGCCGGGGGAAGTGTTCTGGCAGAGCGTTCACGATCGCGGGCGGTGGGCGGCAGGCCGCGGGGGAGCCTGCTCCATCTTAGGTTATATTCGATGGCGCAACAAACCGCCGAAACTGCAGCGCGCCGTCGTTCCGCATGCCCGAGCTCCCCGAAGTCGAAACCACGCGCCGCGGCGTCGCACCGCACGCAACGGGACAGCGTATTCGCGCCATGCGTGTCTACGACCCCCGATTGCGATGGCCGGTTCCCGCCGACCTCGCGAAGCGCGTGGCCGGGAGGTCGATCGACCGCGTCGAGCGCCGCAGCAAGTACCTGCTCTTTCGCATGGGCGACGACACGCTGCTCGTGCATCTCGGCATGACCGGCAGCCTGCGCGTTCATCACAAGGTGCCCGCACGCCGGCCGCACGACCACGTCGACATCGAGCTCGAGTCCGGCGTGACGCTGCGTTATCACGATCCGCGCCGATTCGGTGCGGTGCTCTGGGTCGAAGGCGCGCCCGAACGGCACCCGCTCCTCGCTGCGCTCGGTCCCGAACCGCTCGAGACGCGGCTTCGACGTCGAGCACTTCTGGCGCGCAACGCGCACGCGCAGGACCGCGATCAAGCTCGTCGCTGATGGACAACCGGATCGTGGTCGGCGTCGGCAACATCTACGCGAACGAAGCGCTCTTTCGCGCCGGCATCCGGCCGACCATCGCCGCGCGCCGCGTCACGCGCCAGCGTCTCGCGCGCCTCGTCGACGAAGTGCGCGCGACCCTCACCGACGCGATCGCCAAGGGCGGCTCCACCCTGCGCGACTACGTGGACAGCGCCGGCGAGCCGGGCTATTTCCAGCTCGAGTACTTCGTGTACGGCCGCGAAGGTGCGCCATGCCGGGTGTGCGGCAGCACCATCAGGACGGTGCGGCTCGGCGGACGCGCGACCAGTTATTGCCCCCACTGCCAGCGCTAGTCGGCCAGGGCTGTCCGTACGCCGGGTGGCTGCCGAGAACGGTGTACCTGCGTGCTAGATTGCCCGCGGCTTTGCACCCTCTCCCACGGAGTCCGCATGGCGCACGCGCGCGAGCTCGCTGCACGATTTGAAGCCTACAGTGACTGGCGACGGCGTCTCGCAGGACGGATCGCGGCCCTGCGCGAATGGCTCACCGACCACGAGCTCGCGAGCGCAGCGATCGATGCGCGCGTGCAGCATCTTCTGGAACGCCTCGACGAGGATCAGCTGATCGTCGCGTTCGTCGCCGAGTTCTCGCGCGGCAAGTCCGAGCTCATCAACGCCATCTTCTTCGCGGACTTCGGCCAGCGCCTCCTGCCCTCGTCGGCAGGCCGTACGACGATGTGTCCCACGGAGCTCCTGTACGACGCGGCGCAACCGCCCTCCATCCGGCTGCTGCCGATCGAGACGCGCCTGCGCGATGCATCGGTGACCGAGCTCAAGAGCTATCCCGACGAGTGGCTCACACTGCCGCTCGATCTGTCCTCCGCCGAGCGCATGAGCGCGGCGCTGACGCGGGTGTCCGAGACGAAGCGCGTGCCGGTGGCGGCCGCCCGGCAGCTCGGGCTGCACGACGAAGCCGATGCGCCGGCGCGCCCCGGCGGCGGCGACGAAGCCGACATTCCCGCGTGGCGGCACGCGATCATCAATTTCCCCCATCCGCTCCTGCAGCAGGGCCTCGTGATCTTCGATACGCCGGGGCTCAACGCCATAGGTGCCGAGCCGGAACTGACGCTCTCGCTCCTGCCGAACGCGCACGCGGTGCTGTTCATCCTCGCCGCCGATGCCGGCGTGACGAAAAGCGATCTCGAGGTCTGGAATCAGCACCTCGCGGGCGCCGATCCCGCGCAGAAGGAGGGCCGGCTCGTCATCCTCAACAAGATCGACGGCCTCTGGGACGAGCTCAAGACACCCGCCGAGATCGATGCCGAGATCGCGAAGCAGGTGAAGAGCGCGGCGGGCATCCTCGACGTGCCGCAGGAACAAGTCTTCGCGGTGTCCGCGCAGAAGGCGCTGGTCGCACGCGTCAACGGCGACGACGCACTCCTCGAGCGCAGCCGCATTCCGGCGCTTGAGCAGGCGCTTTCCGGCAACCTCATCCCGGCGAAGCGCGAGATCGTCGGCGCCGCGATCCGCGCGGAGGTGCGCTCGCTCGCCGCGGCGGTGCGCGCGACACTGGATGCGCGTCAGGCGGGATTCGGCGACCAGCTTGCCGAGCTGCGTGCGCTGCGCGGGAAGAACCAGGACGTCGTCGGCCACATGATGGAGCGCGTGCGCCAGGAGAAGGACCGCTTCGAGCGCGGCCTGCAGCGCTTCACCGCGCTGCGCACCGTGCTCACCCAGCAGGCGAACGCGCTGTTCGACCACATCGCGATGGAAGCGCTGCGCGACCATGCCGGCAACACGCGCCGTGCGATCGAGGCGAGTCCCTTCACGCGTGGCGTGCGTGTGGCGATGGATACGTTCTTCACCACGATCCGCGCGGACTTCGACCAGGCGGCCATGAAATCGCTCGAGCTGCACGAGCTCATGGAAGCGATGTACGGCCGCTTCGCGCAGGAGTACGGGCTCGAGCGGTTCTCGCCGCCGCCATTCTCGATGCTTCGCTACCGCAAGGAGATCGACCGCCTCGAGCGCGCGTACAACACGCACTTCAACACGCTCTGGAACATGCTGAGCCGCGCCAAGTTTGCGCTCATGCGGCGGTTCTTCGAGACGATCGCCTCGCGCGTGCGGCACGTGTACAAGGTCGCCAACCGCGATCTCGAGTCGTGGCTGCGCGCCGTCATGGCGCCGCTCGAGACGCAGGTCCGCGAGCACCACATGCAATTGCAGAAGCGGCTGGACAGCATCCGCCGCATCCATCACGCGAGCGGGGAGCTCGAGGAGCGCATCGGCGAGCTCGAGGAGGGCGAGGAAGGGCTCGCGGGCGAGCTCGCGGGCCTCGGCCGCGCGCTCGCGGACATCGACGCCCTGCTGGATTCGGCCGAGCCGCTGCCGCGCGCCGCGAACTTCTAGGCCGTCATTCCTTGACGGTGTCGGCGGTCCGCCGTGCCGCCATCAGGCCCTCGTACTTGAGGCGCAGCGCCTCGGGGCTCTCGACGTGCTCGGGGTCCACGGGGATGCAATCGACCGGGCACACCTCGACGCACTGCGGCGTGTCGAAGTGGCCGACGCACTGCGTGCACTTCGCCGGATCGATGACGTAGATCTCGAGCCCCTGCGAGATGGCCTCGTTGGGGCATTCGGGCTCGCAGACGTCGCAGTTGATGCACTCGTCGGTGATCATCAAGGCCACGGTCAGGCCTCGTCGGTGAAAGTCATGGGACCGCTGCTGCCGCGCGGCTTCAGGTTTTGCCCGCGATGCGGTCGGAGGCCACCTTCTCGCGCAGGCGCTGGGCGACGACCGGGTGCACGAACTGGGAGACGTCGCCGCCGAACTTCGCGATCTCGCGCACGATCGTCGCCGAGACGAACATGTACTGCTCGCCCGGGGTGAGGAACAACGTTTCGACCTCGGGGAACAGGTTGCGGTTCATGCCGGCCATCTGGAATTCGTACTCGAAGTCCGAGATGGCGCGCAGGCCGCGCAGGATGATCCGCGAACCCTGCGCGTGGACGAAATCCATGAGGAGCGAGGAGAACGGGACGACCTCCACGTTCGGCAGCGCCGGCCAGCACTGCGCGCGCCATCTCGACCCGCTCCGCCGTCGTGAAATAGGGTTTCTTCGCGGCGCTGTCCGCGACCCCCACCGTCACGCTCGTGAAGAGCCGGGCTGCGCGCCGCACGAGGTCCTCGTGGCCGCGCGTGAAGGGATCGAAGGTGCCGGGATAGACGACTTTGGCCATGCTTGCGCTCGCTTACCGCGCGGGTCAGGCGGCGCGGGCGAGCAGATGATAATGCACCTGCCCCGCCCGGGCGTGGCGGTGGACGGCGAGACCTGGCGGAGGCTGCAGCACGCGCGGCGCTTCCGCGTAGATGAAGCCGCCTTCGTCGAGACGCGCTTCGCATGCCGGCAGCAGCCATTCCCAGGGATCCTCGGCGAACGGCGGATCGAGGTAGATCACGTCGAAGCGGCGCGACTCGCGCGCAAGGAAGGCGCGCGCCTCGGCGACGTGCAACTCGAGGCCCGCCGCGCCGAAGGTGGCGGCGGTGCTGCGCAGCGCGTCGATAACAGCGCGATGCCGATCGACGGCGACGGCGAGCGCGCCTCCGCGCGAGATCGTCTCCAGGGACAGCACGCCGGTGCCCGCGAAGAGCTCGAGCGAGCGTGTGCCCTCGAGCGACTGGCCGAGCCAGTTGAACAGCGTCTCCCGCACGCGATCCGGGGTGGGCCGCACGCCTGCAACCGGCGGGAAGCGCACGAGACGGCCGCGCAAGGTCCCGCCGATGATCCGGACACGGTTGGCTGCTGCTTGGGACACGGGGCAGAAAGGGTGGGGCGCCGGGGGCGCGCGGCGTGAACAGTTAGAATCATAGCTTCCCCTGCAGCGCCCCTGCGGGTCGCGCCCGGCGCCGGCCCCTCGCCCCATGTTCGATTTCTTCAAGCGCAAGAAGCCCGAGGCGCCGCCCGCGCCCGAGTCCCCTCCCGTCATGCCGGAAGAGGGCGCTGCCGGCCGGCCGGTCGAGCCCGACCTTCGCGATCTCCCGCCGGTCGTCGTGCCACCCAGCGACGTCGCTCCGACTCCGGCGTTCGAGGTGCCGGTCACCGCCCCGGTGCTCGAGCCGGCGGCTCCCACGCCGGATGAGGCCGTCCCGGAAAGACGCTCCTGGAGCGACCGCCTGCGCGCCGGTCTCGGCCGCTCCCGCGAGAAGCTCGCCGGCGCCCTCACCGGCGTATTCAGCCGCAAGGTGCTCGACGAAGAGACGCTCGAGGAGCTCGAAACGGCGCTCCTGACCGCAGACGTCGGGGTGGCTGCGACGCAGCACCTGCTCGACGACCTTCGCGAGCGCTATCGCAGGTCCGGCGGGACCGCCGAGCCCAGGTCACTGCTCAAGGCCGCGGTGCTCGATCTCATCGCGCCCCTCGAGCAGCCGCTCGAGATCACGTCGGCCCGGCCGTTCGTGATCATGATCGCGGGCGTGAATGGCGCGGGCAAGACCACCTCGATCGGCAAGCTCGCGCGCTTCTTCCAGGAGCAGGGTCACTCCGTGCTCCTTGCGGCTGGCGATACCTTCCGCGCAGCGGCGCGGGAGCAGCTCGTCATCTGGGGCGAGCGCAACAACGTGCCGGTCATTTCGCAGGCGGGCGGCGACCCGGCTGCGGTGATGTTCGACGCCATCGGCGCCGCGCGCAGCCGTGCCGTCGACATCGTCCTCGCGGACACCGCCGGCCGTCTGCCCACCCAGCTCCACCTCATGGACGAGATCCGCAAGGTCCGCCGTGTGATCAGCAAGGCCGACCCGACGGCCCCGCACGAGACGCTTCTGGTGCTCGACGCCAACACCGGGCAGAACGCTGTCGCCCAGGTCAAGGCATTCGACGAGGCGCTCGGGCTCACCGGGCTCATCCTGACCAAGCTCGATGGAAGTGCCAAGGGCGGCACCGTTTGCGCCATCGCCAAGGAGCGCCCGGTGCCCCTCCGGTTCATCGGGGTCGGGGAGGGTATCCGCGACCTGCGACCGTTCGTGGCGAAGGACTTCGTCGACGCCTTGCTGGACTGAGCACCCCGCCGGTGAGTGCGCCCATCGGCGAGAGCGTGCGCTCACCGCGCGGACGGGTCACAAGGCAGGACGACATGAACCGCCGGGCGCTCCTGCGGTCAGATTCCTATGCCCGTGCGGATCGAGTGGGGATGCAAACTGTCGCTTGGCCGCCACATACCCGACTGCGTTAGTCGGGAACTCTCGGGCGGCTTTAGCACTCTTACTCCACGAGTGCTAACATAACTTGGTGCTCCGGGCGAGACTGCCAGGAGCAGCAAGGCGATGAGGAGAACCCGATGTCCGTGACTGCCCTTACGTTTCCAACCCCCGCTTCGCTCGGCAGCCTGGACCATTACATCCAGGCCGTGAACCGCTTTCCGCTGCTCACTTCCGAACAGGAGGTCGAGCTCGGGCGACGGCTGCAGCGCGACAACGACCTCGAGGCGGCGCGCGAGCTCGTGCTGTCGCACCTGCGGCTGGTCGTGGCGGTGAGCCGGAATTACCTGGGCTATGGGCTGCCGCAGGCGGACCTGATCCAGGAAGGCAACGTGGGACTGATGAAGGCCGTGCGCCGGTTCGACCCGGAGCGCGGCGTGCGCCTGGTCTCGTTCGCGCTGCACTGGATCCGCGCCGAGATCCATGAATACATCCTGCGCAACTGGCGGCTGGTCAAGATCGCGACGACCAAGGCGCAGCGCAAGCTGTTCTTCAACCTGCGCTCGATGAAGACGAGCAGCGCGGCGCTGACGCCGGCCGAGGCGGCGAGCATCGCGAAGGACCTCGGGGTGAAGACCGAGGAGGTGTTCGAGATGGAGACGCGCCTCACCGGCAAGGACGTCTCGATCGACCCGCAGCCGAACGAGGACGGCGAAACGCCGGTGGCTCCGCTCGCGTTCCTGACCAACGAAGAGGACGAGCCTGCGCAGATCCTCGAGCGCCAGGAGACCGCCCGCAATCGCAGCACCGGCCTTCGTACTGCGCTGGGTAAGCTCGACGCCCGCAGCCGCCGGATCATCGAGGCGCGCTGGCTGCGCGAGGAAGACCAGGCGACGCTGCAGGACCTCGCCGACGAGTACGGCGTGTCCGCAGAGCGGATCCGCCAGATCGAGAGCAAGGCGCTGAAGTCCATGCGGGTGGAGATGGGCGCCACCGCCTGATCCTTTGCTGCAACCCATGAACGCCGGCCATCGCGCCGGCGTTTTCTTTTGTGAATCCCGCGCGAACGGCCGCAATTCACGCTGCGGCCAGAGGCTCCCTACAGCTCCACCTGCGTTCCCAGCTCCACCACCCGATTCGTCGGCACGTGGAAGAAGTCGCTCGCCTTCACCGCATTCTTCGACAGCGACACGAACAGCCGCTCGCGCCACATCGCCATGCCGGGGCTCACGGTCGGGATCAGCGTTTCGCGCGAGACGAAGAACGACGTGTCCATCATGTCGAACGCCAGCCCGCGCATCTCGCACAGCTCGAGCAGCGCGGGCACGTCGGGATTCTCGACGAACCCGTAGGACGCCTCGATCCGATAGAACGAACATTCGAGCTCGTCGATCTGCAGGCGCTCGGTGACCGGGACGCGCGGGATGTCGCGTGTCACGACCGTGAGGAACACCACGCGCTCGTGCAGCACCTTGTTGTGCTTGAGGTTGTGCAGCAGCGCATGCGGCACGCGATTGGGCGTGGAGGTGAGGAAGATGCCCGTGCCCGGCACGCGGATCGGCGGATTGCCGCGGATGCTCTCGATGAAGGGTTCGAGCGGCATCGAGTCCTCGGCGAGGCGATCCATGAGCACGAGGCGCCCGCGCTTCCAGGTGGTGAGGAGGGTGAACACGATCCCGCCGATCAGCAGCGGGAACCACCCGCCCTCCGGAACCTTCAGCGAATTCGACGTGAGGAACGCGAGGTCGATGAGGAAGAGCGGCACCGTGATCAGCAGCGCGATCGGCTTCGACCAGCGCCAGAGCCGGCGCATCACGAAGTAGATCAGCAGCGAGTCGATCAGCATCGCGAGCGTCACCGCGATGCCATACGCCGCGGCGAGGTTGTCGGAGCTGCGGAACCCGACGATCAGCAGCGCGACGGCGATGAACAGCGACCAGTTGATGAAGGGCACGTAGATCTGCCCCATCTCGCGTTCCGAGGTGTGCTGGATCTTGAGCCGCGGGCAATAGCCCATCTGCACGGCCTGGCGCGTGAGCGAGAACGCGCCTGAGATCACCGCCTGCGACGCGATGACCGCCGCGGCGGTCGCGAGGATGACGAGGGGGAAGAGCGCCCAGCCCGGCGCCAGCAGGAAGAACGGATTCTTCACCGCGGCCGGATCCGCGAGCACCAGCGCGCCCTGGCCGAAGTAGTTGAGCACCAGGGCGGGCATGACGAACAGCAGCCACGCGCGCCGGATCGGCGTCCGGCCGAAATGGCCCATGTCGGCATAGAGCGCCTCCGTCCCCGTGACGGCGAGAACGATGGCGCCCAATGCAAGGAATGCCGCGAGCGGCCTCTCGATCACGAAGGAGATGGCGTACCAGGGATTGATCGCGGCGAGGATCGACGGCGCCTCGGCGATGTGCATGATCCCGAGCACGGCGATGACGACGAACCACACGACCATGATCGGCCCGAACATCCGCCCGACGGATGCCGTGCCGCGCTTCTGGATGCTGAAGAGGCCGATCACGATGGCGAGCGAGAGCGGCACGACGAAGTGGGCGAGGCCCGGCGCCATCACCTCGAGGCCTTCCACGGCGCCCAGCACCGTGATCGCCGGCGTGATCATGCCGTCGCCGTAGAACATCGCCGCGCCGAAGATGCCGAGCCCGACCAGCCACCAGCGCAGCCGCGACTGGTGCTCGACCCCGCGCGACACCAGCGCCGTCAGCGCGAGGATCCCGCCTTCGCCACGGTTGTCGGCACGCATGATGAGGGTCACGTACTTCAGCGTGACGATCACGACCAGCGCCCAGAACACGATGGACAGCAGGCCGTAGACGTTCGCCGGCGTGAGGGCCAGCCCGTGCTCGCCCGTGAACACGACGCGCATCGTATACAGCGGCGAGGTCCCGACGTCGCCGTAAACGACGCCGATGGCGCCGATGACGAGCGGGCCGAGTGCGCGCTTCTGATCCGCGGGCGGGCTCATCGCGGCAACGCACTCAGCAGGCGTTTTCCTCGCCTCGACGCGCAAAGCGGATGTTGAGCTGCTTCAGCTTGCGATAGAGATGCGTCCGTTCGAGGCCGGCCTTCTCGGCGACCCGGCTCATGTTGCTCTGCTCCCGGCCGAGCAGCTGCTCGAAGTAGATGCGCTCGAAGGCTTCGCGCGCCTCGCGCAGCGGAAGGTCGAAGAAGCGTGCGGTGATCTCGGGCGCGACGGCATGCGGCGCGACGGCGGCTTCGCCGAGCAGCCGCTTCACGTGCTCCGGGGTCACGTCGCCCGGACCCGGCAGGAGCGCGAGATTGGTCACCACGTTTTGCAGGTGCTCGAGATTGCCGGGCCAGTACGCGCTCGTGAGCGTTGCGATGGCCGCCGGCTGCAGCGACGGGAAGCCGCGCAACACCGTCTGCTGCGCATCCTGCTGCGCGGACACGACCTCCTGCCAGTAGCGCTCGATGAGGGGCGGAATGTCCTCGCGCCGGGCGCGCAACGGGGGCAGCAGAACCGCCCCAACCGACAGCGCCGCGAGCAGCGCGGCGTCGAAGCGGCCTTCCGCGGCGAGGTTGCCGAGCGGCTCGGCGCTCGTGCACACCAGCGACACATTGGCGCGCTCGAGCTTCGGCAGGAGAAACGCGAGGCCTTTCTGCTCGCTCTTCGCGTACTGCCCGATCTCGGAGCAGTAGAGCGTGCCCTCGCGTGCGTCCTCGAGCACCGCGAGCGGATTGGCCGCGAGGCGCGCGCCGTTCGGCAGCGCAACCCATGGCGCATCCGCCACGCGCAGCGCCTGCGCCGCGGCATCGTGACCCGTGCCGGACTCGCCGAGGATGAGCACCGGCTTGCGCGCCGCAAGCAGCATCTCGAGCTGGCGCTCGACGTCGCGCACCGCGGTGCTCGAGCCCAGCGCGAGCAGCGAAACGCGTCGCGGCTCCTTGGTGAGCGCAAGCTTGAGCGCCCGCGTGACCGTGCCGAGGAGCTTCTGGAGCCCGACGGGCTTCTCGAGGAAATCGAAGGCACCGATCTTGGTGGCTTCGACGGCGGTTTCGATCGTGCCGTGGCCGGACATCATCACCACAGGCATCGTGAGCAGCCCCGACGCGGCCCACTCGCGCAGCAGCGTCACGCCGTCGGTGTCGGGCATCCAGATGTCGAGCAGCACCAGCGCGGGCTGCGCGCGCTGGCGATAGGCGCGCGCTTCCGTCGCGTTCTCGGCGACACTCACGCGATAGCCTTCGTCCTGCAGGATCTCGGATAGCAGCTCGCGAATGCCGACTTCGTCGTCGACGATCAGGATTTCCCTGGCTGGATTCATCGGAGGCGTATCCTACGCTAGGCGGTCGCGGCGATCCGCGGAAGGGTAATCGTGATGCGCGCACCGCGCGGCTGCCGATTGCCGACGTCGACGCGGCCGTGATGCTCGTCGACGATCTTCTTGACGATCGCGAGCCCGAGCCCGGTGCCCTTCGCCTTGGTCGTCACGTACGGTTCGAAGGCGCGCGGGAGCACGTCGTCGCCGAATCCGGGTCCTGCGTCGGCGAAGGAAAGCGCCGCTTCCTCTCCCTCGATCGCAAGCGCGATGTCGAATCGCGGCTCGGCCACGTCGGCCTGCGCATCGATCGCGTTCTGCAGCAGGTTGTGGAACACCTGCCGCAGGCGCGTGGGCTCGCCCTGGACCATCACGACTTCCGCGGGCAGCGACAGCGTGACGTGCGGGCGCAGATTGTCGTACAGCCCGAGCACGTCGAGCAGCAGCGCGGCGAGGTCGACGGGCTGCTGCTTGCCGGGTCCGGCCTGGCGCGCGTACACCGCGAAGTCGTCGACCATGTGCTTCATCGCGGCGACCTGCGCGATGATCGTGTGCGCGCTGCGTCGCAGCGTCTCCTGGTCGGCGGCGTCGAGCTTCGGCGCGAGCTTGTGCTCGAGCCGCTCGGCGGACAGCTGGATCGGCGTGAGCGGATTCTTGATCTCGTGGGCGAGCCGGCGCGCAACCTCGGCCCAGGCGGCGTCGCGCTGCGCGCGCGCGAGGTCGGTCACGTCGTCGAACACCACCACGTACCCGCGACCGGCGACACCGGCAGACGCGAGCCGCGCACCAGCAGCACGCGCGTGAGGTTCGCGACGGTGAGCTCGGCCTGGCATTGCCAGTTGCCGTCGCGGCTGCCGCGAAATCCGGCGGCGATCAACTCCGCGAACGGCTCGAGCGGCGCGAGCTTCGCGCCCCATTGCTCGAGCGCCATGCCGGTGAGCTCCGTCAACGGCTGCTGCAGCACGACAGCCGCGCTCGCATTGGCGATGCGCAGGCGGTAGCGGTCGTCGAAAGCGAGCACGCCCGCCGAGAGGTTGCCGAGGATGCTTTCGAGATACGCGCGCGTGGTCTCGATCGCGCGCCGCGATTCCTCCGTACGCCGCTGCGCGTCGGCGAGCTGCTCCGTCATCGTGTTGAACGACTGCGTGAGCACGCCGAGCTCGTCGGTGGACGTGACCGGTTGCCGGCGCGAGAAATCCCCTTGCGCGACCGCGCGCGTTCCGGCGGCAAGCGAGCCGAGCGGCGCCGCGAAGCGCTCCGACAGCACGACCGCGAGCCCGAGCGCCGATGTGAGCGCGAGCAGCAGCGTGAGCGTCAATGTCAGTGCGTAGAGGCGCTTCAGGGCCTGGCGCGAGAACGAGATCTCCTGGTAGTCGCGGTAGCCCGATTGCACCTTCTCCATGTCCTGCGCCAGGCTGCGCGGCACCGATTCGAGGACCTGCAGCACGCGCAGCGGCTCGAGCGCGTCGTCGCTGTTCACCGGAACCACCACGCGCAGGAGGATGCTGCCGTCGGCCTGCTGTTCCACGGCCGAGGTCGGCTGCTGCAGGCGCGCGCGACGCAGTGCCTGCGCCCCCGGCGGATCGGGCGGCGCGGTCGAGCCGCTGATGCCCGCGACGGCGATCACGTTGCCCGTGCTCGTGAAGAGCACCGCTTCGGCGACGCCGGTCTGCTCGGCGACGCGCGTCAGGCGTGCGCTCATGCCCGCCGAGCCGGCCTCGGCCAGCGTTACGGCGATCTGGTTCGCGCGATTGGTCGTTTCCTTGGCGAGGTAGTCGAGCGCGCTGCGTCCGAGATTGAGGCCGCCGTCGAGCGCGCGATCGACCCGCACGTCGAACCAGCTCTCGATGCTTCGCCCGAGGAACTGGAACGACACCGCGTACACGAGAGCGCCCGGCAGCACTGCGACGAGCGCGAACAGGAGCACCAGGCGCACGGCGAGCCGCGAGCCGAACACGCCTGCGCGCAGGTTCCGGCGGAGCCGCCACAGCTGGTAGCCGACGAGCAGCATGAGGAGGACGACCAGCGCGCCATTGAGCACGAGCAGCACGTCGTAGCGCCGCGCGAACAGCGTGGTGTTCGCGGACGCCGTCGCGAGCAGGAACAGCGAGATGGCGGCGAGGCACGCGAGGATCAGCAGCATCCATCGCGCGCTGCGCGAAGGGAGGAGGCCGGTCACGTCGAGAACACCCAGCGGTACCAGTCGGATTGCAGCGACCATTCGCGCGAAGCGAGCGCGTTGACCTGGAACGGCTTCGGCAGCTGGTTCACGTCGAGACGCAGGCGCACGGAGGCTTCGAGGCGCGCATTGCGCGGCAGCTCGTCGCGGCGCGCGACCTGGCGCGACGTGACGCGCGTCAGCAGCCGCTGCACCTCTTCCAGCGAATCGAAGTTCTGGCTGAGCAGGCCGGTGGACACGCGGTACTGGCGCGTGAGCGGCGTGTACGAAACCCGATACTGCGTGGAGTACGTGACGATCTTGTCGTCGAACCAGTACCAGCGTGGCCGCGTCACCTCGAACTCGAGCACGAAATAGAGCGGCACGCCCTTGTGCAGCGCCTCCTCGAGCGTCGGATTGATGGTGAACTCGAACTCGGCGTTGAGATAGTAGCCATCCTCCTCGACGCGCACCTCGGCGGACTGCACCGTGATCGTGTCGGCGTGCGCGAGCGGTGCGAGCAGCAGGAGCGCGAGCAGCACGACCTCCACCGCACGCCGCAGCGTCGCGCGCAGATGCGAGCCTCCGCGCGGCAGGCGAAGGAGGGACGTGCCGATGATGAGCGGGGTGCGGAAGGGCAAAACGGGGAGCCGGCCGCGCCGGCATTCGTTCGGGCGCTGCGATGATACGCTGCCGCAGTGCTGCGCCCTGCGCTCAGGCCTTGCGCAACAGCGCGTAGAAGAAGCCATCCTGATCGTGGAAGCCGCCCCGGAGCGAAGGTAAGAGCTGGCCGCCGCGATGCGCGATGCTGCCCGGCAGGTTCAATGGTTCGCGCACCACATCGGCATGTCGCGCGGCGAAGCTGGCGATCTGCTCCTCGTTTTCCCCGGCGAACAGCGAGCAGGTCGAGTACAGCATGAGACCGCCGCGTGCGAGCAACGGCCAGAGCGCCTCGAGAATGCGCGCCTGCTGCCGCGCGAATCCGGCGATGTCGCTCTCGCGACGCAGCCACTTGCCGTCGGGATGGCGGCGGATCACGCCCGACGCCGTGCACGGAACATCGGTCAGGATGCGATCGAAGGGACGGCCGTCCCACCACGCTTCGGGCGCGCCGGCGTCGCCCTGCATCACGGCAACATCACCGGTGAGCTGCAGGCGCGCGAAATTCTCCCGGATGCGCACGAGCCGCGCGGCATCGTCGTCGAGGGCCACGAGCGAGACATCGGCCAGTTCGGCGATGTGCGTGCTCTTCCCGCCCGGCGCGGCGCACGCATCGAGCACGCGCATGCCGTTGCCGGGCGCGAGCAGCGGCGCGGCAAGTTGCGCACCCGCGTCCTGCACCGAGAACGCGTCCGCCCGCATAGCCGGGAAGCTGGGGCACGGGCCGCGGCGGATCGACGATGATCCCGATCTCCCCCACTGCGACGGCGGTCACGCCCGCCGCGGCGAACTCCGCGAGCAACGCGTCGCGCGTACCCTGCCGGATGTTCGTGCGCAACGTGAGGGGCGGGCGCTCGTTCCCCGCACGCAGGATGTCTTCCCAATCCTGCGGGTACTCGCGACGCACGCGCTCCAGCCACCATCGCGGATACGACCACCGCGCGACGGGATCCCGCGTGCACCTTGGCAAGCAAGGCTTCGCGCTCGCGCAGGAACCGCCGCAGGATCGCATTGACCAGGCCCTTCGCCTGCGGCCGCGCGAGGCGCGCTGCGGCTGCGACGGCATGGTCGACGACGGCGAACGCCGGCGCGCGGCTATGCTCGAGCTGGTAGAGCGCCACCGCGATCAGCGCCGGCAGCGCAGCGTCGCTGAGCGGCTTCTTCGCGAGCGTCCGCACGAGCGCATCGAGCGTGCCCCAGTGGCGCAGCGTCCCGTACGTGAGCTCCTGCACGAGTGCCCGGCGCCGGCCGCCCTCGTCCGTGGCGCGCTCGCTCACGGCCGCGAGCGCGGCGGTGAGCGTGGTCCCCGAAAGGACGCTCGCGACGGCAATTGCCGCCTGTCTTTGCGCTTCCTCCACGGACGCGGCCCGGTCAGTCGAAGCGATCGCCGGTGCGCACGCGCCGTCCCGCGTGCACCGCCGCGGCATCGAGCCGCTTGCCGCCCGCGGGCTGCAGCTGCGTCACGCGAATCGCTCCGGCGCCGCAGGCGACGACGATTCCGTGCGCATCGCTTCGCACCACGGTGCCCGCCTCCGCCGGCTCGACGTCCACGATTTCGCCACTCCAGATCTTCCAGGTCTCGTTGCGCAGCGTCGTGTAGGCGCCGGGGCTGGGATCGAACGCGCGCAGCTGACGGTCGACGACCTGCGCCGGCGCCGACCAGTCGATCGCGGCCTCGTGGCGATCGATCTTCGCGGCGTAAGTCGCACCGTCCGCCGGCTGCGGCGTGCTCGCGACCACGCCGGTGCGCGCCAGATCCTGCAGCGTCGCCACGATTGCTTCTGCGCCCGCCGCGGCGAGCCGGTCGTGCAGCGAGCCCGTCGACTCGCGCGCGCCGATGGTGACGGGGACGCTGCGGATCATCGGACCTGTGTCCAGGCCTGCATCCATCTGCATGATCGTCACGCCGCTTTGCGCGTCCCCCGCCAGAATCGCCCGGTGGATCGGCGCCGCGCCGCGCCACCGCGGCAGAAGCGATGCATGGATGTTGATCGCGCCGTGCCGCGGCCATTCGAGGATCGTCGGCGGCAGGATGAGGCCGTAGGCGGCGACGACCAGCACGTCGACGGGGACGGCGACGATCGGCGCGCGGGCTTCCGCCGCCTTCAGCGAGGCCGGCTGCAGCACCGGCAGGCCGCGCGCCATCGCTGCAGCCTTCACGGGCGAGGGTTGGAGCGCCAGGCCACGGCCCTTCGGCCGGTCGGGCTGGGTGAGTACGAGCGGGACGTCGAAGCCGGCACCGAGGATCGCCTCGAGTGCGGCCACCGCGAACACGGGCGTGCCGGCGAAGCCGACGCGCATCAGCCGGCGAGGCGCTGCTTCTTGCGCAGTTTGGCGGCGAGCCTGGCGCGCTTGAGCGGCGACAGGTGGTCGACGAAGACCTTGCCCAGCAGGTGATCCATCTCGTGCTGGATGCACACCGCGAGCAGACCGTCGGCCTCGACCTCGAACGGCGCACCGTTGGCGTCGAGCGCCCGCACCCGGACCTGCGCCGGCCGCACGACCTTGTCGTAATAACCGGGAACGGACAGACAGCCTTCCTCGGCTTCGGCCTCGCCGTCGGCCTCCAGAACCTCGGGATTGATGAAGACGCGCAATTCATCCCGCGTCTCGGAGAGGTCCATGACGATGACGCGCTTGTGCACGTCGACCTGCGTGGCGGCAAGGCCGATGCCCGGGGCCGCGTACATGGTTTCGGCCATGTCGCGGACGAGCTTCTGGATCTCGGGCGTCACTGCGGCGACCGGCGCGGCGATCCTTCGCAGCCGCGGGTCGGGATATTCGAGGATCGGTAATAGCGCCATGGGGACAGCTTGCAAAATGCAGATTCCAGATGCAGAATCAAATCTAACCCCTTATTTTGCGGCGGTTTAGGACGATAGCAAGGCCCGCCCCACCGGAAGAGGTCTTATGCGTCAGGAGTTTAGCATAGCGGTACGGATGGTCGCGGCCGCGGCGGCAATCCTCATTCTTGGTGCCGCCGCGACACCCGGTGACGACCTCAAGGTCGCCGACCGGGCGCCCGATCGCTACACCGTGCAAAAAGGAGACACCCTCTGGGGCATCGCCGCCCGGTTTCTCCGTGATCCCTGGCGCTGGCCCGATATATGGAGGCTCAACCGCACGGAGATCAAGAACCCCCACTGGATCTATCCGGGCGACGTGATCGTGCTCGACCGTACGGCTGGGCCGGACGGCACGCCGCAGCTGCGGCTGGAGCGCTCGACCGTCCGGCTGAGCCCGAGCGTTCGGGTGTCGCCGCTCGCCTCGGAAGCCGTTCCCAGCATTCCGTCGGGCGATATCGAGCCTTATCTCACCCGGCCCCTCGTCACCGGGCCCGAAGGTCTCGCCGGGTCGGCCGAGATCGTCGCCGGACGCGACCATCGCGTCGTTCGCGCCCAGACCGACCTCGTGTACGTCACGGGCATCGACCCTGCTGCCGGCGACCTCTGGTACATCTATCGTCCCGGCCGCACCTTCGTGTCACGCACGAACGAGGTCCTCGGCCATGAGCAGCGTTTCCTGGGCACCGCGCGCGTGGAACGCTTCGCGGATGTGTCGAGCGTACGAATCGCCAGTGCCAACGAGGAGATCCAGATCGGCGACCGTCTGGTGCCGGCGCCGCGCGAGCAACTCATCAACTATGTACCCCACGCGCCGCAGCAGCCGATCAACGGGCAGATCATCGCGACCGGCCAGGATTCCGTCGAAGTGGGGCGCGGATGGGTCGTGACCATCGACAAGGGTGCACGCGACGGCCTCGACATCGGCAGCGTCCTCGCGACGTATCACATCGTTCCGCCGATTCCCGACCCGCGGCCGTCGAAGGAGCCGGACCGCATCGTCCAGCTGCTCGAGCAGACGCGTTTCTATCAGCCGGACCGATTCGTCAAGGTTCCGGACGAGCGCACCGGGCTCGTGTTCGTCTTCCGGGTCTTCGACCGCGTGTCGTATGGCCTCGTGCTGAACACGACCGACGCCGTCAACGTCGGCGACTGGGTGCACCAGCCCTGAATCCCGAGCGGGCGCCCACCGCCCGCCCGTTCGCATGAACATCGATGCCCGGGCACAGGCCTGGGTGCGCCTGCACGCGGCCGGCGTGACCGCACGCGCACTCGTCGCGTTGCTGCGCGCGTTCGGTTCGCCCGAAGCGGTGCTCGACGCCCGCCCGGCGCAACGCGCGCCGCACGTCGGCGCGGCCGCGGCCGATGCGCTCACGCGCGCACCTTCGGCCGATCGCATCGCGACGACGCTGGCGTGGCTGGACGATCCGGCGCACGGCTTCGTCGCCTGGGACGACGCAGACTATCCCGCGGCGCTGCTCGAGATCCCCGACCCGCCGCCGCTGCTGTTCACCATCGGCGACACCGGTCTCCTGGCCGCGCCGGCCCTGGCGATCGTCGGCAGCCGCAACGCCACGCCCCAGGGACGTGCCGATGCGGAAGCATTCGCGGCTGCGCTTGGCCACGCCGGGCTCGTCATCGTGAGCGGGCTCGCGCTCGGCATCGATGCCGCGGCGCATCGCGGTGCCCTGCGCGCGTCGGGACGCACCATCGCCGTGATCGGCACCGGCCCCGACCGCGTGTACCCGGCGCGTAACCGCGACCTGGCGCACGACATCGCGGCGCACGGTCTCATCGTGAGCGAATTCGCGCCCGGCACGCCCGCATTGCGCGCGAACTTCCCGCGGCGCAATCGCGTGATCAGCGGCCTCGCGCGTGGCGTGCTCGTGGTCGAGGCCACGCTGTCGTCGGGTTCGCTCATCACGGCGCGCATGGCCGGCGAGCAGGGGCGGGAACTCTTCGCGCTGCCCGGGTCCATACACTCGCCGTTCTCGCGGGGCTGTCACAAGCTCATCCGGGACGGCGCGAAGCTCGTCGAAACCGCCGAGCACATCCTCGAGGAACTCCAGCTGCCGCCTTCCGATGTGAGCGCGCACACTGCCGCTGCGCCCGCCGCTTCGTCACAGCCTCTCGTCAGCGCCGACGAGAGCGCGGTGCTCGCCGCAGTGGGCTCGGAGCTTGCCGATGTCGATACCATCGCGATCCGGACAGGCCTGCCGGCCCAGCGTGTCGTCGCGGCACTTACCACGCTCGAGCTGCAGCAACGCGTTGCACCGGTTGCGGGCGCCCGCTGGCAGCGGCTCGCATGAGCATGACGGTGCTGCAGTGAGCGCATCGCACTTTCGCGCGCCCGGCTTGTCATGCCTCTCGTTGCGGCGCATCGTCGCGCCTCGCGTGCGTGGGTGCGCATGCGCGCGCGTTGGGCCTCGACGCGTCAATCGCAGCCTTGCTCCCGCTCTCCGTACTTCGGTACTATCTGCCGCTCTTTGCCGCCAGCCCGTTCCGTGAAAAGCCTCATCATTGCCGAGAAGCCCTCCGTCGCCAGCGACATCGCCAAGGCGCTGGGCGGCTTCGCGCGTCACGACGATTACTTCGAGAGCGATCGCTACGTGATCTCGTCGGCGGTCGGGCACCTGCTCGAGATCGGCATGCCGGAGGAGGAGGAGGTGAAGCGCGGCAAGTGGACCTTTGCCCACCTGCCCGCGATCCCGACGGTCTTCGCGCTGAAGCCGATCGAGAAGAACGAGAACCGCCTGAAGACGCTGCTGAAGCTCATCAAGCGCAAGGACGTCGGCGAGCTCATCAACGCATGCGATGCGGGTCGCGAGGGCGAGCTGATCTTCCGCTACATCGTGCAGCACGCGAAGACGCCGAAGCCCATCAAGCGCCTCTGGCTGCAGTCGATGACACCCGCCGCGATCCGCGACGGCTTCGAGCACCTGCGTACCGACCAGCAGATGCGGCCGCTCGCTTCAGCAGCGGTGTGCCGCTCCGAGTCGGACTGGCTGGTGGGCATCAACGGCACCCGGGCGATGACCGCCTTCAACTCCAAGTCCGGTGGCTTCCAGCTCACGACCGTGGGCCGCGTGCAGACGCCCACCCTGGCCATCCTCGTCGAGCGCGAGGAGAAGATCCGCGCGTTCCGGCCGCGCGGCTACTGGGAGGTGCTGGGCACGTTCCGCGGCAGCGGCGGCGAATACGGGGGCCGCTGGTTCGACGAGGCGTTCCGCAAGTCGGACGAGGATCCCGATGCCCGCGCGGAGCGGCTGTGGGACGAGGCGCGGGCCGCAGGCCCTGGTCGAGAAATGCACCGGCAAGCCCGGCGAGGTCAGCGAGGAATCGAAGCCCTCCACGCAAGGTGCGCCGCTGCTCTACGACCTGACGAGTCTGCAGCGCGAGGCGAACGGCCGCTTCGGCTTCTCGGCCCGCACGACACTGTCGCTGGCGCAGGCGCTGTACGAGAAGCACAAGGTGCTGACGTACCCGCGTACCGATTCGCGGGCGCTGCCCGAGGATTACATCGGCACCGTCACCGCCACGATGGAAGCGCTCAAGGAAACCAACGCGTACGGCGGATTCGCGCGGCAGGTGCTGAAGCAGAAATGGGTTCGGCCGAACAAGCGCATCTTCGACAACGCGAAGGTGTCGGACCACTTCGCCATCATCCCGACGCTGGTCGAGCCGAAGCACCTCAACGAGCTCGAAGCCAAGCTCTACGATTTCGTGGTGAAGCGCTTCCTCGCGGCGTTCTATCCGCCCGCCGAATACCTCGTCACCACCCGCATCACGCGGGTCGCCGGCGAGCCGTTCAAGTCCGAGGGCAAGGTGCTGGTGAACCCGGGCTGGCTCGCGGTGTATGGTCGCGAGGCGCAGACGGAGCAGGGCACGCTCGCACCCGTGCGCGAAGGCGAAACCGTCGCGACGGAAAAGATCGAGGCCGTGGCGAACACGACGCGTCCGCCCGCGCGCCTCAACGAGGCGACGCTGCTGTCGGCGATGGAAGGCGCGGGCAAGCTCATCGAGGACGAGGACCTGCGCGAGGCGATGCGCGAGAAAGGGCTCGGCACGCCGGCCACCCGCGCGCAGATCATCGAAGGCCTGCTGCAGGAGAAGTACATCTATCGCGAAGGCAAGGAGCTCGTGCCCACCGCGAAGGCCTTCTCGCTGATCGCGCTGCTGCGCGGCCTCGGCGTGCCCGAGCTCTTCTCGCCCGAGCTCACGGCCGAGTGGGAATTCAAGCTCGCGCAGATGGAGCACGGCAAGCTGCAGCGCGACGAGTTCATGCGCGAGATCGTCGACATGACCCAGCACATCGTGGGTCAGGCCAAGAACCACGAGAGCGACACCATCCCCGGCGATTTCGCCACGCTCTCGGTGCCCTGCCCGAAATGCGGCGGCGAAGTGCACGAGAACTACAAGAAATTCCAGTGCCAGCAGTGCGAGTTCGGATTCTGGAAGATCATGGGCGGACGCCAGCTCGAGGCCGCCGAGGCCGAAACGCTGCTGCGCGAACGCCGTGTCGGGCCGCTCGAGGGCTTTCGCAGCCGGCTCGGGCGTCCGTTCACGGCGTCGATCAAGCTCTCGGACGAGTTCGAGGTCGGCTTCGATTTCGGCGACAAGGCCGACGACGACGGGGAGGCGCCGGACTTCAGCGGCCAGGAACCGCTCGGCCCGTGTCCGAAATGCGGGTCGAACGTCTACGAAACGCCGCAGGCGTACGTGTGCGAGAAGGCGGTCGGTCCGGACAAGACCTGCGACTTCCGCTCCGGACGCGTCATCCTGCAGCGGCCGATCGAGCGGGCGCAGATGCAGAAGCTTCTGAGCGAAGGACGCACCGATCTCCTGCAGTTCGTCTCGGCGCGCACGCGTCGCGGCTTTTCGGCGTTCCTCGTGCGCCAGCCGGACGGCAAGATCGGCTTCGAGTTCGAAACCAAGGACGCCAAGGGCAAGGGCGCGCGTGCACCGCGGCCGGGCACCGCGTTGCGCGTGCTCGGCATGCACCCGCGCGACAAGCGGCCGGTGGAGCTGCACTCGGGCCGCTATGGACCGTACGTGAAGCACGGCACCGTCAACGCAACGGTGGCCGACCGCGATAGCGTCGATGCACTCACGCTCGACGAAGCGCTCACGCTCCTGGCCGCGAAGAGCGGCCGCGACGAGGGCGCAGCCAAGCCCGCATGCTCGGGCCGGCGCTCGCGCACGCACGAGCGCTCCCGCGGGTGCGGCGGCCAAGACGGTGACCGCGCGGCGCAGCGTCATGGCCGACGAAACCGACACCCGCGCCGTGACCAAACGCGGCGCGGTGAAAGGCGCCAGCGCGAAGGCCAGCGTCGCGAAGCGCCCGGCCGCCAAGGCGCCCGTCAAGCGCAAGGCCGCCACCAAAGCCGCCACGGCACGCCGCAAGTAGCGGCCTATCGGCGGTGCGCGGCCGCTAGTCTCGCGCGTGAACGCAGTGCGCGCTCACTGTGGCGCGCACATCACCACGAGATCCGGTCCGTCGCCTTCCGCGAGCCACCCGCGCGCCACCATGGCATCGCGCAGCGCGGGGTCCGTCATGTAGCGATGGTTGGCATCCGGACGGTTGCTGAACACGCGATAGACCGGCAGGGTGCCTGCCGGGCAGGCGCCGTTGACCGGCAGGATGACGTCCATGAACTCCGCCGACTCGAGCACGAAGGCCGGATTGCGCAGGCCCGTCTGGTCGCACTCGAACGTGCCGCGCCCGAAGAAATGGGAGTCGCCGTACGCGGGCGGGATGTAGTAGCGGCACACCGGCGAGCTGCCGGGTTGCGGTCCGGGGTAGACGTTGAACGTCGCGCCGGTGCGCTGCCAGCCACGAATGGTGCCCGCGTCGAGCGCGGCGATCTCGCCCGGCACCCACGTGATGAAATAGTGATCGAGCGCCGCGTTGTAATACTCGACGACCTGGACCGTCGCGCTCGGCGGCGCGAGCGCCTGTGCGGCTGCCACCGCGGCATGCGCATTCACGATGCCGGCGCCGCATATCGTGGTGTCGCAGGTCGAGCCGCCAGGGAACGGCCGCACGGTCGACAGGAGGATCGAGCGCACGTCACTCGGCGGTGAGGCCGGGATTCGCCGCGAGCATGAGGGCGATCGTGCCCGACACCATGGGTGCGGCGAAGCTCGTGCCGCCGCCGTTGCGGAAGAAGTCCGTGGACGGCGTCGTGGTGCCCGCGTTCGACAGCACGAGGATGCCGTCGGACAGGCCATTGGGCGCGTACTGTCCGCCCGGTGCGGACAGCGTGATGCCGGCGCCGATATTGCTGTAGCGCGCGAAATTGCCGGCCGTGGTGGTCGATGCGACCGCCAGCACCCCGGGGCAGTTGGCGGGCTCGTGCGCGGCGACGTCGTCGCTGTCGTTGCCCGCCGCCACGACGATGGCCTTGGTGCGGCCGGAAGCGAGCGCCGCTGCGATCGCCGCTCGATAGCCGAAACCGCACGAGCCGGCCCCACCCAGGCTGAGATTGATCACCGCGGCGGGCCGCGGATTGTCCGGGATGCCTGGGACGTGCAAGCCGGCCGCCCAGGCGATGCCGTCGATGATGTCCGCGTCCCATCCGCCGCACTTGCCGAGCACGCGCACCGGCAGGATCTTGGCCTGCCAGTCGAGGCCCGCGACCCACGGCCGCATTGTTGGTGTTGGCGGCGATGATGCCGGCCACCGCGGTGCCGTGCCATGAGCTCGGCCTGAGGTCGCAATCGGCGTACGGCGCCTGCGCCTGGTCCGTCGTGCTGACCCAGTCGCCCGGATCGGACGCATCCGGATCGCGGCCATCGCCATCGTTGGCATAGGCGGGGTCGTGGATGAAGTCGTAGCCGGGGAGAATCCGGCCCGCGAGATCCGCGTGCGGCCGGTATCCCGTGTCCACCACCGCCACCACCGTCGATGCCGAGCCGGTGGTGATGTCCCACGCGCCGTAGGCGTCGATCCCGGCGCGCGCGGGGCTGAGATAGGTCTGGCCGTTGATGAACTCGTCGTTCGGAACGCGTTGCGGCTGCTTGCGGCGGTCGGGCTCGACCCATGCCACGTCCGGGTGCGTGGCGAGCTCCGCCGCGAGCGCATCGGCGTTGGCCGGGGAGTCAGCGCTCACCACGCTCATGCCCAGCGCCATCGTGCGCTCGAAACGCAGACCCACCTGCATGTCGTCGGCGATGCGTGCGAGCCTCGCGCTGGGGGCCTCGCCCGCCTTCGCGGTGCCGTCCTTGAACTTGACGATGAAGCGGCTTTCGGCGGCGAACGCGGAGGCCGAGACGCTCGCGGCGAGCGCCATGATCGCGAGGAGCAGCGCGCGACCGCGATGCGACCGGGATGACAAAGGTGTGCTCATTGCATGCGCTCGGGTGGGAAGCGGCGCATTTAAGCACACCGCGCAGCCGATAACTGCGACCACGACCCGGTCATCGCACCGCGTCGCGACGGCGCCGGGCCGGCGCGCCGGCTAGACGTCGAGGTTGCGCACGCCCAGCGCGTTGTTCTCGATGAACGCGCGCCGCGGCTCGACCTGCTCGCCCATCAGGGTCGAGAAGATCTCTTCCGACGAGATCACGTCCTCGATCTGGACCCTGAGGAGGCGCCGCGCAGCGGGATCCATCGTGGTCTCCCACAGCTGCTCGGGATTCATCTCGCCGAGGCCCTTGTAGCGCTGCAGCGTCACGCTGTTGCGCGCCTCGGCGAGCAGCCAGTCGAGTGCGTCCTTGAACGACTTCACCGCCTGCTCCTTGTCGCCGCGCTTGACCGTCGCGCCGGCCTTGAATCGAGGTCGTGCAGGACGTCCGCGGCGGAGCGGATCTGCGTGTAATCCCCGCTCGCGAGAAGATCGGCGTCGATCGACGTGGCGTGCGGCGTACCGTGATGCGTGCGTATCACCACGATGCGGCGCGTCTCGGTCAGCGCGTCGTAACGCGCCTCGACCCGCACTTCCTCGTCCTCGACCGCGGCCTGCAATGCCGCGGCGCTGCGCGTTCGCCGACTCTTCGCTCGACAGGTCCATCGGCGCGCCGGTGAGCAATGCGTGCAGGGCCGCAGCGTCGACCACGCGCGACAGCCGATCGATCACGGCTTCGGCCACGAGATACTCGCGTGCAACCGTGGCGAACGTCTCCGCCGCCAGCGGCGCTTCATTGACGCCGGGAATCAGCTCGGCGCCCTTCAGCGCGACCTTGAGCAGATGCTGCTTCAGCTCGTGGTCGTCCTTGAGATAGACCTCTTCCTTGCCGAGCTTGACCTTGTACAGCGGCGGCTGCGCGATGTAGATGTGACCGCGCTCGACGAGCTCCGGCATCTGCCGATAGAAGAACGTCAGCAGCAACGTGCGGATGTGCGAGCCGTCGACGTCGGCGTCGGTCATGATGATGATGCGGTGATAGCGCAGCTTGTCCGCGTTGTACTCGTCCTTCTCCTCCTTGTTGCCGTTGACCGGCCGGCCGAAACCCGTGCCCAGCGCGGTGATGAGGGTGACGAGCTCCTGCGACGAAACGAGCTTGTCGAAGCGCGCGCGCTCCACGTTGAGGATCTTGCCGCGCAACGGCAGGATCGCCTGGAACTTGCGATCGCGGCCCTGCTTGGCGGAGCCGCCGGCGGAGTCGCCCTCGACCAGATAGAGCTCGCACAGCGCGGGGTCGCGCTCCTGGCAGTCGGCGAGCTTGCCCGGCAGTCCCAGGCCATCGAGCACGCCCTTGCGGCGCGTGAGCTCGCGGGCCTTGCGCGCAGCCTCGCGGGCGCGCGCCGCCTCGACGATCTTGGTGCAGATGATCTTCGCGTCCTGCGGATTCTCGAGCAGGAAATCGGCGAGCTTCTCGGCGACCACCTCCTGCACGATCGGCATCACCTCGGACGACACGAGCTTGTCCTTGGTCTGCGACGAGAACTTGGGCTCCGGCACTTTCACCGACAGCACGCAGGTCAGGCCTTCACGCATGTCGTCGCCGGACGTCTCGACCTTCGCCCTCTTCGCGACCTCTTCCTTCTCGATGTAGCTGTTGAGGGTCCGGGTCATCGCCTGGCGCAGGCCCGTGAGGTGCGTCCCGCCATCCCGCTGGGGAATGTTGTTGGTGAAGCACTGCACGCTCTCGGCGTACGAATCGTTCCACTGCATCGCCACTTCGACGGTCGTGCCTTCCCGCTCGCCGATCGCGTGGAACACCTTCGGGTGCAGCACGCTCTTGCTGCGGTTCATGTACTCGACGAAGCCCTTCACGCCGCCGGAGTACGCGAAGTTCTCGCTCTTGCCGTCGCGCTGGTCGATCAGCTCGATCTTCACCCCGTTGTTCAGGAACGAGAGCTCGCGAATGCGCTTGGCCAGGATCTCGTAGTGGTACTCGACCCGGCCGAAGGTCTCCAGCGACGCCATGAAATGCACCTCGGTGCCGCGACGATCCGTGGTGCCGACCACCGCCAGCGGCGCAACGGCCTCGCCGCGCCGGAATTCCATCTGGTACACCTGGCCGTCGCGCCAGATGCGCAGCTTCAGCCACTCGGACAGCGCGTTCACCACCGACACGCCGACGCCGTGCAGGCCGCCGGAGACCTTGTAGCTGTTCTGGTCGAACTTGCCGCCCGCGTGCAGCTCGGTCATGACGATCTCGGCCGCCGAGCGCCGGAATTCGTCGTCCTGCTTGATGTCGGTCGGGATGCCGCGGCCGTTGTCGACGATCGAGATGGAATTGTCGGCGTGGATGACGACCTTGATGTCGTCGCACCAGCCGGCGAGCGCCTCGTCGATCGCGTTGTCGAGCACCTCGAACACCATGTGATGCAGCCCCGTGCCGTCGGAGGTGTCGCCGATGTACATGCCGGGGCGCTTGCGCACGGCGTCGAGTCCCTTCAGCACCTTGATGCTGTTCGAGTCGTAGTCCTGGCCGTTGCCGTTGTGCTGCGGGGGAACGTTGCCGGCGAAGGAATGCGCGGAGGGAAGGGAATCGGCTGGGGTCATCTTGGCTTTCGCGGTGCTCTGGCGCCGGCACGAACGTGCGCCGGCGATCCTGCCGCCGCCGGCCTGCTCCTGGCGGGCCACGGCGTTGCGAGGCGAGCCCGGATCGTGCGGACTCGCCCTGCTTTCATCAGATGCGCATCGGCATCACGACGTACTTGTAGTCTTCGCGCTCGGGAATCGTGACGAGGGCGCTGGAGTTCGAGTCGCCGAACGCGAGCCGCACGTGATCCGAGCCGAGGTTCTGCAGGACGTCGAGCAGGTAGGTGATGTTGAAGCCGATGTCGAGCCCGTCGCCCTGGTAGGCGACCTCGAGCTCCTCCTCGGCTTCCTCCTGCTCCGAGTTCGTGCAGATGATCTTGAGCTGCCCGGGCGCGAGCACGACGCGCACGCCGCGGAACTTCTCGTTCGACAGGATCGCGGCACGCTGCAGCGCGCCCAGGAGCTCCGGGCGCGACAGCTCGATCACCTTCGCGTGACCGGTCGGGATCACGCGGTTGTAGTCGGGGAACTTGCCGTCCACCACCTTGCTCACGAGCTCGATGTTGCCGAACCGGAAGCGCACCTGGTTCGCGAGGATGTCGAGCGTGACGGGATCCTCGACGTCGCCGAGCAGCTTGCCGAGCTCGAGCACGGTCTTGCGCGGCAGGATCACTTCCTGGCGCTGGAAGCTGCCGGGAATCGTGAAGCTCGCCCACGACAGGCGATGGCCGTCGGTTGCGACCGCCTGCAGCGAATTGCCGTCGAGCACGAGCAGCATGCCGTTGAGGTAGTAGCGGATGTCCTGCTGCGCCATCGCGAACTCGGCCGACTTGATGAGGCTGCGCAGGTGGCGCTGCTCGAGCGTGAGCGTCTGCAGCTGCTCGTCACCGACGCCGATGCGCGGATAGTCGGCAGCAGGGAGCGTCTGCAGGTTGAAGCGCGACCGGCCGGCGCGCACGGTCATCTTGCTGCCGGTCGTGTCGACGTTGATCGCGGAGCCGTCCGGCAGGGCGCGCAGCAGGTCCTGCAGCTTGCGCGCGCCGACGGTGACCGCCTGCGCCTCCTTGCCGCTGAACTCGGAGTGCGCGGTGATCTGCATCTCGAGATCCGTCGCCGTGAGATAGAGCCGCGAGTCCTTCTGCTCCATCAGCACATTGGCGAGGATTGGCAGCGTGTGCCGCCGTTCCACGATCCCGGCCACGGCTTGCAACGGTTTCAACAGCGCATCACGGGTGATTTGCTTTAGTTGCATTGTTTAAAACCGTAGAACAGCTAATAGGAGAACGGCGGGTTCGTGTACTGAAGCGAAACCCTTCGTTCCATCAGCGGGTTGGGCGGAGGTAAAGGCTGTGGACAACGGTGCCTGGCGCGGTGGATCGTTTGGGGGCTTTTTGGCCGCTGCGGCCAAAGGCCGGTTAATCCACAAATTATAGCTGGAAAACCCCGCGTTTTCCAGTCTGCAGAACACCCGAATCGGGAAGGAAAACCGTGCGTTGGCGGGGCCTTCCGAGCCCCGCCGAAACCGACCCGCGCCGACGCCTAGTTGCGCAGCACCTGCAGCAGGAAATTGACGTCGTGGTTGAGCTCCGGGACGGTGTCGCGGAGCTTGGCGATCTGGCGGCAGGCGTGCAGGACCGTCGTGTGGTCGCGACCGCCGAAATTGCTGCCGATCTCGGGCAGCGAGAGCTGCGTCAGCTCCTTCGCGAGCGCCATGGCCACCTGGCGCGGTCGCGCCACGGCGCGCGATCGCTTCTTCGAATGCATGTCCGAGATGCGGATCTTGTAGTAGTCGGCCACCGTCTTCTGGATGTTCTCGATGGAGATCTGGCGGTTCTGTACCGCGAGCAGGTCGCGCAGCGCTTCCTTGGCGACAGCGAGGGTGATCTCCTGGCCGTGGAAGTTCGAGTACGCGGCCACGCGCTTCAGTGCACCTTCGAGCTCGCGCACGTTCGAGCGGATGTGCTTCGCCACGAAGAAGGCGACCTGCTCGTCGAGGCGCATGCGACTCGCGGCGGCCTTGGCGAGCAGGATCGCGACGCGCATCTCGAGCTCGGGCGGTTCCAGCGCGACGGTGAGCCCCCATCCGAAGCGGGAGATGAGCCGCTCCTCGATCCCGGAAATCTCCTTGGGGTAGGTGTCGCACGTGATCACGACCTGCTTGTGCGCCTCGATCAGGGTGTTGAAGAGGTAGAAGAACTCCTCCTGCGTGCGGCTCTTCCCGTTGAAGAACTGGATGTCGTCGATGAGCAGGAGGTCGAGGGAACGGTAGTGGCGCTTGAAATCGTCGAACGCCTTGTGCTGGTACGCACGCACGACGTCCGAGACGTAGGTCTCCGCGTGGATGTAGCGGATCTTCGCGGTGGGCTCGCGCTTGAGAATGGTGTTGCCGATCGCCTGGATCAGGTGGGTCTTGCCGAGCCCGACGCCCCCGTACACGAAGAGCGGGTTGTACGAGGTCGGATGGTCGGCGACCTGCATCCCCGCCGCGCGGGCGAGCTGGTTCGCCTTCCCGGCGACGAAGCTCTCGAAGGTGAATGACGGATTGAGGCTCGTGGGCTCGTGCCGCCGCTGGAGCGGCACCCGTGCCGTCGCGGAGCTGGGTTCGACGGACAGGGCCGCGCGCGCCTGCGGGACCAGCCCGGGTGTCGTCTCATCCGCGGCGGGCGGGGAATCACGCCCCGCCGGCTCGGCGGGGGATAGGAATGGGGACGGCTTCGGCGCGGTCGCGGTGGGCTCCTGCGCGTCGGCGACCCCCAGCGCGATGCTCACGGGCGTGCCTTCGCTCGCGTGGGCGAGCTCGGTGATGCGATGCGCGAAGCGCTCCTTGACCCACTGCAGCACGAAGCGGTTGGGCGCGAGCAGCCGGTACCCGTCGTCGACGCGCACGATCGACAGGGGCCGGATCCAGGTATTGAACTGCTGCGGGGTGAGCTCCTGGCGAAACGACTCCAGGCAGTGTTGCCAGAAAGCGGGAACGGACGACATGCCGACGCGGTCCTTCAGGGCGGCGCTGCCTGTGGCGGCAGCTTGGAGGGTCGGCGGGCGGGCGCCCAGCGGCCTTTTCTTCGGGTCGAGCGCGGCAGGCCGGTAGGCGGCGAAACGCAGACGGGATCCGTTGCGGGCCATTGTAGCGCGCCCCCGGCGACTTATCCACAGGCCGCCATCGGCGCTGTCAGGCCGATACGAGCTCGCCGATCGTGGTTGACAGGCAGGCACATAACGCGCTCTAATGTAAGGCTTTTTACCATCAGGCGCCGCCCATGAAACGTACATTCCAGCCCTCCGTCGTCAAGCGCAAGCGGACGCACGGCTTTCGCGCCCGCATGAAGACCGTCGGTGGTCGCAAGGTTCTCTCTGCGCGCCGCGCCAAGGGTCGCGCGCGACTCACTCCCTGACCGCGCCGGCGGCACCCGGACGGCCCCTGCGGGGTGCGCGACGCTACCGCCTGACTGGCACGGGCGCCTTCGATGCGGTGTTCAGAACCGGGCAGCGCCGCGAAGGTGCCTACCTGCAGCTTGCCTTCGCACCCGCGTGCGTCGCACCCGGGCGGGTGGGCTTCGTGATCGGCAAGAAGGCCTTGCCGCTCGCAGTCGACCGCAACCGTGTGCGGCGCATGCTGCGCCCGGTCGTGCAGGCTGCTCGTCCGCGCATCGAGGCGTATGACCTGATCGTTCGCTTGAAGAAGGGCTGCCCCCGCACCACCTTCCCGGTGCTCGCACTCGAGGCCGCGCGATTGCTCGCGGCGCTGCCGGAGCGGGGGGAGGCCGCCTGAAGCACGTGGTGCTCGCGCTGTTGCGCGCCTATCAGTATTTCCTGCGCCCGCTCCTCGGGGCGAACTGCCGCTTCTATCCGAGCTGCTCCGACTATTCCCGCGAAGCGGTCGAGCGGCACGGTGTCCTCAAGGGTCTCTGGCTGACGCTGCGACGCGTCGGCCGGTGCCACCCGTATCATCCCGGCGGATTCGACCCGGTGCCCTGACGCATCGGTCGCCGCGCACAAGGTTCACATGGATACGCAACGCCTGATCCTGTTCGTCGTCTTTTCCTTCTCGGCGCTCTTCCTGTGGGAGGCCTGGCAGCGCGAGCATCGGCCGCCCGTGCCGACCGTTGCCGTCGCGCCCGCGAGCAAGGGGAGCGCCGAAACGACGCCCGGCGCGACGCCGGCCGCCCCCACGACGGCGGCCACTGCAGGGCCGCCCGGGACCGCACCCGCCGAGACCGCGGCGCCCGCAGGCCAGCGCATCACGGTGCGCACCGACCTCTATACCGCCGAGATCAACACGGCGGGCGGCGTCATCGAGCAGGTCGCGCTCGCGAAGCATGCCGACATCGTCGACCAGTCGCGCCCGTACTACCCCCTACTGCACACGCCCGAGCGCACGCTGATCGCGCAATCCGGCCTGCTCGGCGACGGCTTGCCGACGCACCGTACCGTGTACGAGCCCCTGCCCGGCCCGCGCGAGCTCGCCGCCGGACAGGACCGCCTGGAAGTGCGGCTGCAGACCACCGCGCCCAACGGCGCCAAGGTCGTGGAGGTGCTCACGTTCCATCGCGGGAGCTACGTGATCGACGTTGCGTACGACGTCACCAACACCGGCGCGGCGCCGATCGCGCCGTACGCCTATTTCCAGTTCACGCGCGACACCGTGCACCAAGGGACCAAGAGCTCCATGGCTCCGGCGTCGTACGTCGGTCCGGTGATCTACAACGAGGCCGACAAGTACAAGAAGGTCGAATTCGGCGACATCGACAAGCTGGCGGCCGACCCGACGCGCAAGCTGCCCTACACCAAGACCACCGACAACGGCTGGGTCGGGATGGTCGAGCACTACTTCGTCGCCGCGTGGCTGCCGCCGGACGAGCCGAAGACGACCCGCGAGTTCTACACGCGCAAGCTCGACAACGGCCTGTACTCGGCGGGCGTGATCGTGCCGGTGGGCACCGTTGCGCCAGGCGCCACGGGCGAGGTGCGCGTGCCGCTCTACGTGGGGCCGCAGGAGCAGGATGTCCTCGCGAAGCTCGCGAAGGGTCTCGACCTCGTCGTCGACTACGGCATCTTCACCGTCATCGCCGCGCCACTATTCTGGCTGCTGAAATGGCTGCACTCGCTCGTCCACAACTGGGGCTGGGCGATCATCATCCTGACCATCATCATCAAGAGCGTGTTCTATCCGCTCAATCACGCCAGCGCGCGGTCCATGGCGAAGATGAAGGTGATCGCGCCGAAGATGAAGGCACTGCAGGAGCAGTACGCGAACGACAAGCAGCAGCTCCAGATGAAGATGATGGAGATGTACCGCCAGGAGAAGATCAACCCGCTCGGTGGATGCCTGCCGATCCTGGTGCAGATCCCGGTGTTCATCGCGCTCTACTGGGTGCTCCTTTCCGCCGTCGAACTGCGCCACGCGCCGTGGATCGGCTGGATCCGCGACCTGTCGGCACCGGACCCGTGGTTCGTGCTGCCCGTGATCTACGCCATCACCGCCTACCTGCAGGTGCGGCTGTCGCCGACGCCCATTCAGGATCCGGTGCAGGCGAAGGTCATGCAGATCATGCCGATCGCCTTCTCGGTGATGTTCCTGTTCTTCCCCGCCGGCCTCGTCCTCTACTGGCTCATCAACAACACCCTGCAGATCGGACAGCAGTGGCACATGAACCGCGTGCTGGAGAAGGAAGCGGCGGTCGCGGCGGCCAAGCGCCGCTGATCCCGGCGCGCGCCCCGCGCGAACGACATGGCGCCGAAGGGCGCGTGATGAGCGTGCCGCGCCACACGATCGCGGCGATCGCCACCGCGCCCGGCAGGGGTGGCATCGGCATCGTGCGCGTCTCCGGCAGCGCCGTGCCGGGCATGCTCGATTCACTGCTCGGGCGCGGCCTCGCCCCGCGCGTCGCGACGCACTGCGCCTTCCGTGCAGCCGACGGCGCGGTGATCGACGAAGGCATCGCGCTGTATTTCCCGGCACCCCACTCCTACACCGGCGAGCACGTGCTCGAACTGCACGGGCACGGTGGACCGGCGGTGCTCGCGCTCCTCCTCGAGCGCTGTCTTGCCTGTGGCGCGCGTCTGGCAGCGCCCGGCGAGTTCACGCAGCGCGCATTCCTCGAAGGCAAGCTCGACCTCGCACAGGCCGAGGCGGTCGCCGACCTGATCGAGGCCTCCACGGGCAGTGCCGCACGTGCCGCGGCCCGCAGCCTCTCGGGCGAGTTCTCGCGCGAGGTGCATGCGCTCGCCGACGCGTTGCTCGAGCTCCGCATGCTCGCCGAAGCGACGCTGGATTTCCCGGAGGAAGACATCGACTTCCTGCGTGCAGGCGGACGCCGCCGGTCGCATGTCCGGCTTGCGTACGGCGCTGTCGCGACTGACGGAGCGCACGCGGCGCGGCGCGCTCCTTCGCGAGGGTCTCACCGTCGTGCTGGTGGGCCGGCCCAACGTCGGCAAGTCGAGCCTGATGAACCGCCTCTCGCGTGACGACCTCGCAATCGTGACGGAGATTCCCGGGACCACGCGCGACGCCCTTCGCGCGCCCATCGAGATCGGCGGGATTGCCGTGACCGTGGTCGACACTGCGGGTCTTCGTGCGACGGACGATCCGATCGAGACGCTCGGGATCGAGCGCACCTGGGCGGCGGTGGAGCACGCGAACCTGGCGCTGGTGATCGTCGATGCGCGCAAGGGTGAAGCCGTCGGCGACGAGGACGCCGCGATTCTCGAGCGCCTGCCGGCGTCGTTGCCGCGGATCGTCGTGCACAACAAGATCGACCTCACCGCCGACGGGCCGCACCGGCGCGACGTACCCCAGGCGCCGCAGTTCCCGTCCCGACGCGACGTGTGGCTCTCCGCGCGCACCGGTGCGGGGATCGAGCTCCTCGAGCGCTGCATTCTCGATCTGGCCGGGGCGCACGAGGACATGGAGGATGCCTTCCTCGGCCGCGCCCGGCATCTCGAGGCGCTCGCGGAGGCCGCCCGGCACCTGGACGCGGCCGACGCCGAATTGCAGCAGTCCAGCCCGGCCCTCGAACTCTTCGCCGAAGCGCTCCGCGAAGCGCATCAGGCGCTCGGGACGATCGTCGGAACCGTCACCGCGGACGACGTACTCGGCGCGATCTTCTCGCGCTTCTGCATCGGCAAGTAACGGCGAGCGACGGCCGGCAGGGGCTCGCCACGGCCCGCCGGGGGGATGGTTCGGATGTCGGCATATTTTACAACGCCGTGGGCAGTGGCCTACAGCCGGCGCCTTGCGCACCATTCAAGTGCCTGACGCCGCAGCGAGTTGGCGACATATGCGACAAATTGGCGCAGATCATGCTCATGTCCCGGCCGCAACACCCCACACCCGCCCGGTGATCCGGCGCTTCGCACGACCGGGGCGCCTGTCCCGGGTTTACCCAGCCAGCTCACGAGGACTTTCCAATGCAGAAGAAATGCGCAGGCGCGCGCATGGCGCTCGCCGCGGCAGTGCTTTCGCTCTCCGCCATGGCCTCGGCCGCGACCGTGGTCGTCACGCCATCCGATCCGACGTGGGGCAACCCACCCGGTGAAAACGGCGGCGGCGGTTCCAGCGCCATCACCGGCACGGCGCCGCGCAGCGGCAACGGTTCGGTCGAGATGTTCGGCGATCGCACGCGATTCGTCGGCCTCGGCAACTTCTACGATCCGACCAGCAACCTCGGACTGCTGGACGATGTGCTCAGCTTGGTGTTCGACTGGATGATCGCCACCGACAGCACCCGTCCTGCCGGCGCGGATCCGGACTACACCCCGGCGCTTCGCCTGCATGTCTGGGATGGAGCGCAGCGCAGCGAGCTCATCTGGGAGGGCGCGTACAACGGAACGTACGGCAATACCGCCCAAGGCACGTTCTACACGTCCGGCGCGAGCGACTCGTTCTGGCGCTTCCAGAGCGGCGTCGGCGTGACGTTCGACAACGGCGCGCAGGTCGGCCTTTCGATTCGCCAACTGGGCGAGCGGCGCCGACCACAACGGCAGCCAGTGGTACAGCAGCAACGCCTACGTCTCGGCGATCAGCGTAGGCGTCGGCAGCAGCGCCGGCCCGCTCTACCACGCCTTCGCGGACAACGTCACGCTCGCCACCGGCGCGGGCTCCACGACCTACAACTTCGAGGTCACCGCCCGCACGGTCCCGGAGCCGGGCGGCCTCGCGCTGCTGGGTCTCGGCGTCCTGGCGGCCGCAGCCGCCGGCCGGCGCAAGCGCAGCTGATCGTTCGCGCCTGCACCGATAGAGCCCCGCTCCGGCGGGGCTTTTCGTTGGTGCGGCGAATCCGCCGGTCGCGCTCCGGGCCGCGATGGTCTTCATGCACGAGTGGAGAAAATATTCGCACGGACGGTGTGCGAAATACCGCCCGCATCCGTTGCGGCCGAGCCCACGCCTGCGCAGCGCCCATGGCATGCCACTTGCGGGTAGCGTAGATCCATTCGCATCGGAAGCGGAGCGGCGTATGCGCGAAGAAGCGAAGCACGTGATCACGAACCCCAGGGAACTCTGGAAGCTGATCCGCGAGTCCGTCTCGTCGTGGGTCGACGATTACGCGCCCAGCATGGGCGCCGCGATCTCGTACTACACGGTGTTCTCGATCGCGCCGCTGCTGCTCATCGTCATCGCGGTGGTGGGCTTCTTCTTACGGTCGGGAAGCGGCCACCGGGCAGATCTTCGACCAGCTGCGGGGCATGATGGGCGACGAAGGCGCGGCCGCGATCCAGGGCATGGTGAAAAGCGCCAGCGACCCCGGCAAGGGCGTGATCGCGACGGTCGTCGGGGTCGTCACGCTGCTGTTCGGCGCGACCACGGTGTTCGGCGAGCTGCAGTCGGCGCTCGACCGCATCTGGCGCTCGCCCGCCGCCGAAAAGAAGGAAGGGATCTGGAACCTCATCCGCACGCGCGTGCTGTCGTTCGGCATGATCCTCGGCATCGGCTTCCTGCTGCTGGTGTCGCTGGTGGTGAGCGCGGCGATCTCTGCCGTCGGCTCGCTGTGGGGTTCCTGGTTCGGCGGCTTCGAGGTGCTGCTGCAGTTCGTCAACTTCGCCTTCAGCTTCGTGGTCGTGACGGCGCTCTTCGCGCTGATCTACAAGTTCCTGCCGCGCGTGACGCATCAGCTGGCACGACGTCTGGATCGGCGCCGCCGTGACCGCGCTGCTCTTCACGATCGGCAAGTTCCTGATCGGCCTCTACATCGGCAAGAGCAGCGTGGTGTCCGGGTTCGGCGCCGCGGGATCGCTCGCCGTGGTGCTGATCTGGGTCTACTACTCCGCGCAGATCTTCCTGCTCGGTGCGGAGTTCACCTGGGTGTACAGCTACGAGTACGGCTCCCACAAGGGCGAGGCGCGGCCCGCTGCCTGCCGAGGGCGCGGCGACGCAAGGACGCCGGCAGGGACTTGGCGCGTCCTGCGCCCGCCGCGTCGCGCTCCGTCCCGGCGCGTGACGGCGGCCGCCGCGCGCGGTCCATCCGTCCCATGGCGCCTGCAGCGCGCAAGGCCACGACGCTGCTCAACCGCTATCCGCAGGCGGGACTCGGTCTCGCGGTGCTGCTCGGCGGTCTCGCGGCCATCGCGGCGCGCTGGACGGGCCGCCTGCGCTGATCGCCTTCAGCGAACCTGGTGCAGCGGCGAGGCCGCGCGTGCAGCCGATGCCGCGAGCCAGCGCGCCATCACCCACACTCCGGCGATGACGTACACGGTGCCGGCCGGGATCCACATGATGAGCCCGCCGAGCTGCTGATCCTCGATGGGCGAAAGCCCCCACGCCGACGTGCGTGCCGCATCGCGCGACGTACCAGGGCGCCGTGGAGAACGCGAGCAGCGCACCGAGCGCGCCCGTATGCAGCATGGTCGCGAAGAGGTACAGCACGGCGACGCCATCCTGCATGCGTGCGTTCCCCGGCCGGAACATCGCCCACCAGAAGAGCAGCGCCGAGAACAGGAAGCTCGCGTGCTGCAGCGCGTGCACTGCTTCATTGGCGAGCGCCGCCTGGAACAGCAGCGGCACGTGCCACAGCCAGAGTGCGGCGGCGTGGATCGTGAAGGCGCCGAGGGGATGGGTGGCGGCCTGCCAGGGCACGCGCCACGCAGGACGGCGCGTCCACGCCGTCGCCTGCGGTCGCGCGCGCAGCGGCAGCGCCCATGTCCAGGTTGCCAAGGGCCGGCCGAGGACGAGGAGCGGCGCGGCCGCGACCATCAGCAGCTCGTGCTGGACCATGTGCGCGGTGAAGAGCTCCGCGCCGAGTCCATCGAGCGGCGAGCACAACGCCAGCACGAGCGATCGTCCAGCCGCCCGCGAACGCTGCCGCTTCCGCGTGCGAAACGCCTGCGCCGGCGTGCGCGGTGTGCCACAGCCGCGCGAGGCCGAGGCCATAGGTCGCCAGCGAAACCGCGAGCAGTACCGACCACCCACGGCTCCGCGTGCCAGTGCAGCGTGCCGGGCGTGCCACCACCGTGCGCCGCAGCCACGGACGAAGCAGCTGCGAGCGCGAGGGCGGTCAGCCCATGCAGGGCGGAACGATGAACGCGGTGAGCCATTGCGCAGCCAGTGCGAGTGCGAAGATCGCGCTCGCCAGGGTCCCCGTGACACCGAGGAAGTGCTGTTGTGAGGCATGGTCGCCGGCGTCGCTGCGGATCGGCGCCTGGCGCGCGCGCCACACGCGGGCCGCATGCCAGACACCGAACAGCGCGACCGCGAGGAAGATGGCATCGACCGCGTGCAGCACGCCGTGATGCTGGTTGCCGCAGACCCACGGCACGAGCGGATACGTGATGAAGAGATTCACGAAGAACGCGATCGGCGCCACGAAGAGCCCCGGCCACGCGGCGAGTTGGCGATGCGCGCCTTCGTTCATATCAGGCGCGGCGCGATGTAGATCACGAGGTAGATCGGTATCCATGCGAGCACGACGAAGTTCCAGTAGAGCGCGTTTTCGGCGACGTCGCCGTAGCGCTTGCCTTCGAGCGGACCGGTGACCAGCAGCACGGCGAGCACGACCGTGTCGCCGAAGTCGGTGACGAGATGCACCGTGTGCAACCCGAGCAGGGTCCACACGATCGAGCCGTAGGCGTTGGTGTCCCAGCGGCAGTGCAGGTGCCCGAACTCGATCGCGCGCAGGACGATCGTGGCGAGCGCGAAGAACAGCAGCACCCAGGTCCATTTGCGCGCGGCAGCGAGGTCGCGATCTTCGGCGGCGCGCTTCGCCCATTGATTGGGCACCGCGCTCGCGAGCACCACGGCGAGGTTGAGCGTGCCCCAGAGCAGGTCCGGCGGCTCCACGCCCGGCGGCCAGTTGCTGACGTGCGCACGGATGTAGAAGTACACCATCACGGCGAGAGCGAACACCGTGGCCTCGATCAGGATGATCCCCCACGTGCCCCACCACATCAGGCTGCGATGGCCGAAGGCGTAGCTCGGCAGGTCGCGCACGTCGATGCTCGTCGCGCCGCTGCCGAACGCATTTCGATCGCGAGCGACCGTCGTGGTGGCGTGCGTGCTCACGGCGCCTTCTCCAGACTGAGCGCCGTCCGCGTTTCCGCCTTCGAGGGCCAGAACCATGCCGTGAGGGCGATCGCGACGGGAATTGCACCCCACACCATGGCCCACGGCGTGAAGATCGAGCCCACGAACAGGATCGTCACCGCGACGGCACTGAGGAACGGCCAGATCGTCGGCGTCGGCAGGATGAGGCGATGGTCGGGCCGCGCGTCGACGACGGTCGTCACCAGGATTTCACGTGCATGTGGCGCGAGGCCGGTGACGTGCGTCGGGCTGCGCTCCGGCTCCCACAGCGGATCGCGGCCGTGCACCACCGGCGGCTCGATGAAATTCGACGCGGGCGGCGGCGAAGGTCGTCGCCCATTCCAGCGTGCCTGCGCCCCACGGATTGTCGCCGGCGGGCTCGCCACGGCGGCGCGACACGAGCACGTTGACGATGAAGAGCAGCACGCTCAGGGCGATCGTGAACGCGCCGATGGTCGAGATCATGTTCAGCGTGCCCCAGCCCATCTCCGCGGGATACGTGTAGACCCGCCGCGGCATCCCGTGCAGCCCGAGGATGTGCATCGGGAAGAACGCCACGTTGAAGCCGATGAAGAACAGCCAGAAGTTCCACTTCCCCAGGCGCTCGCTCAATAGCCGTCCCGTCATCTTCGGGAACCAGTAGTAGAACGCGCCGAAAAGCGGGAAGACGGCACCGCCGATGAGCACGTAGTGCAGATGCGCGACGACGAAGAAGGTGTCGTGGATCTGGGTGTCGAGAGCGACCGAGGAAAGCATGATGCCCGTCAGCCCGCCGATCACCAGGATGAAGAAGAAGCCGAGCGCGAAGAGGAGCGGTGTGCGGAAGTTGAGCCTGCCCGTCCACAGCGTCGCAATCCAGCAGAAGATCTGCACGGCCGTGGGGATCGCGATGACCATGCTCGCCGCCGTGAAGAAGCTCTTGCCGAGCTCGGCCACGTTGGTGGCGAACATGTGATGCACCCACAGCGCGAAGCCCGAGGAAGGCGGTGACGATGAGCGACAGCACCATCGCCGGGTAGCCGTAGATCGGGCGGCGCGCGAACGTGCCGATGATCGACGACAGCATCCCCAGGGCGGGAATGAAGATGATGTACACCTCGGGGTGCCCGAAGAACCAGAAGAGGTGCTGCCACAGCAGCGGGTCGCCGCCTTCGGCAGGGTTGAAGAAATGCGTGCCGATCAGGCGGTCCATGATGAGCATCGTGCTGCCCAGCATGACGGCAGGCATCGCGAACAGGATCATGAATGCCGTGACGAAGCTCGCCCAGACGAACAGCGGGATGCGCGTGAGGCTCATGCCCGGCGCGCGCATCTTGAGCACCGTGGTGATGGTGACGACCGCTGCGACCAGCCCGGACACCTCGGTGAACGTGATGAGCTGCGCCCACCAGTCGGAGCGCTTGCCGGGGGTGTACTGCGGACCCGACAGCGGCGTGTACATGAACCAGCCTGCGTCGGGGCCGATGTTGAGCGCGAAGCCGGTGAACAGGAACAGACCGCCGAACAGGAAGATCCAGTAGCTGAAGGCGGTGAGGCGCGGGAAGGCCGTCGAGCGCGCGCCGATCATCAGCGGCACGAAATACACCGCGACGGCCTGCATCACCGGCACGGCGAACAGGAACATCATCACCGAGCCGTGGGTGGTGAAGAGCTGGTTGTAGAGATCGGGACCGACCAGCGTGTTCTCCGGTCGCGCGAGCTGCATGCGGATGACCGCGGCCATCAGCCCGCCCAGCAGGAAGAACACGAACGACGTGACGATGAAGCGCTTGCCGATGCTCTTGTGATCGACCGACGCGAGCCAGCCGATCACGCCCGGACGGTCACGCCATGTGCGCTCCAGCTCGAGCAGGTCGCGCGCATGGAAGGAGCGTGCGCGGGGCAGGATGCGTGCGGCGTCGGGGCGGCGCTCCCGGCGGCGCTCATCGAGGTGCCCCCACGCTTGCGCATACAGCCGCTGCGCTGCCCCCCGAGGGGGCGCATTCGCGCCTTGGGACGGCCCGGCGGCGCTCATTTCAACGTCTCCAGATACGTGACCACGGCGCGCAGGTCCTCGCCGGACAGTCCCGTGGCGGGCATGTTCGAGCCCGGCTTGAACTGCTGCGGATTGGCGATCCACGCCGCGAGATTGTCGGGATTGTTGGGAAGGCGCCCGGCAGCGAGGGACGGACGGCTCGCGATGTGTGTCAGATCCGGCGCGGTCTGCCCACCCGCGGTCGTGCCCTGGATCGCGTGGCACATCGCGCACGGGCCCGCCAGGAAAACGTCGAGTCCGCGCTGCGCCATCGCGTCGGCGGGAGGCGGCGCCGACCGGCGCTGCTGCTCGGCCCACTGCTCGTATTCGGCGTTCGGTCTCGCGATGACGTGAAAGGCCATCCAGGCATGCTGGAAGCCGCAGAATTCGGCGCATTGCCCGCGATACGTGCCGGGCGCGTCCGCGCGAAACTGGATGAGGGACGTCGCGCCGGGGATGAGGTCCTTCTTTCCGTGCAGGTTGGGAATCCAGAGGCTGTGGATCACGTCGTCGGCGTGAAGCTGCGCGACGATCGGCCGGCCCACGGGAATCTGCAGCTCGTTCGCGGTCGTGAAGATGCGCGACGGCTCGTCGTCCAGGTAACGGACTTCCCACCACCACTGGTGCGCGGTGATCTCGAGGCGCACGGGGTCGGCGAGCGGCATGCGGGCGAGCGCGCGATCGGTGAACACGCTGGCGACGAGCAATGCCAGAAGCAGCGCCACGCTGATCGCCACGCTGATGACGACGTTGCGTTGCAGCCGTGGCTCCGGATCGGTCACCGAGCGCATGTCGGCCGGCACGCTCGCGTCGGCACGCCCGCTTCGCCGCAACGCGAAGGCGAGGCCCACCATGACGGCGAGGAACACGGCGGTGCAGACGCTCAGCATGAGCACCCACAAGGTCGAAGATGTGCGCAGCCTGGATGCCGGCGGGATTCAACGCGTCCTGATGGCGCGGCGCCGCGGCGCATGCGGCGCTCGCGACCGCGGCGATGACCAGGATGCACGCCGGGCCGACGGCGCCACGCGCGGACGGGCGCTTCACTTGGCGGAAGGCGACGGCTGCGCGCCGCCGGTGGGAGGTTGCCGGGGTGTCCGCCCTTCCGGCAGCTTCGCTTCGATCGCATCGCGGCGCGAGGGCGCGGCGTCGAAGGGCGCGAGGCCGCTCAGCGACCGGACGTACGCGGTGATCTGCCAGACCTGGTCGTCCGGGATGCGCCCGCGGAACGACGGCATCCCGTTCGGCCGACCTTCGACGATGGTCGCGAAGATGTTCTGCGGCGCGCTGCCGTAGATCCACACGTCGTCCATGAGCGCCGGTCCGGAGCCGCCGCCGCCGTTCGCGTGACAGCCATTGCAGTTGTAGGCGGAGAAGAGCCGCTGGCCCTGCGCCATCGCGTAGGCGTTCTCCTGATACGCATTGGCGACCGGCGCGAGCGGCGGTGCGTTGCCCGCGTGCAATGGCGGCATCTGGATGGCATTGACGGCGGCCGCGCCGCTGGGCGGCGACTGGAATTGCCGCTCCTCGCGCTGGCACCCGGCGATGCAGGCGAGCGTGGCGATGCCGATCAGCAGTGCCGTGATGCTTCGCATGGCGAGAGCGAGACCTTGACGTCGGCGTCGGTGCGCGGCACGTCGATACGACTGCAGGATCGCGTCGATGTCGGCGCGCCGGCGCGCGAGCGCCTCGTCCAACGCGCGCCGCAGGGCTTCGTTGTCCTTCTTCACCGCGACGACCACGCCGAAATCGAATGGCAGATGCAAGTCGCCGGCACCAGCGCGGGCGTGATCGCGAGCGGGACGGCGGCGTGCGCAGCGAAGTAGCCTGCGGCAGGTCCCCATGCCACGCCGGCGTCCAGACGGTGCGTGGCGATCGCGTCGACCATCCGCGCGACCGCGGGTTTCTCGCCGTACACGGGAAAGCCGACGACGTACGGTGCGCGGGCCCGGGCGAGGGCGTGACCCGGTGGCGTTGCGGCCATGTCGTCGCCGATGAGCTGCACGCCGATGCGCTGCTCGAGGAATGCCGCGTCGTCGAACGAGGGCGCAATGCGCGCGTCGCGCGGCGTGATGAACACGTAGCGCGACCGGTAGTACGGCGCAGTGCGCGCGACGCCTTCGTAGCCTTCCGGCAGCCCGAGGATGGCATCGCACAGGCCCGCGCCGATCGTCTTGCGCACGAGGCCATGCTGCGGCTGCAGCCAGGTGTACTCGAGCCGCATGCGGAGCTCGTTCGCGAGAACGCGGGCGATGCGATTGTCGAAGCCGCTCTCGTCCTGCGCCGAGAACGGCAGGTTGTCCGGATGCGCACAGATCCGCAGCGTCGGCGCGGACGTCGTGCGCGGGCGCGGATTCGGCGCCGCCCGCCAGCGGGCTGGCGATGACCGCGAGCGCGAGCAGGAGCGCGTCAGGGAAGCGCGAAGACATACAGCATGCCTCCCAGGGTGGTCTTCTGCGGCAGGTCCGCCGTGGCGTTCACGAAGCCGGCCGCTGCGGTCGCATCGCGAGCGTCGAGTCGCCCGGCGACGATTGCGCCGGCCCAGCCGCCGACGCCCGACAGCACCGCGACGTACTGCTTGCCGTCCGGACCGCGATAGCGTCATCGGCTGGCCGATGATTCCGGAGCCGGTCTTGAACTGCCACAGCACCGCGCCGCTGCGCGCGTCGACCGCCTTGAACCAGCCATCCATCGTCCCGTAGAACGCGACGTCGCCCGCGGTGACGAGCGCGCCGCTCCACACCGGGAGGTCCTCCTTGATGTTCCACACCGATCTTGCCGGCGACGGGATCCCACGCCGTGAACTCGCCCCGATGGCCCCCCGGGCCCGGGCTTCATGCGCACTTCCATGCCGACGTAAGGCGTGCCCGGCGATGTAGCTCGTCTTCGCGGCCTGCGCGTCCTGGCACAGGTTCTGGTGCGGGATGTAGAGCAGGCGCGTGCGCGGCGACCACGCCGAGGGTTGCCAGTCCTTGACGCCCGGCGATGCCGGGACACGCATCGAGCGACACCTTGCCGACTTCCGGTGTCTTGTCCGGCGCGTAGTTGAGCCGCCCGGTGCGCAGGTCGACGCCCGTCGACGTGTTCACGTAGCCGTACGGATTCGCCGACAGCACCTCGCCGGTCGTCGCGGTCGATCACGTACACGTAGCCGTTGCGGTCGGGATGCATCAGCACCTTGCGCGTCTGGCCGTCGAACGACAGGTCGACGAGCATGTTCTCGTTGACGCCGTCGTAGTCGTGCATGTCGTGCGGGGCTCAGCTGGTAATACCAGCGCGCCTCGCCGGTGTCGGGATTGCGCGCGAAGATGCCCGACGTGAACTTGTTGTCGCCGGGACGCTGCTGCGGGATTCCACGGCCCGGGATTGGCCGTGCCGTAATAGAGGAGATCGAGGTCGGGGTCGTAGGAGAGGAAGCCCCACACCGTGCCCCCGCCGATCTTCCAGGCTTCGGGCGGCCACGTGGAAACGCCGAGGTCCTTGCCCTGGTCCTGCGCGTAGAACGGCTTGAAATTCGGGCCGATCAGGACATCGCGGTCCGGGCCGGTGCTGTACGCGCGCCACACTTCCCTGCCGCTGCGCGCGTCGAGGGCGACGAGCTTGCCGCGCACGCCGTACTCGCCGCCGCTGTTGCCGACGAACACCTTGCCCTTGGCCACGAGCGGCGCCATGGTGATCGTCTCGCCGAGGTTGATGTCGCCGATCTTCGTGCGCCAGAGCTCCTTGCCGCTCGCCGCATCGACGGCGATGGTCTGTCCGTCCAGCGTGTTCATGAAGACGCGCCCGTCCGCATAAGCCACGCCGCGATTGACGGTGTCGCAGCACGCCACCCCCTGCGACGCCGCAGAGGGCTTCGGACTGAACTGCCACTTGGCGGGCGCGCCGGGCTTGCGTCAGGTCGAGCGCGTACAGGTGGTTCGGGTACGGCGTGACGACGTACATCGTGTTGCCGACCACGAGCGGAGCTGCCTCGTGCCCGCGCAGCGTGCCGGTGGAGAACGTGAATGCGAGCCGCAGGTTCTTCACGTTCGCGGCGGTGATCTCGCCGAGCTCGCTGAAGCGCGTGTTGGCGTAGTCCTTGGCGGCGAGTGGCCACTCGCCGGCGGGCTGCTGCGCCAACGCGGGCACCGCGGCCAGCGCCGCGGCCATGGCAAGCGGACCCGGCGCAGCCAGCAGGCGCAGGACAAGACGAAGGCAGGACATGGCTGGCGACGCGATGGTTGTGGGCCAAACCATTCTGCAAGCGTCGTGCCCGCGTTGCCGCACGCGGGTTGGACACTCGACATCGCGCCCGCCCCACGACTTTCGCGGTGATGGAAATCTTGCAAGCTGCCGGTATTTTTTGCGACCTGCCCGGATACCGAGGCATCTCGCCGGTGTGATAGGGTGCGTGCCCGTGCGGTCGCGCCAGTGCCGTCGTGCACGTTACGTCTGCCGCTCCACAAGCTTGCGATGTTCGTTTCGTCGTCCTCCACTGTCGTGCGCCGTCTTGCCCGCAGCATCGGCGGCGTCGCAGCCGGTGCACTGGCAGGCTGGGCCTGCAGCCGTCTCGGTACCCCGATCCCGTGGATGCTCGGGCCGCTCTTCACGCTCGCGCTGCTGCGGGTGTGCAACGTCGATGTGCCCGCGCTGCCTGCCGGTCGGCAGGTGGGCCAGTGGGTAATCGGCACGTCGCTCGCGCTCTATTTCACGCCGCACGTCGTGCGCGAGGTCGCGGGGTTGTGGCCGTTGCTCGCGGCGGGAGCGCTGTTCGCGGTCGTGATCGGTTATGCGGCGGGCGTGGCACTCGCGCACCTCGCGGGCCTCGACCGCACCAGCGCGATCTTCGCCTGCGTGCCGGGCGGCGCCGCCGAGATGTCGGTGCTGGGGGAGCGCTATGGCGCACGCGTGGATCGCGTCGCCGCGGGCCAGAGCATTCGCATCCTCATCGTGGTCATGGTCCTGCCTGCCGTGTACGCGCTGCTCGGCGTGCACGGCGCGGACCTGTATGTCCCCGGCACCAGCCGGTTCGACCCCGGTGGACTGCTGCTCCTCCTGGCCGCGACGTCGGTCGGCGGCTTCGCACTGCAGCGGCTCGGCATTCCGAACGCGTTCGTGCTCGGGCCGCTGATGGTCGCCATACCGATGACGGCCATGGAGATCAATCTGTCGGCCGTGCCGACCTGGGCGTCGAACAGCGCGCAATGCCTCATCGGCTGCGCGCTCGGGGGCCGCTTCGAGCCGGACTTCCTGCACGGTGCGCCGCGGTTCGTTGGCGCGATGGTGGCCACGTCGCTGGCAGCGATCGTGGTGTCGGCGTTGTTCGGCTGGGGGCTTGCCTGGGGCGCGGGGCTGCATCCGGCCACCGTGATCCTCGGAACCACGCCGGGCGGCATCGCGGAGATGTGCATCACTGCAAAAGTGCTGCAACTCGGCGTGCCGGTCGTGACGGCATTCCATGTCGCGCGCGTGGTCGTGCTGCTCCTCGGCACCGGGCCTCTCTTCGCGTGGGCGAGGCGCTGGCGCCGGCGCGGCGGTCGCGCGTCGAAACGCCGCGCGGCCTGACCACCCGTCCCGGCTTCCGCATCGCGGGCCGCCTGCGAAGGGCGTCGTTCGCGTGATAACCTCGCAGGTTCCGCGCGACGCGCGACAGCGTCGTGCGCGCACCTATCACCACGCCTCGAAGAGCCCACATGAATGCACCGGAGAACCTGTCCAGCCTGGCGGCGGCCGTTGCGGCGCCGTCGTACGTACGCCACGCCGGGTTGCTGGCGTGGGTGCGCGACACCGCCGCGCTGACGAAGCCTGCGCGCATCGTGTGGTGCGATGGCAGCGCGCAGGAATACGACCGCCTGTGCGCGGAGATGGTCGCGAGCGGCACGCTGCGGCGGCTCGACCCGGTGCGGCGGCCCAACAGCTATCTCGCGCTGTCCGACCCGTCCGACGTCGCCCGCGTCGAGGATCGCACGTTCATCTGCAGCGAGCACCAGGAAGACGCGGGGCCCACCAACAACTGGGTTGCGCCGGCGGAGATGCGCCAGACGCTGCACGGCCTCTTCGATGGCTGCATGCAGGGCCGCACCATGTACGTGGTGCCGTTCTCGATGGGCCCCATCGGCAGCGACATCGCCCACATCGGGGTGGAAGTCTCCGACAGTCCCTACGTGGTCGTCAGCATGAAAGTGATGACCCGCATGGGCAAGGCGGTGTTCGACGTGCTCGGCACCGAGGGTCCGTTCGTGCCGTGCGTGCACTCGGTGGGCGCGCCGCTCGCCGCGGGGGCGCGCGACGTGGCCTGGCCGTGCAACGCCGAGCACAAGTACATCGTGCACTTTCCGGAATCGCGCGAGATCTGGTCCTACGGGTCGGGCTACGGCGGCAACGCGTCTGCTCGGAAAGAAGTGCTTTGCCCTGCGCATTGCCTCGGTGATGGGCCGCGACCAGGGCTGGCTTGCGGAGCACATGCTGATCCTGGGCGTCACCGCCCCGACGGGCGAGAAGAGCTACGTGTGCGCGGCCTTCCCGAGCGCGTGCGGCAAGACCAATTTCTCGATGATGATCCCGCCCAAGGAGTTCAAGGGCTGGAAGGTGACGACCATCGGCGACGACATCGCCTGGATCAAGCCGGGCGGCGACGGACGTTTTCACGCCATCAATCCGGAGGCGGGCTACTTCGGCGTCGCCCCGGGCACCTCGTACGATTCCAACCCCAACGCGATGGAGATGCTGAAGGAGAACGTCATCTTCACCAACGTCGCGCTGACCGACGACGGGGACGTGTGGTGGGAGGGCATGACGCCGACGCCTCCGGCGCATCTCATCGACTGGCAGGGCAAGGACTGGACGCCCGACAGCGGGCGCAAGGCCGCGCATCCCAACGCGCGATTCACCGTTTCATCGCTGCAATGCCCGTCCCTCGACCCGGATTGGGACAACCCCGCGGGCGTGCCGATCGACGCCTTCGTCTTCGGCGCGCGCCGCAGCGACACCATTCCGCTGGTCGTCGAAGCCGCGAGCTGGGAAGAGGGCGTCTACAAGGCGGCGACCATGGGATCCGAGACCACCGCCGCCGCTTCCGGGAAGGTCGGCGAGGTCCGCCGCGACCCGTTCGCGATGCTCCCGTTCTGCGGCTACCACGTCGGCGACTACTTCAGCCATTGGCTGCGGATGGGCGGCGCGGTGGCGAAGGCCGCCGCGCATCTTCAACGTGAACTGGTTCCGGACCGACGCCGCCGGCCGGTTCGCCTGGCCCGGCTTCAGCCAGAACATGCGGGTGCTGCAATGGATCGTCGAGCGCTGTCACGGTCGCGCGCATGCCGTGCAGACCCCGCTCGGGCTCGAGCCCGATTACGGCGACCTCAACTGGAACGGGCTCGACTTCCCGCCCGAGAAGTTCGCCCAGGTCATGCGGGTCGACGGCGTGATGTGGCGGCGCGAGCTTGCCGCTCACGATGACCTCTTCGCGCGGCTGGGTCGCAAGAAGCCGGAAGCGCTAGCCCGGGAACGCATACGGCTGGGCGAGCGGCTGGGCGTCTAGAGAGTGTAAGCGCTCACAACGCGACCCGGTGTTTCACGTGAAACACCGGCGGCATTGCTGGCGGGCCCTAGCGCCTTTATGTTCCACGTGAAACAAATCTAGTCGAGCCAATGCGATATCCGGAGACATTCGACGTCATCGTCGTCGGAGGTGGCCACGCGGGAACGGAGGCCGCCCTGGCGGCTGCGCGCATGGGGCGCAAGACGCTCCTTCTCACCCACAGCATCGAAACGCTCGGGCAGATGTCCTGCAATCCTTCCATCGGCGGGATCGGCAAGGGACATCTCGTGCGCGAGGTCGATGCGTTGGGCGGAGCGATGGCGCTCGCGACCGACGAGGCCGGAATCCAGTTCCGCACCCTCAACGCCAGCAAGGGGCCCGCCGTCCGTGCGACCCGCGCGCAGGCCGACCGGCTTCTGTACAAGCAGGCGATCCGGTCGCGGCTCGAGGTCCAGCCCAACCTCACCTTGTTCCAGCAGGCGGTGGATGACGTCGTCGTGGACGAGGCGGGCGGCGTGCCACGCGTGGCCGCCGTGGTGACCCAGGTCGGGATCGAGTTCGCCGGTCGCGCCGTCGTCCTCACCACCGGCACGTTCCTGTCCGGCCTGGTGCACGTCGGGCTGACCAGCTACGAAGCCGGCCGCGCGGGTGAGCCGCCATCGAAACGGCTGGCGGCGCGCCTGCGGGACTTGAAGTTGCCGGTCGGCCGCCTGAAGACCGGCACGCCCCCGCGCCTCGATGGCCGCACGCTCGATTACGCCGCGTTCGACCTGCAGCCCGGGGACGATCCGGAACCGGTGTTCTCGTTTCTCGGCCGGCGCGACATGCACCCGCGGCAGCTGCCCTGCTGGATCACCGCATACCAACGCGCGCACGCACGAGATCATCCGCGCGGGGCTCGATCGTTCGCCGATGTTCACCGGGGTGATCGAAGGCGTCGGGCCACGCTACTGCCCGTCGATCGAGGACAAGGTGCACCCGGTTCGCGGACCGCACGAGCCATCAGATCTTCCTCGAGCCCGAGGGGCTGACGACCCAGGAGATCTACCCCAACGGGATTTCGACGTCCCTGCCCTTCGACGTCCAGCTCGCCCTGGTGCGCTCGATGCGCGGCTGCGAGCACGCGCACATCCTGCGCCCGGGCTATGCCATCGAATACGACTACTTCGATCCACGGGCGCTGCGGCCCACGCTGGAGACGAAGGCGATCGGCGGTCTGTTCTTCGCGGGTCAGATCAACGGGACGACCGGATACGAGGAGGCCGCGGCCCAGGGCCTGCTCGCGGGCCTCAATGCAGCACGGTTCGCGACGCGACACCGAAGGCTGGCATCCGCGCCGGGACGAAGCCTACCTCGGTGTCCTGGTCGACGACCTCGTGACGCGCGGAGTCACGGAGCCCTACCGGATGTTCACATCGCGCGCCGAGTACCGTCTCCAGCTGCGGGAAGACAACGCCGACCTTCGCCTGACGGAGCGCGGACGCGGGCTGGGACTGGTCGACGATGGGCGCTGGGCTGCGTACTGCCGGAAGCGCGACGCGGTGGCTGCGGAGCTCGAGCGGCTGAAGAGCACGTTCGTCGATCCCTCGGTAGTCGCCCGGCACGAGTCCGAGGCGGTGCTGGGGCAGGGCATCGAGCGGGAGTATTCCCTCGCCGACCTGTTGCGGCGCCCGGGCGTGGGTTACGCCGCGCTCTTGAGCCTTCCCGGCGCCGGCGAGGCCGTCGACGGATCCGGTCGTCGCCGAGCAGGTGGAGGTCTCGATCAAGTACGAAGGCTACATCGCCCGGCAGCAGCAGGAGATCTTCGCTCGCGGGCGCAGGAGGAGTTGCGTCTTGCCCGACGACCTCGACTATCGCGAGGTGCGCGGGCTCTCGACCGAGGTGCAGCAGAAGCTGAACCTGCATCGGCCCGCGACCGTCGGCCAGGCAGCGCGGATCTCGGGGATCACGCCCGCTGCCATCTCCCTGCTGCTCGTGCATCTCAAGCGGGGCTTCTCCGCGCCCGCCGGAGATGCGCCCGGCACGTCGCGCCGGTTCGCGTGATCGCAACCGGCGAGCTCGCCGAAGGACTCGCCGCCTTGGCCGCCGCGGGGGTGAGCCTGCCGGACGGCGCGGCGGATCAGCTCGAGCGCTATCTCGATCTGCTGGAAAAGTGGAACCGCACCTACAACCTGACGGCGGTGCGCGAGCGTTCGCGTATGGCGACGCACCACCTGCTCGACTCCTTGGCGATCTTGCCCTATCTTCCGGCGCAGCCGCAGCTGCGCTTGCTCGACGTCGGTAGCGGTCCGGGACTGCCCGGGCTCCCCCTCGCGATCGCGCGTCCGGGCTGGTCGGTGACGGTGCTCGACAGCAGCCACAAGAAGGGCGCGTTCATGCAGCAGGCCGTGGGCGAGCTCGGACTCGCGCAACGTCGACGGTGTGCATCGCGCGCGTGGAAGAGTTCGCCCGCAAGGGCATGTTCGACGTGGTGATCTCGCGCGCCTTCGCTGACCTCGCGCACGTTCGCCGAGAGGCTCGCGCGCTTGCTCCTGGCTCCGGGCGGGCGGATGGTGGCCATGAAGGGGGTCCTGCCACACGAGGAGCTCGCAGACGTGCCCGGCAAACGTTCGCGTGGCGCCACCCATCGCGTGGTCGTGCCGGGTATGGAGGCGAAGCGGCATCTCGTGGTAATGGAAGGAACATGACCAGGATCATCGCGGTAGCGAACCAGAAGGGCGGGGTGGGCAAGACCACCACCACCGTGAATCTTGCCGCGAGCTTCGCCGCGATGAAGCGGCGCGTTCTGCTCGTCGACCTCGATCCACAGGGCAATGCCACCACCGGTTCCGGAATCGATAAGCGTGCGCTCACTCACTCCGTATACCACGTGCTGCTTGGCGAGCGTAAGATCGAGGAGGCACGCCGGACCTCGCCCAGCGGCGGCTTCGACGTCCTGCCGGCGAATCGCGAGCTGGCTGGCGCGGAGGTCGAGCTGGTGGAGTTTCCGGAGCGCGAGACCCGCCTCAAGGACGCTCTCGCCGAGGCGCTGCAGCAGATGCGCGCGGCCATCGATGCGGTCGCCGACGAGTACGACTTCATCCTGCTCGACTGCCCGCCGTCGCTGTCGCTGCTGACCCTCAACGGGCTGTGCGCCGCCGATTCGGTTCTGATCCCGATGCAGTGCGAGTACTACGCGCTCGAAGGGCTGTCCGATCTCGTCCAGACGCTCAAGAAGGTGCGCGCGAACTTCAATGCGAAGCTGGAGATCGAGGGCCTCCTGCGCACGATGTACGACCCGCGCAATACGCTCGCCCAGAACGTGGCGGCGGATCTCGAGCGGCACTTCGGCGAGAAGCTCTACCGCACCGTGATTCCGCGCAACGTGCGTCTCGCGGAAGCCCCCTCGCACGGCATTCCCGCGCTCTATCTCGACAAGACCTCCAAGGGCGCACAGGCGTATCTCGCATTGGCGGGCGAGATGCTGCGCCGGATGGAAGCCAAGGCCGACGACGCGCCGGTCGCGAACGCTGCGTGACCGGAGCGCGCCAGCCATGATCCGACCCAAGGGCCTCGGTCGCGGCCTCGACGCGCTGCTGTCGAGCGCCGACGAGACACCGTCGCAGGAATCGCTGCAGACGATCGCGATCGACCGCGTCGTTCCCGGCAAGTACCAGCCGCGCACGCGCATGGACGATGCATCGCTCGAGGAGCTCGCGTCGTCGATCCGCGAGCAGGGGATCATGCAGCCGATCCTGGTGCGTCCGGTCGGCGGCGGACGATTCGAGATCATCGCCGGCGAGCGGCGGTGGCGCGCAGCGCAGCGCGCCGGCCTGCGCGAGGTACCGGCGCTGGTGCGCCCCGTGGCCGACCAGGCGGCACTCGCGCTCGCGCTGATCGAGAACATCCAGCGCGAGGATCTCAATGCGATCGAGGAAGCGAACGGCCTGCAGCGGCTGATCGACGAGTTCGGCCTGACCCACGACGCCGCCGCGAAGGCGGTGGGTCGCTCGCGCAGCGCGGTCTCGAACCTCCTGCGCCTGCGCGAGCTCGCGAAGCCCGTGCAGGATTACCTGCTTGGCGGCGAGCTCGACATGGGTCACGCGCGTGCGCTCCTGCCGCTCTCCGCGGGCCAGCAGACGGCCGCGGCCGCGCGCATCGTGGCGCAGGGACTTTCGGTGCGCGAGGCGGAGCGTCTCGTGCACACGATGAGCACTGCGCGGTGCGCGCACCGCGAAGAAGACGCGCGCGACGGATCCGGATGTCGCGCGCCTGCAGGAGGAGCTCGCCGAACGGATCGGTGCGCCGGTGCGCATCGAGCCGCGTGGAAAGAGTGCGGGGCGCGTGGTGATCGACTACACGACCCTCGAGCAGCTCGACGGCATCATCGCGCGCCTGCGTCCGGAGCGCTGACGCGCGCGATCGCCCGCCGACGGCAGCGCGCGCATCCGTCGTCGTGTGCGAGCGCCTAGGCGAGCTGCTTGAGCATCGTCTCCCCGCCGGAGACTTCGAACTTGCCCGGGGCCTCGATGTTGAGCGTCTTCACCACGCCGTCGTCGACGAGCATCGAGAACCGCTGGCAGCGCATGCCGAGACCGCGCGCGCCGAGGTCGAGCTCGAGGCCGAGGGCCTTGGTATAGGCGGCGCTGCCGTCGCCCAGCATGCGGATCCGGCCGTCGACCTTCTGATCGCGCGCCCACGCGCCCATGACGAACGCGTCGTTCACCGCCATGCACACGACCTCGTCCACGCCCTTGCGCTTCAGCTCGTCGATATGCGTGAGGTAGCTCGGCACGTGCTTGGCCGAGCACGTCGGCGTGAAGGCGCCGGGCAAGCCGAAGATCACCACCTTCTTGCCGCGCGTGAGTTCCTGCATGTCGACTTCGACGGGGCCGATCGGACAACCCGGGGTCTCGGTCTCGTTGAATTCCGACAGCTTGCCCGGCGGAAGCCGGTCGCCGACCTTGATCGTCATGCGTCCTCCTGGATCGTGAAACTCGCCAACCGTGCGCGAGAGGCGCAAGATTACCGCGTCGCGCAATAAGTTGCGGCGCGCATCTTGAATGCGACCCTCGACAGCGCTAGGGTAACGCCTCCGCGCGCGACGAGGAGGAGCGAGTGGCAACAACAATCAAAAGAACGGCAGCCGCTCCGCGCAAGCGTTCCGCGGCTTCGACGCTGTGGATCGCGACGCGCAAAGGCCTGTGGTCACTCGCGAGCGACGAGACCCGGCGTGCATGGAAGCTCGCCGGCCCGCATTTCCTCGGCCACATCGTGCATCACGCGGTGATGGATCCGCGGGACGGACGCACGCTGCTCGCTGCCGCGCGCACAGGTCACCTCGGCCCCACGATCTTTCGCTCGACCGATCGTGGCCGCACGTGGAAGGAAGCCGCACGGCCGCCGGCGTTCGCCGCGGGGAGCGGGCGCACGGTCGATCACACCTTCTGGCTCACCCCCGGACATGCGAGCGAGCCCGGCGTGTGGTTCGCCGGAACGTCACCGCAGGGCCTCTTCCGCTCCGCCGACGGCGGTGTCACGTGGGACGGTGTCGCCGGCTTCAACGCGCACCCGCAGCGCAAGGCCTGGTGCGGCGATGATCAGGACGGCACTCCCGACGGCGCCAAGCTGCATTCGATCCTGGTCGATCCGCGCGATGCCGCGCACATGTACATCGCCATGTCGAGCGGCGGCGTCTTCGAATCGACCAGCGGCGGCGCCGACTGGCGCCCGCTCAATCGCGGCGTGCGCGCGGATTTCCTGCCGCAGCCCGACGCCGAATATGGCCATGATCCGCATTGCGTGCGCATGCATCCGCTCAGCCCGGACCGCCTCTACCAGCAGAACCATTGCGGCATCTTCCGGCTCGACCGGCCGGCGGAGAACTGGACGGAGATCGGCGCGACGATGCCGAAATCGGTCGGTTCCATCGGGTTTCCGCTCGTCGTGCATCCGCACGATCCCGAGACGTTCTGGGTCTTCCCGATGGACGGCTCGAGCGTGTGGCCGCGCGTATCGCCGGGTGGCAAGCCCGCGGTGTACCGGACGGTGAACGGCGGTCGCACGTGGCAGCGGCAGGCCACGGGCCTGCCTGCGTCGCAAGCGTGGTGGACCGTCAAGCGGCAAGCGATGAGCGTCGACAGCGCCGCCACCGCGGGCGTGTATTTCGGCACCACCAGCGGCGAGGTGTGGGGCAGCCGCGACGAGGGGCGTTCGTGGCGCCCGCTCGCGCGCCACCTGCCGCATATTTATGCGATCGAAGCGTCGTGAGCCCACGAGGAGGGCCCCCGCCGTGTCGCGGGGATCCGAGTGTGGCGAATCGACCTTTGAGGCCGAACCGCCAACCGCGATACGACGTCGGACGTGCTGAGGCCGAAGCCAGTTGAGTGACATGCTCGTGCGCATCCCCGGCCTGCTGCGCTCGTACACCGCTGACCAGGCGACGGTCGCCGTCGATGTCGCGCCGCAAGCAACTCTCGACGACGTGCTGCGCGAACTCGACCGGCGCTATCCGGGCATGCGCTTCCGGCTCGTCGACGAGCAGACTCGCGTGCGGCCGCACATCAAGCTCTTCGTGGCGGGTAGCCGCCGAACGCGACCTCGATGCGTGCGTCGGTGCCGCGGACGAGTTGATGATCGTCGGCGCGCTGTCCGGAGGTTGATGAGGTCGCGCGTGCGTGGCATTGCGCCGCAACATCGGATTGCCGGCGCCTCGCCTTCGGCGCTATAATCGACAAGTTTGCTTCAGCCCGTCCGCGCGCGGATTTGGCGCGCACGAGTGTTCCTCCCGTCGATCTCCCGGCCCATCCGCGCGGTCCTGAGGTGGCAGGTCATAACGACTGCCGTGCTGGCCCTCATTGCCGGCGCTGCTGGCGGCTTCGACGGCGCGCTTTCGGCCGTACTCGGTGGCTCCATCAACGTGGTCGCCGGGCTCGTCTATGCCGTCCTGCTCGTCGTGGGCACGGCGGGCGGCAGAGCAAGGGGAGCGCACGTGGCCCTCATGGCGATGTTCCGGGCCGAAGCAGGCAAGGTGCTGGCGATCATCGCCCAACTGTGGCTCGTGCTCTCGATGTACCGGGACGTCGTCCCCGCGGCTTTCTTCGGCGCCTTCGTGATCACCGTGATCGTGTTCAGCATGGCGATCTTTGTCCGCGATTGATTCGTTTTTCTGGGATGAGGCGATGGCCGCCGAGCATGCCGCAGCAGCAACACACGACCTGACCCCCACGTCGTACATCCAGCACCACCTCACCTTCTTCACTCGCCCGACGGGTGAAGGCGCCGGGTTCTGGTCCGTCAACGTCGACACGCTGGTCACCACACTCGTGATCGCCGTGCTCGCCTTCGGCTTCCTGTGGTCGGTGACGCGCCGCTCCACCGCCGGCGTGCCGTCGCGGGTGCAGGCCTTCGTCGAACTCACCTTCGACTTCATCAACGACCAGGTGAAGGGCATCTACCACGGCGAGAGCCGCATCGTCGCCCCGATCGCGCTCACCACGTTCGTCCTCGTGCTGTTCCTGAACGCGATGGACTTCCTGCCGGTCGACTGGATGTCGCACATCTTCGGCTGGCTCGGCTTCGCCAACTGGCGGCCGGTGCCCACCGCCGACGTGAACACGACGTTCGCGCTGTCGCTGTCGGTGTTCGCGATGATGATCTACTACAGCATCAAGGTGAAGGGCGTGGGCGGCTGGTTGCACGAGCTCGTCGCGGCGCCGTTCGGCATCAAGCCGCTGTGGATGTCGCCGCTGCTGATCGTGTTCAACGTGCTGTTCAACCTCGTCGAGTACATCTCGAAGCCGCTTTCGCACAGCCTGCGTCTCTTCGGCAACATGTACGCGGGCGAGCTCATCTTCATGCTGCTGGGACTGTGGGCCGCGACGGGCGTCGTGGGCACGGTGCTGGGCGGCGTCCTGAACCTCGGCTGGGCGATCTTCCACATCCTGATCGTCGGACTGCAGGCGTACATCTTCATGATGCTCACCGTCGTCTACATCTCGATGGCCCACGAAGGTCACTAACGACCTGTTTCACCAATCCTCAAACCGTACCAGGAAGGGAGCTTCAAATGGAAAAAATGCAACTGCTGGCGATGATCCAGGCCTACACCGGCGTCGGCATCGGCCTCATCATCGGCCTCGGCGCGCTGGGCGCGTGCGTGGGCGTGGGCATCATGTGCTCGCGCTTCCTCGAAGGCGCCGCCCGCCAGCCCGAGCTGATCCCGCAGCTGCAGGCCAAGGTGTTCCTGCTGCTCGGCCTGATCGACGCCTCCTTCATCATCGGCGTGGGCCTCGCGATGCTGTTCGCGTTCGGCAACCCGCTGCTCGCGGTCGTCAGCTGACCATCGTCGAGGCTCGCGTGCGGGCTCTCGTCCGCGCCGGCAACAGAAGAGGCACACGATGAATATCAACCTGACGCTCATCATGCAGGCGGTGGCGTTCTTCGCGTTCATCTGGTTCTGCGCCAAGTTCATCTGGCCGCCGCTGATGAATGCGATCGACACGCGCCAGAAGCAGATCGCCGAAGGCCTGGCGGCCAGCGAAGCGGGCAAGCAAAGCCTTGCCACGGCCGAGAAGCGGATCGCCGACATGCTGGCGGAGGCGAAGTCGCGCTCGTCGGAGATCATCGCGCAGGGCGAGAAGCTCAAGACGGAAACGATCGAGGCGTCGAAGACCGACGCGCGCGTCGAGGCCGACCGCATCATCGCCAGCGCGAAGGCGGAGATCGAGCAGGAGATCGCCCGCGCCAAGGAATCGCTGCGCAACCAGGTCGCCGACCTCGCCGTCGCCGGCGCGCGCCGCATCCTCGAGCGCGAGATCGATCCGCGCGCGCATGCCGAGCTCCTCGCGGCAATCCAGCGCGACCTGTAGCAGCGCACTGCCATGGCTGAACTCACCACCATCGCGCGGCCCTACGCGGAAGCCGCATTCCGCCTCGCACGCGACGAGAACGCGCTGCCGGTCTGGAGCGAGAGCCTGCGCTTCCTGTCGGGCATCGTGACCGACCCGCGGGTCGCCTCGGCGCTCGGACAGCCCGAAGCTCGGCGCGGGCGACAAGGAATCGCTGCTGCTGTCGATCGCCGGCGACCGCCTTTCCGGTCTCGGACGCAACTTCGTGCGCGTCCTCATCGAGGCCGAGCGGGTCACGCTCCTGCCGCAGATCGCACAACTCTTCGAGACGCTGAAGGCCGATGCGGAAGGCGTCGCGAAAGCCACCATCGACACGGCGTTTCCGCTCGACGACGCCCAGGTGCGCGAGATCACCGCCGCGCTCGAGCGGCGCTTCGGAAAGAAGATCGAAGCCACCGTGAACGTCGACCGATCGCTCATCGGCGGCGTGCGCATCGCGGTGGGCGACACCGTGATCGACGGTTCCGTCAAGGCCAAGCTCGACGCCATGGACGTGCAGTTGCGCGCCTGAACCAATCAATGAAAACCGGCCGCGCGCCGGGCAAGCGAGGGCACCATGCATCTCAATCCTTCTGAAATCAGCGAACTCATCAGGACCAAGATCCAGAACCTGGACACCGGCGCGACCGCGCGCACCCAGGGGACGGTGGTCTCGGTGACGGACGGCATCGTTCGCGTGCACGGCCTGTCCGACGCCATGGCGGGCGAGATGCTGGAGTTCCCCGGCAACACGTTCGGCCTCGCGCTCAACCTGGAGCGCGACTCCGTCGGCGCGGTGGTGCTGGGCGAGTACGAGCACATCACCGAAGGCGACGTGGTCAAGTGCACGGGCCGCATTCTCGACGTGCCGATCGGCCCCGAGCTGATCGGGCGCGTGATGAACTCGCTCGGCCAGCCGATCGACGGCAAGGGCCCCATCAACGCCAAGCTCACCGACGTGATCGAGAAGGTCGCGCCGGGCGTCATCTGGCGGAAATCCGTGTCGCAGCCGGTGCAGACCGGTCTCAAGGCCATCGACGCGATGGTGCCGATCGGCCGCGGCCAGCGCGAGCTGATCATCGGCGACCGCCAGACCGGCAAGACGGCGGTGGCGGTCGACACGATCATCAACCAGAAGGGCAAGGACCTCATCTGCATCTACGTCGCGATCGGGCAGAAGGCCTCGACGATCGTCAACGTGGTGCGCAAGCTCGAGGAGCACGGCGCGATGGACTACACCATCGTCGTCGCCGCGAGCGCCTCGGAATCCGCGGCCATGCAGTACATCGCGCCGTACGCGGGCTGCACCATGGGCGAATACTTCCGCGACCGCGGGCAGGACGCGCTGATCATTTACGACGACCTCACGAAGCAGGCCTGGGCCTACCGCCAGGTCTCGCTGCTGCTGCGCCGTCCGCCGGGGCGCGAAGCCTATCCGGGCGACGTGTTCTATCTGCACTCGCGGCTGCTCGAACGCGCGGCGCGCGTGAACGAGGAATACGTCGAGCGCTTCACGAAGGGCGAGGTCAAGGGCAAGACCGGATCGCTGACGGCGCTGCCGATCATCGAGACGCAGGCCGGCGACGTGTCCGCATTCGTGCCGACCAACGTGATCTCCATCACGGACGGCCAGATCTTCCTCGAGACGAGCCTCTTCAACGCGGGCATCCGTCCGGCCATCAACGCGGGCATCTCGGTGTCGCGCGTGGGTGGTGCGGCGCAGACCAAGATCATCAAGAAGCTCTCCGGCGGCATCCGTACCGACCTCGCGCAGTACCGGGAGCTTGCGGCCTTCGCCCAGTTCGCATCGGACTTGGACGAAGCGACGCGCAAGCAGCTCGACCGCGGCCGCATGGTGACCGAGCTCATGAAGCAGCCGCAGTACGTGCCGCTGCAGGTGAACGAAATGGGACTGACCCTTTTTGGCGTCAACCGCGGCTACTACGACGACGTCCCGGTCGACCGCGCGCTCGCGTTCGAGGCGGCACTGCGTGCGTTCATGAAGAGCAAGTACGGTGCGCTCATGGATCGCATGGAGAAGAACAAGGAAATGAGCGGCGACGACGAGAAGGAGCTCGCGGCCGCCATCCAGGACTTCAAGGCCAACAGCACCTACTGACGCCGTTCAGTCGCTCTCGGATCCGACGTAGGGAATACCCATGGCAGGCTCGAAAGAGATTCGCAACAAGATCAAGAGCGTGCAGAGCACGCGCAAGATCACCAAGGCGATGGAGATGGTCGCGGCCTCGAAGATGAAGAAGGCCCAGGACCGCATGCGCGCGTCGCGTCCGTACCTGATGCGCGCCTTCCAGATCGCGATGCACATCGCCAAGGCCAACACCGAGTACCGCCATCCGTTCCTTGCCAAGCGCGAGAACGTGCGCCGGGTCGGCGCGCTCGTCGTCACGACCGACAAGGGACTGTGCGGCGGCCTCAACACCAACGTGCTGCGGCTCGTCATGCAGCAGCACAAGGAGTGGCGCGGCCGCGGGCTCGAGGTCGACTACGTGGTGGTCGGTTCGCGCGGCCAGGGCTTCCTGCAGCGGATGGGTGCCAACGTCGTGTCGAGCGTGGTGCACATGGGCGACCGTCCGCAGCTCGATCGCCTGATCGGCGCGGTCAAGGTGCTGCTCGACAAGTACGTGGACGGCGCGGTGGACGAGGTGCACATCTTCTTCACCACGTTCATCAACACCATGCGCCAGGAAGCGCGGCACGGGGTCATGCTGCCGATCCCCGAGGAGTTCCAGGCGCCGGCGGGCGACATCAAGGCCACCGTCGCCGAGGGTTCGTGGGACTACATCTACGAGCCCGACGCGCGCGAGCTTCTCGACGGCATGTTGCGCCGCTACGCGGAAGCGCTCGTGTTTCAGATGGTGAACGAGAACATGGCCTCGGAGCAGTCGGCGCGGATGGTGGCGATGAAGGCGGCGTCGGACAACGCCGAGAACATCATCGAGGAGCTGCAGCTCATCTACAACAAGTCGCGGCAGGCGGCGATCACCAAGGAATTGGCAGAGATCGTCGGCGGCGCGGCAGCGGTATAGGCGCGCGGACGGTAGATCGGGCGAGACTAACGTGAGCCAGTCGAACGTTACGGCGAGACCAGATCCAACAGGCGCGGCGGCCGTCTGACGGACGACCACACGGTTTCAGATCTCAAGGAATGCACATGGATGCGACGACGGTAGGCCAAGGGACGGTAGTGCAATGCATCGGAGCGGTGGTGGACGTCGAGTTCCCGCGCGAAGGCATGCCGAGGGTGTACGACGCGCTGGTGCTCGAAGCCGACACCAGCAACACGCTGGTCGAGCAGGGCCTCACGTTCGAGGTGCAGCAGCAGCTCGGCGATGGCGTCGTGCGCACGATCGCGCTCGGCTCCTCGGACGGATTGAAGCGTGGCATGAAGGTGCGCAACACCGCGAAGCCGATCAGCGTTCCCGTCGGCCCCGGCGTGCTCGGCCGCGTGATGGACGTGCTCGGGCGGCCGATCGACGAGCGTGGTCCGGTGCTCGGTGACGAGCGTCGCTCGATCCACCAGAATGCACCGAAGTTCGACGAGCTGTCGCCATCGGTCGAGCTGCTCGAGACGGGCATCAAGGTCATGGACCTCATCTGCCCGTTCGCCAAAGGCGGCAAGATCGGCCTCTTCGGCGGCGCCGGTGTGGGCAAGACCGTGAACATGCTGGAGCTCATCAACAACATCGCCATGCAGCACTCCGGCCTGTCCGTGTTCGCCGGCGTGGGCGAGCGCACGCGGGAGGGCAACGACTTCTATCACGAGATGTCGGACGCCAAGGTCATCGTGCAGGAAGACCTCGCCAAGTCGAAGGTGGCGATGGTGTTCGGGCAGATGAACGAGCCGCCGGGCAACCGCCTGCGCGTCGCGTTGACGGGCCTCACGATGGCCGAGCGCTTCCGCGACGAAGGCCGCGACATCCTGTTCTTCGTCGACAACATCTACCGCTTCACGCTGGCCGGGCACGGAAGTGTCCGCGCTGCTCGGCCGGATGCCTTCCGCCGTCGGTTACCAGCCGACCCTGGCGGAGGAGATGGGCCGCCTGCAGGAGCGCATCACGTCCACCAAGACCGGCTCGATCACGTCGATCCAGGCCGTGTACGTGCCCGCGGACGACCTGACCGACCCGTCCCCGGCAACGACCTTCGGCCACCTGGACGCGACCGTGGTGCTGTCGCGCGACATCGCGGCGCTCGGCATCTACCCCGCGGTCGATCCGCTCGACTCGACCTCGCGCCAGATCGACCCCAACGTCGTGGGCGAGGAGCACTACACCTGCACGCGCAAGGTCCAGGCGACGCTGCAGCGCTACAAGGAACTGCGCGACATCATCGCCATCCTGGGCATGGACGAGCTTTCGCCCGACGACAAGCTGGCCGTGGCACGCGCACGGAAGATCCAGCGCTTCCTGTCGCAACCGTTCCACGTGGCCGAGGTGTTCACCGGCACGCCGGGCAAGTACGTCCCGCTCAAGGACACGATCAAGGGCTTCAACATGATCGTCAACGGCGAGTGCGACCAGATCCCCGAGCAGGCGTTCTACATGGTGGGCACGATCGAGGAAGCGCTGGAGAAGGCGAAAGCACTGCAGTAAGACGAGGAAGACCAGAACCTACGATGTCCGATGAGAGGGCGCGCATAGGTTACGACCGGAACAGCGGCTCCTACGCGTTCAGCGCTTTCACCATTTCTCAAGAAAACCGTCGGGTCGCGCAGGAAACAAAGATCGGGGTTGCATCATGGCGAACACCATTCATGTCGACGTCGTCAGCGCGGAGGAGCAGATCTTCTCCGGCGAGGCGGAGTTCGTCGTGCTGCCCGGCGTGCTGGGCGAGCTCGGCATCTACCCGCGGCACACGCCGCTGCTGACCCAGATCCGGCCCGGTGCGGTGCGCATCAAGATGCCCGGCCAGGCGCAGGAGGAGCTGGTGTTCGTGCAGGGCGGCTTCCTCGAGGTGCAGCCGCACATGGTGACGGTGCTGGCGGACACCGCGATCCGGGCGAAGGACCTGGACGAGGTGAAGGCGCAGGAGGCGCGGCGGGCGGCGGAAGAGGCGATGCAGAACAAGACCTCGAAGGAAGAGATCGCCCAGGCGGAGGCCGAGCTGTCGGCGGCGCTCGCGCAACTGGAAGCCATCCGCAAGCTGCGCAACCGCGCCGGCTGAGCGGCGACGTCGTCCCAGCGAAAGCGGCCTGCGGGCCGCTTTTTGTTTTTGGCGGTGCGCCACGGCCGTCTCCGGATCGCCGTCCGCAACGAGGCTTCGCGAACTCCGTGGCGCGACACGGGATGCACGCATCACTACGAAAAGCTCGCGATCGATGTCGTGGACACGCGCTGGCGAGGCAGAACCCGTGCGAGCCCTCCGCCAGTTGATGTCGATGGCTCGTCTTCGACACTCCAGAATCGTGTCCACCCCGGGAGCCTCTCCCGCGTTCATGGGCTGCGCGCAACGTGCGCGCCATGAGGTCCCGCGATGCTCGACACGCTCCAGCAGATGTTCGGCTCCAATCAGCTCCTGTCCGGCGGCGTCGCGCTGGCATTGCTCGGCATCGCCGCGATGTGGCTGCGCGAGCTGCCGGGCAGGTTCCTGCAATGGGCGAAGCATTTCTTCGTCACGACGCTGACCCTCGACAGTCGCGACGAGCTCCTCTTTCCGGCGCTCGTGGAATACATGGACAGCCGCGACGCGCTGCGCCGGATCAACAACTTCACCATGCGCACCGTGCGCCAGAACACGAGCGCCTACCAGAGCCTGCACGACGAGCTGCAGCAGGGCGGGCGGCCGGCGACGGTCGTCTCGCCGGGCGAGGGCTTCCACCTCTTCGTGCTCGACGGACGCCTCATGTGGATGCGCCGCGAAGTGCAGGTGGCGACGTCGGTCATCGAGAAGATCAGCCTCTCGACGTTCGGCACCGACAAGCAGCCGCTGGCGCGCATGGTCGACGCCGCGCTGGAGCAGCGCATCTCGCGCGAGCTCAACCGCATCGCCATCTACGTCCCGAATCCGTACAACAACGAATGGTCGCGGGCGCGCCTCGGCAACAACCGCAAGCTCGACTCGGTCGTGCTCAAGGCGGGCCAGAAGGAGTCGATCCTCGAGGACCTGCGGCGCTTCTTCGCCTCGCGCGAGCGCTACGAGACCCTGGGCATCCCGTGGCGGCGCGGCTACCTGCTGTACGGCCCGCCGGGAACCGGCAAGACGTCGCTCGTCACGGCGCTCGCGTCGGAGCTCGCGCTCAACGTGTGCGTGCTCTCGCTCGCATCGCCCAACGTCACGGACGAGAAGATCGGCGGACTGCTCACCAGCGTGCCGCGCCGGTCGGTCATCCTGATCGAGGACATCGACGCCTTCTTCGCCCAGCGCGAGAAGGCCGACGCCTCGGTCAAGGTGTCGTACTCGGGCTTCATCAACGCGCTCGACGGCGTTGCGGCGCACGAGGGATCGGTCGTGTTCCTCACCACCAATCATCCGGACCGGATCGACCAGGCCGCCATCCGCTCCGGGCGCGTGGACTTCCGCATGGAGCTCGGCCTGTGCGACCGCGACCAGCTCGAGTGCATGTTCGGCAAGTTCTTCGCGGACGAGGCGGCCGCCGCGCGCTTCACCGAAGCCGTGGCCTGCGACACATGGTCGCCGGCCCAGGTGCAGGAGCGGCTGCTGAAGGCCGGCACGCCCGACGAGGCCATTGCGCTCTTCGCGAGCGCCGCCCCACTGCGCCGGGCTGCCTGAACCGTTGCGGCCGCGGGCGGGTGGTCGGACCGCCGCGCGCGCAGGCCGTCATCGTTGACCGCCGCGGGCCTGCCGCCAAGCGCCGCGGTGTACCATATGCTGCATTGCAGCATCGACCCGGATTGCCATGGCGGACATCAACGTAACCATCGATCGCGCGACGCAGATTTCGCGCAATGTCGCAGCGACCCTCGATCGCCGCCTGCGCTCGGCGCAGGCGCGCTACACCCGCCATGTGCAGGACGCGCAGGCGGCGTACCTCGCCTCCCTCCCGTGGGCGCGCAACCCGGTCGACGCGTGGCAGGACGCCCGCGACTATGTCGTGGACGGCATGCAGCGCTCGATCCTGTTCTGGGACACGCTGCGGCAGCGCGGCAACAACTATCTCGAGCACGAGGCCGCCGGCAAGCCGCCGCTCCTGCATTACCCGTGGGAGATGGTCGCGGATGGCCGCACGTATGCGCGCCCGGTGAACCACGCGCTCGTGCGCATCCAGCCCCCGCGCGGCATGCGGGTGGACGAGCGGCTGCGCCCGTTCATCGTCATCGATCCGCGGGCGGGGCATGGGCCGGGGATCGGCGGGTTCAAGGAAGACTCCGCCGTCGGCGTCGCCATGAAAGCGGGCCATCCGGTGTACTTCGTGATCTTCTTCCCCGATCCGGAGCCCGGCCAGACCGTCGCCGACATCTGCGACGCGGAGGCCGAGTTCGTCCGCGAGGTCGCGGAGCTTCATCCCCAGAGCCCGAAGCCCGTCCTCGTCGGCAATTGCCAGGGCGGATGGGCCGTGATGATGCTCGCCGCATCGCGGCCGGACATCGCCGGCCCCATCGTGATCAACGGTGCGCCCATGTCGTACTGGTCGGGCAACGATGGCGAGAACCCGATGCGCTACGCGGGCGGCCTGTCGGGCGGATCGTGGATCAGCCTGCTCGCGAGCGACCTGGGCGGCGGCAAGTTCGACGGCGCGCACCTCGTCGCCAACTTCGAGAACCTGAATCCCGCCAACACGTTCTGGGAGAAGTACTACCACCTGTACGAGAGCGTGGACACCGAGGCGCCGCGCTTCCTCGAGTTCGAGCGCTGGTGGGGCGGCTTCTACCTCTACAACGACGAAGAGATCCGCTGGATCGTCAACAACCTCTTCGTGGGCAACAAGCTTTCCGCGGGCGAGGCGAGGCTCGGTCCGGGACGCTTCTTCGACCTGAAGTCGATCAAGTCGCCGATCATCGTGTTCGCCTCGATGGGCGACAACATCACGCCGCCGCAGCAGGCCTTCAACTGGATCAGCGACGTCTATTCCTCGACCGAGGAGATCAAGGCCAACGGCCAAACGATCGTCGGCCTGCTGCACGAGGACATCGGGCACCTCGGCATCTTCGTCTCCGGCAAGGTCGCGAAGAAGGAGCACGCGCAGATCGTCGAGCTGCTGAAGGACATCCAGCAGCTTCCTCCGGGCCTCTACGGCATGCAGATCAAGGAAGTGCCCGCCGCCGACGGTACGATCGCCTACGAGGTGACGCTGCACGAGCGCAACCTGGAGCACCTGCGCAAGCTGCAGAAGCACGATCGCGTGGACGAGAAGCCGTTCGAGGCGGTGGCCGCACTTTCGGAGCTGACCGAGCGCGCCTACGAGCTCCTGGTGCGGCCTGCCGTCCGGCAGGTGGTCCCCGAGTGGGCCGCGAAGATCGCCCGCGACTTTCATCCGCTGCGCCTCCAGCGCTGGGCGTTCTCCGATCGCAATCCGTGGCTTGCTGCGCTCCCGGGCCTCGCGGCGTGGACGCGCTCGGCACGCCAGCCGCGCGGCGAGGCCAATCACCTCGCGAAGGCCGAGCGGCTCGCCTCGGAGTTGATCGCCGCCTCGCTCGACCTGTACCGCGACGTTCGCGATGCCGCGAGCGAAGCCGCCTTCTTCCAGTTGTACGGCAGCATGATGTCGCTCAACATGGCCGACCAGCAGCGGGTGATCCGGCGCGCGTCCAAGTTCGACCCGCGCGGGGTGCCGGCGGTGCGCCAGGTCCTCGACACGATCGAGGAAGGCAGCCCGATCGAGGGCATCATGCGGATCGGCCTGCTCATCGCCAAGGCCGGCGGCGGCAAGCGCAAGCTGGCGCAGATGGAAGGCGTGCGCGAGCTCGTGGCGCCGAGCCACCTGCTCGACGGCGTCACCGAGGACGAGCTGAGGCGGCTGCTGCACGAGGAGACGATCGTGGTCGAGTTCGAGCCGGACCGCGCCAAGCGCGCGCTGCCCAAGCTCCTGCGCACCAACGCCGACCGCCGGGCCGCGCATGCGCTGCTCGATGCGATGGACGGCCTGCGCCTGGAAGAGCGCCAGCGGGTGCTCGGGGCGGAGCTGCGGCAGCTCCTTCCTCTCGGCGCGGCGGACCGGAAGTCCGCGTCCGGGCGTCCGGCACTCAAGCGCGCAAAACCGTCGGCGCGCGCGGCCTGACGCCGCGGCGAGCCATCACGCATGGCCGACTTCACCAATCGCACGTTCGATGAAATCGCGATCGGTGCCAGCACGTCGGCATCGCGGACGCTGACGTCCAACGACGTCGAGGCACTCGCACTCGCTGCCGGCGACGTCGACGGCTATCACGTCGAGTCCCGTCCGGACACCAACCCCGACCGCCTGTGCGCGCAAGGCGCCGCCACGGTCGCGCTGGTGGCGGGACTCATCAACCGCCGTCTGCCCGGGCCGGGCTCGGCGATCCGCAGCACGGCGTTGACCTATGCGGGCAAGGTGTACGTGGGCGACACGCTCACGGCGTCCGTCACCGCCAAGGCGAAGCACCCGGACACCGGCCTCGTGGACTTCGAGTGCCGGTGCGTGAATCAGGATGGTCTGGTGCTCGTCGACGGCATCGCCAGCGTGCGCGCCCCGACCGCGCACCTCGAGTACACCGATCTCGCGACACCCGAGATCGTGCTGCGGCACAACGACGGCTTCGCCAAGCTGCTGCGCGCATGCGAAGGCCTCGAGCCGGTGCGTTGCGCCGTCGTGCATCCGTGCGACCGCGAGTCGCTGCGCGGTGCCGTCGAGGCGGCGCGGCGCAATCTGATCGTGCCGGTGCTGGTGGGGCCGGAAGCGAAGATCCGCGCCGTCGCCGCCGCCGAGAAGATCGACATCAGTCCGTTCACGCTGGTGCCCACGGAGCACAGCAACGCCGCGGCCGCGCGCGCCGTCGCGATGGTGCACGCCGGCACGGTCGAGGCGCTGATGAAGGGCAGCCTCCATACCGACGAGCTGATGGCCGAAGTCGTCGCTGCCGACGGCGGCCTGCGCACGGGCCGGCGCATCTCGCACGTGTTCGTGATCGACGTGCCGACGTATCCGCGGCTGCTGATGGTCACCGACGCCGCCGTCAACATCGCGCCCGATCTCGCGAGCAAGGTGGACATCTGCCAGAACGCGATCGATCTCGCGCACGTGCTGGGCGTCGAGCGGCCCAAGGTCGCGATCCTCTCCGCCGTGGAGACGGTGAATCCGAAGCTCCAGGGAACGGTGGATGCGGCGGCGCTGTGCAAGATGGCCGACCGCGGCCAGATCACCGGGCGGCGTGCTCGACGGTCCGCTCGCGTTCGACAACGCGGTGTCGCGCGAGGCGGCGCGCACCAAGAACATCGTGTCGCCCGTCGCCGGCGAGGCCGACATCCTCGTGGTGCCGGACCTCGAGGCCGGCAACATGCTGGCGAAGCAGCTGCAATACCTCGGTGGCGCGGATGCGGCCGGCATCGTGCTCGGCGCACGGGTGCCGATCGTGCTCACGTCGCGCGCCGACAATCTGCGCTCGCGCCTCGCCTCGACCGCGGTGCTGAAGCTCGTCGCCCATGCACGGCGCAGCCGGATCGGCGTGGCCGGCTGAGGCGTCGATGCGCGACGACGCCGTCCTCGTACTCAACGCCGGATCCTCCAGCCTCAAGTTCTCGCTCTTCCGCGTGAGCGCCGAAGGACCGGTGCTCCAGCACCACGGCGAGATCGAGGCGCTGGCCACCGCACCGCGCTTCGTCGCGCACGACGCGTCGGGTCACGTCGTGGCGGACTCGTCGTGGCCCGCAGGAACGACGCTCGATCACCAAGGCGCGACGGCGCACCTGCTGCAGTACCTCGACGCCGAGTTGCACGAGGTCCGCCTCGTCGCCGCCGGTCATCGCGTCGTGCACGGCGGCACGCGCTATGCCGCGCCGGTTGCGCATCGACGCTGCCGTGCTCGATGCGCTCGCGGCGCTGATTCCGCTCGCGCCGCTCCACCAGCCGCACAACCTCACGCCGATCCGCGCCCTCCTCGCGACCGCGCCGGACCTGCCGCAGGTGGCCTGCTTCGACACCGCGTTCCACCGCACGATGCCGGAGCTTGCGCAGGCCTATGCCCTGCCCGCCTCCGTCACCGACCACGGCGTGCGGCGCTACGGCTTCCACGGCCTTTCCTACGAATACATCGCGTCGGTGCTGCCGCGCCACGACGCGCATGCCGCCGCCGGCCGCGTCGTCGTGGCGCATCTCGGCAACGGCGCGAGCATGTGCGCGATGGAGGCGGGACGCAGCATCGCGTCGACCATGGGCTTCACGGCGCTCGAGGGCCTGCCGATGGGCACGCGCAGCGGCTCGGTCGATCCCGGAGTGCTGCTCTATCTCATGCAGGAGCGCGGCATGAGCGCCGAGGCGATCCAGCATCTCCTCTACAACGAGTCGGGATTGCTGGGCGTCTCCGGACTGTCGAGCGACATGCGCACGCTGCTCGCCAGCGACGATGCGCGCGCGCGATTTGCGGTGGACCTCTTCGTGTACCGGATCGGCGCGCGAGCTCGGGCTCGCTGGCCGCGGCGCTCGGCGGACTCGACGCCCTGGTGTTCACCGGAGGCATCGGCGAGCACGCCGCGCCGATCCGCGCGCGGGTGCTCGAGCAGGCGCGCTGGCTCGGGCTCACCTGCGGCGCCGAGGCGAATGCCCATGACGGGCCGCGCATCTCGCGCCCCGGCAACTCACCGTCGGCGTGGGTGATCCCGACCGACGAGGAACGGATGATCGCGCGTCACACGTTGAGCGTGCTCGGCGCGGCAGCCTGACCGCGCCGCCCCGTCAGGCGACCATGCGGATCGCCTGTCCCGCGAGCTGCTGCTCGGCGAGCAGCGACCCAGTAGCTCGCGCCGATCGCGAGCGCCTCGTCGTTGAAGTCGTACTCCGGATTGTGCAGGCCCGGGCACGCCGGACCGGAGCCCGATCCGAGCCAGACGTAGCAGCCGGGCTTTTCCTGCAGCATGAACGCGAAGTCCTCGCTCCCCATGTTGGGCATGGGATCGGTGTCGACGTTCGCGGCGCCCACGACGGCTGTTGCCGCCGCCAGCGCATGGCGCGTTTCCTCGGGCGAGTTCACCGTCGCGGGATAGCGCCGCTCGTAGCGCAGGGTCGCGGTCATTTCGAACGTCGCCGCGACGCCGGCGACGATCGTGCGCATGCGCGACTCGATCAGATCCTGCACCTCGGGCTTGAACGTGCGCACGGTGCCGCGCAGCACGACCTCCTGCGGGATCACGTTCCACGTGTCGCCGCCGTGCACCTGCGTGACGCTCACCACGCCCGCGTCGAGCGGATGCAGGTTGCGCGCGACGATGGTCTGCAGCGCATTGATCGCGTGCGCCGCGAAGAGCATCGGGTCCTTGCCTTCGTAGGGCATCGCGGCGTGCGCGCCCTTACCGGTGGCGATGATCTCGAACACGTCGTAGGCGCCCATCAGCGCGCCCTCGCGCATGGCCATCTTTCCCAGCGGCAAACGCGGCCAGTTGTGCATGCCATAGACGGCGCGCACGGGGAAGCGCTCGAACAGGCCCTCCTCCACCATGACGCGGCCGCCGCCTTCGTTCTCTTCCGCCGGCTGGAAGATGAAGTACACCGTGCCATGGACGTGCTGCCTGCGGTGCAGGGCCGCTGCCGCGCCGAGCAGCATCACGGTGTGCCCGTCGTGACCGCAGGCGTGCATCTTGCCGGCCGCGCGCGACGCGTGCGCAACACCGGAGCGCTCGTGAATGTGCAGCGCATCGAGGTCGGCGCGCAACGCGATGGCCTGCGTGGCCCCGCCATCCGCCTGCCGCCCGTGGAGCACGCCGACGACCCCGGTGCGTCCGATGCCGGTGTGCACCTCGAGCCCGAACGCGCGCAGCTTTTCCGCCACGAACGCGCCAGTGCGTTGTTCCTCGAACGCCGTCTCCGGATGCGCGTGCAGGTCGTGGCGCCACGCCTTCATCTCGGCGAGCTGCAGCATGACTTCGGGGGTGAGCTTCATGGCGTTCCTCGCAGTGCGGCCCTGCATCGTAACGCAGCGCCGGAGTTGCCAACAGGCGGGCCGGGTCGCGCGGGCGGCTGCGGTAGAATGCGGCGCCTCCAACGAGTCCATGTCAAACCAGAGTACCCCCTACGACCTGCTGATCGTGGGCGCCGGCATCAACGGCGCCGGCATTGCGCGAGACGCGGCGGGCCGTGGGCTCCGGGTGCTCCTCGTCGAGCAGGGTGATATCGCCTCGGCAACCTCGTCGTGGAGCACCAAGCTCGTCCACGGCGGCCTGCGCTACCTCGAGCACTACGAGTTCCGGCTGGTGCGCGAGTCGCTCGCCGAGCGCGAGGTGCTGCTGCGCGCCGCTCCGCACCTCGTGCAGCCGCTTGCGTTCGTGCTGCCGCACGAGCCGCACCTGCGGCCCGCGTGGATGATCCGCGCCGGTCTCTTCCTCTACGACCATCTCGGCCACCGCGAGCGGCTGCCGGCATCCTTCGGCGTGGATCTCGCCCACAGCACGTGGGGCGCCGGCCTCAAGTCGCGCTTCCATCGCGGCTTCGTGTATTCCGATGCCCGCGTGGACGACGCGCGCCTCGTCGTCGCCAACGTCCTCGCGGCGCACGCCGCCGGCGCGCACGTGCGGGTGCGAACGCGCCTCGACAGCGCGCGACGGGAGGGCACGCTGTGGCGCGCCCGCCTGGTCGAGGCCGGCGGAAGCCGCCGCGACGTCGAAGCCCGCGTCATCGTCAACGCGGCCGGACCGTGGGTGAAGCGCGTCCGCGATGCCATCACGACCGCGCCGGCGCGCGAGAACGTGCGTCACGTGAAGGGCAGCCACATCGTCGTGCCGCGCATCCATCCCGAAGACCATGCCTACATCCTGCAGAACGCCGACAAGCGCATCGTCTTCGTCATTCCCTACCAGGAACGCTTTTCGCTGATCGGCACCACCGACGTCGCGGTCGAGGAATACGAGGCTCCCCACATCGACGACGACGAGGTCGACTACCTGCTCGCGCTCGCCAACACGTACCTCGCGCGGCCGCTGGCGCGCAGCGACGTGGTGTGGACCTTCAGCGGCGTGCGGCCGCTGTACGACGACGGGGCCGAGGATCCGTCGGCGATCACACGCGATTACGTCCTGAAGCTCGACCGTGCGGCCGAAGGCGCCGGCGCGCCGGCGCTCTCCATCTTCGGCGGGAAGCTCACGACCTACCGCAAGCTCGCGGAGCACGCGCTCTCCGAGCTGCGGCCGTTCTTTCCGGACATGAAGCCGAGCTGGACGGCAGGCGCCGTGCTGCCGGGCGGCGACCTGCCCGACGCCGATCTCGGCGCGTTTCTCGCCGACACCGCGCGGCGCTACGCCTTCCTGCCGGGCGAGGCCGTGCGTGGCATCTTCCGCCGGCACGGCACGCGCGGGTTCGACCTGCTGGCCGACGTGCGCCGCGCCTCCGACCTCGGCCGCCACTTCGGCGAAGGCCTCACCGCGCTCGAGATCGACTACCTCCTGCAGCACGAATGGGCGACCTCCGCCGAGGACGTGCTGTGGCGGCGCACCAAGGCCGGGCTCGGCATGACCGGCGCGCAGCGCAATGCGGTCACGGCGTACGTGGAGCGCACGATCGCGCAGGGCAGCCCGGCGTGACGCCGGAGGCCCGTCCGCGAGCGCCGCGGCGATGAGCCAAGCGCTCGCGCCGCTCGAGTCGATGCCCGCGGCGCAGCGGCAGGCGGTCCGCGGCGTCCTGACCGACATCGACGACACGCTGACGACGCACGGCAAGCTGACGGCCGAAGCGTACGGCGCCCTCGAGCGCCTGCGTGCGGCCGGGCTGCTCGTCATCCCGGTCACTGGCCGGCCCGCCGGCTGGTGCGATCACATCGCACGCATGTGGCCGGTGGACGCCGTCATCGGCGAGAACGGCGCCCTCGCGATGCGCTACGACCAGCCGAGCGGCAAGCTCGTGCGGCGTTTCACGACCAGCGAGGCGGAGCGCGTCGCGCACCGCGCCCGGCTCGACGAGATCGGGCAGCGCATCGTGCGCATGGTGCCGGGATGCGCCTTCGCCTCCGACCAGCGCTACCGCGAGACCGATATCGCAATCGACTTCTGCGAGGATGTCCCGCCGCTGCCGCGCAGCGCCGTCGACCGCATCGTCGCGCTCATGGAAGCGGAAGGCATGACCGCCAAGGTGAGCTCCATCCACGTCAATGGCTGGTTCGGGCGCTACGACAAGCTGGCGATGGCACGCACGCTCCTCTCCGAGTCGTTCGGCATCGACCTCGAGCGCGAGCGGGAGCGCTTCGTCTTCGTCGGCGATTCGCCCAACGACGCACCGATGTTCGGGTTCTTCCCGCTGTCGGTGGGTGTCGCCAACGTGCGCGCATGCCTCGACCGCATCGAGACGCCGCCGGCGTACGTGACGCGGCACGAGGCCGGTGCGGGTTTCGCCGAGCTCGCCCGGTTCCTGCTCGGAGGAACTACGCCGGATTGATCCCGTTCCAACGGACCTTCCCGCATGGAGGTCCGCATGGATTCGCAACGCGTCCTGATCGTCACCACGTCGCACGACCGGCTCGGCGCGACGGGCAAGCCCACCGGACTGTGGCTCGAGGAGCTCGCGACACCGTATTGGGTGTTCCGGGACGCCGGCTGCGACGTCGACATCGTGTCGATGGCGGGCGGCAAGGTGCCGCTCGATCCGCGCAGTCTCGAGGAAGGCGGGCGCCCGCGCAGCGTGCAGCGCTTCCTCGACGATCGCACGGCGATGGCTGCGATCGAGAACACGCCGCGGCTTGCCGGACGTTCCACGGCGGAGTACGCGGCGATCTTCCTCCCCGGCGGTCACGGCACGATGTGGGACCTGCCTTCGGACGAGACCCTCGCGCGTGCCGTTGCCGGGGCCTACGACGAGGGACGCATCGTCGCTGCCGTCTGTCACGGTCCGGCGGGTCTGGTCGGCGCCGTGCGCGCCGATGGCAAGGCGCTGGTCGGCGCGCGACGCGTCACCGGCTTCACCAATGCCGAGGAAGCGGAAGTCGGATTGACCGACACCGTTCCCTTCCTGCTCGAGACGCGCCTGCGCGAACTCGGCGCCATTTTCGAGTGCGCCCGTCCGTTCACGTCGTTCGTCGTCCGCGACGGCAATCTCGTCACCGGCCAGAACCCGCAGTCGTCCGCGGCGGTGGCCGAAGCCATCGTGGCAGCGCTGCGCGAGCCGCGGCAGGAGCCGGCGGTGATGGCGCGCGAAGCGGGGTTGAGCGTGCAGCCGGCGGCCCGTCGCTAAGCTGCGAGCGGGCGCTCACATCGGCCGCGTGCCGCGCTACGAAAGAAAGCCCGCCGCGGTGAGCTCGTCCACCAGCGCCTGATAGTCGGCGGCGCCGGCGCTGTCCGGTGCGTGCCGGAACACGTCGAGCCCGGCGAGGGGACTCTCCGCGAGCTCGATGGCATCGCGGATGCGTGTCGCGCAGATTTCGCCTGCGGGCACCGCCGCCTGCAGGCGCGCAGCCGCCTCCTCGCTCATGCGCGCTCCGTCCGTGTAGCGCGTGAGCACGTAGCGGCGTTCGACGCGCTGCTTCAGCACGGGCTGCAGCGCGTTCAGCGCGCGCTCGACCTCCGCGGCACTGCGTACCGCCAGGAACTCGCAGGACACCGGCACCAGCGCCACGTCGCAGGCCAGCAGCGCGTTGAGCGACAGCACGTTCAGCAGCGGCCCGCAGTCGATCACCACCGGCCCGGTGGCGACGTCCGGCTGCCGCAGCGCGTGTCGCAGGCGCATCACGACATCGAGGCTTCGTCCCAGCATCGCGTCGAGCTTGGCGAGCTCCGGGTGGCCCGGGCACAGCACCACGCCGCTGCGCGTGATCTGCGCGAGGTGCGCGAGCGGGACGCCATTGGCGAAGAACGCGAACATCGAGTCGGCGGCGCGCGCGCGGACGTCGAACACCTGCGAGAGCTGCGCCTGCGGATCGAGGTCGATGCCCCACGGCCGGCGTCCGCGCTGTGCGACCGCGGCGAGGATGTTGAGCGCCGTCGTGGTGCGCCCCACGCCGCCCTTCTGGTTGTAGACGGCGATGATTGCCATGCACCGCAGCATACCGGAGCGCCGTCGCGCTCGCGCCGCGGCACTCGACGGCGTGTGCCGGGCCGGTCAGATGATGCGCTTGCGCAGCTGGGTGACGACGACTTCCGCGATCACCACGACTGCGAAGATCGCCACCAGGATCAGCGCGACGCGCGGCCACTGGAAGAGGTTGAGCGCGGTATCGAGCACCATGCCGATGCCGCCGGCGCCGACGAGGCCGAGCACCGCCGACTCGCGCACGTTGATGTCCCAGCGGAAGAGCGCGATGGACCAGAAGGCCGGCTTGATCTGCGGCCAGTAGCCGAACACGAGACGCGACATCCACGGCGCGCCTGCCGCGGTCAGCGCCTCGATTGGCCCGCGCTGCGCCTCCTCGAGCGCTTCGCCGCAGAGCTTGCCCACGAAGCCGATCGAGCGAAAGGCGATGGCAAGCGTGCCGGCGAGCGCTCCGGGGCCGAAGATGCCGACGAAGAGCAGCGCCCACACGAGCGAGTTCACGGAGCGCGACGACACGAGGATCAGCTTCGCGAGCAGGTTGAGCGAGCGTGGACGGCACCAGGTTGTTCGCGGCGAGGATGCCGACGGGAATCGCGAGCACGAGCGACAGCAGCGTGCCGAGCGAAGCGATGTTTACGGTCTCGATCATCGCGTCGTGCACGTCGCCGCGGTAGTGGCCCCAGTCCACCGGCCACATCCGCGTCATCAGGTCGACCATCTGCTCCGGCGCGTCGGCCAGGAACTCGGGAATTACCTCTATCGTGCGGATCGAGGCCACGATCGCCGCCACCATCACGAGATACACCGCGAAACGCGTGAGGCGCTGCGCCGGCGTGAACCGCCGCCATTCGCGCGGCACCGGATTGAGCCGGGGGGCGACCTGCTCCATCGCTACTCGGCCTGCGCTATCCCTAGTCGTCCTGCAGCGGCTCGGGGCGCGGCACGCTCCGGCCACGGCGCAGGAGGTCGGCGAACGTGGCGTTGCCGATGAAGATCTTGCGCACCGCGGTCGCGAGGATCTCCCCGATCATGATGATGCTGATGATCGAGAGCAGGATCGCGCACACGAAGTCGTAGTCGAAGCGCTGGAACGCTGCGAAGAGCGTGCCGCCGATCCCGCCGGCGCCCACGATGCCCGACCATGGTGGAATTGCGCAGGTTGCGAATCGAGCTGGTAGGTGGCGAAGCCGATGAAGCGCGAGAACACCTGCGGCAGCACGCCGAACGCGAGCACCGACGTGAACGACGCCCCGGTCGCGCGCACCGCCTCGACCTGCTTGAGCGAAATCTCCTCGATGGCCTCGGTGAAGAGCTTGCCGATGAAGCCGATGCTCGCCACCGTGAGCGCGAGAACCCCTGCGAGCGCGCCGAACCCGACCGCCTTCACGAACAGGATCGCGACGATCACCGGGATGAAACGAGCGCGTGGCCGACGATCACGAACCGCGCCGGCCAGGTGGCCCAGGCCGGCATCAGGTTGCGCGCGGCGCAAAGACCGATCGGCAGCGGCCAGGACGATCCCGAGCGCCGAGGCGAGGACGGCGATCTCGCAGGCTTTCCAGCAGGCCCTTCACGAGGATGTCCCAGCGCGTGGAAGTTCGGCGGGAAGAGCCGCGCAGAAGAAGCGCGACGCGTTGCTCGAGGCCCGTCTCGACGCGCGCCCACGAGATCTCCATCTGCGCGCACGCCCACACGACGTAGACCGCGAGCGCGACCACGGCAAAGCGCGGCCACAGGCTGCGGTGCGAACGGGTCGCGCGGCGCGGCGAGGGTCTCGGCAGTGGCGGCCATGCGGGCGATTCGCGGACGGCGCAGGCCGGCGCTCAGTGCAGCCAGCCCTCGCCGCCGTAGATGGTACTGAGCGTGTGCATCGTCGAGCTGCGTCGGGCGGGCCGTCGAACACGATGCGTCCGTCCGACATCCCGACATGCGATCGGCGAAGCGCTTCGCGAGCTCGACGTCGTGCATGTTGACCAGCACCGGGATTCCCGCGGGAGCGCGCGATGTCGGTGAGGAGCTCCATGATCTCCACCGACGTCTTGGGATCGAGCGACGATGTCGGCTCGTCGGCGAGCATCAGCGTGCGGCTCCTGCATCACGGCACGCGCGATGCCGACGCGCTGGCGCTGGCCGCCCGAAAGCGCATCGGCGCGCTGGGTGGCGAATGTCGACGAGGCCCACGAGGTCGAGAAGCTCGAAGGCGCGCTGCACGTCCTCCGGCGGAAACCGGCGCCGCCACGCGCGCCATGCCGAAACGTAGCCGAGGCGCCCGCGACAGCAGGTTCTCCATGACGGTGAGGCGCTCCACGAGGTTGTACTCCTGGAACACCATGCCGATGTGGCGCCGCGCGCGGCGCAGTGCAGCGCCCGACAGCCGCGCGAGGTCCTGATCCTCGAACAGGATCGCGCCCGAGGTCGGCTCCACCAGCCGGTTGATGCACCGGATGAGGGTGGACTTGCCGGTACCCGACGCGCCGATGATCGCGGTGATGCCGCGCGCCGCGATCTCGAGGTTGACGTCCTGCAGCACCGGCACGCCGGCGACGTAGGACTTCGAGAGGCCGCGCAGCGTCAGCATCGCGCGCGCCTTGCGGCACTCTCGTGCGGCATCACTTCTTCTTCGCGGCGGCTTCGGCGGCTTCGCGCGCCGACTTCCTTCTCGTACGTCGCCTTGTCGAAGCCCTGGCCGGAGCCCTTGGCCACCGCGCGCACGACTTCCCACGTGGTCTTGTAGTTGATCGGGAAGAAGCGGTCGGCGCCGTCGAAAGCCTTCTTCATCTCCGGCGGGAAGCGGTAGTCGTAGAAGCAGCCGAGCATCTTGTCGACGAGCTTCGGGTCGAGGTCGTGCGCGTACGCGAACGACGACGTGGGGAACTTCTGGCTGCGGTAGATGACGCGGAAATCGCTTTCCTTGACCTGCCCGCGCTCGGCCATGCGATGGAACACGTCCGAGGCCACCGCCGCCGCGTCGTAATCGCCGGAATTGACGCCCATGACGGACTGGTCGTGCTTGCCCGAGAAGATGATCTTGTAATCCTTGTCGGGCGTGAGGCCCTGAGTGCCGGGAAGAGCGCGAGCGGCGCGAGGTGTCCGGAATTCGACGACGGCGAGGTGTGCGCGACCTTCTTGCCCTTGAGGTCGGTCATCTTCTGGTACGGCGAGTTCGCCTTGACGATGACGATCAGGTTGTAGCCCTGGAAGCCGCTCGCGTCGCCCTTCACGGCGAACGGCACCGCGCCGGCGAGGTTGACCGCGAAGGCCGTCGGACCGGTCGAGAACCCGCCGACGTGCAGCCGGCCCGAGCGCATCGCCTCGATCTCCGCGGCATTGGACTGCACCTGATAGAACACGACCTTCTTGTTGAGACACGACGAAAGATGCGTCGTGAACGGCTTGAAAATGTTCTCGTAGACCGCCGGATCCTCGACCGGGGTGTACGTGAAGACGATCGTGGACGGGATTCTTCCACTTCTTCGCGTCCGCCGGCGGGTCGGCCACCATGTCGTTGTTGCTGTCGCAGAACATCGTATCGAGCTCGCCGCGATTCTTGCAGGCATCCGGCGGCGCTCGCCGGCAGGGTCAGGCCGGACAGGCCGAGCAGCAGCGCGGTCGCGACAAGCCAACGGGTAAGGCGCATGGTTCCTCCTGAGGATGGGCCGGGGATGGGTTTTTGGTGGTCGCGACCGGCAGCGCGTTGCGCGCAGTTTACCGCACGCATCCCGGCGGGAAAAACCGCCTGGCCGGCGACCTGCGCCGCACGTGTTGTCGCCGACAAGCCGCCTGCGGCACCGCCCGGTGCGCAGGTCGGCCTCAGGTCGAGGCCGAAGAGGCCGATGACGTATCATCGAGTGTCTCGACTCCCCCCGAATCACTGCAGCTCGTGCCGTCCCGATCCCTCCATGTCATCGTGCTCGCCGCCGGTCAGGGCAAGCGCATGCACTCTGCCCTTCCCAAGGTGCTGCACCGCCTCGCCGGGCGCCCGATCATCGAGTACGTGCTCGACGCCGCACGCGCCCTCGCCCCCGAGCGCGTGGCGCTGGTGATCGGTCACGAAGGCGACCGCGTGCAGGCCGCGCTCGACACGGCGGAGCTCGTGCTCGTGCGCCAGGATCCGCCGCGCGGCACCGGCGATGCCGTGAAGCACGCACTCGAAGCCCTGCCCGAAAGCGGCGTGACCCTCGTCATGATCGGCGACGCGCCGCTCGTGCAGCCGGCCGATCTCGAGGCGCTGGTCACGGCCGCCCGCGATGGCGCGCTCGCACTCCTGACCGCGCGCGTGCCCGATCCGCGGGGGCTCGGACGCATCGTGCGCGACGAGTCGGGCACCGTGCGCGCGATCGTCGAGGAGAAGGATGCCGGTCCGCGCGAGCTCGCGATCGACGAGATCAACAGCGGCATGCTCGCGGCGCCGTCCGCGCACCTGCGCCGGTGGGTCGCGGCACTGCGCGACGACAACGCGCAACGCGAGTTCCTCCTGACCGACATCGTCGCGATGGCGGTGCGCGATCGCATTCCGGTGGTGTCGCGCTGCGTGGCCGACGAGCGCGACGTGCGTGGCATCAACGATCGCGGCCAGCTCGTCACCCTCGAGCGCATCCTGCAGCGCCGCCGCGCCGATGCGCTGCTCCTCGCCGGCACGTGGATCGCGGATCCCGACCGCATCGACATTCGCGGCAATCTTCATTGCGGGCGTGACGTGCGCATCGATGTCGGCTGCGTGTTCGAGGGCGACGTCGTGCTCGGCGACAACGCGGAGATCGGCCCGCATTGCGTGTTGCGCAATACGACGGTGGGGCCCGGCACCGTCATGGCGGCGTTCTCCCACTGCGACGAGGCCGCCATCGGCGACGCCTGCCGCATCGGGCCGTACGCGCGCCTGCGCCCTGGCGCGAAGCTCGCCGCCGAGGTGCACATCGGCAACTACGTGGAAGTGAAGGCCGCTACGGTCGGCGAGCGCAGCAAGGCGAACCATCTCGCCTACGTCGGCGATGCCACCGTCGGCGCGGACGTGAACATCGGCGCCGGCACCATCACGTGCAATTACGACGGCGCGAACAAGCACCGCACGGTGATCGAAGACGGCGCCTTCATCGGCTCGGACACCCAGCTCGTCGCGCCCGTGACCGTGGGCCGCAATGCGACCCTCGGCGCGGGCACCACGCTCACCAAGGACGCGCCGCCCGACGCCCTCACGGTCTCGCGGGCACGGCAGGTGTCCGTCGCGGGCTGGAAGCGGCCGGTGAAGCGGAAGGCATGATCATGTTGCGTCCATCCGCCATTCGTCATGCACTCGCGGCGTCGTGCGCGGCGATCGCGCTGCTCGCGAGCGGCGGTGTCGCAGCGCAGGTCGATTGCCGCGAGCTGCCGCCCGGCCTCCAAGCCCGCTGCGAAGGCGTCAACGAGCTGCAGGCGAAATGCGGCAGTCTCGAACGCAGCGAGCGCGCCGCCTGCGAGCGTGAGAACCGCTTCGTCCCCGTGACCGAGGATTGCAGCAAGGCGCCGAGGGCTGCGCGCGCCATGTGCGAAGCGCACAATCGGGCTGCCGAGAAGGCCGAGGCCTGCAACGGCCTGCGCGGTACGGCACTCACCGACTGCCAGCGGGTGAACGGCCTCAATCCTCCCCGACTGAGACAGCCATGAGGCGCGGCCACATCACCCGCCCACCGGAGACCCCACCATGTGCGGCATCGTAGGCGCCACTTCCCATCGCAACATCGTGCCGGTGCTGATCGACGGCGTCCGGCGGCTCGAGTACCGCGGCTACGACTCCACGGGGCTTGCCATACTGCGCAACGTCAACGGCTCGGCGGCTGCGGGCATGGAGCTGTCGCGGCTCGTGACGACGTCGCGCGTCGCGGATCTCGCGAAGCAGGCCGAATCGTCGGGTCTTGCCGGAACGACCGGCATCTCCCACACGCGTTGGGCCACGCACGGCGCGCCTACACCGACCAACGCGCATCCGCACGTCTCCGGCGGCGAGATCGCCGTCGTGCACAACGGGATCATCGAGAACTTCGAGGCGCTGCGCAGCGAGCTCAAGGAGCGCGGCTACAACTTCGCCACGCAGACCGACACCGAGGTCATCGCCCATCTCGTCCACGCACAATGGCATGCGGATGGATGCGGCGACCTGCTGCGCGCGGTGCAGGCTGCCGTGGCGCAATTCCAGGGCGCGTACGCCATCGCCGTGATCTCGACGCGCGAGCCGGGGCGGGTCGTCGGCGCCCGACAGGGCAGCCCGCTCGTCGTCGGCATCGGTGAGGATGATCATTTCCTCGCCTCCGACGCCGCTGCGTTGCTGTCCGTTACGCGTCACGTGGCGTACCTTGACGAAGGCGACGTCGCCGACATCCGCCGCGAGGGCTACGTCATCTACGACGCGAGCGGCGCGCGCGTCGAGCGCCCGGTCGTGAACATCGCCGCGTCGAGCGACGCCGTGCAGCTCGAGCCCTACCGGCACTACATGCAGAAGGAGATCTTCGAGCAGCCGCGCGCCGTGGCCGAGACCCTCGAAGGCATCACGCGCATCGAGCCCGCGCTGTTCGGTGCGAAAGCGGCCGAAATCCTCGCCCGCGTCGACAGCGTGCTGATGCTCGCCTGCGGCACGAGCTACTACTCGTGCCTCGTCGCCAAGCAGTGGATCGAATCCCTGGCGGGCATCTCCTGCCAGGTCGAGATCGCGAGCGAGTACCGCTACCGCGACACGGTGCCCAATCCCAACGCGCTGGTAGTCGTCGTGTCGCAGTCCGGCGAGACCGCGGACACACTGGCCGCGCTGAAGCACGCCAAGTCGTTGGGGCACGAATGCACGCTCGCGATCTGCAACGTCGCGACGAGCTCCATGGTGCGGCAGACCGCCCTCTCCTACCTCACGCGCGCCGGCACCGAGATCGGCGTGGCATCGACGAAGGCGTTCACCACCCAGCTCGTCGCCGAGATGCTGCTCACGCTGACCCTCGCGAAGCTGCGCGGCCGACTCGACGAAGCGGCCGAGGCCGAGTGGATCCGACGCCTGCGTCACCTGCCGGCCGCGCTGCAGGGCGCGCTCGCCCTTGAGCCGCAGATCATCGCGTGGGCGCAGCAGTTCGCCCGCAAGCACAACGCGCTCTTCCTCGGCCGGGGGCTGCACTACCCCATCGCGCTGGAAGGCGCGCTGAAGCTGAAGGAGATCTCGTACATCCACGCGGAGGCGTACCCGGCCGGCGAGCTCAAGCACGGACCGCTCGCGCTGGTGGACTCGTCGATGCCGGTCGTGGCCATCGCGCCGAACGACGCGCTCCTCGAAAAGCTCAAGTCGAACCTGCAGGAAGTGCGCGCGCGCGGCGGCGAGCTCTACGTGGTCGCCGATCTCGACAGCCACCTGCAGCCTTCCGAAGGCGTGCACGTGATCCGGTTGCCGGAGCATCGCGGCCAGCTCTCGCCGATCGTGCACGTGATCCCGCTGCAACTCCTCGCGTATCACACAGCGGTGATCCGCGGGACGGACGTCGACAAGCCGAGGAATCTCGCGAAGTCGGTTACGGTGGAGTGAGGCGACCGCACGGCGCCTTCTAGTGGGCGAAGGGAATAGACTGCAGGCGCGAAAAAATAGCTCACTCTCATAACAGAGTGCCGACGCTGGGTGCGGGTAACGTTTTTTGCGAACTGCGAACAGAGTTCTAACGCGTCGTCTGCGGAATGCATGTAATTCTGTTGTGAACTCCTAACAAAGACCCAAACTGCGAACAGACTCCTAAACCGGCTAATCGTGCCTGTCATGAACAAGATTTGCACGTGCAGAGGCGTTCTGGAGGTGCGCTAAGACGCGCACACCTGGTCACAACGGGAGCGCACTCCCGCGTTCGAGCCGGCGTCGTTGGCCCGGTAAGCTGGGCCGGCGCAACGAGGGTGAACATGGTATTGCCGGGTGCACCAGACGACGAATGGATGCGTCGGCTCCTGCGGCAGCAGGAGGAGTTCGACCGCTTGTTGAAGCCACTCCGCGAACTCGAACGCATGCTGCTCCTCCAGCAGCCGCTGCAGCGGATTCTGCCGACCTACCTCGTTGACGCCATCGAGATGCGTCGGCAGTTCGAACAGAAGCTGGGCGTTGACATCCAGCTCGCGCTGCCCGATTCCCTGCAGTTTCATTTGCAACTCAAGGACGCGCAGCGCGCCCTTGCCGACCTCACCGAGCCCACGCAACGTCTGCAGGCGAATGCCGCAGCACTGGCTGAGCAATTGAGCGCATTGCCGGAGCCGAGCCTGGGCTGCATTCAGGAAGCGCTCGAATTTCAGACCAGCATTGAACAAGCCCGCCAAGCGTTGGAGCGCGACCACCTGGCGTTCGGTCAACCGAGCGCTGTCGAGCTCGACGCGCTGCTCGGCAGGGGCAGCGCCTCAGATACAGCTAAACTGGTCTCGCCATCTTCACCGGATTACCTCGCGGCCGCGTTGCACAATCTGCAAGAACCGTGGGCGCGATTGGCAAACGAGCGCGCGTCGGTACGTGCTTTCACCGAGCTGCAAAGCATTGGCTTCGCGTTCCAGCACGTTCAAACGTACGAGGACCGCCTCACTGCTGCGCTACGCGTTGACCTAGGCGATTGGCGCGAGCGGTCTGTGATTCCCGACATCGAACTCCTCGATGTCACTGCCCGAACCCGTATCTATCTGGAGCGCGGGCTCGACGCGTCTCTGACGGACTTTCCTGAGAGCGTCTTCTCACGCGGGCTCTCGGATGCCGGTCTCAGCGACGACTACGTCGCGGACCCGCGCCTTGAGTCCTTGATTCCCGCGGAAGCTGACCCCGTCGCGGCGGCCGCAATGCGGCGAGTTCTTCATTGCCAGCGGCTTCTTCATCGCGTGGAGCGCGAGCTCAGGACCTTCATCAACGATGTAATGACCAGGCATCACGGGCCGAATTGGCCGAAGAAGCGGCTACCGCCGAAGGTCTACGCACGATGGCAAGAGAACTATGAAGCTTCGCGCAAAAGCGGCAGGCCTCATGCCGCACTGATTGATGGGGCCGACTTCACCGATTACGAAGGTATCATCTGCCGCCGCGACGACTTCGAAGCGCTGTTCCAGCCAGTGTTCGGCCGTCCGGAAAGCGTTCGCGAAACCTTCCATCGACTGTATCCGGTTCGCCTCAACGTTGCGCACGCGCGGTTCGTGACCGTCGACGACGTGCTCTACACGACGGCGGAGACCAGCCGCCTACTGCGCGCCATTGGCATCGTCCGTACTACGTAGGACGGCTCGGCTCACTCCGCACCCCGCGAAGCGCGCGAGATGTCCGTGACCCATGGTTGGGCCGCAGGTCGCGCCAAGAGCGTCCACAAGACACCGCGGCGCAGCCCCACACGCTTACCACTGCCCCAGCCGGTGCGGATGCGCCGGGGGGCTCAGCAATCGCTGCTGTCGCGTGGGCGCCCAACTGAACCGGCGATGCACTGCCACGGCGGCGCGGTACGGTGAGCCCGCGCCCACACATTGCCTCGCAATGGCGAAGGTGTTTGAGTGGCCGCCGACCGTAACAACGAGTGGACTCATCGCCCACGTTCGTCGCGACTGCTCGGGAGCGCTGCGCGTTCCAGCACAGCAACGATGTGTCGTGCCGAATTGAGTGCTGCCTTTAGTGCGTCGCTGTCTTCATCGTTAGTTTGTCGCACCGCGACCTTTCGAAGGCAATAGTCGATGACAGCAACGGGTGCTCCTAAGCGCCCCGTTTCGTACTTCGACAGCGCGGGTTGGGTCACGCCCAGTTCGCGCGCAAAGACGGTTTGCGTGAGGAGCCCACGCGCGGTTCGAATGAGCTCGCCCTGGGTCGTCGGATAACTTGCGTCCACATATGCAATAGTAGCATAGTTATGCTATAGTGGAATAACAAATCGCCGAAGCTAGCTGTCTATACTGCGCAGAATCGACCCAAGCCATGGCCCGCTCCGACCAAATAAAGGCGTTACTTCAGGCATACGCTGGTGAGGACACCGAGCGTTTCTACTCTGTCGCGAGTGCAGGTGGCCGCGGATGAGGCGCGCAGGGGGCATTCGAAGCTCGCCACGGAGATGCGTGATTTGATTGACGAGGCCAAAGCTTTGCGCCGCGCGCGCCAGGTTTCGCGCCCCACTCCGCTCGCCCAGCCAAGAGGCGAGCTCGCGGAGCTGCTGAGTGCGAGTTACCCGCGGACCCACCTGAACGAGATGGTGCTGTCGTCACAAGTGCGAAGAAAGGTGCAACGTGTACTGACCGAGCAGCGCCAAGCAGACACCCTGCGGTCGCATGGACTGTCGCCTCGTCGCAAGCTGATGTTGGTGGGACCACCGGGCACCGGAAAGACAATGACTGCCGGTGTCTTGGCGCAAGAGTTGCGACTCCCTCTCTTTGTCGTTCGGTTCGACAGCCTCATCACGAAGTTCATGGGAGAAAGCTCGTCGAAATTGCGTTTGGTCTTTGATGCCATGCGCTCCAGCAGAGGTGTGTACTTGTTCGACGAATTCGATTCGTTGGGACTACAGCGTGGCGCGCAACACGACGTCGCGGAAATGCGACGAACGCTTAATGCGTTTCTTCAGCTCATCGAGCAGGATGTTTCTGACAGCGTAATAGTGGCGGCCACCAACAACGCCAAAGACTTGGACGCGGCCCTCTTCCGTCGTTTCGACGATGTGATTCGGTATGACGCCCCCGACGACGAACAAGCCGAACTGTTGATTCGCAATCGCCTCAGCTTGTTTGTGTCCAAATCCTTTGATTTCGGGGCAACGGTGCCATTCGCACGAGGAAAATCTCACGCCGACATCGAGAAGGCCTGTCTTGATGCGGCGAAAGATGCAGTTCTTGACCGTGTTCAACACGTCACGTTCGAAGCAGTCGTGCAACATCTCGAGGAGCGAGCCGCTTCTAAAGAATAGTTGCTCGCAGGCGCGCGCAGTCGCGCCAAGGGGAGGGGATGGCAATCGAAGGTTTACCGCATTTGCTCGCCCAAGTTGCGGCGGAAGCACTCGAGTTTAAATCGACGCTCACTCCGCGAAGGCAGGAGCCACCCAAGCGTCCTCGCCAAGCACACGGCGAGGAGCTCCTAGCCCAGATACGGGCTGTCGAAAGTGGCGCTGCCGCGGTGGCCGCCGAGCGAGCCCGGCAGGGGCTGCCCCGGATGCGAACTCCACGCTAGCCATTGAAATTCGTCCTCCTGGTACCTTGGACTTTACGAAGCTCGAGTGGAAGCGAGACGGTGTCGAACTCCTGGCGGTGACACAGCACGCCGACCATGAAATCGCAGTCATTAGCGTACCGGAGGGTCGCTTCTCGGCTCTTGAGAAAAGAGTTCGGGCGTTCATGGAGGAGAACAGCAAGAAGACCGGTAAGCCTAAGAACGCCGCTCTTGTCAACGCGATTGAAAGCATTCGTCGCGCTGTGTTCGCCGAGCTCTGGACCGACGACAACCCGTGAAGTTCCCAGGATTCAGTGGACACCCTTCCCGCGCGATGCAAAGGTGGCCTCGAATTCCTCTGGGCTGATTCCACCAACATGCGTATGCCGGCGTGTTCGATTGTAGAACGTCTCGATGTAGTCGGAAATGTCTTGGGTCGCGAGAGCGCGTGTCTTGTAGATATGCTTCTTGATGCGCTCCTTCTTCAAGCTACCGAAGAAGGATTCCGCGACGGCGTTGTCCCAGCAATTGCCCTTGCGACTCATACTTGGCTCCAGGCGGTTTGACTGGCAGAAGCGCCTCCACGCGTCGCTACCGTATTGGGTGCCCTGATCAGAGTGGATCAACGTACCACGCGGATGTCGACGTCGAACGGCCTTCAGCACGGCATCGAGCACCACCTCGCGGTGGATCGTCGGGCTGGTGGACCAGCCGACGACCTTGCGAGAGAAGAGGTCCATCACCACGGCCAGGTACAGCCAGCCCTGCCAGGTTCGAATATAGGTGATATCCGTCACCCAGACCTTATTGGGCCGGGAGACGGTGAACTGGCGCTGCAACACGTTCGCAATTAGCACCGACGGTTTGCCGATCGATATTCGGCGCGTTCGATAGCCGTGCAGCGCTTTCAGCCCATTCTCGCGCATCAGGCGTGCCACCCGATGCTTGCTGCAGGTCTCTCCCGCTTCTCGAAGGTCGAGAAAGACGCGCGGAGCTCCATAGATGCCGTGGCTCGCGTTGAAGGAAGCCCGGATGAGACGAAGCAACCTGGCATCCTCTTGAGCGCGATTCGAAAGGGGCTGCTTCAACCACTCGTAGTAGCCACTGGGTGCGACTTCAAGGACCCGGCACATCTGCTGCACGCTGAATTGCTTTCGATGCTTCTCAATGAACCGGTAGGTCTGTCGAACTCGTCCCGCGCTTAACTTGGTAGACATGGTGGCGGACCTCAGATGAATCCGGATCTTCTACCCTGTCCACCAGATCCTGGGAACTCCAAGCGTCGTGTGCAGCAGCGCGTTGCGGCCTTTCTCTCACTCGGTGGTGACAGATGACCACAGCTTAGCGGGAACGCTTGGGGCATCCCGCCTCAGTCAAAGGACCTACTCTGTTATGCGCACGCCGCTCCGACGCACTGCGTGTGACAGATGGTGTCGGCGGCGCGGCCAGCATGCGTCGCAGCGCCTCGAGTGTCACCGCGGTCATCGTCACGACTCCGGTGCGGAGGCCTTCTGTGCGTTCCGCTCACCCGCAATCGGAATAGGTTGCACATATGACCGATATAGCGCCGTTATAGCTCAAGTGTGATACTTAAAATCAGGCCAAGCTTGACGGCGGTTCGCTGAACCGCTAAGATGTCAAATACGCGCCACAAAGCGCGGTAAGGGCTCTTATATGACCTCGCTCGCGTCGCCACTCCCAACTCCGGTCGCGCGTGCCTTGCGCCAGCTGGGCACGGATATCTCGCTTGCCCGTCGTCGCCGACGCTGGTCTCAGGCCATGCTCGCCGAGCGCATTGGCGCTTCCTCGGCAACCGTCAAGCGCATGGAGGAGGGCTACCCTGGGACGGCCCTCCAGCATTTCGCGCGCACGCTGCACGTCTTTGGCGAACTAGCCAAACTGCAGACTATCCTCGACAGTGCCAACGACCCCTTGGGCTTAGCGCTCGCTGATGAAGCCCTGCCCAAGCGCGTGCGCGCGCCCAAGCGTTCTTCGGAAAGCGGGGCGCTATGACGAAGCGCTTCCAGCCCGCCACCACCACGAGCGAACTCGATGTCTGCGTGGGTAAGGCCGGGCTGCTGGCCGGTCGCCTCACGTACCACCAAGCCGGTGCGCGCGAGTACTCGGGCTTCGGCTACGACAACGGGTGGCTGGCGAGTCCCGAGTGCTTCGAAATCTCACCCGACCTGCCCCTCAACGGTGGCTATCAAACGCGACGCCCGCCGAGCCAAGCGGACTCAACATTCTTCTTGGCGCTGGCCGACACGGAGCCAGACGCCTGGGGACGTCGCGTCATTGCTCGTGCTCACGCCAAGGAGCGCCAGCGCAATCCCGAGCTGCGGACGCTCACTGAACTGGATTACCTGTGCGCGGTCGACGACTTCAGTCGCGTCGGCGCCCTGCGCTTGCGCGCGGCAGACGGTGGCTATCTTCGCACGGTCGACGAAGGCCGCCGGTGCACGCCGCCCATGCTCGAACTCGAGCACATGCTCGCCGCCTCGCGCGCCGTGGAGCGCAGCGAGGAGACGGCTGCCGACCTGCAATACCTGTTGGGCAAGGGTACGTCGCTCGGCGGCATGCGCCCAAAGTGCACGGTGTTGCACGACAACGGCCGCTTGGCGCTCGCCAAGTTCCCAAGCATCAGCGACACGCGGAGCGTGACCCGCGCAGAGGTGCTCGCACTGCAGCTGGCGACCGCGGCGGGCATCGACGCTGCGACGGCACGCATCGTGGTTATCGCGGACAGTCCGGTTGCGCTCGTCGACCGCTTCGACCGCACCGCCGACCAGGGACGCATCCCTTACATCTCGGGAAGCTCCGTGCTGCAGGCGCGGCGCAGTGAGGAGCGCGCGTATACCGAGGTCGTCGATGCGATACGCGCGCGATGCGCGGACCCCGTCAAGGACGCCCGCGAGCTGTGGCGACGGCTGGCGTTCAACCACCTCATCCTCAACGTCGACGACCATCTGCAAAACATCGGCTTCTTGCACGTTGGAGGCGGCCAGTGGCGACTGTCGCCAGCGTTCGACTTGAATCCGTTTCCGGACAAGACGAACGAGTCGAAGACGTGGCTCTCGGAGGATACCGGACCCATTACCTCGGTCATACAGTTGCTACGGAGCGCGCCCTATTTCAATCTGGATGATGTAGCCGCGCGAGCCGTGCTCGCCAATGTGGTACGCGCCGTGAGCGACTGGCGTCGGGTTGCGCAAGGTCCGGATGTCGGCATGCGTGCGAACGAGCTGGAAGACTTCATTCCCGCGCTCGAAGGCGCGGCATTGCAGGAAGCGCGACACCTGTTGGCATGAGTCGGCTGGCGCACAGCGGCGCAAGTGCGCCGGAAAAACCCGCCAGTTATACGGGCGCTGACCAACGCCGTGGCGATTTTTTCGCAATGCATCGCAATGAACGGCTTTGCCTGGCTTGGACCGTGACTCAGCCCATCCCGGTAGCGGTCGATGCCACGCGCCTGGCGCCGAGATGTGTAAACGACTTTAAGACTATTTACTCATTGGCGGGTAGTCACCACGCATCCGTTCTTAGCGACTCACGTTTGTGCCGCGCCGATAGCAAGTAGGGGTCGTCGAACGGCGCAAGCACTCGTCAAGAGTGCGAGCTCGCAAACGGCCGCTCGTGGGACGCGCTGTTCTCCAGCGCAAATGCACCGCGCGAGCGCCAGCGAGGCGAACTCCCCTCATCCTGACGGCTTAAGCGCACCGGTGTACTTCGATAGTCACATGCACGATTTCCTCGTGCACCGTCAGCCACTGCCGGACTTCGCTCGACGTCAGGTCGCGGTGATGGGTTACGAGCGACAAGGCACAGGCATATGCCTCACGACCCACCCGCCACACGTGCAGGTCTGCGATTCGTGTGTCACCCGGTTCCGCATGGGCGGCGATGACTTCGCGTACTTCGTCCACGACGGGATGGTCCATCTCCCGGTCAAGCAGCACTTTGCTCGTCTGGCGAATCAGGCCCACCGCCCAGCTGGCGACCAGCGCTGCGCCGACCAGCCCCATGACCGGGTCGAGCCATGACCAACCGAAGAACAGGCCACCGGCGAGCGCCGCTATCGCCAGAACCGATGTGGCGGCATCCGCTAGGACATGCACGTATGCGGACTTCAGGTTGAGGTCGTAGGCATCGTGTCCATGCTCATGGTGGTCATTAGCGTGTCCCTGACGCTCACCATGTCCATGGTGATGATGAGCACCACCAAGGATGAAGGCACTCGCCACGTTTACGGCGAGGCCGACGATGGCGATGCCGATGGCCTGCTGGAAGTGAATGGTCTGCGGTACGAATAGGCGCTCGACGGACGCGAACAGCATGATGCCGACGACCCCCAGCAGGAACACTGCACTCGCGAAGCCGGCGAGCACCTCAATCTTCCAGGTTCCAAACGCGTAGCGGTTGTCGTTCGCATGACGACGGGCCATGGCGTACGCGAATGCGCTCAATCCGATAGCCAATGCGTGCGAGCTCATGTGCCAGCCATCGGCGAGCAGCGCCATCGAGTTGAACCACCACCCGGCAACAATCTCGACCACCGTCATGGCGGCCGTTATCCACATTACGAGGCGCGTCCCACGTTCGCCGGCCGGATTACCTTGGTCGAATACGTGCTCGTGGGTCCACTGCGACAGGTCTTGGGTGTGCATCGCCTCTCCTAATCGTTCAGGTTAGTGCACGACGCGTGCAATCGCGTCCATGTTCCCGCCAGCGAGGACGATAAGACCAATCCCGGCAAAGATGGCGGCAGCGACGGCGTGCACCACGCGGGCGGGCACCTTCTGGGCGACCCGCTCGCCGAACAGCACCGCGGGGACGTCCGCAAGCATCATGCCGACCGTGGTGCCGGCGACGACGGCGTACAGGTCGGTGAATCGGGCGGCGAGCGCTACCGTGGCAATCTGCGTCTTGTCGCCCATTTCGGCGAGGAAGAACGTTACGAGAGTCGTCGCGAACACACCGTAACGGCCCGTCGCGACCTTCGCGGCGTCCACCTTGTCCGGGATGAGCAGCCACACCGCCATCGCGAGGAACGACAGCCCGAGAATCCAGCGCAACGGCTGCGGACCAAGAACCGACGTGAGCCACGCGCCCACCAAGCCGGCCACGGTGTGATTGACGAGCGTCGCGGCCAAAATGCCGGCGATGATAGGCAGCGGCCGCTTGAAGCGGGCGGCGAGAATGAGAGCGAGGAGCTGTGTCTTGTCGCCGATTTCACCAAGCGCGACAACACCAGCGGAAACGAAGAAGGCTTCCATGGGGCACCAGTTCGGGTCGGGCGGCTTAGAAACCGATGGCAGCGGCATCCCCCGCCCGACCGTGAGCGGAAAGCCGTGCCAAAGGTCTCGTCAAGCGCTCGCCGTGTGGCGATGCCGACTGCGCCATGGCCTGAAACGGCCAAGTGTGTTGACGCAGCCCCGCCTTGGTCGGCGGCGACTACTCCCCAATGAGCGGCGCGAAGTATAGCGCATCCGTCCGCCTTCGGCCTGGCGCCTTCCATTGACGAAAGCCAAGGCGTCGCAGCAACGTGCGAGTACGCTCACCGCAGGTGGCGTCGCTAACGCCGGCGGACCCAAGATACTCGCCGCACATGCGAAAGATTGCCGCGGTAGCTCTCACCCTCGTCTACCTGCTGGGCGTGCCGTTGCTCGCGCTGCTGACGTCCCACCCCATCGCGCGGACGGTGCTCGCGACAGTGTGGTCGGCCGCGTTCACGTGCGCGTTCATTCGGGTGGTGCACGCGCCGACCAGTGTTCCCGTCTTCGTCGTGACTGTCGCGACCGCTGCCTTCGCACTTTATCTCCTGGCGACAATGGGCACTGCTTCGTTTGGCTCGCCTGTATCCGGACTGGGAGCCTTCTGGCAGCACTTCGAGGTAAGCCATGCTTTTCAGGTGTTCGTACCAGCCGCCGCAGCCCTGCTGGTCGTTTGGTACGCTGTCCGTATCAACAGGCGCTAACACACCCGCGACACGGGACTGAACCCCTTCTCGACCGCCTCGAAGACCCCATGACCTCGTTGACTGCCCGCAACGAGTTGTCGCGGCCGAAGCGTACGCTTAAC